>NZ_CP126080.1:315000-1515000 GCF_030122805.1 Mesobacillus sp. AQ2 | reverse complement strand
TTCGCCAGTGTTTTCAATTAGTTGTAGAAACTTGCTCCTACAATAATCAACAAAATGAACAATACGACGATTAAAACGAATGTAGAACCATAGTATCCACCGCCATAGCCATAGCCGTAGCCACCGCCGCAAAAGCCGCCAAAACCGTAGCCCATTCTTCTTCACCTCACTTTTGATTACTCAATAACACTATATGAGAGGTGATTGGGATATGTATGGGCGAGCCCCTACCCAATTTTAAAGAACTGGATTAAATTTGGTCAAAGTCCGGAAAGTGGGATCTTAAATACTCATCATAAAGATCGATATTAATATCTCCGTTTGTGTCGATTTCTGCATAAAATACATTGTCTTGTTCATAGCCTTTATCTTTAATAAGTTTTACAGCCTGTTTTTTATCCAATTTTGCCTTTTCAAGATTTTCCTTAATTATTTCCCCATCCATGATCAAGGTGACCGGAACATTGTCATCCTCTGTCATGTGACTGATGTCCTCATACTTCAAAGGCTGTTTTTCCTTTTTCAAAAGAACACTCAGTTCTCCGTTTGAATCAAGCGATGCAAATTCAACATCCGCCACCTTGAAAACACTTTTTTTGCGGAGCTGCTCAAGGAGTTCATCAAGACTGTATTTTTCGTTACGCATATTTTTTTCAATGATGTTGCCATGTTCAATAAATGTTGTTGACTTTCCCTCGACGACTCTGCGAAACGCCCTGCTTCTTAAGGAAATCAATGAAATGGCGAACGGGACGAATGACCAGATAATCAGGCTGGCAATTCCGTCCCTAAGACTCAAATCTGGATCCATTGACAATGTTCCAGCAATATCACCAACAGTAATTCCAACGATATATTCAAAAAATGACAGGCTTGATAACTGCTTTTTGCCAAGAAGCTTTGTAATTACGAATAAACCAATGATCAACAATATGGAACGTATGATTGTACCAAAGATATCCGGCATTAGATCATCCCTTATAGAATCAGCCTTTAGGTTTAAAAATCAGTGCCCCGATGAAACCGAAAATGACAGCAGCTGATATACCAGAACTTGTAATTTCGAACATCCCGGTCAAAACACCTACCAGCCCATGCTGCTCGGCCTCCTGTAACGCACCGTGGACCAGCGAGTTTCCAAAGCTGGTGATTGGAATTGTTGCACCGGCGCCTGCAAAGTCGATTAGAGGCTCATAAAGACCAAAGCCATCAAGTATCGCTCCAATCACTACAAGCAAACTCATCGTATGGCCCGGTGTCAATTTTGCTATATCGAACAGCAGCTGGCCAAATACACAAATCAAACCTCCAACAACAAAAGCCCAGAAAAACATTGGCAGCATTTACGATTCCTCCTTTCTATTTCATTTCAATCGCAACAGCGTGTGCAATACAAGGTATGGTTTCCTTCTGTTGGAATGAAAGCGGCGAAAGCAATGCACCTGTCGCTACAACAAGTATCTTCCTATAGATGCCATTTTTCATCTGATTCAATAAGTGGCCATACAAGACCGAAGCCGAACAACCAGCACCGCTGCCGCCAGACTGAACTGGCTGATCCTCTTTATAGATCAACAGTCCGCAATCCTGAAACTGCTCTCTCGTAATTTCAAGGCCGGCCTGCTGCAATAGGTCATATGTAGTAGCCTGGCCAATCCTTCCGAGATCTCCTGTTACGATTAAATCATAATAGGACGGCTGACGATTCAAATCCTTGAAATGGGCGATGATCGTATCTGCAGCTGCTGGCGCCATCGCTCCCCCCATATTAAACGGATCGGATATCCCCATATCGACCACCTTCCCAATGGTGGCTGACGTTGTGACGATTTTCCCCCGCTTATCTGAGTTATCTGTCAGCACTGCCGCTCCTGCTCCTGTGACTGTCCACTGTGCGGTAGGAGGCTTTTGCCCGCCATATTCTGTTGGGTATCTGAATTGCTTTTCCGCCGCTGAGTTGTGGCTGGACGCGCCAGTTACCACCTTTTTTGCTCCCTGATAGTTGATGATAAAGGATGCAAGCGCTAGACCCTCCATTGAGGTAGAGCATGCGCCAAAAAGTCCGAAATATGGGATTGCCATCGTCCTTGCAGCAAAGCTGGTAGGCGTGATTTGGTTAATCAAATCACCAGCCAGCATGAATTGCATATCTTCTTTTTGGAATTCCCCTTTTTGCAATGCCGAATTGATGGCCTCTTCAAGCAAAACTCGATGAGCTTTCTCATAGGATTCTTCCCCCATCCATAGATCGTCATGAAGGACATCGAAATCCGCTGCAAGCTTCCCTTCCGACTCAAAGGGACCTCCAGATGACCCCCATGATTCAATGACCGGGCTATTGTTGAATTGCCATGACTGCGTTCCAATCAACATTTAAAGCACCCCCATCATTGTCAATAAAGTCTTGATCAGTGCAACGACAAATGCTGCAAATACGCCAAACAATATGACGCTTCCTGCCAGCTTGAACATATTTCCCCCAACACCAAGGACAAAGCCCTCTGTTCGGTGTTCAATCGCTGCCGATATCACCGAGTTCCCAAATCCAGTCACCGGAACAGCACTGCCTGCCCCGGCAAATTGGCCGATATGGTCATAAACCCCAAACCCGGTCAACAGCATCGAAAGGAATATCATCGTGGCTACCGTCGGGTTCCCGGCTGTCTGTTCGGTAAAATCAAAGAAATATATATAAAAATAAGTGATCGCTTGTCCAATAGTGCAGATCAGACCGCCAACCAAAAAAGCCTTTATGCAATTCTTCAATACTGGCCGCTTGAGCTCGTGCTTTTGTTCAAGCTGCTGATATTGCTGCTGTTCTGGAGTCATCTTTTGCTTCTTTTTGTCCCCCATCTCACCCATCCTTTCTTAAGTCATTTCTTTTTTCAATGAAATTATCCGCTGCAATTCTTTTTCTGCTTTCTTATCAGGATAGGCAGGATCTTTCATTCTTTCACGAAGCTCGACCGCCTCAATAAAGATCTTGAAATCACTTGAAACAATGAAATTTTCACCAGGATAATTTTTTTCCAGCTTCTTATTGATTTCTTTTTCAATCGCTTTCATGTTGAAACGCTTCATGTGCTTTACTTTGTAAGCAACCAGTGTATCTTTTTTCCCGGCAATCACAGCGACGTCAAAAATCGCATCAAGTCCAGCTATATCTTTTTTTACCTTCTCAGCAAGCTCGAGATCCTTTTCCTCAAGATCATTAGTCGCACCCGGATCAGGATTGACCGATTGGATCATGGAAGCCCTGCTCTCTGGGGATGTCTTCCCAAAAGAACATCCAGCAATACCGACTACAAGCATCGTCAGTACTGCGATTGTTTTTATTGTCTGTTTTATATTCATCCTTAATCCCCTTCTATGATTCATCTGATTGGTTAAAATTATTTTCCACGTCCAAAACCTAATTTATGAATTTTTTATTTCGGGTTTTATTTCCATATCATTGTAAGAACAACTTTAATATCCCCCAGCTTTCACTCCCTGAATACAAAAATCGCCTGCCAGTTGTTTGGCAGACGATGAATTTATGCTTTCTTTCTCTTTTTCCCGCAGCCACAGCCGCGTTTTCTGCGTACGCGTCTGGTTGAGGCTGTTTTACTATTTTGGCTTTCTTCGCTTGGATTGCTGCTATCCTTCTTTTGTTTTTCCTCCATGATGACAACCCCTTCATTTAGAGTCCATATGGTAGCTTATGAACAAGTCTACTTAGGGGTTCTGGACGATTTCATTAAATCCAGCTGGTTAATCCTTAATGAGGACATGCTGGATTAAGGAGGCAATACCCGCAATTGCCAGTATGGTGATGGCCGGAATCGCCAGCGGAGGATACAACACATATCCAAAATACAAAAATGCCGCTGACCAAATGCCAGTGCACCAATGGCAGCTTAACAACTCACCGATCCAATATTTCAAACCAGTACCTTTAATTTCTATATAGGTTTCCGTGCTCCCATCCTCAAGGGTCTCCACCACTGTCTCATGAAATGGCTGACGGAGAAATTCAGTAATCACATCATATACAATCAGTCTCGTCAAGCGGAAGCTCGCCATCCCCAGAAGAAATAAATCCAGCCAACTTACCATAATCTCACCCACTTTTGTTTTTGTTGGATTCAATACAGCTTATGCTGGGCAATTTCCTATGGATAGGCACGAGCCTGTCCACTTTTGTCATTAATTTTTGTTGAAACATATTGAAAATTAGACAAACACCCACACCATTAGGATGGCGATTCATATTCTATTAAGGACAATAGGTCATATCAACAAAAAGGAGATGAACTTATTATGGGTTGCAAAAATAAGAACCATGGTGAGGATAACTGTGTGTGCGAAGTCCTCAGAGCGATAGCAGATGCACAGGATGAAGTGGATGTAGACAACGATTGTGATGTCAGCTGCAATAAATCCATCCAGGAATTGCTTGCAGGTGCACAAACTCCTACTACTGAGTTGGATACAATCCCGGTAATTCTATATTGCGGTGACTGCCAGCCGTTCGAAGGGTTTGGAACTCGCATCCGCACAAATGGCGGCGGACCACAAATGCTTGACTGCTTCAACTCTTTCTTCTTCCGCGTAACTTCTGTGGATGATAACTGTTGCGCTAAACTCGAGCTTCTTGCTACTCGCGGTGACCAAGGAGAAAGCTTCGACACTCCTTGCGAGCAAATCACGACTGGCGGATCAAGAAATGAATTCTTCAGGACTGGTATCTGCTTAACTGTAGACCTGGATTGCTTCTGTGCAGTCACATGCCTTGACCCAGTTGCAGCTTCACCACTTTCAAGCCTTCCTGGCAATACAAGATAACCAAGGCTGGAAAATCAGGCTTACCTAAATGGTAAGCCTTTTTTATAATCCAACCCTCTTGATGTCGATTAAATCCTCCTTCGGAATACTTACGCTTTTCTTCCTGGGAGTTACAGATTGGATGAACAATACTTCTCCCTTCATTTCGATAAAAAATCCCTTATATGATCTTCCCACCGTAATGAATTCGTATTTCACCTTAGCTACAGATGCGGGAACAAACTTTAAGTGTTTGATTTTTTCCTCCAATGTATAATCATTGAAACTTCTCTTCCCTCGGACATCGGACTGGTCAGATTGAATGTTTTCTTTCTCTTCAACTTGGTGGTTTACTTTCACTTCAGATGACTCCTTATCCTCAAAAATCATTTCTTTAGTTACAAGGACATCACCCTGTTCTTGCAGAATCTCAGATGTATCGGGTTCACTTTTAATCGTATAATTTTTTTGCATATCAGCTTGGGGCAGATCAATAACAGGCTGATTGATGTAAAACAAAGGAGATTGCTTACGACTTCGCTTTCTTCCCATTTATGGCACCTCCAAAACTTCGCTCACCCTATATGTATGCGGCCGCCCAGGATAGGTGCCGGAATCATGAATGAATTTGCTTGAAAGGAGTCATAAATGCTGAAAATAAATAAGGCCCGCTCAGGCGGCGGGCCATGTGTTTCTATAAGATATGGAATCCTGAATCAACGTGGATGTTTTCGCCAGTGATCCCGCGTGACATGTCGCTGAAAAGGAATACTGCCGTATCGCCGACTTCTTCCGGAGTAGTATTTCGTTGAAGCGGAGCTTTCTCTTCAATCTCCTTCAAAATCGAGTTAAAATCACTTACCCCTTTAGCAGATAGTGTGCGGATTGGACCGGCTGAAATCGAGTTTACACGAATATTGTGCTTTCCTAAATCCGCAGCAAGATAGCGGACACTTGCATCAAGTGATGCTTTTGCCACTCCCATGACATTGTAATTCGGGATCGCACGCTCGCCGCCAAGATAAGTCAAAGTCACGATGCTCCCACCTTCCGCCATCAGTTCTTTTGCTTCCTTGGCAACAGCTGTCAGGGAGTAGGCGCTGATATTATGGGCCAGCAGGAAACCATCGCGTGTAACATTCATATAGTCTCCCTGCAGCTCTTCCTTGTTAGCGAATGCGATACAGTGGGCAACACCGGAAATCGAACCTGCTGCTTCCTTGATTTCTTTGAAGCATTTAGCGACATCTTCGTCACTTGTAACGTCGCAAGGTAAAACTAAATAATTTTGATCGAGTGATTCCGCAAGTTCCCTGACACTATTCTCCAGACGCTCACCGGCATAAGTGAAAATCAAATTCGCCCCGGAATTGTGGAGAGATTGAGCAATACCCCAGGCGATGCTCCTTTTATTGGCTACACCCATTACTACGTATGTTTTTCCGTTCAATGAAAGAGTCATTTTAAAATATCCCCCTGTTAATACAAGTTATTAGTACCTAGTGCTAATTCTACACCATATTTTTTCATTTGAAAAGAAAAACCCGTCGGGAAGACGGGTTTACGTTCCAAATCAGCACCAAAAACAGAATTCGAGTTCTCTTTTCAGCTCATCGACATATTCTTTTGATCCTGTGACAATCAAACGGTCATTCAGTCTCAGCTCGGTATCTCCATGAGGCACGATTGATTCATTTTCACGCAGGATCCTGACAAAGATGACATCTCCTGTGAATGGGAAACGTCTGAGAGTCATACCGTCAAAATGATCATTGAGCATTCTGATTTCATGCAGGGAATTTTCCTGATGTGTCAAGATGGTCATGACACCTGGTGATTCAATCATCGCACGCAGCAGCGACTCAGTTGAACGAAGAACAGAGAATACTTCAATTCCCTCTTCCTGGGCTTGCTCAGCAAGGTCTGGACTTTCAATCCTCGCGATGACCCTTTCAACTCCACGTTCCTTTGCGCTGACCGCGATGGTCGCATTTAGGTCGGGATCCCCTGTAGATATAACAATGATATTCGCATCATACACTTCAACCTTATCGAGTGTATCAATATCATAATTGTCAATTTCAATGATTTCAAAAACAGTGTCCGCCAGTTTTTCCGCCTTATCCTGTTTTGTATGAAAAATGACTGGTTCGTAAAGAGAAGATTGAAGCGCTCTTGATACCGGAAGTGTCATCTGGTTGGCGCCAATAAACGCCACCTTTACTTTAACTTCCTCTGCTTTTTCTTCAGGGAACAATTTTTTAAATAAAATTGGTGTCAAAACACTGGAGATGACTGCCACCAGAATCAGTGTTCCACTCATCTGCGGTGAAATCATTTCCATTCTTTCACCAATCGTTGCTGCAGCGATGACGAGTGACAATGTGGAGGTCAACAGGAAGCCAGCAGCGAGAACCGTCTTTGTGTCGTACCATTTTTTCAAAAGATATACCGGGACCATTTTTGACAAAAACAAAGCCAAAAGTAATAGCGGTATCAATAATAAGAGCTTTTTTTCACTGAACAGTGACCATAAATCGAGTTCGACCCCCACCATCACGAAAAAGATGGGAATCAGAAAGCCATAGCCAAATGAATCAAGTTTATGGACCATTTCCTGGTCAGGTGCCAGCAGGGAAACAAGGACACCTGCAAGGAATGCCCCCAGGATATTTTCCGCGCCGACTGTTTCTGAGATGGCAACCAATAAAATAATCAAGGCAAAAACCGCACGGGTGCCAATTTGTGTGGTACCAGTGGACAATGCATTAATGAACGTCCTATTTTTGAAGGATCTGCCGATGAAATAAAGTGCTACACCAGCAGCAAAAAGCACGAGCAGCAGCCATGTGTTGCCACCGCCAGTATCATAAAGGGATACAAAGACAGCAAGCAGGATCATGGTGGCAAGGTCTGCAATGACAGCTACCAATAAAATGATCTGCCCAATATTTGTTTTCATTAAATGTGCGTCCTTAAGAGTAGGAACTACCACTCCAAGAGAGATTGTCGAGATGATCAAGGTCATCAAAAATACATTCTCAATAAACCCTGCAAGCACGAATAAATACGACAATCCAAGAGAGGCAATGAATATCCCGACAAATATGACAGAAGCGACGACAAACGTATTTGGTTCTTTTTTGCTGTTGGGTTTTGCCCTGCCTTTATTTTTCCCGCCAGAGAATGCAGTGAAGTCAATCTCCAACCCACTCAAGAACATCAGGAATAAAAATCCCAAGGTGGACAATGTGCTGAGCCATGCATCCTCATGGACAATGTTGAAGCCACTTTTACCGATAATCAAACCCATGATGATTTCAGCAACAACTACAGGTATGAAACTCAATTTTAAGCGGTGTAATATAATAGGTGTTAAAAATGCAACAATAATGACGATCACAAGTGATGTAATCGAAGCATGCTGTTCCATCCGCTCCCTCCTTTTATATAAGAATTAACAGTAATTAATGCTGTTTTGCCTTGCAAAAGATATTATTAGATAAGATAACTCATAAAAGCAGTAGCAATCCCAAAATAAATCAAAATACTGATAATATCATTGATCGTTGTGATAAATGGACCTGATGCTACCGCAGGGTCAATTTTCAATCTGTGCATAAGCAGCGGAACAAGCGACCCGGCCAGTGTGGCGATGATTAATGTTATAAAGATCGATATACCGACTAAAATCCCAAGAAAAAATTCACCTTTCCAAAAGTAAACAACAAATGCAACCAGGATCCCGCATACCGCTCCGGTAATCAATCCTGTACCAGCTTCCCTCAGAATAATGCTCCATTTACTTTCTTTTTCAAGATCTCCAGTGGCAATTCCCCTGACAGCCACAGCAAGGGCCTGGGTACCAGTGTTGCCAGCCATTCCGGCAATCAAAGGAATGAATACAGCCAAAATTGCAACCTTATCCAATGTAGCCTCAAATCTTCCAATCAGGCTTGCTGTGAACATCCCTAAAAAGAGTAAAATGATCAGCCATGGCAGGCGTTTCTTGGCGGCTGTAAATGGATTTCGGTCGACTGTGTCGAGGTCTGCAATACCTGCCAGCTTGGAGTAGTCATCCGATGCCTCTTCTTCCATTACATCAATGATGTCATCGACCGTTATGATTCCAAGGAGATGGTTTTGGAAATCCACGACAGGAAGAGCGAGGAAGTTATAATCCCGCATCATCCGCGCTACTTCTTCCTGGTCCTCTCCTACCGAAACCGAGACCACCCGTTCATTCATCACTTCACCGATCATCGTCTCGTCATCCGCCACGATCAAGTCTCTCAAGGAAATGACTCCAGCAAGTCTCTTCTCCTCATCGACAACAAAAATATAGTAAATCGTTTCAGCCCTGGGTGCTTCTTTTTTCAGGATATACATGGCCGACCTGACCGTCTGGTTGGCAGAAATCGCAATGAATTCTGTCGTCATGATACTTCCTGCTGTGTATTCTTCGTAATGCAGCAAATCCTTGATTTCCTGCGCAGCTTCCTCATCCATGATTGTCAAATAACTGGCAACCTGATCTTTGTCAAGCTCATTCAGGACATCCACCGCGTCATCGGCATACATATTTGACAGCATGTCGGCCGCGTAGTTAGGATTCATCTGCGCCAAGACATCCTTGAAATCCTCTTCATCCGCTTCCAGGTTCTCGAACAGATCAGCCATCTCTTCAGGTGAGAGGAAATTATAAACTTTAGCTCGATCTTCGTCATCTAGTTCACTGAAAAATTCAGCCTGGTCGTACGGATGCAAATCTAAAAATTCCGCACGGAAATCATCAATTTTCTCAGAGTAAAGTGCTTCCAACAGCAGTTCAGAATTGATTTGCTGCCTGGATGCTGATTCTTGACGTTCTTCAGACATACACCTTACCCCCTTTCCTTTATGTACATTTCATTATACTAGCATTTAATGAAATCTTTGTCTTTTATCTTCTCTTTTTCCCATGAAATTAGATGGTAATATAAGTTTTGTAACCGTAAGTTTTCAAGGCTCGCCTTTTCAATAATATTCCCTTTTTTAATTTAAACTTTTCTTTTTTTCACGAGCGGGAATGATAATCGATAAAAAGGAGGATGGCTCCATGAAACTAGATATTATTGGCGATATCCACGGCTGTTTTGCCGAATTTGAAGAGATCACCAAAATTCTTGGATATGACTGGGATTCTGGCATTCCGATCCACCCGGAGCACCGGAAGCTTGCTTTTGTCGGAGATCTGACAGACCGGGGACCAGAGTCACTGAAAACTGCAGAGCTAGTTTGGGAACTTGCCGTGAAAAAAAAGGCTGCTTATTATGTTCCTGGAAACCACTGCAATAAGCTGTATCGATATCTATTGGGCAATAAAGTACAGACAGCCCATGGGCTTGAGACAACTGTTGCAGAATTTCTGTCACTGGATGCGAAACAGAAAAATTCTTTCCGTGAGAAATTCCTTAAATTATATGATTCAGCGCCTTTGTACCATGTACTCGATGAGGGGCGTCTTGTCATAGCCCATGCAGGAATCCGTGAAGAGTACATAGGAAAAAGCAATTCAAAAGTTAAAACCTTTGTTCTTTATGGTGATATCACCGGCAAAAACAATCCAGACGGGACTCCCGTGCGCCGTGATTGGGCGAAGAATTATCAAGGAAGTGCGGTCATCGTTTATGGCCATACACCGGTGAAGGAACCAAGAATCCTGAATAATACCTATAATATAGATACGGGAGCTGTTTTTGGCGGTAAACTGTCAGCTCTTCGTTATCCTGAAATGGAATTAATATCTGTTCCCTCAACCATGCCTTTTGTTCCCGAAAAGTTCAGGGAGATATAATAAATACCCATACAATGAACAAGCTAACCACTTGAATTAGTGGTTAGCTTTGTCCGTTTATTTGCCAATAAACATTTGTGTCCAATAGTTTCCTTGTGATGTATGGCCAACACCAATATGTGTGAAATTCGGACTTAAAATATTTTTTCGATGGCCTTCGCTGTTCATCCATGCATTGACGACTTCTTCAGGACTCGGCTGTCCCATCGCAATGTTCTCCCCAGCTGAATTATATGAAACCCCGAAGTCCCTCATCATATCGAAAGGTGAACCATAAGTAGGGCTTGTATGCGAAAAATAATTCTTCGCCTGCATATCATTTGATTTTTCCTGTGCAACATTACTTAAGGCTGTATCAGGCTGCAGGTTTGACAGGCCATTTTTACGGCGCTGTTCATTTGTCAGGTCAATGACTTTTGATTCAAAATCACTGATCTCCGTTCCACTTGGCGCTGCTTTTTGCTCTGGAGCTGGTGCAGCTTCCTGTTCCGGTGCCTGTCTTTCTTGTGGAGCTGGAGCTGGCGCTGCTCCTTGCTCAGGAACAGGTGCTTGTCTTTCTTGTGGAGCTGGAGCTACCTGATCAGGTGCGGGTGCTTCTTGCTGTGGAGCAGGAGCAGCCCCCTCTGTTGGTGCAGGAATCCCTCCCCTTTGGAAATCAGGAAGTTCAACGTCAATGCCTCGCTGCAAATCTTCACGCATATTATTAAGATCTGCTTGTTGGCCTTCTGTTAATGTCAATCCGCCTTCCGTCATTTCGGTATGAGGATATTTTGAACTTGGAATCTCAGTACTGTAAGAGTTAGGGTCAACTGTAATATACCCATCAGGCATTTGCATGATTTCACTTGTTGCATTCATGCCATTCTGATTAATCTTAGGACCAGTCTTATTTCCTTTAGCAGCATTTATTTCAGCTCTTCGTCTTTGCTGCTTTATTCTGTTGGCATCATTATCCCAATAACCAGCCTGGTCTTTCCCCAGGGTGGTCACCCTGTTATCACGCAAATCCATCGCTTCATCATTGTTGGTATTGCATGCTGCAAGACCTAATAACATGACAGCAGAAACTGCTATTACTTTTCCGTTTTTATAGATGTTCAAGTGCTGCTTCCTCCTTCATATTTCATTTATTACTTCTTTATCGTTTGATTTTTCGAGTGGATTTATCTGATGAAATATTTGAGAGAAATGTAAAAAAGGCAAATCGCTTTTATAACGATCTGCCTTCTTTCAGCACTTCCTGCATATCCTTTGGGAGACTTGCGGTAAAATGCATTTCCTTATGTAAAAAAGGGTGGGTGAAAAGAAGTTCCCGGCAATGCAATGCCTGTCTTGCTATTTTATTTTTATTGCCCCCATATAAAGTATCACCAAGCAGCGGATGGCCAATAAAGCTCATGTGTACCCGGATTTGATGGGTCCTGCCGGTCTTCAGCCTGAGGTGTATATGAGTGAAGACACCATACCGTTGAGCAACCTTAAACAGAGTACATGCGTATTGTCCATTTGAATGGACTTCCCGCTCGATGATGCTGTCAGGTTTCCTCGCAATCGGAGCTTCAATGGTTCCCTCATCCTGCTCGATGATTCCTTCAGCTAATGCCTCATAGCTCCGGCTTACACCGCCAGAACGCTGCTGCTTACTGAGCAAATGATGAACATGACTATGTTTCGCAATCAGCACCAGCCCTGACGTATCCCTGTCAAGCCTGGTAACGATATGGGTAGTAGCAGATATTCCGTTTTCTTCATAATATCCGATCAGCCCGCTGGCAAGACTGCCATACGGATGCTCCCTGGAAGGTATCGTGTTCATGCCTGAAGGCTTATTCACCACCAGTAAGTAATCATCCTCATAAATAATGGAAAGAGGGAACTTTTCTCCCTTCATTCCCTCAGAAGGAATTTCAGGAGGGAATTCAATTCTGACTCGATCATCAGGCTTTAAGATGTACCTGACATTCACTTCCTGACCATTCACGGAAATAAATCCGCCCTTGAACTTAATATCAGTAAGAGCCGATTTAGAGATTTCCATCTGTTTGAGAAATTCCCTCAGCATCTTTCCCTCGTCAGAAATCCCGGCAGTAAATTCCATTGTGAAGTTTTTCGCCATATCAGCGGCTCCTGTCTTCGTTGTTTCGATTATTACGTGTCCATTGTCCATTAATTCGGTTTCTTAGACATTTGGGACTTCCATATGCATTGAAATGTCCATTAAAACCAGTTTCTTAGACATTTTGGACTTCCACGTGCTCTGAAATGTCCATAAAAGCCGGTTTCTTAGACATTTTGGACTTCCACGTGCATGGAAATGTCCATTAAAACCAGTTTCTTAGACATTTTGGACTTATACAGACATTGAAATGTCCATTAAAGCTGGTTTCTTAGACATTTTGAACTTCTATATGCATGGAAATGTCCATTAAAACCGATTTATTAGACATTTTGGACTTTCACGTGCTCTGAAATGTCCAATAAAACCGATTTATTAGACATTTTGGACTTTTACGTGCTCTGAAATGTCCAATAAAACCAGTTTCTTAGACATATTGGACTTTCACGTGCTCTGAAATGTCCATTAAAGCCGGTTTCCTAGATATTCTGGACTTCCATGATCGTTGAAGTGCCCCATTAAAAGGCTCTTCCTTTTCGGGAAGCCGAAATCACCCTTAATCACTATCAGAGATAAAGGAATCATGCACCCTTTTCCAGAATGGGAAGGGACGGAATCGCGCGAAACGGATTTTTTCATCCGCAACCCGGAATTGGATCGATTTCACATCTTTATGCAATAAGGTCAAATGGTCCACTGTCACCTGGAAATCAGGCCTGTTGACAGGTTTCAAAGTACAAGTATGGTGGTCAGGCAGGATCAGCGGGGATCCCACTGTCCTGAACACCCGGTTATTGATGGATGCCATTTCTGCTACCTGGATCGCTCTCAGGGATGGATGAAGGATTGCCCCGCCCAGTGCTTTGTTATAAGCTGTGCTTCCGGATGGCGTGGATACGCATAAACCATCTCCGCGGAAACGTTCAAAATGCTGGCCCCTGATTTCAACATCCATGACCAGTGTACCTTCAACTGATTTTACGGTGGATTCATTCAGGGCAAGATACCTGGTTTCCCTGCCGCCGTGCTGGTACCTGATAATAACTTCAAGCAGCGGATATTCAATCACCTGGTACGGTGTTTTTGCCACGGCAATGACAAGTTTTTCGATTTCTTCAGGAACCCAGTCTGCATAAAAGCCTAGGTGTCCTGTATGTACTCCAATGAATGCTGTTTTATCCAGCCTGCTGCTGTAACGATGGAAAGCATACAAAAGCGTGCCATCCCCTCCGACAGAGATACAGATGTCCGGCTGGTCTTCATCATATTCTAGATCAAAGTCCAAAAGATACGTCCTCATTTTATGCATCAATGTATTAGACCGGGAGTCTCCCTTTGAAGTAATCGCGAATTTCATGTATCAAACACCCCTGCATATCGGATTTATACTATTTCTTCCCATCCTGCTGCATTTCTTTTTTCCGTGTAAAAAATGCCTGTGCATCCTGGATTTCTCCCCTGATTGTCGACATCTCTTCATCCAAGCGGAACGCAGCCTCTGCAGCCCGCTTCAGCCTGATTTTAATATCTTCAGGGAAAAGCCCCTTGTACTTATAGTTCAATGAATGCTCCACCGTTGCCCAGAAATTCATTGCCAGCGTCCTGATTTGGATTTCAGCAAGAATTTTTCTTTCTCCCCTGATCGTCTGGACGGGATAACGGATGACCACATGGTAAGAGCGGTAACCGCTTGCTTTTTTATGCGAGATATAATCCCTTTCCTCGATAATTTCAAAATCATTCCGGCACCTTAACAGTTCAACGACTGTCTTGATGTCATCCACGAACTGGCACATGATTCTCAAGCCTGCGATATCCTGCATTTCGGAATCGAGTTTATCCAGTGAAATCCCTTTTTGATGGGCTTTGTCCAGTATGCTTGCAATTGGCTTTACCCTTCCCGTGACAAATTCAATCGGGGAATGGTCGGAATGAAGCTCATATTGGCTCCTGATTCCTTTAAGCTTTACCTTCAATTCTTCCACAGCGTGTTTATAAGGTTCTAAAAATTGATCCCAGTGTTTCACATCAGTCACCTCATCCGGTTCTTTTCACGAAAGCTTAAGCGGAGGGTGCGGCAAAAACCTGTTCCACTTTCGTGACCATTTCCTCTCCATAATTGCTGTTCCCTGTTATATTTTCAATCAAATATTCCATTTCACCACGGAAGCTTTCCAATTTAAGCTTGCCGCCGGCATTTGCAAGAAACACTTCCAGCCCGCCCTGGAGACCTTGCTGTATGGCATTCCAGGCAGCTTCAGGAATGGTGACATATTGATATCCATCTTCATTATCAACAATATAAATAAAGGATAATTGATCAGAATCCACAAGCATTTGCCCAGTTGCTGCAAGGCTTATTATTTTTGTCTCCCTGTCTGTCAAGAGCAGGAGCTCATCATTTTCTACTTTTGCATTTGTAACGATAATCTTTTTGCTCATTTTTTCAACCTCCATAATCTTTTTTATTTTATCATATCGAACCATTTTCTACTAAAGATTGAAGCAAACAGGATTTCGCGAGATAATAAGGACAGCTTATTGGAAAGGACGGACGGACTTGAGCCAAAATATCGAGATCGAATTCAAGAACATGCTGACAGAGAAAGAATTCCACTACCTGTCAAGTTACTTCAAACTGGAGCCGGAACAATTCAAAAAACAAATCAATCATTATTTCGATACACCTTCTTTTACCTTGAAGGATAAAGGATCAGCACTACGGATCAGGGAAAAAGGCAATGAGTTTGAACTGACTTTAAAACAGCCTGCAAAACAGGGATTGCTCGAAACGAATCAGATTCTGACTGAAGGACAGGCAAATGAAGCCTTAAAAACAGACAAATTGCCTGATGGTGAAGTGAAGGACGCTGTATCCGATTTAATTTCCAATATGAATGAACTGCAATACTTCGGGTCGCTGACAACGGTGCGCGCTGAGGTTGAGTATAAAGAGGGAATACTAGTCCTAGACCATAGTTACTATTTAAATACAGAGGATTTTGAGCTAGAATATGAAGTGACAGATGAGTCGGAAGGATTTCTAAATTTTTCCAATTTACTCACTGAACTAAAAATACCTGTTCGACAAACCGATAATAAGATCAAACGCTTTTACGCTAAAAAGTATAATCTTTTAAGAGAATAGACCAGGCAGGAGAATCATGATGAATGTTGATCAGTTAAAAGCCATGCTTGAATTGCAGGCGCTTCAAAATTTCAATCGAACCCCGGGCCAATCGGGAAACGGCCTTTTTCAGGACATGCTTTCCGGCATTTTGAATGACCAGAGCAATGCCCTTGGCGCCACGGCAACAAAGCTGGAAGAGCTGTTCGAAAATGCTCAAGCTGCTGTGGGCTCATATGATATATCCAAGCAAAACATTGCCCAAATGCTCCCTCCCATTCAACTGACAAAGGTAGCGGCCAAAAATAATACAGATTTTGATGGTATGATCGATCAGGCCGCTGCTATGTTCAATATACCAGCCAAGCTGATCAAATCAGTCATTCAAAAGGAATCCAATTTCAATCCTAACGCCGTAAGCCATGCCGGTGCCTCCGGATTGATGCAACTGATGCCTTCAACAGCAAGGGGCCTAGGGGTTAAAAATGTTTTTGATCCCGCAGATAATATTCTTGGAGGCGCTAAATACCTCCGGCAAATGCTCGATAGATATGACAATGATATTGAACTTGCACTTGCAGCATATAATGCAGGACCTGGGAATGTTGATAAATATGGCGGGATTCCCCCATTCAAGGAAACACAGAACTATGTACGGAAAGTGACCGATGTTTATTATAGTTAAAAGGATAATACTTCCATTATTTTCACCCGCCTGTCAGTGGTAACAGGCGGCTTTTTTGTGTAAATTAGTAAAGCAAACCGAAATTAATGAAATCAAAAGACAGTTTTCGCAGAACACAAGCCGATTTGTTTGAGATATAAATTTAGCATTGCTACAATAAATAGCATAACTATCAAAGCAGAATGAAATTTCTAAAATCTATTTTAAAGGAGTTATCAATATGGTTGAGAATAAGACCTTACCATTCGAAGCCATTGGCGAAGGGACACTTCACCGGCTGGTCGATGCTTTTTACCACCGCGTTGGAATGCATCCTGATCTTGCTCCTATATTCCCGGACGACTTAACGGAAACTGCCCGTAAACAAAAGCAGTTCCTGACTCAATATTTAGGCGGGCCGCCTTTATATACCAACGAACATGGCCATCCAATGCTTCGTGCCAGACATCTGCCTTTCGAAATTACGCCAGTCAGGGCGAAAGCCTGGCTCGCATGCATGGCAGAGGCCATGGATAAAGTGGGTCTCGATGGTTCTGTCAGGGAGGATTTTTACGCAAGGCTCTACCTTACCGCCCAGCATATGATCAATACACCAGATGATGAAACCGGTGAGAACTCATGAGACTCAGCCGCGAAAATCTTTTAAGCTATGACCCGTCAGAATACTGCCAGAGTTTGGACAAGAAGCCTATAGAAATTTATATGTTCGTTGATCCGCTTTGTCCTGAATGCTGGGCACTAGAGCCAATCATAAAAAAGCTGCAGATCGAATATGGCAAGTATTTTTCAATCAAACATGTATTGAGCGGCCGTCTTGCCACCCTGAACATGAACAGAAAGAAACGCTACGAAACGATTGCTGAGCTATGGGAAAAGACAGCAAGCAGAACAGGTATGTCCTGTGACGGCTCGCTTTGGTTCGAAAACCCTGTTTCGTCTCCTTATTTAGCTTCGATTGCTATTAAATCGGCAGAACTTCAGGGAAAAAAGAAAGGCATCCGCTTTCTGCGAAGACTTCAGGAAGTATTGTTTCTTGAAAAACAGAATGTCTCGAATTTTGAGGTGCTAAAAAATTGCGCCAGAAGTGTGGGGCTGGACGTTGAAGAATTCGTGACAGATATTCATTCAGAAACAGCTGCAAAGGCGTTCCAGTGTGATTTGAAAATCACCAATGAAATGGACGTCCAGGAAATTCCGACACTTGTCTTTTTCAATGCCAATGTCGAAGAAGAAGGCATCAAGATTACCGGACTTTATCCATATGAGGTATACGTCCAGATTCTTGAAGAAATGCTACAGCAAAAACCAGATGCAGCCCAGCCGCCAAGCCTGGAACAATTTTTGATGCAGTACAAAATGGTTGCTTCCAAGGAAGTGGCTGTAGTTTACGACATCACAGTGCCTCAGGCTGAGAAGGAATTAAAAAAACTGATGTTAAAGCAAATGGTTGAACAAATCCCTGCAAAATACGGGATGTTCTGGCGATATCTAGAAGGATGACCGTGCAGATGCCCGGTCATTTTTTTTGCAGTTCGGTGCATGTTTTTTGGCATTGTTGTTGAAGTGGTCGAATTAATTCAAAATGTGGTCGAATAATTTTAAAATGTGGTCGAATAATTTCAAAATGTGGTCGAATTAGTTCAAAATGTGGTCGAATTAATTCAAAATGTTGGTGATTTAATTCAAAATGTTGGTGAGTTAATTCAAAATGAACAGAAATCAGATCAAAGTGGAGTCGCACCATTATAATAAACGCCAATACTACTTCACGCATTACTGAAATTGAAAGGATCTCGCCGGATTTAGCCTTCAATCAGCGTGAAACTGGCTATTTATATCATTGCATGCAGAAAAAGGCCTTGCAGCTCTCCAACTGCAAGGCCTTTTTTCTATTTTATACGAACAAAGGGGATGGGAGAAATTTTTCACGGTCAAACAAAGGGGTAAATGTTTGTTTGTGATCAACTTCACGTCATAAATATACCATAGGCTTTAGCAGTATAACAATACACTTGTGTGTTATTTCACAATATTGTCAAATACCAATCATTAATATATGGACAGAAGCATATATATCATGTATAAAGCGATCCGGAGTGATGTACGTGGACAAAATAGGTCTCTTTCTTATAGCACTATTCATCCTTTTTTCATTTGTTCTCCATATCGGAGGGTTGATGCATCTTCTACCTTTATACCTGACCTCCCCCATTCTGTTCTTCTCCCTTTTTATTTTACTGATATATTTAAATAACCGAAAAAAGTTCAAAGGATTCTAATTGAAAAAACCGGCTGCAATGATGCAGCCGGTTTTTTGTACTAAGAAAGCAATGCTTCCATTTCGTTCAGCTTTTCTTCGAATACCTTCAAAGCTTCCTCAATTGGCTTCGAGCTTGTCATATCCACTCCTGCCTTTTTCAGGACTTCGATTGGATAGTCAGAGCTTCCTGATTTCAGGAATTCAATATATCGTTCGACAGCAGGCTGTCCTTCCTCAAGGATCTGTTTGCTCAGTGCTGTCGCTGCACTGAAGCCTGTCGCATACTGGTATACATAGTAATTGTAATAGAAATGCGGAATCCTAGACCACTCCAGTCCGATTTCCTCATCAATAATGATGTCTTCTTCACCGAAGTATTTTTTATTGAGCTCATAATAATCCTTTGTGAGAGAATCAGCTGTCAAAGCTTCGTTATTCTGTGCTTTCTGGTGAATCATATGTTCAAATTCAGCGAACATGGTCTGTCTGAACACAGTTCCCCTGAAGCCCTCGAGATAGTGATTCAGTAAATACAAGCGCTTCTGCTCATCATCAATCGTTTTCAGCATATAGTCATTCAAAAGCGCTTCATTGCATGTGGAAGCTACCTCTGCAACAAAAATTGAGTAGTTTCCATATGGATATGGCTGAGTTTTCCTAGTGTAGTAGCTGTGGACCGAATGTCCGAACTCATGTGCAAGCGTAAATAAATTATTCACATTATCCTGCCAGTTCATCAGGATGTATGGATTTGTGCCATATGCACCCGAAGAATAGGCACCGCTGCGCTTCCCTTTGTTCTCATACACATCTACCCAGCGATTTTCAAAACCCTCCTGAAGGACCTGATTATATTCCTGTCCAAGTGGCTCTAGGCCTTTTAGGACATAATCTTTAGCCTCTCCATATGGGATTTCCATTTTCACGTTCTTCACCAATGGTGTGTAAAGGTCATACATATGAAGCTTATCGAGGCCCAGTACCTTCCTTCGAAGCTTTACGTATCTATGAAGCAGGTGCAGGTTATCATTCACTGTATTCACAAGGTTTTCATAAACACTTTCAGGGATATTATTCGCAGCAAGTGCAGCATGCCTCGCAGAATCATATTTACGGATTCTTGCATTGAAGTTATCCTTCTTGATATTGCCGCTCAATGTGCTTGAAAATGTATTTTTGAAGCTGCCATATGTTTTGTAAACCGCTTTGAAGGCATCCTCGCGTACCCTGCGATCTTCACTTTCAAGGAAACGGATGTAACGGCCATGGGTGATTTCCACATCTTCACCGTTCTCGTCCTTAATCGAAGGGAATTCCAAATCCGCATTGTTCAGCATGCCAAAAGTATTTGACGGTGAACTCATTACCTCCCCTGCCTGTGCAAGCAGCGCTTCCTCTTCGGCTGAAAGGACATGCGGTCTCTGAAGATTGATTTCCTCCAAAGCATGCTCATAAAGCTTCAGCTCTTTCTTCTCCTGCAAAAAGCCTTTAATCTTTTCTTCGTCGACAGCCAGGATTTCCGGCACAATATAAGCCAGTGCACTTCCCGCCTGGGAATACAGATTCTTGATGCGGTCATCCAGTCCTTGATAAAAAGAATTTGTTGTATCCTGGTCATAGCGCATATGTGCATATGTATATAATCTGCCAAGGCGCTCTAATAGCTTATCCTGCAATTGCAGTGCATCGTAAAGCTGATCCGCACTATCCCCAAGTTTTCCCTGATATTCCTGGACAGAAGGAACTAAGCTCTTCACTTCATTGAATTCTTTTTCCCAGGCATCATCACTCGCGAAAATATCTTCAAGTCTCCACGTATTCTCGGTGGCAGCCTCATCTCTTGATGGCAATTTTTTTACTGCAGTTTCATCAGACATATGGATCCTCCTAACAAAATTTCGGAATTCGAAAAACTTTTCTACTATCATATTATTCGATAATCGGTTCTTATTTCCTTCAAAAAAAAGAAAGAGATGAAAAGTTTTTCGTTAACTTCCTTATTTTACTCTTTAATTTCTTTTTTCATGTTATTGGAAGACCGATTGCACTATTTTATTTTCAAACTCAGCATAAAATTTGGTTTCCGCCTTCAATTGACAGTCGACTGAAGATGGAAACTCAATCTCTTTTTGTACCTTAACTGTCCCCGAATCAATCTTTTCCAGGTACCCGATCTTTGTTAAAAGGAAAACATATTCTGCTAAAGCATACCAGGCATCTCTATGCCCGGCAGCCGGCAGGGTCCTGAGTTTGATATCCCCTTTTTTGACTCTTTTAGCAAATGCAGCCCTTATTCGTGCATATCGAATGTATTCCCCTGATTTATGATGCCGAAAGATATCAAGATAGATGTATGTTTGCCACATCAATGACGGTGTTTCAATATAGGGGCTCGAGTGGACAGGCAGTCCGAGGATAGCGGGAAGAGTTAGAAGGCTGAGGCGATTATGGTATAATTCTTTTAGGAAACGACTTTGCCACGCTCCATGATTCATCAGATAACGGGATTTCAGCTTTTGATTTTCTGTTTGCCAAATTTTTAAAAAAGGATACTGTCTTGCTTTAGGACTGAGGAGATCCTCGATTGAAGATTGACTCAGACTCTTTACTTCTAGTATCGTGATTGCCTTTCTTGAGGAAATAGGAATAACACCATGAAGGTTGATGAGCTGGCCTGAGACTGGGCAAAAAGCAGGCAAATTCCAGGCATGTTTGGTTCTTCGCAGAAAGAGATAGAGGAAATGATTCATGGATACAACCATATGGGAAATGCGTTTGATCAGGTTCTCGGCTGCAATCCATAGAGGGATCACATCATGCTCCAGGTAGGTTCTTGTCCTTTTTTCGAAAATATCAGCATGAATGACTGAACATTGAAACTCAATTGCATATTTCTGACCTTTCCAATCAAATGCGATATCCGGTTTTTGTCTCATCTGCTGATCGAACTTTTCCAGCTCAGCATGAATTCCCTGTTTCTTCAGCCAATTATATAGTTTAAGCTTGCCAGAAAGGTGATACTCAGATTCTCGATCATACTCATATTGGCAGCTTCCGCTTGCAGTATGGGAGAAATGCCAGATTTTCTTATTGCCGAGCTTCATGATTACCTCTTCGCCACAATCAGGACAGTAAAACTTTTCCCGGGACCTGACCTTCTCCAATTCTTTCTTGGTATCACCGTTTGCGAGTGAAAATACTTCCCCATTAAACTTATTTGCCACTAGCATTATTGAACCTCCTTTCTCCTAGTTCTATTCGGGAGTATAGGAGTGATCACCTCTTATAATTGAAACAATTAACAAAATGTTCACAGAAAAAAAACAGCCCGTAACAAATACGGACTGCTAAAGCATGGGCGACAGAAGTCTTGATGTTGACTCGAGAAGCCTGTAACCGATATTGCGTTTATTGAAATCATTCATATCAATTTCCTTTGATTGCTGGATATCACTTTGGAACTCCTCCACCAGTTTCAATGTGCTGCTTGTTTTATAGAGGAAAGCATTGACCTCGAAGTTCAGGTGGAAGCTTCTCATGTCCATATTGGACGTGCCAATTGAAGCAAGCTGGCCATCAACAATGACTATTTTGCTGTGCATGAACCCTTTTTCGTATTCATAAATTTTTACCCCTGCTTCAAGAAGCTCTGGAAAATACGATCTTGAAGCGAAGAAGACGATTCTTTTATCTGGCCTTTTTGGGACAAGCAGCCTGACATCAAGGCCGCTTAGGGCAGCCACTTTGATCGCACTGAAAATATCTTCGTCCGGAATAAAATATGGAGACGCAATCCAGACTGACTTATCCGCTGACGAAATCATCGAGAAAAAGATGTTCTTGATCACACTCCACTCATTGTCTGGGCCTCCTGCAATCATTTGAACCCCACCGTGAGTGTTAACCTCCAGTGCAGGCGATAAGTACTCTGCCGTCAAAAAGCTATTATTCGTCATATAATACCAATCCTGCAGGAAGATCAGCTGCAGGCTCCTTACTGCTTCTCCTTTTGCCATTAAGTGAGTGTCACGCCAAAATCCAAAATCCTTATTCCTTCCGAGGTACTCATCACCGATATTCAATCCTCCGACAAAGCCAACTGTACCATCAATCACAATGATTTTCCGGTGATTACGGAAATTGAATTTGCTGTTCAGGAACGGAAGGCGGACAGGACCAAATTCAACCACTTCGACACCTGCTTCAGTCAAATCGCCGATAAATTTTTTTGAAAGCTTCCAAGATCCAACCGAATCATACAGGAACCGGACCTTTACTCCTTTTTTGGCTTTTTCAATCAGAACATCCTTGATTTCATGGCCGATTGCATCATCGCGCACAATATAATATTCCATGTGGATATGGTGGGTTGCCTTTTTCAATTCTTCGAGAATATGGCTAAAAGTTTCATCACCATTTGTCAGCACTTTTGTTGATGTTGCAAAGGAAATGGGGCTATTCCCGAGCTTCTGGGCAAGATTGAACAAGCGCCGGTGATCTTCTTCCATTTCAAGCATCCGTGCTCTGTTCGCCCTTTCGCTGTCCCCTTCAATTCGTGTAAAAGTTTGCTTATCAAGAAAGTATTTACGGCGGAACATTTTTTCCTTCCGATGGTTCCGGCCGAATAATAAATAAAATATGAAACCCACAACCGGGAAACCACCGAGAACGATAATCCAGGTTAAAGTCTGGGCTGGATGACGATTCTCAAGGAAGATTACAAAGCTGATAAAGATCACGGTTAATGTCATGAAAATACTTATGTATCCTAAATAAACAGCATCAAGTTTTTCATAAAAGAAATAATAAATGCCTGCCAAAATGAATATAAACGTTAAAATTCGAACTGTATTTTTCATGGTAACCACCTGTTTTCCCGCTTCTGATTTCCAAACCACTGTATATATACGTTTCTATTTAGTAATGGGATTCATACAAATTATATCAAAAAAACTACAAACTCTCAGTTTTGAACCAGACAAGCGCTGCAGAACCGGTTGGGGATGCCGATATTTTACTTCATTGTTAAAATCGAAGCGACGCCAAGGGGAAAGAAGGGAGCTCGATTAAAAAAGCCGATTTCATTTCTGAAATCGGCCCTGTATCAGGAAAAATGCTTCCTTATGACATTGAATACATCATTGTCGATAATCTTGTTGCCATATTCATCAAGACGATGAATCGTCATGCTTGATTCCTGCCCATATTCGAGAAGGACACTTAGAATATTATCAATTTCCTCTTCATCCTCGAAATCTTGCTCAGGAAATTCAATGTATAAATAATACTTGTCAGAATAACTATACAAGCTTGTTTTGATATTATCGATTCCCGGCCGTTTTGATAGCGAGATGACATCCTCGAAATCCTTAAAAAGTAATAAGAATTCAAGATCATCCTCGAACGAACTCTCTTCATCATCAAATCCTTTTGGATTAAATTGATGGTCAAGCAGCTCTTCGATTCGCTCATCAACTGGCATATCTTTCATTTTATCATTTGGAAGCGGCAGTTCAAATTTCGGCCCATCCTTTGACAATTGAGCCTTTGTAACCAATACCTCCAGACCTTTTTCCAGGGCCTGGACCTGGATCCATAATGGACCTTCAACAGTAAACTCTTCTTCTGCATGGACTTCATCCATCATCTCCCAGAACAGTTCCTCACTGCGATCACGGTTATACCAGATTTCTTCCCGGTCAAACCCGCGTTCCTCTATGTCCATATATGAAATGTAGAACTTTACCGTATTCTCATTAATGCGCTCGATTTCCATTCGCTTTCTCTCCCTTCCAGGCAAAGATTTGAAGGGACTAAATACCCCCAAAAAGCAGTTGGTCCATATCTTTTACCCTTAATAAATGAGTCTGAATCACCAAGTTTTTATTAAAGGAAGGTAAATAGAATAATCTTGTACTTTCATTTTATGTTATCATCAGCCATTTTGGAAATAAAATATGCACCCATTTTTATAAAAGGCTTTTTTCTTATTGTTTCAAGTTTTGTGCGCAATTCACTGGTTTAATACCATTGAAATTTCACAAAACAAAGGCAACTATAAAATTAAAGTATTCTTTACATTTTAGCAGAAACTTGGCTTGATTTCAATTTGTCTGACTGTCTTTGATGAAGGAGTCGAGGTTCGATCTTCAATTGGCGTTCTTTGTTGGGTTATCGACCGTTTACTACTGTCCTGCTGTCTGAAGTGAGCCTGGGTTCGGACAGCTTTGGTGGAAAACCAAGAAAAGCTGTCTGAAGTGAGCCAGAGTTCGGGACGGCTTTCGTGGCAAACCCAAAAAAGCTGTCCGAAGGGAGTCCAAGTTCCGACAGCTTTCGTGACAATCGAAGAAAAGCTGTCCGAAGTAAATCCAAGTTCGGACAGCTTTACTGGCAAACGTTGAAAAGCTGTCCGAAGTAAGTCCAAGTTCGGACAGCTTTGGTGGAAAACCAAGAAAAGCTGTCCCAAGTAAGTCTCGGTTCAGACAACTTTACTGGCAAACAATGAAAAGCTGTCCGAAGTAAGCCAGAGTACGGACAGCTTTAGTGAACAACGAAGAAAAGTTGTCCGAAGTAGGTCCAAGTTCGGACAGCTTTAGTAGCAATCCAAGAAGAGCTGTCCGAAGTAAGCCAAAGTTCGGACAGCTTTCGTGGCAAACCAAGAAAAGCTGTCCGAAGTAAGCCAGAGTTCAGACAGCTTTAGTGGAATACAAAGAAAAGCTGTCTAAAGTAAGAGTAGAAATAGACAAAATCCCAAAACAAAAAAAGCTCCCAAAATTGGGAGCTTAATAAATTTAATTGACTAAGCGCTGTGCTTCGCGCAATTGGAAAGTGCGGACTTTCCGCGGAAGGAAGCGTCTGATTTCATCTTCATTATAACCAACCTGCAGGCGCTTTTCGTCGATTATGATCGGGCGGCGAAGTAAGCCTGGGTTTTCTTTGATTACTTCGAACAATTCCTGTAAAGGCATTGTCTCCAGGTTAACATCTAACTTTTGGAATGTCTTCGAACGAGTTGAAATGATTTCATCCGTTCCATCCTCGGTCATTCGAAGTATTTCCTTTATTTCATCAATCGATAAAGGCTCAGAAAATATGTTTCTTTCAGTGTATGGAATTTCATGTTCTTCAAGCCATGATTTTGCTTTTCTGCATGAAGTACAACTTGGTGAAGTGTATAAAGTGACCATTGGTAATTCACACTCCTTAAGATTTACTTATATATTATTTGCTTCAAATGAGCTGTCATTTATTAAATAATAATAAGTTTAATTTTATAATTCATATTGTTTATTATACACCATGAAGAGGATAAAAGGTATCCTTTTCAAAAAAATTCACGCGGGTGACTATGTAAGAATTTTTGTCCTTCTTTATATATAACGAATGAAATAGAAAAAAGTTTCATTAAAAATGAATAATTTTCATCTCCCTCTGATTTCAATCTATATAAATATTCGTAAAATTCCAGGCGGTTCTGTCCGTCAGCGCACAAATTCATAATTTAATTATATTTACCCGCTTTTGATATGCTTAAACATTTTATTATTTATTTTTTTGATTCTCAATTATGGTCTTCAAAATGAAAACGCAACCAGGGCGATTGCACCTGATTGCGTTTATGGTCAAAGGTCTTCAAGTAAGTCATCCCGTTTATCTTCAACCGTCAATACTTCCTCTACTGGCTGGTAGGACTCCCCGTAGAACGTCTTATCTTTATAAGTATGGATCATATTATAGGTTTTTTTCATTGCTTCATACACTATATCTTCTGATGATTCATTTGGCGACCAGTATAGAATTTCCATTTCATTGATTTCTTTTGTTGCCAGCGACCTGCGTCTGTATCCAACCGTTCGTGCATGTTCAAATCCTTCCCTTTTGTAAAACCGAAGTCTTTTTTCGGTATCTGTATCTTCATAATTAACCGGCTCTACTTCGAGGATGATAGGCTTCCCTTTTTCCTTGAGCTTTTCTATCAGCTTATGTCCAAGCCCCTGGCCTCGAGTATCTTTTGAGACAAAGAGATAATCGATGAATACGAAATCATCGGTTTCAACATACATAAGTACGTGACCTGGCCCTTCATCCTTATGATAAATTTCAGGCCTTTCCTTTAATAATGTTTCCATGTGTTCCTTTGATTTCATTTCCTCAATCGGGAAATACTGATTTAATTTTTCATACCAATGCATTGCTTATCTCCTTTTCAATTTTATTCCATCCCGATAAGCACCCAGCTTTTCTTATATACTCATGATCAAAATGCTCGTATTATTTTTTCTAAATAAAGTCCTTTTAATACGCTTACAATTCTTTTAAAATAAAGATGTAGGGATCATGCATTTATATTTACCACAATCATGAAATTGTGAAAAAAAGGTGGAGGTTTATCATGGGCGGTTACATAATGGATTTAACTATCGTTGCTTTGCTGATCGTGGGTATTACCGCAACAATTGGTGTCATCACTAATGGAGTTGGTACCAGATTCTTTAGTGGGAACAAAAGAAATGAATTCGTCAACCAATCAACCAGAGTGCAAGACGGCTGGAAAAATGTTGGCGGCAGCAAGAAGTAATTCACATTACATCTAATATTATAACTTTTATAATGGCGATTATCTAACAATATGAAAAGCCTGAAAGGATGAATTATCCCTTCAGGCTTTTTGTTTGTTTATGGTGTGTAATCAACATTAGGGGAATACCTGTTGCTGGCATTCCATAATAAGTATTCATTGATGCCCTGATCCTTGAGTGCCCTGATTTGGTCCTCGACTTCCTTTTTACCATACACGATGTAATTCCCGCTGCCAAGCCACGATGCTGTGAAATCCTGGAGCCATGGTCGTGATATGGGCGGAGTCTTTAATTCAGCCAGCTTCTTTTTTTCCAGCTTGGCATATTCCTCGACAAGCCTATATGGCTGGGTATCAGGCTTTGTAATACCGAAATATGAAGTCCAATGGCTAGGATAGATCATCGAAGAGATGACATCGACATTTTCAGAGATTTTCGAGAAATTCTGTCCTATACCTGGAGCTTCTGGAAGTGTTGCTGTATAACCGAATATATCAACAGATACTTTTACATCATAAGGCTTCAATTCTTCGCGTGCATATGCGACGAAATCAGTCACAGCTTTTACTCTTTTTTGGATATTATCCATCTCGATATTCTGATAATCTCCCATTGAGTATTTAAGGGTGCTGTCTCTCCGTTCAAATCCTTCAGGGAAACGGACATAGTCAAACTGGATTTCCTTGAAACCCATTTTGGCGGCTTCTTTCGCAATTTGGACATTGTATTCCCAAACATCTTTGACAAAAGGATTGACGAATGATTCTCCCCTTCCGTTCTTCCAAACTTCATTCCCATCCTTATATGACCATTCAGGCTTCTTATTTGCCAGTGCAGTATCTTTAAAAACAACTACCCTCGCTATAGGATAAATTTGCTTTTCTTCCATAGTCTTAAGCATTTTTTTGGGGTCCTTGATATATGGCTTTCCAATCTCTTTAAATGGAGAGTCATCACTGGGCTTGTATGTAAGAAATCCATGATCGTCTTTTATATCGATCACCATCGCATTTAAATCCGTTTTATCGACTAGATTCACCAGACTGGAAAACTTCTCCCCTCCTGCTGAATTTCCGGTAACATAGATTCCCCTGACTGCATCGGGGTACTCAAATTGATAGCCAGAGTCAAATTTGAACCTGGGCAGCTGTTTTGGAATTTCCCTCACCAATGACTGGTGTTCCCTGACTGGAAGTTTCTCCGTTTCATATGGTTTCGATTCAGCAAAAACTGTTCCGCTTGCTTGCGAAATAGAGGCAGCCAATAGTGCTGCTGCTGCGATTTTTTTAAATTGCACAAACACCTCTCCTTTCAAACCGTACATCAATTATTCATTATATATCTATTGTTAATTCTATTTTACCCACTTTCGACAGGTTTAGATATTATAGATTAATATTTTCATATGGAATTTATTCCCTCCGCCAAAGTCATGCAAAAAAAAGGCGATCTCAAATTAAGAGATCGCTTTGATTATTTTACATATTGTTGCTGATACTGTTTAAGTTCTTTCTCAGAGCAATAAACAAAATGCCCTGGTACTACTTCACGCATTTTCACTTCTTCTCCATCCGCATACTGATGTACATTCGGATCATATGTTTTGCGGCGGCGTGTACGCTCAGATTCAGGATCTGGAAGCGGAATCGCCGATAGCAATGATTGAGTATAAGGATGCAGTGGATTTTTGTACAATTCTTCAGCAGTCGTTAACTCAACCAGCTTACCGAAGTACATTACACCAATTCTATCACTGATATATTTTACCATTGAAAGGTCGTGTGCGATAAACAAGTATGTCAACCCTTTTTCACGCTGCAGTTTCTTCATCAGGTTAACAACCTGTGCCTGAATGGAAACGTCTAGAGCGGAAATTGGTTCGTCTGCAATAATAAATTCCGGCTGCACGGCAAGTGCACGGGCAATCCCGATACGCTGCCTTTGACCGCCTGAAAATTCATGTGGGTATCGATTGGCGTGTTCTCTGTTTAAGCCAACAGTTTCAAGTAGTTCATATACCCTTTCCATTCTTTCCTTATTGCTCTTGGCCAGGCCGTGAATATCGATGCCTTCAGCAATAACATCGGATACTTTCATCCTTGGATTCAGGGATGCATAAGGATCCTGGAAAATCATTTGCATACTTCTATTGAATTTCTTCAAATCTTTTTTACTTTTCTTGCCGTGTACATTTTCACCTTTATAAAGGACCTCTCCATCTGTTGCATCGTAAAGCCTGATGATTGTGCGCCCGGTTGTGGACTTACCACAGCCTGATTCTCCAACCAGTCCAAGAGTCTCTCCTTTAAAGATATCAAAAGTAATTCCGTCAATCGCTTTTACTTCATTTGGTTGTCCAATATTGAAGTATTGCTTCAGATTCTTTATTTCAAGAAGTTTTTCTCTATTTTCCATCAGCCAGTCCTCCTCCTACAGTTTATTTCATGTCCATGAATTTGCGCATTCTGCTCTTCACAGCTTCCGGCGGTTCTACCTTTGGAGCGTCCGGATGCAACAGCCATGTAGCAGCATAATGTGTATCGGACACTTTAAACATTGGAGGCTGTTCTTCAAGATCAATTTGCATTGCATATTCATTTCGTGGCGCAAAGGCATCTCCCTTTGGCGGATGCAATAAGTTTGGCGGTGTACCAGGAATTGCATATAGCTCTTCTTCCTTAGCATCAAGACTTGGCATCGAACTAATCAATCCCCATGTATAAGGATGCTGCGGATTGTAAAACACTTCATCAACTGTTCCAATTTCAACAATCTTACCACCGTACATTACGGCAACCCTGTCTGCTACGTTCGCAACAACACCGAGGTCATGGGTAATGAAGATAATAGATGTATCAATCTTTTTCTGCAGATCCTTCATCAATTCCAGAATCTGTGCCTGGATGGTTACATCCAAAGCCGTTGTTGGCTCATCAGCAATCAGGACCTTTGGGTTACATGCTAATGCAATCGCAATAACAACCCTTTGTCTCATACCACCGGAAAATTGGTGCGGATATTGCTTGACCCTTAATTCCGGCTTAGGAATACCTACTAGTTTCAACAGCTGGACAGCCCGTTCCATTGCCGTAGATTTACTCATATTTTGATGCTTGATCAGCGGTTCCATGATTTGCTTGCCAACAGTCATTGTTGGGTTTAAGGATGTCATCGGATCCTGGAAAATCATCGAAATGTCTTTTCCACGAATTTTTTGCATTTGTCTGTCAGTCAGCTTTGTTAAATCCTTGCCGTCAAATAGAATCTGTCCATTTTTAATTTCCGAGTTTCCAGGAGGCAATAATCTCATGATTGCTTTAGTTGTTACTGATTTTCCAGAACCCGACTCGCCTACGATCGCCAGGGTCTCTCCTTTTTTCAGATCGAAATTAACACCGCGGATTGCCTGAACCTCTCCCGCAAATGTATGGAAGGAGATATTTAAATCTTTAACCTCTAAAATATTTTCCATTATATTCACCTGCCCTTTTAATCGCGCATTTTCGGATCAAGCGCATCACGCAATCCGTCTGCCAGCATATTGAATGTAATCATGATAAGACTGATGATGATAGCTGGGATGATCATCTCATGTGGATGCAATCTTAATACTTTAAATCCTTCATCGATTAAAGTACCCAATGAAGCTAATGGGTCCTGCAGACCAAGTCCAATAAAGCTTAGGAATGCTTCAAAGAAAATCGCATTTGGAATAGTAAACATTGTGTTAATAATAATGACACCAGCAAGGTTAGGGAGTAAATGTTTGGAAATAATCTTCCCGTCAGAATTCCCTAATGTCTTAGATGCAAGAACAAACTCTTGTTCCTTAAGCTTTAAAACCTGTGCACGGACGACACGCGCCATTCCAACCCAACCCGTTATTGTCAGAGCAACAGTAATTGAGATGATACCTGGCTGAAGCACAAGAATCATTAATATTACAACAATCATTGTAGGAATACCAACAAGGACTTCTGTGATCCTTTGCATAACATTGTCCAGTCTGCCGCCATAATACCCTGATACCGCCCCATAGGCAACACCAATAATCATATCAATCAGCGCTGCAAGCAAAGCAATATACAAAGAGATTTGGGTTCCCTTCCAAGTACGTGTGAAAAGGTCACGTCCTAACGCGTCAGTACCAAACCAATAATACTCGTCTACTTTTTTAACTTCATACATATTAATTTCTTTGCCGGCTTTATTTACCTTAACTCCATCAAAAGGGAGCCAACTGATATTTTCAAGCCCCTGAATTCTTGGCGGCAAATTATTATGGCTGACTTTTTGTGTGTCAAAATCTTTTCCACTAATTAAAGGACCAATGAAGGCCATTAAAACAAGCAGAACCATAACAATTAAACTTGCCAGGGCACCTTTGTTCTTACGCACACGCATCCAAGCATCCTGCCAAAAGGTTAAGCTCGGCTTGTTAATTTCTTCGCTTTTAGCTGAATCAATGATTGCAGGCTGAAAGCGATCTTTTGAAATTTTCGTTTCAAGATTAGCCATTACTTTTTACCTCCTGACAGTCTGATTCGTGGATCAATGATTCCATATAAAATATCCACTACAAGGATGATAAACACAAATAAAGCAGCAAATAAAATAGTTGTTCCCATGATAACAGGGTAATCATTAACAGTAATAGATTTTACAAACTGCTCTCCTAATCCAGGAATAGCAAATATCTTTTCTACTACTAGTGAACCTGTCATCAAAGAGATCGCCAAAGGCCCTAGTACAGTTACCAAAGGAATAAGTGCATTCCTCAAAGCATGTTTTACTGCGATTTCATAGTAACTTGCACCTTTTGCTTTAGCTAGAAGGATGTAATCCGACCCTAAAACTTCAATCATTTCTGTTCTCATGAATCGGGCTGAAATTGCTATTGGGAAAATAGATAATGCAATGGTTGGCAGGATTGTATATTCAAATCCTTTCCAGAATAGCACTGGGAACCAGCCTAATTTTACAGCTACAAAATATTGAAGAAGACCAGCAAAAACAAAGTTTGGCACAGCCTTACCCAAAACTGCAATAAATGTTGCACTATAATCCACCCATGTATTTTGTCTAAGAGCGGCAAATATACCGAGCATGATGCCTAATATGGTTCCAACAATCATAGCCTGGGCTCCTAATTGCATAGATGGACCAAGACGCTTGATCATCAGGTCGGTTACCGGTGTGTTATTAAATTGAAATGAGATACCCAGATCTCCTTGCAGCAGGTTGCCAATATATTTAGCATATTGTACAGGCACAGGCTGGTCCAATCCATACTTAGCTTTCATTATTTGCAATTGCGCAGGCGGCAATTTAGCTGCACTCGCAAATGGCGTACCAGGTATGATTTTCATTAAGAAAAACGTTATGGACGCAATAATGAAAAGAGTCAAAATCATAAAGAGAATCCTTTTAGCCAGGTATTTTCCCATAGTGTGCACCTCCTATATTATTTTAATTTTCCCTATTATTCGACAAATGCCTCACAGGGAAAAAGAGAGTATATCTAGATATACTCTCTTTCTATCATCAGAATTATTACCTTCTGAAATAAGAAACTGCTTTAGTTATTATTCTGCTTCAGTAATCTTAACCCATTGGAAGTTATAGTCAGGACCATAGTTGTAGATCGCAAGACCTTTAACTCCAGGGTTCAATAGGATGTTAGCTGCACGCTGGTAAACCGGCGCTAGACCAAAATCTTCTCCAAGCATGATCTTTTCAGCTTCCTGCTGAGCTTCCCATTGTGCTTTTTCATCAGTTGCAAGCTTGCCTTGAGCGTCCTTGATCAACTGATCGTATTTAGGATTAGTGTATCCCATTCTGTTGCTTCCGCCATCAGTGATCCAAAGGTCAGTGAACGACAATGCGTTACCGTAGTCAGGGCCCCATCCTGCGAATTGAAGATCATAATCCATAGCGTTGTCACGCTCTAGACGTACTGCGAAAGGAACACTTTCAAGTTTGACAGTCAAACCTGGAAGGTTAGTTTCCAATTGGTTCTTGATGTAAGCGTCAGTCTTCTTAGCTGCTTCAGTGTCTCCACCAAGGTAGCGAATCTCAAGCTTATCTACGCCAAGTTCCTTAAGTCCAGTTTCCCAAGCCTTTTTAGCTTCTTCAGCATTGAAAGTAACAATGTCGCCGTACTTTTCACGGAAATCTTCACCGTCAAGAGTTACGAAATCTTTTGGTACGAAATAGTTAGCAGCTACTGAACCATTGTTCAGGATGCTTGCAGCAAGGTCTTCTTTGTTGAAGCCCATTGCGATTGCTTTACGGATGTTTACGTTTTTAAGAGCTTCGTTCTTCTGGTTCATCTTGATCCAGAATACAGTTGGCTCCATCCAGCTAAGCATACGCTCATCGCCTTCGTATGATGGAACGATATCAGAAGAAAGCAATCCAGTCATGTCTGTTTCGCCAGCTTCAAATGCGTTTACAGCAGAGTTTGAATCTTTTACTACGTTTACAGTGATTTTCTCCAGAGTTACATCTTTAGCATTCCAGTAATCTTCGTTCTTTTCAAGTACCCACTCAGTGGCGTCAGTACCTTCCCACTTAGTCATCTTGAAAGGTCCGTTGTAAAGTAAGTTTTCAGCATTGCTTGCGAAAGCTTCGCCTTTCTCTTCAACAAACTTCTGGTTTTGAGGATAGAATGTTGGGAAAGCGAAAAGGTCAGCCCAGTATACTACTGGCTTTTCAAGAGTTACTTCCAAAGTTTTTTCGTCAATTGCCTTTACACCAAGAGTGTTAAGGTCGTAGTCTTTCTTATTTGCTCCAGCTTCAGTGATTTCTGCAGCACCCTTGATTTTGCCGCCCATCATGTAAGGACCATATGGAGAAGCAGTTGCAGGGTCGATTGCGCGCTGCCAAGCAAATACGAAGTCTTGTGCAGTTACAGGCTCGCCGTTAGACCATTTAGAATCGCGAAGTTTGAAAGTGTAAACAGTCTTATCTTCGCTGATTTCTGGTTCGCCATCAGCAAGTGCAGGAACCGGCTTGTGGTCCTGGTCAAGGCGGTAAAGACCTTCACCTACGTTGTTTATGTAAGTGAAACTTGTAGAACCTTCAGCTAGGACAGTGTCCATAGTTGGGATCTCGGAAGAATCCAACATTCTTAATTCCTGTGGTACGTTAGCAGTTTCTTCGCCTTTTGTGCCTTCATCAGCAGGCTTGTCTTTTCCAGTATCCTTATCTCCGCTGCTGCAAGCAGTCAGAAATAGAGAGAATACTAGAGTCAAAACTAATAGCAATGAAAATTTAGACTTTTTCAAAAGTTTTGCCCCCTCTTTTTTGTTGTTTTCTGAAAACTTTTTACATTCCCTATTATACATAGATTAAATTAAATGTTCAATATTTTTGCGAGAAAAATTTACAACTTTGAAACAATAGTAATAAATTTCCTAGTTGATTTATGTTATAATGGTGACTTATAAGCCTTTGTTCAATGAAATCAATGTGTTACCTATTGTAATATTTAAGTTTTTTACAGAGTTTTTTTAAAATATTACTTTAATGAAATAGCAATTTAAGGGAGAATCCGTAAAATGCGCAATAAAGTTGGGAAAATTTTTTTCGGTTTTTTTTCATCGCAGTTGATAGTTCTCTTCCTCTCTTTCCTCGTTCGTAGAGGTTTTACCTTACTGAGTTATATCAATATTTCTTTTTATATTGCTAGTGCACTATTATTCATCTCCTTACTTGTCTATACTGTCAATTCAGGTTTCTTTGACACAATGTCCTATTCTTTCCGTACTGTTTTTACCAAGAAGGAAGAAGGAGAGAAGAAGAAGTCGTTTGAGGAAATGACTCCTCTGTCCGAGTTGGTCACCTTCAATGCGAACCCCCTTCTTATTATTAGTCTCCTGGATTTAGCTTTCATGCTGGCAGCCCTTTACGTTTATTATTTGTAAAAGAATCCTGTTCCACTTGCTTATGATGGTAAATTTGATTATAATCATTTTTAATAAATCTTTAAAAGCAATGAAGAAGAATAGTACATTTGTTTAAGGCTTCTCAGAGAGTTTGTGGTCGGTGGAAACAAACAGCCTGGCATTTGGAATGGACTTCCGAGCTTCTGGTTCGAAACTAAGCAGTAAGTAGATCCAGGCGTAAATCCTGCGTTAAAGGAAGCCATGCAGCATAAAGCATGGGCAGAGTGACTCATTCGTGAGTAATTAGGGTGGCAACACGGACCATTCGTCCCTACAAGTAGGGTACGAATGGTCCTTTTTTGCGTTCTTCTTCTTGTTCTCAGGAAGAAGAACCATAATAGAAGGAGGAATTTTTTATGCAAACCATTTTTTCCGGCATCCAGCCGAGCGGAACGATCACACTTGGCAATTATATCGGGGCAATGAAGCAATTCACGGAATTGCAGGATGAGTATAATTGCTATTTCTGCATCGTTGACCAGCATGCGATAACTGTACCCCAGGAACGGATGCAGCTCCGTAAAAATATCAAAAGCCTGGCAGCCTTGTACATCGCATCCGGAATTGATCCTGAAAAGGTTACACTTTTCATTCAATCAGAGGTTCCGGCACATGCTCAGGCTGGATGGATGATGCAATGTGTTGCTTATATCGGAGAACTTGAAAGAATGACCCAGTTCAAGGATAAGTCTTCTGGTAAAGAAGCAGTTTCAGCCGGCCTATTGACATACCCGCCCCTAATGGCAGCAGACATCCTTCTATATGGAACAGACCTGGTTCCTGTCGGAGAAGACCAAAAACAGCATCTTGAACTGACAAGAGACCTGGCTGAACGATTCAATAAAAAATATAATGACATCTTCACCATCCCTGAAGTCCGGATAGCAAAAGTTGGTGCAAGGGTAATGTCGCTCCAGGATCCATTGAAAAAAATGAGTAAGTCTGATCCGAACAATAAAGCTTTTATTTCAATGCTGGATGATCCAAAACAAATTGAAAAGAAAATCAAAAGTGCTGTTACTGATTCAGAAGGAATCGTGAAAAACGACAAAGAAAACAAACCCGGCATTTCCAATCTTCTTTCTATTTACTCCATTCTGACCGGCAAATCTGTTGCTGATCTTGAGAAGGAATATGAAGGAAAAGGTTACGGAGATTTCAAAGCAGACCTGGCAAAGGTTGTCGTGGATGTAATCGAACCCATTCAGAAAAAGTACTATGAATTGATCGATTCTCCTGAACTGGATGAAATTCTTGATAATGGCGCTGATAAAGCTAACCGGGTCGCAAACAAGATGGTCAAAAAAATGGAGAACGCAATGGGGCTTGGCCGCAAGAGAAAATAATCAGAAAAGGAGCTGGCATTTACCAGCTCCTTTTCAATTCAACCGTCTTATATGTAAAAAACAAAAAGAGCTGAGTACATCAGCTCCTAATTCACTTTCGGACCGTGCTCCATCTCCCATAATTTTTCGAAGAATGCCTGGCCTTTTATGATATTTTCACAGAACTTCTCATGCTTTCCTGACCAGCCGAATTTTGTCTCATCATATAGTCTTTCCCAAACATCTTCAAAGGAAAGCTGTTGAATCACTTCATATTGTTCAGGTTTCCATTCAGTGAACCAGTAGCGCACTTCAGCTACATTTTTTGAAGAGTTCAACTGGTCCATCGCCATGAACAACAACTGCTTCAATTGTCTTTCCTTCCGGGTCAATCCCCTCATTAAATCTGGTGATGGCGATAAGATATGGAAATCCTTCAGAGCAGTTTGGTCATTGAACCCATACTGAATCGTATCCTGATTTTCAATCATTTCATAAACTAGCTGTTCCTGTCTCGGAATCAGGCGGCTTTTGCGAATCGGGATATTGTAACCGATGGTGTCCACAGCAAGAATTCCTGTTCCATCAGAAACAACGAAACAATAATCAAGCTGCGTACGTTCATGGTTCTTCCTCAAGTATGCCTTGCGGTAAATGTCATCCAGAAGCTGTTGAGGCAACTCTGATAAATCGTTCTCAATGTAATTAAATAACAGATGGTCAATTTTCAGCAGCGGCACCTGGTCAAGGAGCTCTACTCCATCGTCCTTGCGCCACTCATGAAAGTGGCAGACATTATAGCCGTTCTCTTCCCCTTCGAACCAGTTTACCCAGACATCATGAAGATACAACATGATTTATAACCCCTCACTTCAAGAAACTGTTTGTCCATCAGTATGGGCAGCACTAAGTAAAATTATTCCTTAAAAGGAAGATCAATTTTCCTCATGATTATGCGGCCAGTATATACTTAACCAAATGATGCTAATTCCTGCAGGAAGAAGGTAACACTCCACCCTCCGCGATATAAACGCTAAATATTCATCTACTCCGTGACCAGCAGTAATCATATTCAAATATGCGATTGTGCTGATCCCCCCCGAAACAGCCAAACCAAAACCAATCGTCAAAACAAACAACCTAAAAATCATCAAATTGGCTCTTTTCACAATTGACATTCAGATCATGCAACCTACTCACCCCTGCCTGTCCATTTTTATCATATATATGAAGGAAGTTGGTTACGAAGTACTTTATGTTACTTCATATTTGGGATTTAGGAATATATTAAGGTTTTAAGGAATATCTGACTAATTCTAAGGAATAAAATCAGATTCTAAGGAATATCCGGGTCAAACTCAGGAATATATCAAGATTTTCAGGATTATCCCTTCTTTGTCAAAAAATCATCACAATAAACAATAGGAGTTAACAGCATTTTGGAGAATTATCTCCTATAAAATAAGAAAAGGAGTGATGAATTTGTTTTATAAAGACAGAGACATACCTTATAAATTGAAAGCTGAGGAGGCTTTAATGCGCCGGCTCAATGTAAATCACTCTAAGCTGCCCGTAATTGAAGAGGAATACAGAAAGAAACTGGCGGGAATAAGAGGTGAAAAAGAACTTGATTACCATTTATCGTGTCTTGCTAATAACTACCTAATCATCAATGACCTCAGGTTACAGCAAGGAGCCCACTTCTTTCAAATCGACTCCCTCCTGATTTCCCCCAAAGTCTCCTTTATAATTGATTCCAAGAATATTGCCGGAACAATTATTTTTGACCATGAATTCAATCAGTGCATACGGATCTTTAACGAAAAAGAAGAAGGAATCCGTGATCCCTTCACCCAGGTACAAAGACATATCAGATTATTATCACAGTGGCTTGATGAACATAAACTGCCAGCATTAAACCTCGAATATCTTGTTGCCATTTCAAGGCCTTCAACCATTATAAAATCCAAAGGAACTAACTCCTACAGTAACTTTCGAGTTGTGCATGCTGCCCACCTAATATCGAGGATTAGCGATTTAGAAAAAAGTTACCCAAAGGATCTTACCTCTATAAAAGAGATCAAAAAAATAGCAAAACAACTGGTGAAAAATCATGTTCCCCATAAACCAAATATATTAGATACATATTCAATCCACCCCAATGATGTGAAAAATGGGGTCCAATGCCCCCAATGCCATGCCATTCCTATGGATAAAGTCTATGGCAGCTGGTATTGCCCTCTTTGCCAAACTTCTTCTAAAACAGCCCACATTCCTGCATTAAGTGATTATTACTTCCTCTATGGCAGCACCATTACACTCAGCCAATTTTCTGATTTTTTATTGTTGCCAAAATCAAAAAGTAAATCCGCCTCGTCTTTTTTGATTTCACTCAACCTGCCCTGCTCAGGCTCTAAAAAGGGGAGGGTCTATGACCTCACCTCTCTGATCGAAAAATAGCCAAAATAAAAAATCTACCTGTGTATGGTAGATTTTTTAACGGCGTGATCTTGGATTCAATGCGTCCTTCAGGCCTTCACCTACGAAGTTGATGGACAAAATCGTCAGTGTGATGGCAAGGGCTGGCGGGATCCAAATCCACGGCTTTCCTTGTAATACGTCTGGTTCATTTGCGAATGCAAGCATGTTGCCCCAGCTTGGGATTTCAGATGGAACACCAAATCCGAGGAAGCTTAGTCCTGTTTCTGCGACAATCATGGAAGCAAACAAGATTGTTGCTTGCACGATGATAGTAGAAAGGACGTTTGGAAGCAGATGCTTTGTTATGACTTTAAATGGTGAACATCCGATGGAAATCGCAGCAAGAATGTATTCATTCTCTTTTTCAGCCAAAATCTTGCTTCGGACAATACGTGCTACCCCGCCCCAGCTCAGCAAGCTGATAACCATGATCAGGATAACAAGACCATTGATTTTACCATAGAAAATTGTAGCCAATACGATAACGAATACCAGGAACGGGAAGTTCAGGACAAAGTCTGTAAAACGCATCAGCATGCTGTCCACGATTCCGCCGAAATATCCAGCGATCGAACCTACAATTGTTCCAAAGATGATAACGAATAATGTACAGCTTATTCCGACTAGAAGGGATACCCTTCCGCCATACAATAATCTCGTGAAAACGTCCCGGCCATTTTTATCCGTTCCCAGCCAGTGCTCTGCGGATGGCTTAAGCGACATTTGACTGATATTGATTTTAGTGATATCGATCGTAGTGATGTATGGAGCCAGGAAAGAGACAACGGTAACGATGATCAAAAAGATCAGACTTGTCATCGCAAGCTTGTTCTTAATGAACTTCTTGCGAGCAATGGCCCAAGGAGACAAGCCTTTTTCCGGCTTCAGGTTTATCTGTGTATTTTTTGCTGTAGAAACTTCCATAGCCATCCTCCTTAATCCAGCCTGATCCTTGGATCAACAATTCCATATAGTATGTCTGCAACCAGGTTTCCAAACAAAGTCAAGAATGAGAACATCATAGTCAATGTCATGAGGACTGGATAGTCTCTTTGACTGACAGAGTTCAAGAATAATTGACCTATTCCAGGATAAGTGAAGATCGTCTCGGTGATGATTGCACCGCCAACGAGTGCTACGATATCAAATCCAAGGAAGGTAATCAGCGGGATGATTGAGTTACGTAAGATGTGCTGATTGTAGATTTTCTTTTCAGGTGTTCCTTTGGCTCTTGCCGTTCTTACAAAGTCCTTACGGCTGTTTTCTATAATGTCATTACGCAGGAATTGCGTATAGCTTGCAGTACTCAATAGACCTAAAACTAGTGCTGGTAAAAATACATGGTGTAGTCTGCTTAACCAATATGCAGCTGTTCCTTCTGTCGTGGATATATCAACCGATCCATTCGAAGGGAACCAGCCTAAGTTGAATGAAAAGAAATAGATTGCGAACACACCCGCAACGAATGAAGGCAGTGCCAACCCTATATAGTTTGCGGTGCCTATGACGTTGTCGCCGATTGTATACGGCTTTCTGCCGGCATAAATACCCATGATAAACGCTAGAATATAAGTGATTAGAATACTGGAGAAACCTAGAAAAATAGTGTTAGGCAAACGTTCACCAATGATTTCACTCGCCGGGATTTTATAGCGGGTCGATTTCCCGAAATCACCCTGCATGAAGTTTGAAATCCATGTGAAATACTGAATGTGGATTGGGTCATTGTAACCCAGCTTCTCGCGCATCTCTTCTATGTATGCCGGATCCGTGTTGTTCGGATCGATCTCCCCACTGAGTGAGTCCCCTGGCATAAGTTTCGCCAGGGAAAACACTACGATGGAGATAAGGAAAAGCATAGGAATCATTCCGAGTATGCGTCGTAAACTGTACTTAAGCATATGCATTCTCCTTAACTGAATAGGTGGTGCTCAATATTTATTGCTTGATCCACCATTCATGAGGTGAGTTAGAACCAGAAACGTCGAACTTAACGCCTTGAACACGCTTAGAAACAGCCATAACTTCTTCTAGTTCAAGGATTGGAAGTGCTGGTACTTCTTCGTTGAAAATCTTCTGCCAGTCAGCATATAGCTGCTTACGCTTTTCAGTGTCAGTTCCTACAACTTCTAGGTCAACAGCATCTTCAAGAAGCTTTTGAGCGTCGTCATTTACCCAGCGAGGATAGTTCCATACAGATTCAATGCCCCAAAGTGGCAGTGGATCCGGATCAGCGCCAGTTCCCCATCCGCCGTAGAATACTTCTAGAGCTGGGTCATCTTTTTCAAGTTGATCGTAGTAAAGGTTAACATCTGTCATTTGAAGCTCAGATTTCAAGCCAACTTCTTCCCAGTACTGAGTCATAGCTTTAGCACGTGCTTCGAAAGTTGGGTTGCCAGTTGCGTAGTGAGAGAACTTAACAGTGAACTTCTCGCCCTTTGGATCTTCACGGAAGCCGTCTCCGTCCTTATCAACATAACCAGCTTTATCAAGGATTTCTTTCGCTTTTTCTGGATCATATTCGTATTGGATCGGCATATCTTCGTTAGGTGCTGCAATCCAGTGAGAAGATGGGATTGGACGGTTAAGCGGCTTGCCTAATCCGCTGAAGAATGCATCTGTCCACGCTTGGCGGTCAATTGCAAACAGCATAGCCTGACGCAATTCTTTGCTTGCGTACTTATCCTTGTCCATTACGTTTTTCTTGCCATCGTATTTACCAAGTTTGAAACCAATATAGTAGTAAGATAAGCCAGGATATTTTACTACTTCAACATTGTCAAGTGCTTCAATTTCTGGAAGAACGGTTGGGTGGAATGGAGTCATGTCAAGTGTTCCATTCTTAAGTTCACCAGTTGTAAGTGAAGTATCGATAACTTTAACAATGATTTTTTCGATATGCGGCTTGCCTTTCCAGTAGTCTTCATTACGAGTAAGCTCTACTGATTCACCAGGGATAACCTTTGTCACTTTGTAAGCACCTGTTCCGACAGGCTTAGTGCGGACCTGCTCAGAAGCAGCCATATCCTTAGGATCGATTCCTTCGAATTCCTTGCGAGAAAGCGGGTAAGCCCAAACATTTTCAAGGTTGTTTACACGAGCTTTGTCAAACGTGATTTTCAAAGTATAGTCATCAACTACTTCAAGACCTGAGATTTTGTCAGCCTTGCCTTCGTTGTATTCCTTAGCACCTTCGATTGTGTTAACGTTAGACCAGCGCTGGTGTTCTCCACCAAGTTTAGCGATCGTTTCAAGAGCGAATACCCAGTCATTAACTGTTAGTTCTTCGCCATTATGCCATTTTACGCCTTTTTCAAATGTGAATGTGAAAACTTTATTGTCATCAGTTTTCCAGCTGGCAATGTTTGGCTCAGCCTTAAGGTTTTCATCATAGTCGATCAATGGATCATCGAAGAATGCGATGATGTCATCGTCTCCGTCAGCATCATAGAAGTTCCAGTTCAAAAGGCCTTTGAACTCAGAGCTTAGAGCGTAAGTCAATGTACCGCCATCCTGTGGCTTTCCTTCTTCAGCAGTGCCTTTTTCTCCGTCTTTCGGATCAGCAGTTGTCTTTTCTTTTTCTCCTCCGCTGCACGCAGCAAGGAATGTTGATAAAACCAGTACTAGCATAGCTAGCCAAAGCAATGGTTTCTTCATGGTTTTCCCCCCGTTTTTCTTTTATTTTTTGTAAAAATTATGCCCTAGTAAAGGTGGCAAGCAACTCGGTGTCCTGGCTTCACCTCCTTTAAAGCTGGCTTCACTTGGGAACACTCTGCCATCGCAGCCGGGCAGCGCGGATGGAATGGACATCCTGTGGGCGGGTTCAGTGGACTTGGCACATCCCCCTCAAGGACGATCCTTTCTTTTTTCCTACGCGGGTCTGGCATTGGAATGGCTGAGATCAAAGCCTGTGTATATGGGTGGAGCGGCTCAGCATACATGCTGTTGCGGTCAGCAATTTCAACCATATTGCCGAGATACATTACGCCGATCCGGTCACTCATATGTTTAACGACACTAAGGTCATGAGCGATAAATAAGAAAGTAAGATCAAATTCCTTCTGAAGTTCTTTCAAAAGATTGAGAACCTGGGATTGTACAGAAACGTCCAGGGCTGATACCGGCTCATCCGCAATGATGAGTTTCGGTCTTAACGCAAGCGCTCTGGCAATGCCGATCCTTTGTCTTTGTCCGCCGGAAAATTCGTGGGCGTATTTATAATAAGCATCTTCAGGAAGACCTACTTTGTTCAATAAATCCATTACCTCATCCTTCAAGTCCTTCATGCTGACATTCTTGAAGTTCCTGATTGGTTCGGAAACGATGTCGCCCACCATTTGCATCGGATTCAGCGAAGCATATGGATCTTGGAAAACCATTTGGATGTCCTGGCGGATTGCCTGGAGAGTTTTGCCTCTCAGTTTGGTGATATCCTTTCCTTCAAAAAGGATTTCTCCTTCTGTAGCATTCAACAGGCGGATGATTGTCCTTCCTGTTGTTGATTTGCCGCAGCCTGATTCTCCAACGAGTCCAAGTGTTTCACCCTTCTTGATTTCGAATGATACATTATCGACTGCCTTGACGTTGCCGATTGTACGTCTGAAGAAACCGCCTTTTACAGGATAGTAGGTTTTAAGATTCTTAATTTCCAGCAAATTCTCTTTTTCTACTATAGTTGTATTGCTCATTATGCCTTGACTCCTTCTTTTGGCATACTTGCTTCATATAGAATGCACGCCACTTCATGACCTTGTTCAACCTCTCCAAGCTGTGGAGTGATGCTTGTACACTCTGGCATTGCTTTTGGACAGCGGTTTGCAAAACGGCAACCGGTTGCAGGCATATTCTTAAGTGATGGGACAATTCCCTTGATTGAGCTTAATTCTTCTTTATCCTCATCCATTTTTGGAATAGCGCCCATCATCAGTTCAGTGTATGGATGCTTAGGGTTATAGAACAGTGTGTCAACATCTGCACGTTCAACGATCCTGCCCGCATACATAACGATAACCTCATCACACATTTCTGCGACGACGCCAAGATCGTGTGTGATCATAATAACGGACATATCATTTACTTCCTGGATGCTTTTGAGCAAGTCAAGAATCTGCGCCTGGACAGTTACATCCAATGCCGTAGTAGGCTCGTCCGCAATCAAAAGCTTAGGCTGGTTGGCAATCGCCATGGCGATCATGACCCTTTGTCTCATACCGCCGGACAATTGATGCGGATACTCATCAACAATCTTTTCCGGGCGTGAAATGCCGACGCTCTTCAATAATGCTACACTCTTCTGCCTTGCTTCTGCTTTCGAAATTTTTGTATGGTTGAACAGGACTTCCTGCAGCTGGAATCCTATCGTGAAAACTGGATTCATCGAAGTCATTGGTTCCTGGAAGATCATCGAAATATCACGGCCGCGGATTTTATTCATTTCTTTTTCTGACATCTTTTCAAGATGAACGCCTTCAAACACAATTTCGCCGCCGCGGATTTTGCCAACTCCTTTTGGAAGAAGCTGCATGACCGAAAGACTCATTACCGATTTCCCGCACCCTGATTCGCCAACAACCCCGACAATCTGTCTTGGTTTGACAGCAAAACTTACCTTATCTACAGCGTTATAATACTCACCATCAATATTAAATGCTGTTTCAAGGTTCTTGACCTCTAGCAAAGGTGCTTCGTTATGTATTGAATAGTTGCTCATTAGGACACCTTCTCACATTTAAATAATAAAATATTCTGCATATTCGATATATTTTAATAAAATGTTATTACAGTTTTATTACATTTGCAATACTTATTTTTCAATTGGGAAATTTATTACTTTTCAAAATTAATAAAAAACCCTAAAGTAATAGGGTTTTTTATAGTTAAATTAAATGTTAAAATTTTAGCAACTTTGTAAATTCATTTGCAGGAGAATAGAAGGATGCTTTTTCAGTAAAATTTCCGAGTTGCTTATATTGTTTTACAATTTCATAGCCCATGGCATAACCGAGGAGCCTTGGTTTGCTCCCCAACCCGAATAAAATTTGATCATGTTCACGGTCATTTCGGGTAAGTGACAGCTTTTTTTTAATCTCTTCGTCCCAAAATCCCGCTAATGTTTTTGTCGAATATCGCCTGCTCCAATCGCCTGTATATTCCTCACCGCAATAAGTGGCGACCGCATGCTCTGCCAGCCCTTCCAAAATGATTGAATCAAGCAGGGTATAATCAGCAGGACTTTTCTTTTGTGCCCGCATCCTGCATACGTGATGATATTCATGAACAAATAATGCTTCAAGTTCTTTTTCGTCTTCCAACGGAGTCAGGAAAATAAACATTTTATCAATAAAAGACAAGCCAGACTTCCCTTTGCCTTCTTTCATCAGCCTTGAATTGGAGACATCCATGGGAAAAATGAAAATCGGAATATCTGGACCTTTCCATTTCCGTTGGTATTTACGAAAAATCTTTTCAGTTGCTGACCAGAATTTTTCTGATTTTAGTTCCTCAAAAATCTTTTTGCTCCTTCGCTCCGGCTTGTACATGCCAAAGTTCTTTAAATAACTGTATACTTTTTTCGCATCAGCATCACCTTCAAAAAAAGCAAGCAGTTGTTCACATATAACCTGAGGCCTGTTGAAATCTGTTTCCAACCATTCATCCGTCCTGACTACCCCATCTTACTCCCTCCGAAGAAATCAACTTTACAGCTATACTATGAAGACCACAGCCAGCTGTTCTAGAATTCGTCTATTTCGGTGTGAAAATTTTCCCAACAAAAAAACCAGGGTAATCCTGGCTCTGCTAACACTTGCAAATAATTGTAGTTGTACTTATTTTCTTAAACTATTCATTAATCTTCGGATCTAACGCATCCCTCAGTCCATCCCCGACAAAGTTGAAGCAAATGACAGTGAGAAGAATCATTAATCCCGGTGCAAGCGGGTACCACCATGATTTTAAGAGGATTGTGAAGTTCTGTGCGTCCTGGAGCATATTCCCCCAGCTTGCATGCGGCGGCTGAATGCCCAGGCCCAAATAGCTCAATCCCGATTCGGCCAGGATAACATAACCTACTGACAATGTGGCCGAGACGATGATTGGTCCCATGGCATTCGGCAGGATATGGGAGAAAATGATTGAAGGCGTTTTTGTTCCAATTGTTTTGGATGCAAGTACAAACTCTCTCGACCTTAACGAAAGGAATTCACCTCTTACCAATCGAGCGGTAGTTGTCCACCCTAATAGCGCGAAGATCAGAATCAGCTTATCTACTCCCGGCTTGAAGATCGTGACCAATGTAATCAATAAGAATATGGATGGAATCGAAAGGATGATATCGACGAATCTCATGATCATCGCATCAACAATCCCGCCTACATAGCCTGCTACTGCTCCAAGGAAGGTTCCGATTGTAATCGATCCAAGCACTGAGGCGAAACCGACCAATAAAGAGATCCTGGCTCCAAATAATAGTCTTGAAAAAACATCCCTGCCAAACCTGTCTGTCCCAAGCCAGTGCTCACTGTTCGGCGCCTGCAGTTTTAGCAGCAGGTTTTGTTTGGAAGGTGAAAACGGGGCGATCACTGGCGCTAACAGTGCAGCAGTTATGATGGCGATCAGGAAAATGCCGCCGAAAATGGCTAGCTTGTTTTTCATGAACTTCCTGACAATGATCCCAAGCATTGTATCATGCGAGGTGTTGACACCGTGCATTTCCAGACTGCCAGATTTATTTCCAGCTAGATTTGTATTTGCCATGTTTACCTCCCCTTAATACTCGATCCTTGGATCAAAAATTGCGTACAGGATATCGGCGATCAAATTCCCAATGACGACAAACACTGCCGAGATGACGGTGAGCCCCATAATCACCGGGTAATCCCGCTGGAATGCAGAATCCACGAATAACAAGCCAATCCCTGGCCAGGTAAAGATTTTTTCAACAATGACAGCTCCCCCAATGAAGGAAGGAATCATCAGCCCAAAAATGGTGATGACTGGGATCAGGCCATTTCGAAGCCCGTGTTTGTAGATGACTTTGTTTTCCTTGAAGCCCTTTGCTCTCGCAGTCCTCATATAATCCTGCTTGATCACTTCCATCATGCTAGACCTGGTATAACGTGTCAGCCCTGCCATATCGGCAGCGGCTAAAACAAATGCTGGCATGATTAAGTGGTGGATCCTGTCCCATAGACTGAAAGGAGCATTCAGGGTTGCGACCCCTCCTGTCGGGAACCAATTATTCTGGACGGCAAAAACCATGATCAGGATCAAGCCGAGGAAAAAGTTTGGTGTTGCGACGCCGAGGAATGATGTAATGGTCACTGAATAGTCGAGCTTTGAATACGGTCTGGTTGCCGATATGACTCCAAATGGAATTGAAATCAACAATGCCAGCAATGTCGAAACGACCATTAATAAAATGGTATTCGGCATCCTGTTCATGATCATTTCTATGACAGGAACACCTTTGCGGATCAGTGAAGTACCAAAGTCACCTTGAAGCATGGCTCCCAGCCATTTCAAATACTGGATATGAATAGGGTCATTAAGACCGTATCTTTCCATGAACCTGGCCTTGTCCTCAGGGCTGATGGTCGGATCCATCATCAAGCTGGCAGGATCCCCGGGGGCCAGCTTCATGATGGCAAAAGAGACAATCGTAATGCCCAGCAGCAAAGGAATGGCCATCAGTATTCGGCGAATGATATAAGATAGCATGGCAATTCTCCTTTAAAAATTAAGAGATTATAAGAAAAGTGCAAGCGCCTTGATCTGCCCCGACAAGCGCTGGAGGGCCTGGCAGTGAAGTCGCTCTTTGACTTCATTGCCAGGACCGAAGCGTCTCGAGGGGCAAGGCGCTGGAGCTGGACAATGAAAAGCGCAAGCGCCTTGGTCTGCCCCGACAAGCGCTGCCCGCCTAAAAACGCCACGTCCTGTGGCTGGCGGGTCTAGCACCTCGTGTGCCACGGAGGGCCGACCACTGAAGTCGTTCTTTGACTTCATTGGGCGGACCGAAGCGACTCGAGGGGCAAGGCGCTGGAGCTGGACAATGAAAAGCGCAAGCACCTTGGTCTGCCCCGACAAGCGCTGCCCGCCTAAAAACGCCACGTCCTGTGACTGGCGGTTCTAGCACATCGTGTGCCACGGAAGGCTGACCACTGAAGTCGTTCTTTGACTTCATTGGGCGGAAGAAAACGCCTCGGTAACTGGCGGCACTTAAAATCTGAAAGGGAAGGGACACTCCCTTCCCCCCCATCCTGATCCTATTTTTTCAGCCACCACTTGGAGATTTCATAAAAATCATCCTTCGCGTGGAATACATAGCCTTCCAGATTCGCAGGCATGACCCTGTGTACATTTGGATAGTACAGGAATGTGTATGGCTGGTCTTCTGCCAGCATCTTATAAATTTCGGCATACGCTGCTTTGTACTCATCCTGGTCAAGGATTTGCTTCGCTTCTTCCATCAGCTTATCTGCCTCAGGGTTTGAGTACCAGACGAAGTTCAAGCCTTCTTTCATCTGGCTAGAGTGGAAAATATCATACTGATCCGGGAATGTTGACAGACTCCATCCAAGTACAAGTGCGTCGTAATTCCAGTTTGGCGCAGAAATTTGCTCGATGAATGCGCTCCATTCAACAATTTCCGGCTTGGCTTCGATTCCGACTTCCTTCAGCTGCTCTTGTAGAACCACGACAATATCTTCCCTTACTTTGTTACCCTGGTTTGTTTTTACCGTGAAAGAGAATTTCTTGCCGTCCTTATCGAGGATTCCATCACCATCTGTGTCCTTCCAGCCAGCTTCGGCTAGTAATGATTTTGCTTTCTCGACGTCATATCCAAATTTCGGAACATCGTCATTGTATGCAAATGAAAGTGGGCTCTCTGGAACATCAGCGACTTTACCGTCACCGTTCATGACAGAATTTACGATTGCTTCCCTGTCGATTGCGTGTGTAATTGCCTGTCGGACTTTTTTATCTTTGAACAGATCATTCTTCTGGTTGTATCCCAGATATGTGTAGGAAAGAGCAAGGCCTGACTCAACCTTCACACCAGGGAATGACTTGACTGTTTCAATATCAGTTCCAGGAACACCAGCTGCAAAATGAATATCTCCAGCCTGGATTTGCGCGATCATGGCATCCATATCAGGAACGATTTTATAGGTGAGCGTATCAAGGTATGGACGGCCTTTGAAGTAGTCATCGAAGGCTTCAACCTTTACATACTCTCCGTCTTTCCATTCAACGAATTTGAATGGACCAGTACCAATTGGACTTTTCGTATTGAATTCATGCTCACCAAGTTCGGCAACCGGTACATCTTTCAGGATGTGTTCTGGCAGGATATAGTAGCTCAGTGAAACCGGATAGAAAGAAGCATCTTTCTTGCTCAGTTTGAACTCGACCGTATAATCATCAATTTTTTTGACAGATTCCATTGATTCGAAAGCTGATCCGCGCTCGCCGTTATAATCCGGGTTTTTCGGGATGCTGAACGTGAACACTACATCATCAGCAGTGAACTCTTCTCCGTCGTGCCATTTGATGCCCTTTTTCAATTTCGCTGTAAAGGTCAGGCCATCGTCAGAGATATCGATCGACTCTGCCATGCTCATAGTCGGATTGAATTCAGTATCCGATGACACCAGGCTGTCATAAATGAAACCTTCAATGTCCGAACTGGATGTATCAGTTGAATAAAGTGGGTTGAAAACGGTAGGCGCACCAGTGGAACCAATGATCAAATCCCCGCCCTGCTGCGGTCCTGAAGCTTCCTCTTCTTTCTTGCCATCATCTCCAGGAGTTTCTTTAGGATCCTCAGCTGAATTTCCTGTACATGCAGTCAGGAAAATCGACAGGATCAGGGTAAGACTGATTAATAACCATGAAGCTTTTCTTAATTTCACATCATTTCCCCCTTAAATTTTTACTGATTTTCTAGATAAGCAGAAAGGTATACCTATCTCCCCCCTTCAGTTTCTGCAGCTGCCCTATGTATATAGATGGCAGGCAACAAAATGGTTGTTCCTGACTTCTTTGAATTCAGGATCCACTTGTCTGCAAAGGTCAAATGCAGCTGGACACCTTGTATGGAATACACACCCTTTGGGCGGATTCGATGGACTCGGAAGCTCGCCTTTCAAGATGATGCGCTCTCGCTTCATGACACCTTTCTTTCTAGGAACCGGAACAGCTGACAAGAGTGCCTGTGTATATGGATGCAGCGGTTCTGAATACAGGTCTTTTTTTGCAGCGAGTTCCATCATTTTTCCTAGATACATGACACCAACCCTGTCACTAATATGTCTGACAACACTTAGGTCATGGGAGATAAAAATATAAGTAAGCCCAAATTCCTCCTGAAGGTCTTCCATCAGATTAATGATTTGTGCTTGAATGGAAACATCCAGGGCAGAAACAGCTTCATCGGCTATAATCAATTCCGGGTTCAATGCCAGTGTTCGGGCTATTCCAATTCTCTGGCGCTGCCCCCCGGAAAATTCATGGGGATAACGATTGATAAACGAAGCATTTAGTCCTACCTTTTCCAATAAGCTCTCAACATGAATGTCCCTCTCTTTGCTCTTATACAATTGATGGGTATCAAGAGGCTCCCTGATGATTGATCTCAATGTTTTTCTCGGATTAAGCGAAGCGAATGGATCCTGGAAGATCATTTGTATATTTTTGCGTACATCCCTTCTCAGGTCACTCTCCGAAAGATGGGAGATATCCTTGCCGTTGAAAATGATTTTTCCATTGGTAGGTTCATAGAGCCGTATAATCGTCCTGCCGACAGTAGATTTGCCACAGCCTGATTCTCCTACAATTCCAAGAGTCTCTCCTTTATTCACCTTCAAATTTATTCCGTCAACCGCTTTTATATGACCAACTGTCTTTTGCAATAGTCCTGCTTTAATAGGAAAGTGCTTTTTCAAATCTTGTAATTCAAGCAAGGTTTCGGAGCTATCTTGTTTTGATTTGTTTTCCAGTGATTCCTTGGCTGCAATCATTTCTCCACCTCCTTGCTTTCATGTAAAAAGCACCTTACAGACCGTGTGCTATATTTCCTCACAAGACTTGGCATTTCACTGAAACAGCGGTCAAAGGCACGTGGGCATCGAGGAGCAAAACGGCAGCCTTTTGGCAGATTCTCGGGTGAAGGTACATTTCCTTCTATTGACACAAGCCGGGCGTGGTCCTCGTCTACCGACGGGATGGAACCCATCAGGCCCTCAGTGTATGGATGCAGTGGATTTTCAAACAGGTCCTCCACGATTGCTTGCTCCACAACCTGGCCCGCGTACATGACGACAACCCGGTCTGCGACTTCGGAAACCACTCCAAGATCATGGGTAATGATCAGGATCGAGGTATCGAATTTTGTGCTCAAATCCTTCATCAGATCCAGGATCTGCGCCTGGATTGTCACGTCCAAAGCTGTAGTTGGCTCATCCGCAATCAAAAGCTTTGGGTTGCAGCTCATGGCCATCGCAATCATCACCCGCTGGCGCATTCCTCCCGAAAGCCGGTGGGGATAATCATTGATAATTTCCTTCGCCCGTGAAAATCCAACGAGTTCCAGCATCTCGATGGCTTTTTGCTTCGCCATTGCCTGATTCAATCCCTGATGGTATGTCAGGACTTCTGTTATTTGTTCACCGATGGTAAGCACAGGATTCAGTGAAGTCATCGGTTCCTGAAAAATCATCGAAATGTCATTGCCTCGGATTTTGCACATTTCGTCCTCTGTGGCCATCACAAGGTCCCGCCCATCAAAATGGATCTGCCCGTCCACAATTTCCCCGGGCGGGCTAGGAATCAATCGCATGATTGATAGAGATGTAATGCTTTTGCCGGATCCCGATTCTCCCACCAAAGCGACAGTTTCCCCTTTATTGATGACAAGGTCCACTCCGTCCACAGCAGGAATCACTGTCTTTTTTCTTTTAAAATAGGTTTTTAGGTTCTTTAGCTCCAATAAGGCTGTCACGTTTCTTGCACACCGCCCATCCCAAGAAATTAATAGTAAAAGAAGACACTATCGGCCTGAATAAAACATTCTGATAATTATTAATTATTAGGAACATGGTACTTTTATTACACTTTCATTACTTTTTTTGAAAGGATCTTTTGATAGCAATGCTGCTTTCTTCATGAAACTAAAGAGTATTGAGGCAAATTCTAGTATGAGGGGAAGAAGTTTTATAAGAGTGTAATTAGCCCCTAAATGGAATTCTCATGGGCATAGGAGGTACGGAAAGGATTTATCGACAAAAAAAGCAGAAACCCTGCCGAAAGGGTTCCTGCTTCTATTACGAAGGACTTTTACCGATATCATTAAGCTTCGTATTTTCTGAAAGCAATTGTCGCATTATGGCCGCCAAAACCGAGCGAATTGCTGATTGCTGCGTTTACTTGCTGGCTGCGTGCTTCGTTTGGAACATAATCAAGATCACATTCAGGATCTGGATTTTCAAGATTGATTGTTGGAGGCAAAATTCCTTCTTTCAATGCAAGTACGGTGAAGATTGCCTCAATTCCTCCTGCTGCTCCAAGCAAGTGGCCTGTCATCGATTTTGTTGAACTGACTGCCAGCTTGTATGCCTGTTCGCCAAAGACTGTCTTGATCGCCATTGTTTCATATTTATCGTTATACTCGGTGCTTGTTCCATGTGCATTGATATAACCAACTTCTTCTGGTGCAAGCCCTGCATCATCAAGGGCCATTTTCATCGCTCTTGCCCCGCCTTCACCTTCTGGAGCGGGTGCGGTGATATGGTGTGCGTCTCCAGTTGCGCCATAGCCGACGATTTCGGCATAGATTTTTGCTCCGCGGGCCAATGCGTGTTCTAATTCCTCAAGAACGACAATTCCAGCGCCTTCACCCATCACGAAGCCATCACGGTTTTTATCGAATGGTCTGCTTGCTTTCTCTGGGTCATGATTGGTCGATAAGGCAGTATTTGCACAGAATCCTGCAAAAGACATTTTTGTTATTGGTGCTTCTGCCCCGCCTGTTACCATAACATCAGCATCACCGCGCTGGATGACCTTAAAAGCATCACCGATTGAGTTTGTCCCCGTCGCACACGCTGTCACTGTACATGAGTTAAAGCCTCTTGCACCAAGAGTGATCGATACCTGTCCTGTTGCCATGTCAGGAATCATCATTGGCACGAAGAAGGGGCTGACCCTGCGGTACCCTCTATTCATGAATGTTTCATGTTGCTGCTCGAATGTCTCCATCCCGCCGATTCCCGATCCGATCCATACACCAACTCGCGGCGCATTCTCATCGGTAATTTCCAGCTCGGCATCTTTTACAGCCATCAGGGATGCGGCAACAGCATAATGTGTGAAGCGATCCATTTTCCTGGCATCTTTCCGGTCTATAAAGTTTTCAACATTGAATTCTTTTACTTCTGCTGCGACCTTTGCCGGAAAATCATCGGCATTTAGCCTTGTGACCGGGCCGATTCCCGATACACCTTCCACAATATTTTTCCAGGTAGTTTCTGCATCATTGCCGAGGGGCGTGACAGCCCCGATTCCAGTAACTACGACTCTGCGTTTCTCCATCATTTATTGCATCTCCTTTATCTGATCTCTTATTTTGATTGAAGTTATTTTAATTATCTACCCCATCGCATGGCAATCGCGCCCCAGGTCAATCCCCCGCCAAAGCCTACCATTACGACTACATCGCCATCCTTGATTTTTCCAGCTTCTAGTTCTTCAAAAAGCGAAATCGGGATTGAAGCGGCAGATGTATTTCCGTACTTATGGACTGTTTTTGACATTTTTTCAATAGGAAGCTCAAGACGCTGGCGTGCAGACTCCATGATCCTGATATTTGCCTGGTGGGGAATCAGGAAATCTACATCTTCTTTTGAAAGGCCGGCTTTTTCAAGTACATTGATGCTGCTCTCACCCATTTGCCTTACCGCAAACTTGAAAACTTCCCGGCCGTTCATCACAATATAGTCGTCCTGATACAGATACTTTCCGCCGGTTCCGTCAGAACCCAATTCAAACGAAAGTACTCCTTTACCGTCTGACACTGGCCCCATCACTACAGCACCGGCACCATCACCAAAAAGTACAGCTGTATTCCGATCATTCCAGTCAGTGATCTTGGATAGTTTCTCCACACCAACTATTAACACGTACTTATACGTACCTGCTTCGATAAACTGCTTTCCGGTTACCATCCCATACATGAATCCGGCGCATGCGGCACTCAAGTCCATTGCTGCAGCCTTTTTCGCACCAAGCTGTTCCTGGAGCATGCATGACACCGTTGGGAAAGGCTGATCCGGCGTAACTGTAGCTACCAGGATCAAGTCTAGTTCTTCAGCAGAAATACCAGCATTTTTGATGGCTTCTGCTGCAGCACGATAGGCTAAATGTGATGTATCCATATCATCATTTGCAATTCTTCTTTCTTCAATCCCCGTCCTTGTGCGGATCCACTCATCCGAAGTGTCCATTTTCTTTTCCAGATCAAGGTTCGTTACTATATTTTCAGGCAAGTACCGCCCAACCCCAATTATCCCTGCATTCATGGGATCCATCTCCTTTATCTTTTGGATTCTGTCTATTTAGCACAATTTATTGTTATCAATTATTATGACTTGGTACTAATTTTAGCAGATAATCCTCCCCTGCTGCAACTGAAAAATAAGAATTCCACTATTGACCCAGTCCATATGACCAGATTCTTCATAGACTGACAGTGAGGACATTACGTCTGAAAACTGCAAGTGCCAGCCGCCAGTTTGCACTATATTGATGTAAAAAGAGATAGAGAAAGGTGGGAATGAAAATGGAGGATGAAAGAGCTAGAGACCTGTTTGGTTTCAAGCTCAGGAGAAGTGAAGAAGAAGTCGGCGATGAGAAAGGACAGGAATTCGATCATTTCGACCACATCATGTTTGGAGGTCAGAGGAACATAGCCGAAAGCAATGACCAACCAGCAGAGCCTTCTTCCCCTTTAAGCAAGTACCTTGATCAAATTGATTTAGATGAAGTGATGTACCATGTTGATACATTGATCACATCAGCCAGGGAACTAAAGCCCCTTTTGGGCAAAGTAAAGCCTTTTTTTAACCAGATCATTGATAAAAATAAAAGCTGAGGCATGCCTCAGCTTTTATTTTTATCTATTCCTGTGCAGCGTCTGCTTTCCCCAGTTCATATGCTTCGTTCATTACTTTTGTGAACAGGGTGAAAAATGGCTGCAGATTGTCCATTGTCAGCTCGATGCCTGCTTCTTGCAGTTTTTGCTGGGCTTCTGGCAGGTACTTCATGGCGATTTGCATGAATTCCATTGTTTTGTCATTATTTTGCATGTTCTTTGCCTCCTATAGTGTCAAATCATTGATTAGGTAATTTGCCAGTGTTTTTATAAGTATTGATATAAGTATTTAACTTTTTGCGGTACTCTGAATCGACATCAGGGCTGAATTTGCCAAGGGTAATCACACCGTCTTGAAAGTCGAATGATAAATTGCCAGATTCAAGATTGCCGTTATTGTACTTCTCAGCCGTTAATTCATACAAGTCGTCAACATGCTGGACAGTACTCGTCAGAACCGTCGACTCGCCGAAATCGGACTGGTCAGAAATATAGCCAATCACATAAAAGCCGCTGTCCTTCACTTTTTCGATAACGGGAACATTATACCCATCTCCGGCAGGATAAATAACATCCGCTCCCTCGTCCAAAACTTCGTCAAGAACTTCCAGCGCTTTCTTTTGGTCATCCCAGTGGCCAACATAACGGATGTTGACCTTCATATTCTTATTTTCAAAAATGGCCCCATCATAAAATCCTTCGACTTCAGGCTGCCATTCATAAGCTGCAATGATACCGACCTTGCCAGTTTCAGACATATGGCTCGCGACCATACCTCCAAAGAATCCCATAGCATATCCCTCAAAGTTCAGACTTGTCGTGTTCTTCTTTCGGGCATCTCCATTAAAACTGATGAAATGGATATCTGGATATTCTTCAGATATCTTATTGAAAAAGGCAGCGTACTCATTGCCATGGCCATAGATCAGGTTCACACCTTTACGGTCGAACTCCTTGACAGCTTCCTCTACAGCTTCTTGGGAATCCATACCTTCCTTGAAAAAAACATCAACACCCAGACGGGTCTGGATTTGCAGAAGACCGCGATATCCCTTTGTCCCCCACACCTGATCATCAATAGTTTCAGGCACCAGCAGGCCGACTTTCTCTACCTTCCCGGATGCAATAGGTTGTCCGCATCCTCCAAGCAAAAGAAGGCTTAACAATATCAGCCCGAAACGTTTCAGCATCCGATGCATCTCCTTTATGCGCCACTGTTCTTATACTATATGATCCAGCAGTGTTCGCTTTATTAAAATGGAACCGAGTAAAAGAATCTTTTACCATTTTACTCTGTGGAGTATCGTTTGAAAAGTGATTTATGGAAAATCCCTTCAGACTCTGCTGTCGTGTATCCGGTAATATTGCTCCCTTTGTTTCCTCAACCCTTTGCTGACTTCTTCGTTTTTTTTCACTTTTTTGACCTTGACGGCCCCTTTTACCTTTGATTTTGCAAACCGGCTATCAGGAACTGCTGGGTCCTGTCCAAGCAGTTCCCTGGCACACTCTTCCCATCTGTCAGGTTGTCCGCTTGACAGTATAAACTGCCCTTGTTCGCCGGATTCAGCCATTTTCCTAATCAAGTTAACAGCATCATCAATATACAAACAATCCTCTGTCCACTCCCAAGGATCGATTTCGAGGATTTCTCCTCTTTGATTTGAGGCATGATTCATCGCTTTCTGGAAAAAACACTTCTCAGGCTGCCATGGCCCAAAAATAGTCGGCAGATAGATTATCAGGACTGAAGACTTTACACTGTTGATAAACAGGTCCAATCCTAAATCAGTCTTATTCAGCTTCACATTTTCATGCGCCAAATATGCAGGAAGGAGCAAAACTGTCCGCTGGTTATTATATTGCCGTGACTCAAGTTTAGGTAAAATTGTCTCCAGATAATCTGCTGTGCGCTCCTGTTGGAGGAATACTTCAAACAGAGTAACAAATAAGTAATCAAAAGCTTCATCCGTCTGCCACTCTAATGAACTGATTTCTGAGAAGTTTGCATTCCTGCCAATTTCCAAACATTTCTCTTCTGTATAATCGTTCTCTTTTTCACCGATAGGATGGATTCCCGCCACTTCAATGCCCATATCGAGCAAATGCCGACAAAGACTATAGCCTATAAAATCGTATACCCCAACAATAGTTGCCCTTTCCATGTAAATTCCTCCTTGCAATTACTCTCTTGTATCCTATGAATCTAATATTGAAAATATTTGCAAGGAGTTATAGGACCTGCTCATGTTTGGACAGAAATTGGACGATTTGGAATCCTATCTGCAGTTTTTTTTCGGGCAGCACGTAACTTATGGTAATCGGCAAACTGTCTTTTTCCCATTCAACTGATAAATGCTTAATGACATTCGATTGTTTATATGCTCTGTTCCCAGACAAAACATGAATGATTTTTACCGGTGTTTCTTTATTGAAGCTTTCGGAACCTGCATCCTCATCATGAAGTCGCTGATGAAGATTCTTGATACCGGTTTCGTACGCCGTTTCCAGTTCTCCTATAAGCTTTTTATAAAAAAACTTGTTCTCTTTTTCCTGTTCCAGATGGGCAGTTAATGAGAGGATTGGATTGATCAGAACCAGTGATCTGATTTTATTATCGCTGTCGGCTAATAGTTTCAATGCGACGAGTGCCCCCATCCCTTCAGCAACGATATGGAAGTATGGGTTCAAAATTTCATTACGGACAATATGAGTGCACAATCTTTTCGCCAGGTCGACAGCCTTCTCACTTCCCCAATGCCTGCCGTATAAATTTGAATAAAAAACAGTATATCCTTCATTTTTCCAAATGTTCAGCATTGAACGTTTACCTTCATTCTGTGTCCAAAAACTGCTTTTTCCATTTACAAAATGTCTTTCGTCTCCAATTGCCAGGATACCGAAACCATTTGGTCTTTCAGGATAATGTATCACGTTCCATTCGGTATCCAGTTTAAAGTTCCGGCTCTCCACCATACCAACCCCTTCCCTATAGATTATTCATATTACTGTATGTTATTTATCAGGAAATGAACGGGAGTTTGCCCATTTTTCTCATTAAACCTTAGAATCTTCATAAATGACTTTTTGATTTGCCAAACATATCAAATGGCCTGAAATTTTATCTACATCTCTATAATAATTCCTACAGACGGGAAAATCGATTGATTACATGAAAACGCTTTTCATTTTATTTAAATATTATTTATAATTTAGATGGCTTGTGGTAAGATGATAAAAGATTTAATAATGTAAGAGGTGAAAATCGTGAAATATTTCTGGACTTTATTCTGGACATTCCTTCTTGTTCTAATGCTGAATTATGTAGCCGGCGCAATGATTGGCGTTGGATTGGACCTGGCTCAAAGCACGATCCTGGCTGTTTTGGCAACCATAATCATCCTCGTGATTCCTGCAGTCCTTCCTGGCGGTTCCGAAGAGAAGCACGGTCATTAATTAAAGTACATAAAAAAGTCATCCAGCTGGATGACTTTTTTCTTTGTTATTCAACTCGCAACTCAATATCCCCATTTTCAATTCCAATTTCCACCTTACTTTTCTCTTTTATCCTGCCAGCGATAATTTCTTTTGCAAGTTTGGTTTCCACGCTTCTCTGGATGAATCGCTTCAACGGTCTGGCACCATAGACAGGATCGAAACCATGTTCTGCTAAAAACTCTTTGGCTTCATCCGTGATATCAAGCTGGATTTGCTGATCTGCCAGTCTTCCCTGCAGAGTTGAAACCAACTTTCCGACGATCATTTTGATTTCTTTCAATGCAAGCGGCTTGAACAAAATGATTTCATCGACACGATTCAGGAATTCAGGACGAAAATGGCTGCGCAGCTGGGACATGACCAGATCCCTTGTTTTAGAAGAGATTTCTTCGGCACCGTCCTGCCGCTCAAGCAGATGGTGTGAACCGATATTGGATGTCATGATGATTACCGTGTTCTTAAAGTCGACTGTTCTTCCCTGCGAATCGGTTACCCTGCCATCATCCAGCATTTGCAGGAGGATATTGAATACTTCTGGATGCGCCTTCTCCACTTCATCGAGAAGGATGACAGAATATGGATTCCTTCTGACAGCCTCTGTCAACTGCCCTCCCTCTTCATACCCGACATATCCTGGTGGAGCTCCGATCAACCTTGAAACAGCATGTTTTTCCATATACTCGGACATATCGATTCGGATGATATGCTCTTCACTGTCGAACAAGGATTGTGCCAGCGTCTTCGCCAACTCCGTTTTACCAACCCCTGTAGGGCCAAGGAAAATAAATGAACCAATCGGCCTGTTTGGATCCTTGATTCCTGCTCTTGCCCGCAGGACTGCATCGGCAACGAGAGATACCGCTTCATCCTGACCTACAACTCGTTCATGCAGGATGCTTTCAAGCTTGAGAAGCTTCTCCCGTTCCCCCTCAACCAGTTTCATGACAGGGATGCCCGTCCAGCGTGAAACGATACCGGCAATTTCTTCTTCGGTTACTTCCTCACGAAGAAGCCTGTCATCTTCATTTTTGCTAACTTCTAATTCAAACTTTTTCAGTTCTTTTTCGAGAGAAGGAATACGGCCATGCCTTAATTCAGCCGCCTTGTTCAAATCATAATCATTTTCTGCTTTTTCCAGTTCACGGCGCAGTTTTTCCAACATTTCACGTTTTTCCTGAACCTTTTGGATTCCCTCTTTTTCCTGCTGCCATCTTGCCTTCATTCCATTCGCTTTTTCCCGCAAATTCGCGAGTTCCTTACGAAGAATTTCAAGGCGTTCCCGGCTGGCATCATCTTTTTCCTTTGTCAATGCAGCTTCTTCGATTTCCAGCTGCATGACCCTTCTGGTTACCTCATCAAGTTCGGAGGGCATTGAATCAATTTCAGTACGGATCAGTGCACACGCCTCATCAACAAGGTCAATCGCCTTATCAGGCAGGAATCTGTCCGTGATATACCGATCGGATAAGGTGGCAGCGGCAACGAGGGCACGGTCATGGATATTCACTCCATGGTGGATTTCGAACCTTTCTTTCAATCCCCGTAAAATTGAAACTGTATCCTCGACGTCCGGTTCTTGTACCAGTACCTGCTGGAATCTGCGTTCCAATGCGGGGTCTTTTTCAATGTATTTACGATGCTCATCGAGAGTTGTCGCGCCGATGCAGTGTAGTTCCCCGCGGGCAAGCATAGGCTTCAGCATATTGCCTGCATCCATTGCACCTTCTGTCTTCCCAGCCCCTACGATGGTATGGAGTTCATCGATGAACAGCAGGATTTTCCCTTCACTTTTTTTCACTTCATTCAAAACGGCTTTCAATCTCTCTTCGAATTCGCCGCGGAACTTCGCACCAGCAATCAGCGCACTCATATCAAGTGCGAATACCGTCTTATCCTTCAAGCCCTCTGGAACATCTTTACGCACGATCCTTTGTGCTAAACCTTCCACTATAGCTGTCTTGCCGACCCCAGGTTCCCCTATCAGGACTGGATTGTTTTTCGTTTTTCTGGATAAGATCCGGATTACATTGCGTATTTCACCATCCCGGCCGATTACCGGGTCAACCTTACCTGAGCGGACTTCCTCAACTAGGTCACGTCCATATTTTTTTAAAACTTCGTAAGTCGCCTCTGGGTTTTGTGAAGTCACTCTCTGATTCCCCCTAACCTCTTTGATTCTTGCCAGCAGTTTTGCCCTCGTTATGCCTGAATTCCTCAAGGCAGATCCAGCCTCGGAACCTGCAGTTTCGAGTGCTGCCAGGATAACATGTTCTACCGACAGATATTCGTCCTCAAACTGTTTCATTTCCTTTTCGCCTTGTGCCAAAACCTTTTGCAGTGTCGAGGTAATATATAATTTCCCCTGTTCGACGCCGCTTCCTGAAACTTGTGGTTTTTTTGCAAGGGAATTATTTAAGACTTCTTTATAATTTTCCAGATTCATTCCTAAGCCCGTCAATAGGGTAGCGGCCAGGTTACCGTCTTGTCCAAGTATGGAGAGCAACAGATGGGTATCGTCCACTTCCTGGTGATTATGTTGAACAGCCAGGGTCTGGGCTGATACAAATGCCTGCTGTAAGCTTTCCGTCATTCTATTTAAATCCAACCCAATCACTCCTTTGACCTTTTTTGACCTTTATTTCATTATAATAAAATTTTCCATAAAGTAAAGCCATCCGCACTGGATGGCTTTACTGCTTTTATTTAAATTTTGGCATGTATGTCCAGTGGCGATTATGGTTGGAGTTTTCAGGAAAGCGATCCCCAGCTTTTAGCTTGATTTTTTGCGGGTTGTTGACATTGCTGCCTGTTTCGCCGATTTCAATGTAAATACCATTATTAGGTGCCTTTTGTCCGGCACGGAACTGATGACTCTGACCCATTTGCCTTCCTCCTTCATAAGTATTCCGGCTGTAATATTATTTACTTTCTCAACCAAAGTATTAATGCTTATTTTATCCTTTTAAAAAAAAGGGATATGCTGTACATTAGTTTGTATGGGTTAAAAAAACATGGAGGATTAGAAATCATTATGGAGAATTTCTTTGATTTGATCAAATACATACTTTTAGGTTTATTCCAGGGAATTACAGAGCCAATACCCGTGTCTTCAAGCGGCCACCTTGAAATTGCCGAGCATTTTTTCGGGCTTGAAATCAGGGGCATGAGCTTTGCCCTTTTGGTGAACACAGCTTCATTATTTGCGGTATTATTCATTTATCGGGAAGATATCTGGCGATTAATTGTCAATGGACTTGCATATCTTAAGGATAAAGATCCTGAAGCGAAGTCTGACTTTATGTTCATTATCTACCTGATTGTCGGAACGATTCCTGCAGGAGTCATCGGCATCCTTTTTGGCGACTTTATCGAGGGAAATTTAGCTTCAATAAAAACTGTCGGCATTACATTATTGGTGACTGGCTTTGCACTTTGGATGATTCGGAATTTGCGGGGGCGCAAAAGTGACGGTGATTTAAGTTTTAGGGATGCGATTATTGTTGGTCTTGCCCAGGCTGTAGCCCTCATACCAGGAATCAGCCGTTCGGGTGCTACGATTGTTGCCGCAATGGCGCTTGGCATGAAACAGGAAACAGCCTTAAGATATTCCTTCCTGTTATATATTCCTGTCAGTGTCGGCGGCATGATCCTTGGATTTTCGGACATTTTACAAGACCCATTTCTTAAGGATCTGGCATTACCGTATGTATTTGCATTTATTGCTTCACTAATCGCCTCTTACTTTTCATTAAAATGGTTCATGAATATCATGGCCCAGGGAAATCTGAAGTATTTTGCGATTTATTGCTTCATTGCTGGCACAGCAGTGATCCTTTTCTCTTAATTAAGGTAAAAAACCGGCTAACATTTAGCCGGTTTTATTTGTATCTAGTCCTTCAAAATCTTCACCAGCAAAGCTTTTTGGGCGTGAAGTCGATTTCCTGCCTGCTCAAAAATGACTGAGTGCTGACCATCAATGATATCTGCGGCTACTTCTTCTCCTCGATGTGCGGGAAGGCAGTGCATGAAAAGGTAATCATCATTTGCTGCCGTCAGCAATTCAGCATTAACCTGAAAATCTTGAAAGTCCTTCATTCTTTTTTCGTTTTCGCCTTCCTGTCCCATGCTCGTCCAGACATCTGTATAGATGACATCTGCTTCAGCAACAGCTTCTGATGGCGATTCAGTAATGACGAGTTTTGCACCACTCTTTGCTGCAAAGCTCTCACAAAGGGATATAATTTGCGAATCAGGGTAATATCCATTTGGACATGCAAGCGATATGTCGAGACCCACTTTTGTGCAGGCGATCATCAGGGAATGTGCGACATTGTTGCCATCCCCGATATATGCCAGCTTGAGTCCTTCCAGCTTACCCTTCTTTTCGTATATCGTCATCAGATCGGCCAGCGCCTGGCATGGGTGATATAAATCGGTCAATCCGTTAATGACCGGTATATCGGCATGCTGTGCCAGCTCCTCCACCGATTTATGTGAAAACGTCCTGATCATGATGCCATCCAGGTATTGTGAAAGAACCTGGGCTGTATCGCTTAGCGATTCGCCTCTCCCCAGCTGAAGATCATTGCCATTTAAATATAGAGTGCTGCCTCCAAGCTGAATCATGCCTACTTCGAATGAAACCCGGGTCCGAGTCGAGGATTTATCAAAAATCATTCCAAGGATTTTCCCTTTTAAAGGCTGGTCAAATTGTTTTTTGAGCGTTTTTTCTTTGAGGATCATTGCCTTTTCCAGCAATGCCAGAATCTCATGTTTTTCTATATGGGCAAGAGTTAATAAATCTTTGCCTTTTAGATTGGTATCAAGCTGTTGCAGTGCTGTCATCTTACAATCACTTCCTCATTTTTTTCTGTCAGCCATTCTCCTAGGGATTTTACATTCCAGGATTGCATGGATTGGCTTTCTAAAAAAGCATATAATGTTTCCTTTTGGGTCAAGACGATTTTTCTGTTCTTTACTGCCCACTCCCTTAGAGCGATATCCTCTTTCAAAGTCCCGGGGCAATACAAGGCAGCGATTAAGTTATCTTCAGTTACATGGTCAATATCCACAAGCTGTAAAGAAGGGAATTTGTTTTCCACTTCCGATAAAACCTTCTTATCAGCAATGGCAATGGTACCGTTGACACTCTTTCCATTTAAGGAATGAAAACTTTTATTTATGGCTTCTTGAAAAGAGGCTCCTACACTGATTCCTTCTCCTGTCGATATCATTTGAGGACCTGTTTTGCTGTCAAGCCCTTTTAGTGCAAAGTTCGAAAATACAGGGTGTTTGACACAGATGAAAGGTGCATCAGAATCGAGTTTGATTTCGTCTTTCGACAAAAAGTATTTCCCAAGCAATATTTTTGTCGCTTTTTTCACTAAATCCACTCCGGCTACCTTGCTAACGATCGGCATGGTCCTGCTTGAACGTGGATTGACTTCCAGTAAATACACGTCCTCACCTTTCACAATGAACTGAACATTCATTAACCCCTTATATTTCAAACTGCTCACAATCCTCTTGGCATAATCAGCCATTTTCCGTTTCATTTTTGGCGGGAAGCTCTGGGCAGGGATCATACAAAAACTGTCCCCTGAATGGACTCCTGTCTTCTCGATATGCTCGATGATCGCCGGAATCAGGATATGCTCACCATCCGCCGCAAGGTCAAGCTCTGCCTCACTTGCTTCAAGATACTGATCAACAAGAATCGGGTAATGTATATTTCCTTCTTCCAATACATTATTCAACTCCTGTTGGTTATGAATTATGACCATATTCAACCCGCCAATGACATAAGATGGCCTGATCAGTACTGGGTATCCGAGACGCTCGGCTGCATTCCGCAATTCTTCTTCGTCAGCAGCTGTCTCTCCTTTTACACGCGGAATCTCCAATTTATCAAGCAGTTTGTAAAATTCATCTCTGTCTTCAAATACATCAATTGTCCCGGAGGATGTTCCCAGGAGCTGTACTCCTTCTTCTTCAAGCCCTTTGGCAAGATTTAAAGCCGTCTGTCCGCCGAGCTGAACAATGACTTCATCAATTCCTTCAAGCTCAATCACATTCAAGATATCTTCCAATGCCAATGGCTCAAAATACAGCCTGTCGGAAATCGCAAAATCTGTGCTGACTGTTTCGGGATTGTTATTGATCATGATCGTTTCGATTTCTTCTTCCTTAAGGGCAAAGACGCCGTGAACTGAGCAATAATCAAACTCAATTCCCTGACCGATGCTGATTGGGCCGCTTCCGATGACGAGGACCTTCCGCTTTCCGCTTTTAGCCATCGCCTCATTTTCTCCAAAATAGCTCGAATAAAAATAATTGGATGCTGATTCAAATTCAGCAGCACATGTATCGACCATCTTATATGCAGGCACTATACCTTGCTCTCTTCGCAGTTCCCTGACAGCTTTCTCCGCAACCTTCCAAACTGTTGCCAGATAGGCATCGCTAAAACCTTTTTCTTTTAAAATTCTTAGTTCAGATGGTGTAATGATTTCGATATTGTATCCTTCAATTTCCTTCTCCATTTCAATCAATGATTTGAATTTAGATAGGAAGAACAGATCTATTTTGGTTCTTTCATGGAGAGCCATCATCCTCTCGCCTTTGCGCAGCAGTTCCAGCAAAGCAAATATCCGCTGGTCTGTCTGATTGTCTGCAAGGGTGTATAACTCTTCAACGGAAAGATCCGCAATAGCAGGCAGCTTCAAGTCCAAGGTTTTGATGTTAAGGGACCTGACGGCTTTGATGAATGCACGCTCAAAGTTTCTGTCAATCGCCATCGCTTCCCCGGTTGCCTTCATTTGCGTCCCCAGTGTCCGGTCAATGTGAGGGAATTGTTCGAACGGCCATTTCGGGATTTTCACTACTACATAATCGAGCGCCGGCTCATAGCTGGCGAATGTATTTCCCGTTACCGGGTTCTTGATCTCTGCCAGGTTATATCCAACGGCCAGCTTTGCTGCCATACGGGCAATCGGGTAACCTGTCGCTTTGGATGCGAGCGCTGAAGACCGGCTTACACGCGGATTCACTTCAATCAAGTAGTATTTCTTGCTTTCAGGATCGAGGGCAAACTGGATATTGCAGCCTCCGACAATTCCTAAAGCCGAAATAATTTTAACCGCCGAGATCCTGAGCATTTGATACTCACGGTCAGTCAGCGTTTGGGAAGGTGCAACGACGATCGAGTCACCTGTATGGATTCCCACTGGATCGATATTTTCCATATTACAAATGGCGATACAAGTTCCAGCTGAATCACGCATCATTTCATATTCAATTTCTTTGAAGCCGGCAATGCTTCTTTCCACCAGGCATTGGTTGATTGGGCTCTCATTCAATCCCCCGGAAACAAGCGCCAGTAATTCATCCATATCATCGGCAATTCCGCCTCCTGTGCCGCCAAGTGTATAGGCTGGACGGACAATCAGCGGAAAACCGATTCTTTCTGCAAAAGCAGCCGCTTCTTCCACCATTTGTACGATTTCGCTTTCCGGCACAGGCTCATTCAGCTTATGCATCAGGCTTCGGAATGCTTCCCTGTCCTCCCCCTGCTTGATGCTCGACACTGAAGTACCAAGTACTTTCACACGGTATTTTTCGAGGATTCCTTGTTCACTCAGCTTAAAAACCAGATTTAGTCCTGCCTGGCCGCCCAGTGTGCCGAGAATGCCATCTGGCCTTTCTTTTTTGATGATATTTTCTACACTTTCCACTGTCATCGGCTCAAAATAGACTGCGTCGGCAAACACATGATCCGTCATGACGGTGGCAGGGTTATTGTTGACAAGTATGACACGGTAGCCTTCCTCTTTCAGAGCGATGCAGGCCTGTGTTCCTGCATAATCAAATTCTGCTGCCTGGCCGATGATAATGGGGCCAGATCCAATGACCAATATTGATTTAATACTTGTATCCTTAGGCATAGCTGACTTCTCTCCGCTTTCTGTATTTGACTGTATTGATGAATTCTTCGAATATGAAGATGCTATCTTCAGGTCCCGGACTTGCTTCTGGATGAAATTGAACGGTAATCAGCGGCAGTTTTTCATGGTAAAGCCCCTCGATGGACTGGTCATTTTTATTAAGGAACCGTATTTTCAAACCTGTATGCTCGATACTATCTTGATCAACCGCATAGCTATGATTTTGTGATGACATGAATACACGGTTTCCCGTCACATCGAATACAGGCTGGTTTGCTCCCCGGTGTCCAAACAGCATTTTTCTCGTATCCCCTCCGAAAGCAAGGGCCGCCAGCTGATGGCCGAGACAGATTCCCAATACCGGATAATATTCAGCCACTTTCCTGATTTCCGGCAGCTGATCAATCAACTCTTTTGGATCTCCTGGTCCATTTGATAAAAGCACCCCATCAGGCTTCAGTGCCGAAATTTGTTCCGCACTATAATCATAGGGAACGATTGTAACAAGGCAGCTTTGTTTAACGAGATAGTCGGCAATCGATTTTTTGAATCCGTAATCGACCAATACGATGTGGGTATTGCCCCTTCCAATCGTCACCGGTGACTGGACTGAAACCTCTTTTACCTTCAGGCTGTCGCTGGTGTCGCAGCATACAGTACTTTCACGGCCAGCTGCCAGAACTGCCGGCATCGTGCCATTTTGCCGGATGCTTTTTACAAGCTCACGGGTATCAATATGTTCAAGGACCGGAATATTCCATTTTTCAAGATACTCGGTAAAAGAATGCTGTGCTTCATAATGGTAGGCCTCTTTGGCAGCTTCACAGACAATTACCGCTGCAACATGCGGCTTCTTGCTTTCAAAATCCTCATTATTTATACCGTAATTGCCAATCAGCGGATAAGTGAACACAATGATTTGATTCTTATAGGAAGGATCGGTCAGTACCTCCTGATATCCTGTCATTCCTGTGAAAAACACAATTTCACCGGCGATTCCCTCTTCAGGAAGCGAACCAAGCAGGGATCCCTGATATGTCTTTCCGTCAGCCAGATGCAAATATCCTTTCATTTGTCACCTCTCCAGTTGAATATTTATTTATATTAATAAATTTTTATTCATTTATTTTTAAAAAATATACAGCTCTTAAGCTGTTACGGTTTGCTTTATTAATATTTCTCTTAATACAGATACTGCCTTTTGCAGCTCTTCAACAGTTACAATCAGCGGCGGAAGAAGCCTTATCACCTTTTCTCCTGCCGGCAAAGTGATCAATCCCGCCTTCCTCAGCTGGGAGAGATAAGGCTGGGCTGCAACAGTCAATTCTATACCGGCCATCAAGCCAATGCCCCTGATTTCATTTACCACTTCCAAATCGCCAAGTTCCTGGTCAAGCAACTGAAACAAAGTCTCCCCTTTGGCAGATACTTCTTTAAGGAATTCATGCTCGAAGATAATATCCATTACAGCGGAAGCAGCAGCGGTACTGATTGGATTCCCTCCGAATGTTGATCCATGGCTACCCGGGCCAAAATGTTCTGCAAGTATCGCTTTACCGACGGCTGCACCAATTGGCAATCCATTACCAAGCCCTTTTGCAACCGTTATGATATCGGGTGAGATCCCAAAGTGCTGAAAGGCGAAGGGCTTTCCTGTACGCCCGATTCCCGTTTGGATTTCATCGACAATAAGCAGCACCCCGTTTTCTGTGCAGAGTTTGTCTGCCTCTTTAATAAACTCTTCATTAACGACATGAATTCCGCCTTCACCCTGAACAATTTCAATCATGACGGCTGCTGTATCGGAATCAATTTCATTTTTTAGAGCTTCCAGGTCATTGAATGGCAAGTGAACAAAGGTTTCGAGCATACTCCCGAATCCATGCTTGATTTTTTCCTGCCCTGTCGCTGCCATGCCAGCAAACGTACGCCCATGGAAGGATTGCAGGAACGTAATGATCTTCTTCCTGCCGGTTGCTTTTCTCGCCAGTTTTATTGCTGCTTCATTCGCCTCTGCACCACTGTTGGCAAAAAACACACAATCCAAACCAGACGCTTTCGCAAGTTTTCCGGCCGCTTCCTCCTGGATGCTTTGCGGAAAAAGATTTGATACATGCCAGAATAATTCCAGCTGATCTTTGACAGCCTGTTCTACCCCTTCAGGACGATGGCCCAGATTACATACACCTATACCTGAAGTAAAATCAAGATATTCACGTCCATCTTTCCCATGGATGACCGATCCGCTTGCTTTCTCAGGCTCAATCTCCCATCTCTGGTAAGTAGGGAATAAATGACTCATTTTAGCACTCCTTCCTTTGCGGCAATCGCGGTTCCATGCCAGCAGTCATTTTTATAGAATGGCTTTTTGCCAGAAATGATCATCGCTTTCTCTACACCGGCGGCTGTTGCAGATAATGCTGAATTTACCTTGGGTACCATTCCGCCATAAATGCTTCCATCAGAAATATAGTTTTCTATCTCATGATCCGTTATTTCGGCGATTAACTCACCGTTGATCAGGATGCCATCGACATTGGTCACAAAAGCACAGCGCTCGGCATTCAAAGCTTTCGCGATCGATGCAGCAGCGTAATCTCCATTGATATTCAGCTTGCAGCCATCCTCCGAAATTCCGATAGGAGTAATGACCGGAATATAACCCGACTCAACTGCCATCATAATAAGGTCAGTATTTACGTTGTTGACCTTCCCTACATACCCTAGCCCTTGTTTATCGATATAGTCTGCCTGCAAGCAGGATCCGTCGCTCCCATTAATACCAAGAACCTTGAATCCTTGTTTCATCAATATCCCGCACAGCTGCCTGTTCGTCTGGCCTGACAGGACCATTTCAACGATTTCCATCGTTTTATCGCACGTTACCCTAAGCCCTTCCTTGAAGTCCGCAGGGATGTTATATAAATCAAGCATTGAATTGATTGCTGGCCCGCCACCATGGACGATGACAGGATAATATCCGTTTTTCATCAATTCTCTAAGACTCATAAAGAATGGGTCATCAAGTTCCCCCAGCACACTTCCGCCGCATTTAATGACTACAGTTTCCAAAGAATCCGCCCCTTTAAGTCCGATAGCTTGCGTTAATTTTCACATAATCATATGAAAGGTCACAGCCCCATGCCATTCCTTTGCCTTCACTTAGATGGAGATCCACGAAAATTTCCACCTTGTCATTCATCAAATAGTTTCTTGCGATTTCTTCGTCGAAAGCTATCGGTGTACTATCCTTCAGCATGATGATGTCACCAAGCGAAATGTCCACGGTATTCGAATTTACGGTTGCCTGGCTCTGGCCGATCGCCCCAATAATCCTTCCCCAGTTGGCATCTGCACCGTATACCGCGGTCTTGACAAGGTTTGAACCGGCTATTTGCTTGCCAATTATCCGTGCCTCTTCATCAGACAATGCACCGGATACGGATATTTCAATCAGTTTTGTCGCTCCTTCCCCATCCCTGGCAATTTGTTTTGCAAGGCTGGCACAGCTTTCTTTTAACAGTTCAATAAAAACCGGCCATTCAGGATGCTCAGGATTCAGCAGTTTATTTCCGGCAGCTCCGTTTGCCATTACAAGGACCATGTCATTTGTCGAGGTATCGCCATCGACAGTGATCTGATTAAATGTTGTATTGGTTACTTCTTTTAGTGCGTATGTCAGGTCTGCACTTGATATATTCGCATCAGTCGTTAAAAACCCGAGCATCGTGGCCATATTCGGATGAATCATGCCTGAACCTTTTGCTGCTCCTCCCACCGAAACGGTTTTTCCATCGATCAAAGCACAATGACAAGAGTGCTTCTGTACAAGATCGGTTGTCAGAATCGCCGTCTGGAAGTCCTTAATATCTTCGGAAGCATTCCCGACTGCGAGCTTTGCGATTCCCGCTTCAATTTTTTCCATTTGCAAGAATTCACCTATGACTCCCGTGGAGGCTACAGCTACATGATGTTCAGGAATCCCTAATTTTTCCGCTGTCAGCGCCCTCATCTTCAGTGCATCCTTATATCCCTGTTCGCCTGTACAAGCATTCGCGCATGCACTGTTGACGACGACGGCCTGAAGAACTCCATCACTGGCAATGCTCTCCTGTGTAACAACCAGCGGAGCAGCCTGAAAATGGCTTGTTGTATAAACCGCAGCACAGCTTGCTGGTGCCTCACTAACAATCATTCCTAAATCAAGCTTGTTATAGCGCAATCCAGCATGAACTCCGCCGCACTTGAATCCCTTTGGAGTCAAGATCCCGCCCTCCGGGATTTCTTTGATCAACTTCTGGTCTGTCAAAGCCTGGTACATATAATCCTCCTTTATGGATACAGGGGCATCATTTCAAGACCCGCTGTTTCATCTAATCCAAACATTATATTGGCGTTCTGGACAGCCTGCCCTGCAGCGCCTTTCATTAAATTATCAATGACCGAAACAATCGTCAGCCTTCCAGTCCGGCTGTCCGCATGCAATCCGATATCGCAGTAATTAGAACCTTTAACTTCTTTCACGGCCGGAAAGATTCCTTCCTTCCTGACTCTTACAAAAGGGTGCCGAGAATAAGTTTCCTCATACAAATCCAGCAATCTCGAAGTATCCCAATCTTCCTTAAGGTTCACATACATGGTCGTCATGATCCCTCTCGTTACCGGAATGAGGTGGGTGCTGAAGGTTATTTTCACCCCATCACCATTCCAAAAACTTACCTGTTGTTCAATTTCCGGAATATGCTGATGCTCGTTCACTTTATAAATTTTGAAATTTTCATTCAACTCAGCATACAAGGTGCCCAGGGAAGGCGACCTTCCTGCCCCCGATACGCCAGACTTTGCATCAATGATTATACTATTTGGATCAATTACTTTTTCCTTCAAGACCGGCGCGAGGCCGAGAAGCGCTGCTGTTGGATAGCAGCCTGGATTGGCAAGAATGCTTGCATGCACAATTTCCTCTCTGTTCCATTCGCTTAGGCCATACACTGCTTCGGCCAGAATCGAATTGTCTACTGGTTTATGCTTATACCAGTTTCTATAAGTATTGGATTCTTTTAATCTCAGGTCTCCGGACAGGTCGATGACTTTGATGTTTTTATTAAAAAAGTTTTCGACAAGTTCTCCGGAAACTTTCGATGGTGTTGCCAGGAAGACAATGTCTGATTCATCAACGATTTTTTCTGGATCAATGCTGGTGAGGACTTTATCAAAGATGCCTGTCAAATGGGGATACTCTGCAGAAACAGGCTTTTCATCCCGTGTTGTATGTACTGAATGAATAGTGAAAGATGGATGATTGTTGAGTATACGGATCAGCTCCCCGCCCCCATAACCTGTCGTTCCGATAATAGCTGCCTTCACGTTTTTCCTCCTTTCACGATATGCATAAATAAACATATTTTTTTATAATTATTAGTAAAGTTCTTTTTATTATAAAAACTAAACTATAAAAAGGCAACTAAATTATTAAAAATATGTGAACATTTCACAATTAGATTGATGATTTTGTATGCTTTACAATATAATTATATTAATATCAGATACGGACGGGTGTATAAACTCCCTTAATAAGGTGGTAATCACATGTTGACGGCTGCAACCTTGTCACCAAATATGAATAAGCTGTTTGAAAAAGTTCATAGAATCAAAAATATCGATAAAGGAAGCTTCCTTTTTGAAGAGGGAAATACTGCGAATGAGTTATACATTATCCAGAGCGGGAAATTCCAGGTCAGCAAAATGATCCCAGATGGGCGCGAGCTTACGATCAGAATGTGCTCTGCCGGTGAGTTGGTTGGAGAATTGACATTGTTCAGTCCGGAATCGCAGCATATATTGAACGCCAGGGCTTCTGAAAGCGGGAGTGTTGCGGTTATTCAAAAGGACCGGCTCGAGGACGAAATCTCAAAAGATAGCGGATTGGCACTGGAACTCGTTAAATGGCTTTCCCTGCAGCACCGCAAATCGCAAACCAGGTTCAGGGATTTGGTCCTTCACGGAAAGAAAGGTGCATTGTACTCTACCCTGATCCGTTTGGTGAACAGTTTCGGTGTAAAAACCGAAGACGGCATGAAAATTGATGTATCCTTGACAAATCAGGAACTCGCAAACTTCTGCGGCACATCGCGTGAAGTTGTAAACCGGTTATTGAGCGAGCTCAGGAAACAGGATATCATCTCTATCGACAAAGGATATATAACCATACATGCACTTCATCGCCTGAAACGGGAAATCGACTGCGAGAATTGCCCGATTGAAATATGCAATATTGAATAAGAAAAGCGCAAGCGCCTATCCTATCAGGACCGACAAGCGCTGGAAGGCCTGACAGGCTAGGCGATAGATCTGGACATTTAGCGAGTTTTCGATTTATATAGAGAAATTTTCAATTTAAATAGTGAGTGTTTTCAATTTTTATAGCGACTTTCAATTTTATATAGCGAGTTTTCAATTTATATAGCGACTTTCAATTTTATATAGCGACTTTCAATTTTATATAGCGACTTTCAATTTTATATAGCGACTTTTCGATTTATATAGCGACTTTCAATTTTATATAGCGACTTTTCGATTTATATAGCGACTTTCCAATTTTATAGCTTGAAATGAAATTTATATATTCTCTTATCTCTTAAAGAAAAGCCGCCAGATTTCTGGCGGCTTTCTTTATTTTTTATTGAATTGCGAAAAGCATGATGATGAAAAACAATGCTGCGTTTATGATTTCATATATTCCAACCTTCATGACGCTAAGTGGCTTGCCGTAAAATGCGACGGCTCTGATCAGGCTTGGTACTGCAGCAACGGCGACAATGACTTCTCCGGCTGCCAGCCACAAAACCGGGACCAGCAAATGATAAGTCCAGGATATCCACTTGAATTGACTGTTTTTCTTTTCCCGGATCATCGTTTTCACATAGAAAGTACTTCCTGTGAAAAATAGTATACTTGAAGCAAAAACGAGAACACCGTGCTGATTGATTTCTGCAGCAGGCAGATAACTGCTTGCAAGGCCAGCGATGGAAAAAACAATGATCGCGCTTAGATCATTCATCAGTGCCCTGTCTTTATTTTTGGCCGAGAAATAGGCATTAAGGACGAAAAATGGAATCATCGCAAACCCAAAGAACACAATGGATGGTGTCGTGAATAACGGGACCATTAAGAATACTAAGGATGGGATGATATAGATTAGCGCCCATTTGCGATAAAACGGGATTTTCTTTTTTTTGAACATCAACAGAAGCGGATATGTTCCCAAATATAGTAATAGCCACCCAATAAAAAACGGGATATGCTGCCAGACGATTTCACTTGCCGCTGCTCCAAGCCAGAAAGGGATGATCAACATCGCCCAGGCTCCATGCTGTTTTGGCATAAATAATTTCATGAATGAACACTCCCTTTTGGTTCCTGCTTTAACTATAAAACAGCCGGAGGATTACATAAGTGAAACTCATCACATTTTGCCACCCCTGTTTGCAACTGACACCGAACTGTCAAAAAAGAGCCACTAAAATAAAATAAGCTGCACACAATTGGTTGTATTCGATAACCAATTGTGTGCAGTCAAGAGTTCATCCTCTTTTCTCAACCTGAAGCTTGAGATAGATTTTCTTCAAATATTGATGCGGCTTCAAAAGATAATAAATTTCCTTTGTGAATGCCAGACTTAACAGGAACAAGAACACAACGACAAAATGGATCTTTGAGAGAATGGAAATCTCCAGGATTAAGCTTATGTCTGGCTGCAGCTGTGCGAGACTGATCAGCCATCGGAACAATAGGAGCGGTTCATCAGCCATGCTGCTCGAAAGCACTATGGCAATCCCGGTCGCTGTACTCGCAGCCATCATTACTTTTACCACCATCAGCAGAAGCTTCCCTGCAGTTGAGCGTGCCTCCTCATCCCTTGATGAATCATATCGCCAGACCAGGCCCATCCCAACTATGGCAACTACCGTATAAGGGTAGACAATCCATAAAAACATCTGCAGCATTTCCACTGCTTTCACCTCACAAAAATTACACAATCATCGGACTCCATTTAACATTCTAACCGTGCAAGTGTGAAGTGACAGTGATAAAAGTCGCCCATCCAGCTAAATTCGACATAAAAATAGGTGGAAAGACGAACTTTCCACCTAAACTTGCTCGAGAATATAATCAAGAACCCAATTCACTCCCCTGTCATCTTCCATTTGAAAGACAGGGCAGGCACAATCTTTCAATAGATTGGCCAGATTCGGGTCACGATAAAAAACCACCTTGATATTTGCAAGAACTTTCAATAATTCTAAATCTGCTTCGTTCCTTAGAATGACCGCTTTTGGATAGGCCTCGCGTTTATAGCCTTCTATCAGGATGACATCTGTCTCGAAGCAGGATAAAACCTCTATTTCTTCAGCCAGGGACCATTGCCGATTCTCCGCGTGAAGGACGAGCCTGCCTCCACCTTCGACAAGGGAGACAACTGCTCCTGCGCCCATATGGCGGCCTGAATCCTTTTCCTCCGCGATATCCGGCTTTCCACCGTGGCCATGGTGTTTGATCGTAGCAACCTCCAGGCCAGCTGCAGAAAGCTGCTGAATCAGGTTAAGGCTCAGTGTCGTCTTCCCGCTGTTCTGATATCCTGCCACCTGGAACAGTACCGGTTTTACCAAGGCCAGTCACTGCCAACATGGTCCTCTAGCATCAGGACCTCGACCTCAGTTCCTTCTTCGAAACCTCTTGTTCCTCCCGGAAGAATCATAAGTGAATTAGCACCCGCTAAGCTCATGATAATATTCGACTTATCAAGACCGCTCGGTGTAACTGCCAGCTTTCCGTTTTCGATTGTCAGGGCACTCCTGACAAATCTTGTGAATGGATTTGCCTTAGGGAAATTGGCATTCAAAATCGCCTTTTCCTTCCTTAGATGCGGCTTATCGGTAAACAGCATTGTTCTGATGATCGGCCGGGCGAATAGCTCAAATCCTACATAGCAGGCAGATGGGTTTCCAGACAGGCCAAACAGCAGCTTGCCATCCAGCTGGGCAACCGTCGTCACGCTTCCCGGACGCATCGCTACTTTATTGAACAGGACTTCCGCTCCAAGCTTTGCATAAATTTCCGGCAGGTAGTCATAGTCCCCTACGGAAACTCCCCCGGTTGTAATGAATAAATCCACTTCCTCAATCGCTTTGCTTACTGCATCAAAGCAGGTGTCAAAGTCATCAGGCAGCTGACCGAAATATTTAACTTCAGCTCCCGCCCGGAGAATCTGAGCGGAAATCATATATGAATTGCTGTTGCGGATTTTTCCCGGTTCAAGCGGCTCATGGACATCAAGCAGTTCAGTGCCGGTTGCATAAAGGCCTATCACCGGTTTTTTCGCAACAGGGACCTGAGCATAGCCAAAAGTCGCCAGCATCGCCTGGATACCAGGATTGATGAACGTGCCTTTTTTGACAAGCACTTCCCCTTCCTTTGCATCCTCGCCGCGATAGGAAACATTGTCTCCTTTATTATGCTTGCGTTTCGTTTCCATATATTTCTTTCCATCACGCTCGATTTCCTTTACTAATTCAAGCATGACCACAGCATCGGCGCCAACTGGCATTTGGGCCCCAGTCATGATCCTTACAGCCTGGAAAGGTCCCAGTTCCTTATCCGTAAGCATTCCTGCCCCAATATGGTCCACCACTTCAAATTCGACTGACTGGTTTTGGGAAGCTTCCGCTGAATCGACTGACCTTATTGCATAGCCATCGTAGGGTGCTCTGTCAAAATGCGGAACATCACTTGTGGCTTTCAGATCCTCTGATAAATAGCGCCCATAACTCTCATTGATTGAAACATATTCGATAGAGCCACTCTTTTTGTGCTCCATTACTCTCTTAACTGCCTCTCCGATTGGGATAGGATTCCTTCGCTCTAACATATAATCAGCTCCTATTGCAGGCTTCTCTTGATTGATTACACTTTTCATTATAAGAGTAATGTAAAAATGAATACATAACAAACCTCACAGTATTCTCTCATAAAAACTTTTAAAAATATGTAGATTTTTTGTGAAGTGTGATACACATCACCAAGTAGTAATTACATTTGCTTTATGCTGAGTATGTAAACAGTATACATTTTTTATTGGAGGTTTTTTTAATGAAAATGCCTTTTGAACAACATTCACTAGTTAAAGATATTGTCAATATATTCCCTCAATCCAGTGATTTATTCAAGAGAAACAGACTCGACTTTTGCTGTGGCGGCAACCGTCCGCTATCAGAAGCCGCGTTGGAGCAGAACCTTGACGTTCCTGAATTGATGAATCAGCTGGAAGAACTTTACAAAAAACATAATGGCACAGCCGAAAACATGGAGGTATGGACCGATACAGATTCTGAAGAATTGATCGAGCATATCAAGAATAAATACCACCGTGAGCTTGAGGAAGAACTGAAAATGCTAAGCCCATATGTAACCAAAGTAGCGAAAGTCCATGGTGAACGCCACGATGAACTGTTAAAAGTAAATGAACTTTTTTATGAATTAAAAAAGGAGCTCTTAGAGCATACAGCCAAAGAGGAAGCCACAGTGTTCCCGCTGCTTCTGGAACTTGAAAGTGCTGATGTTGAAAAGCGGGCTGGAATCATTGCCGAAATCGAAGAATTAGAGAAAGAACATGATCATGCAGGCTCAATATTGAAACAATTACGCGAGATTACTGAAGATTTCAATCCGCCAATCGATGCATGCGGAACATACCGTTTAGTTTACAAGCGGCTTGAAGCCCTGGAGTCACACACATTCATGCATGTACATCTTGAGAATAATATTCTATTCCCGAGATTTATTGCATAAAAGGAAAATCGCAGGCCTCAGTAAAAAAATGACCCCTTTTTCTCAAGATGGGGTCATTTTTTGGTTGGTCTATAATGCACCTGAAAACAGTCTGGCGAAGGATTCCTTCGTTCTTTCCCAGAGTCCTCGTTTATGATATTGGACAGCACTGATTTTCTCTGAATCTTCGAGGTCCGCTTCATAATGTGCTACAAGATCTCTGATTGAACTCGTTCCAAGCAGGAAGACGTTCACTTCAAAATTAAGATGGAAACTCCTCATGTCCATATTGGCCGTCCCAATCGAAGCGATATTCCCATCGACAATGATGACCTTTTGGTGCAGGAACCCCTTTTTATAGGAGTAAATCTCTGCCCCATTCCGCAGCAGTTCAGAAAAGTATGATCGGCTGGCATATTGTGTCAGATAGCTGTCATTGATTTCCGGAACCATGATCCTTACTTCTATTCCTTTGGCTGCAGCCACTCTCAATGCTGTCCTTATCGCTTCATCAGGAACAAAATAAGGAGTGGCAATCCAAATCGACTTAGTTGCGCAGGACATCATCGTGTAGTAAAAATCACTCATGATTCCTTGCTGTGTGTCCGGCCCGCTTGGCACTACCTGAATCGCACCATCCAGCTCATCGCTCTCATGCGGCTTTTTTTCGGCTATATAGTTCCCAAGTGCCCTTTCACCGCTCACATATTCCCAATCAAGCAGGAAGACATTGTGGAGGGTATAGACAGCCTCTCCTGTCAGCACCATATGGGTATCGCGCCAAAAACCGATTTTCTCATCTTCACCGAGGTATTCTACGCCTACATTCAATCCGCCGACAAATCCGATTTCCCCGTCAATGATGACAATCTTCCTGTGATTCCGAAAATTGAATTTCTGATTGAAGAACCCGTATTTGAGCGGAGAGAACGGCGCAGCTTTAACGCCTGCCTCCTGCATGTCCTTAAGGTCCGTGGCGGCAATCTTCATGCTGCCGGCAGCATCGAACATGAATAAAACCTCAACACCCTGCCTGGCTTTTTCTATCAGGATGTCAATTATTTCCCTGCCAAGCCGGTCAGACCTGAAAATATAGTATTCCATATGGATGAACTTTTCTGCTTCCTTCAATTTCTTTTTTAATTCAGAAAAAGTCTCTTCCCCATTTTTAAGGATTTTTGCCCTTGAGTCGGTCGTAATCGGAGTCAACGCTGAATTCTTTGCATATTTTGCGAAGCAAAACTGATTTTCAATCAAGAAAGAAAGATCCCTCGACTCTTCATTCCTCATCAGCTTTTCCCATTGGTCACGATCCCTGGTACGCTTGCTTTTATACAGATACCCTTTTAAATACAGCTGTCCTGAAAATAGGTAAAAGAAATACCCGGCGACAGGAAATAACAGCATTACATACATCCACATCAGCGTATGCTGTGCGGAACGGTTCTCGAGCATCAACGAAAAGATGCTGACAAACAGGATAAGGGAGTAAACGGTGATCGCTGCAATCTTAATTGCCTGGCTGTACCCAGTAAAAAAGACAATATAAAAACACACCATTAAAATAAATACAAATAAAAATTCAATTCTTCTTTTTAGCATTCGGCAGTCTCCAACAAATTTTATCGTAGATTCATGTATACCCATAAACCTTTTGGTTGGAAACATAGTATGCCCAAAATCCAGAAGCCTCTGTTTTCCTTTGGATAAAAAACTCCAGAGGAACAGAAAAAGACCCCCGAAGGAGTCTTTAGCCGCCAATATAGGACATTTCGATTTTCTTTCTGTTCGCGACGGTTTCAGCTGTACGTTCATCTGAATAACGGTCCGTTCTGTGATTCCAGATATTTGTGATTCGTTCACGAAGCTCGTCATCGGTTGCACCGGCACGCATGAAGTCACGGATATCATGACCATTGCCATTGAAAAGGCAGGTGAACACCTGGCCATTCGCTGATAAACGTGATCTTGTACAGCTGGAGCAGAAGGACTCAGAAACTGAGGAAATAAAGCCGACGTTGATATCCGTACCTTTGTATCGGTATTTTTTAGCGACCTCGCCAAAGTAATCAGGATCTACGGGTTCCAATTCATAGTGCTGACTCAGCATGTCATGGATTTGCTTTTTCGTGATGACGTCGTCCATCTTCCAGCCATTAGTGCTGCCCACATCCATGAATTCAATATATCGGAGCTCCAGTCCTTCCTTTTTACAGAATTCTGCCATCGGAAGAATTTCGGAATCATTCAGGCCTTTCTTGACGACCATGTTGATTTTAACGCCCAACCCGGCCTTTTTTGCCGATTCGATTCCCTTGAGTACTGGCCCTACCCCTACATTGCGGCCATTGATTTCGCCGAACAGCTCATCCTTTAAGCTATCCAGACTGATATTCACGCGCTTCAACCCTGCTGCATACAGCTCTTCGGCATATTTAGGGAGCATCACGCCATTGGTAGTCAATGCGATATCCTTAAGCCCTTCAATCTGGTTGAGCTTCTTGACAAGGATCGGCAAGTCTTTCCGCATCAATGGCTCGCCGCCTGTGAGCCTGATTTTTTCAACACCCAGATCTATGAACAATTTGGCCACACGTTCGATTTCTTCATATGACAAAAGCTCACTTTTAGGCAAGAATGCAAAGTCTGGTCCAAAAATCTCGGCAGGCATGCAATACTGACACCGGAAATTACAGCGATCTATAACAGAAATACGCAAATCGCGGAGCGGTCTATTTAATTGGTCTTTAATTATGCTTTTTACCATCTGTGTCAACTCCAATTATAGAAGTTTTGATTATTGACATTGTAACAGCTATAGTAATGGTTCACTGTTAATATTCTCACAGTAACATCAATAGTCCTCTATTTAAAATAGTAGCTTTTACCCTTATGTCTATATTACAACATAAAAACTGGCAGGATAGTGTTTTTATCAGAAAATGTCATTATGTTGTCATATTATCTAAAATAGAAGGCTGCATCAAGGATTTGATGCAGCCTTCTTAAGGTTATTTCTTTTTTATAGGTAGCTCACTGAATATGCCGACATAGTTCTTGATTTCTCCGGCTTCATTTTTTAAAGGACTTATTGTAAGCCATTCAGGATAGATGTTTCCGTTCTTCTTTTTGTTCCAGATTTCTCCCTGCCAGAATCCATTCTCCTCAATGGATTTCCACATCTCCTTGTAAAAAGCCTCCCCATGCTTTCCTGACCTCAGGACTCTTGGGTTTCTCCCAATGACTTCCTCAGCTTTATATCCCGTTACATTCGTGAAAGATTGGTTAACCTTTTCAATCATGCCTTTCACATCCGTGATCATGATTCCCTCTGCAGTATGGTCGATGATATTTTTAGCAAGGCTCAATTTATCCTGATAGTACATCCAGATGACGATGATCAGGCTCGCAAGTGCAACCTGCGACAAAGCCATGAAACCAATGGCATAATGCCCTGTCAGGTTGAACAGGAAGGCCAGCATAAGCGGCGGGAAGAAGCCTCCCAATCCACCCATCGCTGATACTATACCATTCACGATCCCCGCCTGTTTTGAAAAATAAAGCGGCACTAGTTTGAAGACGGTACCATTGCCAATCCCCGCACTGATTGCTACCGTAAGACAGCCAATCGTATAAAGGGTCAGGGAAGGTGTGAAAGACAGCAGTATTCCTGAAATGGTCATGCCTGCAAAGACAATCATCAAGATGATGAATGAGTTGAATTTATCACCAAGCCAGCCGCCAATCGGCCTGAAGAATGTAGCAAGGGCAATGAATCCTGCTGTCCTGATTCCGGCATCTACCTTATCGAGCTCAAAATGTGACACAAGGAAATTCGGCAGGTAGATCGTAAAAGCTACAAATGATCCAAATGTTAAGAAGTAAAACAGACTCAATGCCCAGAGTTTCTGGTTCTTGTATACACTTTTAATTTGATCCCCCAGTGGTGTAGGAACTTTGGGTTCATTTTTGTCACCAAGGAAAAAGTTAAGCAATGCAAATGCCAGTAAAAGCACCAGGTAAAGCTGGACTGTTGACTGCCAGCCAATCTGCGATGCAATGACCGGTGCCGAAAAAGTCGTGACCGCAGTTCCGAGATTGCCTACCCCATAAATTCCGTTCACAAATCCATGGCGTTCTTTTGGATAGTATTTCGGGAGGGATGTCACACCGACAGAAAAAATTGCACCACCTATACCGACCAGCAAGCCGCCGATCAGCAGGTCAATAAAAGAATCTGCCAGACTGATGAAATACACCGGAAACAACAGGAATGCGAAGCTGACAAAGAACAGTTTTCGTGCTCCATATTTGTTTGTCCAGTATCCAATCGGTATCCTCATAACGGAACCCAGGACAACAGGAATGGCAGTCGCCATCGCGATTTGATTTGCTGTAAGCTTTATATCCTCTTTAATGAACGGCATTAATGCGGATAAAATAACCCACACCATAAAACCTGCAACCAGACTGAGCGTTTGAAGCGGCAGCTGATTTTTTTGTGTTCGCATGATTCTTCCCCCTCCTAGTTTTCAGGCGATTTTTGCTTGATAAATAAATCGTAGAAAAATACATGGCCTTATGATGTGAAGAACTTCACTCCTATTTCTTTGTTCAATAAACTGTCACAGTTGACTTCTAACATCGGAATCAACTTACTTTTTTTATCGATATAATATACCTATAGCAACTTTGTTTCGAAAATGTGAACAAAACGAAGAGAGAATGTGACGGGATTTTGACAATTCCCCATGCGTTATTTAGTTAACACTATCCAGATGTTATTATTGTCTCAATAACGAAAAGCCACGGAAACTTATATTCTAAAAAAGGGTGATGACCATGCCAAACACAACGAAAGTGACTCATTCAATAGAAATTAAAGAATTGCTCCAGTTTGCAGACAGGACATTCAAGGTTAAGAAGGGCACATACTTGTTCCAGGAAGGCATGGAGGCAGAGGAGCTTTATTTGATTCTTGGCGGAAAGGTGCAGATTAGCAAGGTAACCCAGGATGGACGTGAACTTGCGTTAAGGATTTGCGGGGAAAATGATCTATGCGGTGAATTGACCCTGTTTACCGAGGCACCAAAATATTTGCTTAGCGCATTGATCCTTGAGGATGCAACCATCTCCGCAATCAGGAAAGATGTCATCGAGAAGGAGATTTTTCAAAATCCATCGCTGGCATTCGAATTCATGAAATGGATGAGCGACCATTTCCGCAAAACACAGACTAAATTCCGTGATTTAGTACTTAACGGAAAAAAGGGAGCGCTATTCTCTACATTGATCAGGATGACGAACAGCTATGGTATCCATAAAGATACCGGCATTCTGATTGACCTTCCATTAACAAATCAGGAACTGGCCAATTTCTGCGGCACATCACGTGAAAGTACAAACAGGATCCTGAATGACTTGAAACGCGAAGGTATCATCTCCATTAAAAAAGGGAAAATCCTGATTCATGATGTAGATTACTTACGCAAGGAAATCGGCTGTGAAAATTGTCCGGCGGTTTTCTGTTCAATCGACTAATATAAAAAGCGAGTGAAGCCCAGCTTCACTCGCTTTTCTATTATGAGGCACCCCTTTTAGAAGCAGAGCTGCTTTTTTTCTTTCCTTTTCCCTGGTTTGTTAGCTTTCCTGCTTTTGTTTTCTCAGCGCTTTAGGAATATACACGCAGAACGGTTCGCTCTCCAGGTAATCTCCTGTCATGGCATATGCCCGAGAACGCGAACCTCCGCATACATGCCTGAACTCGCAAACACCACATTTCCCTTTGTATTCATCAGGATTCCTCAGTGACTTGAATACGGGAGATTCCCTGTAAATTTCAGCAAGAGGCTGTTCCCGGACATTCCCTGCTTTAACCGGTAGCAATCCGCTCGGGTACACATCTCCAATATGGGATATGAATACAAACCCATTTCCATCGTTAACACCTTTTGGAGCCCGGCCGAGACCATCGATGGATCCCGTCAACCCCTCATTTGTCAGGGCCGTCAAGTAGTTGATTTCGTCTGTATGATCCCTGGCTTCACGCATTTTTTGCTGAATGACAACCCGGCGGTAGTGCTGGGCAGCTGTAGTTTTTATGTCGAACTTCACCCGTTTGCTTAAATTATAAAGCCATTGGAACACTTTTTCATGCTCCACAGGTGAAATCATGTCCTTTTCCTGGCCGCGTCCTGTCGGGACAAGGAAAAATACACTCCACAGGACACAATCCAGATCTTCAACCATTTTTGCCATTTCATCTAAATACTCTATATTATATCGGGAAATGACGGTATTGATCTGTATCGGAATTTCGAGCTCGTGCAGATATTTTATTCTTTCCATCGTTAAATCAAAGGAACCGGCTGTTCCCCTGAAGTGGTCGTGAACTTCTGCTGTTGGTCCGTCGATACTGAAGGCCCATCGCGATAGACCGACCGCCTTTGCCTTTTCAATCGCTTCCTTGGTTACATTCGGTGTCGCACTTGGTGTCATTGATACACGTACACCTTTTTTCACAGCGTACTCGGCGATATCAAAGACGTCCTCCCTCATTAAAGGGTCTCCGCCTGTGAACACGAGCATCGGATTATTCATTTCGTATATTTGGTCAATCAGCGCTTTTCCCTCTTCGAAAGACAGTTCACGAGGATCTCTTCTATATTGTGCCTCCGCACGGCAGTGCAGGCATTTCAACTGGCAGGCTCTTGTAAGTTCCCAAATCACAATGAATGGGTCTTTGTTAAAATCTCTATCAAACATATTGGCGCCTCCTTAAGTACTTCTCTATACAAGAAGTATATAAGTGTTTCCAACATGTTTAAGTGAACTAACTCACATAAATTATGGCCAATCGTTCTTTTTCTATGACAATTTTGTGACCTTTGTCTTCAAAACAAATAAAAAACAGCAGGAGATTTCCTGCTGTCAGATGAAAGAAAAATCAAGGGCTGCTTTTATCTTGCGGACTAAATGGTCTGATGAACCAGCTGGTCTAATGCAACCATTTCTAACTTTTGATCACGAGGGATTGGATTGTTCTTGGAATGTATCTTTATCACATTTAGCGTTATATGTATCTATTTTAAAAGAGACTTACGGTTAGTTCCACACTAAGTTGAGGAATCCTGTTGATTGGAGTGGAAGGCGCGTAGACTCCTGTGGGATCAGACGGACAGGTGAGACCCCGCAGACGCCAACGGCGGCGAGAGGCTCAGCGCCGGCCCCGCGGAAAGCGAAGCGCCTGGAACGGAAATCAAAAGCCCCATTCCAGCACAAACAAAAAAACTGTAGACAAGCTCGAATTCCATCGAGTTTGTCTACAGTCTGACAGCAAGAAATTTTCCTGCTGTTTCAAAAGGCTGATTAATCCCTTACCCCAAGGGCAATTTTCGCGTAACGTGACATCATGTCTTTTGACCATGGCGGATTGAAAACAATGTTCACTTCTGTATCCTTGATTTCTGGAAGGTCGGCAAGTGCTAATTTAACCTGCTCGACGATTGTGCCGGCTAGCGGGCAGCCCATTGACGTCAGGGTCATCGTTACAGTTGCAAGCCCTTCTTCATTCAAATCAACATCATATACAAGCCCTAAATTCACGATATCTACGCCAAGTTCAGGGTCAACGACCATCTCAAGCGCACCCATAATGCTCTCTTTTAATTCTTCATCCATCGGTGAACACTCCTTTATTAATGCTGTACCTGTTTCTATCATAACAATGATTCATTCCCATTAAAAGCGGAAGGTATTAGATATGCTTTGCAAACCACTCTGCTGAAGCCTCTACACCAGCGTTTGACACATTGTGCCCAGCATGTTCATCCGTAATGAACTCCAACATTCCTTTTGTTCCCACATAGTTTTTCCTAGTTTGCTCATAAAAATGATAGGCCGATTCATATGGTACTACTGGATCCATCCTGCCATGCCAGAACAACAGAGGACGTTTGTTCAGTTTTTCCGGCTGCTGGCTGAGGTCATACTGCTTCAGCTGATTGAGCAGTTCTGAAATTTCTTCTTTCGATAAATTGATATTTACATTCCGTTTTTCCATTTCATTCAGCTGCCACAGAGCAAACTGCTCAAATGACGGATTGCCCATTAAACTCACGCCGGCCTTGATCCAGTCATACTTAGCCATCGCGCCTAGCGTGGTGATGCCGCCCATCGATGTTCCGGCTACGCCAATCCTCGAAGGATCAACTAGTCCTTCATCGACCAATTCTGTTCTGATTGATGGAAGCTCTTCGATAGAAGTTATGACGATTTCCCAGAAACGGAAGCCAAGTTCTGTCTCTGACAATCCCTCACTGCGGGTTCCATGGTATTTTGCTTCTGGCATGATCACCCTGAAACCTTTTTCGGCATAGAGATAGGCATAATGCATGTTTCGTTCCTTTGTGCTTGTAAAACCATGCAGAAAAACAATCAATGGCATTCTATCTGAAAATTGACTTTGTTTTGCGATATGAAGAACGGGAATATCTTGAATGCGTTTCTTTTCGACTAAAATCACTGTTAAACCCTCCAAATTATGCGAACAGACAATAAATTTTACCGCGCTTTAAAGTATGTTATATGATTTTTTTACAATTTAAATGTAAAATGGTTACCATAGTGGTTATAAGAAGAAATTCACTACCATCCAAATATGTATTGTAGAACTCTTATGAAGAAAGAGCCAATCATACGCATAGGATTTAAAAAACAGAGATAAGAAGGAGTATTTATGGCTGAAAAACATTTAATCGCTTTAGACCTGGACGGTACATTACTTACAGATGATAAAAAGATTTCTGAACGGAACAAACGAGTCATCAAAAAAGCACGTGAAGAAGGACATGTAGTTATGATCGCTACAGGTAGACCATTCCGTTCGAGTGAAATGTATTACCATGAACTGCAGCTGGACACACCAATCGTCAATTTCAATGGAGCTTTCATTCACCATCCGCTTGACAACAGCTGGGGTGTACATCATTCCCCTTTATCGATTGATGTTGCCAAGGACATTGTCGAAGCACTCGATGACTTTAAATTTTATAACATCATCGCCGAAGTAATCGATGATGTATATGTCCATTATCATGATGAAAAATTGATGGATATCTTCAATTTAGGCAACCCAAATATAACAACCGGTGATTTAAGACGGTTCCTAAAGGCATCTCCGACAAGTATGCTGATCCATTCTGACGAGGAGGATGTCCGCAAGATCCGTGCTCACCTTTCTGAGGTCCATGCAGAAGTGATTGATCACAGAAGCTGGGCAGCACCATTCCATGTCGTGGAAATTGTCAAAAATGGCTTGAATAAAGCTGTCGGGTTAAAAAAGGCCTCTGATTATTTCCAAATTCCTGCTGAGCGGATCATTGCATTCGGCGATGAAGACAATGATTTAGAGATGCTGGAATATGCAGGACGGGGAATCGCGATGGGCAATGCCGTGGCCGATGTAAAAAATATCGCCAACGATATGACCCTGACAAATGAGGAAGACGGAATTGGTGTGTATTTGAACGATCTGCTTAATCTGAAAGCACTATAAAATAACAAGAAGTGATTTGTCCGATAGGAATGAGTTCTATCGGACTTTTTGCATGTTTTCCTGTTGCGTATGTCCAATTGGAGGCCTCTATCGGACACTTTTCCTTTCCTCACGCTTCTGTTTGTCCGATAGAAGGGCTCTATCGGTCACTTTTTCTTTCCTTACACTCCTGTTTGTCCGATAGGAGGGCTCTATCGGTCACTTTCCCTTTCCTCACGCTTCGGTTTATCCGATAGATAGGCTGTATCGGTCACTTTTCCTTTCCTTCCGTTTCTGTTTGTCCGACAAAGTTGCTGTACAGAAAAAATTCAATCATAAATGTCTGAACCTGCCAAATCGAACCTGGTTCGTTCCCGATTGTTTTTCCCCTAAAAGAGCATACTATGACTGAAGCAGCCAGATTGGCTGTTTCAAAATTCGCTCGTAGATGGAGGGGTAAAACGATGGGTAAAGGCAATAAATCCAAGCGTTTTGTACAGCAAGGGGTAGATTCTGTCTCCAAGCATTCTCAAAGAATCCCTTACCACACCACGTATGCCGAAGCTGAAGCTCAAAAGATGGCGAATGTCAGAGAGTCCTCTTTAGGGGGAATTTAGATGGGAAACAGGCTTTTTCAGGAAGCTAGGAAGGCTGTCCAATTAGCTCAGACTGCGGAGCCTGCGGAACAATCTGCAGCCATCAGCAAGGCGAAAAATGCTCTTTCTTCCGCATATGCCAATACAACGATGGCGGAAAAAGAGCAGCTAAGGTCATTCCAGGACGAGCTGAATTCAATTGAAAACCAGTAACAGCAAAGCTGGCGGGATTCCCGCCAGCTTTTGCTTTGATTTATTTATTTTGGTTGAATCTTTCGAGCAGGACTGGATAAGTGTGGATAATTTCACCTTCCTTACTGCGTTCGTAAAGATTGAGGATGAGCGATCCGTTTTGGGGCAGCTTATTTTCAGGAATTGTTACATCAAGCGAAAAAGGGTGCCATTTAGGGTATTTTGATTGTGGGACAACTTCTGTTTCAGCAATTAACTGGTTGTGACCATCCTCGACAGTATAGAAGAATTTCCCGCCGATTGGCCTCGCTTCCCCTGATATTTTATACGAGCCCCTTTCTCCTTCAGCCTGTATACCTTTAAAGACAGGATTTTCGCCTGGAATGTACATTTGCTTTTGATCGGTCAACTGCTGTTTGTCTGGGACAGGTTTTCCGTTGACGCTTACTGCTTTCAACTGTGCATTAACTGTATATTCTCCTTCTTTGACCCTTGTTCCCGCCTTTTTATAATCCCAGCTTTCCCGCCATTTCATTGTCTCGTGCGGTTTTAGCGCCAGTTTTTCAAACGCCTGGGCAAATGCCTTGTCCTCAGAAAATTGATAGATTTTATTCCTTTGGCCATCCCTTACGATGATTTCATATTTCTGGGAGGTAGGAAATTCAAATACCAAATCTCCATCTCCATGGTTTTGCAGAGTCAGTTCAAATACAGCATGTTCGGCCCCGGCGATTGGGTCAATGTAAAAACTGAACTCCGATTTTTCTGGTGTCTGCTTTTCCTGCCCGATCGCCAGTGCCGGTGCAGCGGCCATCAAAAGCAAAATGATCAACAAACTGCTTTTCTTCATTTCAAACCCCCGTTCAACTTTTATTCGCGCCTGAAAAATCCAAAGATCCCGGCTGTCTCCACAATATTGGTGAAAGCATGAGGATCGACTTCCTTGATGATATGTTCAAGGTCATACAATTCATACCTTGTAACAACAATGATCAGCATTTCTTTCTGTTCGCCGGAGAAAGCCCCTTTCGCAGGAAGCAAAGTGATACCGCGGACAAGCTTGTCATGGATGGCTTTCTTTAATTCATCCGATTTCTTGGTGACGATCATCGCTGTCAATTTTTCATGGCGGGTATGGATCGCATCGATCACTCGGGTCGACACATAGAGAGCCACAAGAGTGTAGAGCGCATTTTCCCAGCCGAAGATGTAACCAGCAGTCATTATAATGATGCCATTCAATGTAAAGAAATATGTACCAACCGGGCGATCATTCATGCGGGATAGTACCATTGCAATAATGTCCATGCCGCCAGTCGAAGCGCCCCATTTTAATGTCAGCCCAACGCCCAGCGCAGCAATGACTCCTCCAAAAACTGCATTCAGCAGGATATCACCTGATACTTCTTTAACCGGAAGGATTTCAAGAAAGATTGATGAAAGCAATACTGAAATGAAGCTATAGAAGGTAAATGATTTCCCTACCTTTTTCCATCCAAGGATGGTCACCGGAATATTTAGCAGTAAAAGAAGGATTCCTGTAGAAATATTAAATGGCGCAAATTCACCAAGTATGCTTGAAACGAGCTGGGCAATACCGGTAAAGCCGCTTGCGTAGACATTTGCCGGGATTAAGAAGAAATTCAGTGACAATGCATTTAAGAATGCACCGATCACCACGATGAAGATTTTTTTCGTTTCCAACCAGACCATGTAAATCCCCCTTATTCTTTTCTATTCTTCCTCTACCCCTATTTTGCCGAAAATCACTACATTTAATTGTCTTTTTCCCATATTCCCGATAAACTATTAACATATAAAGGTTGAAAGCAGGTGAAAGTCATGTCAGTAAAAATCTTGGCTGACAGTGCATGTGATTTGCCATTGGATTTTTATGAAGAAAATGGCGCTATTTTATTCCCGTTAAAAGTCCATATTGATGGGACAGAATATGAAGATTTAAGAACAATCCAGCCAAAACAGGTATATGATGCAATACGTGCTGGCAATCTTCCTAAAACCTCACAGGCTTCCCCTGCTGGTTTTAAAGAAGTTTTTACAGAAATGGCCGAAAATAAACAAGAAGGTATATACATAGCGTTCTCCTCTGAGTTATCTGGTACATACCAAACAGCGGTAATGATTTCCGAACAGGTCAAAGAAGAATATCCTGATTTCAACTTGTCGGTGATTGATACAAAATGTGCTTCCCTTGGACAAGGCCTAGTTGTCATGGAGGCAGTCCGCATGGCAAAGGAAAACTACTCTAAGGAGGAAATTGTTAAAGCGGTGCAATTCCATAGCGAGCATATGGAACATCTATTTTCCGTTGATGACCTCGACCACCTTGCAAAGGGCGGGCGTGTGTCCAAAGCATCTGCGTTTGTCGGCGGGCTTTTGAATATTAAACCATTGCTTAATGTTGAAGACGGCAAATTAGTTCCGCTGGAAAAAATCCGCGGCAAGAAGAAGCTTTTGCGCAGGATTATCGAAGTGATGAAGGAGCGCGGAGTGGCTTTTGAGGAACAGGTAGTTGGCATCAGCCATGCCGATGACCTCGAAACAGCGACTGAGATGAAGAATATGATCATTGAGGAACTTCATGCAAAAGATGTCTATATTACTTCGATTGGTGCCGCCGTTGGCTCCCATACAGGTCCAGGCACAATCGCCATTTTCTTTTTAAATAAACAGCCATCTTAACTACATACTCCTTTCAGGTTTTAGGAAAAATAAAATGTACCTAACCTGAAAGGAGTTTTTATTATGCCGCATACATCCGATAACGATAAAAAAGCAAAGGACAATAATGCCCTTCGCCATGAAAAAAATATGATGCGTGAAAAGAATAGGAAGGCTGGCAAAAACGAATATTCCAAGAAGACAGATCACTTGTAAAAAAAATAGAGCCAGCCGGCTCTATTTTTCTTTTTTATATGTCCAATTTTCTTCCTGGTACACCTTGTCTTCTTTCATTAGTCTGCCAAGTGCGCGTTTGAAGGAGCCTTTGCTCATGCCGAAGCGTTCCTGGATATCCTCAGCCATGCTCTTGTCATGGTAAGGCATTGCTCCATTCCGCAGATCAAGGTACGCCATTATTTTCTCGGCATCCTCATCAAGTGCCTCCTGCTTGCGTGGCAGCAGGGAGATATTGACGGAACCGTCCGGCTTCACATCGATGATCCGGCCTTCGACTTTCTCGCCAATCCGCGGCTCTGTCCGGCGCTGTGATTCATGGATAAAGCCTTTATATCCTTCAGCAGTGATCATCCAGCTGCCGACCCTTGCCGTACGGTATACATAGCCATGTACATTTTTATTGAAAGCACTTCTGTTCGCTGCAACAGAGATTTCCTGGATGACAGGGTCTGTAGCCATCCGCGCGTAAATCATATTATTGCGATTTACACGGAGCGTAATATAAAGAAGATCCCCTTTTTGAGGCCAAACCGATTTAACAACTGGCAAGTCCTCCTCACCCAGCAAAATATCCTTCCTGATGCCAATGTCCAGGAATACTCCGATTCCTTCCTTCACATCGACAACGGATACCCACTCATATTGTCCCACTTGCACTTTCGGAATGGTGGTCGTCGCAGCCAGCCTGCCTCTTGATTCTACAAACAGGAAAACCTCGACCTTGTCCCCTTCTTCAAAGGTCCGGTCGGTATCATTGGAGTGGAGCAAGACATCTTCTTCTCCATCTGTTAAAAAATAACCGTAATCCACGATTCTTGCTACGGTCAATTCCTGAGTCTGACCTGTATATTCATTCAAGGACATAAAAATTCCCTCCTGCCTTGTTATTAACATCTTTCCTAAAATTACGCAAAGTTGTTTGAACTGCTATATTTTACTATAATGTAAGCAAAAGCGAAAGCGCCTGGACAATCATTGTCTCCAGCGCTGCATAAATTACATAACCCGGAGGTAACCATGTCCAAAGAGAGCTCATTTGATATTGTGTCCAAAGTAGATATGTCTGAAGTCACCAATGCGATTAGCATTGCGATGAAGGAAATCCAAAACCGTTACGACTTTAAAGGAAGCAAAAGTGATATTTCACTTGATAAGGAAGAACTCGTCCTAATTTCTGATGATGAATTTAAGCTTGACCAGTTGAAGGACGTTCTATTCAGCAAAATGATCAAACGCGGGATCCCTATAAAAAATCTGGATTACGGAAAAGTAGAACGTGCTGCAGGCGGTACTGTCCGCCAAAGGGCAAAGCTCGTGCAGGGCATTGACAAAGAAAACGCCAAAAAAATCAACACAATCATTAAAAACAGCGGTGTGAAGGTCAAGAGCCAAGTCCAGGACGATCAGGTGCGCGTGACAGGGAAGAATCGCGATGACCTGCAAAAGATCATTGCTGCCGTCAAGGAAGCCGATTTGACTGTTGATGTGCAATTCGTGAATTATCGCTAATAGCAAGGCAACACTAAATATGGGGAGAAAACGGACCTTGGAAATCAGGGTCCGTTTTTGTTTTATATCGATTATTTTAGCCAGTTATATAGCGCCTAAAAAGGTCCCTAATTGTCCTTAATTTTCAATTGTTCATGAATGGTTCACAAACCACCTACGGTATTATCCTATTTACACGTTAAAATTAATGTATTATTCCTTGGTGTGATATTTATCTGTTTGGAATAGGGAATTCGAAATAACTTTCACAAATCCTTCACAAAGTTCTATTGGATTCCCTCTATTTTCGAGTTAATATACCAGTAGGGGTATAAAAAATTAATTTTTTTCGACCGAAAGGATGATCATACAATGGGTAAAAAAATCGTAATCGTAGGCGGCGTTGCAGGTGGAGCAACTACTGCAACCAAACTTAGAAGACTTGATGAAAAAGCTGAAATCGTACTTTTTGAAAGAGGAGAATTTATTTCTTTTGCAAACTGCGGATTGCCATATCATATCAGCGGGGTAATCGAAGACCGCAAAAAATTGCTTCTTCAAACTGTTGAAGGCATGAATGCACGCTACAACCTGGATATTCGCAACTTCTCAGAAGTGACTGCAATCAACCGTGAAGAAAAAACAGTTTCAATCAAACATGTCCAGACTGGTGAAGAATACAATGAAAGCTATGATGTACTTGTTTTATCACCGGGAGCAAAACCAATCGTCCCGCCAATCGAAGGATTGAAGAGCGCAAATGTATTCACACTTAGAAATATTCCTGATATGGATAAGATCAAAGCCTATCTTGAAGACAACAAGCCAAAGAATGCAGTTGTGATCGGCGGCGGCTTTATCGGCCTTGAAATGGCAGAAAACCTTGTTCACGCCGGCGTGAATGTCACTCTTGTAGAAAAGTTGCCCCAGGTAATGGGTCCAGTTGACCCAGAAATGGCGGCAATCGTTGAAGATGAGTTAAGAAAGAATGGCGTGGAGCTGATTCTTGGAGATGGCATTACAGATGTACAGGAAAATGGCACAAAGGTTGTCCTTGAAAGCGGAAAGGTCCTTGATGCTGAATTGATCATCCTGTCAATCGGTGTACGTCCGGAAAACAAACTTGCAGCAGATGCTGGCCTTGACCTTGGAGAACGCGGCGGTATCAAGGTAAATGAATATCTGCAAACCTCTGATGAATCCATCTATGGAATGGGAGATGCAATCGAAGTGACTGACTACATCAATGGTCAGCCAACGATGATTCCGCTCGCATGGCCTGCGAACCGCCAGGCACATATTGTTGGACATCATATCAATGGACGTAAAATTGCGTACCCTGGAACACTCGGTACTTCTATCGTTAAGGTATTCGAATTGACAGCAGCTACTACTGGCAACAGTGAAAAGCTATTGCGCAGACTTGGAATTCCATATGAAGTGGTCCATATTCACCCGCTGTCACATGCCGGCTATTACCCTGGTGCAGAGCAAATCTCGCTAAAAGTCATCTTTGACAGAGAAACAGGCAAGATTTTCGGTGCACAGGCAGTTGGTAAAGATGGTGTCGATAAGCGAATCGATGTCATTGCAACAGCGATCAAAGGGGGATTGAATGTCTATGACCTTCAGGAACTAGAACTTGCGTACGCACCACCATTCTCTTCTGCTAAAGACCCAGTAAACATGGCTGGTTACGTAGCATCCAATATTGTTGACGGTACAATTGAAACTGTCCAGCACTATGAAGTGGATGACCTGATTAAGGAAGGTATGTTCATGATCGACGTCCGTACCGAGAAAGAACACGCACAAGGCAAAATCGAAGGTACAAAGAACATCCCGCTTGATGAGCTTCGCAGCCGCCTTGATGAGCTTCCACAAGACGAAACAATCCTGATCACTTGCCAGGTTGGCCTAAGAGGATACCTTGCTTCCCGAATCCTTCAACAGAACGGATTCAAAGTCAAGAACCTGACTGGCGGGTACAAGACATACTTTATCTTTAAAAATAAACTACAGTAATGAATTGAAGCGGCTCCTTTTTGAGGGCCGCTTTTTTGATGGACAAAACTCTTTACCTCTTCCGTCTTTTTGTCCGTCATTGCTTTCATGATGGACAGAAATTCGTCTTGGATTTCCTTTTCTGTCGGTCATCGGTTCCATGATGGACAGAAATCCGACTTGGATCTCCTATTTTGGTCATCGCCTTAATGATGGACAGAAAACTTCCAATTCCTTATTTTTCTGTCCGTCATCGGCTCCATGACGGACAGAATATCACTTCCTTTACTCCTGTTTTGTCCGTCATTTTCAATCACACAATTTTTAAAGAAGTAATTTCCATGTTTTTTCTCTGGATTTTAAAGGAATTTAATAAGTGTTGAATCAAATCGAAGGAGTGACGTGTTCTATGGCTAACGAGAAGAATAAGCAGGGATTTCCGCCTCAGCATCAGGATCATCAGCCTGGTACGGAGCCGGAGATGAATCCTGAACCGAAATCGGTAGATGAAAATTTTAAAGGGTCCGGGAAATTATCTGGCAAGGTTGCTTTGATCACTGGAGGAGATAGCGGCATTGGCAAATCAGTGGCAATCTATTATGCAAAAGAGGGTGCTGATGTAGCGATTGTCTATCTTGAGGAAAGCAATGATGCCAAAACGACGAAGGAGCTTGTTGAGGCTGAAGGCAGAAAATGCCTGCTCCTGGCCGGGGACGTTGGCAGCGAGCAGTTCTGTGAGGAAGCTGCCAAGAAAACACTTGATGAGTTCGGCAAAATTGACATCCTTGTCAATAACGCGGCTGAGCAGCATCCGCAAAAGAGCTTGCTTGATATCTCTGCACAACAGCTGGAGAAGACGTTCCGTACGAATGTATTCTCGATTTTCCATTTGACCAAGTCGGTGCTTCCTCACCTTGAAAAAGGAAGCACCATCATTAACACTTCATCTATAACAGCCTATAAGGGCAATGAGAAGCTGATTGATTACTCTTCAACAAAAGGTGCGATCGTTTCTTTCACACGTTCCCTTGCCATGTCTCTTGCGTCGCAGGGCATCCGTGTCAATAGCGTGGCGCCAGGCCCGATCTGGACACCTCTTATCCCATCGACATTCACAGCTGAGGAAGTTGCGAAATTTGGCACGAATGCGCCAATGGGACGAGCTGGCCAGCCGTATGAACTAGCGCCGGCATATGTTTACCTCGCTAGCGATGACTCTACTTATGTAAGTGGGCAGACGATCCATGTCAACGGCGGAACGATTGTAAATGGGTAAAAGAAAGAGGCAAAGCAGTGCTTTGCCTCTTTCCATTATACAAGCGACTCTTTAGGACGATCGCATGAATATCTTGTAACAATTTTGAATGGAACAATGATCCGCTTGATCGGCTCATCCGGGTTCTCAATTCTTTGTATCAGGCTTTTAGCTGCCTGATATCCAAGATCAAAGATGTTGATATCGACGGATGTCAGTGGCGGTCTTGCCATCTCGGCAATCAATACATTATTAAAACTCACAATGGAGATGTCTTTAGGTACTGCTAGTCCTATTTCATCAAGCTTATTTAAAACACCTAATGCCATCAGATCATCGGCAACCACCATCGCTGTAGGCGGTTTTTCCAATGACAACAGCACTTCTACGGCATCCTGGCCGCTCTCACGCAGGAATTCATCATTGATGATGTAATCGTCTACTAACTGGATTCCTGAGTTTCTCAAAGCCTTTTCATAGCCGAGCAGGCGCTCCACTGTCACAACGAGATCGAGATTCCCGCCAATGAAGGCGATTCGATCATGGCCAAGCTGAATCAAATGCTCGGTCACTTCTTTACCTGCTTTGAAATTATCATTATCAACATAACTAGTATTTTCATCATCTTTAAACGGCTTGCCGATTACCACAAATGGAAAATCCCGTTCCTTCAGGTAGGAGATTACCCTGTCTTCTACCTTTGAGTATAAAAGAACCACACCATCGACTCTGCCACCCTGGACCATCGCGACAACACCGTCGAAGATTTCATCATCTGTCTTCCCTGTTGTCATGTGGAGAGCATATTGTTTGGCATGTGCTCCCTCACTCAATCCAGTCAGGACAGTGGGAAAGAATGGGTTCTGAAAGACCACATCAGTTGAGCTTGGCATGACAAGCCCTATTGCCCTGGTCGATTGGCTTGCAAGGCTTCTGGCGATAAAGTTTGGGTGATACCCAAGCTGGTCCATAACCTCCCTGACTCTTTCCTTCGTTTTTTCGCTGATCCTGGGACTATTGGCGATAACACGAGAGACAGTTGAAGGTGCGACATTTGCTACCTTCGCAACATCTTTTATAGTAACAGCCATTAAGTTCCCCTCCCTTTTGCCAGAAAAAATCCTTATCTTTATTATAAATGAATTGTCCAGCTTTGTTCCTTATTTTTTTCAAGAGCCGGTGCTAACAATAGTGGTAAGTATTGGACCCGCCTTATTCTTTGTTTCTCTTTCTTGCTTTTCTGACAAGAAGGATAATGAAGCCGAAGAAGGCAGCATACACAGCACCCATTGCTGCAATATAAGGTATGTTCAACCCTGTTTTCTCGGCGAGTACATAGATTTCTGCTTTCTCCCGTTCGAGCGCCAGGTTATACTCACCATCCTTGCTCCTGACAAGGTCATTCGCAAGCAAACCCCGCAGTTCCTTGTCATCCTCAAGCTGATCGGCAGTCAAAGTGACTTGCTGAGTATTTGATGTATTATTAATGGCAATGACTGCTGTTTCATCCTGATAGGTCCGCTTGAAGACAGCCATTCCTTTCTTTTCATAAAGGACCTCAAGATCCCCTCTTCTTAAAGATGGAAGGTCGTTTCGAAGCTCACCGATTTTTGTTACGTAATCAATCAATTCTTTATCTGCCCTGAAGCTCATTTGCCTGCGGTTATCAGGATCTTCACTGCCATCAAGCGCTATTTCGCTTCCATAATAAACAATTGGAATTCCTGGAGCCGTATACATATAAGTCAGCGCCATTTTCCATCTCGTTCCCGGATGCTGCCTGTTCTGGACCGCTTTTCTAGTGAATCTGACCATATCATGATTATCGATGAAGTTCCCCATCAGCTCTGGATTTTCATAGATTGCCTTATTTCTTTTCGCCGTAGTCAGCAGCCAGTCCAAAGTCTGGTCTGGTTTTTCAAAAGCCGTCCGCAGCTGTTCATTCAATGGAAAATCAACAAAGCCATCGATCCCGGCTTTATCATACTTGGCAATATAATTAGGATCCTCTGACCAAACCTCGCCAATCAGGTAAAAATCATCTTTTACGCTCTTCACTTCTTTTGAAAAGTCTTCCCAGAAATCAACTGGTACATGGCGGACAGTATCAAGTCTGTACCCATCGATATCTGTTTCTTCAATCCACCATTTAGCGGCATCCAGCAGATACTTTCTTGTCTCTGGATTTTCCTGTGCTAAGTCTGGGAGCCCATACAGCCAGTTTTTCTCCAGCTCATCCTGGTTGTTCCAGTCGATGATATCCTGCTTTTCATGGAACCATTCCTGCTTGGCCGGATCGTTCACCCACTCATGATCAGGAGCGACATGATTAACGACAAAATCAAGGATGATTTTAATATCCCGTTTATGTGCCTCTTTAACAAGTTCTTTGAATTTGTCAACGCTTCCAAAGTGCTCTTCTGTATTATAAAAATCCTTGATCCAGTACCCATGGTAGCCTTTATCAACATTATCAAATACAGGCGTCAGCCAGATAGCAGTGAATCCCATGTCCTTGATATAGTCCAATTCGTCGATGACTCCCTGGAAGTCTCCGCCATGATAGGCCTTGGGATCTTTCGCATCGACCTTGAAATCGTTGCTATTGTCACCGTTATTAAAACGGTCCACCATTAAGAAATAAATTGTTTCATCCTGCCATTTGCGTCCTTCTTTTTCAACTGCGCCTACTGGTAGGGCGTAAAAAAGAAGAAACGGAATCAAGATGAAGATGAACTTTTTTTTCATCTCCGCTCCTCCTCATAATTTAAGCAAAGACCGTACACGGCCTTTGCTTAAAATTTATCTGCCCTAATAGATTATCCTTTTGTTCCGCCAGCCGTCAATCCTGATACGAAGTATTTCTGGAACGACAGGAACAGGATAGCGATTGGAACGGCAATCAGAACAGCACCAGCCGCGAAGGTGGTGAATTCTGCGCCGAACTGTTTGGCTACCAAATCATATAATCCTACAGCAAGTGTATATTTACTTTCTGTCCTAAGCAGTACAGTCGCTAAGATAAAATCTCCAAATGGTGCAATGAATGAGAACAATGCGATGACCGCAATGATCGGTGTGGCCAATGGCATGACGATCTGGAAGAAGATCCTCAGGTGGCCTGCACCGTCCATTTTGGCAGATTCATCAAGCTCTTTCGGAATTGTATCAAGATACCCCTTCATCAGCCATGTATTCATCGGGATTGCCCCCCCGACGTATACAAGGATCAAGCCAAAGTGTGTGTCAAGTAACCCAGTCAATAATGCCAGGATGAAAATCGCGATCAATGCTGCAAAGTTCGGAATCATTTGCAGGATCAGGAATGTCATCAAGCTATTTTTCCGTCCAATAAAACGGTACCTCGAGAAGGAATACGCTGTCAGGCTTACAAGGATGACTGTAAACACCATTGTCAGCACACTTACCTTCAATGAATTCCAGTACCAGTACAGATAGTTGCTGCGGTCAAGATCAAACAGTTCCTTATAGTGGGCAAGAGTGGCATTTTTAGGGATAATATTAGACCCAGATAGACTCTGTCCAGGATTGAAGGAAGAACCGACAATCCAAAGGAGTGGATAAATAATGATCGCAAACATAGCCAAAATCACAAGATACGTTAGTGTCAGTCTGATATATTTCTGTCGTTTAATACTCATATTACATCATATCCTCTTCCTGGAATGATTTAGTTCTCTTAAACTGCCATAGAGCTACACCGATAACGATCAAGGAAAGCAGCATGGTGATGGCAGCAGCTTTGGAATATTGTGCAGATGTCATTGTCAGGCTGTAAATCCACGAAATCAGGATATCTGTTCCGCCGGCATTCGCTCCTGGCACTGCAGGTCCACCGCCGTTAAAGAGATAAATGATATTAAAGTTATTAAAGTTGAAAGTATACTGTGTAATCAAAATTGGCGCTGTTGCGAAAAGCACTAACGGCAATGTGATGTTTTTGAACTTCTGGAAATTCGTTGCACCGTCCACTGTAGCTGCCTCATACAATTCTTCAGGAATGGATTGAAGTACTCCGGTTGTCATCGCAAAAATGAACGGGAATCCAAGCCAAGTCTGGATCAGAATCAACGCAATTTTTGTATACATTGCTTCAGTCATCCATGGAATCGGATCAATTCCGAAGAAACCAAGGATGTCACGGTTAATGGCACCAAAAGATTCATTGAACATACCTGCAAAAACAAGAATTGAAACGAAAGCTGGTACTGCCCAAGGAAGGATGAACACAGTACGGATGACCGCCTTCCCTTTTACATCCTTTTGATTGACGAGAATGGCCAGGAACATTCCCAAAGCCACCTGGAAAGTTGTTGCAACAAATGTCCAGATGATTGTCCATGAAAGAACGGAGAAGAATGTCTGACGCCAAGATTCTAATTGGAACAAATCAAAGAAGTTTTTCAGACCCACCCAATCAACCAGCTTTGCAGGAGGCGAATGGTATAAATCGTAGTTTGTAAATGCGAGTAAAACAACGAAAATGATAGGAAATACAACAACAAAAATCAGGAGCAGGAATCCAGGTGACATGATCAGATATGGGAAACCATTATCAATTAAGTTGTTGTATTGCTCCTTAACTGTACTTAGACGCTCACCCATGTCTCTTTTTAAACCTGTCTTATGAGCATCTTTCAAATTGAATAGATAGAAACCGATTCCAAAGATCAGGACAATAAGCGCCAAAATCCCTTCTACCAGCAAGAAGATGGAATGGTCACGAGGTGTCTGCTCTCCCAGTGTAAACAGACCCCATAATCCCATGTTAAGCAGATCTGAGAACACTCCGAAGAATGCACCAGTCAGGATCAGGAAAGTGATTCCCTTTAAGTATTGTTTGTTGTATAGCTGTCCTAGCCCAGGAATGATCGAAAGGGCTGTTGCTATTCTGCGGTGGTTGGTTTGATAGGACTTCTCTTTCATCCTATATTCCCCTTTCTCTTTCTATAATTGATAAGGCTATTTCGAAAACATTGCTGGTTCACATATAAGCTAGGTTTTATTTGACTAACCATGGCTGCAGTGACAACAAATCTTGCGATAATCCGCCTTGTTAAAAGCATCAGATGCTTTATGAGAACGAATACATTGTCTTTCATACAGAAGATCGTTTCATTCCTGTATTATACTGAAATCTCTTGTTTTCACTCTCATGAAGCACCTGATTGACTTATCTCTATTCTAGCGCAACCGTTTGCCCAATGAAAGACTTTTTTACTGCGGTTTTTCGTAAACTTTGTGACTTTTCACAATGCATTACAGAATACACAGAAACTGGAATATACCTTTGGAAAATATAACAGTACCCCCCATGGGAGGTACTGCTATATCTATTGATGCTATTATTTTGAATGGTTTTGCTTGATGTTCTGTTCGATTTGCTTCACAGCTGAATCAAGTGCTGCCTTTGGCTCTGCTTTGCCTGTTACAACTGTTTGCAATGCGCTAGCCATTGGTGCCCAAACTTCACCCATTTCAGGGATGTTTGGCATTGGAACTGCGTCTTGAGTCTGAAGTGCAACAGCTTTAGCACCTTCGTTTTCAGCGATTGCTGGATCGTCAACAAGTGCTACGTTTGTTGGAACTTCAGCAGTTTGCTCGAAACGGTACTTAGCGTTCTCGTCGTTTGTGATGAACTCAAGGAACTTAGTAGCCCATTCCTGGTTCTTAGAGTAAGAAGAAATGTGCCATCCTTTAACACCCATGAAAGTCTTCATTGGAGTGCCATCAGCGAATTTAGGGAATGGAGCAACACCGAAATCGATGCCAGCATCTTTCATGCCGCCGAATGCCCATGGTCCGTTCATGACAGAAGCAACATTACCTTCGTTGAAAAGTCCGTCCATAGCAGATCCGCCGTTTTCGCCGACGATTCCGTTAGGGAATAGCTTTTCAGCGTACCACTTCTGGATGTACTCAGTACCTTTTACAGCACCTTCATTGTTCAAGCCAAGATCTTGAGGGTTAAGAGCTCCGTCTTTTTCCCCGAATACATATCCGCCGTTTCCAGCGATTGGAGCATGTGCAAAGTAGAAGTTATCCCAAAGTGCAAGGAAACCATATTTGCCGTCTTTAGTGTTAGCTTTTGCGAATTCATATAAATCTTCCATAGTAGCAGGAACTTCAGTCATAAGAGCTTTGTTGTAGATGAAAACTGGAGTTTCAGCAGACTTTGGAAGTCCGTATAATTTACCATCGAAAGTTTGTGCAGCGATTGAAGACTCAGAGAAAGTCTTTTTTACATCGTCGCTTACATTAAGTTCAGCGATGTGCCCTTGAACTGCAAGCTCACCGATTTGGTCATGCGGCAAAGTGATGATGTCCGGGCCAGTTCCAGCAGGACCATCAAGACGTAATTGTTCTTTCATTTTTGTAGCCATTTCTACTTCTTTGAACTCAATTTTGATACCGTTTTCTTTTTCAAAGTCAGCTGCTACCTTTTCAAGCCAGCCAGACTTTTCTTTATCTTCCCAAACTACCAGCTTCTCTGGTTTTGAAGCATCTTCTGTTTTCTCGCCGTTGTCTTTTGAACCTGTGTTTTCTTCTTCTTTAGGTCCACAAGCAGCAAGAGCACCGACCATTAAGATCAGCATCATGAAAATCGACAATGCCTTTTTCATGTGTATACCCCTCCTAAAAATGTGTAATTACTTTTTTATTGTGCAGATATTCTCTCAATCTGTGCAAACGTTTGTAATGTTGTTTGCAAGTCTATGAAAACGATTGCACAACCTAACTCTTATTATAAAGACTTAAATCATTTTGACAACTAGTTTTTTTATTTTTTTTACCAAAATACTAAATTCATTAATTTTTTGTGAATCGAACTTTTTATAATTGACATTTTAAAATAGGTGGTCTAACCTTGTTTTAATCTTGAATTGATAATGAAAGGAATGGTTTCTCCTTGTTAAAAGAAGCGATCTATCACCGTCCTAAAGATAATTATGCATACGCTTGCACCAATGAAGAACTGCATATCCGCATCAGAACGAAAAAGGATGACATGAAAGAAGTTTCCCTATTAAATGGTGATCCGTATGATTGGGCGGATGGAAAATGGAATTTCTCTTCCGTTCCAATGATTAAAAGTGGGTCCGATCTGTTATTCGATTATTGGTTTGTTTCGATAAAGCCGCCATACAGAAGGATGCGTTATGGCTTTGAATTGAATGATGGAACTGAAACCGCTTATCTGACCGAAAAGGGTTTCTATCCTGAACCTCCTGAGGATACTGGCTTCTATTATGCTTTTCCATACTTGAATAATATTGATGTTTTCCGTGCTCCTGGCTGGGTGAAAGATACAGTCTGGTATCAAATTTTCCCGGAGCGATTTGGAAATGGTGACCCTTCGAATGATCCGGAAGGTGCACTGCCGTGGGGAAGCGCCCCTCCGGAAAGGGATAATTTCTTTGGCGGCGATTTGAAAGGTGTTATCCAGAACATCAGCTACCTTGAGGACCTGGGCATAAGCGGTATTTATTTTACACCGATTTTCAAGGCTTATTCCAACCATAAATACGATACGATCGATTATATGGAAATTGACCCTCAATTCGGTGACAAGGAAACTTTGAAAGAGTTGGTCCAGGTATGCCATGAACATGGAATCAAAGTCATGCTTGATGCGGTGTTCAACCATAGCGGTTTCTATTTCCCGCAATTCCAGGATGTTTTAGAAAATGGCGAAGCATCTCCATATAAGGATTGGTTCCACACAAAAGAATTCCCTCTTGTAATGGAGCCAAGGCCCAACTACGATACATTCGCCTTTGAAAAATCAATGCCAAAGCTCAATACAGAAAATCCAGAAGTGATCGAATATCTGCTCGAAGTCGGGCGCTACTGGGTACGTGAATTCGATATTGATGGCTGGAGACTCGATGTTGCGAATGAAGTCGACCACTCATTCTGGAGAAAATTCCGTACAGAAGTGAAAGCCATCAAACCTGACCTCTACATCCTTGGTGAGATCTGGCATGACTCGATGCCGTGGCTGCGAGGCGACCAGTTTGACGCGGTCATGAACTATCCTTTCACGACCAATATCCTGAACCTGTTTGCCCGGGGTTCGATTACTGTAAAAGAATTCATTGAAAACATGACAACAGTCAACCATATGTATCCGAAGAACGTCAATGAAGTCGCCTTCAATCTGATTGGGAGTCATGATACACCAAGAATCTTGACAGAATGCGGCGGCGACGAAGACAAGGTAAAACAAATCTTCACTGTATTACTATCTTATATTGGAACTCCGTGCATCTATTATGGAGATGAAATCGGCATGAGCGGGGAGCAGGATCCTGGCTGCCGTGAGTGCATGAAGTGGAATGTTGAAGATCAGAACAAGATTATGTTTGAACACGTCCAGAAGATGATTCGCCTCCGTAAAGAATATCCGCTTCTGGCGAATGAAGGCGAACTCCACTTCATTCCGTCCGATTACCATGAAAGCTGCTTTGCTTATACAAAATCCAATGGTGAGACAACAATCCTTGTCGTCGTGAATATGAGCAATGAAGAAGCAAATTATCATCTGCCTTTCAATTTAAATGGCAAAAAGATCACCAATATTTATACGGGCGAAGAATATGCTGCTGAGAGCGATGAGCTGTCAGCCAAGATTGCCGCAAACGGATTTGCATTGTTCCAGTTTTAAATAGTGGGGACCCCTTTCCTGTTTTTGGAAGGGGTTTGTTTTTTTATGGTGGGATATTATTTACACTTTTAGAATAGAATTACCCTGTTCGCGGAATCAAAGGGGTTTTTCGCGGGATTTATGCAGGTTTTCGCGAGATTAATACGGATGTTCGCGGAATAATTGCGTTTTTCCCGGGATTAACACGGATGTTCGCGGAATAATTGCGTTTTTCCCGGGATTAACACGGATGTTCGCGGAATAATTGCGTTTTTCGCGGAATTACCAAGGTTCTGCAGAATTTCATATATCGCTTAAGCGGAATGAACGCAGAATCCCAGCTAAATATTGCCAAATTGTGATGTTCTAGCCCAACAATCTATTATCCTCGTTTTATTTTCGAAAAATGAAGGTTTTTACTTCAATTCCCTTCCAGAGTCTGTATAATAAAAGAATTACAACTTGGAGATATAAAAACATGAAGAAAAAAACTGCTAAACTATCGTTATTTGCCATTACATGGCCTCTATTTATTGAAATCATGCTATATATGCTGATGGGGAATGCGGATACGCTGATGCTGTCCCAGTATTCGGATAACTCTGTGGCAGCTGTCGGGGTATCCAATCAAATCCTTTCCATGGTCATTGTCATGTTCGGCTTTGTAGCGACCGGCACAGCTATTCTTGTGGCGCAGAACCTGGGTGCTGAACGCGATGATGAGGCGCGGGAGGTTTCTTCTGTCTCAATCGGGGCTAACCTTGTATTTGGTATTCTCCTGAGCGCTGCTGTCTTCATTTTTAGCGAACAATTGCTAAAGCTGATGGACCTTCCACCCGAATTGTTTGATGAAGCCAATTCCTACTTGAAGATTGTCGGCGGATTTTCATTCATTCAGTCGCTGATCATGACAGTCAGCAGCATTATCCGCAGCTATGGATTTACGCGTGATATCATGTATGTCACCATCGGCATGAACGTGCTGAATGTCATCGGCAACTATTTCTTCATCTTCGGTCCCTTCGGCTTTCCAATACTTGGGGTTGAAGGTGTAGCAATATCAACAACTGTCAGCCGGATCTTCGGGTTGCTCGCGGCCATTTTTGTCATGACAAAGCGGATCCCTGGATCGCTGCCCCTGTCGATGCTATTCAGTTTTCCGAAAAGGCATCTAAAGAACCTGCTCAATATCGGGATTCCTTCTGCAGGCGAGCACCTTAGCTATAATGGATCGCAAATGGTGATCACTTATTTTATTGCTTCCCTTGGAACCCAGGCACTGACCGCAAAGGTTTACACGCAAAATGTCATGATGTTCATCTTCCTTTTCAGTATCGCAATCAGTCAGGGAACACAGATTTTGATTGGCCATATGGTCGGAGCAAAAGAAGTTGAGAACGCATATAAACGAGCATTAAAAAGTTTAAAACTTGCGATATTGATCTCAATCGCAGCTGCAGTGATCGTTTCTTTCTTTTCAAAAAACCTGCTGGGAATCTTCACTGACAACCTCAGCATCATCGAACTCGGCACCATCTTAATCCTGCTTACCATCATCCTTGAACCAGGCAGATCTTTCAATCTGGTGCTGATCAGTTCATTGAGAGCTGCAGGCGATGTGAAATTTCCGGTTTATATGGGAATCCTGTCCATGTGGGGAGTCAGCGTAACGCTTTCCTATTTCCTCGGAATCTACCTGGAGATGGGACTCGTCGGCATCTGGATCGCCTTCATCGCAGACGAATGGCTGCGGGGGCTGCTGATGCTGTGGCGCTGGAGATCCAGAGTTTGGGTGAAAAAGTCGTTTGTAACCGCGGAATAAATGAAAATTACCGTATTAAAGTAAAAATGCACTTATTTTGCAGAAGAAATGGTCACTCAGAAAACTAATTTATATATTTATAGCTAAAAAAATATTTATATAGCGAAAATCATGATTTTATAGCGACTTTTTTATTTATATAGCGAAAATTTCTTTTTTATAGCGACTTTATAATTTATATAGCGAAAATCGAATTTTTATAGCGAATTGGTAATTATCAATGTTTTTTCCATTTCTATGAAAAACTGCAGGCAAATTGGAATCGCCTGCAGTCTGCTGCAAGCCCTCTCCCAGGGCTTGCTTTTTTAATCTGCAATATTAATATTATAGTCCCTGAACCAGATATGAATCTGGGCAAGCTGTGCCAGCAGCTGTGGGCCGGTCATCAATTGGCCGAACCAGGGCACTTTGAAGGAGGCTCCTTCGGTTTCAATCATTTTTTGCAGTGTGGCTCTGTCGAAGAATTCATGCAGTGCACTGTTTGAATCGGCCATGAAATCTGACAGCATCCCCTGTACTGCCTGAGTATATGCCGGATGGTGGGTCTTCGGATAAGGACTCTTTTTTCGGTATAATACTTCATCAGGTAAAGTGCCTTCCAATGCCTTGCGCAAGATTCCTTTTTCCCTGTTGCCGTGCATCTTCATCTCCCATGGGATATTCCAGACATATTCCACAAGGCGATGGTCGGCAAACGGCACCCTAACTTCAAGGCTCGCGCCCATGCTCATCCGGTCTTTCCTGTCGAGCAAGGTGGTCATGAACCAAACGATATTTAAATAGAATAATTGTCTTCGCCTTGCATCGATATGATTCTCTCCTTCAAGTACCGGCACCTCTGCTATCGTCTCATTGAATTTCGCCATCATATACTCTTCTAGACTCAATTTTTTCCGCCAGTGGTCTCTCAGCATATTTTGCCGTTCATTAATGGACCGCATCCACGGGAATCCTTGCCGGTTCAGGTCATCCTCCCTGTGGAACCAAGGATATCCTCCAAAGATTTCATCAGCACATTCACCTGAAAGGCCTACGGTAAAATCCTGTTTGATTTCACGGCAGAACCAGAGAAGTGATGAATCGATGTCAGCCATCCCCGGCAGGTCACGAACATGCACGGCTTCTGTCAGATAGTCTGCCAGATCGTTCTGTGAGATGACGCTGTTATGGTGAACGGTCCCGAATGTTTCCGTCATTTTATTGATCCAGAAGGCATCCGCATTAGGCTGGAACTCATTTTCCTTGAAAAACTGATCGTTACCTTCATAATCGATCGAGTAAGTATGCAGGCTCCCCTTGCCCTCAGTCTTATAATGATTCGCGGCAATCGCGGTGATGGCGCTTGAATCCAATCCCCCGGAAAGGAATGTGCAAAGCGGAACATCGGAAACGAGCTGCCTTGTTACAGCGTCTGTGAACAACTCACGCACCTTCTCGGAAGTTTCTTCAAGACTGTCTTTGTGTTCTACGCTTTTCACATTCCAGTATCTCCACACCTTCAGCCCATTTTTTGAAAAAATGAGTCCATGACCTGGACGGAGCTCCTTCATATTCTTAAAAATACCAGCTCCTGGCGAACGGGATGGCCCGAGCCCAAAAACTTCGCAAAGCCCTTCCCTGTCTACCTCCGGCTTCACATCAGGATGTGCCAGCAGAGCCTTTTGTTCAGAAGCAAACATAAAACCTGACGCTGTTTCAATAAAGAAGAGCGGCTTTACACCAAGGCGATCACGCCCGATGAACAGCTTTTCCTCCTGATGATCCCAAACGGCAAAGGCAAAAATCCCATTTAAATGATCGAGGCAATTTTCCTTCCATTCCATGAAAGAATTGAGCAAAACCTCTGTATCAGAATGACCGTTAAAAGAATATCCTTTTAATAGCAGTGCTTTTCTGAGGTCTTCAGTATTATATAATTCTCCGTTATAACAAATGGTATAACGGCTGTCTCGCTGTGCTCTGGTCATTGGCTGCTTGCCTCCCTCGGGATCGACAACCACCAGCCTTTTATGGCCCAGTGCAGCGTGTTGTGAAGTCCATACATTGGTATCATCAGGACCTCTTTTACTCAAAGTTTCCGCCATTTTTGCAATCGTCTTGTGCTCATGGTCCAAATTTTTACGATAGTCTACCCAACCGGTTATTCCACACATTTACCATCATCCCTTCTAAGCGGAACTTTTTGCCTGCCAATGATTCGTCCTGAAACGCAGTAATCGCTTAAGCATTACTCATCTTATGCAGCAATATTCAAACTGGTTAATTGCCTAACTTTTAAATCATGTTATAAATTCGCCGAAATCTGTCTACAAAGAAGGTGAGCGACAATAAACGGAGGATCCAAATGAATCGACAACAACGAAGCAATTTGATTGAATTCCAGCCCCGGTCGTTCAATGCCGGGACCGTAGAATATATTAATTCGCAATGGGTTTTCTTTGATGAAGAAACGGACGAAGCCGCACTTGTTGAGGAATTTATCCACCAGGAGGTTGAAGTTCAGCGAAACAGCAAATGGTGCAGGGGGTTTTTGCTGGATAACGGAAGCATCCAGACTGGCAATGAAACCATCTCTCTGATAGACCAGGAAATGATCAGGATCAGGAAGCAGCTGATTTATTCTTTCGAGCGTCTGTTGGATGAATTGAATGATGAGGCATTTGTCCAATTTATCAATACATTGAATTCGTTGAATTTCTCCATCTATGATTGTATCTATTGTTATAACCATCTGACATTCCTCGATCATGAAACAGGGAGATCCGGTGTGAATTTTTTGATTTTCGATAACGAAGAATACATCTGCAGCGTACAGCATCACTTTGATTATTATGAAATACAGAATGACCGGTTTGAACTGACCTTGAACAACGGGAAGCGGACCGTGATCGAACGGATTTCCTAAACTGCAAAGAAGCCTGCATTCGATGTGAATGCAGGCTTTTACGTAATCGTTTTTTCTCAGATGAAATGGACATGCAAGAATCTTCGTAAAAACATAGAAATCGATTTTCTTATTTTACCGTGTAGGCAACGTTTTCTATGGTCCTGAAACCTTTTTCGAAGGCATCCGTTTCGAGCGGCTTCTGGATATAGTAACCTTGTGCATAATGGCAATCAAGGTCTCTCAAGATATTCATTTGTTCATGAGTTTCAACGCCCTCAGCAACAATCTTCACTGCTAAGCCCTGACCCATGGTGATGATTGCTTTGACGATGGCAATATCGGAAGGGTCGTCATGAAGATTATTGATAAAGGACTGGTCGATTTTAAGCGTATCAATTGGCAAATTGCGTAAATAGCTTAATGACGAATAACCTGTCCCGAAATCATCGATTGATACTTTCACCCCGAGCTCCTGTAATGACTTCATAACGGAAATGCTGTAAACAATATCCTTCAGCATCGCGCTTTCTGTCAGTTCCAATGAAAGATATGCCGGGGCAAGCCCGGAAACCTTCAGAGCTTCAATCACCTGGCCGATAAAAGCATGCTGCTGGAATTGATAGGCGGAGACATTAACAGAAATCCCGAGATTCGGGAAACCATTTTCCTGCCAGTACTTTGTCTGGAAACATGCTGTTGTCAGAACCCAGGCGCCAATCTCCTCAATCAATCCTGTTTCTTCGGCGAGCGGGATGAACTGCGCCGGTGACACAAGCCCAAGATGCGGGTGCTGCCAGCGAATAAGGGCTTCTGTACAGGTGATTTCTCCTGATTTCAAATCCATCAGCGGCTGATAGCAGAGACGGAACTCATTTTTCTGCAATGCTTTCCTTAAGTAGCTTTCCAGCTCCAGTCGCACCATTGCCTGGTCATTCATCCCGGTTGAAAAATAAGTGATTTTATTCCCGCCCTGGTTTTTTGAACGGTTCATCGCTATATCTGCATTTTTCAGCAGGGTATGCTCATCAAGGCCATCCCCCGGAAATGAGCTGATCCCAATGCTGGCTGTGACAATAAACTCCTGATTCTGGTGATATAGAGGCTTTGATATAAGCCTTTGCAATTCTCTTGCCATCCTGGTCGTCTGATCGATCTCGACGTCCTCTGTCAAAAGCATCGTAAATTTATCGCCGCTGAATCTCCCAAAATAGGCCCCTTTTGGCATCTGATTCTGGATTCTGTCAGCCAGCTGCTTCAATACAATGTCTCCGGCATAATGCCCAAGACTGTCATTGATGATCTTGAAGCGGTCAATGTCAATAACAAGGACTGCCAGCAGTTCTTTCTTATGCTTAGCTCGGTGAATCATTTCCTCCAGCTGTTCCGTAAATCTCATCCTGTTGGGCAAACCTGTGTCCTGGTCATAATAGGCAAGCTGAATGATTCTTTCCTCTGTCTTTTTTTGGCGGGTGATATTCCTGCCGATTCCATACGTTCCCACACAGGATCCATTGACCGTGATGGGGATGTTTTTTATCTGGAAAATCTGGGACTCGCCGCTCTTAATCTGAATTTCGATGGTATAGGTCTGATCTTTTCCCTTCAGCGCTTGAATAAAATGCAATTTTGCACGATGAACGTCTTCAGGATTAATAAAATTCAGCGCAGACCTGCCAATAAGTTCACTTTCACCATAGCCGAAGGTTCTCATGAACGCCTGGTTAACGCTTGTGAAGTTCCCATTCAGATCTGTCGAATAGACAAAGTCCCCATTATTGTCAAACAAGGACCGATAATATTGTTCAGAAACCTCAAGGCTCTCATTAAGATGAAGGATGTCTTGTTGTGTAGTGGCCAGCAAATGTGTCAATGTGTTGATGGTGTGCTGGTCATGGCGGCTTGCATTGAGCTCTTGTTTGTTGAAAGCAGTAAAAGAGAGGATGTAAGGATGCTCTTCATAAAAATTCCCTTTGGCTTCACAGCTCAGCACGGCAGACACAGGAAGCTGTTTCTTAAGTAATTGCTGAAGGCGCTTAAGCTTCCCTGTTTCTGTATAAAAAATTTGCACCAATAGATTGGCATGCTCTTTGAATGAATTGCTCTCTATAAAGCTATTAAGTTGTTTGTCACTTTCGTAAACGCAGCTTTTTGTCGTAGCCATTGCATTCTCCATTTTCTATATTTCTCCAATATCCCTTAACTCTTAAATTACCATAATTGACCGGGTGAAGATATGACAAAAAGAGAAAAGCTGCCCATTTCTGGACAGCTTTTTTTCGACAAATCCTATTTAGAACAAGTCTGTTCCGAGCGGAAGTGAGAAACCTAAATATAGTACAAGCAAGATTGCGACGATGAATTGCACCCACAAAATAGATGCCTTTTCGTTCTTTCTTGTACGGATCAAGATCATTTCAAGCATAGAGATGACCCACAGGCCAACCGCTGCTTTCAGCACATACATAATGTTGATATTGATGCTGAAAAGAAGCCAGAAGCCAGTCAATAGGATCAGCACGTAAAATAATCTAAGGACCATCTGGACAATTTTAGCGCCCTTTTCCTTACCGCTTTTATGTAGTCCTAGTGCAACGAAGAATAAAACAAGAGCCAAAAACCAGGCTGTCATATGGGCATGTACCATGTACCGTCCTCCTAATAGTAAAGTCTAAAATATCATAACATATTCAATAGGAATTTCATAAGTATAAGGTAATCTGCCAGACATGAAAAAAGAGACACCCTTTTCAGGATGTCCCCCAGCCATTACATGGCCAAATCGGTATGTTGAGGTTGTTCTTTTGTCTTAAATAAATAGACTGTTACAGTCATCAAAGCAAACAGGATCAGAAAACCAAGAAGAACACCCAGATTCCTCAACGCCATTGAAAAATCATTTAGTGAAATCAGAGCTTTAAATCCTGCAATTGAATAAGTAAATGGCAAGTAGGCACTTAAACTTCGCAGGTTCTCTGGCAGCATATCAATTGGAAGGTTTGATCCAGTTGTCGAAAGCTGCATGACAACTAATGCAAAAAGAATAAACCGGCCGATATTCCCAAACGAAGCAAAGAACATAACTATTGCCGCAAATACAATACTAACCAGTATAGCAAACATTATGAATCCAACTGGGTTTGTAACCTGCAATCCCAGGAATGCGAGGACCACGATGGATAGAAGGATTGCCTGAACAACGGCCAGGGAAGCAAGATTCAAAAATTTCACGGCAAACCAGCCCACCTTGGATACATTTAGTTCCTGAGGCTTGTTGAAATTGATGAACATTGACATGATTAATATCCCCACGAATAATGCAAGCGTCATTACATATGGCGCAGAAGAATCTCTGTAAAGTGAATAGCCATTGACTTTGTTACTAATTAGTTCCACCGGTGAGGCGAACATGCCGATATTTTTTTCATTAGCTTTAATTTTACCAGTTTCCTCGGCTCCATCCTTTAATCCGGCAGCCAATTCACCGCTTCCATCATAAAGTTTCCCGGCTCCATCATTCAATTTTGTTACTCCATCTGTCAGATCTCCCCAACCTTTTTCGACACTTACATTTCCGTCGCTAACCTGGACAACTCCAGAATGAATCTTGGAAGCACCAGCTGTCAGCTCACGCCATCCATTATCTACGGCAGCATTTCCATCGCTGACCTGAGCTGCACCTGAATGGATTTTTGTCGCACCAGCAGCGAGCTCCTTCCAGCCTTTATCTACCGTTTGATTCCCGGCAGAGATTAGCGCTGCTCCCCCATCAAGCTCCTTAACTCCTGCTGTGATGGTTCCCCACCCTGCATTGACCGATTTATTTCCTGCAGCTATTTGAGATGTTCCATCATGAAGCAAACCGACCTTAGTGATCATTTCATCCCAGCCTGCCGCTACACTTGCTGTTCCGGCAGAAAGGGCTGGGGCTTTTGCTGCTAAATCAGCTACTCCATTGTTTATTAATTTCTGCCCTTCTGCCAGTTGAGTAATTCCTGATGCCAGTGATCCTTGTTCTGCAGGAATTTTTTCATTGAACGCTGCAGCAATCTGATCCGCTCCATCTTTCAGTTCTTGTAGTTTGGTTGCATTTTCTGGTTTTGTGGCAGCATCCCTGATTCCTCGGCTCGTCCCTAAAATAGTTAAAAATTCTTTATCTGTGGCTAAACTTGGGTTCTTAGCAAGATATGATTCTATCAGTACAGTCAGGTTTTGCAGATTGCTTCCTAGATTTTGAGAATTTGTAATTACTTCGCCAATCCCGTCCGCCACTTCTTTAGTTCCAGGTCCAATTACCTTTACAGCCTGTTGTGCAGCTTGTAAACCAGCCAAGACTTCGGAAGTAGCAGCCTTAAGCTCTGGCATTTTTTCTTCTAACTGCTTACCACCCGCAGCCAACTGAGTAATGCCCGGCTGCCCGTCTTTAAGCTTTTGCAGAAGCAATCCAGTCCCTGCATTTACATCAGCTGATCCGTCCGCAAGTTTTGTAATGTCCGCTGACTTTTCATTAAGAGAGCTTAATAGCAGGCCAGTACCGTTTTTCAGGTCTTTAGAGCCGTTTGCAAGTTTTGTAATATCGCTTTGTTTAGATTTCAAGCTTCCTGCCAATTGAGCCGTACCGGCTGCGAGCTCCTTTGAACCATTAGCCAATTCGGAAATACTTCCTTGTTTTTCTGCTAATGTGCCGGCCAATTGACCAGTACCGCTTTTTAGTTCCAGAGTTCCAGCCGCAAGCTTGGAAATATCCGCTGACTTCTCATTTAGAGAAGTCAATAGAAGCCCGGTTCCATCCTGGAGTGCAGCTGTTCCATCATGCAGTTGCGCAGAACCATCAGCTGCTGTCTTAAATCCATCTGATACTTCACCAAGACTCGCGAAGATATTATTCGCATACTTTTCCGTTATCTTGTTTGCCAGCTTCTCCCTTAACTTTTCAGTTGCACTTTTAGTGACCTGTGCGGCCATAAAATTAAGGCCCTCATTCTGGATATAATTGAGTTCCAACCTTTTCGGGTCTGGTTCAAGAACTGTCGTCACTCTCTCAGAGAAGTCTTGCGGAATTTCAATGACCATGTAATATTTAAAGCTTCTCAATCCTTCTTCTGCTTCCTCTGAATCTACAAACTTCCAGCCTAAGTCATTGCTTTTCTTCAAGTCTGCCACAAGATCTTCGCCGACATTAAGGGGCTCGTCCCCGGAAATGGCACCTCTGTCATTATTGACAATCGCAACTGGCAGATTGGAGAGATTATCGTACGGTCCCCAATCTGGAGACAGCAGGATTCCGCCATAGACGATTGGCACTAACAAGGCTGCTATTACAGAATAGAGTACCCCTTTACTCGATGCCAGCTGGGACATTTGAGCCAAAAACAAACTAAACCAATTCATTCATACTCCCCCATGAGAATTATATATATATGTCAAAGCGACTGAATGAGTATTCAATCACTGCCACAAATATATTCTCATGTATGGGTAAAAACTCCTGCAAAAATTACAGAAAATATGAAATATTTCTAAAATTATAATAATATAATAAAAATTCTCCCTATAATTTATAAGGAGAATCAGGAGATTATATCTATTAATTTGTCACTGTATTCCTTAACGTCCCAATGCCTTCAACCGATATTTCAATGGTATCCCCGGCTTTCAAGAACCTTGGCGGCTTAAAGCCTTTCCCTACTCCTGCCGGTGTTCCGGTCGCAATGATATCACCCGGCTCCAGCGTCATCCCTTGTGAAAGCACGGAAATAACCTCTTCAACCGGAAAAATGAAGTTTTCTGTATTGGAGTCCTGCCTTACTTCACCATTAACAGTTGTCTTTATATCCAGTTGATTCGGATTGGCGATTGTTGATTTATGTACAATCCATGGTCCCATCGGGCATGTCGTATCAAGGCTTTTGCCAATGAAAAACTGTTTATGCCTTGCCTGGAGGTCGCGGGCCGTAACATCGTTTATAATTGTGTAGCCAAAAACGTAATCCAGTGCTTCTTCCCTTTTAATTCCTTTCCCTTTCTTGCCGATGACAACTGCCAGTTCACCTTCATAGTCCAATTGCTCTGTCAATTCACTATGGGTTAAAATTTCTTGTTCATGGGCGGTGACAGTCGTAGGTGCTTTGGTAAATACCATGACATGCTCGGGAATATCTTCCTTGCTCCCCATTTCGATCGCATGCTCAGCGTAATTTTTCCCGACACAGAAAATATTCTTGCCCGGACGGGGAATTGGCGCCAGCAATTCAACGGATGATAGCGGAAGGTAATGTTCACTTTCCAGCTTGTTATCCCTTACCCATTGAACTGTCTTTTCAGCTTCCTGAAGAAATTTGTCGCCTAGCGATATGGCTTCAATCATGTCAGATGAAAAAAAATTTTCGCCACCCATTTTTTCATGAATTTCTTGCAGTGGCAAAACATGACTTCCTTCTTCATTTACGATTCCGATCCATTTGCCTTTTTCATTTTTTACTGTTGCGAATTTCATTTGAATTGCCCCCTTTATTCATTGTTTCGTGTAATGAAATGCTCGGTATCCCGAGGTTTTGTGAAATGATGAATTTCTTTACCAGATGTTTTCATCTCATCCAGGAATGCAAGGATTCCTGGTGTTTTTTTACGCTTATATCCTGCCACCCACTTTATGAATGTCCAATCAAGCTTTTCCTCACAGCCTTCATTCATATCAGGCCGCGATTTCTTATGATACATGACACGCCTTTTGAAAATACCATAGAGGCATCTTGAAGTAGAGTAATCGAGGAAGATGATTGTATCCGCTGCCCGCTCTCTCATCTCGATTGTGCTGCCATAGTTTCCATCCATGATCCATGAATCTTTTGCCATGATTTCTGTTAAAATAGCCTTCCACTCATCACTTGCAGTCGTTTCCCATCCAGGTTTCCAAAACAAGGCATCAAGATGGTATACCTCTTTGGCAAGAACCACTCCCAGCTTTCTGGCAAGTGTTGATTTCCCCGCACCCCCGTTGCCAATGATCATGATTTTTTCCATCAGGCTGCACCCTTTTTAAAACGCTGTTTCTTTAAATAAGTACCGCTTCGCCACAGCCATTCGACCGGTCCATAATAAAACCTTTTGACCCACCAGCTGCTGACAGCTAATTGACTTGCATAGATGGCAAGAGCCAGCATTGTTCCAGCAAATATGGACACATCGCCATAGTAACCGAGTCCGTAACTGTAAAAAATCATCGTTGAGAAGATAGACTGGAATAAGTAGTTGCTGATTGACAGCCTCCCGGCAGCTTCGAGCGGGTAAAGGACCCTGTCCATTTTCCTGTGCTCGGATAGAAGGGCAATGATCAGCGCATAAGCCATCGCCAGCATTGCACCTCCAAAAATATCCTGGGCATAATCAGTCATCAATGTTCTTCCATAAAGGTACGGAATTGACTTGATCAACAGACCGAGAATAGAAAGTGCGGCTGCGTATGTCCTGATCTTTTTCTTATTCCTGTGTACTTTTTCGAACAGCCTCATTTTGGCCGCACCTGCTCCAAACATGAACAAAGGCAGAATTGTGATTAAATAAAAAAACAAACCCATGAGATTATTATTTTTATACCACTCTGTCATTCTTTGCTCTGTCACTTCGGCAAAGCTCCCAGTTCGATAGACATTTATTGCCTGTTCTGCAGCCTGTCCATCATACATTGAAAATTCTGCCCCTCCATCCACCGCCGAGGCTGCTCCAAGCATCAGCACGAGAAGGAGATTTGGGACAATATAGATGGCCAAACCTGCAATCATCAACCTTTTTGCGCTCCATCCCAGGAATAAAAGAAAGGCAAAACCGCAGACTGCATAGGTTATGAGGATATCCCCTTCCCATATAAAGAAAGCATGGATACAGCCAATCAGCAGCAGCAGCGAAAGCCTTCTTACGGCAAGCGGGGTGAACTTCAGACCTTTATCGAGGATACGCTCCCTTAAGATCACCAGCCCATATCCAAACAACATCGCAAACAACGGATAAAAACTTGCCTGGATCAACACATCAATGAATCTGTATGTAAATAAATTTATATTTCCCTCCCACCATGTTTCAGGATCAATATAAAAATACGGTGAGTGGAATGAAATCATGTTGACAAGAAAAATCCCTAACAATGAAAAACCCCGCATCCGGTCGATCGAAACAATCCTTCCCGATGCCCTTCCGTTACTATCCATTTTCCCCCTCATTCCATCCAATGTTTAACATATAATCTATGTATATCACACTATCAGCGAACCTGGCAAAAGGAAAGGAGGATCCAGCATAGAAACCACTAGCCAAGCTTATATATGGATTGGATAACATGCATATAATCTTATAGAAAGGAGACACCACGTAACGGCATCCCCCGCAATCTATTAATTCACAAATCTTCCGGCCTTGCCCTTCGTTTCCCAATACTCATTCCTCAAATGGACTTTTTGAATTTTCCCAGAAGCAGTCTTTGGCAGTTCTTTTACAAAGGTTACCCCAGTAATCGCTTTGAAATGGGCCAGTTTCTCCCTGGAAAATGCAATAAGGTCCTTTTCCGTGATTTGTTCATTTTCACGTAACACGACATATGCGTGCGGGGTCTCCCCCCATTTTTCATGCGGGACGGCGATGACTGCAGCTTCAAGGACAGCCGGATGGTCATACAAAGCCCCCTCGACCTCAATGGACGATATATTCTCCCCGCCACTGATGATGACATCTTTTTTACGATCGACAATGTCGATATTCCCGTATTCGTCTACGGTCGCCATATCACCTGTATGGAGCCACCCATTGCGGATCGTTTCCATGGTTGCCTCTTCATTTTTCCAGTAGCCTTTCATGACTCCATTGCTTCTCGTGATCACTTCGCCGATTTCCTTGCCATCATGTGCAACCTCTTCACCATAGTCATTGACAACCTTGACCTCGCAGCCAATCATCGAGATACCTGCCTTCGCTTTCATCCGATACTGTTCATTCAATGGGAGTTCCTTCAAGTGCGATCTGACTGTAGAAATCGTACTTAAAGGGGAAGATTCCGTCATTCCGTACACCTGGATGAACTCCCAGCCAAGTTCTTTTTCGACACGGGTAACGAATGCTGGCGGCGGTGCAGACCCAGCGATGACTACACGCACCTGCTGCTCAATGTTCGGGACATTTTTTTCATAATACTGGAGCAGGGCGTTCAAAACTGTCGGTGCCATATGCATCACGCTGACTTTATGCTTTTCCAATGCGCTGAAAATCGCCTCGGGGGTCGTTTTGCGAAAGCAGACCTGAGAAGCGCCGTTTGCCGTGTAATAAAATGGAGACCCCCAACCATTTACATGGAACATCGGCAGGACATGCAGCAGGACATCTTCATCGCTTACCCGCAAATGATGCATCGTGCTTAGTGCGTGCAGATAATTGTTCCTGTGGGTAAGCATGACCCCTTTGGGATTCCCAGTCGTTCCACTTGTGTAGAGGAGGCTGCAGACATCATTTTCATCTAATTCTTCGCGTTTGAACGGTTCGGGAGAATGCTGTATAAGCCACGCATCGTATCCGATTTCCTCGAGGCTGTCTTCCTTATAATGGACAATGATTTCCTTCACGGTTTCCAGTTGGTTTTTGATTGGCTCGACGAGATGGTATAAATCCTGATCGACAAATAACACTTTGGATTCACTGTGGTTAAGGATGAATAGATAATCCTCCGGTTTAAGGCGAATGTTCAAAGGCACCATCACACCTCCGACCTGGAAGACACCATAAAAACCTTCAAGCATTTCAATTGAATTTGGCGCAAGGTAGGCAATCCGGTCACCTTTGCCGGCTCCAAGCTTCCTCAAACCATCCGAAAGCTGGTTTACCCTTTCGTTCAACTCAGAATATGTAAGCGCCCTGTCCTCGGAAAAAATAGCCTTTTTGTCTCCATAAAGCGATACCGCACGGTCTAGAAACTGGTTCAACAGCAATGGAACGTTCATTATTTGCCTCCTGTAATAATAAATTTAAAATTCTTAATATATAAATATATTAACATATCTCCATCTCTGTTATACAAAAATTCAACTGTTATATAACATGATTTTTCATAGCTGATTTTACAGGAAATTTTCATAGGAACTTTGTTTAGTGTAGTTCCTTATTTGAAACAAATAGGCATTTTAATCACATTCTTTATTTGGGCACATAGGATAATAAAGAAATCAAAATAAAGGGTGTTGCTCATGCCAGCAATAGTTGGGGTCATACAGGTCATTTCAATTAGCAGCAGTGCGGTCTTCCACATTGGCGATGTCTACAGAATAACTCCCCGTTCCAGCGCTAAAACCTTCTCCGGTGCGGGCTCATTCAATACCGGAGACGGATTGACCATACACAATAATCTTAGCTCGACAAATACCTATGACCAAGATGCAATTGATCAAGGAAATTATTTGAATGTATAGTGCGGGTGATTAGGTTGAATTTTTATATACAACAATCGATCAATATCAATTTTTTAAAGGTTGAGGGAATATCGAACTCTTCTGTCCTGCAAATTGGCAGTGCTGGTTTGATCAAGCCAGTTTCTAACCTATATAACACGGGCGGCTTTATAGCACCAGCTCCAGAGGCGCTGCATCCCTCCCAAATAACAACAGGTACATCATATACACCAGAAATACTTGAGACACCTGCGGTTCCTTTACAGGCTCCGGTTACACGAAGCTAACATTTAAAAACTGGTTCGAGGCGAGGTGATTCGTTTGAATGCTGAATTTTATGAATATGTTAAAAAGCTGCATTTATATGTACAGCACCAAAGCAAAAAGATATCCAAATTGGAAAAAATGGCCATGGATTTGCAGCAAGAAGTTGCAGCATTGAAGGATCGGCCTCCAGTCCAAATTGGAAATATCGAGTACAAATTCGACCAGTTGAAGGTAGAAACTCTTGAAGGGACTTTGAATATTGGCTTGAACCCGAGTGAACTGGATGGAATTGATGATTTTTCGGTAGATCAAAAAGCGGTTAATGTACCTACTCCTGGAAAACAGCTGTTTAAGAGGACAATCGAAATTGAAACAGCACTGTACAAATACCTTGAAACGGATTTAGAGGGTATCTATCGCGATGCTCAAGCGAAGCTGGGGATCAATGTAGATGATTCTTATTTCACTTTTATAAAAGAAGATATCAGAAAACAGTTGTCTGGCAGAGTGGCGGCACATTTAAAGGAAAGGTCCTCCGGTGAGAATGGGACGGTAATAAGCCCGGAGATGAATAATCAAGTGATTGACCTGCTAAAGCAGGAGATTCAGAATGGTGTATTCCTCTTCCTCAAAAACCTGCCAGATAATGTAAAGGAAGGTCGTTCAGAATGAATTTTCAAGTCTATAACCGGGATATTTGCGTTGGCGACATCAGAATCCTTGGCGTTTCAAGTTCCTCGCTGCTAATGGTCGGGGATGCAGATACCATCAATTTGGCATCCACATTCGATACTCCTGCAGAGTCACTGATAATCGGGCCGTTCGTCCCTCTTTCGCCGGAAGCTGGACGATGATGCTTCAAAGAATCGCTAGTGTTGATAGAATAAAAATAGATTCAGTAATATTTTCTTCAGTGTTCCAAATAGGTGATTCCCAGCAGATCCAGGCATTTTCCAGAGCTCTGGCAGTCCAAAGAGAGCGTGAAGTATTTTATGAGAATGAAGGCGCATTTAGTGCCTACCCCATTTTTTCTGAGCCCATTACATTTCAACCGGATGTTGAAACCATAAATAGTTCTACTCATAATGTTAATCCTGTCTTAAAGGTGCGGAGTATCAATATACTGGGTGTATCGTCTTCTTCAGTGGTGCATCTTGGGAATACCTGCAATGTTTCTATGGAGGCAAGGGTCAAGCACATCCGGCATCTCCTGCCGCGCCCCGAACAAAATCGTTGATGCATGCATATTGTTTTATCAAGGCTGATGTACTCTTAGGCCATTCTACCGTTCGTATATTGACTTTTGGGCAGCGCATTTTTTTAATGACTCTGAATTTGGCTAACTAGCCGCAACTTTTTATGTATATCGCCCAATAGAATAGCAGAAAAGGATGTTTTCAATGCCAGCAATCATAGGTCCAGTCCAAATCTTGAATGTAGGCGGCGGGACGGTGCAGTTTGGCGACACACTGTTCATCTCGCCAAAAAGTAATTCAAAAACAGTCGCTGGGCAGGGTGGTTTCAATACTGGTGGTTTCATTGTTACGAATAACGGACTTAGCGCCAGTAATGTCCTTGATGCCAACCTGATCGACCAGCCGACAGTAGGAAATAACTAGCGCTTTTTACGTTTTCGAGCATTTGATTTTGAAATTCTCGGCAGCCTTGTAGAGGGCTGCTTTTTTATCCATTTCAGGAATTTTTGCAGTTCAGGATGTAAGCGGAGCAATTCAATACTATTCAATCCCGTAGCCAGCTCCTCATTTGTGAATAAAGCATGTATCTGTTTGTGGCAAGGAATGCAAAGGCTGGCAGTTGGCATGAAGGCTCCGCCCCTTTCCCTTGGTGTCAGATGATGGACCGTGACCTCGACCTCATTCCTGCCGCATAGTTCACAAGTGTTGATATGGCTTTTCTTTGCCATTTACAATCCCTCCTTCAACAAGCCCTGTTGGTAATTTCCCCTTCATGGATTTTCTTAATCAGTTGTGCACCTGTCCCATACGCTACAAAAAAGGAATCGGCAAGGATTGTGTGAACAATCAACCGATTCCTTTAATTTAGAACTGATCCATTTCCAGAAGATGTCCGCCATCAAAGAAATATAAATATTTCTCTTCAACTGGCTTTTTCCATACTTGTTGAATCGCCTTTGCATACAGGCTGATCTGGATTCGATAACGCTCTTCCAAAATCGGTTTTGCCTGTTCGAACCCGCCTTTATAGCGGTCATGGATGCCATCTGTCTTGAAGTCAAGCAGGACTGTCCCTGTCTCATCCTCGAAAATACAGTCGATGACCCCCTGGATAAAAATCGGCTCATTTTCTCCCTGCCAATCAGGGTAAACCTCTTTTGCCGGTAATGAGAGATAAAATGGAACCTCGCGGCTGACCTTGTTTGCTCCAAGGAGTCGCTGGCCGATCTCAGTATCAAAAAAGGCAAGAATCCATTTTTGATCGACTGCCTCCTTCTGTTCCGGGAACAGCAGCTCATTCTCGACCATTTGCTCCAGCTGTGATTCAAGGCTTAACTCTGTAATCGGCCTGGAAAGATCGATATGCTGCATGACCATATGCATCGCGGTTCCCCGTTCTGCAGGGGTGAGTTTTTTTTCCTGCATGAACCTTGGCCTGTTAAGGATTGGCTTCGTAAACCGGCGGACGATCTGTGTCCCGCTCTCCTCATCCCTTGTTTCGTGGTTTCTCTTCAGCTCGGTTACAGACTGTTTCGAACGGTGATTGGCCGCTTCCTTAAAGTGATATTTCCATGAAAGCTGTTCATTGACCTTATCAGCCAGTTCCGAAACCTGGTTTACAGCCTGGCCAGCTGCGACAAGATCCATCAGGCTCTCGCGCTCTTCGTCTTTCTCATCGGCATATGAAATGATTTCCTCTGCGTTAATCGTTGCGATTTTCCAGCGGGATGGATGACAGTTAATCTCTTCGTCGAGTGCAGGATGCAGGATTGCCTGGCTTCCCCTGATCGACTCACAATCCTTATGACGGATAACAGCTGGCCCTATCCAGTCAATATAGCCTGATGCCGATGCCCTTAAATATTCATCAAGGAGCCATTCCGGATGGCTTGCTTCGTCCTGCCACTTGCTGATCGTTTTATCTGCATCCTTCACAGAACCGATCAGGTAGAGCTTTTCTTTTGCCCGTGTCAAGGCAACATAGAGGACACGCATCTCTTCAGAAAGCATTTCCATCTTATGCTTGCGTTTGAACGCCAATTGCGGCAAAGATGGAAACGAAATTCGCTTCTCAGGGTTGATGTACTTAGCAGCAAAGCCAAATTCTTTATCAAGCATATAGAATTTTTTCAAGTCCATCGTATTGAAATTCCGGGCAAGTCCCGCTACGAAAACTACTGGGAATTCCAGCCCTTTGCTGCTGTGGATCGTCATGATCCTGACGACATCTTCCTGTTCTCCCAGCGCCCTTGCCGCGCCAAGATCATCGCCACGCTCCCTCATCCGTTCAATGAAGCGCAAAAAGCGGAACAAGCCGCGGAAGCTCGTCGCTTCATATTGTCTTGCGCGATCATAAAGCGCTCTGAGATTAGCCTGGCGTTGTTTTCCGCCTGGCATCCCGCCTGCAAAATCGAAGAACCTCGTCTCCCTGTATAATTGCCAGATTAAATCAGAAACAGATCCTTGTCTTGCAGCCGTTCTCCATTTTTTCAAGCCTTCAAAGAAACGACTCGTCTTTTCATGAAGAGCTTCATTTTCTATTGTCGGCTTGTGGAGACAGAATTCCGTCAACGCCTCATAGAACGAACCTCTTTTCTGGCTGATCCTGATGATGGCTAGTTCTTCTTCGTCCAGGCCGACGATCGGTGACCTCAATACAGCGGCAAGCGGGATATCCTGATAAGGGTTGTCGATTACTTTCAGCAAAGAAAGCATGACCGCGACCTCTGTCGCCTGGAAATAGCCAGTCGACAAATTCGCGTAAATCGGGATTCCCTGCTGCTTGAATTCCTCCATGATTTGAGGAGCCCAAGTCATTGAGCGAAGAAGGATGACGATATCGCGATAATTGACGGGTTTGGATGTTTTTGTTTTGGGATTATACACACCCCGGCGCTCTTCAACCATATCCTTGATATGCTTGGCCATCAGCCTTGCTTCGAGCTGGGACTGTTCAAGGTCTTCAGCATCGAATTCAGTATCAGCTGACTCATTCACTTCTGGGGAATCATAGTCTGTTGAAGCACCTTCTCCCTTATCAATCAACAGGAGCTCGACTGGGAAGGAATCATCCTCAGGATAGGGAGCCCCTTTTTTCAATTCAGCATTATCATCGTAATGGATTTCACCGACTTTTACGCCCATGATTTGTTTGAATAAATAATTGGTGCCGTCCAGTACTTCGCTTCGGCTCCTGAAATTCTTCGCAAGATCAATTTTCAGGCCAGTTCCTTCACCCTCAGCCGTGAACCTGTTGTACTTTCCGAGGAAAAGGTTTGGTTCAGCAAGACGGAATTTGTAGATCGATTGTTTTACGTCCCCAACCATGAACAGATTCCCGGCTGCCTCTCCTTCTGCCGTTAACAGCTGGAGGATGGCTTCCTGGACCATATTCGTGTCCTGGTATTCATCAACCAGCACTTCCTTGAATTTATTGCGGTAGGCCAGTGCAGCTTCGGAAGGCGATACAGGAGATACATTTCCATCATCAGTCTTTGCAGTCAATATCTCAAGTGTGTAATGCTCAAGGTCTGAAAAATCCACGAGACCACGTTCCTGCTTCACTTCTCCAAACCTGTGCGAAAATTCTTTCACGAGGTCAATCAGCACGGCGATCAACGGTTTCATTTCCTGCATATCCTTCAGGAAGCTTTCTGGTTTTCTGGAAAATAGTTCACTTCTTAAATCCTGGACAATTTTCTTTGCACGGTCCCTGAGCTTGGCGGCTTTATCGACTAGATCCTTATTGTAATCATCGCCGCGACATGTCTTTGCCCTCCCAAAATCAGCAAGCTGTATCGCTTCATGCAAATCTCCCCAGGTTTGTTCACTGGCAGCCAGCAATGTGTCGATCACATGAAGATCTTCTGTAAAATTGACAGCCCGTGGTGCCGGTCCGCCCGGCATCCTGGAAATGTCCAGCGCTTTTTCGAGAAGCTGTTTTGCCCCCTGAAGCTGCAGCTCGATATCTGAGATAAGTACTTTCATAAACGGCAAGTGCTCGATCGCAATGCTGCCTGCTGCTTCGTACATGGATACGATGGAATCAAGATACGCATCAGGGGAAGGATTGGATCTGGCAAAATCAAACAGGTCAGTGATGATGTCCTTCAACCCTTCATCGCTGCGGTCATTCGTGAACGCATCCACCAGATTGAAAAAAGGCTGATTATCTGCTTTGCCGTATTCTTCTTCAAAAAGATCTTCAATCACTTCGTCCCGCAAAAGCTGTCCCTCGGTTTCATCCGCGATTCTGAAGCCAGGGTCAACATCAATCAGATAATAATATTTCCTGATGACTTCAAGGCAAAAGGAATGGAGCGTTGAAATGGACGCTCGATTCAACAGGCTCAGCTGCTTTTTCAGATGTGTTGAATCAGGGTGGCTGTTGATGGCTTTTTCAAGCGCTTCACCAATCCTGTGACGCATTTCAGCCGCAGAAGCATTTGTGAACGTTACGACGAGCAGCTCATCGACGTCAATAGGATAGTTCTCCGAAGTGATTTTCCTGATGATCCTCTCGACAAGAACAGCCGTTTTACCTGATCCGGCCGCCGCTGCGACAAGTATATCCTGCCCCGAGGCCATAATTGCCTTCCACTGATCTTCCGTCCATGTCGCGCCTTCCGGTACTGGCGGTATATTCATTCTAGCCAAGGTCCTCTTCCTCCTCTCCTATTGCTGACAGTAGGCCGAACTTCTTGATTTCTTCAAGTCTTGCAGAATCGACTGCCAGCCCATCATCGGCCTTCAAGTTTTCGTCTTGTCTCAGCGACTGCAGCAGGTCTTCCTTTTTAATGACAGGAAGCTTCCTGAAGTCATTCGATTCAACCGCCTGGTCAAACTGGCATACCGGCTTGAACGAGCAGAATGTACATGGTGCCCGGTCCTTGAGTTTGTATGGAGCAACATCAACAATTCCGCTGACAATCCTGTTGCCGGTCTCCACATACTTATGGCGCACAAATTGCCGTAAATGGTCAAAATCCTCACGGCTGGCAACCTTCGAGCTCTTCAGCAGGCTTCCATCTTTTTTAAAACCCGCGGAGATGATCTGTGAACTGCCTGTATCGAGCCCCTTGTCCATCATCCGGATGACATTCTCATCGCTTAGCAGCAATCCGTTCATTTTAAAACGTTTAAGGATTTCCTCTTCAATTTCATCAAGCGTCAGCATTTTTGAAGCATTGACAATCGGGTTGTGCACATGGAAATAGAGTACACCTGCAGGGTCAGCCTGCTTCCCGACAAGAAGCGGTGAATGGGTGATAATGATATCCAGGTAGGTGAGCATCTGAAGTGCTACACCGTAATACACCTCTGTCAGATTGACATCCTTCACGCTTGATTTGTAATCAATCACTCTCAGGTATACACCATGGTCATCCTCGGCTTTATCAACACGGTCAATCCTGCCCATCAGCTCCATCTTTGTGCCATTTTTCAGCGAAAAGCCCAGCGGAGGCAGTTTACCCTGCCGGCCGAAGCCGAGTTCCAGGCCGACTGGGGAGAACCCGCTGACTTTTGCATGCTCACTCAACACGAGAGATGCGCGGCTGATGATGTTCTGAAGTTTTTGCCTGATATAATGATGCCTGTTCGAGCTAAGCAGGATTTCATTCTGCAGTTTTGGAGCAAGCTTTTGCACAGCATCCCTTGCCAATTCTTCAGCCTGTGCCCTTGTAAGCTGGGCCCAGCTAAGGTTTTGCTCCATCACCGTTTCAGCGATTTCCTTCAATGCCGCGTGGAAAAGATCGCCGATATCCGGAGCCTCGAGCCGGAATATCTGCCGGTCTCGCAGCTTCAAGCCATGCTGGACATAATGCGAGAATGGACAGCTGTTGAATAGTTCCATCCTGGAGACACTTGCCTGGATTTCCTCGCCATACAATTCCTTCGTGACAGATTCAGACAGCTGTTTCGTCCTGTTTTCATAAAACAGGCTGGAAAGAACTTTCCGGGCTGTATCTGCCCAGCGGTGATTCTTCATATAATAATCGTACACATCCCACCAAAAATCATAGACAGGATAATTCCGCTTCTTCAGCTGAAGCTGGGATGTCAGATAGGATAAGGCAATATTTTCACCGGCAGCATATTCAAGCTGCTCTGCTTCCGGCAATTCCGAAGGATCTGGCAGGAAGAAATGCGTCTGATGTCCTGGAAACAAGTCCGAAATCCTTTTGATGAAGGAAGAAGGCATCAGGGCTTTCCCCTCTTCATTGGCAATCGGATAACTGATATAAAGCTGCTCCGAAGGCGTCACAAAAGCCTTATAAGCCGTAAAAATCTCATCCAGCAGCTTAGTTCGGCTGCCCGGGGCAAGCTTCAAGCCTTTTGATTGCAAAAGCTCGCGGTCGTCATCCGCAAAAATTCCTTCCTCGGTCATCTTGGCAGGAAGAATGCCTTCGTTCACGCCAATCACAAAAGCCACCTTTACATCGGCAAGCCTTGTTTTTTCTATGTCGGCAACCAGTACCTGGTCAATTGCCGGAGGAATCAGCGAAAACCTCAGTGACTCAAAACCAGCATCAAGGATGGAAACGAATTGCTTCGGTGCCACCTTGCTGTCACCCAGCATTTCGACGAACTGGTCAAGGAGATTGATCACGGCATTCCAGGCCTGCTCGTGCTCCCTTGCGTCAATCAGCCTTCCTTCCTGCTCCGCATATATTCTCCATGCTTCGAGCTTGGCGGGAATATCGAGCTCCTCCAGGAAGAGATAAACCGCTTCAGAAAGCTTTCTGCCTGTGTCAGCACGTTTCAGGCGCCGGGCCATTCGCAGAAGCGGTGAAGTAATTAACTGCTTCAAGTCATTCAGTTCCTGTTCAATCTTCTTCTCAGCATCCGTCTGGGCCACACTGTCATACTCGAGCCCCCGAATTCTCCGATATTTCCAGCGGTCTTTTCTCGTCCATTTATCTCCCTGGATCCCATATGCAAGCACATAGTTCTCCAGGATATCCATCTGTTCACGCACCCTGTTCAGGTCAGCACCCTCAGGGAACAGCAGGTCTGTCTTTACAGCCCGGAAAATCGGCTCATACCGCCAGTTCCCCAGGACCGTCTCCAGGCTTGAACGGACAAGCTCGATCAATGGATGGTGGAGCATATTCCGTTTCTGGTCGATAAAGAATGGAAGTCCGTAGTCTTCAAAAATGGTTTCCAGTACTTCACGGTATTCGCTTCCCCTCATCAAGACAGCGATATCGCGATAGCGGTATCCATCATCCCGTGCCAGGCCAATGATTTTTCTGGCAACTCCTTCAAGCTCGGAACGTCTGTTGGCTGCCTGTGCGATATGGATTGACGCCTCGCCTGAATACGGTACAGCCGGCCTTGAATCGAATTCCCTTTCAAGATGCTTCAGGGATTCATCCTGCCAGCGCCGCTGTTCAGACAGCACGACATTATCTTCTAGCTCATAGCCTTTTGTCCTTATCATGTCATAGAGTGTTTGGCAGGTCTCTCCTGTCAGCCTGAATAAATGAAGTTCATCAGGCTGTTCATGCTTGAAATCCCTGTCAACCGGGAGTGCGATTGTCACTCTTTTGGAGGAGGCAATCAGCTGATCAATGATCATGAGTTCAAGCGGCGTGAAACTATAAAAACCATCAATGTATACTTCCGCATTTTTCAGATAGTCAGAAGCCGGGATCTTTTCGGCGAGCAGCTTGAAATAATCCTCGGAATCTATATATTTACCAAACATTTCATCTTCGAACTGGCGATAAACCAGCTCCAGGTCGTGGATCTTATCATGTAATGCCTTGTTTCCTCCGGAGCCTTCAGCCATTTTTCCGGCAAGTTCTTCCGGATTGATGGCATAGCGTTTGAACTCGATCAGCATTTGCTCCATCTGCTGGATAAAACCATTTTTATCCGCAGCTTTCTGGAAGATTTTCAGGTCCTCTTTTTTGTCTTCAATGATTTTGCGGATCATCATACTGATCCCGACGCTGTCCAAATGCTGGCGTATGTATCCTCCCGTTTCCTGAAGCACTCTCCACGCCAGGCGCGGGAAGCTGTATACCTGTGCCCTGATCATTCCACCAAGGTCAGGATCTGTGGATAATCTGTATTCTGACAGGAAAGACATTTGTTCCGGCACAAGATAGACAATCGGATCTCCTTGAGGATCCGAAACAAGCCTGTCCTTCATTTCCTTCATGATCAGCTCGGTTTTCCCGCTGCCCGAGCGCCCCAGTACTAAACGTACAGACATCTGACTTCCCCTTTCTTCTAGTAAAATAACAATCTTCCAAGCCTAACTTTTTTCCTTTCACGACGTGCACTGTGCCTGTTTTTTATTTGTAAGGACATTGGAGCCATCGTTGATCCAAGTGCTATGTTCAAAAAAGCAATAATCTATGAAATCAGCCACCTGCTAAAGTCGAAAAAGGCGCTTCTCTCACCTGCGCCTTTTGTCTGCCAAACAATTGTTCTGTATGTATCCTATTATACCTTTTTCACAGGCCGATTTGGAAGCAAAGAGCCCGTTAATTTTTCCCATAGTGCATGACCTTCTTGAGTGCAAATGAACAACCATCATCGGACGGGGAATCTGCATATATTGTATGTGGCAGGTGATGAAAATGAAATCGATAAGCTTTTTTCAAAAAGCTTCCATCCTACTGACGCTGTGCGCCATTATGGTCGCCAGCAATATCTATACATTGATTCCCGTTTATTCGGTGGTATCGGATAGCCTTAGGATACCAGAATCTCATGTTGTTCTTGCAGGCGGGCTATTCACTTTTCTTTATGCCTGCGGTCTCCTCTCGTTCGGGCCAGCCTCGGATTATACAGGCCGGAGGAAGATTCTCGTGTTCGGTTTGCTGGCCTCCGCTATTGCCACCTGTGCTGTCGGTTTTTCTGTCGGGTCGCTCAGCCTGTGGATCACTCGTTCTGTTCAGGGTTTAACTCTGGCTACTTTTGCTTCGGTTGCCTTTGCCTATTCATATGATCTTTTCACTGCCCGGCAGAGAACCATCCTTGTGGTCCTGATCAACACCGGCTTTTTGATTGCCGGCATCTTCGGCCAGGTCGCCAGTGCCTTCCTGGCTGAAAGTTTTTCCTGGAATGCCGTCTTCTATTTCTTTGCTGCCGTTTATTTAATTCTTTTTTCTTTTGCCTTTTTCCTGCTGAAAGAATCGCCGGTACAGCCTGTGGAACAAAAACCGCTGGGGATGATATTTTTTCAATTAATAAAAGAGCCGCGGTTGATGAAGTGCTATGTCATCACCTTTTCGCTCCTGTTTGCAATCATCGCTTTCTACGATGCGATTGGCCGTTTCTTTGCCGGACCTGCATCTGACCTTTTGCTGATCCGCCTGGTCGGATTGATTGGTGCCATCCTATCACTATTCACCGGGACAATGATGGATAGATGGGGCACACTGAGGACGCTGATGTTCGGGCTGGCAATCGGCTCCACGAGTGCGTTCACCCTGCTGTTCCTGCACACAGCCAGCGCCCTGATCATTCTCTCCATCTTCTTTGTTTCATCCATCTCACTAGTCATCCCCACCGTCATTACACTAATTGGGTCCTTCGGCAGCAGTCAGCGGGCGAAGGCACTTTCACTTTATTCATTCATCCTGCTGACCGGTGCAAGCCTGGCTCCCCCAGTCGCCGCTGTATTACCGTTTCACGGAGTCATGCTGTTATTGGCACTTCTGTTCCTTTTTAATATCATTTTATGTATTTTTGTAAATGAAAAAGCATTCCAGTCAGCTAATGCTGGCTGAAATGCTTTTGATTGGTGATGTGATGGCAGGAAGTTTAGTTGATTCTGTTGCATAACTCAAAAAGTTTTTCATATAAAATTAAATTCTTTTTTCAGCTGACTGGCTTCTGATTTTTACTGGCTATTTCCTTTAACTGCTTTTTGTCAATTTTCCCGACATGCGTTTTTGGCATGTGGGTGATAAAGTGGATCTGTTTCGGCACTTTATAGCCAGCCAGCTTTTTTCTGCAATATTCCTTTACCCCATCTCCGCTTAACGCTGCTTCTCTTTCAAGGACGATGAATGCCGTCACGGCTTCACCCCATTTTTCATCTTGGACACCGATTACCGCGGCTTCCAGGATGGAAGGATGTGAGCTTAGCCAGTGCTCGATTTCCAGGGGATAAACATTCTCTCCGCCTGTGATGATCATCTCCTTTTTCCTGCCGACGATATAGAAAAAGCCTTCTTCATCCTGTCTGGCAAGGTCGCCGGTGTGGAGCCATCCATCTTTCCAGGCATTTTCGGTCGCGATGTCATTTTTCCAATAATACGAGAAGGCATGCTTGCCCCTGATCGCTAACTCGCCGATTTCACCGGCTGGCGCTTCACTTCCGTCGTCTCTGATGACCTTGATGGAGGTGAATAACATCGGTTTGCCGACCGAACCTCTTTTGACATCCGCATCTGAAGGATCGATGAAAAAATTATTCGGGCCAGCCTCCGTCAGGCCGTATCCCTCTTTGAAGGCCAGGCCTTTCTTTTTATAAGCTTCATAGATATCCAGCGGGCATGGAGCCCCGCCAGATAAAAACAATTTCATATCCCTGAATTCCGCTTGCTGGAACTCTTTTGATTTTACTAGCATGTGGTGCATCGTCGGCACAAACAATACGATCGTACATTTATGCCTGATCAAATATTCAATCGCTTTTTCAGGAGTAAATTCATCCCCCAGCACGACCGTCCCACCTGCCATCAGGATGGGGATTGACAGAGCATTCAGCCCGCCTGTGTGAAATAAAGGCAAATAGGTGATTGTCTTGTCTTCATCTGTCAGGTTCCAGCTCGCAATGGTCGAAATGCTGTTCCAGATGATCGCTCGATGTGACAGAACGGCACCTTTTGGCTTTCCGGTCGTCCCTCCTGTATAAATCATCGCCAGCGGGTCTTCTTCATCCAGATCGACAGGCTGGATTTGCTTCGGACTAGTAATCAAATCCTGATAGTGTGAACCATTGATTTGGATGCACTGGCCTGCTTGATCCCAGACCATCGTCACTTCTTTTGTGAATTTCGAATGGAACGCCAGCAGCGCCGGCTCACTGTCTTGTATGATAAAGGCTAATTCATCCACCGATAGCCTCCAGTTCAACGGCACAAAAATAGCACCAATTTTCCCACAGGCGAATACTAAATCGAAGTAACTGACCCCGTTCGGCGCAAGCAATGCAATCCTGTCGCCTTTTTTGACACCAATTCCCTGCATCCATGCCGCGATCGCCTTGGCTCGTTCATTGACTTCCCTGAACGACCATTCCTGATCTGTACCGGCATCAGCAATCGCAGCAGCGTCCGGTGTCAATCTCGCTCTTGATTCAAGCCAATCGAGCTCCCACCTCACCGCAATCTCTCCCTCTCTCGACGTGATGGGTTTTATTTTAAAGATTGGGAGTTACAGGATAGTTACATCGAATGCAAAAAACACCACAGCCTGGATGGCCATGGTGTTCGGGTCGCTTATTTAATTAACTCTTCTTCTGATAAGATGCCCATATTCCTCACATGATTCTTTGCCTCGGCATCGCCAAGTCTGTAAACCATTGCGTAAATCTCCTTCAAGGCCATGTCATATTCTGCATGCTCGCGATCCGGGTCCTTGAAAGGGTGCAGATGGGAATTCCCGTAAGTCGCCCAGTCTGCTTTATAGTTCACTTCCAGGTACTCGCGCAGATCCTTGATTTCCTCTCCTGTCGCGATCAACGTGAAGAAATGGCCCTCCTGATCTGCTGGCGTATCCAGCACCTCGCCGCTTTCTATATTGAAGTAATACCTCTGTTTTTGCTCTTCCATGTACAGCACCTCAATCTTTTTTATACCATTTACCACTTTTGGAGGGAAGTTAACCCCCAAAAACTGATTATCGGCAGACTGAAAAGGTTGGAAGTGCAATGCATTTTTGGTATTTTAGGGAGCTTTTTGGCCATTTGGTGTGGGAATAGTTAGTTTTAATACCGGTGGAATCGAATTTTTTTACCAGTTGGAAGGTTTTTTCACGGCTCGAGGATTTATTTAACGGTTGGCTCGATTTATTTAACGGTTGAGACAATTTATTATACGGTTGGGATGATTTATTTAACGGTTGCAGCAAATATATTCCCGGTTGGAATATTTACTCTCCAATTTCGACGTCTTCTCAAAATAAAAAAAAGCGCAGCAAGTGCGCTTTTTCAACATTACATCATGATTCCGCCGTCCACATGGAGGGTGGTGCCATTCACATATTTTGATTCATCTGAGGCCAGGAAGAGGTAGGCATTCGCGATATCCTCGGGCAAGCCCAGTCTGCCGAGCGGGACGAGCATTTTCATGTGCTCAATCACCTTTTCCGGTACTTTAGCTGTCATGCCGGTCTCAATGAATCCTGGGGCGACGGCATTGACGTTGATTCCTTTGCGGCCGAGCTCTTTTGCCCAGGTTTTCGTCATCCCGACAACCCCCGCCTTTGTTGCTGCGTAGTTGGTCTGGCCGACATTGCCGTAAATGCCGGAGACGGAAGAGGTATTGATGATTCTTCCAGATCCCTGCTGGACCATTGCCGGGACAACGGCCTGGGCGCAATGGAAGACGCCTGTCAGGTTGACATCAACAACTTTCTGAAAATCCTCCACAGCGAGTTTGTGCAGCATCCCGTCCCTTGTGATGCCTGCATTATTTACAAGAATATCAATCTTGCCAAAATGGGACAGAACATCCTTTACCATCGAATCCACGCTATCCTTATCAGCGACGTTCACCTGGAAAAAGGCTGCTTCATAGCCTTCTGCTTTGAGCTCGGCTGCGCGCTGTGATCCTGTTTCCTCATCAAAATCCGCCATTGCCACCCGTGCGCCTTCACGCACAAAGGTTTTCGCTGCGGCAAGGCCAATCCCATTTGCCCCTCCGGTAATGATCGCTACTTTATCTTGCAGTCTCATAAAAACACCTTCCTATTCTGCTAAAAATCCATCGATATGCCTTAGCAGCTGATCCAAATCATCCACTAGTGGCGAATGGCCGCAATTCTTCAACTCTGCAAATCTTGCACGACCTGCAAAATCCTCGACAATTTCGTCGGCCATCTTGCTTGTGACAACAAGATCGCGGTCACCTCGGAGGACTAGGACAGGAATCTGGATATCCTTTACCTGATCTGTCCCCATCCCCAAACCGTTATCAACACCACTGATATTAAAACTATTGAGAGAATGATAGACCTCTGCCAGATTTCGCTGTGTCAGCATATCATCGACATACTCTTCATAATGTGCTGCTTCCGGCTGACGCTCGGTATAGATCAACATATTCCACATCGCCTTTAAAAATCCTCTATTCTGCCCGTCGTATGCAGTCTGGACAGCAATCGTTTTTCCGGTATCCGCCTTAACATCATCATACGTCTTAAGTCGATTGTCCAGATCAGGCAAGCCTTCCGGACTCGTTCCGAAGAACGGGTAACCCCTTGTTGACGCAGAGGCGAGCAGCACCAGTTTTTCGCAATAGCCAGGATAATCAGCAGCAAACTGCATTCCTACCGCACCACCTGTCGACCAGCCAACAAGTGAAAAATTATTTAACCCGATTTCGTCGACAAACAGCTTTACATCATCGGAAAAATCCTTGATTGACATGATGGGCTTGCGGTAACTCGAGCCGCCGAATCCCCTCATGTCCATCGCATACACTTTATACTCCGGATCCATCTGATCAATCAGCACATCCCAATGCTTTGATGATGTCATGTTTCCATGGATCAGCAGCACGTTTTTCACGCCGCCGTCCCGTTCCCGATAAGCAATGCTTTCACCATTAGGCAAATCAACTTTTTTCAATTCGAAAGCCGTTTTCTCCATTCAAGCTTCACCCTTCCCCCAGCGTATAGTTGTTGCTCCCCAGGCATAGCCGATCCCGGCACTGACAAGGACTACAATATCCCCGTCCTTCAGCTTTCCTGCCTTTTCAGCCAGTTCCAGCGACAGGATCTGGTCAATCTGGCCGATATGTCCATAGTCTTCGAGATAAATAGAATTGGATTCACCTAGTCCTAATTCCTGTAAAACAAACTGGTGCGCGGAACGCTTCATATGCAGCATCCCAATGTATGAAATATCTTTTTCTGAAAAACCGCTTTTTTCCACGGACCGACGGATGACCTTCAGGAAGTTGGCCATCGACTTTTGCTCCAGCCTTTCTTTCATTCCCTGTGGATCGAGGACATCAAGCTGATAAAGACCCCGCTTCAGACTTTCTGCCGAAAGCGGATTTTTCGTTCCCCCTGCAACCACGACGACATCCTCGGAAAAAGACCCGTCAGTAATCATTTCTGTTTCGAGCAGCAGATTTTCCTGATGGCCCTTTTTCAGTAAAATCGCCCCGCCGCCTGCTCCGAGATTGTACATGAAGCGGGTCCGCGGATTCTGGTAGTCGATGAAATCCCCGTTCCGATAGCCGCCAGCCAGCAGCACCGTTTTGATTTCAGGGTCGGACAGCATCATGCCCCTGGCAAGTTTCAATGCCATGACTGTCGTCCCGCAACGCAATGCTGTATCAAATGCCCAGGCATTATAAGCGCCGATTTCTTCCTGAAGCTTGATTCCGGCAGTCCATAATGGATACTCCTTGTATTCCTCACCGATATAGATCACCAGATCAATCTCCATCGGATCGATACCCGCTTTTTCGATTGCCGTCTTTGCAGCCCTGATTCCCATCTCACATGTATGGTCTTCCTGACCAGGAACAGGCTTTTTCTTGATTCCCATTTTTTCTTCCACAACCATTTCCGGAATTCCTGCTGCCCGAGCAATTTCCCTTCCTGTTATATATGTTTCCGGAAGATAGATTCCTGTGCTGACAATCCCGATCTGCACGTATTCAGCCCTCCTTGCAAATGGCTCATTCTCTGCCTGTAAAACTAGCATTCTCCTACAATTCCCTTGATATAAGCCATCGCCTCATCGATTGATTGAAACAAGGCTTCCTTTTCATCCTGAACATGGGTAACTTTGACACGCCAATATTTTTTGCCGCTTCCGGCTTCAATGTCTGTAAGCTGGAAGCGGAGCACGAATGAGGTGACTTGCTGCATCTCCATCATGACTCGCCCTGACTGACGGCATCCGAATTTAAGGAAGCAGGTGCTTTCTTTTTCCTGCTGAATTTCAACTTCTTTAAGGAACCGACAATCCCCATCGGGAAGAACATGACAGCGAGTATATAAATGATTCCAAAAAAGATGATCCATCTTTCAAAGATCCAGTGGACCTTTGCCAGTTCTGTCAGCCAGTGGTGGGAGAATTCGATGATCCCGGCGCCAATGATGGCACCTACTAGCGTTCCGACTCCGCCGATGATCGTCATCAGCAAGGCGTCGAGAGTGATATCCATCGTGAATACACTCGTGTTGACAAACCTGAGGGAGACGGCATACAAAATTCCTGCGATCCCGGCAATCACTCCGGACACCACACTTGCAATGACCTTATACTGCAGGACGCTGTATCCCAGTGACTCCGTCCTTTGCTCATTTTCCCGGATGGCCTGAAGCACCTTTCCGAGCGGCGAGTTCGTGAACCTTTTCAATAAGATGAACACAATCACCATGGAGCCAAGGCAAATCAGGTAAAAATCCGTCCGGTCCTTTAAAAAGTCCGGGACTCTGAATGTGAATCCATCATTTCCATATGTGACTGTCCGCCATTTTTCAGCAAGCACGAGGAACAACCCGGCAAAGGCCAGCGTCAGCATCGCGTAAAAATGGCTTTTCAGCCTTAGCGTGAGCAGGCCGACAAAATAACTGACAAGTGCTGTAAGTAAAATCGTGACCAATACGGCCAGCAAAAAATAGCTCGTTTCCGGTTCGAATCTTTTCATGAAGACACCAACCGTGTAAGCACCGATCCCGAAAAACATCGCATGTCCGAAGGAGACAATGCCCGTGTATCCGAGCAGGATGTCATAGCTCATCGCAAGCACGGCAAAAATGAAAACCTGCGAGAGCAGGATGAGCATGCTCCTTGAGTCATAGACAAAAGGGAGAACAGCCAAAAACACGGCAGCAAGTAAATACAATATATTCATGCGATTTGAAAACATCTTTATCACTTCCGCTTCACCCCTTTGCCCCGAACAAGCCCTGAGGCCTGAAAATAAGCACGACTGCCATCAGCAGCATGTTCGCAGCCAGTGCCAGGTCCGGTACATAATAGGCCATGAAAGAACCTGACAGACCGACTAAAATTGCCGCCATCACCGAGCCTGTGAAGCTGCCCATGCCGCCGATGACGACAACGATGAACGCCAGGATGGCGAACTCCATGCCCATATCGGCATAAATCACTCCGGAATAAGGTCCTAACAGCATGCCTCCAAGTGCCGCCATGCCTGCTCCGATCATGAATACAAACATAAAGACCTTCTGAATATTGATTCCCAGCGACTGGACCATTTCTTTGTTCATGACACCCGCACGAACAACGAGACCGATCTTTGTTTTCTTCAGCAAATATTGGACGGCGAGAAACACCGCGAATCCGACGGCAATGATGAAGACACGGTATTTGATGATGATGATTCCGCCGAATTCCCAGCTGCCAGACAGATAATCAGGCGTGGCTGCTGAAATCTGGTTCGGTCCCCAGACGACTTTTAACATTTCGGATAAAACAAGCATCAAACCGAGCGTGATCAAAATTTGCTGTACGTGGTTGCCGTATACCGGCTTGATGATCCACCGTTCCGTCACGATTCCAAGAATCATCCCCGTAAGGATGGCACCAATGATTCCGGTAAGAAAGCTGCCTGTCGATGTATAAATCCAAATCCCGCTGTAGGCTCCCCAGGCAAACAAGCCGCCATGGGCAAAATTAAGCACATCCATCAGGCCAAAAATCAAAGTGAGACCGGCTGCCAGAAGAAAGACCAGCATTCCTGTGGCAAGGCCGTTAAGGCTCAGGTTTATCAAAACATCCACACTTGCTTCCCCCTTTCTCAGGCAATCCCGAGATATTTCCTTCTCATTTCTTCATCATTCCGCAGAATATTCATTGAACCGTTCGAAACCGTCCTGCCATCATCAATAATGTAGAAGCTGTCTCCAATCGTGCTGGCCATCATGAAATTCTGCTCCACGAGGATGATGGTCGTTTTTTCTTTCATTTGCTGGATCGATTCCATGACCTTCTCGACGACAATCGGGGCAAGGCCCTTGCTTGGCTCGTCAATCAGCAGCAATTCATTGTCATTTACATAGGCCCTGGCGATCGAGAGCATTTGTTTTTGCCCTCCGCTAAGTAGTCCGCCTGGCTTGTTCCAAAACTTTTTCAAGTCAGGGAACAGATCCAGTATCCAGTCAAGCCGCTGACTGGTTTCATCATTTTCTTTCTTGACTGCCACCTTGATGTTCTCTTCGACGGTCAGGTCAGCGAAAATCCCCTGATCTTCGGGCACATAACCGATTCCTTTATTGGCGATTGTGTAGGTTGGCAGGCTCTTGATTTCCTCACCTTTATATAAAACAGATCCCTTGGCAGCCGGATTCAATCCCATGATGGTCCTGAGGGTCGTTGTCTTCCCGGCGCCATTACGGCCAAGAAGTACCGTCACTTCGCCTTTCGGCACCTCAAAAGATACTCCTTGAAGGATATGGTACTGGCCGATGAATGTTTCTATTTGATCAAGCTTTAGCAGCGTGCTCACTATGCAACCCTCCCAAATATGCAGACTGGACTGTCTCATTTTTCATGATTTCTTCAGGAGTTCCGTCAGCAAGCAACGCGCCGTTGAACAAAACCATGATCGTATCAGAGAGATCCATGATCATATCCATTTTGTGCTCGATCAATACAATCGTCCTGTCGCCCCGTTGTTTGATTTTACGGATGACGTCAAGTATGGCCGGAACCTCTTCCAGTGACATTCCCGCTGTCGGTTCATCAAGTAAGAGCACTTCTGTGTTCAAGGCAAGCAGCATTGCGATTTCTAGCTTTCTTTTTTCTCCATGGGCCAGATTCCTCGCAAGTGCATCCTTCCTGTCATCCAGCAGCACAAGCTTCAGCCACTCCTCTGCCTGCTCCTCGAATTTATTGTAGGATTGGAAGTGTTTAAGCATTTGATAGCGGATTCCCTCATGCGACTGGACCGCAAGACGGACATTTTCCATCACTGTCAGGTTTGGAAAGACATTGGTGATTTGAAAGGAGCGGCCGATTCCGGCCCTCGTCCTTTTTGTCGGTGACAGCCTGGTAATCTCATTGCCTTTAAAGAAGACCTGTCCTTCGGTCGGAGTAAGCTGACCGCTTAACAAATTGAAGAATGTCGTCTTGCCAGCACCGTTTGGCCCGATGATCGATTTGAAATGGTTAGGGGGTACCGAGATGCTGACAGAGTCCACCGCGGTATGGCCGCCAAATGTTATGCTAAGATTTTTTGTTTCGAGAATTGCCGTCATGCTTTGGTTCACCACCTTTAGAATATTGGAGTAAAAGTATAATGAACTCCGGCTGATTTACCGAAGTTCATTATGGACATTTAAGTTAATTGCGTACCGGAGGAGCCGTTTCTTCCGGTGACAGTTCACGGATCAGGACTGGGACTGGATAGTTGACTCCATCCTTTTTCTCCAGCTTGATGGCGTATAATGCCTGGAGTGCCTGATGGTCCTCTTCCCGGAAGGTCATCTTGCCTTTCGGAGTGTCAAAACTCATGCCTTCCATTGTTTTGATCAGTTTCTTGGAGTCCGCGTTTCCTTCGGTTTTCTTCAAGGCTTCTACGATTGCCATCGCAGCTGTCATGCCTCCTGGAGTGAACAGGTCGGGCAGTTCGCCATTAAAGCGTTTTTTATGTTCGTCCACGAGCCATTTATTAATGTCATTTTGCGGAAGATCATGATAATAAACAGTAAAGCCTTCCATGCCAATCAGCGGCTCCATTGTCGAAAGTGCAGCGATATCAGGAGCACCGGTAGAAATTTTAATGCCTTTTTCCTGGACCTTCATGTCAGCAATCTGGTTCCATGGTGAGTTGGCGCCAGCCCAGACAACGAATAAGTAATCCGGCTTCTGGTCGATGATTTTCTGGATGTTCGAAGTGAAGTCCGTTGCAGCAGGATCTGCGTATTCTTCATGGATGATTTCTGCGCCGAGTTTTTCTGCTGCTTCCTTGAAAGCCGAGACGCCATCACGGCCAAACGAATAATCCGGTGCAAGAGTAGCGATTTTCACGCCTTTCTTGGCAATTGCAGCAGCACCTGCTACAGCATCCTGTGAAGAATTCCGCGCTGTGCGGAAAATATATTCATTGAATTCGGATCCGGTAATGCTGTCTGCAACAGCAGGTTCTACAATCATGATCTTTTCATATTCCTCAGCCAATGGCAGGACTGCCAGGGTGTCACCAGAGCTTGATGAACCCACAAGGAAATCAACTTCATCTTCCTCAAGAAGCTTTGTTGCTTTCTGGACAGCTACCTCTGGTTTTGTTTCCGTATCTTCGACAATGAATTCGATTTTACGGCCGGCTACTTCATTGGTTCCATCAGTAGCATATTCCAGACCCAGCTCGAACCCTCGAAGTGTCTGCTTCCCATAAGCCTCAAGCCCGCCTGTTTGTGAAGCCAGGACGCCGATCTTGATCGGTTCCGTGTTTTTCGGTTCATCCTTCCCTTCTTTTCCTTCTGTTCCACCTGACTTCTCTGTTCCCGATCCGCCACAGGCACTCGTGAACAACAGGACTAAAATAAGCATAAAAGATAAAGCAAAATTCCGTTTACCCGCTTTCATTTTCTCTCCCCCTTTAAAATGTTGCATCAAAGCCACAAGCTTTGACATCATCTTAAAAAAATGCAGTTACAAATGAGTTACAGCGAATTTGAAAAATATGAAACTATCTGGGGATTTTACCTTATAAGAAATTAAGGGGGGCAACTTCAATGGATTCTATATTCTGGTTTCTTATCATCCTTTTCAGTTTGCCATTGCTGATTACAACTGCGATCATGACACCGATTCAATACAAGTACATAAAAACCATGGAAGATTCACAGAAAAGGCGAAAGCAAATACTGAGTGAAATGTATGAGGAAATGCCTGTCCAGGAAGAAGTCCTGCACATGAACCTGCAGTCGAATCCATTGTTCCTGCCGGCGAATATCCTCGCGGGAATCATCTATAAACTCAGACACAGATAAAAGGTCAAATAAAAAAGTATCCCCTCCTATTTTTATGGCGATAATTGGACTAATGCCTAAAAATACGGAGGGGATTTTTTATGCAAGCTATCTATTTAATTAATGAACAGATTCATATAAATGGGTGTACCCGGGATGACAGCTTTGAAATCCAGCAAAATGCCCTGGCTGATTTTATTCAAACAAAAAGAGTAGTGCCGGTAAAGCTGAATCCATATCAGCTGAATGAACATTATACAATCCCGCATGCCCTGCTCTATGACTTGCAGTTCCACAAAAGACAAATCGATTGCCTGCTCATGTATTCAGATCAGTCAATCACTGACTTTGCCATGACTTATCCTGCCAGATGGCTGATGCTGAAAAGTTATTTTGACAGGGTCGTTACAGTTGTATAATCTGAACCAATGCTTATGAGCCATCTGTCCCGCCAAAGGCGATACAGTAGTCATCAAGGTCCTTAATGGCAAATTCCTTCCAGGGTCCATTATTTTCATCCACCCACGGTTCGATCACTATAGGAGCACCTTTTGATTTAAATTCGTGATAAAGTTCATCCAGTGCCTTCCAATCCTCGACATAACAATATAAGTCAATACCAATGTCTGACCCTTTCGGCGGAGGATTTGGCCTGACGTCTTTTGGATCACTTGCTTCCAGCAGTTTGATTCCAAGCCCTGTAAAGCCATCCCGGATTACCCACCAGTCCGTTACTTCGCAGCCTAATACTTCCGAATAAAATTTCTTTGCACGATCAAGATCTGAAACTAGCAATACCTTTAGCGAACTATGAATCTGCCTTTCCATTCCCTTCTCCTCCTTTTGAGCTCACGCATTCGTTCCTTCGATGATCATGTCATACATATGCCTGGTCGGTTCAAGCGGAGTTACACCTAGCTCTTCCTCCAGTACGTCACAACACTTCCGATACCACCGGATTGCCTGTGGACGATTGTTTTTTCGATAATAGCAAAACATCAATAGTCTATACGCTTCCTCCCATGTTCGATCCTTGTGGAGGATTTTTTGGCACCAGTGGATGGCAGAGTCATAGTTTTCACGCCTAACATTCAGCTGTGCCAGTTTCTCGGCACTGCGCAAAAAATAGACCAGCAGCCTTTCCCGCTCATTGATGCACCAGTCTTCATATCTCCGTTCCGGGAGATAATCCCCATTATATAAATGCAATGCGCGCTCTAGTTCCTCTATTGATTTTTCGGTGTTCTTCTCTTCCAGACCGGTTTCTGCCCATTCTTCGAAAAGGCGTGAATCCAGCTCTATCGCTGCGTGAGGATTTATTCCATAACCAGTCCCATCCCTGATGACGAAAAACGGGGCTGCCCTTGCCTTACGTGCAGGTTCAAGGACATTGTTCAAAGCATTCAGCGCGACTTTGAAATCTCTGTCTGCATTTTTATCCTCATATGCTGGCCACAGAATCTGAAAGATATCTTCTTTCATCAAGAACTGATTCCTTTTTGTCAGGAAAAGCTGGAAAAGCTCTTTCGCCTTCCCTCTTTGCCAGCTTCTGTCCTCCACTTCCCTATCCCCAAGCCAAAGACGGAATTGTCCCAGAGTCTGAACCCTTAACGTATAGCCAGGATGGGCATTAAGGCGTGGAATTTTTAAATCCTCCATCAGCTTCTCCGTATATGCCGGAACAATTGAAAGCTTCATTGCCTGAATCAGCATCGGGGAGAGGATCTGCAAGTCCCGGGGGCCAAATGTCGTCTTCTTTTTCAGGAAAAATTCATATCCACCAGTTTTCATTCTTTTTAAAAAGCTGGCGAATGCCGTTTTGAAACCTTCTTCATCGCCTAATGTAAAATATTGAACTGAATCCCAGAATGACAGCAGCATTTTGCCATACTCATCACCGCACTGATAGAACAATTCCTCTGCTTTTCTCAGGAATTCGGCTGCTTCCTTGAACCTGTCATTGTAAATGGCCGAGATTGACATGCAAAGCGTGATCAAGGCAGAAAGCCAAACATCCTTCACCTGTTCCGTTTCAAGCAGCGCCTTTCTTCCAGCCTCGGCAGAACGCTCATATTCCCTTCTTGACCCATAGAGTATGCAAAGGCCCATCAGCGGTTCAGCCTTCCCTCTTTCGATGCTCAGCCGGCCCATAATATCGAGTGCAGTTTCATAGCATTTTTCTGCCATCTCCAGATCGTATTGATCAATCAGCTGAACAGCATGCCCCATTCTGATCCAGCCGCACGCCTCCACGAATGGTGCCTTGCTGTTGATCCCATGTTCAATGCCTGACTGGGACAGGATCTTCGCTTGCATTCCATTGCCTGTAAAAGCTTCAATCAATGCCAACAACAAGTCTGTTTCCCGATGGGATAGGGGCAGGTGGAGCTTATCCACTCCCTTTATATCCGTTAAAATCCTCCTGGTCTCAGCGAATCGGCCGGTCCTAAGGTAGAGACGAGCCTCAAGGTTCCCGTCTTCAATCTGCACCCCCATCGCCCTCGCCCGTTCAATCCATTTTTCAGCTTTCACTGCCTGTCCGGAATTGATCAGGTTTTCGGCAAGCAGCCTGTACAGTCTCCCTGTTTCCTTGGCTGTGCCCTCGAGCTTTGCTGTTTCCCTGAGTTCGATTGCCCTGGCCAAAATACGTTCCGCTTTCAGAGGCTGAATTGTATCAAGATATATTTTTGCTTTTCCTTCAAGCGCTCTGCTTTCCCACTCCACATTGCCGGTACTCTCAGCTGTCTGGATCGCTTTTTCATAACATCTTTCCGCCTGCTGGTACATGGACCGGTAGCGATAAACCTCACCTTCCAGGAATAATAGGGAACAATAGCGCTCTTTATTTTCCTGTGGGATTTTTACCAGCCGCTCCTGCAGATTCTCGAGTTTGCCCCTCTCAAGGAGTTCCAATCCCTGTTCATCCATAATCGCTGCTGCTGCATTATATTGGCCGGCCTTTTCATAGCAGTATAAAGCTTCTTCCCACTGTCCGTTCTTTTCAAAATAACGTCCACTGTTCAAAATCAAATAATGGTAATGCTCTGGCCGGTTTGTGAGCAGCCGATTCTCGAGGAACTCACGGAAAAGAGCATGATAGCGGAATTGGTTCTCGCCAACTTGATGAATGAACAGGTTTTTCGCTGCCAGCTGCTGCAGCATCTGGACTGAACCGTTCATGCCAAGTATGTGATCACATACTTCAGAGCTGATTTCTTCGAAAATGCAGGTCTGCTCGAGGAACTGCTGAATCATCGGAGGCTGTTTTGAGAATACTTCATGAACCAGGTATTGAAACAAATCCTCCAGCGACTTTGCAGGCTCCGTTAAAAGGTCATCAAGACTCTGAAGATGAGGCAGCTGCTGAGCAATCATTCCGACCGCGATGACCCAGCCTTCAGTAATGTTGTACAATTGGTCGATTTGTTCGTCACTGATTGTCATTTGATAATAGTCAGAGAGCAGTAATTCGATTTCTTCCTTGCCAAAAATCAAATCGCTTTTCGAAATCTCATTCAACTCATTCCTTGCCTTCATTTTGGCAAGAACCTTCCAACCCGGCTTCGTCCTGGTCGAAATGACGAGATGAAGATGGTCTGGCATATGCTCAAGCAGCTTTTCCATCCAGACATTGATATGGTAGGAATGTTCTATTGCGTGGAAATCATCCAGGATGACGATAATTGGCGCAGGTATTTGCAAGGTTTCGTTGATGAAAAGCGAAGAGAGCATGCTTAATTCCTCTTCTCTTATATAGCGATCCATCTTTTTCATATAGGCTGTTAATTCAAAGCCAAAGTCCGGGAACAAGGTTTGGATCGAAGCTGTCAAATAGGATAAAAACGGGAGAATATCGTCATCGGAAGAAGTGATGGTATACCAGCAGCATTGCTCGTTCTGGTCCCTGACATACATCGCGAGAGCGGTACTCTTCCCATAACCTGCCCCTGCCTGGATAACGGTCAGCCGTTTTTCGGTAATCGCTTTCATTTTCTTCGAAAAATCCGCACGCCTTATCCATTGTTCCTGCAAACTGGGGACAATCAGCTTTGTTTTGATCAATGGCAATGTTCCCTGCATATAATCTCCGCCCTGTTTATATTATAATGATGCTAGTCTAGCATACAAAATATAAAAAAAGACTCGAAATTTGACGAGTCTTTTCACATAGAAGCATATCTCAAAACTTTATATCCATTTCTTCAAGCGGCCAGTAGCGCAGATTGACCTTGCCAACCACCTGCTTTTCCGAAATGAAACCAAACTGTCTGCTGTCCCAGCTGCCGAGGCGATTATCACCAAGAACAAATAATTTTCCATCTGGCACTGTTTCAACTCCGGTCAAATCCTCGAGGGTAAAATCACCGGTCAAATAACCTTCTGGCGATTGGTCACGATACTGCTTCAGAAATGGTTCGGCCACTTTCTTTCCATTGATGAATAACCGGTCCTTTCGATATTCGATCCGGTCTCCCGGCAGCCCGATCACCCGCTTCACATAGTCTTCCTCTTCATTCGCATGGAAGACAATCACATCAAACCGCTCAAGATCATCCGTCTCATACCCCAACTTGTTGACGACGACTTTATTCCCGTCCTCCAATGTCGGAAGCATCGACTCCCCTTCAACGACGTAATTGGAAAAGAAGAAGATTCTTATGAAGACAAATAAGATAATGCCAAGCGAAAAAGCCTTGATCCACTCTGCACCTTCTCTTTTCATTGCTTCTCTCATCCTCTGCATCCACCACCTGTCAACCTGATCCTGTTTTCAGTCATCGTTTTTTTGAACACTCATATTCATTTTTACTTCAATTCTTTTGCCGATATACCACAGGATGGCAATTACCACCAGAACAAGGGCAGTCCGTGCCGGATTGGTAATTAAGGCGCGAATATCATAGCCAACGAAGCTGATGGTAAAAATCATCACCATTTTGCCCGCTATGACAGCAAGCATATACTGGGCCATGCTGATTTTTGAAAGCCCGGCGACTATATTGACGAGGGCAGAAGGAGTAAAAGGAAAGCACAGCATCAGGAAAATCGGCCCGAAACCATGGCGTTCAATCCAATCCATCCCTTTCTGGACTTTTGGGTGCCTCTGTAAAAACCGGAGAAGTCGTCCCTGGCCATATCGGCGGAAAATCCAAAATACGAGCAACGCTCCGAGTACCGCACCAGTCCAGGAAAAAAGAAACCCAAGCCATAGCCCAAATGCATTCGCATTCGCCATGACAAATAAAAACAACGGCAGGAATGGCAGAAATGCTTCGAGCATCGGCAGCAAAATCCCCGGAATCGGCCCAAAGGAACGGTACTGGCTGAGCAGCTCCATAATATTTTCAATTGTAAACCATTCTTTCATCCATTCAACATCCATTGAAATCTCCTTGTCCAAACAACCTTCTGGGTCGGCAGGCATCTAAAATCTTATTTTCTAATTACCTCATAGAGTCGATTGTACACCTCTAATCAGCAGCCCGCAGTCTATTTAGCTAAAAATTCCTCCAGGGCCTGTCTGTTTGCTTCTAAATCAATCGCCAGCACTGCACCGGCACCGCTCACCCTCTGATCCTCGTATGACCCTTCAACCGGAATTCTCATTGTTTCAATATCCCGATAATCCTTTGAAATCAGGCCTTTACCCATCGACAAAATATCACCAGTATCCATATTGGTATTGATGAAAGGAGTAACTACTCCTACCAGTTTAGGAAGCTTCGGGAGCGTCTGGATGCTGGCAAACTCCTTGCCGACCTCTTTTATGACACTTTGCTGACGTTCGACTCGGCCAAAGTCTCCGACTGCATCCTGCCGGAAGCGGACATATCCAAGCAAATGTTTTCCATCCAGCCTTTGCACACCAGGTTCCAATGTGACACCAATTCCTTTTGACATTTGCTTTTCAACATTGACCTCTACACCTTCGGGAAATGCCTCATCAATCAGGCGCACAAATCCTTCGAAATCAACGATCGAATAATATTGGAGGCTGACATCAAAATTGTCCTTGATTGTCTGTCTCAATAATTCCGGTCCGCCAAGCGCAAAGGCTGCATTGATTTTATTCATCCCATGTCCTGGAATTTCCACATATGTGTCCCTCATAATCGAGGTCAATTTATAAGATTCTGTATCCGGATTATAGCTCGCAATCATGATTGTATCCGAACGGGAAGCTTCTTTCCCTCTGGCATCGCTGCCAATCAACAGAATATTTGTTAGTCCGTTACGGTCACGCTCGCCGTTAAAATGGTATTCCTGCTTATTTTGATTCGCAGCCTCTTCCGAATCATTCACTCCAGAGCGATACTGCATATAGGAGTAGAGCAGCACGGCCCCTGCCAGGAGGAACAGCAGCAAAAAAATGCTGGACCATCTGATTCTTTTTCTTTTTTTCTTATGCTGGTGCCTATCAGATCTCATATGAAAGTTCCTTCCGAGTATAGTTATTGAAAAACATCATCTATAGTATTTTCCTTCTTTCACTATAACCTTAAACTTTTCTGGTGAAATTTTCAAAAAAAAATCCGCGGCATTGGGATTCGCCGCGGGTTAGAAAGTAATCGTATTTTTACAGATGGCTATTAAACCAATCAACAATAGCTGCCAGTCTGCTCAAGCGCAAATTCGGCTTTCCGCTTCTTGATAGCTCATGGTTTGATTCAGGGAATCGGATGAATCTTGTTTCTTTCCCCTGTCTCTTTAAAGCGATGAAAAGCTGCTCAGCTTGTTCAATCGGACAGCGGTAATCCTTTTCACTGTGAAGAATCAGTAGTGGTGTATTGATTTTATCCACATAAGCCAATGGTGAGTGCTTCCATAATGTTTCCAGATTGCTTAGGTCTGCCCTGATTTGCCACTCGGTAAAATAGTAGCCGATATCACTGACACCATAGAAGCTGATCCAGTTTGAAATCGAGCGCTGGGTTACCGCTGCCTTGAATCTGTCTGTATGGCCGACGATCCAGTTTGTCATGAATCCGCCATAGCTGCCGCCGGTCACTCCCAAACGGTCCTTGTCAATGAAATCGTAGTTTTTCAGCGCATAATCGACGGCATCCATGACATCCTGGTAGTCTCCGCCGCCATAATCACCGCGCACGGCATTGACAAATTGCTGCCCATAGCCGTGGCTGCCGCGCGGATTGATATAAAGAACTCCATAGCCTTCTGCCGCGAGGACCTGGAACTCGTTGAAATAAGAGTTTGCATACATTGCGTGCGGGCCGCCGTGAACTTCAAGAATCAGCGGATACTTTTTGCCCTCTTCATAGCCAGCTGGCTTCATGATCCATCCATGGAGGGGCGTGCCGTCACCAGCCTGGAATGAAATCTGTTCTGGCTGAGATAAAGTAATGGAATCCAGGAACTTTTCGTTCACTGAGGTCAACTGCTTCATTTCACCAGTGGTTACTTCCAGTTGGAACAGTTCCCCAGGAAGCACCGGGTTGCTGATCGCGGCAACAATCCTCTGATTTTTCCTGTCCAGTGTATAACCATATACATGCTGCTGATCGAGTAGCGCTGGGTACACTTCTCCATTTAAGTTAGCGAAATATAAAACAGTGTTTCCCTGGTCGGTCGCCAGGAAATATAGGCTTTCACTGTCATCACCCCAAATCAACCCCGGACTGTGGGCTCCCTGTTGGAAATCCGCCGCAACAGCGTCACCGACAAGGATATCCATGTTTTCCGTAATGCATTGCACATTCCCAGTCTCCATGTCCCGAATATATAACTGGCTTAAAGTGGCATTCTCAAATTCCCTTTCATGCCCTATATAGCCAATGTATTTTCCATCTGGAGAAAAAACTGCATTGCCAAAGTACCCTTTGCCATTTGTAATCTTTGTTTTGTCTCCTGACTTGATGTCCATCAGCAATAGGTCGCTCTTAAATGAAAAATCCCGTTCCGGCGACTCATCCGCCGACAATACAAGACTCTTGCCATCAGGAGACCAGCACTGCAAATGGTAGTCTGCTTCTCCTTTTGCAACCACCTCCGCCTCTCCATCTACAACATTCACAATGACAGTCTGCCTGTACTTCCCATCCCAGAAGCCAGCAGAGTCTGATTTATATTTCATTTCCTCAGCAACGAACGGTTCTTGTTTCTTGTCATCCTTTTTTTCGTCTGCTTTCTCAAACAAATCCTCATCCGGTTTTAATGAGACGGAACAAGCAATTTTTTTACCGTCCGGAGACCACACTGGGCCACTGGCACCATTCTCGAAATCAGTCACCTGCATTGCCTCACCGCCAGCTGCATCCAGGACAAAAATTTGATTCTTCCCGCTGCGGTTCGAAACGAATGTGAGCTTCGTGCCGTCCGGTGACCATCGTGGTGTTTGACTGCGGTTTTCCCCATAGGTCCATTGTTTCGGCTCCCCGCCTTTGTCTATATCAATTATGTATAGATTGGAGGCATAATCATTCTTCTTCTCCAACATCTCAGTCTGCACAAACACACACTTTTTACCATCAGGCGAAAACTGGGGATCTGTGACGGATTTCAATTCAAATAAATCTTCTGCCTTGATCAATCTTTTTTCCATCCTGCTAGCCATCCTTCCAATGTAAAATTGATGCTGCTACATTATTATTTCGTTAACAGAAATATATTTCCTGCTCTAGAAAGAAACTTTTTAGGTGCTTATTCAGCAACGCTGTAAGTTTACTGTCATTTTGGAAAAGATGTTAATACAAGAAAATTTTTTATCCTCTTGAAATCCTGTTCAAAATCCATTACGATAATTACGAACAGATGTTCTTATTTTATATTGAAGGGGCAGAGCAAAATGACAAGGATTCCTGAAAAAGACCGCGATATGATGGAACAGGCCATCTATTTGCCGATGGTGCTGGTCGTGCTCAATCGGGATCTTTCTGTCGTTGAAAATAGTCCATTTAAATTAAAAAAGCCTTATTTGGAGCTAATCGAAGAAACAATGAAAGCCGTACAGAAAGAGCTCGCACAAGTGAAAACCTACCTTAAAAAGAATCAGCTGAAGGTTGAGGAAGTAAAACGGGATGATGCCTTCACCATGTTTCTCTTCATTTACAAAGGATACGAAGAACACCATAATTATTTCAATCCCCGCATCCGCAACAAAGTCCAGGAATTGATGGTACACTACCTTTTCAAACGATTTAAGCCTGCTTTGGGAACAATTGAAAAAGAATCCGGCTGACCAGCCGGATTCCCCTTAGCTTTTTAGTCTTTATATACCTCACTGACCAGATTGACATGAGGATAGCCTTGCGAGTCATTGAATTTAGGACCGTGCAGAAGGTACAGTGCTTTCCGTTCAGTTTCTTTCATCCGCTGCATGAATTTTGTGCGCAGCATGGATGTCCGAAGCAGCTGATTTTCGAATGAATGATGGGATACCGGCAGAATCCTGGTCTTCTTGTTCCTGAAGGTAACTTGTGTACTTTGGGCATCCACTTTCTTATGGAACAACACATGCTCATGTGATACCCAAATGCAGTCCGGCTTTGTGGGTGAGCTTGTCGGCATGAAATAGATGGAGCTTATAGGGTCGATAATGATCGGGGTTTTATGGGTGATCCCGGTAAGCTGTTTCGTTCCTTCTTTCCTGCCTTCATAACTGCTTCCAAAATATCTGCAGCTTTTTTTGATAATATCTATCGGCCTGAAAGGGGATACATACTCCTCCTCCAGTTCAATGACCCTCGAGTAAATCCTGCTGCCGTATTCTTCAGGTAGAATAATCATCGTAAAAGGGTTTATTTCATATTCTTCTACTAAATTCCTTGAGTTCCCTGTCATTCCTTCACCTCCTAAAAATACCTTACACCCTATTTTAACATAATTGCTAAAATTTTCTTTAAAAACAGATAAAGTTCCGTTTTTAGCCACAATTAATATTCTGATAAAAATTTTCTAAAAATTATAAAAATTTAGTTGATTATCTTTTCAATCCTCCATATAATATAAAAAAGGTCTAAGAGGTGAGGTCAATGAAAGAGAAATCGTATTCTGATACCATGAAGGCCAGTGTGATGAAACGCATAAAAGCCAAGGAATCATTTGTTCTGGACCTGTATGTTGACATGTTAATCTCAGAAATTCAACTGAATACCAAAAGAGAAAAATTGATGACCAGAATCGACAAAGCGATAGATGACCGTGACAAAATCCTGTTTTTGAATTTGACGGAAGAGTTGAAAGATCTCAACAAACAATTTGGAACTTAAATGAGTGAAATCCCCTATATCGGGGGTTTTTTATTATCTTGAAATAAAAATGCGTTTAATCCTTTTAAATGAAAAAAGAAACCCTCGGCTTGAGGGTTCCCACGGTAGCTATTCATCTTCCATTTCATTTCTCTTCTGAATTTCATACTCCTCAAGTCTCGAAATTCTCTCCAGCATGGTTGGATGGCCGTAGCGGAAGATTTTCACCAGCCAAGGCGGATCAACCTGACTGAGTCCCGCCTTCGTCAGTTCCTGGAAAGCAGAAATCGCCGCACCGGTGTTATCCGTCATTTCGATTGCGTACCGGTCTGCACGAGTTTCCTGGTAGCGTGACACAAGGTTAGAGACAGGACTTGCGGCAAACATGATCATCGATAGGAACATCAGGAACAACGGCAGCGACCTCAAGTCACCAGGATGCTCCAGTTTGAATTCCTTGCCCCATCGTTCGACTGCCCAATTCATCAATTTCGAGACAAAGTAGAGACCGAACAGGGACAGCAATAGGTATCCGCCAATCCCGATATATATATGTTTCTCCACGTAATGGGCCATTTCATGGGCCATTATGAACAAGATTTGGTCATCATTCAATTTATTCAATGTCGTATCCCAGAGGACGATCCTTGAATTGGATCCGATTCCCGTCACATAGGCATTAAGGGCATTAGTCTTTTCTGCCATATCCACTTCGAATACATGTTCCGCAGGGATTTTTGCCTGACCGGCAAGATCAAGAATCTTTGCCTCCAGCTCTTTATTTTTCAGCGGAGAAAAATCATTGTACAACGGATCGATCACAACAGGTTGCAGGAACATGATAAACAAAGTGAACGGCACGGAAACCAGCCAGGCAACCAGCCACCAAAAGCGCTTGAACTTGTTCATAAGCCAGTACAGGACAATGACAATCACAAACATCATTGCATAATTGACCCAGAAATCGATCAATTCGTCCTTCATCCAGGAAGCAAAGGACTGTGTGGAAATATTATAAGTCCTGGAAAGGGTGTAACTGATGTAACTTAGAGGGAAAGTCGCCAGATAGGCTAAGAATGAAAGCCAGATTAAATAGATCGCAGTCTGGCCAATCTTATTCTTCGACGTCTCTTCTCCCCATTTCTTAAAAGCTTTAGACAGCCCCAGAAGCAGAATCAAAAAGTAAAACAGCCACTCAAAGGGCGTAGACAGGAAGAATAATAAATTCCTGACCTTCGAGTATTCCTCGCTCAGCATAAGTTCTCTCCCGTTCAGGAATGTTGCCGGATCTGCCCTCGAACCCTCAAACTCAAATGGAAGATTACTATCAGCAAAGTAAAATAAATACCAGTACACCGCAAAACCATAGAGCACATAGGCGACCACACCGTAAAAACCCATCTTTCTCGCCATAGCTTCTCCCCCTTTACGTACAACCGTGTCTATAACTATTTTAATCCTTTGTCCCAAAAATAGAACAAGTTATTGATGACCGGTAAAAATGGCAAAAAAGTTCATGTAACCGAACCCTTAGTTAGCTTCTTTCCACTGGAATAATACCCTTATGAAGGTGGAGTGCCATGCATAAGGGTATCTCTCCGCTTGAATGGTACCCTTATAAGGGTAGTTTGTCTTGCATAAGGGTATCTTTCTGCTTGAATGGTGCCCTTATGGAGCTGGATTGGCTTGCATAAGGGTATCTTTCTGCTTGAATGATGCCCTTATGGAGGGGGAATGACTTGCATAAGGGTATCTCTCCACCTGACTGGTGCCCTTATGGAGCTGGAATGTCTTGCATAAGGGTATCTTTCCGCTTGAATGGTGCCCTTATGAGGCGGGATTGACTTGCATAAGGGTATCTTTCCGCTTGAATGGTACCTTTATGGAGCTGGAATGTCTTGCATAAGGGTATCTTTCCGCTTGAATGGTGCCCTTATGGAGCGGGATTGCCATGCATAAGGGTATCTCTCCGCTTGAATGGTACCCTTATGGAGCTGGAATGTCTTGCATAAGGGTATCTCTCCACCTGACTGGTGCCCTTATAAAGAAAAAATACCTTTTATAAGGGCATCTCTCCACCTGACTGGTGCCCTTATAAAAGAAAAACACCTTGCATAAGGGCATCTTTTCAAACAGCAAAAGAGTACCAGGAAAGATCCTGGTACTCTTTGTTTTAATTAAGGAAGCTGCCGTCAATCAACGTTTTGAAGTCTGGTTTGTCTTTAAGGAACTTCAAAGCGTAGGATGAATCCGAGAAGTCCTGGATTGCCTGTGCGTCGACTTCAGTAGTGAAACCAATGCGTTCCCAGGCAAGCTCGACGACATCTTTTTCAAGCTCCTGGCCTGTCGTTTCTTTGATGTCTTTGATCGTGATTTCCTGAGCTTCTGCTGGATTTTCATTGATGAATTTCACAGCTTCTTTATGTGCATCAATAATTTTTTGAACAGTATCTGGTTGTTCTTCGATCATTTTGCCGGAAGTGACCATTACGGATGCAGGGAGTGTTTCTCCGAAGGATACTTCATCCCATCCGATGACGACTTCTGCACCTGTTTCTTTTTCAATCACTGCTGCCCATGGCTCTGGTGCCACTGCAATATCAACTTTTCCCGACTTAAGCATCGCTGCGTACTGTGCCGGCTGGCCGGTAAGATGCTTCATTGTACCGCCGATACGCTGTGAAGTGATGCCTTCTGCTTCAAGATATGTTTCATACTGGACATCATGTGTGCAGCCAACTCCAGGAGTAATGAAGGTCTTACCGGCGAAGTCATCAGCAGAATTAATTTCGACTCCCTTTCTTGCTAAAACGACGGTACCGCCAGTCGATGCTCCAGCGATAATCTTAACATCTGCTCCTGTTGTATAGTTGTTCATCGCCGGTCCTGGTCCTACAAGTCCTGCGTCGATTTCGCCTGTTTTCAGTGCGGTCATGAATGAACCGCCTTCAGCGAAAGTTTTGTACTCTACTGTTGTTCCATCCCCAAGCTGCTGCTCAAAGTAGCCCTTGTCTTTTGCCACCATGGCAGGAACGTGGTTGATGTTAGGAAAATAGCCAATGACGATTTTTTTCTTTTCGCCATTCGATTTGGATGCTCCCCCGGTGCCGCAGCCTGCTAGAAGCACAGCAAACGCCATTAAAAATGCCAAAAATATCGAAGCTTTTTTCATGTGATTCCCTCCTGATTTTATGATTCAAGTCCCCAGCGGTTCAGAACAGATTTTTCGATACGCTGGAAAATAAGCTGGTCTACGATGGTACCGATTACGCCAATGATGATCATAACCCCAATAACAAGAGCCATGTCGCCAAAATCGGATGCATAACGGAGCGTGTATCCAAGGCCCGGTCCGGTGCTCAATAATTCCCCGGCCATCAAGGCTCTCCAGGCGAAGGCCCATGCGAGTCTTGAACCTGTGACAACATAAGGAATCGCTGCTGGGAAAATCACTCTTTTATATAAATCCCAGCCATTGACCCCCATGGTTTTTGCTGCCTTTATAAATAAAGGTGAAACATTTTTTATGCCCACTCTGATATTGAGCGTCATAACGAACGTTCCTCCCAGAACAACGACGAAGATTACTGCCTTCTCGTTCATCCCGAACCACATGATTGCAAGCGGAAGCCATACAATGCTAGGCACACTTTGGAGTGCCAGGACGACTGTACCGAGAGTCTCATCAGCCGTTTTTGATTTGGCTAGCAGGACACCAAGCCCTGTGCCAATCACCAGCGAGAGACCAAGACCGACTGCAAGACGCTTAAAGCTGGCAATCAGGTCATAAATCAGCGTCTTATCCTGGAAGCCTGTTATAAGGGCTTCCAGGACTTTTTCCGGTGCTGGAAGGATGATCGGCAGCCACCATTCAAGCTTGCTCCCTGTGTACCAGAATGCAATGACTGCTGCAAAAAATATGATTCTTTTAATGTTTGGATTCATGTGCAAGCTCCTCCCTGATGACTTTGTCGATCTCCTTCTTCAGGAAGCCCATGATATATTCTTCAAGCTCGACCATTTCTTTTTTATGTTCATGTCGAGGCCTTGGAATTTCCACTTTGATATCCTTCAGGATTACGCCCGGCTTCGTCCCCATAACGATGATTCGATCTGAAAGCTTAATGGATTCAGAGATACTGTGTGTTACGAATAAAATCGTTTTTTGCGTCTCTGACCAGATTGTCTCCAGTTGATCATGAAGACGCGAACGGGTTTGTTCATCCAGTGCTCCAAACGGTTCATCCATCAGGAGGATATCAGGGTTCATCGCAAGCGCCCTGGCAATCGCCACACGCTGCTGCATGCCGCCTGACAGCTCATGGGGGTAATGGGACAGATAATTGCTCAGCTGCACCATCTGCAAGTATTTCTTCGCTTCCTCTTCAGCCTGTTTCTTTGGCATTTCTTTCTTTAATGGAAAGATGACATTTTCAAGCACATTCAGCCATGGAAACAACGCCGCCTGCTGGAACACCATCCCCCTGTCCTTTCCCGGCTTTTCAATTTTCTTGCCTGAAACCACTATTTCTCCACTTGTTGCGGGAGTCAGGCCTGCGACAATTGAAAGAAGCGTAGATTTACCACACCCTGATGGGCCGAGAATGGATACAAACTCACCTTTATTCACTCCTAGATTAATATCTTTTAAAATATCAACCTGGTGATTATTTTTGTCTGCGTACTGTTTGTGGACATTGCTGATTTCTATAAACAATCTAATCACCCTATTCTCATAAAACTAATTAGTTTAGTCGGAATTAATAAAGTTAATTATAATCTATTCAATCATCTTGTCAACATTTCATTATTTTTTCGATTATCCAGCCTGTTTTTATTGGACATTCACTTTTAAAAAGAAGGGTGTTTTAAACTTTTCTGGAGATTTGTCTGCAAGGTGTGACAGCCACAAAGATTACGAAGAACCCTCTAAAAAAAAAGACCTGCACGTATGCAGATCTAGAAAAAATAAGAATATAGAGTCAAAATGGATATTGAACCAATGACAACCACAATGACGTTTGCTCCCAAAAAGGCAACGATGAACGCGGCCGCTGCACCAATCAGGCCGTACCAGATGTCTTCCTGGATGAACAGGATAGCCGGGAAAATCAGCGCTCCCAGTGTGGCATAAGGGACATTCTTCAGGACGCCTTGCAAAAATGGCGGCAGTTCTTTTCCCCGGAACATCACGAACGGAAGCATCCTCGGTATGTAGGTCACGACAGCCATGCCTATGATCATGATGATGATTTCTCTACTCATCTGCTTCTGCCCCCCTGCCTTTCTTGAATGTTTCTACAGCCTCTACAAGGACAGCTGACAATAAAGTAGCAAGGACAATGGCCCATCCCGTTGACATTAGTTCAGCCATCGTGAAAATCGAGTTGAATGCAGCAGCGAGTGCTGCCAGATAAATAACTTTCACATTGGTTTTCATCGATGGAACCAATAAGCCGACAAACATAGCATATAATGCGACTGACATGCTTTCTTGAAGGGTTTGCGGCAATCCGGCCCCGACAAGGTAGCCTAGCCCTGAAAAGATGACCCAGCTTGAGTAGGCAGTGAGATTCAAGCCGAACATATACCCGGCATTGACCGTTCCCTCCCGCGTGGCTGCGACCGAAAACGTCTCATCGGTAATGCCGAAGGAATACCCCATCCTCGCCCCAACCGTATCCTCTTCCGCCTTCTCATTTAAAGACGCAGACATGAGGAAATGGCGGATATTCACGATAAACGTAGTGAGAATAACTTCAAAAATACCGATTCCCTGCGCCAGGAGGCTTAAGGATATGTATTGTGCGGCACCTGCAAATACCAGCATGCTCATCATGACCGTCTCACCGAGAGCAAGTCCCGTTGTCTTGGCGATCAAGCCAAAGGTAAGCGCAACCGGCATATACCCTATCGCAATACTGATCCCTGATTGAATCCCTTTTTTAAAATCTGTTGCCTGCTTTACAGCCAATGTACTTTCCACGACCTTCCCGCCTTTCTATTAATATGTATAAATTACAATCCTTTAATCAATTAAAATATATTATACATATTTCCAGCACCATGGAAAAGTGTTTCTTTAATCGAAATATCTATTTTTGACTGGCAGGCTCTAGTAAAAAGCGAGTAGGTGTTCTCTCTCTCGTCATGTGGTTGATATAATGAAGAATCCGCTGATATATCGTTGGATGTGGTCGATATATTCGGATATCCGCTGATATAATGCAGAACCTAAATGACTTTTCAAAAAAACACGGCCGCGGCCGTGTTCAGTTACCTTCCTTTAAAATCGGGTTTCCGTTTTTCACTGAAAGCTGCCAGTGCTTCGAGTCTGTCTTCTGTCGGGATTGTGACTTCGTAGGCTTTGCGCTCTATTTGCAGGCCTGTCTGCAGGTCTCCGTTCATTCCCTGCTTGACTGCGTACTTTGCCTGCTGCAGTGCCACAGGCCCGTTCGCCAGCATCATTTCGGCAAACTTCATGCATTCTTCAAGCAAGCTTTCTTTTTTGACTACAGCGGTAACGAGGCCATATTCCAGTGCTTCTTCCGCTTTAAGCCTCCTCGCTGTTAAGATCAGCTCGAGTGCTTTTGCCTGACCGATCAGCCTTGGCAGCCGCTGTGTTCCTCCAGCTCCAGGTATGATTGCCAGGCTCGTTTCTGTCAACCCCATTTGCGTCCCGGCAGCAGCAACGCGGAAATCACATGCAAGCGCGAGCTCCATTCCGCCTCCAAAGGCAAATCCATTGATCGCTGCGATTGTTGGCTGCGGAAGCTGGTCTGCCATTGTGAAGACCTCGCCGATTTTATAGATATTGCGTTTCACTTCCTCATCGGACAGTGTGCGGCGTTCCTTCAAATCAGCTCCGACGCTGAATGCTTTCTCACCCGCTCCGGTAAAAATCACTACCCTGGCCTCACGGTTTGTCCTGATTTCTTCAATAACACGCTGTAATTCGTCGAGTGTGTCATAATTAAAAGCATTTAATGCTTCCGGTCGATTCAGCGTCACAATTGCTGTATGTCCTTCCAATTGGAAATCAATATTCCCCATTCTATCAGCTCCTTCTTCATTGACATTCTATCTGAGAAATAAAAATTCCTGCCAAATGCTGAAAAAGAGACAGGCACGGGCGCCTGCCTCTCTTTCTTAAAGATTACTTTCCTTGCAGTACCTGATTTTTCAATGCTCTTCTTAAAATTTTGCCGGTTGTATTTTTCGGCAGCTCTTCAAGGAATTCAATTGCGCTTGGCACCTTGTATTTCGCCAGGTGCTCGCGGCAATATTCGAGCAGCTGCTCATCTGTCAGCTCAGGATTTTTGCTGACAACATAGCATCTTACTGCTTCGCCAAAATTCGGATCTGGTACGCCTAGTACGGCAACCTCTACTATATCCGGATGGTTGTACAATACTTCTTCGACTTCACGGGGATATACATTATAACCGCCGACAAGAATGAGGTCCTTCTTGCGGTCAACAATGTAAAAATAACCTTCTTCGTCCATGCGGGCGAGGTCTCCTGTATACAGCCAGCCATCCCTGATAGTAGCGCCTGTTTCTTCTGGCATCTTATAATAACCTGCCATAACATTCGGGCCGCGGACAATTAATTCGCCAACTTCTCCAGGAGCCACTTCATCTCCCATTTCATTGACGACCTTGTTTTCAACATTCACGATTGAGGTTCCGATTGAACCAGGCTTGCGCGGGCGGTCGAGTGGATTGAAGCATGTAACCGGTGACGCCTCAGACAAACCATAACCTTCTGAAACCATGACATTGAATTTTCGCTCGAAATTCTGAAGCAATGCAACCGGAAGTGAAGCACCTCCTGAAATACACAGTCTTAGTGATTTAAGGTCATCCGGATTTCCTTCTGGATATTGGAAAAGGAAATTGTACATGGTCGGCACGCCTGCAAATACAGAGGCCTCGTACTCCCTGGCAATCCGGAACACTTCTGCCGGGCTGAACCTAGGAACAATCAACAATGTTCCGCCATTCATCAATGGTGCATTAAGGGCAACGGTCAGGCAGAAGACATGGAACATCGGCAGGGCAGTGATCACCCTGTCATCTTCGTTCATCCTCAAGTAATCGCTTACATCCTGGGCGTTGCTGTACAGATTTTTGTGTGTAAGCATTGCACCCTTAGGCTTTCCAGTCGTTCCTGATGTATAAAGAATGATTGCAATATCATCATCACTCAACTCAGGACCTTTGTAGGCAAGGTCACCGGAACCAATAACATGTGTAAACGGTTTCAATTTCGAACCTAATGTGAGCTTGGACATTTCTTCTTCAGACATCTGGCTTTTGCCAGTCTCAGCAATGACAAAGTATTCGACATTTGGCAGGTGCTGATGCATTTTTTCAGCGAGTGGCAGCATCATGTCCAGACCGACGACAACTTTTACATCACCATTGTTCAGGATATAGCCGATTTCATCTGCGGTGTAAATTGGATTGATGGGAATGACTGTTGCACCGAGTCTAAGCGCTCCGTACAAACTGATGACAAAATGTGGAGAGTTTCCTAGCAGCAAGGCAATATGATCGCCCTTTTTTACCCCTAATTTTTCAAGGCCAGATGCAAACTTTGTGACGGACGCATCCAGTTCAGCATAGGTACTTGCTTTATCCATGAAAAAATATGCCGGCTTATTGCCCAGCATTGAGGCAGTGTGATGAAGCTGTGATGAAAGATTCATATAACTCCCTTCCCCCTTTGCGGTGAACTCAATCACCAAACTTAATAAAAAGTTTTCTAAATATATTATATTGAAAGAAAATTATGGATTCAAGGAGAATATGTCAGAATTCTAACATTTTATATTTATAAAACAGAAAACGCGGTGTATCAACACCGCGTTCAAAAATTTAATATATTAAGTTAATAAAGTCTTCTTTAGAAATATTTCCGAAATAATGTTTGATGTCCACATCTTCCATCGCACTGACAATCTGGGATTTCTCGTATTTTATTCCTGTCAGCTTGTCCTCAATCACAGTGACATCGCCTACACCAAAGAAATCTCCATAGATTTTGCACTGATCAATGATTCCCTTGTTGACCTCAAATCGGACATCTATCTGGCCGACCGGGAAGCGATGGGAATGCTGCAGGTTGAATTTTGGCGATTTCCCGTAATTCCAATCCCAATTCTGATATCTTTCTTTTGATAGTTCATGGATATTTTCCCAGTCCTTTTCTGTTAAGACGTACTCAGGAATCTCATCCAGTCCTTCAAAGATATTTTTTAACAGAAGGGAGCGGAATTCCTCAATTGTCACTTTATTTGAAAGGAACTCGGAAATATTTGCGACTCGGCTGCGGATTGATTTGATTCCTTTCGATTCTATTTTGTCCTTTTTTACATTAAGCGCCGAAACGACGCTTTCGATTTCTGAATCAAATAATAAGGTGCCATGGCTGAACATCCGCCCTTTTGTTGAAAATTGCGCGTTTCCGGATATCTTCCTGCCTTCTGCCAACAAGTCATTCCTGCCGCTTAATTCCGCGTTTACTCCCATTTTCCGAAGGGCGTTCACCACTGGCTCAGTAAACTTCCTGAAATTATGGAAGCTGTCTCCGTCATCCTTCGTGATAAAGCTGAAATTCAAATTGCCAAGGTCGTGGTACACGGCACCACCTCCGGATAAACGGCGGACGACATGGATGCCGTTATTTTCGACATATTCGGTATTGATTTCTTCAATTGTGTTCTGGTTCTTGCCAATGATGATGGATGGTTCGTTTATATAGAAAAGCAGGTAGGTTTCATTGATATCAAGATTCTTCAAGGCATATTCTTCGATTGCCAGGTTGATCCTCGGATCTGTGATTCCTTTATTATCAATAAATAACATGGTTGATTCTCCTTTTATAAGGTTATTTCAAGACCTTCCCTGGCCAAAGTTATCGGGCCGGAAAATAGTGATGAAGCTTCGGAAACGAGCTGATCGATTTCACCATAATGTGGCAGGTGAGTCAGTACCAGCTGCTTTACTCCCGCCTGATTAGCGAGTTTTCCATTATCATAGCTGTTCATATGTCCCGCACCCTTGCCGTCCTGGTTACCATAAAAATTGCATTCTGAAAGCAATAAGTCAGCCCCGGATGCAAAAGGAATGAACTCTTCCTTAAAGGAAGTATCCCCTGTATACACCAAGGACTTGCCGCCAGCTTCGATCCGCATTGCATAGCATGGGGCAGGATGGACCGCAGGGATAAAGGATATGGTGAAAGGACCAATTTCAAGCTTTTTTGACGGGTTGTAGGCCACACCCTTTGTGATGTTCTTATATGTAAGTTTTGCGAACTCTTGCTTGTCCTGTGTATGACCGTAAATTGGCAGCTGAGGTGACTTCTTTCCCAAAAAACCCTGGATCAGACGCGCGTGCTGCAGTACACCGATGTCAGCAACGTGATCAGGATGATAATGTGACAGCACCATCGCATCCAGTTCTTCAGGCTGCACAAAATTTTGGAGCTTCGCGAGAACGCCGCTGCCAAAGTCTATCATGAGCTTAAAACCTTCGTGTTCAAGCAAGTATCCGGTACTGGCTTCATTCACTTTAGGATATCCGCCCCAGAATCCTACTATTGTCAGCTTCAATTAATTCCCTCCTATAATCACACTTTTCTTTCACTATACTTCATTTTGCCCATTTTTTCACTTTAGCCGTTTTTTCAGAAAATTATGATTGACGTCATCTGTACTGTTATAATACAATGTAGTAAATAATATCACTGTACCAAAACAACTACTCAAATGGAGGGAACATCATGATTGAAAATGTTGTAGAATTCTTTCGTAATTTGCCAAAGAAGCAATGCATTGAGTGTGGAGAAACAATTGATGAACAGCATGAATGCTACGGAAATAAATGTGACGGATGCATGGACCCAGGAAAGTTTTAACCTTCGTTTTCCTTCCCCGGTTTTCCGGGTGTAATACAATCCCTTTCCCGCAGTGATAAAACTGCAAATGAAAAGCCAGCTCTACATTTAAGAGCTGGCTCCTTTTTTATTCCTCAACTAGCATGGTGAATTTTCTTTTGAACATCCAATGGAAATAGATTGCTGTTCCTGCTGCCAGGAATAAAATAAACCCAGCTAAAATCCCTGCATTTTGCCACATGAAAGTGAAATCCCCGCTTGAGATGACAGCTTTGAAACCTTGGACTGAATAAGTCATTGGCAAATATGCGTTAAACTTCTGAAGGAATCCTGGAATTAATTCCAATGGGAAAGTTCCTGCGCTTGTCGTAAGCTGCAAAATCAGGATGACGATTGCAACAAAACGCCCCGGATCTCCTAATAACGTCACAAGGAACTGGATTAAAGCAATAAAAGTCAGACTTGTGATAATCGAGAACACCACGAATAAAGGAACGCTTTGTACATCAAGACCCAGCCCCATAAGAAGGATTGCATCGGCTGCAAGTGCCTGTAATATGCCGATTCCGGCAAGGATGCTGAATTTGCTGAAGAACCAGCTTGCACCGCTTGAAGGAACTCCGGCTGGTTCCCTTAATGGGAATACGATCGAAAGCAGCAACGCACCGACAAATAAGCCAAGAGATAAGAAATATGGTGCAAATCCTGTTCCGTAGTTCGGAACTGAGCTGAAGCTTTCATTTGCCAGCTTTACTGGCGCAGCAAGCATATTGTAGGTTTCCTGATTTGGATTCACCTTTGCTTCTTCTGCTCCATCCTTCAGCTTTTCAGCAAGCTCGGATGTCCCAGCCGCTACCTTGGAATTGCCTTCAGACAATTCTCCCGCACCAGATGCCAGTTTGTCTGCTCCGTCCGTCATGGCACCCGCCCCCGCTGCCAGCTGGTCCATTCCGCCGACAAGCTTGGAACTTCCATTTGCCAGCTCAACAGAACCAGCTTTCGCCTCACTCAGCTTGTCACCGAACTGCTGCAGACCTGAATGAAATTCTTCCTGGCCTGCCGCCAGTTTCGCAGCCCCACCTTCTACTTGCCCGCTGCCCGCTGCAAGTTTGGAGATTCCCTGCTGGAGCTCACCCTGGCCAGCAATGACTTTATTCAAGCCAGCTGATAATTCCCCAGATCCTGCAGCCAGTTTACCTGCTGAATCTGAAAGTTGCGCTGTCCCATTCTCAAGACCTGCACTTCCAGCTTCGAGTTTAGCAAGCGCTGCGGCAAGCTCTTTTTGTTTATCAGGGTATGCACTCAATAAAGGCGCCATCGCCTCCATTTGTTTTTGCAGTTCTTGAATACCGGCATGAAGTTGTGCCGCTCCGCCAGCTGCATTATCAGCCCCGCTTTTCCAGGCTGTCAGGTTTTGGCCGAGACTCTCAGAACCCTGTTCAATTTGTTTAGTACCTTCAATCAATGCTGGTATCTTGCTGTTTGCCTGCTCTAAACCAGCTTTTACTTCTGAAGCTCCTGCCTGTAAGTCTTTCTGGCCTGTAAGAAGCTGACCTGAAGCATTTTCAAGCTTCGTTTCCCCTTCCTCCAATTGACCAAGTCCCCCGGCTAGCTTTCCTGCTCCATTTGCCAATTCTTTCGCACCAGAATCAGCTGAGTTCATTCCCTGGTTGAACTCAATCGACTTGCTAGCGAGCACAGATAGATTATCATAAAGCTTCTGGCTGCCATCCTTTAGCTTGACCGCACCATCGTTCAAGTCTGCAGCACCGTCACTCGCTTGACCAAGACCATCGGCCAGTTCGCCGATATTGTCAAACATAGTTTCCGCATAGGTTTCAGAAACCTTTTCGGACACAGAAGCCTTGATTTTTTCTGCTGCTGTTCCGCCAATCTGAGCAGATAGGAAGTTGAAGCTTTCATTAGGCATATAAACAAGTTCGAGTTTCTCAGGATGTTCATCCATCAATGTTGTAGCATTTTCAGAGAAATCTTTTGGGATTTTGATAAGCATATAATATTTTTGCTGCTCAAGTCCTTTTTCCCCTTCTTCTTCTGATACAAATTCAAAACCAAAATCCTGGTTTTCTTTCAGCTTATCCACCAGGTCATTGCCGAGTTCAAGCTTCTTTCCATCAATCGTTGACCCAGCATCACTGTTGGCAACTGCTACAGGAAGATCGGAAAGATGTTCATATGGATCCCAGAATGCCCATAAGAACATTCCACTGTACAAAACCGGAATGAACAAGACGGCAATAATCGGGATCAGCAGCTTCTTATTTCGAAAAATAGCAAGCAATTCTTGGGTGAACAGTTTATTTCTCATCTTAATCCTCCTAGATAAAATAAATGACCGTTTTATTCATTTGGTCAATTATGTGCTGAAAATAAGGACTCCCTCCTAATGAGACAATCCTTTGAAAATATAGAACTCAAACAGCTCTGAAATTTGCGCTTTTTCCAGCGGCTTGTTTTTCTTTTCCCAGTCAAAAATCAATGCAATATAAAGCTTCATCATGATGAAAGAAGTGATTTCCGGGTCGCATTCCTTTATTTCGCCCTTTTCGATTGCCTGGATGACTTTATCCTTAATGAAACCCAGGATGGCAGATTCAAGCTTATCCATGACCTCCACAACAGCAGGGGTCCCAATGTCCCGTGCTTCCTGGGAAAGCTTTATCGTCAGCTGATGCTTTTTACGGAACTCCAGCAGCCGATATAAAGCTCTGTGGACATTTTCGTAAAAAGAATCTGCTGGATTCACAGCTTCATTTGCGACCTCTCCCATCTCTTTGATAAGGCCGTTAATAATTTCATCGAAAAGCTCTTCTTTATTTTTGAAGAAAGTATAGATTGTCCCTTTCCCTACATTCGCCAGCTTTGCGACCTGATCAATTGTCGTTGCCTTATAGCCGTAAAGAGAAAAAGAGTTGTTTGCCGCATCAATGATCTGCTGCCTCCGGTCGATTGCCATGATTACACCTCCATAAAATGACTGAATGAGAAAAACGGTCATTTCGTCACAAGTTAATTTATCACATCTTTTTCACTGTGGCAAGTATGTAAAATAAAAAACCCTTAGAAAAGGGTTTTTTATCGGTTAAGCTGCAAATATCCAAGTATTTTTTCGACCGCAGCTTCCCCCTGGTCGATGCAGTCGGGAAGACCGACTCCTTCAAAAGAGCTTCCTCCTACAAAGACGCCAGGAAGTTCCTTTTCAAGGTCAGTCTTCAAATTTGCCACTCTCTGCTTGTGTCCGACCGTATACTGCGGCATTGCTTCCTTCCAGCGGGAAACGACCGCAAAGTCTGGCTGCGCCTGAATATCCATTGTTTTATTCAAATCTTCCAATGCAATTTTTATGATTTCATCATCCGACAGCTCGACAATTGCCTCGTCACCTGGTCTGCCGACATAAAGACGGAGCAGAACTTTTCCCTCTGGTGTCGTATGGGGCCACTTTTTATGTGTCCATGTGCAGGCTGTGATTGTGTAATCACTGTTCCTGGAGACGACGAAACCTGTGCCATCGATATCTTCTTTTATGACACTTTCCGGAAACGCCATCGCCACCGTTGCCACTGATGTTGAAGGCATGTCGCGGAATGGGTCAAAGATGTGTTCATGATCAGCGAACATATGCAGGGCTGCTTCATGCGGTGCAGCTACAAGAATGCTGTCTGCATCCAGCGTCTCACCGCTGCTCAGCTTCAAACGGTAACCATGCTCCTTTTTGCTCACTTTATCGACCCGGATTCCCTTGATGACTGAACCTGACTCAAGCTTTGATTCGATCGCATCAACAAACGACTGCAGACCAGACGTCACAGTCAGGAACATCCCTTTTTTCTTCACCTGTCCGCTATCAGCAGGCTTCTTTTTCGGGGCCGGTATTGATTTCTTAGTCCCAAGTATCAGACTCCCGTATTTCTGCTCTGTCTGATAAAATTGCGGGAAAGTGGACAATAAACTCATGTTATCAATATCCCCGGCGTAAATACCCGAGAGCAAAGGTTCTATCAAATTCTCGACCACTTCGTCACCAAGCCTGCGACGGAAAAACTCCCCGAGTGACTGGTCTCCTTCCACTTTGGAAGGAGGCATGAAGAAGTCGCCGGCAGCCCGGAATTTACCCGGCCATGAAAACAAACCTGTTGTAACAAATGGACCGATCTGAGTAGGGATTCCCATCACGGCTCCGCCTGGAATAGGGTGAAGCTTGTCCTTAACGAGCACGTACGATTTGCCTGTACTGTTATTGACTAATTTATCACCTAAGCCGACTTCTCTCGCCAGACGGCCTGCACTTTCTTTTCGTTCAAGAAAGGAATCCGGCCCTCTTTCAATGACGAAGCCATCTTTTACATAGGTCTGCATTTTCCCGCCAACACGGTGGGAGGCTTCCACCAGTTTTACATCCAAAGGAAGCTCGTTTTCCCTGGCATGCTTTTGCAAATAATACGCAGCAGCCAAACCAGTGATGCCTCCCCCTATAATTACCACTCTTTTCGTATCTGTCACGGTAAATCGCCTTCTTTTACTAGATTTGGCTTGAAGATGACAGCTTCTTTAAAATGACATCTGCCATAGCGTCAATGAATTCCGGTTCTGCATTCGGCATTGGCGGTCTGTAATAGCTGGCCCCGATTTCATCCGTCACGACCTTGCATTCATAATCATTGTCATACAGCACTTCAAGATGCTCGGAAACAAATCCGGCTGGTACATACACAAAAGCTTTGTAGCCATGCTCTTCAAACAGCTCTCTTGTCAAATCCTGGACATCTGGTCCAAGCCAGGGTTCCGGGGTATTGCCGGCGCTTTGCCAGCCTACCGCGTAATTCTTTACACCGGCCTGCTTGGCAATCAAGTCTGCTGTTTTCTTCAATTGTGCAGGATATGGATCGCCCATCTGGAGGATTTTCTCCGGAAGGCTGTGGGCAGAAACGATCAAGACTGAGTTTTCCTTCTCATCAGCAGGCATTTCTGCAAACGTTTTTGCCACACGGTCAGACCAGTATTTGATGAATTTCTTTTCATCATACCAGCTTTCTACGGAGACGATCTCAGGTCCGCCCAGCTTGGCTGCTTCTTCTTTTGCCCGGCCATTATAGGACTTCACACTGAAGGTTGAAAAATGCGGAGCTAGCACGATGCTGACCGCCTCTTCAATTCCGTCTTCATGCATTTGCTTTACAGCGTCTTCGATAAAAGGCTCAATATGCTTCAATCCAAGGTACATTTTGAATTCAACTTCATCCTGGATGCTGTTCAAATACTGTTCCAGTTTCTCGCCTTGCTCCACAGTGATTTTCGCAAGCGGAGAAATCCCGCCAATCGCTTCATAACGATTTTGCAGGTCTTCAAGCATTTCCGGTGCCGGCGGACGTCCGTGGCGGATATGTGTATAGTATCGTTCTATATCTTCTTCTTTGTAAGGTGTGCCATATGCCATCACAAGCAAACCCATTTTTTTCTTCGTCATGATTGCACCTCTTTTTCCAGTCTCTAAGCTTTTATTCTGCCAAAAATAGCTCTAATTTACCAAATCCAATGCTCTGATTGAAAATAGAAACTATTTGCCCAGCTTTGAGGCAGAATACTCATGGATAAATGCAGTCAATTTTTTCAGCGTATCAGGGTTAACTGATGGGAAGACACCATGTCCAAGGTTAAAGATGTAGCCAGGCTGTGCCATTCCCTGATCAAGGATCGCTTTCGCCTTTTCTTCAATTACGTTCCATGGCGCAAGCAGAATCGCCGGATCAAGATTTCCCATGACCGTTTTCTGGATGCCAAGCTCACGAGCTTCGCTTATCTGCAAACGCCAGTCAAGACCAACTACATCAAGTGGAAGGTCATGCCATTCCAGGGCAAGGTGGCTTGCACCCACTCCAAACATGATCAATGGCACATTCTCGTTTTTCAGTTCCGAGAAAATCCTGTTCATGACTGGTTTAATAAATGTGCGGTAATCCTGGACATTCAATGCGCCAACCCATGAGTCAAAGATCTGGATCGCTTTAGCTCCGGCTTTGATTTGGGATTTGACATAAGTAATCACCATATCGGCTAGCTTTTCCATCAATGCGTACCATGCTTCCGGTTGTGCATACATAAATGCCTTTGTCTTGTTATAGTTTTTAGAAGGTCCGCCTTCGATCATATAGCTTGCAAGTGTGAACGGTGCACCGGAAAACCCGATCAGCGGAACAGACAGCTGCTCTTGTGTAAGAAGCTTAATTGTATCGAGAACATACGGAATGTCAGACTCTGGATTGATTGTGCCCAATTTCTCCACATCTGACAGCGATGTGATTGGATTCGATATTACTGGCCCGATGCCTGATTTGATTTCGACTTCTACGCCCATAGCTGGTAGCGGAGTCATGATATCTTTATAAAGGATGGCGGCATCAACACCATATTGTTCTACCGGCAGCCTTGTTACATATGCGCAAAGTTCAGGCTGATGAGTGATCTCGAAGAGGGAATATTTTTCTTTGATCTCTCTATATTCAGGCTGGGAACGGCCAGCTTGTCTCATATACCATACAGGGACATGGTCCGTTTTTTCCCCTCTGGCTGCTTTTAAGAAAGTATCATTGATTATCTTGCTCATTAAGTGTGGTCCACCTTTCAATAATGTCTGTATTCCATTGTAATATAAAAGGATTGAAATAAAAAACACCTATTTCCAATGAGAAAACAGACTTCTTCATTTTTATAAAAAAACAAACTAACTACACTATATCGTTTTTACGCCCCCATTTCATAGGAAACGCTTTAAATTGTCGAAAATTAGACGTTTTTTTGTTTTTAGCTTCTTTAAAACAGGGAAAATAGATTAAAGTGGGAAAATCATTATAATAGAAGGAAGAACTTAATTTTAAAAATGAGGTGAAAAGATGAATCTATTCATTACATCAGGAACAGCTGATTTTTTGTTGAAATTAAAAGAAAAACACCAGGGCGAAAACATGGTCCTGATGAACAACAACGAATCATCCATCCTTGTCCATGAGACGGAAGGGAAAACATTATTCAGTTCTCCGAGGAAATATGAGGTGATCGATTCTGCCGGCCCACTCGGACATGAAGGTTTTGCTGTCTTTAATAATATCCCTGTAACCGATGAGGGCAGGCCGCTTTTTGAGGACCGCTTCCTGAACCGGCCAAGGATGATTGAGAACGAACCAGGATTTGTCGCCATCCGTGTACTGCGGCCATTGAGTTCCAATACCTACATCATCATGACCATCTGGGATAAAGAAAGCTCATTTGAAAACTGGCAAAAATCCAAGGCCTATGCCCATGCACATAAGAATCGCGGCACAGAGGCTGGCATTGATGGCGCCAAGCCAAATATTTTCGAGAGTGCATCGTATGTATCAAAGTATTATATTGAAGGCGAATGATTTCCGCCTTTTGGCGCCTCCATTTGTGTGATGGATGGCGCTTTTTTTGTTCCCTGCTCTTATCAGTGCCTTTATCTCAGCTGAATAATAAAGAGGATGCCATCCCATGACACCCTCCCCTCCTTATGGCATCTTGATCAATCCGTTCCGGTTTGCATAAACGGCAGCCTGTGTCCTGTCTGATAAACCTAATTTTCCGAGTATATTGGATACATGTGTTTTTACTGTTTTCACACCAATGAATAGTTCTTCGCTGATCTGCTGGTTTGTCATGCCTTCGCCAATACATTTCAGGACATCCAGCTCACGTTCTGTCAGTTCATCATGAGGCTTGCGTTCTTGCGGCCTCAGTTTTCTCATCATTTTGTTGGCTACCTTTGGTTCAATCACCGTTTCTCCTCTGGCAGCTTTTTCAATTGCCGCAATGACTTCTGCTGCTGTCGCGGTTTTTAGCATATAACTGAATGCCCCTGCCTCAATTGCCGGAAAAACCTGATCATCATCGTAAAAGCTTGTTATGATAATGATTTTGCATTCCGGATAAAAGCTTAATATCTCCCTGGTTGCGTCAATCCCCGTGCCTTTTTCCATTAAAAGATCCATAAGGACGACATCCGGCCTCGAGTCTTTCACCAGTGATACAGCCTTTACACCGCAGTCCGCCTCCCCGACAATTTCGATGCCCGGTTCGGTCTCCAAATAGGAAAGGATGCCTTTTCGGACCATTTCATGATCATCAACCACGACCACTCTGATTTTCCCCATTATTCTTCTCTCCTCATAGCGGGTATCCTGATCTCTATATATGTACCTTCATTTTCTTTTGAACGGATAGTATAGGTACCGCCAATTTGTTCGCAACGCTCCCGCATTGTCTTCAAGCCGTAAGATGCCATCTTTTCTTCATGAATATCGAAGCCTTTTCCATCATCGCCAATATATAGATGAATCGTTTGATTCTCTTCTGCAAGCAAGATTTTCACTTTTGCCGCATCTGCATGTCGCAGGATGTTGGACAGTGCTTCCTGGACGATCCGGAAAATATGCTCTTCTGCAGCCTGGGAAATGTTTTCGATTTCATCAATGCTTGCCTCAAATTCAAGGTTTGTTTTTTGCTTTAATTCCTGAATGAGTTTAACGATTCCTTCGCAAAGACTCTCCCCGCTTAATTGGACTGGTCTCAGATGCAGAAGGAGCGCCCGCATTTCTCCCTGGGCCTTGCCTGCTATCTCGGAAATCTGCTCCAGTTGTTTCCTGGCCTTTCCAGGTTCCTGATCGAACCAACGGAGTGAAGCAGATGACATCATGCTTAGGGCAAACAGCTGCTGGCTGACTACATCATGCAGATCCCTGGCAAGCCTCTGTCTTTCCTCCATGATTGCTGCTGACTTGGCTGTTTTGGACAGTTCAGTTTTTTCCTCTGCCATCTTTTGCAGGGAATGAACCTGTTCCTGAAGATATTCTGACAGCTGATTGAGCTCCTCCGAAATCAGGCCGATTTCATCTTTTTCATCGGTGATGATCCTTTCTGTGAATTTCCCCCTGCGCAAGGTAGCAATAAATAATAAGATATCGCTGAGACGCCCTTTAATTGTATAGCTCCCACGCAGGCTGAAATAGAATCCCGCTGCCGACAGGACGACAAAGCTGTACAGCCAAAACCAAAAGGTCATCGAAGTTGTGAGGCCGCTGTCAGGCACCATGAATAAGAAAATCTGCAGGCCAATGAAGAGAATGAGGGAAGTGATGAATGCCATCATCAAGAAAGTCTGAATAAACCATAAGCGGATACTTGTCATTTCACTCCCCCCTAAACACGGTCGATTCTGACAGAACCGATCTTCAACTCAATGGTGATGTTCAATTTCCTGATGGCATCATCATAGTCATCTGATTTATATGCAATCACATGTTTGATTTGTTCCTGAGCATAATCGAACAGCTTTACTTCACCTACGCCGATCACGGCATTTACTTTTACCGGGATTCCCTCCGGGATGAGCATTTTCACTTCACCCACCCAGCCTCTTACCCTGATCGGCGTCTCTTTGTCGGGAATGAAGCCTTTGCTGAAATCAATAAAGTATTCACCGACCATATTATAAAGATCCATTGGTTCAACTGCCCAGTTTTGCTCTTTGAATGTTACTTTGCCAATTGAGGCACCCCGAATTTTCTTAGTGGAATTCCCTTCGGTTCCTTGAAAATCCTCAAGCTGTTTAGCTGATGGCAGTTCTGTTTGGTAGATAAGCTTAAACTTCCGTTTCCCGATTAACATGCTTACCCCAAAATAAATCAGGAACAGCGGCCAGAGCTTCCACACGTCCAGGAGTTTGAAGTCAATCACATCAAGACGGTCCATGACCAAAAGCGATGAAAAAACAACAATGAACAATCCCCAGCCGAACTGCTTTTTCAGAAGAGCCACCAGCCCATAAACCAACAGCACGAAAGGATAAGAAACGACAAAAAGCTCTTTTATTTCCAAGGAAATTACACCTAAATTGACGAGCAAAAGAATGATTCCCACGCCTGCCAGCCCAATAGCCATTGCTATTTGATTCACCGATCGAGTACGCAACACTTTCCCCTTCTTTCTTGCTTTCCTACTCTATTATTCTTTTTCATTCGAAAAAATCCCTTTAATTCACTAGTAAACTTGCTTGATATAACTATTTTAAGAAAAGGAAAAGATTATTTCTCCCCTCCAGAGAAGTTTTTCGCCTCCGTCCCGGGACTGATAATTTTTTTTACAGGATCCTTCTCACACCTTTCTGCTTCCATCATATTCTGTAGTACTTAATTAGGAAATTTGCCTATTCAATGCAGGCAGGTAACAGTACGTCATTCAGAAGGGAGCAATATTTTATGATTATAGAATTAACAGCACTTCATTGGATATATGTATTATTCATCTTCCTGATCATCGGGTTCATGGTCATGAAAAGAGATACAACGCTTGTATCGATCCTCGGAATCTTTTTATTGGCCATCGTCGCGACAGGCTCTTTGAGCGGCTCGGTCAGCAGTGTTTTCAATAGTTTTATATATGCCATCACTGAGCTTTTGCCTACCATTCTTGTAATTTCCATCATTGTGGCGATGAGCAGGACGCTTACCGTGACGGGGATAAACGATGCGATGATCTCGCCTTTCGCCAGGTTGATTAAAACACCAGCGCTGGCATACTGGACGATTGGGATCGTCATGATGTGCATATCCTGGTTTTTCTGGCCATCTCCAGCAGTAGCCTTGATGGGCGCTGTCCTTTTACCAGTCGCGGTAAGAGTCGGGCTTCCTGCCCTTGGCGTAGCGGTCGCTATGAATCTCTTTGGACACGGAATTGCCCTTTCCGGGGACTTTGTCATTCAGGCTGCTCCAAAGCTGACAGCTGATGCTGCCGGCATACCCGTCAGTTCGGTGGTTCAGGCAAGTATCCCACTGGTCATTGTCATGGGGGTTGTTACGACGGTGACCGCATTTTATCTGTTAAAAAGGGATTTGAAAAGCGGTAAATTAGTAAGCAGCGGTTCCGTTGATGTTGAATTAAAACAAACTAGTGATCCAACCTTGCTGACAGATGGTGCGAAGAAGTTCTTCGCTCTCCTGGTACCGGTTTTGTTCGTAGCGGATGTTGCCGCAATGTCCATCCTTGACCTTCAGGGCGGCGATGCGACTGCTCTTGTTGGCGGAACCTCGATTTTCATCCTGCTTCTAATTTCCCTTGCAGCTCACAAGAACAAAGGTCTTGAAAAAACGACCAGCTACCTCATTGAAGGCTTTCAGTTTGGATTCAAGGTTTTTGGGGCTGTCATCCCGATTGCCGCCTTCTTCTATCTCGGCGACTCCGGCTTCATGAAAATCATTGGTGAGTTCCTTCCGGAGACGTCCCAGGGAATCGTCAATGACCTGGGGGTGGCGCTGGCTTCTGTCGTACCCCTTAATGCCGAAGTCGGAGCCGTGACACTTACAGCAGTGGGAGCGATAACCGGTCTGGATGGCTCAGGATTTTCCGGCATATCCCTGGCTGGATCGGTCGCAGCAATTTTCTCGACTGCCATAGGCGCCGGTGCAGCAACTCTGACTGCACTCGGACAGATTGCCGCAATTTGGGTCGGCGGCGGCACCCTCGTACCCTGGGCACTTATTCCGGCAGCCGCTATTTGCGGTGTGGATCCATTCGAGCTGGCAAGGCGCAACCTCCTGCCTGTCACCATCGGACTGATCGTAACCACGATTGTGGCAATGTTCCTGATTTAGCTTGAAAACACTGGCTGCCATTCAATGGCACCATTTATATATGAAGCTCCTTTATCAGGGAGCTTCTTTTGCTGTTATTCTTGAATGTTATTATTCTCTAATCATGTTATAATTATTAAAATTATCAAACTATTATACATAAGGAGATGAACCAATTGCAGGATCAGCTTTTTAGGAAAATAGAAGATCTTTATCCGGAAATGGTGGAAATCCGCCGCTTTATGCACCAACATCCAGAATTGTCTTTCCAGGAAGAGAACACTGCGAGGTATATCGCAGCCTTTTATGAGAAGCTTGGGGTTGAAGTGCGCAACAATGTTGGCGGCAACGGGGTAGTCGCAAAAATATATGGAGCCAAACCGGGCAAAACAGTTGCACTTAGAGCTGATTTTGATGCCCTTCCAATCCAGGATGAAAAGGATGTCCCATACAAATCCCTCGTTCCGGGCGTTATGCATGCATGTGGACATGATGGCCATACAGCGACATTGCTGGTCCTGGCAAAGGTATTGCATGAAGCAAGGGAAAATCTTCACGGAACTTATGTGATGATTCACCAGCACGCTGAGGAGTATGCACCAGGCGGCGCCATTTCGATGATTGAAGACGGCTGCCTCGAAGGTGTTGACGTCATTTTTGGCACCCACCTGTGGGCCAGTGAGACGACAGGTACTGTCCAATATCGCATCGGTCCGATCATGGCAGCAGCAGACCGCTTTGAGATATCAATCCAGGGCAAAGGCGGACACGGTGCCCAGCCACATAAAACAAAGGATGCCATTGTGGCTGGAGCACAGCTGGTTTCCAACTTGCAGCAAATCGTCAGCAGGCGTGTGGATCCCGTCGATTCTGCCGTTGTAACCGTGGGCTCGTTTGTGGCAGATAATGCTTTCAATGTCATCGCCGATAAAGCCAGACTGGTTGGTACAGTGAGGACATTCAATGAAAACACCCGCGATTTTATCGCAGCCGAAATCGAAAAAGTTGTTCAGGGAACATGTCTGGCATCCGACTGTACCTATGAGTATTTGTATGATAAGGGCTATCCAGCTGTAGTGAACCACGCAGCAGAAACCGAGTTCCTGATTGATTGCGCTTCAAAAGTGCCGGAAGTGACCAAAATTGAAGAAAGCGACCTGCAAATGGGTGGTGAAGACTTTGCCTACTACCTCCAGCATGTGAAAGGGACGTTCTTTTTCACTGGAGCAAAACCGGAAAGTGCTGAATCTTACCCCCACCACCATCCAAGGTTCGACATTGATGAAAAAGCAATGCTCATTGCCGCAAAAGCGCTTTGCTCAGCCACATTGAACTACCAGACGAAGGAACAGCATAACCATCAAGAAACATTAGCGTAAAAAAATCTTACTATATCTGACTGCAGACAAATCACTTGGCTGCAGTCAGATTTTTTATTGGGACAGAAATCGAAGAAAAACATAATTTCGTGTTCACCCAGAGCTGCTTAATGGCCGATAAGGGTCCTGTTAACGGACCAACACCCTTTTGCCTTCCTACAGGCTTCATAGGCGCTTTGGTGTCGGGCTCACGAAATAATTTCAGGCCTGCCCGTTAACCCAGCCTCTCACATCTGTGGCGGTGTCTGCAGGATCCTCATCCGGTAGGCATTCATCGCTGTTTCTCCAAGCTGGTCAAGCAAATTGTAATTAGCATAGGCACCTACCACCGCTCCAATCCCCGGCATCATCTGCAGCATTTTGGCAAAATCAATATAATCTCTGTATTCCTGTTGAAATTGCTGCCAATCCAGTTCCAGCAACTCTGATTTTCGGCTTTCCCAATTTTCAAGCACATCCAATGTCTGCTTCCTTTGGGCATCGCTCGAAAATGCCAGCTGGAATACATAGAGGATGAACAGCCTTTCTTCATATTTCGAAGGGTCAAAACCATATATGGAGGCAGCTTCAAACAAAAATTTCATTTTAATCGATAACAGCAGCGGAAAGTCTGCCATTCCAAGCAATATTCCGCCAGCACCAGTGCCTGCCCCTTCGACAGCTGCCGTCCTTTTATATCCTGATAGTTTCTTGTTCAGCAATTCGTCCTTGCTGGCAAGTGTCAAACCGGTTCCCTGCTGCTTTTTCGTTGTTAAATTCGAGCCAGCAAGTGTTGCTTTGACCATGTTTTTAATACTTTCCGTGAGGATTTGATGGACTTTTTCCGGGATTAGCTGGTTCACTTTTGTCTGAGCTTTTTTTGAGGCACGCGCCAATATTCCAGATCGTTTATTCAGCTTCCGCTTCCAGGCAATTACCTCATCATATGCCCTCAGTTCATACTCATTCAAGTCTCTTCACTCCTTTTCGTACTAATACTTACGTATTTAAATCACATTTGTTGCAAAAAAATCCTCTTCATAAAAGCCTGGGAGCCATTATGAAAAGGATTTATGATCATGATTTAAGTTTGTTGATGCTGTAAAAATAGACAAAAAACAATGCAAAAGCGACGCCTGCAGCCAAAATGATGGCGCCAAATACGAGCTCTCCTTTAATCAGGACCATTCCTGCAAACACGGCCGTCTGAAAAATCAATATGCCCAGCAGCAGGCTCGTAAAGGATTTCCGCCTCGACTTTTCCGATAAAGGATAAAGACTGACCCAAAGTTTATTTTCATGATGGTTCCATAACGGCAAGAGCTGAAACCCTGTCAAATACATGAAAAGCAAGGCGAACAAAATTTGGCCTGGCCCGTATGTGAGGAAGTAAAGCGCAGCTCCTCCAATTGCGGTAAGACGGACGAGCAAGCCAAAATAATCCCCGGCTCTTGCGAATGTCCTTATATAAAGGTGGCTGAATGCAAGGTCCTGTCGGTAAGGAATCCTATTGACCAGCCAGTCAAGCCATTTCCGCCTTCTGGTCCTGTCACGGAGTTTTGGAACATCCGTAAACATATTGGCAACACGGTAAAAGGCATTCATCCTCCGCTCTTCATCCTCAATCAATTGCTCCCATTTCAGTCCCTTGTCCGCAGTCTGTTTTTTATAATACAGATATAGGAAAACGAAAATCAGTGCAGGAACTATTGCAAATAGAATTTGAGCCCCTGAGAAGATGAAATAAATCAGCACCGTGTTGATAAAAAAACGAATGATGCTGTCCATCATTTTCACGCTTGATTCAATATAATGCTGGACATGCCAGCGAATCAATAGATTGACCAGTTTTATCAGGATCACAGCAATCAGCAGGATGAAAAACGACTTGAAGTCTGCACCATGCACTTTTACGTGAAGAGGCATTAAAACCGCAAGCACCATAAGCAAAAGATAAGACTGCAGGCTCAGGCTGAAAATGACCGATTTCCTGAAATAATCACCCAGCTTTGTTTCGAGCGGCAAAAGAAAGATTTTATCCGCTTCGGTCAGGAATGTCTGGACAGGGCTATATGTAAGTACAGCTGCGAGAATAAACGCAATGATCCACGCAGCCGGGAAATCGGACTGCAGTGTTTTTATCCAATCTTGATAGTAGAACGCCGCTGTTCCCAATAAAAACAGGACGACAATCATTAAATGACCATTGAAGATATAACGGAGATAGCTCCCGGTTTCCTTCGCAAAAGTCCCGAAGCGCTCCTTCCATAAGTCTTGCGGATTAAACATAGTCTTCTTCCTTTGTCAGCTGGATATACAGGTCATCAAGTGTAGCGCCGGGCATATTGAACTGTTCCCGTAATTCCTCAAGTGTCCCCTGTGCCCGTACCTCTCCATTATGGAGAATCACAAAACGATCGCAATACCGTTCAGCCGTAGCCAGGATGTGTGTCGACATCAAAATGCCCGCACCATTTCGCTTCATCTTGTCCATTAAATCCAGCAAAGATTGAATTCCTAGAGGATCAAGGCCAACAAATGGCTCATCAACGATATAGAGTGATGGCTGTACAAGGAATGCGCACATGATCATCACCTTTTGCTTCATTCCTTTTGAGAAATGGGCAGGGAACCATTTCAGCCTCTTACTCATCCTGAACTCTTTTAACAAAGCTTCAATGCGCTGCTCATACTCTTGTTCCTTAAGGCCATAGGACATCGCTGTCAATCGAAGGTGTTCCTCGAGCGTCAATTCATCATACAGGATAGGCGTTTCAGGTACAAAAGTGAATTGCTTTCTGTACTCTTCCTTCCCTTCAATGAATGTCTTCCCATTGATTTTGATATCACCCTTTTGAGGTTCCATCAATCCAATCACATGCTTGATCGTCGTACTTTTTCCAGCGCCGTTTAGGCCAATCAATCCAACAATTTCATTATTATTGACTGTGAAGCTTACATTTTTCAGCACAGGATTCCTCGTGTATCCGCCGGTAACCTGGTTTATTTCCAATAAAGACATGTGCAACGCCCTTCCAGTTCATAGTCGTGTACCGTTATTTTAACAAATGCATCTCATTTAAGAAAAGTTTCAAGTAAGTGGTGAACTTTTTTACATATAAACTGCCAGTCGGGGCATCATAATTCTTGAAGGGGAACGAGCAATAATTCGAAATGAGGTGTCTGTAAAAGACATATTATTCGATTTATAAGCACACTGATTTACCACGTTCAAACAAGGGGATGGTTGCATTGCGCTACGTAAATGTTAACCCAGCCGTTCAGTAACATCACTCCACATTTTGAAATGAGGTGTGTGTCGCAGATCACTTCCCGCTTTATAAGTTGTGAAACCGACTAAAGCAGACAGGGGATGGTCCGATTGAACCAGGTACTGAGAAATAACCCATCATTCTTTTAATTCGAATGAATTGAAAATGAGGTGTTTATCAAAGGTAAACCTGCTAAAGAACGTCAATAAACAGTAATCAGTTCCCCCTTCAGGGACAGGAATCCATACGGATCCTGTCCTTTCTTTCTTTATGTTTATTGGCAAAATATGATAAAATACCAGAAACATGATTAATGGAAAGGGTGGAACATATGAATGATTGTATTTTTTGTAAAATCATCAATGGCGACATTCCCTCAGCAAAGGTATATGAGGATGAAAACGTTTTGGCATTCCTCGATATCAGCCAGGTAACGAAAGGACATACACTTGTCATCCCAAAAGTACATAAAGAAAATGTGTATGAGTTAACGGATGAAGTGGCAGCTAATGTTTTTAAGGCTGTTCCTAAAGTCGCCAATGCGATCAAGGCTGCCTATGAGCCAATCGGGCTGAATGTCCTTCAGAACAATGGCGAAGCAGCCGGCCAATCTGTTTTCCACTTCCATATGCATCTGATTCCTCGCTACGGCAATGGAGACGGTTTCGGGGCTGTCTGGAATACACACCAGGATCAATATACTGCAGACGACTACCAGAAAATCGCTGCCGAGATCAACAGTAAAATCTAGACTTCCGCACTTGCGGGAGTTTTTTTATTGGTTAGAAACAACTTTTATATTGGACAATTTTCTGGCTGCCCACTTTGTGTTTGTCCGATTAAGCTTTCCTATCGAACACTTTTTGCCGTTTTCCCCTCGTGTTTGTCCGATAGAGCTTTCCTATCGGACACTTTTTGCCGCTCTTCCATCGTTTTTGTCCAATTGACCTTCTCTGAAAAGCAATGGAGAACTTGTCCATACAGCTATTTTGCTCTTTTCGTCATATGTAAGGCAAAACGAACTTCTTGAAATTTGTTTAAACTTTTCTGAAAACATTAGAAATTCCCTTCTTTTTCTGTTAGCATGATAATAACTTTAATGCATTAATGAAACACTGCAATTTTATTTTTCCGGAGGGATGATCTTGAAACGTGCACTGAATTTTAATGCCGGACCTGCCGCCTTGCCTGAGGCTGTGCTGGCGAGGGCCGAAAAAGAAATGATGAATTACCAGGGAAGCGGGATGGGAGTCATGGAACTTAGCCACCGCAGCAAGCAATTCGAAGCACTCAATGACCGGACAAAGTCATTGCTGCGCAACCTCCTCCACATTCCGGATGATTACGAAGTGCTTCTCCTCCAGGGTGGTGCAAGTCTTCAATTCACCATGGTACCGATGAATCTTCTTGAAGAAGGATCGACTGCAGGATATGTCATGACTGGCACATGGTCTGAAAAAGCATTAAAGGAGGCACAAAAAATCGGGAGTGCGGAGGCAATTGCTTCATCAAAATCTTCTAACTATAAATCAATCCCCAGCTTCTCAGAAATCAATTTAAAACCTGGCTCTTCATACCTCCACATCACGACGAATAACACGATCTTCGGTACCCAGTGGCATAACCTGCCTGAAAAAGTTAACGTTCCGCTTGTTGCGGACATGTCCAGTGACATTTTAAGCCGTCCTGTCAATATATCTTCCTATGGGCTCATATACGCTGGTGCGCAGAAAAATCTGGGTCCATCCGGTGTCACAGTAGTGATCATACATAAGGATTTGCTCAAACGTTCAAGGCCGGATTTGCCTGCAATGCTCAATTATCAGGTGCAGGCTGACTCCAAATCGCTATACAACACTCCGCCTACTCTGTCCGTTTATTTTCTGATGCTAGTCCTCGAATGGGCCGAATCCATTGGCGGGGTAAAACAGCTAGAACTGCAAAACAAGCAGAAGGCAGCAATGCTTTATGAAGCAATCGACAGCAGTAATGGATTCTATAAGGGCCATGCTGAAAAAGAGAGCCGCTCTTTAATGAATATCACCTTTACGCTGGAAAACGAAGACTTGACCGACTCCTTCCTGTATGAGGCAGAGGAAGCAGGCTTTATTGGTTTGGCCGGCCATAGATCTGTTGGCGGCTGCAGGGCTTCCATATACAATGCCGTCTCGCTCGGCCATGTCGAAAAACTGGCGAAATTCATGAATGATTTCAGGCTAAGAAATTAACAGAATATTATACCTTTACTCACCTAAAATATATGTTATAATAGTAGCAAGCTTTTCGCTGCAGGCATTGAGAGCACTGCAGGAGGAGCTATAGTTAGCTAGAATAGCAGAGGAGAGATGAGAATTGAATACGAAAAACCTTGTAGCCTTATCACTATTAGTTGGGATGGGTGCAGTGCTGCACACTGTTGTACCCGGATTTATCCTTGGAATGAAGCCAGATATGATGCTTACCATGATGTTCCTTGGGGTCCTTATGTTTCCTGACAAGAAAAGTGTATTTTTGATCGGAGCTGTAACTGGTTTGATTTCTGGATTGACTACAACGTTCCCTGGCGGACTTATTCCAAATATCATCGACAAGCCTGTAACGGCATTTGTCTTTTTGGCACTCCTGCTGGCGTTGAAAAAATTCAAGTCATCAGTATATATCGCAGCTGGCCTGACGGCAATCGGAACCATTGCTTCCGGGATTGTTTTCCTTGGAGCAGCTTACTTCCTAGTGGGCCTTCCTGGACCATTCATCGCCCTTTTCGCGGGAGTCGTTCTGCCTGCAGCTGCCTTTAACACAGTATTCATGGCCATTCTTTATCCAGTGGCAACCAATATCTTTAAACGAGCAAAACTTGCAGAAATCAATTAAATCATAGAGCCCCTGTCCTAAGCTTGAGGACAGGGGCTTTTTTACATTACTGAAATGAATAAAAGATAATCCCGAGCAATAGAAAAATGGCTCCCCCGCCTGCGAACGTGCCAGCCCTTTTTCGCAGAAGCATCTTCGGAGGATACATGCCTGGTTTCTTCAATGCAAGGAGATTATGGACTGCCCCCAAAAAGAAAGCAATACTGATGAAAAATACGATACTAACAAAAATCCCCGCTCCCCTCCTCTCCATCCTCTGTACATGAACCTAATTTATCTTTATGCCTGTTAAATTGAGCCTATGAAGCATAAAACGTTTATTTGCCCGAGAATAGGAAATTAAATATAGAAGGAATAGAGGAATTTGAATCCTTTTGCAGAACATATACAGAAAAATGACGAGGTGGTCAAATCATGAAAGCAAAATCAGTTTTAATGGGAATGGTTGTTGGAGGAGTGGCAGCTGGAATTGCAACGCTGCTCGCAGCGCCAAAGTCTGGTTATGAGACAAGAAGGACACTTAAGGCGAATAAGGATGAGTATATCGGGTCTCTTAAAGACATCAAGGATTCCGTTGTGGAATTAAAAAATACGGTGGCAACTGCTTCCAAAGAAGGAAAGGCTTCCATCCAAACTTTTGTCACCGATGTAAAAACCGCTCTTTGGGAATGGAAACTTGAAACAGAGGAAAATAAAATGGCCCTTCAGGAAGATATCAAAGAGCTGGAGGAATCCATTTCAGATCTTGAATCTGAATTGGCTGCCAATTCAGAAGAAAAATAAAAGGAGAAATCCTTCCCTCCAACTAAATTTTTTCATCGGGAAGGATTTTCCTATTTTTTGAAGAAAAAATATACTATGCAAATGGCATTTTTATTATGACCTATCAATTTTTACATAATTACACCAGACTACAGTGGGAAAATAACAAATTCTAAAAATTTAGTAAATTTATATCTTTATTAATTTTTGTTTTATTGGCATAATGAAAATAGAAATAATAAAGTAGGTGAATATGAAAATGGGAGATAAAAATTATACTATGAAAGAAGCGATGATGTTTAGCCAGAGAGTTGCCCAGTTAAGTAAAGCCCTTTGGAAGTCTGTCGAAAAGGATTGGCAGCAATGGATAAAGCCATTCGACCTGAATATCAATGAGCATCATATTTTATGGATTGCTTATCACTTGAATGGTGCTTCGATTTCTGATGTAGCCAAATTTGGCGTGATGCATGTATCCACTGCCTTCAACTTTTCTAAGAAACTTGAAGAACGTGGCTATCTAAAGTTTTCCAAAAAGGAAAGCGACAAAAGGAATACGTATATCCAGTTAACCGAAGAAGGCGAAGGCGTATTGCTCGCTTTAATGGAAAGCTACGAACCTGATAAGAATGCAGTTTTTTCAGGTGCTATGCCCTTAAAGGAACTCTATGGAAAATTCCCTGATATTATTGAAATCATGGCGATTGTCAGGAATATTTATGGCGATGATTTCATGGAGATATTCGAGAAATCATTCTCGAATATTGACAGAAAGTTTACAGACGAGGACGGAACGCTTAAAAAGATCGATCCAGCTGAGAAGGAGTATGCTTAAGATAGACAAACACAGTTTCGCTCCGTAAATAGAGGAAGGGATTACTTCCAAGATACACTAGCATTGTTCACTTCCTCTGGCTGAAAAACGGTTTCGCTTTCAGCCGACAACATCCTATAAAGCGGTTGTAAAAATGAATCCTTCCGCTTTTTGTTCTTCCATTTAAATGCTCATTATCTCACATTTCGAAAAATTCAAACTTTATATTATCTTTGCAATGAATTTAAAAAATTCATTCTCACCCTCCACTAACTTACTAATCATCCGCTTTATAAAAAACTATCTTTTTCCTTGAATATTTGTTATTGTATTTAAGATAAAAAGATTGATAAGGAGGGATTCTTCGATGATCTCCATTTTATTTGTGTTTGTCCTTTTTGCAGCCTTCATTCTTTTCTATATAAATAAGCTAACAGATTCCCTCTGCATCCAGAAGGAAATCCCGGAAGACAAACATGCTAAAATTTTCAGGACGATCAATATCCTAGTTACAATTTTGCTTATTTCATCTTTCGTTGAAATTTTGTATACGTGACTACATACGAAAAGCGTAAGCGCCGTGGTCAACTTCGACAAGCGCTGGAGGGCATGACAGTGAAGTCGTTCTTTGACTTCATTGGCAGGACCGAAACCGAAAAGTATAGCCGACTGTTCAGAAACGCAGAAACTGGAGAGTCCGACAAAGAAGCGCTTTTTGCTTCTGCCGACGGAGTTGAAGTTTCTGCGTTTCTAGGAGGCGACACTAGCCAAGCGTCTCGAGGTGCTAGGCGCTGGAACTAGACATTTCTTGAAGTTGAAATCATAAAATACTATTAACATAAATTAAGCGGTGAGGACATCCTCACCGCTTTTTATTTTCGGTCTCCACAAAGACTATTTTTATTAATCAGGCATGCAGAAAGCATCGCCTCATCAAATCTTACAGCCAAGATGCACCGATGATGATTAACAGAATGAACAAGACAACTAGCAATGCAAAGCCGCCGCCGTATCCAAAGCCTCCTCCAGACATTGAGGTTCCTCCTTTCTGCTTTAAGAACTTGCTTTAATAACATGTGTCAGAAATATGGGGGACGAGAGCACCCCCATACTCTACTCAGAAATTAAAGCCAAGCTGCACCCACGATGATTAACAGAATGAATAACACGACAATTAACGCAAAGCCGCCGCCGTATCCTGCACCCATATTAACACCTCCTTCCAAAGTGGTTATGATATCTTATTCAAGCAAGTTCATTTCCGCATAGGCAGTTATCCTGCTTTCCATGCATTTTGTTGTTTAAAGGTAAGCTGCACCAACAACAATCAGCAAAATGAACAAGACAACTATCAAGGCAAATCCTGAATTATAGTGGCCCATGACAAATACCTCCTTTTTCTCTTCCTTACATCCTATGCACATGTGAACAAACGGTATAGATATCCGCCCATCCCTCCAGAATAGTAAAATAAATCCAGTGTTTATTTTTTGTGGAAAATTAAAAATATGGTATAGTAGACTTTGTGGATAAAAACGGCCACTCGAATTTTCTTTTTAGGAGTTGTTCACCATGAAAAAAATGATCATTTCCCTCACGGTTGCGGCCGGAGTCATGGGATTAGGCGCATGCAGTAATGATAATGCAGATTCTTCTGAAGTAATCGTTGAGTCAAAAGCAGGTAATATTACTAAAGAAGAACTTTATCAATCAATGAAGGAAAAATATGGGGAGCAAGCGCTCCAGGAAATGCTTTACCAAAAAGTTCTTTCAAAGAACTATAAGGTAACTGACAAAGAAGTTGAACAAAAAGTGGCCGAGCTTAAAGAAGAGCTAGGAGATAACTTTGAGCTAGTACTTCAGCAGAACCAGCTTAAGGATGAGGAAGAGTTAAAAGCAGTGCTTAAAGACCAGCTGCTTATGGAAAAAGCAGCCCTTAAAGATGTAAAGGTTAGTGAAGCAGAGGTCAAGAAACGTTATGAGGAGTACAAGCCTGAAATCAAGGCGAGCCACATCCTTGTAAAAGATGAAGCGACTGCTAAGGAAGTCAAGAAAAAGCTCGATGAAGGCGCGAAGTTCGAAGACCTGGCGAAGGAGTATTCTCAAGACCCTGGTTCAGCTGCAAATGGCGGAGACCTTGGGTTCTTCGGACCTGGCAAAATGGTTCCTGAATTCGAAGAGGCTGCCTATGCTCTTGACGTGAATGAAATCAGTGGACCTGTCAAATCACAGCACGGCTTCCACATCATCAAGGTCACAGAGAAGAAAGAAAAAGAATCATACGATAAAATGAAGGACAAATTAGAGTATGACCTAAAGCTAGCACAGCTTGACTCTAATAAAATCCAGGAAGTACTGAAGCGTGAGCTTGACAAAGCAAATGTTAAGATCAAGGATAAAGACCTTAAAGGCGCTGCAGAGTTCCCTGAAGCAGAAGCACCAACACAGCCATAATTAGACAGGCTGATCTCATAAAAAAAGCACTGGCTCCGAAATTCTGGAGCCAGTGCTTTTTTATGCTTCTGCCGAATTTTCACGTCGTTCTTTTTCCCGCTCGAGCCGTTTCATATAGAGCTCGCCCTCTCGTTCAATGCTTTCCATTTCTTGTTCTCTTTCCTCTTTTCCTGTTTTGACCGCCATGAACGCGCTGAATACGATCCCTGCTGCGACTGCTATTACCCAGATTGGAATTGACATTTTTCATACCCTCCATTTAAAGGTTGTCCAAATTGAACTCTTACAGAAAACATATGTGGCTTTAATTAAGAATATGCCATTGCCGCAGAAATTAGCGTTGATAGTTAAAGACGGTTATAACCTTTATCCCCTTCAATGAAGAAGAAACCCCTGCACAGTTTGGCAGGGGTTTAGATTCTTACTTATGGAATACAGGCTTATAAAATGACCGGTTATCAAGTGCAAACACTCTTTCAGAAAACTCACCTGGTTTCACCCTTGAAAGCGCTCGGTCGAGCATGTTCATTTTCGCATCGAGATTATCGATATAATGCAGGATTTCCGCCTCTTTGATCATCGGAGGTTTTGGACTGCCCCATTCTGCTTTGCCGTGATGACTGAGGACCATATGCTGAAGGATCATTACTTCTTCACCTGAGATCCCCAATTCATCCGCTGCCTTGCCAATTTCGTTGACCATGATCGATATATGTCCGAGAAGATTGCCTTCTACTGTGTATGTCGTTGAAATAGGTCCGGAAAGCTCTATGACTTTTCCGAGATCATGAAGGATGACTCCAGCGTACAAAAGGTCCTTATCAAGACTCGGGTAGAGTGTTGCGATTGACTTTGCTAGGTCCAGCATGGAGGTCACATGGTAGGCAAGACCTGATACAAATTCATGATGATTCTTTGTCGCTGCCGGATACTCCATGAATGCGTTCATGTTCTTTTTCAATAAATGTCTGGTGATTCTCTGGATATTTGGATTTTTCATTTCGAAAATATATTGCGTAAGCTTGCTGCTCATTTCGTCCTGGCTGACAGGAGCTGTTTCAAGGAAATCCGAGAGTTTTACAGAGTCAGCTTCGGAAGCCGGACGAATTTGCCTGATCTTCAGCTGATTACGCCCCCGATAGTTCTGGATGTCCCCCTGTACCTTTACAATGCTTTCGGCAGCATACATCGTTTCATCTTCCGGTGAAACATCCCATAGTTTCGCCTCGATGTCTCCGCTCTGGTCCTGGAGGATAAGTGTCAAAAATGGCTTACCATTGCTGGCAATCCCTTTTGACGAGTGTTTTACCAGTAAAAACAGCTCAACCTGTTCCCCTGTTTCGTGATTCAAAATTCCTTTATTCATCGTTAACCGCCCTCTCCTCTCTGCAACAGTATAACATACAGAATCTATTGTTCTGATTCTCTGACCCTGCTATTTTAAACTGTATTTTTGCTTGTTTCTCCCATATGCACAATTTCATTACCTGAAAAATAGTCCAAAAGATGGCGATGGCATGTAAATATCAAAATCTGGTTTTGATTGCTCATTTCCCTAAGCAGTTGGATCACGCGGGCTGTCCTCTTATGATCAAAATTGACAAAGCTGTCATCAATGATGATCGGAAATGGATAACGGTCATGATGCACAGCGGCAAGTGCCAGCCTGATCGACACATATACTTGTTCTGCCGTCGCCTGGCTTAGCTCATTCGCTTCAAATAATGCATGATCCTCCCTTTCTATCAGAAAACCGCTGCCAGAAGGCTGGGGTATGATTTTCCCATAAACGCCATCTGTCAAAATCGATAGGAAACTTTCTGCCTTGGCAAGCATCCTCGGCATCCGTTCTTCTTTATACCGCCCGATTGTTTTCGAGAGCATGTCCCCGGCGACTGCAAACTTTCCCCATTCCTTTGCATCTTCAGCAAATTCATGCTGCAGCTGCCGATATTTATGGAGAAGTTCGCTATATATGCCTCCCTCTTCGATTATCTTCATCTTATGCTTCACATCAGCAATGGAATCAAACTGCTGCGTCAGATCCCGCTTGCACGCTTCCAGCTTCACTGAATTTCCCTCTATTTGTTCCTCAAGCGAAATGCCTGTCAGGATTTTCTCCCTGTCCTCTTCGCTTATGCCCGAAGCGAACAATTGATGAACGATATCCTCATGCCTTGCTGACCAGCCTTTCAGCAGTTCAGCATTTTTCGCTTTCAGCCTGAATTCATCCTCACGCTCCGTATCAGCCTGAGCCAATAATCCTGCCTTCTCTTCGCTTAAGATCAATTCTTCCTTTTCAAGTGCAGCGAGCTCTTCTCCAAGCTCAGCCAGTTTTGCTTCCAATTCACGATATTCCGTCTGCTGCTCCAATGCTTCACGCAAAGCCCGCTTCAATAACCCTGCTGCTTCCACTGGAGGAAGATTGACATTTTGCAGAAAACGCTCAGCAAGCACTTTAAGGCTGTCTTCCATATCTTTCAATGATAGGGTAACTTTCTTCAGGTTTTCTCTTGTTCGCTTTCGATCACGGAAGTATTGTTTTTGCTTTTCCAGTAACTGAAAAGCATCCAATAACTTTATTGGACCGTCAATCTCTTCCAGTCCGAATTGCCTCAATAATTCGCCCTTTTTCTGGCTCAAAGAGACGTTATCTGCTTCCCACACTTCAAATTGCTGAACAACCTTTTCAAAACGTTGCTGCTGCTGCCCAATCTTAACTTGCCGCTCGCGGTGGAGAAGCTGTGCTTCTTCGTCCTTCGCCAACAGGCTCTTAATTGAAAATAGATTGCCTCCCGGCTGGCTGTTCAAAATTTCTTTCAACGACCTTTCCCGCTCAATCAACTTTGACAGGAACACTGCATCCGCAGAATGGTCTCCTTCTGTATCATCTGCTGACTTGAGCAGCCCAACCGCCAGAAAAATCAAGCCGGCAACCCCTACACCAGCCAAAAGCCAAGTTCCATTAGCAATTCCCCAGATTAAAACAATGAGGAAGATTCCCCCAAGAAGGAGCGATTGCTTACGTGCATTCTTTTGTTGCTTTTTATTCCTGGTTTGCTCTGTTGCCTCCCGGGCTTTGACTCCTTCAATCTGGTCTGTGACATGCTGCCATTCAGAACGGATTCTCTCTCTATTTTCAAGCAGGTCCAGTTCTTTCATCAGCTGATTGCGCCTAACTTCATCAAGCAATTGTCCTTTTACGGTATCAGCATGTTCTTCCAGTTCCGCGAGTGCGCGTTTTTCCTCGTCAAAATCTTCTTCCAGCTGCAGTTTCTTATCACTTGATCTCTGTTGCGCCTGTTGCAGTTTTTCAACCTCATCCTTAATAAAAATGCTCGTGTTGATATCCTGTATACTTTCTTCGTCGAAATCTGCATGGAGCTGGTCATTAATCAAGCTGATTTCTTCGGATATTTCTTCAACTTTTGATTCTAGCAGTCTTTTTTCCTGATTTAGCTGATCATATAATGGAAGATTCTCGACCCGGGCGTTGATTTCCGTTTCCATCCCAATCAGTTCGAAGTCCGGCCTGTTTTTTTCCAAATCAGCCTGACCCTTTTGCTGTTTTTCTTTCAGTGTCAGTATTCTTGTATGGATTTGCTTAAGCTTCTCGTCCAATTTCTCAAGTCGGTTAAGGCCGTCTTCCGGAAAAAATGATTGATCCAGCTCCTGGATTTTTCTCTCTAATGCAGCAGCTTCAATGACAAGCTTTTCGTTTCGCTTGTATTCACGCAGCTTCACTCCTATTTGCTCCAGCCGGCCAATTTCGCCCTCGAGCCTGGCTATATTGTTTTCAAGTTCTTCTTTATCTTTCACCCACTGTGAATACTGATCATTTTGCTGCTCAGCATTTTTTAGCGAAGCCTGGACTTCCTTCAGTTCCTTCATTTTTTCATTTAACAGAGGCCGTCTCCCGCCTGGTTTGAAACGCTGCTCCATTTCCTTTAGCAGATAGCTTTCAGTATTGAAGAGTTTATCCGTACCAATCGTTCCCGCAGAAAATAAATATCTGCCGAGATCTTCCCCCTTCAGCGCATGTATATTTTGCAGTCCATGAACATTAAAAGAAAAGATCGCCTGAAAGATGCCTTTATCCATTCTTTTCAACAGATCCTTCAGCAGCTCTTCCCCACCGATTGTCCCATCTTCAAGCGATACAGTTACATCCCCTGCGGCCTTTCCTTTCACCCTTTCGATGACCGCGACTCCTCTTTCAGGAAAAAAGGCTTTAATCTTCCCACCATACTTAGGGTTATTTTTCGGCTCATAGCGGATTTCTGAACTCTGCCTGGCCGGGAAACCGAACAGGATACTGTGGATGAATGACATGATCGTGGACTTTCCAGCTTCATTTTCGCCATAAAAAACCTCAAATCGATCCATCGACTTGATCACATAATCCTCAAGCTTGCCGTACCCGTATATATGCAATTCAATAAGCTTCATCACATTGCCTCCTTTCACTATTTTTCCAGCATCTGCCGGAGCAGGAGATGCTCAGCATCCTTGATCAGCTGTTCTTTTTCGTTTTCAGACAACACATCCAGATGCCTTCGTGCCTGACTGTGCCGGAATAATGGAGACAACGGTTCATTTAAGTCGCCATACTGTTCAATTGTCCTGAATAATTCCTCATAAAAATCACTTTGTTTAATCAAGTTCCCACGATCAATCACAAGTTCTTCTGAAAACCGGAGCCTGTGGACCCAGACAAAAGAATCCTCTTCCTTTTCATTCTCCTGGAGCAGTTCAAGCAATTCACCACTGGCTATTTTATCGATGACATCTGTAAGATTGGAATTAAGGCGTTCTATGTGGATATCAAGCAAAACTCCTTTTCCTTCTGTTCTTTTACCATCAATGGCTGCGAGGCATTGGTCATAAAGGATATTGAATCCCACAGCCTCCTGGGCATCAATCACCAGTTCATCCCAGATCACATCAGCGCTTTCAATGAAAGAAACTTCGGAACCTGTGTCTGTCAATTGGACAATCGCAGCCCCCTTGTCTCCCAGTTCCTTCCTATTTCGTCCCTGAGGGTTACCTGGATAGACAGTATATGGCTGTTCAGATAAAACCGCTCTTTTATGAATATGGCCAAGGGCCCAGTAATCATATCCTTTGCCGATAAGATCCCCTAACCTGAAGGGTGCGTATTTTCCATGGTCACTGGCCCCTTCAAAATGTCCATGAAGCAGCCCAATGTGAAAGTCAGCGCCATCAGACTTCTTATATTTCTCAATCCACCGTTCCATTACATGTCTCTCCGGATAGCTGAAACCGTATAAATGGACGAGTGTGCCATCATCTTTGCTGAAGACGGCTGTTTCCACCTGATCATTAAAGAAATGCACATTGTCAGGAAAATCGATTGTAATCGAGCGGGATCCAAGATGGTCATGGTTCCCGTGTATCGCAAAGACCTTGATTCCTTTTTCGCCAAGCCTGGCCATTTCATTTCGGAAAAAAGCCTGGGCGCGAATGCTCCTGTCTTCAGAATCATACAGATCCCCGGCGATTACAACAAAATCCACTTCCTGTTTGATTGCTGTATCCGTAATATTGCTCAATGCTTTAAAAGTGCTCTCCTGAAGCCGGTGAAAAATGGCTTTGGGCAGATGCCTCAGGCCGACCATCGGGCTGTCCAGATGGAGGTCGGCTGTATGTAAAAACTTCACCTGTTTCATTGGAATATTCCTTTCCCCTCATATTTAAGTTTATTTTACCATTCCAAAAATACGAATGCACGTTCTTATACCGATTGCAGCAAAAAAACTGCAGTCCTTTCGAGAACTGCAGTTCAGCTTTAACCAAGATAGATTGTATCCAGCACTCTTTCTTTGAATTTCCCATTTTCCAGACTTACTTGATAGGCTTTTGCCTCCGTCCTTGAACTCACAACCCTGAGCAGTTCTTCACCGATAAAATGCAAAGCCGCGCTATCATCGGCTGCGAACCCGCCAGCAATCTTCCCTGAAGCGACAAATTGTTCATAAGCCGGACGCCGTTCCGCTTCTCCATCATAATGGGGGCAATTGCTTCCTTTTAAAAAGCCAAGGCTCTTCAGCGGTTCCATGCCGTCTCCATAGGAATCCGTCACACCTTCTTCAAACCAGCAAATCGATCCAGCACTGACTCCTGCCATGATGATGCCCTGCTCCCAGGCCTTGAGCAGGATGCTATCCAATTCCCATTCCTTCCAAAGCGCAAGGAGATTCTTTGTGCTGCCTCCCCCGACATATATAATGTCCTGACCCATCACAAAGGCTTCCAGGTCTCTAGACGGCGGTCTGAATAAGGATAGATGCGAAGGGATGCATTCATGTGATTGGAAAGCGGTATAAAATCTCTCAATATAACCATCCGCATCCCCGCTTGCAGTAGGAACAAAGCAAACCTTGGGCTTCTGTTTTTCTGACTGGCCAAGTATATATAAATCTAATAGCGGGTTCTCCGGTTCCATTGAGAATCCCCCGCCCCCCATTGCAATGATTTGTTTCAACTCGCACACTCTCCTTCATTTAAATGGATAATTAACATTAATGAATATCATTAAATATTCAACCAGGCATATCGGAATTCCTGTATTAAAAAACCGCAATCCAAAATGAATTGCAGCTTTTGTCCGATTATTCGTTTCTCGTTAACTGAAGCGCCTTTTTAATATCCTTAAAGGAATTCGATTTACCGTACATAAGCACTCCTCCCCGGTATACCCTTGCACCAAATACGGCAAGGAAAGCAATTGTCGCTACCAGGATGCCGATTGAAAGGGCAATTTCCCAGAAAGGGATATTGAGCATTCCTACCCGCAGGAACATCAGCATCGGCGAGAAGAACGGAATGAACGATGTATATTTTACGAACGGTGCCTCAGGCTGGCCTAAGCCAAACATCGCCATCATGAATCCGGCGACCACAAGCAGTGTCATTGGCGTGATCATTTGCTGAACGTCTTCGATCCTGCTTACGAGGGAACCCAGGAACGCAGCCATTGTCGCATACAGGAAATAGCCTAATATGAAGAAAATCACTGCGTAAGCAATCGTGCTGCCCGCTACATTTCCAAAGCCAAAAAACTCGAAGAACCCGCCTTCCATGTTCTCAAGATTCTGTTTGATTGAAAAATATCCGACTAACAGAAGGGCAGCGAGCTGAGTCAGGCTTAACAGCCCAATTCCGAGGATCTTCGCAAACATTTGTTTTATCGGCGAAACACTGGATATCATGATTTCCATCACTCGTGAAGATTTTTCAGTCGCGACTTCCATGGCGATCATGTTCGCGTACATGATGACGGCAAAATAAATGATAAAGAGCAGGACGTAGACAAGCCCTCGTGCCTGATTCAATTCCTCTTCTGTCTTGGCGTCTTCTTCCAAAGCCGCTTTTTCGAATTCAACCGGTGCATATAATTTTTCCAATTGTTCAGGCTCGATGTTGATCTGAGTGGAAGCAATAGCCGTTTTCAGCTGCTGCAATGCTGCCTGCAGGTCTGCAGGAATGGCAGAATCAGCAATGCTCATTGCTTTGTATGAAGCAGCCGGAAGCTCGTCGTCATTCAATCTTAATTCAAGAAGCCCCTTATATTTCCCTTCCTCCACTGCTTTCCTGGCGTTTTTTTCATTCCCATCGTACTTCTCCAGGACAAGTTCATCATTAATAATCTTCATCTGCTCTTTCAGGGGGTCATACAGTTTTCCGGTTCCATCAATCACCGCAATTTTGTCGGCGTCACCGCCCTTATTGAAAAAGTCGATAATATTGGTCATGTTGGTCAGTGCCAGCATAATTCCGACGGTCAGTATGGTCGTAACCAGAAAGGATTTTGTTTTAAGCTTGCTCATATATGTATGCTTGAGGATGATTAAGAAATTATTCATATGAAGCACCTACCTTCTCTATGAAAATATCGTTCAAGCTTGGCTCTTCAAGGACAAACTTGCGGATGAATCCTTTCCCTACTATCTCTTTTAGGATATCCTGCGCTGCTTGCTCACCGGTGATTTGCAGATGAATCCCCTCGGCTGTCAACTTTGACTTTGTCACGCCAGGATACTCCTTTAGGAAAGCTGTATCAAAATCCGCATGAATGACAAGGTTCTTTTTACCAAAGGATCTTTTGATCTCCTTTAGCGACCCGTGGACAACAGGGCTGCCTTTATGCATGATGCAAATATGCTCACACATTTCCTCCACATGCTCCATGCGATGGCTGGCAAAAACAATGGTCGTCCCTGTATTCTTCAATTCAACTACCGCTTCCTTCAACTGTTCAACATTCACAGGATCCAGGCCGCTGAATGGCTCATCAAGGATCAGCAGCTTCGGTTTATGGATGACCGCCGCAATGAACTGGATTTTCTGCTGATTCCCCTTCGAAAGCTCCTCTACCTTTTTATCTGCATATTCAGGAACCTTGAACCGGTTCAGCCAGTAATCAAGTTCCTTCAGGGCAGCCTGTTTCTGCATGCCTCTTAATCTGGCAAGATAGACAATCTGATCGCGGACCTTGAGCTTCGGATAAAGCCCCCTTTCCTCCGGCAGATAGCCAATAATGCTGCTGGTTTCATAATTGATCGGCTTGCCGTCCCATGAAATCCTGCCTTCTGATGCATCCAACAGGCCAAGGATCATCCGGAAGGTCGTCGTTTTACCAGCACCATTCGCACCGAGGAATCCGAACATTTCCTTTTCCGGAATATTTAGTGAAAGATTGTTCACCGCTGTAAAGCTTCCAAATCTCTTTGTGACACAATCGAGCTGCAGTACCATACTCGCTCTCCTCCTTCTCCATAAAAATACTACGATTTTTGAATGGAAATAGTTTCATATTCTGATGTTTTTTTGTTTTGCAAATTTGAAAAAATTATGCAAAAATAATAGTAATCATCTGAATTTTATAACAAAGGGGATTTTGTTATGGATACTTACAAATTGACAGCCTTTGAACCAAACGGGGAAAAACTTGTTGATGAATCGTTCCAGGCTGGGAACGATGACGAAGCAAAGGAAATCGGCGCCCGAATGCTTGAAGAAAAGAACTTAAGCGACAAAACACACCGCTGCACTTCACCAAGAGGAAAGTTGATATTGTTTCATCCATAAAAAAGCGAAGAGGAAAATTCCTCTTCGCTTCTTTATTTAGGCTCTTTTCTCAAACTTTGTTGCTATTGAATACAAAATTGGACTGAATTAGCTGTTTACCTTCGTAAAGAAGGTGCTTTTTATGAGAAAAGAGCATGTAAACTTCATACCGTCCTCCGAAATCGGTATATATTACGTTAAAATCGGCTTTAGGATTTTAACAACAATCTTTACGAAAACAGCCTTTATTTACCTTTGAAATTTGGCTTTCTCTTTTCGAGAAAAGCTTTGATCCCTTCCTGATGATCCTCTGTCTGACGCATTTTGGATTGTCCGTATTTTTCAAGTTCTAGAATTTTCAGTAATGAAGGGCGATTTTTTTCGGCAAGGATTTTCTTGGTTTTGACCATTGCCTGGACCGGTTTGTTCAGCCATTCCTGCACTTTCTGGTCGACTGCTGTTTTAAATTCATCTGCCGGTACTTCATCAACGAGTCCGAGACTGAGTGCCTCTCCGGCCGATAGTGTCTTGCCGTCCCAAATCATCTGCTTCGCCTTTGTTTCCCCCAGCCGCTCTTCCATGAAGAAGTGGCCACCGCCATCAGGAATCAATCCAATGCCAATAAAGTTCATCGCAATCTTGCTAGACGGCTCAGCGATAATGTAGTCCGTCGCAAGCGCAAGGCTGAAGCCCAGGCCAGCTGCAGCTCCTGTTACAGCGCTGATTGTTAACTTTGGCATGCTGTAAAGGGTGACAATCATGTCGTGAATATCATCCATCACATGGTAGAAATCGCTTTCATTTGCATTCGAAAGCATTGTCTTGATATCGCCGCCAGCAGAAAACGCACGGCCTGCACCTTTTATCACCACGATGTCAATTTCATCCGATTTGCAAATTTCTTTAAGATTCATCGTAATTCCCCTGATCATTTCCACATCCAGGGCATTCAGTGCTTCAGGCCTATTCAATTCAAGAACAGCTACCCGCCCGTCAATGCCTAACTTTACAGTGTCTGTTGAAAACTCAATCGCCACCTTCATCCCCTCCAATAAGTCCGTATATTTTTATTATATAGTGAGATGTTATATTTAAAAACCTTTTTCTCACTATTTAGACTTTTCTAAAGAAATTTTCTGGTCTCAGGCTGGAAAATCTCCTGTATTTTCCAGTTAGCGGAATTCCATATCTTTTTCACGGGATTATTGGGGAATTTCGCGGAATCCTTTACCTTTTTCTCGGAATCAACTTGGGTTTTCGCGGAATTCCATGGTTGAATAGCTTAATCATCCTTCTTTTACGCACAATCCCTCCTAAAAAAATGTCAAACCCATCAAAAAAGCTCCCGAAATAAACCCTTCGGGAGCTTTCCACGTTAAATCTTCGCTTTGTTGAACAATGAATCAAGAATTTCAATTTTTTTATCAGCATACTCTTCAAAACTGTCGTTATATGACTTCGGATCTTTAGGATTTGAAAACTGGGTGATCACGCCGGTATCCGGATCGATGAATTTGCTTGATGCACCGCAGCCAAGGCCGATAATCGTCTGCTGTTCTTCCATGATGATAATATTGTACAGGCTTTCCTGCCCTGGGAATGAATAGCCTACATTCTCCAGGTTTCCGAGAATGTTCTTCTGTCTGTATAGATAATATGGTACATAGTCCTGCTCTGTCGTCCATGTTTCGGCCATATTCATCATCTTTTCGATCTCGGCGCGGTCAGCGACTTTATATTTCTGCTTGTTCCTTGTCATTTCCGATGCTCTTTTAAAAGAAAGCGTATGGACTGTCAGTGATTCCGGCATCAGTTTCTTTGTTTCATCAAGAGTATGCGCGAATTCCTCCGTCCCTTCACCTGGAAGGCCGATGATCAGGTCCATGTTGATATTGTTCATCCCCATTTCGCGGGCGAGATGGAATTTTTCAATCGTTTCTTCCACCGTATGATGACGGCCGATTGCCTTCAATGTTTCCTGGATGTAAGACTGCGGATTGATGCTGATCCGGTCAATATTCCACTTCTTAAGCACTTCAAGCTTTTCAGGCGTGATCGTATCAGGACGGCCAGCTTCGACTGTTACTTCCCTGATGTTTTCGACATCTGGAAATGATTGATGGACCTCTTCATAGAGCATGTCCATCTCTTCCGCTGTTATTGAAGTTGGCGTGCCGCCTCCATAATAAACAGTCGTGATTTTCATATCATTTTTCTTCAGCCAATCACCAATTTTGCGAACTTCATAGTGGAGGCCGCCCAGGAAGGAATCAACTGAACCTTGACGCCCATTGATCGCGTAAGCCGGGAACGTACAATATGCACATTTCGTCGGGCAGAAAGGGATGCCAATATAAATGCTGACACCATTTTTCAAATCGTACAAATCTGGAAGGACAGCAAGCTGACGGTCCACAATCTGCTGCATGAGCTGGATTTTCTCATCTGAAATCAGGTACTGCTCCTTCAGTTCTTTATGTGCTGTTACTTGCTCTTTTCCTTCACGAAGTTTCTTGTGCAGAAGCTTTGTTGGGCGTACACCTGTAAGGATCCCCCACTTCTGGATGATACCTGTCCAGTCCTGCAGCACTTTTAAATAAGCTCTTGAAACAACGGTTTTAAGCAGTTTGAATTCTTCTTTTTCGCTTAGGCCTGCTGGCACTTCTTTATCGGCATGCACTGAAAAAACGTCTTCATTCTTAGTTGTCAGGTCTGCTTTTACAAGGATAGTACCTTCAGTTTGAACCTCAAATTCTATTGTCGCATCAAATTCTGAACCTGTTTCTCCCAGAACCACTTCTGATTCCTCAAAAAACAGATTCGCAATCAACTCCAGCGGCCTCTGAAACCTTTCATCATCTATACCTTTTATATGAATTCTCATGTAACCTCACCTTTTCAATTAAACATGCTTCAATAAGTGTAATAGAATTATGATTCCCTGGTCAAGACAGTGCAAAAGCTACCAGTTTTCGGCTTAGGCCCGACTTAGTATCATTTATTTTCCTTAGAAAAAAGATATATTCCTTAATTCAGCACTTATATTCCGAAAAAAACTCATATATTCCTTAATTCAATGCTTATTTTCCGAAGAAAACTCATATATTCCTGAAACTCATGAAAAAACAACAAAAGCATGCCTGATTTTCAATCATCAGGCATGCTTACTATTTTCACATTTTTATAATATTCATTTTCCGCAGGAACTCGATTGGCTGCTGTTTGCGGAAGTGTTCCTTTACCATGTAGCTGACGCCATGCTGGTTGTTTGATCGGGTCACCCAGTCCGCAGCCTTCTTCACTTCTGGAGATGCGTTCCCCATTGCGACTCCCAAACCGCATGCCTCAATCATATCAATATCGTCTGTGCCGTCGCCAATTGCGACCATTTCTTTCAATGGAATGCCTAGATGCTCGCCCAGCTGGATCAGGCCGTTAAGCTTTGACACGCCTTCTGGCATGATATCGAGTCGATAGTCATTCAACCTGGAAAGTGAGACTTCTGAGAACATCCCATTTATCGCCTGCTGTGCATCTGCCAGGTCTTCTTCATACTCGAAGTAGACTTCGATCTTTGGCGGTGATACCGGGTCATTGACAAGTGTCTCGCTGATAGAATCAGTGAATTGCTGTGAATAGAAAATCGGATCACCTGAAGTGAATACCGTTTTGGCCAGCAGATTATGATTCAATTTATACTTATTAGCCAGCGAAAACTTTTCATGGACCAGTCTGATCTGACATGGAAAGCTTTCGAGGAATCTGACAAGCTGGAAAGTGACATCCTCTGGGATCCTTTTTTCAAACACAGGGTCACTGCGAAGGTCATGCGAAATATAGGATCCGAGATGGGTTACCAGCAATGAATTTATTTTCAGCGCTTTCGCCACTTTTTTGGCTGATGGAAAGCTTCTGGAAGTTACTAGAGTCACGTAAACTCCCTTTTGCTGGACGTACTCGATTGCATCCCTTGTGGATTTATGGAGCCTTTCATTTGATTGGAGAATCGTGCCATCCACGTTAAGCGCAAGAAGACGGTAAATCATTTTTATGCCCCCATTTCTTCGGTGTTTTTGTCCTTATTTAACTTGTATGATAGAAAGCGAAAGAATAGAACAAGGGGGCAAACTGTAAAAAAAACTCCCGGCCATTGTCTGCCGGGAGTCCTTTCAATCTTATTGCTGCTGGTTCGGGTTTCCGTATAACTCTTCAAGAGGCTTCATGATGATCTGGTTAAGCTCGGAGATGACCATGCTCATTCTTTGCTCAGCTTCCATGAGCTTGGAAATCAGTTCATGCTGCTGGACAAGTGCAACAGTCTTTTGTGCCTGTTCTACTTCTTCCTGGGTAATTTGCTGTCCAGTCATCTGCTTTTCCTGAAGCTGCATCTGGATATTGCGGAAGTTCTCAAACATCGCTTTTGCCGATGGGTCGTTGTTCACAGCATCATAAAGTCGTTTCAATTCTGCGTATTCCGTACTGTTTCTGATTGCTTTTTCTAATTCGTAGGCTGAATCGTAAAGATTGACTGCCATTCAAATCACTCCTTCTCCGTTAAACACTCCACTACACTATAACAAACTATGTTGCTCAATGCCAAAAGTTCAGGTTACAAGAAAACTTCCCTTGCCATGAAAATCACCAATAACCACAACTATTCATAACATGGAATATGTGTGTTTGCCTATTTTTATGTATTGTTTCCTTATGCAGCCAAAAGAAAATGAGGGGAAGCTATGACGCCAGCTAAATTTGAAGGCCAATCAACACAGCCCGTCATCGCTTTGCTGACTGAGATAAAAGAAGACAGCGGACCGGACTTCGGCAAGGTCCATTCCTTTTGCGAAGAGCTCCACCAGGGAATTTCGGAAACAGGCGGAAGCTTCTATGTTTTTTCACTGAAAGGCTTTTCTGATGATGGAGTCGAGGGCTTTTTTTACGATCAGGATACCGAGGAATGGAAAAAGGGTTCCCTCCCCTTACCCAATGTCATCTATAACCGTGTCTCTTCACGAAGAACTGAATTCAGCAAAGGATTTAAGGGTTTTTTAAATAAATTGGATACTCTGGGAATAAAGATATTTAATCATCGCTTTCTTTCCAAATGGGAAATCCATGAATTTTTAATGATAGAGGAGCATTTGCAGTCCTTCATACCGGAAACACATCTTTACAGCGAAAGCATGCTTGAAAAAATGCTGCAGAAGTATGATGAATTGTACATCAAGCCCGTCCATGGAAGCCAGGGGCGCAATATCATTCAGCTCGTCCAATCAGAAGGGTTGGTCAAGGTCTCATTATCCTCTTTGCCGGCAAAGGACTTATCACCTTTTCAAAAAATTGGGGAGTTGGCACGCACAATTGCGCCTCTGGTCGAAAAAAGGCTTTGCATCATCCAGCAAGGGGTACAGCTGTCCGAATTGAATGGCCGTACAATGGATTTCAGAGTTCTCTGCCATAAAAATGCCCAGCAGTTCTGGAAGGTAACTTCAATTGTAGCCAGGGTTTCAGCCGAACAGTATTTTGTTTCCAATATTGCGCGCGGTGGCGAAGTCATGAAGCCTGCTCACACGCTGGCGTTGATTTTTGGAAAGGATCAGGCCCGTCATCAACTGGCACTGATGAAGGAGCTGGCACTGGAAACAGCCGAAACGATCAGCCGGCATGCCGAGGGACACAATGCAGAGCTTGGAATCGATATTGGAATCGACATTAAAGGAAGTTTGTGGCTGATCGAAGCCAACTCCAAACCCTCCAAGAATTTTGAGGAGCGCGGCTCTAAAATCAGACCTTCGACTAAAGCCATCATTGACCATTGTTATGGACTTTGTGAGCGCTAGTCCAAAAGGAGATATGCAGATGATTTCATTTGGAATGATGTCTCGCTCGTTTAATATTGAGCGTACTTATTTTACCGAAATTGCGAAACGGGCGAATCCTGACATCTTTACCTGCTACAGGTTCGCACCGGCAAAAATCCATCCGATCACCGAAATGGTGGCAGGAGAAAAATTCGATCACGAAAAAGAAAAGTGGGTAAAGGCCGAGTTCCTGCTGCCAAAGGTAATATATGACCGTTGTTTTTATGCAAATGACCATGAATCGAAACAGTCGATGGCGATTGTGAAATGGCTGAAAAACCGAGAAGATATTACCTTCCTGGGAAACGGCCTGCCAAATAAATGGAGCATTTATGAGGTCCTATCCAGATCCGCACTTGCTCCATATATCCCAGAGACCATCCTTGTACCAAGCGGAAAAGCTGTAATAGTGCAGCTGAAAAAGTGGAGCACTGCCATATTAAAACCTGTTTTTGGTTCTGGCGGCGCCGGAATCTATAAAATTAAAAATTCCGGAAGAAAATTTACAATCCTGGCAGAAGCTGATGGCAGATTGTCAGAGAAAGTATTTTTATCGACTAGTGAGACAGAGGCTTGGCTCGACAGACTTTGCAGCAAAAACGAATACATGATGCAGCCTTATCTCGAACTTTCTGATTCACATAACTGTCCTTTTGATATCAGGGTGCTGCTGCAAAAGGACCGGGGAGATAAATGGATTATGCGAGGAAAGGGAATACGCCGCGGCCATAAGGATGGCATCCTGTCGAATCTGGCTGCAGGCGGTGAAATTCAGGCATTCGAAGACTATGCAGGTTCGCTGGATTTCCGCACGAGAAAATTTCTTTCACTTGAATTAGAAGAGATCCTCTCAATGCTGCCGGGCATTCTAGAAGCATCCTTCCCAAGGTTATTCGAGCTCGGCATCGATATCGGCGTCTCAAAAGATAAAGCATTATGGGTGCTGGATACGAATTCAAAGCCCGGCAGAAAAGTCATCACATCACTCAATCCCGACCTGAAGGAAATTCTCTATAAAGCTCCGCTTGAATATGCCATGACACTTTCAGAAATTCTGCCAGAAAGAGAGGGACAGCATTTATGAGAAAGAAATATCCTGTGGAAATCATCACCCACTCCAAGCAGCTCGTCTTCATCCCTGCCGACCTTCCCAATAGCAAGGATATCAGAAGAGTCGCTTTCGGCAACAAGCTGCTTGATGTCACTGTCGCGCCCCATCCAAAAAGGAGGAATGTGATTGTCCTCAGCAATGACGTGCAGAAAGAGCTGTCCATGCCGGATTTGTCGATTCCCCTGCATGTTTTCATTGACCAGCAAACATTATTTATCGGTCCGCTGATCGGCATCCTGACCTCCGGTTTCACACCCTACCCTTTAAGACCGATCGGCGAGCGCTCGATGTTCTTCGCCAAGCTGCTTTCAGTCAATAAATCAGTAGGCGCCCTGCCGTTTGTTTTTGGCGAGGAGCATATCGATTGGGAACAAGGGTTGATTGACGGTTATTTCTTTGTAGAGGGTGGGTGGAAGAAAATTAAAGTTCCTTTCCCGAATGTCGTATACGATCGCCTGCCAAACAGAAAGACAGAAAGAAAATCAGAGCTTCGCAGTTTAAAAGCGAGAATGCAGACCGATTATCTGATTCCTTGGTACAATCCCGGCTTTTTCAGCAAGCTGGATGTTTTCGAACGGCTGCAGCAGGATGATCGGGCCGTTGAATACTTGCCTGAAACCCATCAATTTTCTTCTTTTTCCGTTATTGAACGTATGCTCTCAAACTACGGAAATGTCTATGTCAAACCAGCCAATGGAAGCCTCGGCCTGGGAATTCATCAAATCCTGTTCGATAAGCATAATGGCTACTATTATTGCCGGTACCGGGACCAGCAAGGAGTCAATAAGTTAACGAAATTTGACAGTCTTGAAAAACTGATGAAGAAGGTCTTTTACAAGCGGAACTTATCACAGATGATTGTCCAGCAGGGCATCAGCCTGCTGAGGTCAGACAAACGACTGATCGATTTCAGGGTTCATACCAATAAAGATGAATATGGACAGTGGCAGCTCGCTGCGATAGCCGCAAAGATTGCTGGCCAGGGCAGTGTGACGACTCACGTGAACAACGGCGGCATCGTTAAATCACTTGATGAGTTATTCGAGGACCAGGAAGAGCGTGAGTCCTGTGAAAAGAAACTAACTGAGGCTGCCCTGATCCTGAGCACCATTTTAGAAAAAAACATGGAAGGAATCATCGGGGAGATTGGTTTTGACCTGGGGATTGATAAGTCAGGAAAAGTCTGGCTTTTCGAGGCAAACTCAAAGCCTGGCCGGTCGATTTTCAAGCATCCGAAGCTGAAAAATTTCGATCTGCTCACCCGAAAGCTTTCCCTTTCCTTTGGCATATTTTTAGCGGAAAAAGCCATTACAGCACCTGAGGAACTTTTCCAATGAACCTTCGCTATCACATCGAATCGAAGGAATGGACCTATGAAGCCAAAGCTGATGAAAACATCAGCTTTGGCTTTAATAAAATCCAAATCAGACCCACCCCTTCAAGCTCTGTCCCACAGCAAACACACTTATTCACCTTAAAAAACAAACAGGGAAATCTCGGCCCGCTGGTTGGAATCATGACCTCCATGAGCAAAGAAATGGCACTTGCAGGCAACGGATCACTTTTCAAATCACTGCAGGATGAGCTGGTGAAGCGCAATGGAATGGCAGTTGTTTTCCCTCCGGAAACAGTTGTCAAGGATGGGCTTACCGGGGTCACATTTTCACCTGAAGCCAACAAATGGATACCTGTAAAGACGCCGCTGCCGCATATTGTTTTCAATCGCGTGCCATTCCGAAATGCCGAACAGCAGCAGGCTTTCAAGGATGCGATTGATTACTTTTGCGCTCTCGGTATCCCATTTTTCAATCCTGCCTTCATCAACAAAAACAAGCTATACTCCATTTTTGCAAGACATGATCAATTAAACAAACTATTGCCTGAAAGCATTTGCGTAAAGACGTTGATTCAGCTAGCTGCATTTCTTGAAAAACATCAGGGGATTTATCTGAAGCCAGCTTCTTCGTCCAAAGGCATCGGGATTTTCCGGCTGCGGCATAGGAACGGACGAATTGAGTTGGAAAGCCATTCCCATCGTCTTGAATTTCCGGGTTTAAAGGAATTTTGGTTAGCAAAATCCAGGCATCTGTTAGAGTACGATTATATCGCCCAAAAGGAAATCAGGCCTGCAGCCATTGGCGGAAAGCGCTATGACTTCCGCGTCCATGCGCATGATGGACTAAATGGATATGAAGTAACTGGCATCGGCATCCGCCAATCAGAGAAACAAGACTTGACCACCCACGTGCCGAAAGGCGGAATCGTGCTTCCCTATAATATTGTGAAGAATCCCAGGCATGATGCATTTTTCGCCTGGGCCGTGAAGGAAATCGGACAGTTGCTGACAGAAGAATTGGGATATTTCGGGGAATTCTCGCTAGATGCCGGGCTCACTGAAGAAGGAGAATATGCCATTTTTGAAGTAAACTCAAAACCAATGAGCTTTGATGAATCCCAAATCGAAGAAAAGAGAATCATTACACTTGTGGATTTATTTCTCAGGAAAACTGGTTTTTAAGTTTGAGGTCCCTCCCCTTCCTCTATTGCTATATAATAGTGGTATAGATTATCTAAAAGGGGGTATCGCAGTGATCACTCATTTCCAATTCAAATCATTATTCGAAAATAAAGAAATGCCCGGCTGGCATTTTTCCTTTTATTTCAAAAAGCAGAAGTATACGGGAATCTATCACCAAAACGGAGATATTCAATGGACTTCCGAACAGCCCCTTGACGGGGATATCGACCAGCTGAAGGAACGGGTTCACGAGTTGATGCTTTTCCATGTATATGATAAATAATCCGTATGTTTTTTGTGCCTTTCCGACATTCTAATCGTAAAAGGATTGAAGGAGGAAACCATGAAACAAAAGGACCAGAAAAAGTTCGCCGAGGACCTGCAATATGAGGGCCGGGACAAAGTATATGTCGATGTCGACAGGATGATCAATGAGGGGATGGCAGGCGGGACTGTCCATCGATTGGACGATACTCCTAATATAGGGGAAAGCCATGACCTCCCGCCTGAAGATCCGCCTAATGAATAGGAAAAGCATGAGCTCCATCGAAATAAATCACAAAAAAAAAGACACCACATCCTAAAAAGGATGCTGGTGTCTTATCTGCTTTTAACAATCATATTGACTGCATCTTTGATCGCTTCGTCGGCTTCTTTGCCTTCCTTGGCTGCTTCCGTGATGCATGATTCCAGGTTCTTTGCCACGATGAAACCAATTGCACGGTCTACTGCAGAACGGACTGCCGATAATTGTGTGACAACATCCTTGCAGTGATTTTCTTCTTCCATCATCCGGATAACGCCGCGGACTTGACCTTCCAAACGCTTCAAGCGATTTTTCATTTCTGGTGTGTATTCCATTTCCCTGCACCTCTCTCCTACGGTACCCCGTATTGTATCTATTATACCAATATTTTTTCCTTTTTTCTACCAGTTTATCCCCTGGAGTAAATTCACATTTAAAAGCCACACCTGTTATAATAAAAGATATGTCAGCTTTTATCAAACTAAATCTGAGGATACTTATATGATTAATAAAATATTAGCTTATTTCCCTGATTCTGTCACGCACAATCATTTTCCAGCCAATCCATCACTCGACTTCCACTGGTTCCATTCTACAGGGCAGGAGCCGCCGTGGATCAGCATTCCTAAGGAAGTCATATCGGAAGACCAGCTTGACTTGCTGAAAAATTTGCTTCAGTATATTGAAACCGATCAGCACACTTCCCTTTCTGGCAAAGCACTTGCTTGGAATGATTTTCTTTTCCATGGAGGAGCAATACCGCCGGCTGCAAATGATGAGGTCCGTTTCATTCAATTTCGGATGCAGGCAAAACACATTGAACAAGAAGAAGTCAATGAAGCGTTGCAAGGCTTTTTCCCAGACCATACTATCCTCTGGATGAGGGATTCCTATGGAATGATCGTTCAAGAAAAGAAGGAAATCATCGAAGATGCGGACGAGCTTCAATCCATTTCTGCAACATTCGAAAGTGACTTTTTCATTAAAATATCTTTTTATATCGGCAAGTTCCAGACTATTTCCCGAAAGCTCCCAGACTTTTTCACAAACGAAAAGCAGGTATTCCTGGAATTATCGAAACTTACCAATCGCGGTGATGTCTTCACCTTTGAAAAAGCCTTCCCGATGCTGCTGGCAACACAGCTGCCAAATCACTTACAGGATATTCTCTCCCATTCGATTCTCGAGGCATTTGGCGATGACAAAGAGTTAATGGCTACTATTAAAACGTTCCTGGAAACCAATTCGAATGTCTCGCTTGCAGCTAAAAAATTGTATGTACACCGTAATACCCTGCAATACAGACTGGACAAGTTCACCGAAAAAACCGGCGTGCAGCTGAAGGATTTTGACGCAGCCATCGTTGTTTATCTTGCCGGCCTTTTTAAAGAAATGGGCTGATTTCACAATTTGAACAAATTGCATAAAAGGGCTTTCATTTTTTTGTGCATCCTGCTGATGATAAGTGGCTGGCCTTTTCGCTAAACTGTTCATGTAGACAAACAATCAGGGAGGCTTAAAAAATGGCCGAGTTAAAATTAGACCACATTTATAAAATTTATGATAACAAAGTCACAGCAGTAGAAGATTTCAACCTTCACATCGAAGACAAAGAATTCATCGTATTCGTCGGACCATCTGGCTGCGGTAAATCCACAACTCTTCGGATGATCGCTGGCCTAGAGGAAATTTCCAAGGGTGATTTCTACATCGACGGAAAGCGTGTGAACGACGTACCTCCTAAAGACCGTGACATCGCGATGGTTTTCCAGAACTACGCTCTATATCCGCATATGACTGTATACGATAACATGGCATTCGGATTGAAGCTTCGTAAGTTTGCTAAGGACGAAATCGACCGCCGCGTTAAAGAAGCTGCGAAGATTCTTGGTCTTGAGCCATATTTAGACCGCAAGCCAAAGGCACTTTCAGGCGGTCAGCGCCAGCGTGTTGCTTTAGGACGTGCTATCGTCCGTGACGCTAAGGTGTTCTTGATGGACGAACCTTTATCGAACCTTGATGCAAAGCTGCGTGTACAAATGCGTGCAGAAATCGCTAAGCTTCACCGCCGCTTGAATACAACAACTATTTACGTAACACACGACCAGACTGAAGCGATGACAATGGCAACACGCCTGGTAGTCATGAAGGACGGTGTCATCCAGCAGGTTGGAGCGCCAAAAGAAGTTTACGAAAATCCAGAAAACGTCTTCGTAGGCGGATTCATCGGATCTCCTTCCATGAACTTCTTCACTGGAAAGCTTGAAGAAGGAAAGTTCACAATCAACAACTCTTCTATCGCCGTTCCAGAAGGAAAGATGAAAGTTCTTCGCGCACAGGGTTATGTTGGCAAAGACCTCATCCTCGGCGTAAGACCGGAAGACCTGCATGACGAGCCAGTGTTCATCGATGCTTCCCAGGGAGCTACAATCAAAGCAACTGTTGAGGTATCTGAATTGACTGGTGCAGAAACTATGATCTATTCTCAATTAGAAGGCCAGGATTTCGTTGCTCGTGTTGATTCCCGCACAGATGTAACTCCAGGCCAGGTGATTGAATTGGCATTCGATATGAACAAGGTCCACTTCTTCGATGCAGAAACAGAAGTAAGGATCCGTCCTTAATACATGAAAAAGCAACCATTGCGGTTGCTTTTTTTGCTTTCTTGAAGATCTATCATTCTTTGATTAAAAATACCTGGCTTGTCCCGCAGTTTGGACATTTGAACAAGTGCGGGCATTCCTCCTCTGTAAAGTCAGCAGGATAACCATCCTCCAGTTTCATTTGATCAATTGGCATATACGGGCTGTAATCATCATAAAAGTCTGCTTCCCTCCCGCTGTCCTCCATGCTGCCGCTGCAGTTAGGACATGGCAGAGCAACGTTTCTGAAGCCATTGCAAATCGGGCACATCCCCATCTTTTTCATCCTTTCTCCTGTATCGCTAACAATAGTTTGTGTTGATTAAAATTGGTTATGTAATGTGATAATAATGGTATTAATTACCTTTATTGATCAGCGAATAAACTTTTCGAAACAAAACATACTAGTTATTAATAAAGCAGCAGCAAAGAAAAAACGCAGCTCAGCAAACGAATAAAGACATTGGGTTAAGCCTAGAAGGCAGCTATGACGCGAGCCGGTGCAATTCCGGCTAGCCCAGCCGATTCCTCATCATGGGTTAACCCCAGGTGGCATGGCAAAAGCCATGATTGGTTCGACTCCAATACTAACCCAAATACAACTCTGAAAAACACAAAGGAGGAAATATTAATGGCTAGTAGCAACAACTCTAATCAATTATTAGTTCCCGGTGTTCAACAAGCTCTTGATCAAATGAAGTACGAAATCGCAACAGAATTTGGCGTACAGCTTGGCGGCGAAACGACTTCTCGTGCTAACGGTTCAGTTGGTGGAGAAATCACTAAGCGCCTTGTGCAAATGGCTGAGCAACAACTTGGCGGATCTGCACGCTAAATTGCATTAAACAATAAAATAAGAATGGCTTAGGCCCCCTTCATCAGGGGGCCTTTACTTTTGTCCAGTTCACTTACTACGTATCTTCACATGGCCCCTGGAAGAGTACCAATGAGTATACTCTCCATCAAATCATCTTTTCAGGCTTGACCCACTCATCATATTGTTCTGGGGACAAATACCCTGTCTTGATTGCCGCTTCCTTCAGAGTAGTGTTTTCCTTGAAAGCAAGCTTGGCGATTTCAGCTGCTTTTTCATAACCAATATGAGGATTCAAGGACGTGACAAGCATAAGTGACCGGTCAACATGCCCAGCAATGACATCCAGATTCGCTTCAATGCCTTCTGCACAGTTATCATTGAAGGATCTCATTCCATCTGCCAGCAGTCTCGCGCTTTGCAGGAAGTTATAGATGATGACAGGCTTGAATACATTCAACTCAAAATTACCCTGACTTGCCGCGAATCCGATTGTCGCATCATTTCCGAAAACCTGGGTTGCCACCATTGTCAGTGCCTCACTTTGCGTCGGGTTGACTTTGCCGGGCATGATGGAGCTGCCTGGTTCATTTGCAGGTATGGAGAGCTCACCAATCCCGCTTCTTGGGCCGCTGGCAAGCCAGCGAACATCATTAGCAATTTTCATCAAGTCAGCTGCCAGTCCTTTTAATGCACCGTGAAGGAAGACAATCTCATCATGCGATGTCAGTGCCTGGAATTTATTCGGTGCCGAACGGAACGTTTCTCCTGTCTGGCTGGAAAGCTGGCTTGCTACCTGGTCACCGAAGTCTTTCGCTGCATTTATTCCTGTTCCGACAGCTGTCCCGCCTATTGCCAGATCTCTCACATATTTGAGGCCATCCTCGATCATTTGTTTATCTTTTTCGAGCATCGCTTTCCATCCGCTTATTTCCTGCCCCAATGTAAGCGGGGTCGCATCCTGGAGATGGGTTCTGCCGATTTTGATGATTTCATTGAATTCCTGTTCTTTTTTCCTTAACGTCTCCTTTAGGAGCTCGAGCGCAGGCAATACTTCAGCCGCCACTTTTTTTACAGCTGCAATATGCATCGCTGTCGGGAAAGTATCGTTCGAACTCTGTGACATATTCACATCATCATTCGGATGGACTTTTTCTTCCGCCTGCTGCTCTGCAAGCAGTTCATTCGCTCTCCTGGCGACTACTTCGTTGACGTTCATATTAGACTGCGTTCCGCTTCCTGTCTGCCACACGACCAATGGAAAATGCGTATCGAATTGCCCGGCAAGAACTTCATCACAGGCCGTCTCAATCGCCTTTGCTTTTGTTTCCGATAGCTTTCCAGAAGCAGCATTCACTCTGGCTGCCGCTTTCTTTACTTCAGCAAAAGCATAGATCACTTCTATTGGCATTTTTTCCGTTCCAATCTTGAAATTCTGTTTGCTTCGCTGAGTTTGTGCACCCCAGTATTTATCTGATGGCACCTTAATTTCACCGATCGTATCCCTTTCAATCCGATAATCTGACAAAACGATCCCTCCTCAATCTAATTATTTACTTATCTAAACATTTCAAACATTTCCGCTTTCAGGATACCTTTTTTAAAGCTGGAATAACAGAAAAGTGCATTTGCCTCAAATGCAAAAAGCGGAAGCAGTCATGAGTGCTGCTTCCGCTTTCATTATGTCTTTTTTTGCCCAGGGTTATGCTTTATAAATTGCATATCCGATATAATAGCCCAGGATCATGATGCTCGCGATGCTTAAAGTTACTGTGAGTTCCGCCATCTAAACAACCTCCTGAAATTAATTTAGTTATTATTAAACTACCACAGGAAAACGTGAGTCAACGGGGATGTTTCGCAACGTTCTGTGACAAAAACAGGGATTATAGTGAGTTATCACACAGAGATAAGGCAGCTGAGGACATAAAAAGATCCACACCCCTTAAGAATGAGTGTGGATCTCTTTTTAACCTGCCTTCGATTTGTTTCCAAGCTGCAGCTGGTACATTTGATAATACTTCCCTTTAGATTCCATTAATTGATCATGGTTGCCTTTTTCCACAATACGGCCGCGATCCAATACAAGGATTTGGTCGGCATTGCGGATGGTCGACAGCCTGTGGGCAATGATGAAGGTCGTTCTTCCTTCCTTCAGGACATCCATCGCATCCTGGATGATTGCCTCGGTCTCAGTATCAATGCTTGAGGTTGCCTCATCAAGGATCAGGATGGCTGGGTCAAAAGCCAGGGCCCTGGCAAAAGAGATCAACTGCCTTTGCCCGCTGGAAAGTGTACTTCCCTTCTCAATCACCGGCTCATCATAACCATTTTCAAGGTTTTTCAGGACGCGGTCAGCTCCAACGCTTTGCAGTGCTTTCTCGACAGTATCCCTTGAGATCGAAGGGTGATCAAGGCTGACATTGGAAGCGATCGTCCCAGTGAAGAGGAACGGATCCTGAAGGACAATGCCCATATACTTACGCAAGGTCTGCCGGGGCATTTCTGAAATATCCATGCCATCAATCAGGATCTTACCTTCCTGTGGATCGTAAAATCTGAACAGCAGATTCATGATCGAGCTTTTGCCGGATCCTGTATGACCGACGAGTGCTACGGTTTCTCCTTGTTTAGCTTCAAAGTTAAGATCTTTCAGGACATATTTGCCTTCTTTATAACCGAAGGAAACATGATCGAAAGTTACATTTCCTTTATAGCGCGGAATCTCTTCCTCGCTGACATCAATTCCTTCCTCATCCATCAGTTTGAAAACTCGCTCCCCGGCAACCAATGCCTGCTCCAGATTAGCCAGCTGGTTGACGATCCCCTGGACAGGATTGAAAAGCCGGTTGATATAATCGACGAACGCATAAAGCATCCCCAGTGAGATAGCAGATGAAGGCTGCAGGGCCTCGCCGCCGAAATACCAGATGAACGCAACAAAAACGATATTCCTCAACACTGCGACAAGGTTATGAGAAGTCGATGAATTCAGGCTCAGCAGTTTATTCTGATAGGTGAAATGCTCGTTGTTGAGCTTCTCGAAATCCTTTTGTGTTTCTTTTTCCCGGCCGAACGCCTGGATGATGCTCATACCCTGTATTGATTCATTGATCACTCCGTTGATGTCGCTTACCCGTGAGCGAATGACATGATTATACTTCGATGCATATTTGCGGTATAGCTTTGCCCACACGAACAGAACTGGCAATAACAGCAAGCAGATTGCCGCAAGCCTGGCATTCAGAATGAACAAGGCAATATAGATGCCGGTAATATAGATGAAACTAGTAAAGAACGTGGACAGTACGGTTACATAAAGTTCACGTATCGCTTCTGTATCGTTCGTGATCCTGGCGACGACCTTTCCAGCTGGCAAATTATCAAAATAACGGATTGGCAGCCGCTGAATCTGCCGGAAAACATCCTCCCTCAGCTTCTGAATGATCCTGTTAGCTGACTTTTGCAGATAGAATCTCTGGCCATACTGAAAGATTGCAGCAATGATCAGCAAACCGAAATAGAAGGCCAGCAGCTTAATAATACCCGGAATTTCAGGCCGGTAAAAACCCATCAACTCCTCGCCTGACAGCAGTTCAGCTTCATACTGGGCAGCCTTAGCTCCTTTGTTGATCGTCAAGACCCCATCCTCATAACTGCGGTTGCCGTCAAATTCAATCTTTGCATCGACAAACACAAAATTCCTGCCTACCTGAAGAATTTGGGCAGAGTCCGTTTCCTGCTCCATATCTTCTTTTGTATATAAGTTGCCTTTATATTTTACAGCCCCGCTTTGTTCGTCTGTCGTATGCCAGACCGATTCAATCCCAAGGATATGGTGGTCGATCATCCGCTTGGCGATGAACGGGCCAGCAAGATCAGCGACGACAGCGACAGTCAACATGGCCAGCGCCACTAAAATGATTCTTTTATAATTTAATGCATATTGGAACAGTCTTTTTCCTGTACTCATTGGGAGTGCACCTCCTCTTCGACTGCTTCTGCCAGCTGCATGATATATTGAGCGTGGTACCAGCCTTTGGCCTCCATCAATTGTTCATGAGTACCTTCCTCAACGATTTTTCCATCTTCCAGGACAACGATATGGTCTGCATGCTCCACAGCAGATAATCGGTGTGTCGTGATGATGGTTGTTTTGGCATTCCGCTCTCTGCGGATATTATCTATGATCTTTTTCTCAGTTTTGGCATCGACTGCCGAAAGCGAGTCATCAAGAATCAGAATTTCCGGATCCTTGATCAAAGCGCGTGCAATCGAAATCCGCTGTTTTTGTCCCCCAGAAAGGGCAACTCCCTTTTCACCGACAAGGGTTTCCAAGCCTTCAGGAAGCATTTCCAAATCCTTGCGGAAAGCCGACAAATCAATAATATCCTGCAACTCCTTATCCGTTGCCAGCGGGTTTCCGAACAGGATGTTTTCTTTCACCGAACGGGAAAAAAGGATGTTTTCCTGCGGGACATAGCCCATCCAGCTCCTTGTCTGCCTCAAGCTGTGTTCCTGGATTGGCACACCGGACACAAGCAGATTTCCGCTGCCTTCAGGATATTCCCTGAGCAGCTGTTTGATCAAAGTCGTTTTGCCGCTTCCTGTCTTGCCAACAATACCGAGTGTTTGGCCGCGATTCAAATGCAGCTTAATTTGATCAAGATTATTCACTTTTGAAGAAGGATATTTGAATGTCAACTCAGACATCTGTATAGATTCAGGCTCATTGCCCTCTACCGGCTTAATCGGATCAGCAACATCTTCCTTGTAGGACAATGTTTCGTTCAGGCGGTCAAGAGAAGCGTTGCCGCGCTGCATGACATTAATCAGTTCTCCAATTGCGAACATTGGCCAGATGAGCATTCCCAGATAAACATTGAAACTCACCAGTTCACCCAGCGTCAGCTTCTGCTGGAATACGAGGAAGGCTCCATAGCCCAGGCCAATAAGGTAACTCAGCCCGACAAGAATTTTAATCGTCGGTTCAAATAAAGAATCAATTTTTGCGACTTCCACATTTTTGCGATAGACGTCTTCCGTCAACTCATGGAATCTTGACTCATCGGCTTTTTCCTGAACATAGGCCCTGATGACCCTTACTCCTGATACAGATTCAAGCACCCGGTCATTCAGCTCCCCGAATGCATCCTGGGCGGACGTGAATTTGGAATGAATCCTCTTCCCATATAGATTGATCAGATAGGCCATGATGGGCAGCGGGATAATGGAGACAAGTGTCAGTTCCCAGCTGATGAAAATGCCCATCGTAAGCACAATGGTCAGCATAAAAATGCTTGAATCGACCAGAGTCAAGACGCCGAAACCGGCCGTGATGGAAATGGCCTTTAGATCGTTCGTCGCTCTTGCCATCAAGTCCCCTGTCCGGTTCTTTTCAAAAAAAGCCGGAGTCATTTTAAGCATATGTTTCATGAAGCGGGTCCTCAGCTTCCTCTCAATCAGGAAAGCCCCGCCGAATAACTGATACATCCAAATATAAGTGATGAAATATGAGACAACTGTAATCAGCGCCAGCGCGCCAATATACTTAAAGATCAATTGCTTATTTATGGAGCCCAGTTGGATGGAATCAATGGCCATCCCAACGATTTTTGGCGGAAGTACATCGAGTATGCCGACAAAAATCAGCAACGAAATTGCAACACTGTACCTTTTCCAGTTTTCTTTGAAAAACCAGCTTAACTTTGATAATACCGATAACATGGTCAGTCACTCTCCTCTCTGTTGTAAAAACTGACTAGCCGCTTTCCAGATGTTCCTCTTTTACTAATTTCTTTACATTTGCGTTGACCATTTTGTTTCCTCCTTAAATATTTTTGGAATGGAACTTCGCTGGACATGAAAAAAGACATACCGCAGCATGCGATATGTCTTGAATCACTTGATAAAGACAGAAAAAGCACACGTCACGCGGATGCGCAACCCATGCCTTCAGCTTAATAGATAAAATTGATTAACAAGTCAATTATCGTAAAAGGATGGGTTACAAGTATTCAGTTGATCGTAGTTGGCGATTTTTACAATGTTCATATCAGTAACCCTCCTTTTAGTTATTTTTTCCATTACTTTGTAAGGTTATCATCTTAAGGGCAATTGTGTCAATTCTAACTTTTCGATATTTTTCATCATTTTTAATGATTTGCCGATTTCTTGTGCCAAATCTTTCTAACAAACAGCAGGTAAAAAAGCAGCGGCATGGGAGCCTGGATCAATCCCAATATCCCCCATAGCCAATAATTATGGCCATGCTTCCGGGCATTGGTAAACAGAAAAATGCTCTGCATTAATAAGATTACGATAACGACAGCCAGCATGAGTGGTGACAGTTCTTCGTTCATCAGCTGTCCACCTGCTTCTGCATTCCTTTGTATCCAGAAAAAGCGGCGATAGCCACTGTAACAGCCTGGAGCATATAGAATAGTATCGGCACTTCCAGCATTGTGAAGATGACCATTGTAAGGATCAGCCCGGCACACAAAATGAACCATGTCAGCTCCTTGAGGAATTTCTTTTTTTGAACCTTCTGCTGATTCAGCACCATTTGTTCAAACCACTTTTCATCAGGAGTAAAGGTGTCCATGGAATCCAATTTGTCCAGTCCATTATGAATCGCGCTGATGGTTTCAATTAATTCCTTATCCATTTGATCATCGTTTGACAAGATTCCCTTTTGGTTTTTCATCAACTTTCAGCTCCCTTCTAACGGCTAAAAGCCCGTGGTGGACTCTAGACTTTGCAGTACCAGCGGCGATATTCAGGATTTCACCTATCTCATCATATGAATATCCATAATAGTGCTTAAGAATGAGCGGGATCCTCATTTCATCTGACAGTCTGGATAAGGCGGCAAGTGCATCTGTCCATTCCTCATTCCTGGATTCCATATGCCATTGAAGCTTGCGAGACCTTGCTTCTCCATCGTTCCACTCACTTTCGCGCTTCTTCTTTCGGTGCTGGTCGATATACATATTTGTTGCGATGCTGATGAGCCACGAGGAGAACTTGGATTTCCCATTGAATAAGTGTATCTTCTCCACACATTTTGCCATTGTTGCCTGTGCCAGTTCTTCTGAGAGATCAGGATTCATCGTAATCTTCATCAGGTATTTCACCAGCAGGGGATAATGATTCCTGAAAAGCACAGCGAACGAACGGTGGTCACCTTTTTTCGCTTCAGTAATTAACTCTATTTCATCCATAAAAAGCATGCCTCGCTTTCCCCGCCACCCTATAAATTCATCTCTATCTTTTATTATTTATTCATAAGACGACGGAAGTAAAGAATCGTTCAAAAAAGTTTTTATTGGCTCAAAAAAAGAAAGCCCACAAAGGACTTTCTTCTATACTCCTGACTCTGCTGCGGCTTTTTCGACTCCAGCAGTCTGTTCTTCGGCAAGTTTTGGCAAGGCAATCAGATAAAATAAACCTACTAATGCAAGACAGCCGCCAACAATCCAATAGAGCATTTCAATTGTCAGCAAAACCGGGAAGCTATAGGCAATGAAAGCAAGCGTCAGCGACTGGGAGAGCATGGTCAGCGGACTGATCAGCCCCTGGACCCTCCCCATCATTTTAGGATCGATGATGCTTGGCAGCCATCCGCCAATCCCAACATTGATAAGCGGCAGTGCCAAGGCAGAGATAAAGAGAATGCCGAGGAATATGGAGATATTATTAGGAAGTGAAGCAAGAGCCGTGAAACTGCCAGCAATCAATAGTCCCGCTGAAATCAGGTGATATAGCTTAACTTTTTGTGAAAGCAGTGAAGCGATGAAGCTGCCAATCAATACACCTAATCCGAACACCAAACCGATAACAATCGAGTATTGCTCATAGGATTCTGGCGCAAGCTTAAACTTCAGGATAAAGATCGGCATGACCGAGAAACCTCCATTGACGATACCGAAAATAAAGAAGCCGATGATCAAAGTAAATAGCAACCTGTTGCTCAATACGTAGGAAAATCCCTCTTTAAAATCACTGAAGACCATCTTGATATTCAGTTCCTTCAGTTTGTGTGGACCATTTGGTAATCTAGCCTCAAGTGAAACCGCCGTTTGCTGAATCAAAAGAGCACTGATGATGAACGATAATGTATCAATCAAAATAGCGCCATAAATTCCAATCGACCAGTAAGCCAAAACTCCAAGACCATTGCCGAATAGCATGAACAAACTCATGACGAGCTGGTTCAATCCCGCAGCAGTCGTAAAATCCTCTTTCTTCAGAATTCCCTGCACCATTCCATGCTCAGCGGGGAAAAAGAACTTTTGAATGGCGCTCCTTAAAAACAGTACCGTAAAGACCAACGGCATCCAGCCAACAAAAATGGCCGCAATCAACGCAAGCGATAAACCAGCGCTAATCCAATCACAATACACGGCAATCTTTTGCCGGTCCATCCTGTCAGCGAAAACCCCAATCAAGAAAAACACAGCCAGCATGGGCAAAGAATACATCAATTCAGTAATTGTCGCATAAGCAGGCTGGGAGCCGAACCGGTCAAGCAGGTAAAACATAAAGGCCGTCAAGCCGATTGTACTGCCCATTTGGGAAGTAAAGTTTGCCAAAAACAATTTGGTGAAGCTGCCATTCCTGAAAATATCAGCAAAGTTTTTCATACGTATTTCTCCTCACAACTCATTTAGTATCTTCATGGTATCGCATTTTCCCAGTGCAAAAAAACTTTCTCCTGGCCGTTTCCTTCTCCTGCTTGAGGCGGATAAGAACCGTGCGGAGGTCGTATGCTGTTGCTGTTTCGGCTCCTTTTCCATGGAAAGCTTTTTTTGCAGGCTTTTATGCTAAAGCCAACTTATTGGAGTTTGCCTGTTTTAGGAGTATTTGAGCGCCAAGCTGATTCATTGGTGACCTTTTTTACTTGTTTCTGGCGTTTTTGGTCACCAATACGGCTTATTGGTGTCCTCTTTTTCCGGTTTCTGGGTATCCAGTGCTCCAATCAGGCTTATTGATGACCTGATTCTCCATTTTCTGGATTTACAGTGCTCCAATCAGGCATATTGGTGACACCTTTCTCCAGTTTCTGGATTTCTATAGCTCCAATCCGGCTCATTGGCGTCCTTCTTTTCCGATCTAAGGAATTCGCAGTCACCATTTCTGCCAACCTCGCCCATTTCACACCGTGAAGGTTTTCAAATCGCGATTACGGGGTAATAATCAACTAACCTACTAAAAAAAGTTTTTTAAAGGAGTTAATTATAAATGAAAGAGATTATGTCATCGAATGTAATGGTTCAAAAGAGATTTACAATGAAGAAAATGCTTGAAATCTATCAGGCTGCTAATAGATTGGATGGTGCCACTTACTTATACAGCCGTCAGAAGGCAGTAGAGGCAACCTCATTGTCCAAACTAGTATCCTTCCTGCTGACTGTCGAACCAAATACAACTTTAAAAATTATTATGGAAGGTAACGATGTAGAACCTAAATTGAACCAGCTGACAAAACTGTTAACAAACGAAGCTTCTGTACTTCGGGTGAAGCGCAAGCAACTAATCGAAACTACAGAATCTTTTCAAATATAATCATAGTAACTGAACATAGAATAGTTGAGGTGAATTTTCGTGGTAAGAACAATACTGATGATCGTCGGCGCAATCGTCGTGATCGGTTTCCTATTAAGATTACTATAATGACGTTTCAAAGGGGCTGCCATTGGTCAAAAACTAGACCGCAGGCAGCCTCTTTTTTATGGCGGCATCTGGTTGGCGGCCTGGCAGGAGATGAATCGGCACATGCTGATAGGATAATTTTTCATTTATCACAGTACGTTACAATCTCATGCTATGACCCGAATACTTTCTGTCTGGGCTCCTCATTCTTTTCGAAGATGCTTCTACAATGGATTTGCACGGTTGTGGTTTAATAGCAACAAAGCCTGCGAAAACGGCACAAAAAAAAAACAGCGCAGTAATCCTGCGCTGTTTAAATTTAGTTATTATCATCTCATCCGCCGGTTCCTCCGGTGTCACCTGTGCCACCAGTATCTCCTTCTCCTCCTGTGTCACCTGTGCCACCAGTATCTCCTTCTCCTCCTGTGTCACCTTCGCCCCCAGTGTCACCTGCACCGCCAGTGTCACCTGCACCGCCAGTGTCTCCTTCGCCTCCGGTGTCGCCTGCACCGCCGGTATCGTTAGTATCGCCAGAATCATTGGTATCGTTGTTGCCAGTATTGGTTGGGGCAGCAGCCTCAGTTGTTTTTTCTTCTTCTTTTTCCTTTTTCTTTTCCGGCTTATCTTTCGGTACTTCTTTTTTCTTGTTCAGTTTCTTTTTTGCTGCTTCCCATTGCTTCTTGAGCTTTTCTGATTCCTTTTTGACCCTTGATTCTAGTTCCTTTACAGACTTGGCACGTTGTTGCCTTTTGTGTTCCTCTATATATTTTGAAAGTGGAGGAACATTGAAGGATTCTGCTTTTGTATTTTTTAAGGCCTCTGACATGAAGTCCTTGAAAATCAGCGCGGCTCCTTCACTGCTTGTGGTCGTTAAATAATGTTCTTTATCTGTCTTGTCATAACCAACCCATACAGCGCCGACAAGCTGTGGAGTATATCCGACGAACCACTGGTCTTTCGTACCTTTGACCCCTTCAATTGGAACCTGGGTAGAGCCTGTTTTCCCGGCTAATTCCCTGCCTGGAATTTTTGCTCCTTTTCCTGTTCCGTCCTCGACAACACCCATTAACATCGTTGTCATTTTTTCAGCGGTCTCTTTTGAGATTGCCTTGCTTTTCTTACCCTTGTACTCGGCAATAGTATTGCCTTCTTTATCGACGATCTTCGTAATCGCATGCGTCTCATGCCGCTCTCCATTATTAGCAAACGCGGAGTATGCCTCTGCCATTTTCACTGGAGATACACCAGTGGATAAGCCCCCAAGTGCGAGACCCAGATTGCGGTCGTTCTTTGGATCGAGCTGAATGCCAAACTTCTCTACAGATTCCATCCCTTTTGCAATCCCGATTTCATCCAGCAGCCAGACGGAAGGCACATTCAATGAATCTCTTAATGCTTCATACATCGGCACTTCGCCTTTATATTTATCATTGTAGTTATGTGGCTTATAATCTTTGAATTCCATCTCCTCGTCCTTCAGCATGTCGGTAACACCCCAGCCTTCTTCAAGTGCTGGTGCATATGCGGCAAGCGGTTTCATCGTTGAACCTGGCTGTGCTTTTAATTGTGTCGCACGATTATAACCACGGAATACATGCTCGCCGCGGCCGCCTACAAGGGCACGGATGCCTCCGGACTTCGGGTCGACCAATACAGCCCCGCTTTGGACGATCTGTTTTTCCGTTCCTTCCGGGAACAATTCATCCTTCGCGTAAGTCGCTTCCACTGCTGACTGCATTGTCACATCAAGTTCGGTATAGATCTGCAGACCGCTCGTTAATACCTCTTCCTGGGTCAGCCCGTATTTTTTGATTGCTTCATCAATGACATGGTCTACGTAGAATGGGTAGCGGCCGCGTAACGGATCTCCGCCCTTTTCATTGAGAACAATTTTTTCGGCAACTGCCTCATTGTATTCCTTTTCCTCGATAAAGCCATGAGTATTCATCATTTGCAGGACGAGATTTCTTCTCTCAACCGCTTTATCATAGTTCTTGTGTGGATCCAACGCAGATGGCGCCTTGATCAGACCAGCGAGCATGGCTGCTTCGCTGACGGAAAGGTCTTGTACATTCTTGCCAAAGTAACCCATTGCCGCCTCTTTGATCCCCCATGAACCATTTCCGAAATAAATGCGATTCAGATACATTTGCATGATTTCATCTTTCGAATATTGCTTTTCAATTTCCCTGGCCATGAAAAATTCTTCGAGCTTCCTTTTGTATGTTTTTTCACTTGTAAGCAATGCATTCTTTGTCAGCTGCTGTGTGATCGTACTTCCGCCTTCAACAATGCTTCCTGCCTTGACATTCTGTACAAAAGCCCTTGAAATTCCCACAAGGTCCACCCCATCATGTTCATAAAAACGGTGATCCTCAATGGCAATGACGGCATTTTTGACATGTTCCGGTACATCTTCTATCTTGATTCCTTCATTTTTCAAGGCCGAAATCTTGCTTGCGACCTCTCCATTGGCATCGTAAATGACCGTAGACTGGGCCATGTCATCGTTCAATGCGCTGATGTCAGCCCCCTCCGAATAAACATGGAAAAAGCTCAAGAACGCCAGTACTGCTGTTGAAACAGACAAAACAAGCACCTGGTTCATATGTAACCTTTTCCAGCCTCTTAAGAAACGTGTTGCTATCGAATTTTTGCTCACTGAGCACCCCAACCTTTTAAAAATAGTTTAGAAATATGACACTTTCTTTTACCCATTTTTCAAAAGGATTAACACATATTGGCTAATAACAAGGAAAAAAGACATAATACGGCGATATTTCTATCATTTGCCAGCGGGATTTTTTAATTGGTTGTGCACGTACAGGAATATAAAAAAGACCAATCGACAAATGTACGATTGGCCTATCATTGATTATTATAGTCATCATTTATTATTTGCTGCTGACTGGCAGAAGCCATGTCCTTATCCCGAAGAAGCGTCTCCATATACATATAAACGATCTGCTTTGTTTTATCATCAGCTTGTATGACATCAAGGTGCTGCAGGCATTTCCGTATTGTCGGATGCATTGCCATTTGAGAATTCATTCCCATATTGGCCACTCCTTATCTCTTAATGAAAGATTTATAAAAATGTTCGCCAGTCTTTGATGACTTATGAGGGTATGCTGGATTATTTTAAAGCGTTAGTTCTTTTTGAAAAAGGGTAATGAACAATAGATAAGAAGTACTAACCCTGGAGGTAGATGAATATGGCTGGAATAAAAAATGTGGTTCTCGCTTATGATGATTCCGAGGGTGCACGGAAAGCCCTTCAATTGACGAAGGAGTTCACAAGAAACATAGACGGAGTCAAACTGTTTGTCGGTCATGTATATGAAGAAAAGGTAAAAAATGAACTGGTGGAATCTACTGACCGCCCAATCGAGCCCCTGCCGATTAACAGCTTTCCCGCGGATGGGGTCCAGGTGCCTCCATTGGCAACAGAACAAGGTGCTTTCGATAAATCAGAGCACGCAATCATTACTCATAGCGCTGAAACAGCCTTCAATAACGCAAAGGCTGAACTTGAAGTCCTTAATATTGACACTGATTTTTCAATCCTGGAAGGAAACCCGGCAGAAGGTATATTGGAATTCGCCAGGGATGTTGATGCAGATTTAATTATCATCGGCCAGTCCGGGAACGAAGGAATCAAGCGAAAGCTACTCGGAGGCGTAAGCCAAAAAGTTGCAAATAATGCCCATTGCCATGTACTTATAGCAAAATAAACAAAGCAAGAGCCGGGTAAAGGCTGCCCGGCTCTTGCTGTCTGAATTATTCATTCATCGCTTGGGAGGCAAGTTCCTCCAAACGCTCCCTGGTTTCTGTTTCTTCAAAACTGCTGAAAATCCGGAAATCATCTTCGTCGAGAATCCTGTAATGCTGACTCAGAATATTTTGCTGCATGACAAAGCCGCCATCCCTGGCTACTTCCCGCCACCAGACTTTTCCTCCCAATGTCTTTTCTTTTCGGTAATCCGTACCTTCATGGGCGATCGTTTCAAGGACCTCAAGTGGTTCGTTGCCGAACAAAAACTGAATCGTCTCCGTTTCCCTGAACAAGGCACTGATTGTCACGACTGTTGACCATCCGGCCTGAACCCTGCCTTTTTCAATCTGGACAAGTGTCTTTTTGGAGATTCCGATGATGTCAGCCATTTTATCCTGGGTATAACCAACCTCTGCTCGCAGCACTCTCAATTTCTCCGATACCCTGCTTATAATTTCATCTCTCGTCATCCGCTTCATCCTTTTTAGTTCTTTAAGTGTAATTTTACACTTGTTTATTCGAAATTCAAAATACTTTTTATCATTTCATACTGAAATGATAGAAAAGAAGCATAATTTTTCCCGGATTTAAATAAAAAGGTTCAGAATTTGATGATTCCGAACCCCTTTTTCTTATTTGATTTGTTTTTTCTGGCTGATGCCGCAGCTGCTGGAGCACGAGCTCTGGATGGAGCAGGCAGCGCATTTTCCCTCTTTTGACTTCTTGATGAATCGGTAGAAGGCCCAGCCGGCATAGCCGAATATGGCCCCGCCGATCAAAATATTTGCGATCATGTTCCCTTCCTCCTTCGAGCTTCTTTTAGCTGAATCCCATCAGCATTCCGCCCTGGTAGATGGCCAGTGACAAAAGGTAAGCGATGACAAGTGCATAACCGATTGAAAAAGCGGTCCAGCGTTTTGAGCCTGTTTCCTTATAAATGGTCGCAGTAGTCGCGAGGCAAGGAATATACAGCAGGATGAACACCATGAAGCTGTATGCAGCAAGTGGTGTATAATGAATCGCCAGCAGCCCCTGGAGGCTTGCTTCATCCGGGACAAAGTAGATGATGTTCATCGTTGAAATAATCGCTTCTTTAGCCAGGAAACCAGTGAAAAGTGAAGCACTTGCCTGCCAGGTTCCGAATCCTATAGGAGCCAGCAGAGGAGCAAAGATTCCCCCCAGAAGCGCCAGATAGCTTTCATCCATGCTGACATTCATGCCGTCTGGACCGGCATAGGCGAGCAGCCAGATCAGGACAGAGCCTGCAAAGATGAAAGTACCGGCTTTTTTTACGAATCCTTTTCCCTTATCCCAAGTGCTTCTCCAAAGCGCTTTTGCCTGCGGCATTCTGTATGGAGGCAGCTCTATGACGAAAACGGAGGTTTCCCCTTTCAACAGTGTCTTTGAAAAGACCTTGGCCAGAATAAGGGCGATTGCCACCCCTAGTACATACAAACTAAGAACCACAGCGGCCTTATGCCCTGTAAAAAAAGCACCTACAAACAAAGCATATACAGGAAGCCTGGCTGAACATGACATCAGCGGCGTCAGCAGGATGGTCATTAATCTCTCTTTTGGTGTCTCAATCGTCCTTGCCGCCATGATGCCTGGCACATTGCAGCCGAAACCGATCATCAACGGGATGAATGCCTTCCCGTTGAGGCCTACAGATTCCATCAACCTGTCCATGACTAGCGCGACACGGGCCATATACCCTGAATCCTCGAGCAGGGAAATGAAAAAGAACAAAATGAAGATTTGTGGTACAAAGACAAGAACTCCACCTACCCCGGCCACAATTCCATCAAGCACAAGGTCTTTTATAAATGAGGATGCTCCTGCCCAGTTAAGTGCCGCCGCGATACCAGCTGTCACAGGTCCGGATAAGATTGTGTCCAGTTTATCTGAAAGCGGGAAGCCAAGCCAGTCAAAGGTAAGCATGAACATGATATACATCATGACCAGGAAGATCGGAATCCCGAGGAATTTATTCGTCACAATCATATCAACTTTCTCAGTCAATGGTATTTTTCCATTTTCCGGTCTCGTTGTAGCAGCAGATACAATTTTATCTATCGCTTCACTTCTTTTGCGATGTATTACCTGGTCCAGCGCTTGTTTGCTCCCTGATTGTTGTTGCTCTGTAACAATGATAGAGTCGACAAGTGATTCGATTTCTTCCGATGGCAAAAAGGCAGTCAAATAGTTTTTAACATAGGGATTCCCTTCAAACAATTGAATGGCCAGCCAGCGAACAGGAAATCGTGTCCTCCCATCCAATTTCAGCCCCAGCTGGAGGATTCCCTCCTCTATTGCTTTTCCATAATACACAAGATTTGTTTTGCCAGTTCCTGACGGTTCTCTTGTCGCAAGTTCAGCAAGTTCGTTACAGCCCTTTCCTGATCTTGCCACGACAGGAGCAACATGGACCCCTAATGATTTTGACAACTGTTCAATATCGACTTGTATGCCCCTGTTTTTTGCAACGTCAAGCATATTCAAACCAATAGTGATCGGGGCGCCATATTCCAGAAGCTGCAGGGTAAGGTGCAAATTACGCCTTAATTGCGACGCATCGAGGATATTCAAAAGTTTCTCGAACGAATCCTCCAGGAAAAAGTTCGTAACCACACCCTCATCCTTCGACAATGGATTGAGCGTATAGACTCCTGGTAAATCAATCAGCTGATCCTTTCCATTCTTGAAAAGGCCAACTTTCTTTTCGACCGTTACTCCGCTCCAGTTGCCAACATATTCATATGATCCTGTTAAGTTATTAAATAACGAAGTTTTTCCGGTATTCGGATTGCCGATAAGCGCTATGTTCATCATACTCGCTCCACTTCGATCCGTAATGCTTCCTTGCGGCGGATACCTATGCATTGGCCGCATGATTCAACCATGACCGGGCCGCCAAAAGGCAGAATGCATTTTATGCATACTTCCGATCCTTCAGAAATCCCGAAATCAAGCAATCTTCTTCTGACATATTTGTCAGTTCCAGCAATATTCATGATCCGGCCTTTTTCACCAGTCTTTAATTTTCCCAGCATAGCCATCACCTTTTTTCAGTTTGTTAGTTTTTTATATCTAATTGAGAATGATTATCTTTATTTAATCAGTTTCAGGTCACTTTCACTGTGACATAAATCACAAAACACACTTATAACATATGAGAATATGGAAAACTCCATAGAATTGACAATTTTTCCGAGTTTCAGTTTCACGCTCATCACATACCTTAACGGGTATATTATAAAGGTGAAAAAGGAGAGCTGAATGAATTGTCAGCTCTCCTTGATATATCACATTTTATTGCTTACAAGTGTCGATTTGACCATCCTTGATGGAGCATAGCCAATGACAAGAATAATGATAATTGCGCTTAAAATCATACTTGGAATCATATAGGTTCCGTTATAGATGAGTGAATACAGCCAAGCCGGCTGTCCTTCTGGCGCCCAAACTCCGAAAAAGACCCAGCCGGAAAAGAAATGGGCGATAAAGCGAAGCAGGCTTCCAAGGAAGGTCCCCGCGATGATCAATCCTATCCACCTCTTTTTATATCCATTCCTGATATTCTCTTGGATCTGTCTTGCAAAAATACCGGCAAACCCTAATACAGTGAAAGCCATCAAATAATCGATGATTCCCTGGACAGGATGGAATATTTGCGAGAATCCCAGGATGAATTGCAGTAGTCCCAGCAGAAGCCCTGTGATGGCTCCTCCCTTGATTCCCCAGCGAAATGCCATCAGGAAAACCGGTACCATCGCGATTGATACTGAACCGCCCTGCGGCCAGATTCGAGAAAATAAAAATCCCGAGAATAAATCCAACAAATAAGCCAGTGCGGAAAACACTGCCACTTCCACTAAAAATAATGTTTGTTTTTGCTTCATAACTGTTCCTCCTTCTTTCCAGAATGAGGTCCGTTTTCAACACGCCTTTTCTGCTTCAGAAACAAAAAAAGCAATCAGGGGATCGATATAGGATTCCCATGATTGCTTTCCTATCGCATCCACATTCCTTCGCTAGCATTAACTAACAGGTTCAAAGGGTAAGAACTCGGCCGCTCACTCTCAGCTGCTCTCTGGCAGCTCCCCTTGTGGTTATTATTTAGTTTCTACACTATGAATATACTACTTCTTCTTTCTTATCACAAGTTAAATATTATTTTTCCAATCCTTGTCGAATCAAAAAAGACAAATCTCACCTCAAGTTGCTAAAAATATCGGTCTTTTGTCACGTTTTTATCGATTCGACGCTATTCAGCGGATGTTCTCAATTTTCGACAAAGGGATTTCGAGCTGCACCTCGAATCTTTAATATCGAAAAGAAAAACTGGGGGACTTAATAAAATGCTGCCAATCACGGATAACCGTTTGCTTAGCTTCCTGACTAGTGAAAGGGAACAACTCATTGCCGACTGGGCTGTAAAAATCATCGTCTCGGAAGATGATCCATATAAAGAAAAAATAACCAAGAACGCTGAGAAAATGTATGAAATCATTCTCTCTGTTTTTTCCAAGACAAATGAAGAACTGGAGGACCACCTCCAAAAACTTGCCTTTATGGTAGGAGAAGAACGAGTTCGCGCAGACATCAATATTGGGGATTTTGTCTACAATGTCAATTCAGGACGATCTGTACTTTACAAGCACCTGCACAAAATGAATATGGAATGGGAAGATATGCAGGAGTCCATCAACCGAATCAATTACTGTTTTGATACCTTCCTGTATTACGCAGTATCTTACTACAATGAACAGAAAAACAAAATCATTGAGGAAAAAAACCAATTCATCGACTCCACCCATAAGGACCGGCTGACATTGCTCGGCCAGATGACGTCAAGTTTTATCCATGAATTCCGCAATCCGCTGACTTCTATCCAGGGATTTATCCAGCTGTTGAGATCCGAACACGAGGATATGAAGTATCTTGATATCATTTCCGGGGAGCTTGAACAACTCAATTTCCGGATCTCTCAATTTCTGCTTCTTTCTAAAAAAGAACTAATTGGAAAGGAAAAAAAACTTTTCTCATTAAACAGAATGATTGATGAGGTTTTAAATTTCCTTTATCCCAGCATCCTCGACACCAATGTACGGATTGCCAAGGAAGTAGCAGATGACATGGAATTGTATGGATATTCCGATGAAATCAGACAGGTCTTGATCAATATCATCTTTAATGCAATTGATGTGTTGAGCCAGTATCGTGCTGACCCTAAAATTGAAATCAAGGGATACTTCGTGAATGATACACATATAAAAATCGAGATTTCCAATAATGGACCGGTCATTCCCGACCAGTTGCTGAAGACGATTTTCGAGCCATTCGTCACAACAAAAACGCTCGGAACCGGCCTAGGGTTATTTGTCTGCCGGGAAATAATCGAGAAGCACAAAGGCATACTTGCATGCTCATCAGAGCCAGATAAAACTTCATTCATCATGCTTTTGCCATTAATAAGGATGGAGAACTAACATCACAAAAAGACCCTTGCCGGTGCCGGCAGGGTCTTTTATTTAGGCTCTTTTCTCAAACTTTGTTGCTATTGACTACTAAATTGGATTGAATGACCTAGTTTTCTTTATAAAATTCAAGCTTATTATGAGAAAAGAGCTTGCACACTTAAAAACGAACTGCAAAATTGCTTATAGCACGTTAAAATCGGCTTTAAGATTTTAACAACAATCTTTACGAAAACAGCCTTTATTTATTCTTAATATTCAAGTGTACGATTGTCCTCTGTACTTGTGATTCTTCTTTTCTCTTTTTGAACAACATGTTTTTTCTCCGTTTCAGCAACAATGACTGCACATGCTGCATCTCCTGTGATATTCACAGCTGTTCGCGCCATATCAAGAAGACGGTCAATTCCCAGGATCAACCCGATGCCTTCAACAGGCAGGCCGACAGACTGGAGAACCATTGCCAGCATGATCAAGCCTACGCCCGGCACACCTGCTGTTCCAATACTTGCAAGTACAGCCGTTAAAACGACTGTCAACAGCTCAGTCATTGAAAGGTCTACTCCATAAACCTGGGCAATAAAGACAGTCGCTACACCCTGCATGATTGCAGTTCCGTCCATATTGATCGTAGCGCCAAGCGGCTGGACAAAGCTTGAAACAGATTCAGGAACGCGAAGATTCTTCTGGGCAGTTTCCATTGATACAGGAAGCGTTGCGTTGCTGCTTGATGTACTGAACGCAACCCCCATAGCCGGAGAGAATCCTTTGAAGAACTTGAAAGGATTCATTTTCCCCAGGAAGTATACACTTGATCCATAAGTCATCACAGCATGGATTACTAAAGCAAGAACTACAACGAGCATGTATACACCCATAGCCTTGATAGCGTCAAGTCCCTGGCTGCCGATAGCAGTTGCAATCAAACCAAATGTTCCGTATGGAGCAAACTTCATTACAAGTCCTACTAAATACATCATAATGTCATTGCCCTGTTCGAATAGGTTCAAAATTCCTTTGGTCTTATTACCCAAGGCAGTCAATGCTATACCGATGAAAATCGCAAAAACAATTACCTGAAGCATATTTCCTGTTGTCAGTGCTTCAAATGGGTTCGCCGGAATAAGATTTAAAAAGGTTTCACTTACTGGCGGTGCTTTTTCAGCTTTGAATTCAGCTCCAGCAGTATCAAACTGGCCCATCAAACCTGGCTTGATAAGGTAGGAAAGAGCAAGGCCTATTATAATTGCAATTGCTGTTGTAGCTAAAAAGAAGCTTACAGTCTTAAAACCAATCCTGCCGAGTTTCTTCGGATCACCCAGTCCTGCGGTACCAAGAATGATTGAAAACAGGACAATGGGCACGACAAGCATACTAATTAAATTGATAAATATCTTCCCTAGTGGCGTAAATAAGAATTTATCTAAAATAGTGAACAATTCAGGTGAAAAGATGTTAAGGATAAGCCCGGTCATGGCACCAAGTCCAAGGCCTATCAATATTTTAGTCGTCAGTTTCATAATCTTCCTCCCAGTTTAAAAAAGTATAAAAAAGAATGTAAAGATTTTTTCCCTCTTTCATTCCCTATAAACCACCTTTCGGCATTTAGAATTAATTCCCATTTGGGTTCTTACTGGAGGTATAGGATGTTTTATTTAAAGACCGATTCTGAGATCAGCGTTAATCTGTTTGGTTCACAGGACGCCAGGGAATTGTTCTGGCTTTTGGATACAAACCGAAGTTATCTGAGGAAATGGCTGCCCTGGGTAGATGGAATTCAATCACCGGGACAAATTCATTCTGTTATTCAAATGTGGGAGAAAAGTTCCCAAGAAGGGAGCAGCTTTCACTTTGGGATTAGATACAGAGGAGTCCTTGCGGGAAGTATCAGCCTTCATGCGATTGACTGGAACAACTCACAGGCAAGCATCGGCTACTATTTAGGTGAAAAATGGCAAGGCAGGGGCATCACAATCAGGGCAGTAAATGCAGTGATTAACCATGCCTTTTACGGACATGGATTAAACAGAATTGAAATAAGATGCGGTAAGGACAATCAAAAAAGCAAGGCTATACCAGTTAAACTTGGTTTTCGCAAGGAAGGAATCATACGCGACGGGGAATACTTGAATGGCAACTTTCACGACTTGATTGTATATGGACTTCTGGCTAGGGAGTGGAATGGCCGGTCAGCTGCATTCTATTAGTCATCTTATGGTTATTTGCTCTTAATATGTACCGGTTGTTTCCAGTAAGAATGGCTTGAAACAGCAAAAAATGGCAGGGGGAAGAATCTTCATTAATGCTGCCGAACAATTCACTGAATCGGCAGACTTATTGTGAAAGTTGTCCCCTGTGAACTCGATTCCACATTCATCTTGCCATTATGCTCTTCAATAATTTTATGGCATATCATCAGGCCAAGACCATTACCGTTTTCCTTCGTCGTAAAAAAAGGTTTGCCAATCTTATCCATATGTTCCTGAGCAATCCCTTTACCATTGTCTGCGACAATAATAGTCAAAACTTCCTCTGATTTCGAAATCCCCACGGTCACCTTGCCCGGCTGCTCCATCGCATCAATCGCGTTCATAAGCAAATTGATCAGCACTTGCTTGATTTTGTTTCCGTCACAAAGAAACATTCCATTCTCAAGTGTTGATTTCCTGGTAATTTCGACGCACTTCTTCGCTGCTTCAGCCATCAAAAGGGTGATCGCATGATCAACCACATCATTCATGTTGAAAGTTTTAAAATCGGACTTGTGCGGTTTCGCCATCAGCATCAGTTCTTTAGAGACCGCTTCAATGCGTTTGATTTCCTCTTCCATGATAGCTAAATAGCCTTGATTCAGTTCCCTTCCCGCTTTCATAAGCTGGATGAAACCCTTAAGGCTTGTCAAAGGGTTTTTAATTTCATGGGCAATCCCTGCTGCAAGCTGGCCTACAACATTCAATTTCTCGTATTCCAGGATGAAATGCTCCGCTTTTATTTTCGAGGAAACATCACTGGTTACAGAAATCAACTCAAAAGGCTCATTCGTTTTTGGGTCACGTGTGACAGAAATCTGTGAACTGACCCAGATGTATACCCCATCTTTTCTCTTTAACCGGTATGTCAGGCTGCACACCTCTTCCCCTTCAGGCATAGCGATTTTGGCAATTCTTTTATAATCTTCACCATGGACGAATAAGGTGTACAATCTTCCGATTATTTCACCCGGGGCATAACCTAGCATGGATTGAACGGATGGTGTCACATACTTAATGAGGCCGTCTGGCGTTCTTTTACAAATAAAATCTGTGGAAGGTTCCACCCAGATTTGATCATTTGTTTTCTCTTGCTTTTGCAGCTTGCTTTCCAGATTGGATAAAAGATTACTCATGTCCACCCTCCTTTCATTAATCTTACTGAATATTTAAAATAGTTTCAAACCTAAATTGCATAATATATTATTAAAAGTAAAATTTTTACATTGGGAAATTTTTCTTCAATCTGAAAATCGATTAAATTGTTATAATCAGAATTTTCTCATATAATTAAACATAAACTTCATACTTTATGTATCACTTTCATACATTGTTATCAACAACATTAATGTTCCCCGGAATTATTCTGGATATGGTATAATTAAATTTAAATGGTAAAGCAGAGGTGGTATGATGGGGCAAACTATCGTATCAAGAATGTAACAGCTGCTGAGCGGGCGGAACAGCTTAACAGGAGGTAGGCCCTGGCTGATCCAGCCGCACGGAAATGGGCCGTTGCAGTTTCTTGGAAAATTAAATTAATAAATGGAAGCTTGATTTAAGCTTAATTTTCAGTTTACTGGGAGGTGACTCCTTACCTGCAATTCTGCAGGCTAAGGGAACTTATTTGGACATATTTAACTTGGTTTGGATAGCCATTTTAATTGCTTTAACGGCATTTTTTGTTGTTTCAGAATTTGCAATTGTTAAAGTGCGAAGTTCCAGAATCGATCAATTAATAGAAGAAGGCAGCAAAAAGGCTATACTGGCAAAAAGAGTAATTACCAATCTGGATGAGTATCTTTCAGCCTGCCAGTTGGGAATCACGATTACCGCCCTTGCTATCGGCTGGCTTGGAGAACCGGCAATTGCCGAATTGCTGAAACCGTTATTCATCAGACTCGAGGTCTCTGAATCTTTGGGCCATATCTTGTCTGTCGGGATAGCCTTTGCGACCATCACATTCCTTCACGTCGTAGTCGGAGAATTGGCTCCAAAGACATTAGCGATTCAAAAAGCAGAGTGGGTGTCGTTGAATACCGCAGGTCCGTTGATCCTGTTTTACAAGATTATGTATCCGTTTATCTGGCTGTTAAACGGATCTGCCCGACTTGCTGTTGGGCTTGTCGGACTTAAGCCTGCCTCCGAAAATGATTTGGCTCATTCTGAAGAAGAACTGCGCATTATTCTTTCTGAAAGCTTTAAAAGTGGTGAAATCAACCAGTCAGAGTTTAAGTATGTAAATAAAATCTTCGAATTCGACAACAGGATCGCCAAGGAAATCATGGTGCCCCGTACGGAAATCATATCCCTGTCATTGGAAGATACGCTGGAGACTTTCCTCCAGATTGTAAAAGAAGAAAAATTTACCCGATATCCTGTCATTGATGGTGACAAGGACCATATTGTCGGCCTCGTCAACATCAAGGAGGTCATGACTGATTTGATTCACGATCAGGACCGCGGCAAAAAAGCGATAGATTCCTATATTCGCCCCATTATCCGGGTTATCGACAGCATTCCGATTCATGACTTGCTGGTCAAGATGCAAAAAGAACGCATACACATGGCGATTTTGATGGATGAATACGGAGGCACGTCAGGTCTGGTGACAGTAGAAGATATCCTTGAAGAAATTGTTGGTGAAATTCGTGACGAGTTCGACATGGATGAAGTGCCAATGATTCGTAAAATCAAAGAAAGCCACTATATCATTGATGCTAAATTACTTGTAAGTGAGGTAAATGACCTTCTTTCACTTGATATCAACGATGAAGACGTCGATACCATTGGGGGCTGGATGCTTACCGAAAATTACGAAGTAAAACAGGGTGACGTTGTCAGCTTCGGTACTTACCATTTCAAAATCATCGAGATGGAAGAACACCATATCAAATATATCGAGGTAACAAAACAACCTGAGCAAGAAAAGCCATCAGAAAGTTTTTTTATGAATAAAACTGAAGTCGTTTCATAAGCAAAACCCGGACATATTTTCCTGTCCGGGTTTTTGCATTGTTATTTACACTTTCCACGTCTGCACATCATCAGCTTCGATGATTCCCATGACTACATCGTCTACGTCAGGGTCAGTCAGTACCTTATCCCTGACCCTGAACTTGATATCATCCGCATCTGCCAGTGTCAGTCCCTTACGAAGTTCAAGATAGCTTTCGACGTGATACTGTCTGCCCTCCTGGACGATCCTTAGTGTATTGATGTCGACCACATCTGGATCGGACAGGATCAGCTGGGCAATCCGGTCCTCAACAACCTTTGGTGCTGCGACACCAATCAGGCCTATTGTATTCTCATAACCAATCTTCAAAGCAATCCCGATCAGCAGGATTCCAATCAGCAAGGTTCCGATACCATCGAGCAAATAAAAACCGGTTACTTGTGCCAGTACAATAGAAGCCAATGCTAAAAGTGCTCCGAATGTTGCAATTAAATCTTCATAGAAAACAAGCCTTGTCGGCGGTGCAGCGAAACTGACATTCTTAAAAGCATTCGGCACGATGCCAAACCCACTTGCTTGACTTCTAGTTTCATGGGCAATTTCCTTCATCGCTTTTACCAGTATACTTCCATCAACAAGGACCGCCACTAGCATAATCACGATATTCAGCCACATATTTGATGAAGCTTTTGGATGCTTGATGAGTTCCCATCCTTTGATGACTGTTTCGTATGCCATAATCGAAATGATGATAACTGCAATGAGTACAAATAGATTCACAACCCTGCCAAAACCGGTTGGGAACCGTTTGGTTGCTTCTTTTTCAGAAATGGAACTGCCAATGAAAACGAAAAATTGGTTCAATGCATCCGCAACCGAATGAAGAGTTGTCGCCAGCATTGTGCCACTTCCGCTAATAGCAGCCGCAACACCCTTGATTATTGCAAGGAATGTATTCCCGAGAGCAGCAATCCCGGAAGACTTGTTACCTCTTTTCAAAAATTCTATCATTGATGACATTCCTCCATCCGATTATCACTTGTGTTGATATTTCTTTTACATTTTTCACATTTTTGGCTACTTTAAACATTTATTATAATTGTCCTGTACACACGTTCCCTTTTTGCAGCAGACAAAAAAGGCTGTCAGGATATCCTGGCAGCCTTTTGTCATGGTTCATGTTCGGGTCTTTGAGGCTTCTGCGACTCGTTTATTATAAGCATTGAACCGCTGCTTGACATTGATTAAAATGTCCTCTGCCAATAGTTCAATCCCGATCGCAGTAAGTGAGAATATATCCGCATAATGCTTTTTAACTTCCCATTTCAGTTCATGCTTTCCGCATATACTGTATTTGTTGACCTCCTCCATTTCCTTGCTAAGCAGGGCCAGCTGGCGATTTTTTTCTTCTTCAGGCAGTGCGACGATTTGATCGATTTTTTCAATATACTCAAGTGATCTGTCAATTTTCTCATTGACTTCATCATGCGTCTTCTTGTCGACAAGGCCATGCTTCAACTTGAATGCATTCAGGTTTCTGGCAGATTCATAAGTTGACTGAACAATTTCATCCCTGGTCATATAATCGGTTTCAAAGCTGAGCATGTATTTCCAGGATGGCTGGGTGATTGCTTTTCTATGGTCTTCGATTGTGTGGCAGAACTTTTTATAGCCGTATTTCACCGGTTGTTCAAAAGCCGGGCTTGCCGGGTCGAGGAACGGCGCAAGCGGTGCGACAAAGTATGATAACCGTTTATCCCCTCCGCAGGCATTATGGATTTCCTCGCAAAAATTAACATTATCCAGGGCACTTTGGTAATCCTGATGCGGAATGCCAACCATGAAGAAAATATCAATCTTTTTGCAGCTGTGCTTCAATGCAGCCTGAAGCGTTTCAATTACTTTCGCATTCGTGCAGTTGAATTTCCCATTAAAACGGCGAATCTTTTCATCATGTGTTTCCAGGGTTAATTCAATGCTGTACTTGGGCACTGCCTGCTCGATTTTTCTAAAAAACTCTTCATTAGCATACTGGAACAGTTCAAAAACCAGTTCATTCTTAAGGTTGATTTGGCTTAGGCGGTCAAAAAACTCATCAACATACTCTTTGCCTGCCTGGCGGATATCATGAAGAATGAAAATCGGCGCTCTGCTGAAGCGCTGAATGAACAAAATGTCCTCTATTAATTTCTGTGGAGACCGTTTGGCAAGCACTTTACGGTTGCAGTTATCCTTATATGATTGCTTGGAGCCTCCGCAAATCAGGCATCCCTGTGTACAACCTTTTGCTGTGAGTATTGCTGTATTCGGATATTGGAGCCAGCCATTGTATGGCAGCGGGTCCAGGAAATTTTTATACTTGAACACAGACTTGATTGTATATCGATAGCCTGGTATATCAAATTCATCCAGACTGTCGGGGACATGGCTTAAAGGATTGTAAACAGGAGTATTGCCATCCTTCCATGTCAAGTTTGGAATCCCCCCAGGCTGATGTGTGCCATACTTCAAATACTTAATCAAAAGCAGCATCAATTTTTCGGTAGAATCGCCTCTCATGACAAAATCTATGAAGGGATACTCGATTAATTCTTTATGGTAATAGGTTGCAGATAGTCCGCCAAAAACGATGGGGGTTTGCGGGTGAAGATTTTTTACAATTTTGGCAAGTTCTATGCTGCCATGAGCATGGGGAAGCCAGTGCAGATCAATCCCAAAAGCACGTGTCTTGATTTTTTTCAGTTTCTTTTCCACATCGAAGCTCTCATCCATCAGCATCCGGTTTGCTATATTTATGATTTTCACCCGAAGTCCCTGACGTTCCAAATATTCCGCAATACTTGTCAGCCCAATAGGATACATTTCAAAAACGGGAGATGACGGAACAACATCACTGATTGGGCCAGCCAGCAATGCATTTTTTCGGAAATCATATACACTTGGTGCATGGAGAAGAACTAAATCGTATTTCAAAGTACTCACCTCGAAAAAATAGACTCTATTTAAATACCTGACAATGTTTGATTACACTTTAATCATAACTCCGGCCCCCTCCGTCCAAGACCAGTAATGGTAAATATTTTGTGAACAACTGAACATTCAATGTTCTAAAAGCTTATTGTAAACCACGTGCGACAAGCGTTTGCAGATTTATGAACGTTTTGTGGAAGTCTAAAACCATTTAATAAACAAAAAGAGACTGCATTTCGGCAATCTCTCCAAAATCTATTTTTCTTGCTGAACGATCAGGATTTCTTCCTCGACTCTTCCCAATTTCAACAAATGGGAATCAAGGCGTTTATGAATCGTGCTGAATTCAGCATTGTTCTTCGTTTCTGTCTGGGTCATTAACTCTTTCAGCATATTTTCGATTTTTGCACTTTGAAGCTCTTCCATTCTTTCCAGTGCGTCTTTTATATCTGTTATATCGATTTGGTTAGAAGTTACGCGATGCTCGATGCTATCCACTTTCTCAAGTCGGTCGAGTCTCTTTTCTATGCTTTCGGTCCGTTTATTCAGGGAATCGATTGAACTTTCGATTCCTTTTAACAGATTAACGATTTCAGATAAACCTTCCATTTTAGCATGCTCCCCTTCATTTGGCTTACATCAATTTTAACACCATTAAACATATCGATATGTTACAAAACTGGTAACAAATGCGGCCGATGTTTTCAAATCTGACATATTTTCAGTTGTATTCCCAGGGTGCCTCCTCAAAAGATCAAAGCAACAGCAAAAAAGCAGACCGCATGAAATTGCATGTCTGCTTTCTGTATGGTTAATTGCTTCCGGATGTTGCCTTCAGACCAATAATCCCGATTAAGATGAAGGCGACAAACATCAGCCTCAAAAGATTACGCGGCTCCCCGAACAGGATCATTCCAAGAATGACGGCACCTGCCGCACCAATCCCTGTCCAGATAGCATATGCGGTGCCAATCGGCAGTGTTTTGACAGCCATCGATAAAAAATAGAAGCTTATTGCCATCCCTGCCAGCGTAATTAATGAAGGTATTAGCTTCGTGAATCCCTCTGTATATTTCAGGCCAATTGCCCAAACCACTTCAAATATGCCAGCTATTACTAAAAAAATCCAAGCCATGCTCATTGCTCCTTTCATAAAGGTTGTTTTCGTAAAGATTGTTGTTAAAATCTTAAAGCCGATTTTAACGTGCTATATGCAATTTTGCAGTTCGCTTTTAAGTGTGCAAGCTCTTTTCTCTTAATAAGCTTTAATTTTATAAAGAAAACTAGGTCATTCAATCCCATTTAGTAGTCAATAGCAACAAAGTTTGAGAAAAGAGCCTTCATAAAAAAAACCGGGAGATATCATTTCGATATCTCCCGGGTTTTTATCCCTCCGTGTACACAGGTGTTCCTGTGCGTCCTCTCTCGGACCAGACCAGCAGTGCTGCCGCGGAACCCTAGAGGACTTTTCATAAGAGGAATAATATCATAATTGAACTGCACAGTCAAAAGAATGCGTTAATTCGCAAGGAGCTCCCTGTTCATCATGGCTTCGTATTCATTCGATGGCAAAGGCGGCGAATAGTAATAGCCCTGGACTTCCTGGCAGCCCAGTGACTTCAGCAAGTTAATCTGTGATTCTGTCTCCACTCCCTCGGCAATGACCTTCAACTTAAGGTTCGTTGCCATGGAAACGATCGTAGAAATAATTTCGCGATTTTCCTGGTAGTGTGAAACGAAGCTTTGGTCGATCTTCAGGCGATCGACTGAAAGCTTGCTCAAATAGCTCAATGAGCTGTACCCTGTTCCAAAATCATCGATGCTCACTTCAATCCCAATTTCTCTCAGGGCCTGAAGCTGTTCATTAATGCTGTCTTCCTTCTTGATCATGATACTTTCGGTCACTTCGATTTCAATCAATTCACCCACTAGACCATACTCTTTAAGAGATTGCTGCATGAACTTTACGAAATCCTCCTGATAAAAATGGATGATCGAGATATTGATGGATGTCCGCGGAACCTCGTACCTCTGCTCCTTCCAGGCGACAAGCTGACTGAACACCTGCCTGATGATCATCCTCTCAAGCGGAACAATCAAATTTGCCTCCTCGGCAATCGGGATGAACACTCCTGGAGGAATCATTCCGTGGCGGGGATGCTTCCATCTTGCTAATGCTTCTGCCCCGGTTATTTCATTTGTGATGGCATTGTACTTTGGCTGATAGAAAACAGTAAGCAAATCATTATTGATTGCGTTACGCAATTCATTCTCCAGTTCAAATTTATTGACATCCTGATCGACCATGCTTTCGTCAAAAAACTGGAAGTGATTCGTTCCGTTCTCCTTCGCTTTATACATAGCCATGTCGGCGTACTTCAGCAACAGCTCAAGATCGCTTGTATCATCTGGAAAATGGGCAATCCCGATACTTGCCGTAATCAGGAACTCCATTCCCCCGGCAAATAGCGGTGTCTGGAACGCCTTGATCACTTCTGCTGCGACGATTTCCGGCTTATTCCCTTCCGTCACGAGAATCGCGAACTCATCACCGCCGATTCTGGCAACCAGGCAGTTCTCAGGTGTCACCTTTGCAAGTTCCCTGCCGATTTGCACGAGAATCTTATCACCAAACGAGTGGCCAAACGTGTCATTGATCCTTTTAAAACGGTCAAAATCAAGGTAAATCAAAGAAAAGATTTCATCCTTAATGTACAATCCTGCCATCACTTTCTCTAAATTGCGTCTGTTCGGCAAATTGGTCAGTTCATCGTGATACGCAAGGTACTCAATCATTTTGTCTGCCTTGTTTTGTTCAGTAATGTCCCTGACAATTCCAAAGACACCAACAGTTGTATTTTTAACGATGATCCTTACGGCCGTGATTCTCACTTCGGCGAAGGTTGAATCCGCCTTTTTCAAAGAGGTTTCAATCACTTTGGTCTCGCCGCTCAACACTCTCCGGTAATATTTCCTGATTTTCTCCCCTTCTTCGCTGCTGCCAATCAACTCGATAAAATGGAGACCAGTGAGTTCATTCGCTGTATAGCCTGTCAGCTCAACAGCCTCTTTATTCACATTCAGGATAGACCCCTGTAAATCAACCCTGAAGACTGCATCGGGATTATGGCTGAACAAGGATAAATGAGACTGGACATTCTTCATGATCAATTTTTCGCCGAAAAGGTCTGGAATCAGCATAAAGAATAAATTAGCCAGGGCCATATAGATAAATGGTGCCATAAAGGATTGGATTCCTGCCCCTTCGGTGATCGGCATCATCGAAGTCAGGACAATATAAGGGATTCCGCCTAAGGCCATGCCGCCAAAGACACTCCCCCAATACTTATATTTTTTTATAAACTCATAGATATCCTCATTCGTAATCTGCATCAGGAACCTGAGCAGCAAAAAGGATGTGACTGACACCATGAAAGTGCTTAAAATCGCTAAAGCCCACTGGATCTCAATTGTATCTCTGAAAATGATATAGAATGCGGTATACTCTGCAATCATAATGCTGGCGGCGATCAACAGACTTGTGTATATGTACTGTGGCGTATTAGCAATATCTCTTTGCGCAAGGCTCAAAGATGAGTATGCTCCTATCGAGCAAATGCCATAGAACAGAAGAAAAAATAAATAGAAGTTGCCCGTTGAAAACGGAACACCTGCTGAAATGATCACGAAAATATGTGTCAATAAAAAGGTAAATGCCAGAAGCAGTGAATACAGAGCGATTCTTCGTTTTTTTCTATCCGTATTTTTTTTGACCTGTCTGCTGAATTCGACCGCCATGATTGATGAAATGATTAAAAAGACAACGGTCAAAGCTATTGTTTTTATGTCAAATATGTACATTTGGGGAATCTCCATCCTGCCCCTCGTTTCTGTCTTTTTAAGGCTGTTTTCGGATTGAATGCGGCTTTTTGATCACACTTATCCGAATTCTTGCTGGCTGCGGGGCTCATTTCGAATTTGCTTCCGAATCAGATTGCAGAAGTATTCGTTGTTTTTTGCTTTAAAAGCACAAAGAGCCTTCTTTCAATGCAATGCCTGTCAGGCTATAAAAAGAGCAAGTTTTTTAAATGGACTTCAGTTTAGTCCAGACGACAATTTCCCTGTAAAAGAACAAACCTTTTTCAATATTATACATTAATCATCAATGAAAAAAGCGACAAAAAAATCATTTTCTAAATTTTCAAAATGAAGTAACCCACAAAATTGGCAACTATTATATAATGAAAGTAGAAAAAGCCTCTTTATCTTTTGTTCAGCCCCTTACCCTTTACATCGATTTAATTCTTCTCAGTTCATTTATCGGCCATAAACATGGAATTCTTAAGAGGGAAACACCTGTAAGCGTTTTTGTTTTGACCCATTTAACATGTCAGCATTTTTTGAAAGGAGGAATTGTAATGAAAACTGGGAGAAAAAGAGGGATCCTGTTCATTTTTACAACGGTCATGAAAGCTTTATCCGCAATCGTCTGGCCCATCACTGGCTTTCTGTTTGACCTATTGGCCAATTTGTATCCTTTGTTCACGATCATAGGCACAATAGCAGGAGCGGCACACGTTACATTTGCAATCAGGAAAAAGCAAGGCGAAAAAGAAGAAAAAAAGTCCTGGCCAATCATAGAGTCCAGTGTGGGAGAGATTAGGCAGGCAGTCAGAATATATTCCGATCAACTCCCGAAAGGTGTTTACCGAACGATCCTTGTTAAGGACGATCATAGCATTGATTTAGAACAACTCGCCCCTATCTTGAAAGGTATCCCCGCCCAGAAATTTTACATGTCAAAGGAAACCTACGATATTTTTGCCGAGAATGAGAAGGACCTTGCGATCACACTCGATAAAGTCCAAAGAGCCGTAGATCATTATGTGAAAGAATTTAAAGAGTATCCCGTTTTGCCATTTGATCCATCGAACAGGGTAAACTATTATCAGTTGTTGAAAGCTCATTGTCTTGATGCAGAGCCGGAAATCGAGTTGTATATCACGAATTACGATGGTCTTGTCACTCATAAACAACCAGAGAAAAACAGCACAATGATGAAAACGTGAAGATCAAGCCAAGGATCAAAATAAAATGGAAATTAAATATAACCCGAGCAATAGGAAAATAAAAAAGATAATCCCTGTTGAAACTTTTATCAGACTATTTGCCGACTCGAAGGTTTGGCTGTTAATATTTTTCTGTACAGAAAAGTAATGAATGGTCGCAAGGAACAGGATGGTCAAGCCGATCAGCAGGGAAAAAATGCTGACAAAAACAGCGATCGTGTCGGCAAGCTGACTCACTGACTTGATATTGTTGAAATGCAGACTTGATGCCAAAAATCCAATCCCAATAATGGCGATGGATGTCCTGACCCATGCAAGATAAGTTCGTTCGTTCGCAAGATGCTGCTGGATATATTTAGATTCAAGCGTTTTATTCTCTTCCATTCCGATCCCCCTCTTCGATATCACATAAAGTTTACCACGTGAACACCATGCTTCCCCATCATATGCTCAACCCTATCCACTTTCTGCCTGTTTTATCATTCCTCGCGAATGGGAATAGTTATGCATCCTTATATAGGAGGGTGGAATTATATGATGTATTTTATGATTGCGGTAAAATTGGTCATCGGGCTTGCTGCCCTGATTATTGTAACCAGACTGCTTGGCAAAAAGGAGATGTCTCAGGTCACCCCTTTCGATTTTGTCTATGCAGTCGTTTTAGGCGGGTTGGTCGAGGAAAACCTGTTTAAAAAGTCATTTTCTACGATCTGGGAAATGCTTTTCGGAATTGGTGTCTGGGGATTGTTAATTTTCGTTGTTGAAAAAACAACCCAGAAATCTGATAACCTTCGGCCAATCCTGAAAGGACAGGCAGAACCTCTTGTCAAGAATGGGGAAATCCAGATTGAAAACCTGAATAATGCTGAGCTTGAAATGGAGCAATTAAAATCTCTGTTACGGCTTAAAGGCGTTTTTTCAATGAATGATGTGAAGGATGTCATACTCGAAACAAGTGGAAACATCAGCGTCCTGTTAAAGCCACAAGCACAACCCCCGACATACGCAGGGCTAGATGTACACGCTCCGAGAACGGAAATCGCTGAAACTGTCGTTGATGAAGGAAAGCCGGTATTGAAAGGTCTTAGAAATATTGGGAAGGATGAGAAATGGCTCAATCAAAAACTGACTGAGGAAGGAATACAAAAGCTGGATGAGGTCTATTTCGCTGAATGGTCCGAATCTGATGGATTCTTTATCCAGCAGAAGAGCTAGAGCAGATTTTAACGGGCGCGATTCCATCAGCCCCTGGATACGGTATAATGAAGGTGGGAGGCTGATGCAAGTGGAAGGAAAGAAAAAGGAAACTGCTGAACTGGATGAGGAAACTCTATTCATGGTGTCGCAAACATTCAAGGCCTTATCCGATCCGACTCGTCTGAGGATTCTTCACCTGCTGTTCCAGGGAGAACATTCAGTCAATGAAATTGCCGAAAAACTGTCATTACTGCAATCAACTGTCTCACATCAATTGCGTTTTTTAAAAAACCTCCGGCTCGTCAAATTCAGGAGAGAGGGTACAACCCTTTATTACACCCATGACGACGAACATGTCATTGACCTGCTGCAGCAAAGCATAGAACATGCCAGCCATCATTAAAGTAGATTAGCTGGCATTTTTTTTAAAAGTCTAATTACAAGGCCCATGCGCACACGGGCATCCGTGTTCCTCCGCTTCGACCTGAAGTGTGCTATGGTCGATGCCAAAACGGTCATGAAGCAGAGTCTGCGCTGCCCTGAGGACACGGTCATGTGCTCCTTCCCCTTTGACCGCAATATGGCCGCTAAGCATGAAAATCCCTGATGTGATCGACCAAACATGGACATCGTGCACATCCTTTACTTCTGGAATTTTCATGATTTCTTCTTTCACTTCATGCACTTTAAACTGTTCTGGGGTGCCTTCCATCAGTACATGAAAGCTATCCTTCGTAACCCTGAAGCCGCTGATGATGATCAGGATTGCAACTGCGACACTTGCGATTGGATCCGCAAGTCCCCAGCCAAAAAAGTAGATGAGCAATGCTGCAACGATTGCGCCAACTGAGCCTAGCATGTCACCTATTACATGAAGAAAAGCACTCCTGATGTTCAAGTTTTCATCTTTGTCACCACGCATTAAAATCCATGCCGCAACAATATTGACCAGCAAACCAATAACAGAAATGGTCAGCATTCCAAGACTCTGCACTTCAGGAGGATTGGCCAGGCGATGGTATGCTTCGACAAAGATATAAACCGAGATGATGATCAAAGTCAGACCGTTGAGGGCAGCTGCGATAATTTCAAAACGTTTGAATCCGTATGTCTTGGAGTGTGTAGCTTTTTTTTCACCAAGCTTCATCGCAAATAAACTCAACCCAAGTGCTGCCGCATCAGAAAGCATATGGCCGGCATCGGAAAGAAGTGCCAGACTGTTTGTAAGGATGCCTCCGATTACTTCCACAATCATGAACGCTGAGATTAAAAGGAAAGACCAGAACAATGCCTTTTTATTGTTTGAATGACTATGGCCATGACTGTGACCATGCGAATGATTATGACCCATTTGTCAGACCCTCCTTTACATATATGAATATATGCTCATATATATTATTATGACTCAATTGTAAAATTGGTTCAACAATAAGCTTGTCTATTTTATTTACCTTATTATTATGTTTTTTACACATAAAAAAACCGCTGGTATCAGCGGTTCTGTCCTGGACTTATAAATATTTGCGGTGGACCCCTTTTCCATCATACGTGTAAAGCATGGCCCTGCCTTCGACAATCGTTTCAATATGACACTTTCGGCCCCATAGCTGATGGATATACGGGAGAACTTTTTCAAGGTATTTAATGTCCAATTCTATTCCTTCGAAGCCATGCGTTATATATAGCTCACCGTTTTTAAGGTAATCACCATCTGTCACAGTCAGATAAGGGAACCCGCCATTCACTCTCATCCCTACAAGCTGGTCACGGACTTGTTCCCAGGCTTTGTCTACGACTTTGTATTCCCTGCCCTGCTTTTGGAAAAGATACATATCCTCTCGCATGACAAGATCCTTGGTCAGGTAATTGCGTAAAAATGATATATCCGATTCAATCTCACGGACTTCGAACATTTTTTCCCTTCCTGATCCTGGTTTGACACCTCGTCGTTTCATTTCCTCAGTTGGATTATCATACCGCTCTTCTATATCTTCAAACATTTTAATACCAAGATAATATGGGTTGATTCCTGTCTTCGATGGCTGAACAACACCAGCATTCAATTTGGCGAACTCGATTGACTCCCCGCTGGTCAGGTCCATCTCTCGGAGAATCCGTTGGTGCCAGTAAGATGCCCATCCCTCGTTCATGATTTTCGTCTCCAGCTGCGGCCAAAAATAGAGCATTTCCTCACGCATCATCGTCAGGATATCCCTTTGCCAGTCAGCCAACTCCCGGCTGTAGCTTTCGATGAATAAAAGAAGATCTTTCTCCGGCCTTGGCGGGAATTTCTTTTTCTTGTTAGCTTCTTTGGGCTGTGCATTTTTTGTATCAAGATCCCAAAGATCATCATATGGACTGGCTGCAGTTACTGGTTCATCATCACCGTCATCGTCTTCGATTGACCATGCGAGCTTTGGCCTCATTAATGAAGGATCGATATGCTCTTCAATCGCCAATACAGCATCCAGAAATGACTCAACTGCTTGTTTCCCATGCTCGATTTCATATTTGCGGATCCGTTCCGCGGTCGCTGCCATGCTCTCAACCATATCCCTTTTCGTATTCTGGAAACGTACATTATTTTTGAAAAAATCGCAATGAGCGAGTACATGGGCAACAATTAATTTGTTCTGGATCAGCGAATTCGAATCAAGCAGGAAAGCATAACAGGGATTCGAATTGATTACCAATTCATAAATCTTCGATAGCCCCAAATCATAATGAAGCTTCATTTTATGGAACTGTTTTCCGAAGCTCCAATGTGAAAATCTCGTTGGCATCCCGTATGCCCCAAATGTATAGATGATTTCGGCAGGACAAATTTCATATCGCATCGGATAAAAATCCAGCCCAAATCCCTTTGCAATCTCAGTAATTTCAGAAATGGCATATTCTAGAGACTTCTGTTCTTCCGACACCATCTCTCCCCCTTTCACCTCTTACAACAATGTATGAGAAAAAAAGGAGAAAGATGAACAGGTTAAAAACTTTACTGCTGTTGCTGTTCAGTTACGCTAAGGCTTACTAATCGGTTGTTTTTCAAATCATGTGTGATTTGTACGGTCATAAAAACTGGTTTCCCGTTTACATTTACTTTGTACTGGAAGGAGTCCAGCACCTGCCGATCATCAATTTGCTTTCGGCCCATATACTTATAATCCTGGACCTCCTCACCGGGAAAATCTTCTTTGATCACGGCGGTAGCGATCCGGCCATATTTTTCATAATCAGGCCTTTGCGCACCACTATCTATACTTAGGGAGCCGATGGACATAAGCATGGTTACTGTTAATGATAAAAGAAACTTTTTCATTTATAACGCCCCTTTTCGCTGTTTTTTCCCCTTAAGTACCCAGAGTTCATCTAATGGCCGAATATACAGGTAAATATTAAAAAACCCTGTAAACAAAGGCGTCCAACATTTTCTGAGGAAGTTCCGCACTCAACTCCATATAATATTATCAACTCCTCATAAGGAGGATTGACAATGAACAAAACGGATTATGACCGCGCACTATATTACACGCATCGGTCCCAATGGGATAACCTGCTCATCCTGATGGTCAGGACCGAGGATCAATTCCTGGCTAAGAAAATTGAGCATTTTCTCCACGCTTATAACTTTGAAAAAGATTATACCGTCATTGAAAAAAGCCTGTATTCACTGCTAAGATACATCGACCACGCAAATGAAGCCGCCGGCGACGACTGCCTGGAAACCGCTGTAACCGGCTCGATTTAAACTGAGAATTCCACCAAAAAATAACACGGCCACCTATATTAAGGTGCCGTGTTTGTTCTTTTTTATGCTGTTATCCATCAGGAAGTTTCTGCTAGGCCGAAGGAGGTTCCTGATCCACAAGGCGATTCCTGACTGCATACAAAGCCGCCTGAGTACGGTCTGCCAGTTCCAATTTTGCCAGGACATTGGATACATGGGTCTTTACAGTTTTTTCTGTAATATATAAGGCAGCTGCGATTTCTTTGTTGCTTTTTCCGCTGGCTATTTCCTTCAGCACCTCAAGCTCCCGTTTGGTCAGCTCATCAAGCGGTCTTCTAATAGTTCGGTTATTGCCGGAAAGATGCTTCAAAACGAGTGAAGTTGCTTTTGGATGCAGCTGGCTTTCGCCTTCCACCATCCTGATGATCGACTTGACGAGTTCATCCGGCTGAATGTCTTTTAGCTGATATCCCGATGCTCCAGCCTCGATTGCAGGTATGACATGTTCCTGGTCGGAATAGCTGGTCAGCATCATGATCTTAATATCAGGATTTTTTGCTTTAATGATTTTTGTCGCCTCAATACCGTTCAGTTCAGGCATGATTAAATCCATTAGGATAATATCAGGATTCAGTTTCTCCGCAAGCTCAACTGCTTCCTTCCCATTACCTGCCTCCCCAATGATTTCAAGCTGCTCCTGTGTCCTTAGGAAGAAAGCCAGGCCTCTCCTGACGACATGATGGTCATCTGCAATCAGCACTTTAATTGCCATTCACGGTTCCTCCTTTTAAATAGGAATTCTTATGATAACAGAGGTTCCTTCCCCATGTTTACTTTTGATTTCAACCAGGCCTCCAAGTGAAGAAGCACGAGTTTGCATACTTTTCAAACCAAGTGAAGGCAGCTCTTTTTCCGGATCGAAATTAAAACCGCATCCATCATCCTTGATCCTCATTTCCACCAGTTCGGTTGCCGTGTTAAGCGACAATTCAACTTGATTAGTCCCAGCATGTTTTTTGCAGTTGGCCAAGGCTTCCTGACCAATTCTCCAGAGTGCTTCTTCCACTTTTCCTGGCAGACTTGCAACTCCCGATACTGTTGTGTCCAAACTTAAATCCAGCATCTCTGCATAACCGGCTAGCGCGCATATGATTCCGTTCTCTAGGCCGCGGGGACGCAGTTGCCAGATCAGCGCCCGCATTTCCCCCTGTGCTTCCTGAGCCAGGTCCTGTATGTATGAAAAAGTCTCTTTCAGTTCGGTGGTACCCGCCATTTCAATGCCAGCCCTTGCCGTCAGGCTTAAAGAAAAAAGAAGCTGGTTCACCGAATCATGCAGATCCCTTGCCAGCCGGTTACGCTCAGCTGCCAGCGCAAGCTCCTGCTCCTGCTGAGCAAGTTTTATTCGTTTTATGGCAGTACCGATTTGGAATGCGACCGCTTCAAGCAAGGCAAGCTCTTCTTTTTTAAAATGTGTTTTATGAGGCGAGCCGACGTTCATAACCCCGAACTTCTCATCTCCCGCCCGCAATGGAACCGTCGCATGATGCGTCAATCCATTCGTATCGCCTGTTTTATTATTGATCGCATCTTCAAGCCTTTTACATTCAAATATATTCGTTGCTTTATTCAGTCTTCCATCATTATAGCGGTCCACACACCAGCAGCCGCCCTCGCACATTGGCATGAAATCATTCCGGGATAATGCAGGCGGCAGGTTGGACTTTGCAGCCAGCTGATATTCACCCTGTCCGTCAATTAGAAATATCCAGCCCGTCTCCAAGCCGGTAATATGTAAAAGCCTGCTTAGAACCTCCGCCAGGACACGATTAAGCTCTGTCCCCTCGTTCAGTACTTCTGCAATTTCCTTCAGAATGCCGACATTAGAATCAGCTTTATTTCCTGACATGCAAATCCCCCCGTTTCTATTTATTATATCTCTATTCGGAAAATGGCGCTTTCTAAAAAAGTCTGAAACTCACTCAGACAAAAGTCGTAAAAGCAAAAAAATCCGAAGAGAGACTCCTCTCTTCGGATTGGTTTTAATTTTAAGCAATCGGATAATTCTGTACCAGTAGATGGATGACGATTTCATCGATCAGCATATGCTTCGGTGCTGAAGCCATATAGACGACAGCATTGGCAATGTCCTCCACTTTCAGCCAGTCGTTTTTTTCAGGAATATCCTGTTTGGAGTCTGCGAAATAGGTGTCAACCATTCCCGGGTTGATCGTGCCAACCCGGATTCCGTACCCCTTACTTCCTGGTTTTTGCTGCTTCCATTTTCTCTTCTACAACCTGCATGAAATCCTGTTCGATTTTTTGGAGCTTCTGCTTGCTTTCTGCAAGACTCTTGTCATTCACACCAAAATAGAACTTGATTTTCGGCTCAGTTCCAGATGGGCGAAGGCACATCCAAGTGCCATCCTCAAGATAGTATTTGATGACGTTTGAAGAAGGAAGCTGGATCTTTTCTTCCTCGTTATTTTCATTCACTCTTACACCTGTTAAATAATCTTCCACTGCCGTTACTTTCAATTCACCCAGATTCTTAAGCGGTTCCTGGCGGAAGACCCCAAGTGTTTTCTGGATCAGCTCGGCTCCTTCTTTGCCTTTTAGCGTAAGGGAACGAAGCCCTTCCTGATAAAAACCATACTCTTCGAAAACACTTAACAGCGCATCGTACAAAGACATACCCTTCTTTTTATAATACGCACACACTTCAACCGCCAGCATTGCAGCCTGGACGGCGTCTTTATCACGGGCAAAGTCACCGATCAGATATCCGTAGCTTTCTTCATATCCGAACAGGAACTTATATTCTCCCGTCTCTTCATATTGTTTGATTTTTTCAGCAATGAACTTGAAGCCAGTAAGGACATCGAGGGTTTCAAGTCCGAAAGATGAAGCAATTTCACGTCCAAGTTCGGACGTCACGATTGTTTTTAACACGATTCCATTGGCCTGGAGAGTACCTTTTTCCTTTTTCTGTGTAAGAATATAGTGCAGCAGCAAGGCTCCTGTCTGATTCCCTGTGAGCACAGTATACTCGCCGTCAGCATCTTTGACAGCAATTCCAAGGCGGTCAGCATCAGGATCGGTTGCGATCAGCACATCAGCATCGATTTTCTTCCCTTCACGGATTGCCAGTTCAAATGCTGCATGCTCTTCAGGATTCGGACTTTTCACTGTCGAAAATTCAGGATCTGGAAGCTCCTGCTCCTTTACCACTACTACATTCTGGTACTTAAGATTCGTCAGTATATTTCGCACCGGCATATTGGCGGTTCCATGCAATGGGGTGAAAACCACTTTTATATTGGTTTCATCCGATAATGTAGGATTTTCGGAAATGGTCATCAGCTTTTCTAGATAAGCCCTGTCCACTTCTGGCCCAATCATCTTGATCAAGCCCTTTTCCTTCAGCTCCTGCTCATCCAGTACCTCGATTGACAATTCATTTTCAATTTCATTCACTTTGCCAATGACTTCGTCAGCACTGTCAGGCGGCAGCTGCCCACCGTCCGGACCATAGACCTTATATCCATTGTATTCAGGCGGATTATGGCTAGCTGTAATCACAATTCCTGCGTATGCATGCAAGTATCGGACAGCAAAAGACAGCTCCGGAGTCGGTCTCAACTCTTCAAATACATATGTCTGGATACCGCGCGTAGCTAAAGTCTTTGCAGCTTCCATCGCGAATTCCGGTGATTTATGGCGGGAATCATAAGCGATCGCGACACCGCGCTGCTTCGCCTCAGCCCCATGTTCTTCTATGTATGCCGCCAGTCCAGCCGACGCTTTGCGCACAGTGTATATGTTCATACGATTGGTCCCGGCCCCAATTTCCCCGCGCATACCGCCAGTCCCAAACTCAAGATTTTTATAAAATACTTCCTCTAAATGCTTCTCGTTTTCCTTTAATGAATCAAGTTCGGTTTTAAGCTCCGGATCCAATCCAGCAAAACCAAGCCACTTGTCAGCATTCATCTTCCAATCCATCGAATGACCTCCCGAAAAAATAAGATTTAAATCTTACAGCTAATTATAAAACAAGATAGTGCATCTTAGATAACTTTTGTGACAACTTGTTAAATTGTTTTGGAATTATTTCTTAGAATTCCACTTGGACATAGGCGATCTCGTTCTGTTTTCTGTATTCAGGTTTCCTAGACGTTATATTGGTGATACGTTTTTTCTGTTACTGGGATTTTAGGGCACCATTATTGGTGACACGATTATCCATTTTATGGAGATTCGTTGATCCAATAGGGCTTATTGGTAATGCGATTATCCATTTTATGGATTTCGTTGCTCCAATAGGGTTTATTGGTGACACTATTTTCCATTTTATGGAGATTCGTTGATCCAATAGGGCTTATTGGTAATGCGATTATCCATTTTATGGAGTTTCGGTGCTCCAATAGGGCGTATTGGTGACCTGATTATCCATATTTTGGATTTCTGTTGCTCCAATAGTGCGTATTGGAGACCTGTTTTTCTAGTTTCTGGATTTTTAAGACATCAAGAACCCTTATTGATGGCCTATTCTTCCAAATTCTGAGAAATCCAGACACCAAGACCGCTTATTGGTGACCTATTTTTTCAGTTTCTGGATTTCAGGTCACCAATCCGCTCTATTGGTGACCTATTTTTCTTGTTTCTGGCTTTTCAGAGTACCAAGACGCTTTATTGGTGACTCCCAGTTACTTGATTTTCCAAGGTGTAAATCGCAAATAAAGGATGATTACCGGGATACTGCCCCAATCCCATGGAAAAGCACCTGAGGAATTATGTGCTTTTCCCCAGGTGCTGCAGCATGGCCAGCTTCTACTTCTTATATTTAATCCTGTATATATCGTGCCTGCGGTCTTTCAGCTGCCTTACTGTTCCGTCCTGGCGCTGGCGGCGGAGGATTTCGAGGTCGACATCGCCAATCATCACCATTTCGATGTTCGGGTTCGTTTCGCCGACGATCCCGTCCCTTGCAAATTCAAAATCGGATGGCGCAAAAATCCCGGATTGGGCATATTGGATATCCATGTTTTCTGTTTGAGGCAGGTTCCCGACAGTTCCGGAAATGACTGTGTAGACCTGGTTCTCGACCGCTCTTGCCTGGGCACAGTAACGGACACGAAGGTATCCCTGGCGATCTTCTGTACAGAAAGGAGTGAAGATGATCTTTGCTCCCATATCCGTGGCGATTCTCGCAAGCTCAGGAAACTCGATATCATAACAGATCTGGATGGCGATTTTGCCGCAGTCTGTATCGAAGACTTTCAGTTCATCGCCCCGGCTGATCCCCCACCATCTTCGTTCATTCGGCGTAATATGGAGCTTATACTGCTTGTCGATTGTTCCATCGCGGCGGAACAGATAGGAAATATTATAAATTTCCTCATCTTCTTCTTTTACAAAATGGGAGCCTCCAATGATATTGACATTGTACCGTACCGCCAGATCTGTAAAAAGTTCAATATATTGTTCCGTGAATTCCGCCACTTTGCGGACAGCGAGCGACGGTGATTTTTCATTCATGAATGACATGAGCTGTGTTGTAAAGAGTTCCGGGAACACCGCAAAATCCGAACCGGCATCGGAAGCGACATCGGTAAAGTATTCAACCTGGTGTGCAAAGTCATCGAAGGATGAAATTTGCCTCATCATATATTGGACCACGCAAATGCGGACCGGGTTGCTTGTTTTAAAAAAGCGCTTCGATTTCGGATGGTAGTCGACATTATTCCATTCCATCAATGTTGCATATTTGTTTGACTGAAGATCGTCAGGCAAATAATTGGGATTGATCCTCATTAATATGAAGTCATTCCTTAGCTGGAATGAGAGAACAGGATCATAAATTTTATGCGATGCGACCTGCCTAACATATTCCCGAGGTGACATTTCTTCCGCATGCAGATGGTAATTCGGGATTCTGCCGCCGATGATGATACTCTTCAGGTTCATCTGCCGGGCGAGGTCTTTTCTTGCCTCATACAGACGGTAGCCCACCTTCATCCTCCTGAATTCAGGATGGGTCATTACCTCAATTCCATACAAATTATAGCCATCGGGGTTATGGTTGGTGATATACCCTTCATCCGTGATGTCGTCCCAACTGTGGCGGTCATCGTATTCGTCGAAGTTGATGATCAGGCTGGAACACGACCCGACCACCTTTCCGTCATATTCCGCCACGAACTGGCCTTCAGGGAAAATTTCAAGATGGCTTTCCAGCTGCTCACGTTTCCAGGGGTCCATCCCAGGAAAGCAGCTATTTTGCATTTTAATGATTTCTTCAATATCCTCTTGCTTTGTATTACGGATAATCATTCTTTTTTCAAATTTGGACAAATCCAGTTCAGTCATATATTGATGCACCCTTTCTTAATCGTCTTGCATATATGTAAAAAATCACTTCATCATATCCCTATACCCGCAATCAACAAAATATAATACTCTATATGTAGCTTCTCCTGATCTATTGGGAAAAATTATTTCACATAATGTTAATTGAAATATTTTATTACATTCCTTAAGATGTAATGAGAGATAGTTGTTTCTTTTATAGAGAATGTTTAAATAGAAATTACATAGCTTAGGGGAGATTAGCTTGGAAAAGCCTAAAAAAGATCCAAGGGAAACCTTATTATTTACAGCATGGGCCACATCCATCATTGCGATGTTCGGCAGTCTATATTTTTCGGAAATCCGTCAGTATGAGCCCTGCCTGCTATGCTGGTACCAGAGGATCCTGATGTATCCTTTTGCCTTGATTCTTGGGATAGCTGTTGTGAAGAAGGATTATAAGATCTCTTTTTATACAATGATCATGGCCGCTGTCGGAGGACTGATATCGCTTTACCATTATTCATTGCAAAAAGTTCCATTCATGGCGGATAATGCTGTTACCTGCGGAAGAGTGCCTTGTACAGGCCAGTACATCAACTGGTTGGGTTTTATCACCATCCCATTCCTGGCTTTGACCGCATTCATCATTATTTTTTCTGTAAGCCTGGTTATTTGGAAGAAATCGAAGGAGGAAGCTTAAGTTGAAAAAGGTTATCATTTTTTTGGTTATTATCATAGGATTGTTCGCAGCTTTATTCTTTGTCAATAAAGCGCAAAATGAGGAAAAATCTGAAGGCAATCCATACGGCAAGGATACGCTTCATCCCGAAACCGTCAAACAGCTGGATGACCCAAATTATCAAAACATCATCCTGCCTGATGAACTTGATAAGAAGCTTGAAGCCGGAGAAGATGTTACGGTTTATTTTTTCAGCCCAACATGCCCTCACTGCGTCCGTACAACACCAGTGGTCGCACCTCTGGCAAAGGATATGGATGTTGATTTAGTACAATACAACCTTCTCGAATTCGAACAAGGCTGGAATGATTACGGAATCGAATCGACTCCAACCATTGTCCAATACAAGGATGGAAAAGAAGTTAACCGGATCGTCGGCTATCAGGAAGAAGCCACTTTTAAAGATTGGTTCAATGAGTACACTCTGAAATAACGAAAAACGCCTGCGATTCGCAGGCGTTTTCTTCTTATAACAAGAGTCTGTTGGCAGCTTTGGCATAAGTACTGATATACTCTAGATGGACATGTTTTGATTCAGAGAACTGACTGTAATTGAAAGGGAAGCAAATTCCGTAGTCCGTCAAGATCTGGACATTTTTACGGAACATGGACTGATATTTTTCGGGAATATGGCCAGACTCCAGGATCGAGATCAACGTCTGCATACTTGTAATGACCTGGAAAGCGTCTCCGAGTGTACTGAATCTCTCGAACTGTTCCGGCCTTGTATGTAACACTTCCAGCATTTCGAATTCATGTATGTCTTCATCCGTGAAGTATAATGGAAAAATATCAGAGTAAAAATAATTCGCAAGCTCTACCACTTTTTCTTCCTGTCCGGGTGTAGACGCATAAACAATTTTCAATGATCGACCCACCTTTTTAACCCTTTGTAATCTAATCGTAATATATATTCCTAGAATAACATATCCATTCCAATTAACTGGGTGGTAATTATGCCCATGCAGGCGGTAAAAGTTGACAAAACCTAAGGTAAAATGGAATCTTATCTTACATACACAAATAAGGAGATTATGATGATTCAGACAAACAAAAAAGGCAACTGGTTTGAAATCACGGTTCCCGGAGAATGGGAAAAATACACACTCGAAACTCTTTTCAAGGACTTTTGGAAGGCACCGAAAAAGCTGGTCCATACCTTCCGGATGGAAAAGAGCGTCTTACTAAATGGACAGGTGCCTGATTGGACACTCCCTCTGAGTAAGAATGAGCGACTAAGCCTCAAGCTTTTTACTGAGGAAGAATCGACTTTCATCCCCCAGTATTTGAATGTTGACATCATTTATGAAGATGATCACCTAATTGTCTTCAATAAGCCCGCGGGAATGGACACCCATCCAAATGCAGATGGTCAGACCGGCACACTTGCTAACGCTGCTGCATTCCATATGCAGGCAAGTGGCGAGGTCAACCGACCGCGCCATATTCATAGACTTGACAGGGATACCACTGGTGCTGTCCTTTTTGCGAAAAATCCCCTGATTGCCGCCATCCTTGATAAGATGCTTGAGGAACGTTCAATCAAAAGAACCTATTTGGCACTGGCAGATGGAATCATCAGGCAGAAAAAAGGAACAATTGATAAACCAATTGGGCGAGACCGCCACCACCCAACTAGAAGGCGTGTATCCGATACAGGCCAGCAAGCGATTACCCATTATAAAGTTTTGGAAAAACTTAAACAGAGAGACCTTACCCTCATCCAGTGTTCATTGGATACAGGCCGAACCCATCAAATCCGTGTCCACTTCAGCTCCATTGGACACCCGCTGGCTGGAGACGAGCTGTATGGGGGAAGTGATGCCTTCCACCGGCAGGCGCTGCATGCAGTAAAGATGGAATTCACCCACCCGTTTACACAGGAAAAAATAATATGTCATGCTCCTTTTATCGACGAGGAACCGATTTTTATTAATATTGATCCATATGAAATTTGATATTTTGGTGGCAACAAAGAATGACTTTGATCGCTACCCATTCCACACAAAAAAGCCCTTCCGAATTTCGGAAGGGCTCATTTACCTTTTATTAGTCAGCTCTGCGCATGCTCTTCATTACAAGGCTGACGATGAATACTAGTGCGATGGCACCGATCAAGGCTGGAACAATCGCAAAGTCAGCTACTACAGGTCCCCAGTCACCCAGGATTGCTTGTCCAATCCAAGCACCTACAAAACCTGCGATGATGTTACCAATGACTCCGCCTGGAATATCTCTTCCAAGGATTAGTCCTGCTATCCATCCAATAATACCACCGATAATTAATGCCCAAAGAAAACTTAACATAATTGTTCTTCCTCCTTATGATGTGAATGTAATGTAAAGTAGTAGTGCCAGGTGTTCATGCACCCATTTTTCATGCTGCAGTGTTTTTAAAATCAGGCTGTGCTGGTGAAGATTGCTTCCCGGGAGCTTACCAGCTTGCTCTAATTTTATTTTACCTCTTTAACAGTGATGTTAAACATGAGATTCTGCAGCAGACAAGCAGTAAATCTAAGATGTTGAATCATGTTGTCTTCTGCTTGTACACCTACATTACCACCCTCCGATTGTTTTAAAACCTTCAATTTCCAAATCCTATTTAAAACTTTTCGTTGGGTTTTATCTCTGTTTTTAGTGTATCCATTTTAGAAAATAAAAAACGGACTGATAAAAATTCAGTCCGCTTTTAGCTTATATTAAAAATCGATGTGGTCAGGATCAGCTCCAAACCGCTGATCTTTGTTGAGGCCATCAATCTCTGCCATTTCTTGTTGACTAAGCTTGAAATCGAATACCTCCGCATTTTCTTTCAGCCTTGACGGCGTGACCGATTTGGGGATCGGAATAATTTCATGCTGCAGGTGCCACCTTAAAATAACCTGAGCTGGGGTCTTTCCATGACGGTCGGAGATGCTTCCCAATACAGGTTCATCCAGGAATCTCCCCCTGGATAATGGCGACCATGCTTCCACCTTAATTTCATTTTGACGGCAGAAATTCCGAAGTTCCGTCTGCGCCAGCAATGGATGAAGCTCAACTTGATTGATTACTGGCCTTTCAACACAGTGGCTTAGGAGATCCTGCAAATGATGTATCTTAAAATTGCTGACACCAATAGCCTTTACCCTGCCCTCCTTATAAAGTTTTTCGAGCGCACGCCATGTTTGCAAATACATTCCTTTTACTGGCCAGTGTACCAGATACAAATCCAGATACTTCAGGCCCAGCCTCTCCATACTTTCATCAAATGCTCGCAACGTATTGTCATATCCCTGTTCAGAATTCCAGACCTTCGTGGTAATGAACAATTCTTCTCTTGGGATGCTGCTGTTCCCGATGGCTCTTCCTACACCTTCTTCATTTTGGTAAAAAGAAGCTGTATCAATCAGCCGGTATCCGTAATCCAGTGCTGAATGAATCGTTTCTTCGATTTGTGTCCCTTCCTCTACTTTGTATACACCAAGACCCAGTACAGGCATTTCCACTCCATTATGTAATTTGACTTTGTCAAAAATGCTCTTCATGGAACCCCCTCCTTTTTATCCATTTTATCCCTCATCAAAATGGATTACAAATCAAAGCGGCTGCCGAAAAGCAGCCGCTAAATCTATATAAACGGCTCAATGGCCGAAATCTTCATCTTCTCTCAATATCTAATTTCCCGGCTAAAATTTGTCCTAAACAGCCGGACAAATCACTTTTGAAAAATGGGCTTTTCCCCCTGAAAAAATGTTTAGAGGATGATTAAACAAGGAAATCATCATTAATCCTTTGTTAAGATTGTAAAAAAAGAAACATGTTCTTTATTAAATTCATGTAATTTTTTTCGCAAACATCTTCTTATTTCGACATCTTTAAGCTAAAATAGATTTCGCTTCAAAAATTTATTTTGGATAATAGTGGGGGGACCATAATGGTTTTCAGAAAAAAGGACAAGTTTGCAATCTTGCTTACGGATATTTCCGTGAATCTGAAAGAAAGCAGTGAATATTTTGCTGATTATAAACTCAACAATGCCAGCGATCTAAAAATCTTCACTGAAAAAATGAAGGATATGGAGACGAAAGGTGATAATTACATCCATGAAGTCATCATGGAACTGAATAATGCGTTCATCACTCCTATCGAAAGAGAAGACATTCTTGCCCTCTCTATGTCAATGGATGATGTTCTTGATGGGATGGAACAATGCGCGAACCTGTTTGATATGTATTCGATCACGAAAGCAGATGAATTCATGATGCAGTTCGTAGCAGCCATCAAGAGTGCTGCATTTGAAATTGAACAAGCCGTTCAGCTGTTGACAACAAAAAAACTTAAACAAATAAGAGAACATGCCATTCGCATTAAGGATCTTGAATCAAAATGTGACGGCGTCCTTCGCCAGTCCATTAAACACCTATTCTCGGTGGAAAAAGATCCAATCAGAATCATTCAGTACAAGGAAATATATGAAGGCCTTGAAGAGATCGCAGACAGCTGTCAGGATGTTGCAAACACTCTTGAAAGCATCGTTATGAAAAACGCGTAAGGAGCCTGAAAAATGGATGTAGTTTTTATAGTAACAGTATTGATTGTTATCGGGGCTCTTGCATTTGACTTCATCAATGGTTTTCACGACACAGCAAATGCGATCGCCACTTCCGTATCAACGAAAGCCCTTAAGCCTCGCCATGCGATTCTACTGGCTGCCATCATGAACTTTGTCGGCGCCATGACTTTTACTGGTGTAGCCAAAACAATTACAAAGGATATTGTTGATCCTTTCACACTTGAAAATGGATCAATCGTGATTTTAGCTGCTTTGATTGCCGCGATTTTCTGGAATCTGTTGACATGGTACTATGGGATCCCGAGCAGTTCTTCGCATGCAATTATCGGTTCTATTGCTGGTGCGGCGATTGCAGCATCTGGATTTAGTGCATTGAATTATGGTGGATTCCTGAAAATTCTTCAGGCGTTGATTATTTCACCACTTTTAGCCTTTGCAATTGGATTTATAGTTTATAGTATTTTTAAAGTCTTGTTTAGGAATAACAATCTTGCAAAGACGAACCGTAATTTCCGTTATTTCCAGGTTGCAACAGCAGCATTGCAGTCATTTACACACGGAACGAATGATGCGCAAAAGGCTATGGGTATCATCACAATGGCCTTGATTGCAAACAACTACCTGACTACAAATGATATCCCGCTATGGGTACAGTTCTCCTGTGCGCTAGCCATGGGTCTTGGTACCTCAATCGGTGGCTGGAAGATCATTAAGACAGTCGGCGGAAATATCATGAAAATCCGTCCAGTGAACGGCGTAGCAGCTGATTTGACAGGTGCGCTGATTATATTTGGAGCGACTTATATCCACTTGCCAGTTAGTACAACCCATGTCATTTCATCTTCCATTCTTGGAGTGGGAACTGCACATAGGGTAAAGGGCGTTAAATGGACTACAGCACAGCGCATGATTATTACATGGGTTATTACCCTGCCAATTTCGGCTACTGTAGCAGCTATCTCGTACTTTATCTTAAATGCTATCTTTTAATGAGTTTCTGTGTTGATGAAAAAAGCCCAGGGCAACTGCCCTGGGCTTCTTATTTAGGTCATTATTTAATGCTGTCGATAGCGCCGATCAGCCTTTTCTCAATATCTGACGCGATGGCTTGCAAGTCCTCATTTTCAACAAGTTTAATTAACTCTGTTGGTTTCGGAAGCCCCACCTTGGTTGCACCGTTTTCTTTATAAACAACAATTTTACATGGAAGGAAATAACTCACGAGCGGATTTTTCTCCAGCACTCTTTTGGCTTCATGTGGATTGCATACTTCAAGGATAATATAGTCTCCGTCAAGCTCTACACCTTTACCAGCCAGTGTTTCCTTCATATTCAGAGACCAAAGGACTCCAAACTTCTCATTTTTCAGGCTTGCTTCAAGTGCCGATACCGCTTCATTCAATGACTTGTCCACTTCAATTGTATGATGGAACATACTTCATCTCTCCTTTCGATTTTAAAATACCTTAAAACACTAGCAGATAAACCACTATAGGTATTATATACATTGTGCCATAGTAAAAAACCGCCGTACAATTTTTTGCATACCGACGGTAAATAACTTTCTCGTAATCCATTTACATTATGACCTTTCCTGCAGTTCGGAAATCTCCACGGTTGTTCTCTCTTCCAGTGGTCCCCGCAGATGAACAGTCGCGGTCCGTCCATCTTCATTTAAATGATCAATCCAGACAGATGCACCATTATAGACGACATCGATTTCTGCAGATGACGATAAAATTTGCTTTACGCGGTTCAAATCCATTTCCCTACCTCCACAATCCATTTTCTCCACTATTTTAGCTAGAAGCTTTAGTTTTTATGCGGAACATTTAAAGAAACTTTGCATTCGTTGTAACTCAATTCTAATGTTATTTTAGGTCAATCGTCTTCGTAAGCAACGATAAGTACGCTTGAAAATATCCTAATCCTCCTGCCACTAAAATGCCCGTTTGCGTTAAAATAGAAGAAAAGTCTGAAATTCAGGAGGACATTATGCCTGATTGGTCCTATCACACGCTATTTAAACCATGGTTATCAAGGCTTCCCGGAAATGCGGGCAGGGAATTCATTCACAGGGGAATGTCGACGATTGCCAGTATCCCTGGAGGAAAATCATTCATAGAGTTTCTCGGCCATATGAGTCCTTCAGGAAAATTATCCCGCAATCTTTTTGGACTTGAATTCGAAAGCCCTGTTGGATTAAGCGGAAAAATCGACCCAAAATTAACAGGGACTCAAGCATTCCAAACGCTTGGGTTTGGAACAATCGAAGTTGGCCCTGTTACCGTTTTACCACGGGATCATGTTGTCGATGCATCACTGGATTCATCAGAAGATGCTCTGATCCTGCCAGAAAACCTGCAGACGATTGGACTTGCAGCCACAATCGACACTCTGAAAAAGAAGCAATTAAGTGTTCCAGTTCTGATCCGACTGGAAGAACCAGAGACGATTGCCAGACATTTCAAAGGAGTTGGGGATGCATTTGTAATAGAAATCGACTCCTTAAAAAGCCCGGATAATCTGTCACAAATAAAAGCTTTGTTGGATAACAGACCGATTCTTATAGCAGTCAGACATACCATTGTTCCGGAAACTCTTTCGAAACTTAAGGAAGCCAGTGCGTTTGCTGATGGAATCATGATTGAGGAAGACCGCGCCCTGAAATCCGGCAAACAGGTTCTGGCTTTACAGCAAATCAGCAGTTTGACCCGTGCTTTATCGATGATAAAAAAAGAAATTGCACTCCCTGTCGTGACTTCGGGAGGAGTTGCCGAACCTGCTGATGCCCTTGAACTTTTCAGAGCAGGAGCAGAACTTGTCTTTCTGTCTGGAGGCTATATCGCATCAGGTCCTGGCCTGCCAAAAAGAATCCAGGAAGCGATGCTTGATACCCGCAAAGAAGAAAAAGATCATTCGGGATGGGTATGGTATTGGCTTTTCGGACTGTTTATTTTACTTGGTGGTTCCATTGTCCTTTTTTATAGTTTGACGAAGGTAATCCTTTTCTATGATGAAGCTTTTATGCAAATGAGCAGGGTTGAATTGATTGCTTATAACTCTAACCTGTATAAATTCATGTCCCATGACCGGATGACCCTGGCGGGAACGATGATTTCCGGCGGGTTTATTTACATGCAGCTTGCCCGCTATGGCATCAGACATGGCATACATTGGACGAGGAAAGCATTTAATATCGGGTCAATTACAGGATTCCTCGGAATTTTGCTATTCCTCGGATTCGGTTACTTCGACTGGCTGCATGGATTGTTTTGGCTGATTCTGCTCCCTGTTTATCTAATTGGCTACAGAAAGACGCGCGGTGCGAATGGGCCGCCATCCTCGAAAAACCGAACAAACCATATTGCCTGGAAAAAAGCAGTGTTTGGACAGCTATTATTTGTGATCCTTGGCTTCTCGTTTGTCCTGGGAGGAGTCATTATTTCCACTATCGGGACGACATCAGTATTTGTTGATACCGATCTACAATACATTTGCATGACTCCTGATCAGCTTAATGCACTCAACGAAAAGTTGATCCCGGTCATCGCGCATGATCGAGCAGGCTTCGGCAGCTCACTTTTCAGCGTGGGATTATTGGTGCTGACCCTGGCTTTATGGGGATTCCACGAGGGGGCTGCCTGGGTATGGAGAACTTTTTTGATCGGTGGCATCCCGGCTTTTTCAGCAGGAATCCTCACCCATTTTTATATCGGCTATCTTGATTTTATTCATCTCTTCCCAGCCTATTTTGCACTTGCCCTTTACCTTGGCGGATTATGGCTGACCAGGGACTATTTTAAATTGAGCACCAGGTTGAACCATAAGCAGATGCCATGCAAGACTGCAGACATACCCTAAAAAGGCAATTGTCTGCGGTCTTTTTTTATTTGTACCAAATAAAACCCTTATGAAAAGTGGCTTTGTGTAATAGCAGCACACGCATAAGGATTCTTTTCTTTTTTAACGCTTCCCCCTCTCTATGGCCCATTAGTGAAAGGAAACGGCTATATAAGGGTACAATACAAGCAATACGGGCATTTTACATTTTTTACTGCATTGCCCTATCACAAATTCTCTCCATTTCTTTAAATTCACCCTTGTAAAACTCACTAAAAACGAATATTATATTTATTGTGTCTAAAAAACGTTCGTATTTTGGAGGAACTCATGTTTAAATTAAAAGAGAACAACACAACCATAAAAACTGAAATGATGGCTGGGTTAACAACCTTCTTCACGATGGTTTATATCGTAGTCGTCAATCCGATCATACTTGCTGATGCTGGTGTTCCCTTTGAACAGGTTTTCACGGCGACCATCATCGCTGCAGTCATCGGTACTTTATGGATGGCCTTATTTGCTAATTATCCTATTGCCATCGCTCCAGGCATGGGCCTGAATGCTTATTTTGCCTATTCCGTTGTCGGCAACCATCAAAATATTACGTATGAAACGGCTTTCGCGGCTGTATTTATCGCAGGTTTAATCTTTGTTATCCTTTCGCTGACATCTTTCCGCGAAAAATTGATTGAAGCAATCCCTGTCAACCTCAAGCATGGAATCACTGCCGGAATCGGCCTGTTCATTGCTTTTATCGGCTTGCGCCTGACAGGGATCATCACGGCACATCCGACAAACCTGGTTGCACTTGGTGATCTTCATTCACCTTCCGCACTGCTTGCTTTGGTTGGACTTGCCATTACGCTTATCTTGATGGTACTGAACATCAATGGTGCACTTTTCCTTGGAATGGTTGCCACAGCCCTCATTGCCTTTTTCACTGGACAACTGAACTTTAATGAAGGTTTCATGGCGATGCCTTCCCTGCCCGAGGGAATGATTGTCCTTAATCCATGGACAGCTTTGATGGATGTAATCCAAAACAGCTTATATGCTGTCGTGTTTTCGTTCATCCTTGTGACTATTTTTGATACGACAGGTACAATGATCGGTGTGGCTCATCAAGCAGGATTGATGAAAGGGAATTCCATGCCGCGCGCCCGGGAAGCACTGCTGTCCGACTCGATTGCTACTGCAGCTGGGGCTATGTTCGGGACAAGCCCGACGACAGCTTACATTGAATCGTCTTCAGGTGTGGCAGCAGGCGGACGTACAGGACTAACTTCACTGACAGTTGCTGGCCTGTTCATTCTTGCTGCTTTCTTCGGACCGCTTGTAAGCGCAGTTTCCGGATTGTCGGCTATAACTGCTCCGGCATTAATCATTGTCGGCAGCCTGATGATGGGAAGCATCTCTAAGATCACATGGGATGAACTTGATGAAGCATTCCCAGCTTTTCTGATCATCCTTAGCATGCCGCTAACATCAAGCATTGCTACAGGAATCGCACTTGGCTTCATTTCCTATCCTCTTCTGAAAATTGTCAGAGGAAGATGGCGTGAGGTCCACCCACTGCTTTATGTTTTCGCAGTCTTGTTCTTTTACCAGCTTGCGTTCCTGCCTCACTAAGGAAAAACTTGCAAATTTAATCGAAGATAGAACCTGCCATTGGCGGGTTCTTTTTTTATCGACTGTTCTAAGGCATGTCTTTTCACAATAAAAATAAGGTGAGACGGACAAGGCTGGTGATAGGGATGACAGGAAAAATTCTTGCTGTGATAGTGGGAAGCTTGTTGCTTGGAGTAGGAGTGAATGGATTTTTGGTACCCCACCATCTCCTGGATGGCGGTATGATCGGGATTGGGTTGATCATTCATTATTTTTACGGTTTTCCTGCAGGTCTCACGATGATCCTCCTGAGCATACCTCTATTCTTATTGGCATGGATACTGGAACGAAAATACTTTTTTCATAGCTTGTATGGTTTGTTGGCGTCAAGCTTGTTCATTGATTTATTCGTACCAGTGAAACGCGCAATACACTTAGGCATTTTGCCAAGTGCATTCATGGGAGGTATTTTGGTAGGCTGTGGAATCGGCTTGATGCTTCGTTATGAAACGAGCACCGGAGGAACGGATTTATTTGCCCAATTGATTCATAAATTTTTCCCTCTTAATGTCGGATTCATGATTTTCATAATTGATGGAGTAGTGGTTTTGTCAGGACTGAAGGTGATTGGGATGGAAAAATTCATTTTTTCTCTGCTCACCATAACCTGTGCAGGATTTATGACATCGTTGTGCGTGATTAAGCGAAGGATCGTTTACTGATTTTTTTGTGAAAAGATGACTTAAAAATCTTTTCCGTTGATCGCAATGTAATCACAATAAAAAAGCCAGCCAAAAACTTACTTGGCTGGCTTTTTTGCATTATTAAGCTTCCGCTTCAATTTTCTGATTCATATCTGTATAGACAGTAGAATCGATTTCTTTTGTAATCCTGCTAGTCAATATGCCTGATGTCATCGATCCGCTGACATTTACCGCTGTGCGGCCCATATCAATCAATGGCTCAATTGAAATCAGCAAGCCGGCAAGACCGACTGGCAGATTCAATGCAGAGAGCACAAGCAATGCAGCGAATGTGGCTCCTCCTCCAACACCGGCTACCCCAAAGGAACTGATTGCCACAATTATAATCACTGTCGCCAGGAATGATGGTGACAATGGATCGATTCCTACTGTCGGCGCAATCATGACTGCCAGCATAGCAGGATAAATTCCGGCACAGCCGTTTTGGCCGATTGATAGGCCAAACGATCCTGCAAAGTTCGCGATTCCCTCTGGAACACCAAGTGAGCGCTGGGTTTTGATATTCAATGGCAGCGCCCCTGCACTCGTCCTTGAAGTGAAGGCAAACGCAAGCACAGGAAATGCTTTCTTAACATAAGTGACCGGATTCAATCCAGCAATCGTCAATAATAGCAAGTGGATGATGAACATGATGGCAAGCGCGACATAAGAAGCGGCTACGAACTTACCCAATTTGAGGATTGCATCGAAATCACTTAAGGCAACTGTCTTGGTCATGATCGCAAGAACACCATACGGAGTCAGCCTCAGAATCAGTGTCACGACCCTCATGATGACTGCATAGAAAGCATCCACTATCTTAGCGAACAGCTCTGCCTGGTCCGGAGACTTCCTTCTGACTCCAAGGAAGGCGATCCCCAGGAATGCAGCGAAAATCACGACAGATATTGTAGAAGTTGGCCTTGCTCCTGTGAAGTCCAGGAATGGATTGGCCGGCAGGAGATCGAGAATTTGCTGCGGCATTGTCCGCCCCTCAATCCCGCCATATGTCTCCTCCAGTGCAGCTGCACGCGCCTGTTCAGCATCTCCCTGCGTGATTTGGACCGCTTCGAGATCGAAGCCGACAGCCGTGGCAATCCCCACAGCTGCTGCAACCGCCGTGGTACCGACCAGAAGTCCAAGGATCAGCGTGCTTATCTTGCCAATATTATTGGTCAGTTTCAGCTTAGTAAAAGCCGTAAGAATTGATATGAACACGAGCGGCATGACAACCATCTGCAGGAATTTCACATATCCGCTGCCAACGATAGAAAACCAGTCGGCACTCTTGTTGATGATTTCCGAACCTGCCCCATAGATTAATTGCAGTGCGAAACCGAAGATAATTCCAATTCCGAGCGCAATGAATACCCTTTTAGAAAAAGATACATGCTTTTTTTGCAAGTAAAAAAGAATAGCTATAATACCCAGCATGATTGCAATATTTAAAATCACTAATCCAGTAGTCACTCATTTCCCCTCCTATGTTATCAATCTCGAATAATATAATACATGTATTCTGATAAGTCAACTCGGAATTAAAATCTTCTCCTCCTTTTCCTAAATTTTTATACAGTATACTTTATGACTGTGTCATAGGTTACATGCATCGCAAAAAATTAAAAAAGGATGCCCGCCTGAATCCCAGGGAACACCCTCTACATCTCTGTCTGTCCTCTACTTCAAATTTTCAACCAGTTTTTCTATTTTGCTCCTGTTATTTTCAAATCCGATCAGAACTTTTTTGTTTTTAAAGAACCATAGCTTTGAGTTTGTAAAAATGAATGCTGGAACTATTACAGTCCCAGTCATATCTTTAAGTTTCTTTTCCTTTTCAGGTTCATCCTGCACATTGATTTCTTCATAAGGTACTTGGTTATGCGAAAGAAACTCCTTCGCCTCCTGGCAGTCTGTTCACATGGGACGAGTGAATAGTGTTAATGCACTTTTTGACATTTCCTTGCCCTCCTAAACCATACTCTTAACGGTATTATATATTCCAAAAGTCCAGCCAAGCCAATATTTAGCCTATTTAATCTTTAGGGAAGACCATCCTTACCTAATTTCTCACTAAAAGTCCATTAAACATAAAATAGAGCAAGCTAATTAAAAATCCTCACTTTATTGCTTTTTATGTTAAAGTAAAAGAAATATATCCGAATAATTTGTCTTTAAAATGGGGCTTGTGCTCACTTGATGACTGGGGATTAAAATATGAACCTTTTAACAGTTCTAGTATTGAATCTAATCTTCATCCTGATCACTACTTTTGTTTTCCAATACATTATCATCAATAAGTTTAAAGCATTATATCAAAGGCTCGACAAACTGTTGATAGTCTTGTTGGCAGGAAGCCAGATCGTTTTTTGCATGACTTTTACGCTGATAAACAACCCTGATTTCATTTTTGACTTACGGTTGATTCCTGTAGTTGTCGGAGGCCTGTATGGCGGTCCAATTGTAAGCATCCTGCTTTTCGTAATCGTTGCCCTGGCCAGGTTTCCCTTTGGCGGCGATGGTGTATGGGTCAATTTTTTCAATATGCTGACCATTACCGTTTTTACATCATACATATCTTTAAAATTCCGGAGTTTCCCTCTTGCTAAAAAGCTTTACACGGTAGTGGCTGTTGCTATTTCCTATACCCTCCTCATTTTCCTGATGAAAGCAGCTGTGTTTAAAGACCCTAATGACATTCAGTTTATGGTCATATACGGCGTAACTCTGACAGTGGGGATATTTATTATTGTTTACTATATTGAAATTATGAAGCAAAATCTTGTTTTACATAATGCTGTAATCAAATCGGATAAAATTGAAGTCGTTTCTCAGCTGGCTGCTAGTGTCAGTCATGAGGTCCGCAATCCGCTGACCGTAACCAGAGGATTTTTACAGATGCTGAAGGATCCCTCCATAGAGGAAGAGAAACGGCTTTATTATCTGAATACTGCCATCGATGAACTTGATCGGGCAGAGACAATCATAAAGGATTACCTAAGTTTTGCCAAACCGCAATCCGGGATAGCTTCATCAATTTGTGTGAAGGAAGAGATTGAAAAAGCAATGGAACTCATCATTCCTTACGCTAATCATTTCTCGGTCAGCATAAAAAGGGACCTTATGGAGGGAATGTTTGTTTCCGGTGAAGCTTCAAAATTCCATCAGTGTATATTGAATATCATAAAAAATGGCATAGAAGCTATGCCCAATGGCGGGGATCTTGAGATCGGCTGCAGGACGGAGGGCAAGCAAGCCACCATCTCCATAAAAGATACAGGATGCGGCATGACCCCGCAGCAGCTATCCAGGCTTGGAGAACCCTATTTTTCCACCAAGGCTGAAAAAGGCACTGGACTCGGCATGATGGTGGTTTATAAAATCATTGATGAAATGAACGGCAGGATCCAGGTAAAAAGCAAATTGGAACAAGGAACTATATTTAAGATTGATTTGCCACTATATGATACGGAAAAACGGGAGATATAATCATCTCCCGTTTTTTAGTCTTCTATCAGGTTAAGGACTGGCACGTCTTTTTCCAATTCCGGTTCAGATTTTGAATAAACCCTTGCCATCTTTGTTTTCTCGTCAACATGCTGGATAATGACGGGAGATCCATCATATGTCACATTGATCAAATCAGCTGATTCAACAATTTCCTTTGCTCGGCCAACATTCATTTTGAGTCCCTCCTTGATGATAACAAATATAATTTATGCGTAATCATATCATGCTATCCAAGAATCCGGCCCAAACATTAAATCTTGAAATTCAGTCTGATCACATTTGCTTTTCTTAAGGTTTCATAGATAATCACAATGATCGGGCCGGCGAAAATACCCGCTATCCCCAGCAGTTTCAGGCCGATATACATGCTGATCAAAGAAGCAAGCGGAGAAATCCCAAGGCTGGAAGAATAAATCTTGGGCTCTATCACCCTCCGGACAACCGTGATGACTAAGAACAGGATGATCAACCCGATCCCGAGAAAATTATTATCCTGAAGAATCGCGATGACAGCCCAGGGAACCAGCACCGAACCTGTCCCGAGGATCGGCAGGATATCAACTGCCACAATTAACAGTGACAGGAGGCCGGTATACTTCACCCCAAGTATACTCATGCCAGCCATAGCCATTACAAAGGTGACAAAACTCAGGATGATCTGCGCTTTTAAAAATCCGATTCCCGCCTTGTTTAACTGGCTGCCGACTAGAAAAACCTTTTGCCGGGTCTGTTCCTTCAAGTGGGACTCAAGTTTCAATTTCAGCTTAGGAAGTTCAAGACTGAACAAGAATAACGCAATTAAATATACAAGGAATTCAATCATGAATCCAGGGATTGCCGCAAGCAAATTGATAATGCCTGCAACGGCTTGCTGAAGAAAGGAATCGAGTGCATTAATATTTTTTTCGATTGTTTGCTCAATTTGCGTAATTACTTCCACCGGGAAATTTTGCGAGTAGAATTCCCATTTATGCATTAATGGCAAAATCGCTGTCCGGTAAATATCCCTTACAAAGGTTGGCGTCTTTTCCGATAATGATACTGCCTGGTGTGCGATAATTGAGACAAGATTATATCCAATCACTCCCAACAGGAGAACAAATCCGAGGAACACAGCGATCACAGCTTGGAGTCGCTGAAAAGAAAATCTTTTTATGATCCACTGAACCGCTCCTTCTAACATGACTGCGGTCAGGAAGGCAAAAATGAGCGGCAAGCTGTAAGGAATAAGAAGGAAGATGACTGCTGCAGCCACTCCAATCATTAACCATTTTTTCCACATAATCTATACTCCCTTTTAAAAAACTAAATCTGTAATAGCTTTAAAATTACTATAAACCATCTTGGCCTTTACTGCTATTTTTTCCGCCACATATTTTTGTTTCTCCCTCTTGCAGGGTATAAAGGTAAAAATGATTAGTGAGGAGATTTTATGGAGGAACAATTCAATTTTTCGAGCCCGCTGGAAAAAGACTTCTTTCAGCAGCCGACCCTAGACTTGGCTGCTTCCCTGCTGGGCTGCATCCTGGTAAAAGAAACCGAAGAAGGGGCAGCCGCCGGCATCATTGTCGAGACGGAAGCCTATATCGGCCCTATGGATCAAGCGGCACACAGCTATAATAATCGCAGGACACCGAGGACTGAAATCATGTTCCATGGGGCTGGATTGGCCTATACGTATGTCATGCACACCCACACCCTATTCAATGTTGTCAGTGGAAAGGCAGGCAATCCAGAAGCTGTGTTAATCCGTGGAGTGGAACCATTATCAGGTCTGGATTTAATGGTCAAGCGACGGGGCATGCCGGAATCAGCCAATCTCACCAATGGTCCAGGGAAGCTGACAAAAGCGCTCGGGATCACTATGTCAGATTACGGACATCACTTAACGAAGGAACCACTTTACATCGCACCGGGGTTGTTACCAGATAGCATTTCATCAGGCAAAAGAATCGGCATCGATAATTCCGGAGAAGCGAGAGACTATCCATGGCGGTTCTGGATTACCGGTAACAGCTATGTTTCCCGTCACCAGAAGGCCGAAAAAACATTTGTGAACAATGGAGGGTCAAAATGAAAAAAAAAGCGATATTCTTGGACAGGGACGGTGTCCTAAATGAAGTACTATCTCACCGGGTAAAATTCGTCAACTCCCCGGAAGACCTGTACCTCCTTGAAGGTGCAGCCGAAGCCGTTGCGGAACTGAGCAAAGCTGGTTATGAAATTTTTGTTGTCACAAACCAGGGTGGCGTCGGTCTGGGATTTTTAAAAGAAAAACGTCTACACGAAATTCATGACACCATGATTGAGATGATTAAGGAACATGGTGGCCACATCAAGGAGGTTGCCTACTGCCCTCACAAGCCAAAAGCCGGTTGCGAGTGCCGAAAACCGAACGCCGGCATGCTTCTCGACCTCGCCAGCAGGCATGAGATCAACCTGGAAGGAAGCGTCATGGTTGGCGACCACGAACGCGATATTGAAGCCGGCAAAAAAGCAGGCTGCAAAACCGTCTTTATTGGCTCGGAAGATACAAGTGCAGACAAAAAAGCCCCTTCACTCCAGGCAGCCGTTCCATTCATTCTCGAACTTTTAGATGAAGAATAACTTACATTGTTAAAACCGCTGCCTGTGGAGAACTGGCAGCGGTTTTGAATTTAAACTTGCGACATTCTATTTGCCGGTCAGGTAAGTGTTGCCCGGAAATTAAGATGGCTTTTCGATTCCGGGAACAGGTTTTAGCGTGACTGCTATTTTTGTGACCGGAATTCTGGCTTCGCTCTCTTTTCGGGCACATATTCTTCTTTTATGTGACCGTTATCCGTGGACTGCACAGTTTTCGAGCACATATTTCTCTTTTATGTGACCGTCATCCGCGGATTGCACAGTTTTCGGGCACATATTTCTCTTTTATGTGACCCTCATCCGCGGATTGCACAGTTTTCGGGCACATATTTCTCTTTTATGTGACCGTTATCCGTGGACTGCACAGTTTTCGAGCACATTTTCTCTTTTATGTGACCGTCATCCGCGGATTGCACAGTTTTCGGGCACATTTTCTCTTTTATGTGACCGTCATCCGCGGATTGCACAGTTTTCGGGCACATATTTCTCTTTTATGTGACCATAATCTAGGGACAGCCATCTTTTCGGGCACATATTTCTCTTTTATGTGACCGTCATCCGCGGATTGCACAGTTTTCGGGCACATATTACAATTAAAACCTCATTCCCCTCTCAAAACCGACTAACCCACGAGAATCATTCTATCCCGAGCCATCCATCAAGAGGCACTTATCTTCGTCAATGAACGCCCGAGTTCGAGCGCTCGCCGATTAATATCCAATAGGGAATGTTTTTCCGGCGCAAGCACTTTTTTCAACGCTTCCAAGATCGATTCATCTGGAAGGATTCCCGTTTCTTCTAAAAATGCGCCAAGAAGAATCATATTGGCGACTTTCGGGTTGCCAAGTTCATTGGCCTTCTCTGTTGCGTTGATATTCAACACCCTGATATCGGTTCTTTCCGTTCTTTTTGAAATTAATGAGGAGTTTACTATGAGTAATCCTCCAGCCCTTACAACTGGCTCGAATTTTTCATAAGAAGGATTGTTCAGGACAATGGCTGTTGTCGGGCTAGAAACCAGCGGCGAACCAACCTGCTGCTCGCTGACAACTACTGCACAGTTTGCGGTACCCCCACGCTGCTCAGGTCCGTAAGAAGGAAGCCATGATACAAACTTGCCCTCTGTCATTCCGGCATAGGCAATCAATTGGCCCATCGACATGACCCCCTGGCCGCCAAAGCCGGCAATCAGAATTTCTTCCATCAGCGAACATCCCCCTTCTGGACATCCTTATATACACCGAGAGGATAAGCAGGCACCATATTGTCCTTGATCCAATCTAGTGATTCATTCGGATCCAGCCCCCAGTTCGTTGGACAGCTTGAAAGTACCTCGACCATCGAGAAGCCAAGCCCCTGCTTCTGTGTTTCGAATGCTTTGCGGATCGCTTTCTTTGCTTTTAGGATATTCGGGACATCGTGCGAGGAAACCCTTTCGATATAAGCTGTGCCATCCAATGTTGACAGCATTTCACTAACCCGGATCGGCAGTCCCTGAATGCTCGCATTCCGGCCAAAAGGAGTTGTCGCCGTTTTCTGGCCAACCAGTGTGGTCGGCGCCATTTGTCCGCCTGTCATCCCATAAATCGCGTTGTTGACGAAGATGACCGTAATGTTTTCCCCCCGTGCTGCTGCATGGACCGCTTCGGCAATCCCAATCGAAGCCAGGTCGCCATCCCCCTGGTAGGTAAAAACAAATCGGTCTGGGAGGACGCGCTTGATCCCGGTCGCTACTGCGGGAGCCCGGCCATGCGCTGCCTGTGTCATATCACAATTGAAATATTCGTAAGACAGCACCGAACATCCAACCGATGCTACTCCGACCGTATCCTCGAGGATGCCCATTTCTTCCAGCACTTCTCCTACCATCCTGTGGATGATTCCATGCGTACAGCCAGGACAGTAATGGGTCTGGGTATCCGTCAGCCCCGCTGTTTTCTCGAACACCGTTTTCATCGTCATACCACAACACCCCCGGCCAGCTTGATGATCTGATCATAGATTTCTTCCTGCGTCGGCACTACCCCGCCAGTCCGGCCGAAAAATGAAACAGGAGCTTTGCCCTCGACAGCCAGCCTGACATCCTCGACCATCTGTCCGGCACTCATCTCAACCGAAAGAAAGCCCTTCACCCGGTCGCGGGTCTCAACAAACGGCAATTCAGGGAATGGCCAAAGTGTAATTGGGCGGATCATGCCGATTTTCAGTCCGTCTTTACGCGCTTTGTTGATTGCATTCATGGCAATCCTTGCGGCGGTTCCATAAGCCGTTACGATATATTCTGCATCCTCTGTTTCATACGTCTCATATCTGACTTCATTTTGCTGAATCAGCGCAAATTTTTTCTGAAGATGTTCATTGCGTTTTTCCAGGGCATCAGCATTTAATTCTAGTGAAGTGATGACCCTCGGCTTGCCGTCCCCGCGGGTTCCTGTCGTTGCCCATTCCTTCTGCTCCGGTTCCCTTTCTTTCAGCTCCTTGAACTCGACAGGCTCCATCATCTGTCCAAGCATGCCATCCCCAAGCAGGATAACAGGCGTCCGATAGCGGTCGGCAATATCAAATGCTGCTTCCGTCAGGTCTATGATTTCCTGGAGAGTAGATGGCGCCAGGACTGGTGTATGATAGTCGCCATGTCCTCCGCCCTTTGTTACCTGGAAATAATCCGATTGAGCCGGCTGGATGTTCCCAAGCCCAGGGCCGCCCCGCATAACATTCACGATCAGCGCCGGAAGCTCAGCCCCAACAAGATAGGAGATTCCTTCCTGCTTAAGGCTAAAGCCCGGGCTTGAAGAAGACGTCATCACGCGAACTCCGGTTCCTGCCGCACCATACACCATATTTATCGCAGCCACTTCACTTTCCGCCTGTAAAAATAACCCGCCAACCTCGGGCAGCCTTCTGGCCATATAGGCTACAAGCTCACTCTGCGGGGTAATCGGATAACCGAAAAAATACTTACAGCCCGCATGGACAGCAGCTTCGGCGATCACCTCATTACCCTTCATCAGTACTTTCCCCATTGTCATCTCTCCTTTGTTACACAGATTTGCGAACCTTCTCAGGCCTATATACAGTGATCACGGAATCCGGACACATTTGCGCGCATTTCCCGCAGCTGATACAGTTTTCCTGATCAGTGACGACGGCTGGCCGGTATCCCTTTTCATTCAAGTAATCAGCCAGATAGATCACATTTGTCGGACAAGCATTCACGCACAACTTACACGATTTGCAAGTCTCTTCGTTAAAAACAACTCTCTTCTCCACTGCTTTTGCCTCCTTTACATTTCCCACGGCAATCTCAGATACCTGGAGATCACCTTCACTGGTGCTGCCGCCTCAATATCGACTTCTTCTAATGCTTCAGTTGCTAAATGCTGCGGCACTACCGTGTACAACATCGGAATTCCAAGCTGTTCCGATAGAGCCATACTCAGTTTCAAGCCATTCGACACATCCTGATCCGTGGTATCATTTCCAACATTTGAATTATTGATGATGCCGGTGATCTTCAATCTTGAGGCTTTTTCAATTTTCTTCAAGGTATCCATTGCACCTTCCAGAGTACTTACGTAAGGCCGGTTGGCATTCAGGACAAAGAGTACCTCTAGCTTCATCTCTTTCCAATCGCTGTAGAATTGACCCAGTGCTGTCGCCCCATCCTTATCCCCGCCTGCATCGACAATCAGCTTATACGACGGATCATAAATCACCCTGCTTAAATCGCCAGGAACAATCGGCAAGTCCGCAGCAGCAAGCCTTTCAGCAGGTGCAATCAATTCAATCCCTTTTTCTGAAAAAATAGCCCTGGCATCCCTTGCACGATAATAAGGATTGACAATATCAAGATCGGCGACTGCGACTCTCGTCCTCTCCTTTGCTGCTTCTAACGCCAGATTGATCGATATCTCGGTTTTGCCGCTGCCAAAATGGCCGGTAATAATGGTTATATCCGCACCTCGTTTCACGGCTCCACCTCCTTCTTCTATTGAAAGCGTTTTCATTTACTATTATATAAGCCTACTTTTATCTTCTCTTTGACAAAAGTCACGTTTTCGATAAAAAAGGAGTTCATTATGAACTCCTTTTTTATCTTTCTTTATATTGCGAAACTGAGGACTACCTTTTGCGGCATGTCCTGTTCTTCGTATACTTCTTTTCTCAACCTTTCACATGAAGGCATTTCATAGGAAAAATCCTGCACTGCTTCAGGAATCAATCCGTCAGCTTTCAATGTTTCAAATACCCTCTGCATTGCATCGTCCGTATCCAGGCATTCATCTGATCCTTCATATTTAAAACAATCTACACATGTCTCCACGATATTTGCGTCAATTTGCTCCTGAGTAAAAACCAGTTTTGCGCCAGCCATCTTTTCCACTTCGCGATTTTCCAACTCAATAATCGTCGTTACGTTCATTATTGGCACCTCCGTTTGGATTACACTATCATTATAGTAAGTTGTCATCCAATCAGGGGTGTTTTGCTAATTAGTTCATTTTTTATTCACATATTTCATTCAAAAAGTTGTCAAAACTCCATAATAGCGGGACTTTCGATACCCTGCCAAGGATTACTCTATTACAGCAATTTCAACCAGGTCCCAGGAATGAATGATTTATATGTGAAAATAATGCAATTCCGCGAAACCGAATTAATTTCCCGCAAAATCCACCTGCAATTTCGTGAAACAGCCATATAATTCCGCTAATTTCCACTATCATTCCGCGACTTGGAAACCAGCATCTAAATTTAACAGCCAACTTCCAGAACATTTAATGTCATCCTGCTAATAATCAGAAAAAATCAAATAGATAAACTTCCTGGAATCCAATTGACCTAGGAAAAAATAACTGATACTATCTCTATTATTATTTAAATCCATCATTTTTCCTTGTATATGTTCGAGAATATGGCTCGGACGTTTCTACCATGCTACCGTAAAAGGCGTGACTACAAGGGACTTAGATATTTGCCACTCTTTTTTGGCATTTGTTTTGTCCTTTGTGGTACTCCGGCAGCATGCACTGCCGGAGTTTTTTATTTTCTCAAATAAACAACCAGGAGGACAGCACATATGAAAAACTTTTTCCAGTTTGCAGAACGAAACACCAGTTATAAACAAGAGTCACTTGCCGGGATTACGACATTCTTATCGATGGCGTATATTCTTGTCGTCAATCCGATGATCCTAAGCCAGGCCGGCATGGACAAGGGTGCCGTTTTTACAGCGACAGCGCTTTCTGCCATCATTGGCTCTTTGCTCATAGGACTGCTTGCCAATTTTCCGATCGGAATCGCTCCAAGCATGGGCTTGAATTCTTTTTTCACTTTTAGCGTCAGCATAGGGATGGGTGTTGAATGGGAGGTCGCCCTTACCGGCGTCTTTGTTGCGGGTGTCCTGTTCGTTATCCTCAGCCTTCTTAAAATCCGTGAAAAGATCATCAATGTCATTCCACAGGACCTGAAGCATGCCATCGCAGCGGGAATCGGCTTTTTCGTTGCCTTCATCGGCCTGAAAAATGCTGGAATCATAGTTGGCAGCGAAGCGACATTTGTGTCGATTGGCAACCTTACATCGGGGCCGGTATTGCTTGCTTTGTTCGGTTTCATCATCAGTGTGATCATGATGGTCCGCGGGGTCAGCGGAGGTATTTTTTACGGAATGGTCATTGCCACGATCATCGGGATCTCTACTGGCTTGATTGAAAAACCTGACGCCGTTGTCGGCACTGTTCCAGACATTTCTCCTACTTTCGGCGTTGTCTTCAACCACTTAGGGGATATTTTCTCACCGGATGTGCTTGCCGTCATTTTCACCTTCCTGTTCGTTGCATTCTTCGATACGGCGGGTGCATTGATTGCAGTAGCAAGCCAGGCGGGATTGATGAAGGATAATAAAATCCCGAATGCAGGCCGTGCCCTGCTTGCAGATGCTGGCTCGGCGGTTGCTGGTGCTGTACTCGGCACTTCAACAACCGCATCATTCGTGGAATCTTCAGCAGGAATCGCGGTCGGGGGCCGCACCGGATTCACTTCCGTCATCATTGCTGCATGTTTTGGCGCAGCCTTGTTTTTCTCACCTGTACTATCCGTGATCACTCCGGAAGTCACCGCACCAGCATTGATTATCGTAGGTGCGCTGATGGCAACTGAAATCAGCAAGATTAACTGGAATAACCTGGCTGTCATCATTCCGGCTTTCGTGACCATCATTATGATGCCGCTCACTTTCAGTGTCGCAACAGGGATTGCGCTCGGCTTCATTCTTTATCCATTAATGATGCTTGGCATGGGCAAATCCAGAGATGTCCACCCGATTATGTATGTTCTTGGATTCCTGTTTGTCGGTTATTTTATTTATGTATAGCAAACGAAAAGCCCGCAGCTATTAAAGTTGCAGGCTTTCTTTTTAAAAAAAGGGAATCAGCCCTGCGTAGGCTGGTTCCCTTTTTTAGATCCTATTCATTCACCCATGCCAATCCGATCGTGCCCTGCCCGGTATGTGTTCCGGCAACAGGACTGAAGGTAGTAGTGGTAAAAGATATATTTGGGAAACGCTGCTGCAGTTCTGCCTGCCATTCGTTTGCCAATTGTGGCACATTTCCATGAATGACACTGGCTTCCTTTACATTGCCAGATGCCTCATCAAAAATTTGGAACAAGCGCTCCTTCACCTTTTTTTCTGTCCTGATTTTATCAAAAAGAACAACCTTTCCATCATCAAACCTGACGATCAGCTTCAGTTTAATCAAGCTCCCGATGATCACCTGTGTAGTCGACAGGCGGCCGCCTTTGTGCAGCTGCTCCAGGCTTCCCGGTGCCATATACAGATTGGCCTTGTCAGGCAGCGTCCTTAAATAGGAAACGATTTCATCGTATGACTTGCCTTCATTTTGAAGCTCAATCCCCTTTTCAACCATGCGTCCTAATGGAAAGGACCCAATTTTAGAATCGATGACATCAACCTTGAATTCCACCATGCTGGAAGCGGCTACTGAAGATTGGTAAGTTCCTGTAAGGGCACTTGATGCGTGAATCGCAATCGCATGTTTGTATTGCTCCTTGAGTTTCTGATAAAGTTCCACAAACTCTCCGATCGCGGGCTGCGATGTTTTCGGCAGGACCTTTGATGCGGCAAGCTTTGGATAAAAATCCTCTGCTGTAATATCAACGCCCTCCAAATAGGATTCTTCGCCAAAAATAATGCTTAAAGGTACAACATATATATGGTTTTCTTTTATGAACTCTTCAGATAGTGAAGCTGTACTGTCGGTTACCCATGCAATGTTATTTAATGTCGTCATGTTTTCTCCTGTTCTCCGTCAAAAATATCGATGAATATGCTTACAATTCCCATGATATATGAAGTTCACTTATAAAACTATTAGTAATTTTTAAGAATACGATTTATTTGTTAGAAACTATAAAAAAGTTAATAACATTGACACATGTTTTTACAGATGACCCAACGGGAACAATGGTACAAACTCGACTGGGAGGAACATGTTCCATGGACCCTTATATCTACGCATTATATTCCCTCATCTACTTAATTTTATTCCTTTGGGGTTTAAAAGCTTCAATCAAATTCGGAATTCTCAGGTGGATGAATGTACTTTTGCTCGTTACGTTCGGACTGGTGTATGACAACCTGATTCTTGCGTTTGGAAGCTTGATCGGCGAAGGCTCTTTTTTAAAGACCATGAATCTTTTGCGTTTTTGGTTTCATGCCCTTTTCACCCCATTACTGATTATTTTTTCCTGGGCTGCAGCCAGCGAGGCCATCGCCATCGCATGGTTAAAAGGGCGAGGCGGGTTGCTCTTTGCGGGATTCCTCACACTGTCAATGGTCATCTCTGAGCTTGTTCAAAATACGGTAGGCCTCGAACTGGAGCCAGATCGCTCATATGGAGTGTTAAGCTATGATTCATCAGGCTCCCATGGTCCGCCAATCATGATCATTGGCGTTACTGCCGCCTTGCTTATTGCCGGCATCATCTTATGGAAAAAAAGGAAGTGGAAATGGATGGCTATCGGTGTCATCCTAATGGGAATCGGAAGTGCTGTCCCCTTTCCATTGGAAAGCGATGCGGCGACCAACGGTTTTGAACTTATCCTGCTCATTTCACTATGGGCTACAAAGGCATTTCTTGAAAACAATCAGGCCGTGAAGAAGGCATGATTGTTTTAGAATAATTTCTTAATTTCCTCCGCTGTCAACTGTTTGCCCGCCGAGACTACATTTTCATCAATGACCACAGCGGGGGTACAATCTACTGCATACTTTTCGATTTCTTTCCCATCTTCAATCTTTTCAACAATAGCCGCCACCCCAGCTTCATCGATCGCTAAATTAATATTCTCCTCAAGCACCTTGGATTTTTTGCAACCAGTTCCCAACACTTTGATGATCATGGCCTTTCCCTCCTTCTGATAAAAACACTGCATGGCTTATAGAGTGAATTTACCCCATTTTTAAAAACGAAAGACTCCTGCCCGCAGATTTTTGAGTTATGGCCGAGAAATGAAAAGGATTTTTGACAGCTTGTATGGCATTTGTTTTAAAGCTGTCAAAATAATGGCCGGTTCTTGACAGCTTTTCCTGCTATCGTCCCCAACCTGTCAAAATAACGACGTTTTCTTGACAGCTTTTACCGCCATCACCCTCAACCTGTCAAAATAACGTCGCTTTCTTGACTGCTTTTCCTGCTATCACCCTGAACCTGTCAAAATAACGTCGCTTTCTTGACTGCTTTTCCTGCTATCACCCTGAACCTGTCAACATAACGTCGTTTTCTTGACAGCTTTTACCGCCATCACCCTCAACCTGTCAAAATAACGACGCTTTCTTGACTGCTTTTACCGCTCTCACTCCGAACCTGTCAAAATAACCACACTTTCTTGACTGCTTTTCCTGCTATCACCCTGAACCTGTCAAAATAACGACGTTTTCTTGACAGCTTTTACCTCCATCACCCAGAACCTGTCAAAATAATGACGTTTTCTTGACTGCTTTTCCTGCTGTCGCCCCCAACCTGTCAAAATAACGGCCGGTTCTTGACTGCTTTTACCGCTATCACCCTCAACCTGTCAAAATAACCACGCTTTCTTGACAGCTTTTCCTGCTATCACCCTGAACCTGTCAAAATAACCACGCTTTCTTGACTGCTTTTACCGCTCTCACCCCGAACCTGTCAAAATAACCACACTTTCTTGACAGCTTTTACCTCTATCGCCCTCAACCTGTCAAAATACCGAGCGGTTCTTAACAGCTCTCCCCATGCCTCCTCCTAACCTTCCTAAAAAAAAGTCAGTACATCTCTGATTATCACGGTTCCCTGCAAACCGTCCCTTCGGATGCAATTGCTTTTTAGAAATATCAAAATGTGAGAAGATAGGAAAGTATTAAAATGAAGAGGAGGCGCATGGGATGCCAAAAAATCTCCAGGATACAACTAAATTACATAACGGTGTCAAGATGCCTTGGTTTGGTCTTGGCGTGTTCAAGGTGAAGGAAGGCTCAGAAGTTGTTGAGTCTGTAAAAGCTGCCCTTAAGAATGGCTATAAAAGCATCGATACTGCTGCGGTTTACAAGAATGAGGAAGGCGTAGGACAGGCACTTAAAGAAGCGGGAGTTGCTCGTGAAGAGTTGTTTATCACGACAAAGGTGTGGAATTCGGAGCAAGGTTATGAATCCACTCTTCAAGCTTTCGAGACAAGCTTGGAGAAGCTGGGCCTTGATTATCTTGATCTTTACCTGATTCACTGGCCGGTTGCGGGAAAATACAAGGAAACTTGGAAAGCTCTTGAAAAGCTTTATAAAGACGGCCGTGTCCGCGCGATTGGTGTCAGTAACTTCCACGTCCATCATCTAAAAGATTTGATGGCGGATGCAGAAATTAAGCCAATGGTTAACCAGGTTGAATATCATCCACATCTTGCCCAGACGGAGCTTCTGGAATTCTGTAAAGCCGAAGGTATTCAGATGGAAGCTTGGTCTCCATTGAAACAGGGTGAACTATTATCGGAACCGACGATTGTCGAAATTGCTGAAAAGCATGGAAAATCACCGGCACAAATCATCCTTCGCTGGGATTTGCAAAATGGCGTGGTGACCATTCCAAAATCCATCAAGGAGCATCGCATTATCGAAAATGCAGATATCTTTGACTTTGAACTATACACCGAAGATATGGACCGTCTGAACAGCTTGAACAAAGACGAGCGTGTAGGACCGGATCCTGATAATTTCGATTTTTAATTAAACTCTAAGTAAGTAATTAGACGCAGAATTTTTTCTGTGTCTTTTTTTATAAAATAAATTATTACTTAATTATTATACCTAAACTTAATACCTAGTGCTAAAAATCACTTCTTTTTATACTTCACCATGCTAAACTGCAAGTGAATATAGTCAGAAAGGGGTATAAGCATGAATTTGCCAGAACTTAAAATCGGCCATATGGTTACAAGTGTTCCAATCATGCAAGGAGGAATGGGGGTAGGAATTTCACTGAGCGGATTAGCTTCAGCGGTAGCTAACGCAGGCGGGATTGGCATCATTTCCGGAACAGGGATTTCGACCGAGGAATTACGGTCACATATCAGGAAGGCGCGCGAGCTAACAGATAGGAAGGGATACATTGGCGTAAATGTATTATTTGCAATGAATGATTTCGCTGAAAAAATGAAGGCTGCATTAGATGAAAAAGTGGATTTCATCATATCTGGAGCAGGGATATCAAGGGATATGTATTCCTGGGGCAAACAAGCTGGCATCCCTGTCATTTCGATTGTCTCTTCGGCGAAGTTAGCTAAAATCTCGGAACGTCTGGGTGCATCTGCCGTGGTTGTGGAGGGATTTGAGGCCGGCGGGCATCTGGGGACAGACAGGCCATTATTTGAAATACTCCCCGAGATTGTTGAGGCTGTGTCCATCCCGGTAATTGCTGCCGGAGGAATATTGACTGGTGCTGATATCGCCAGGGCATTATCACTTGGAGCTTCTGGGGTCCAAATGGGCACAAGGTTCGTGGCCAGCGAGGAATGTGACGCTCCGCAAAGCTTTAAGGAAAAGTACATCTCGGCTGCAGAAAAAGACCTGCAGCTGGTAAAAACAACTGTAGGCTTGCAAGGGCGGGCAATCGCAAATCATTTTACAAGGCTTATTACTACTTCAGATAAACTCCGGATCAAAAAATGCCGTGATTGCCTGAAAAATTGCTCCTACCAATTTTGCACACTTGACTCGCTGCTTACCTCAGTTGCAGGGGATGTAGAAAATGGCCTCGTATTTGCAGGTGCCAGGGTTGGTGAAATAAAAGAAATCCTTCCCGTCCGGAAAATTATAGACAATTTAAAGATGGAATATATAGCAGCTAAAAGCTTCGCTCAATAAAGGCTCTTTCTTCATCAGGTCCTGCTTACCATAAAAACGGAGTCTGTTTTTCCTTGTACGGAAATAGGCTTTCATAAAAACAGACAACCATGATTGTGGCTGTCTGTTTTTCTTTATAGTGTTATTAAAAATTCCTGGTTTGTCCGCTGATCTTCTGAGAAAACCCGTTCGTTAAAATAGATTTCTTCATCATTCATTAAAATGACAGTCGAGCTTCTCGTTCCGTATCCTTCACTTTTTATGAACATTGGTGACAGCAAACGTTCCCATTCAAGTGAAACTCCAGTTGAAGGCAATATATGGTCAGGTGCAGGGTCCGCATTTTCCAAAAGGCTAAATAAGCTGTCTGCCAGGTCAGAAGTGTCTTCCGATACGATTTTCTTCAATCCTGCTTTACCTTTTTCCACTTTAGGCCATTCGGTATTAAGCAGATGGTTGCTTACGCCATGGATACCTGGCTGAATTTCCACCGGGTGGTGGTTTCCACGGTTCGAATAGTAATAAAGTTCCTTAAGGTCACCTGCCAAAAGATTATAACCAGGATATTCGAGACGCCTTTGTGCCATTTTTTGAAGATAATTTTCGGGATTGTCCATTCCCCTAAGATATTCAGCCACAAGCTCCCCGCGGGTTCTTTTTCCAGCAGTCTGTTCACTTGGGTCCCGGTAATTAGTCAAGGCGGCAATTTTCCCTGAAGTGGTCACTCCCATCCAGGTACCCATTTTTTCAAGGTCGCGTCCGGCAAGCAGCTCCGGTGCATCCTCCCAAAAAGCCGCTGGGGCAGTGGCACGGTTGTATGCTTCATCCCTGTTTGCAGCGATAATCAGCTTATATTTTGGATGCGCTTTATAGGCAAATAAAATTAAACACATTCATCATCACAGCTTTCCGTTCGGTTTTCTTCTATTATAACTCAAAGCAAAAAAGAGAAGGACCAGGTCCCTCTCTTTTCAGTCATTTATTATAACAGCATACCTGCCATTGCTGCACTCAATAATGACGCAAGCATACCAGCAATGATTGATCGTACACCCATTTTCGCGATGTCAGCACGGCGATTTGGGGCAAGGCTTCCAAGTCCGCCAAGCAGGATTCCCATGGAAGATACGTTTGCGAATCCACATAGCGCGAAACTGATGATTGCTACTGTTTTAGCAGATAATTGATCGATTTGCGGCGCAAATGATGAATAAGCTACAAATTCATTCAAGATCAATTTTTGTCCAATGAATCCGCCAGCTTTAACTGCTTCATCCCAAGGAACACCAATAGCGAAAGCAAGCGGAGCAAATACAAAGCCAAGAATCGTTTCAAGTGTTAGATTATCGGCACCGAAGAATCCTCCTAAGAATCCAATAATACCGTTGATTAATGCAATCAATGCGATGAACGCAAGCAACATTGCACCAATATTCAAAGCTAATTGAAGACCTGTACTTGCACCTCTGGCCGCAGCATCGATGACGTTCGCTGATTCTGTGTCTTTTTCCATCCTCAGCTCATCAGATGTTTCAGATTTCTCTGTTTCTGGAATCATGATTTTAGCCAGTACCAACCCTGCCGGAGCAGCCATGAAACTTGCTGCAAGCAAGTATTCCAAAGGAACACCCAATAAAGAATAACCAATTAAAACAGAGCCCGCAACGGAAGCTAGTCCACCTACCATTACTGCAAAAAGTTCAGATTGAGTCATTTTAGCAATGTATGGCTTAATGACAAGTGGTGCCTCAGTCTGTCCAACAAAAATGTTTGCTGCTGCTGAAAGTGATTCAGCTTTGCTCGTTCCCAGTAATTTAGAAAGTCCTCCGCCCAGGAACTTGATGATTAATTGCATGATTCCCAGATAGTAAAGAACAGAAATCAAAGAAGAGAAGAAAATGACGACAGTTAATACTTGAAAAGCGAATACAAACCCAATATTTTCGGCCTGGAACAAGCCGCCAAACAAGAATTGCACGCCAGCGTCTGTATAATTGACGATTTCATTGACAGCAAGCGAGAGTTTTTTCAATAGCAGCTTCCCTGTTTCCCACTTCAGTACAGCGAAAGCGAAGATGAATTGAATTGCCATTCCACCAATGATTGTGCGCAAATTGATGGATTTCTTGTTATTTGAGAAAATGAATGCAATTCCCAGAACAACAGCTATTCCCATCAAGCCCCATAAGATATTCATTTTGACCCACCTCTTGTTGTGTTATTTGTTACCGTTTACAAATAGTTTGAAAAAAATTTCTTTAAAACGTTTACATTTGTTTAACTTAAACTTTCTATAGCAAATATATCAGACCTAAAGAACTTTTGTAAATATGTTTTTGAACAAATGTAAAATGAAAATAATGCCTTTTCATTTTTTCGACAAAAATACCCTCAAGGCCGAAAACCTATCGGGTATCTGATTGTACCTTATGGCTTTTCTCATTAAGTACAACTATTAAACCTTTATTTATCCAACAGGAACTTTGCTGTGAACTGGTCTGTTACAAGCACATTTGTATAATTCCCTTTTAAAGCACCATAAATACCTTCAATTTTATGGGCTCCTCCTGCCACTAAAATAGAATACTTTTTCTTTTTTAACTCTTCCAGCTCGATCCCCAATGTTCTCGCATTGAGATTTTCGTTACATACCTGGCCGTCCTTATCGAAGAATCGGGAACAAATATCCCCTACGGCTTTAGAATAGATGACTTGCAGGTCCTCTTCTGTAAAATAGCCTAACTGGAACAATAGAGATTCGGATTTAATCGGCCCGATTGTATAGACGGCGATGTTGGACTGCTTCCCCATTTCGAGGATTTTTTTGATATGCCTGTCCGCCTCCATTGCCTGCTTCACTACGACATGGTCGACGATTGCCGGGAGCGGCAGGTGGTGTGGTGCACTGTTGAAGGCCTTGCCGAACAAATACAGGATTTCATTCGCATATGTATTCGTTTCAGAATGGCTGACACCGCCTTTCAACTGGACTACCTTGACATTCTTACACGGCTTCTGTTTCAGTTCCAGAGCCACGTGGTAAAGCGTCGTTCCCCACGTTACACCAATGATATCATCATGCTCAACCACTTCATTCAAAAAAGAAGCCGCCTTCTCCCCAAGATATGTTTTGATGACAGTGTCATCATATTGGGGAATATGGGTAACAATCGCCTTTTTGAGCCCAAACTTTTGTTCAAGCTGCAATGACAGATTCTCGACATCCTCAGTCGGATCCATGATCTTGATGTCGACAATCCCCTCCTGCTTCGCTATCTGAAGGAACCTCGAAACTGTCGGTCGCGATACTCCCAATTCTTTTGCGATATCATTCTGGTTATAATCCAGTAGATAATATAGCTTTGCAGCCTCGATTATCTTCAATAATTTTTCTTTTTCCATTCTGATCACCTTTGGAAATGACATAAATTCAATACCTTCATTTTAACAAAAAATCCAAATGAAAACATTTACAATTTTAAAAAGAACAAAATGTTCATAAATCTCCTTATCTTTACATATGATTAATCTTTTTGAACGTTTTAATCAACAACTAATAATATTAAAACACAAAAAGGCATCCTCCTCATAATGGAAGAATGCCTTTTTTCAAATTGATTGCTGCTTTTCAATTATGCCAAGAGCCTTGATCATTTACTGCTTTCGCTTAGGGATTTTCCCGATTCCTAGCTCTCTTGCCTCTTTGTTTAATGCTTTTATTAGACTTAAGGCCATCATCGCCATGATGATGGAGAATGGCAGCGCAGCGACGATCATTGTATTTTGCAGTGCCTGTAATCCGCCAGAGTATAGCAACACCAGGGATATTGCCGCTAGCATGATTCCCCAAATGAATTTGATTCGGTTGCCTGGTGTCAGGGACCCATTAGTTGTCATCATGCCTAAAACAAATGTCCCTGAATCCGCTGAAGTGATGAAGAAAGTACCAATCAGAATCATTGCAAGAATAGATAACAATGAACTCATTGGGTAATTAGCGAATACGCCAAATAATGCTTCTTCGGTCGCCAGCTCAGAGATTTTTGCAATCCCCTCCTGCTCCAATTTAATCGCAGAACCCCCAAATGCGGAAAACCATAGGAAGCCAATCAGGGAAGGTACAAGAAGAACTCCAAAAACAAACTCCCTTATCGTACGGCCTTTAGAAACTCGAGCTATAAAAATCCCTACAAATGGCGCCCATGCAATCCACCAAGCCCAATAGAAAATGGTCCATCCGTTTATCCATGAACGCACATCTTCATTCAGCGGTGAAATACGGAAGCTCATTGAAGGAAGGTTCTGAAGATAGGTACCAATAGTATTGGTGAATAGATTCAGGATAAATTGAGTTGGTCCAAGAATCAGCATGGCTAACAGCAATAGACCTGCCAAAAGCATATTAACATTGCTCAGGATCTTAATCCCTTTCCCTAATCCTGACCATGCTGAAATCATGAATAAAATGGTGACAATCAGGACAATTAGTAATTGGGTCAAGAAACTAGCAGGAATTCCAAACAGGTAAGAAAGCCCCCCGTTAATTTGTACAGCTCCAAATCCTAAAGTTGTTGCCACACCAATAACTGTCGCGACGACAGAAATTACATCGACTACTTTTCCTGCGGTCCCTTCAGTGCGTTCACCTAGAATTGGTCCAAGTGTGGCACTGATCAGTCCAGGCTTACCATGGCGGAAATTGAAATAAGCAAGAACTAAGGCGACAATTCCGTAAATGGCCCAGGCATGGATGCCCCAATGGAAAAATGTGAATCTCATTGAATCACGGATAGCCTGATTCGATCCCGGTTCCGATCCCGTCGGTGTTGATACCATAAAATGGCTTATTGGCTCAGCAGTTCCCCAGAAAACCAGTCCGATCCCCATCCCGGCACTGAACAGCATCGCATACCAGCTCAGCGTCGAAAATTCCGGACGGTCGTCCTGCCTGCCAAGCCTGATTTTCCCCAGTGGGCTAATGAGGAAATAAAGACACACAATAACAATTAAAGATACAAGGATTAAATAATACCATCCTAAAGAATCAGTTATGAAAGCCTGAATATTGGCTGTTACTGATTCAAGCTTATCTGGTACAAATACACCGAACAGGACCATCAGAAGCAAAATCCCGGCCGATATGAAAAATACTGATGAATCCTTTTTCATCATAAAACTCCTTTCAATAAAAATGACACTTTAATACCCTAACATAACTTTAGGTTTTTTTAAAAAGATTGACTCATAACAAAGTTAGTATGGCCTGATACAGCCATAAAAATGTGGGTTTAAAGACTTTTAAAAGTTGCAATCTAAAAATTCCTTTTTGTATCCGCCTGTTGAAAACAGAAATTTATGGTTCTGGAAGCACAATTTTATTTATTTTCCACAAATTATCCATTTACAATCTATTAGTCTATTGAATCCATGTCGAAAGTTGTATAAGATTGATATAGAGATGTTGTAAGGAGACGATTTGTTGAATAAAAAAATCTTTTTCAGGACATTGTCAATAGGAGTCATTTTCCTTGTTACCTTCCTCGGTGGCGAGAAGATCCGATCGATTGAAAACCCTACAGCAGAGGCTAAAACAGAAGAAGCACCCAAAATTACCAGGACTAAAGCCCATCTCGTGAACAAGAATATCGAAAATAAAACACTTCTTAAAAATTTTACGAATAAAGAAGAAAAAATCCTCATTGACGGGGTCCCACACGTGAGCCAGCTCCCCGAATTGCAGCGAGGGTGTGAAGTAACCAGTTTGTCCATGCTGCTGCAATATGAAGGAATTGCAGTGGATAAGATGACTTTAGCCCAGAAAATACATAAAATTCCCTTCCGTGACGCGAATTATGTCAGAGGCAACCCGTATGATGGATTTGTTGGCGATATTTATACATTCAGCAAATCTGGTTACGGTGTTTATCATGGACCAGTCGCCAACCTTGCAGAAACCTTCCTTCCAGGAAAGGTCAAGGATGTGACTGGACAGCCGTTTAAGACAGTAACTGAGCTGCTTGACAGCGGTTCGCCGGTCTGGGTCATCATTAATTCGACGTTTGCCCCATTGCCAGAATCCGAGTTCACAACCTGGAAAACCAATACCGGTGATGTCAAGATTACATACAGAGAACACAGTGTATTAATCGTCGGCTATGACGAAAATTACTTATACATCAACGACCCTCTTGATGTTACAGGCTACAAGACTGTTTCACGCAAAGCATTTGAACAAGCATGGATTCAAATGGGCAGCCAGGCAATAGGCATCGAAAAGTAACAGTTTAAGAGGATAATAGGAAAAATCGGCAGGGATTCTACCCTGCCGATTTTTGTTTAAGCGTACATTTTATTTTCTTCTTGTTTGAAAAAGCTCTTCATGGCATGGAATACATCGGCTTTTTGCTTGAGGATATAGTATCTGAAATGTTCATCTTTAATGTTTTTATACGCGGACATTAGGGTCGAGTGGCGGTTGTACTGATTGACTTCTCCATAGCCAAACATATTGGAGACCTTCATCAGTTCTTCAACTAATTTTACACAGCGGGCATTGTCGGAGGTCAGGTTATCACCATCGGAAAAGTGGAATGGATAAATATTGAACTTGCTTGGATTGTACTTCAAATCTATAAGTTCTAAAGCTTTTCGATAGGCGGACGAACAAATTGTACCGCCGCTTTCTCCTTTTGAGAAAAAATCTTCCTCGGTTACGACCTTTGCTTCGGTATGATGTGCAATGAATTCAATTTCGACTGTTTCATATTTAGAGCGAAGGAAACGGGTCATCCAGAAGAAAAAGCTTCTCGCCATATATTTTTCCCAAAGTCCCATACTTCCGCTCGTATCCATCATCGCAAGCACTACAGCCTTCGAGTCTGGCTTCACAACCTCATTCCAGGTCTTAAACTTCAGATCCTCCTTGTAGATTGGATGGAAAGCTGGTTTTCCGGTCATCGCATTTCGTTTATAAGCTGACATCATTGTGCGCTTCTTATCAATATTCCCCATGAGCCCTGTCTTCCTGATGTCATTGAATTCGATGTTTTCGACAAGATGTTCCTGTTCTTCCTTCTTCTTGAGGTTCGGAAGCTCCAACTCCTTGAATAGGGCCTCCTCAATCTCCATCATCGATACTTCTGCTTCGTAATAATCTTCCCCGGCCTGGTCTCCTGCACCCTGGCCTTTGCCTGGTCCCTGCTGTTGGCCTGAGCCATCCCGGGCGACAACATCCCCAATCTTTGAATCTCCGTTGCCCTGGCCTACATGTTTGTTCTTATCATAGTTATAACGGATTTTGTACTCATCCAGTGACCTTATCGGAATCTTTACGACATCCCTGCCGTTGGACATGATAATGTTCTCTTCTGTGATCAAATCAGGCAGATTGCTCTTGATTGCTTCCTGCACCTTTTCCTGATGGCGCTGTTGGTCATCATGTCCTTTGCGGTGGAGGGACCAATCTTCCTGGGAAATCACAAACTGGTGACTGCTTTCATCGGTCATTTTCAACCCCTCCTTTGAAATTTTCATTTTGAGTAACATAATACAAACTACTTTCATACAATATCCCGATGGCCGTAAACCACAGGGGAGATGTAATTACTCTATCTTATGCAAGAAGACAAAATAATTTACAAATAATTTTGACAATTACCGCTTTCTCCTAGTGCAGGACAAGCCCATTTTACATATTGAATTTATTTTTAGGGGCTGAGGTTAGGCACTATATATCGCAATAACACGCTCACCTTTTTTTGGCAAAAAAATAACCTTTGCATTATCCGCAAAGGTTATTTCTTTTCATTCGCTTTATCAAATTGAATTGGATCTGGTACTTTATCATATTCCTCTTTTAAAACTTCGCCACTGCGGCGATGTTCCATTTGCTTGCCCAGATTTTCCATTTCATCTTCATTGCGGGCCATGGAACTGTTTTTAGGGACATAGTTTTTTGGTAAGTCTTTTTGTACTTCTTCTTTTGCCATCTTTATCACCTCTTGCCTGTACTATTCCCTCTATGGATGCTAAATAAACTCTTAACCCAAGTTGAAAAGGACCTGCAATCTGCAGGCCCCCGCTGTCTACCTATTTAATAAGCTTCCAACATACCGCAGCAATTCGTTGGCGGAAGTGGAGTTGTAGCCATGCTCATCAATTAGCCTTGCGACAACATTATTGATTTTCTTCAGCTGGGTCTCATCAGGAGTTTTCGTGGAAGTCGTGATTTTCACAACATCCTTCAGATCAGCAAACAGCTTTTTCTGGATCGCTTCACGCAGGCGATCATGGGAATTATAATCAAACCGCTTGCCTTTACGCGCATAAGCAGAAATTCTGATTAAAATCTCTTCACGGAACGCTTTCTTCGCATTTTCGGAAATGCCAATCTGTTCCTCGATCGAACGCATCAGCTTCTCATCCGGATTGATTTCCTCTCCAGTGAGCGGATCGCGAAGCTTCGCCTTATTGCAATAGGCCTCAACATTATCAAGGTAATTATCCATAAGGGTTTTAGCTGATTCTTCATATGAGTACACGAATGCTTTTTGAACTTCCTTCTTGGCGATATCATCATACTCTTTCCGGGCAAGGGAAATATAATTCAGATAACGTTCCCTTGTTTCTGCAGTGATCGAAGGGTGCTGGTCAAGTCCCTCTTTCAATGACCGTAATACATCCAGTGCATTGATCGTTTTGACTTCTTTCCTGATAATTGTGGAGGAAATCCGATTGATAACATAGCGAGGATCAATTCCGCTCATCCCCTCATCCTGGTGCTCTTTTTTCAATTCCTCAACATCTGCCCGGTTATAACCCTCTACACTTTCACCGTCGTACAGCCTCATTTTCTTTATCAGGTCAATATCACCTTTTTTCGGATCCTTCAGGCGTGTAAGGATCGTGAACATTGCAGCAACCCTTAGGGTATGCGGCGCGATATGGACATCGTTCACATCGCTTTCCCTGATCATCTTGTCATAAATTTTCTCTTCTTCGGACACTTTTAAGTTGTACGGTATCGGCATAACGATTATACGTGAATGTAGCGCTTCGTTCTTTTTATTCGAAATGAATGAACGGTATTCCGTTTCATTGGTATGGGCAACAATCAATTCATCCGCACTGATCAATGCGAATCTTCCCGCTTTAAAATTGCCTTCCTGCGTCAGGCTCAGCAAATGCCAGAGGAATTTCTCGTCACACTTCAGCATTTCCTGGAACTCCATCATGCCCCGGTTCGCTTTATTCAGTTCACCATCAAAGCGATATGCCCGCGGATCGGATTCAGAACCATACTCGGCAATCGTGGAGAAATCAATGCTTCCGGTTAAATCCGCGATATCCTGTGATTTAGGATCAGAAGGGCTGAATGTGCCAATCCCTGTTCTTTTGTCTTCTGAGAAGAAGACTCTCTCAACGATGACATCTTCAATCCTGCCGCCATACTCCTGGTCAAGCCTCATCATATTAAGCGGCGACAGATTGCCTTCAATCCTGATGCCATATTCATCATAAAAATCCTTGCGGAGATGATGCGGGATCATATGCAGCGGATCTTCATGCATAGGGCATCCCTTAATTGCGTAGATCGCCCCTCTATCAGTATGCGAGTATGCCTCCAACCCTCTTTTCAGCATGGTGACCAGGGTGGATTTTCCGCCGCTTACCGGGCCCATCAACAGCAGGATCCGCTTCCTCACATCCAGCCTTTTAGCCGCCGGATGAAAATACTCTTCAACAAGCCTTTCCAGTGCCTCTTCAAGACCAAACAATTGGGAACTAAAGAAGGAATACCTTTTTTTTCCTTTTTCGTTTTCAATTCCTGCGTCTTTGATCATATTATATACACGCGAATGTGCCGATTGAGCAACCCAAGGCTGTTCCTTTACAATTTCAAGATATTCCCTGAACGTCCCTTCCCACTTAAGCTTCTCTTCATCCTGGCGATACATTTCAATCTTTTTTAAAATATCCATATGGACCTCCCCATGTAGCGTTATCAAGAGACGATTAATAAATTCTATGCAGCAAACAATTTGAACATGCGTAATCGTTGGTCCATCCTGATTGTCCTTTTTAATTCCTGATGCAAAAACTAAGAGCCTCTCCTTCACAGTTCGAAGATAATAGGCTATAATAAATTCTATATGGACAAAATCCAGTAAAAGGGAGGCTTACATACATGAAACTAATTCTAATTCTGGGCGTCACAGTTGCATTCTTATCTGCAATCTTCACTTCAGGTTACGATGATAAGCCGGGGATCACCAAAAAATAAAAAGCTGCCGATTGGCAGCTTTTTTACTTTTTAATCATTATTTTTTATTCAAATTCTGTTTTTCCACGAATTCCTTCATATACATCCGCGATTTACGGCCTAGCATCTTGGCCATTTGGCCAGTCCAGGTGTCCTCACGTTTCCCACCCGTTCTTTCACGGTAGTATTGCGAGGTCGTTTCATTATAATCCTGCAGCTGTTTCTCAAACAAGCTCTGGTCCTGCTGATACTCATTTTCCATATAGACATGTTCCATTGCAAGACGAGGCTTTAAATCCGTCTCCTTATTAGGATAACCTACTGCCATGCCAAACAGAGGAATAACATGTTCAGGCGTCTTTAAAACTTCTTTTACTGCTTCCAGGTCATTGCGGATTCCGCCGATATAGCAAATACCAAGACCCATTGACTCAGCAGCAATTGCAGCATTCTGCGCAGCCAGGGCCGCATCGATCAATGCAACCATGAATTTCTCCGTACTCTCAATTGAATCATTCAAATCAACATTCTCCATCTCAGCCAAGACCTTATGGCGATGAAGGTCCGCACAAAACACAAAGAAATGGCCATTAGCTGCAACATATGCCTGATTCCCGGCAATTTCAGACAGCCTGTCCTTATTCTCCTGGTCCGTCACGCCAATAATCGAATAAGCCTGGACGAAGCTGGAAGTAGAAGCTGCCTGTGCGCTTTTTACAATCGCTTCTATCTGTTCCCGGTCCAGCGTCTGATCCCTAAAGCTCCTTACTGAGCGATGGTTTAAAATGGTTTCGATTACCTGGTTCATTCTTCTCTCATCTCCTTTAATATAATGGCAATGCCAAAAAGGAGACCTGAAAAGGCCTCCTAATATTTGCGCAAATCGCGATAATCCTGCTGCCTCAATGCCTCATAAATCAGGATAGCGGCTGTATTGGACAGATTTAATGAACGAATATTTTCATTCATAGGCAGCCTCAGGCATCTGTCCATATTGTTTTCAATCACTTCTTTAGGAAGTCCGGTTGTTTCCCGGCCAAAAATAAAGAAGTACTCCTGATCGGTTGCACTATAATCAAAAGCAGAATGCGCCTTCTTGCCAAACTTGGTCACATAAAAGAATTTTCCACCCTCATTCTGTTGATAAAAATCATCCAGCGAATCATAGTAATGGATCTTTACGTGTTCCCAATAATCCAACCCGGCACGCTTCAGCATCTTATCATCCGTTGAAAATCCCAACGGCCTGATCAAGTGAAGCTTGGTATCGGTACCAGCGCATGTGCGCGCGATATTGCCAGTGTTGGCTGGAATGAGCGGCTGGTATAATACAACATGCAATGCCATGACTTTCACCTCTAATCAAAACTACAGCTATTATACCATTACACTCCTTCACAGCAAAAGAAACGGCCCTTCTATTCACTCATCACGGTCATCAGTAATCATAAGGAACTTATACTTTATATTCGGGGTATAGGCCGTCGAATCCTCATATGCCCAGTACCTCATTCGGGAGTTATACGTATGGGCGTTGACAAGCGGCATTCCGTCCGCGTCATGCCCGGTTACAATGGTCGTATGATCGAATCGTCCATCTCCCTGGAAATCGTAGCAGATCACATCGCCGAGCTTCAGCTTTTCAGCACTGCTCACCTCTCTGCCCCTTAGCCCAAACTTTGAACCAGGAATATGCCAGCGCAACGCATTAGCAACCGACCAGCTGAAGCTCCAGTTATTATTCTGCATCCACCAGCCATTGCTTCGGTTTGGATAGCCTCTCATCGGTGCCCCGCCAACATGCAGACACTGCGATATATAATTGGTACAATCCACTTCGAACTTCTTATATGCGGGATTATAGTCATTCCACCAGCGTTCAGCATACTGGACAGCCTTTAACCTATCATATCTGAAGCCCTTCCTCTCCTGTCCGTCCACCTCATGCGAAAAGACAGGCAAAGCCTCTTCAATTTTCTCCGTGGGTTCATTTTCATTCAACTTCTCGTCGTTCACCAGGATCCCTTTGTAGAATTCGGCCCGCCTCTTTTCCACTTCTTCCTCCATGTAAAATAAACCTCTTTGCTTGATCAAATACTGAAAGTGAACATCATATAAAACAGATGCATTCTCATTATCTTCAAATCTTTGCTTAATCCTGCCATCTGCCTTTGCTTTTACAATCTCAGCAGACCTGTTTGCAAAGCTCTGCTTTTTTAACTCAATGCCCGCACACTCATGCAATTGATTGCGAGGCATGGATACACATTGAAGGACTCGCTGTTCCAGCAGCTCCTGCAGTTGTTTACGCATACTCATCTCTCCCTTCACCTATCATGTTTATGAAGGAGCAAGGGATTTAAGGCATAAAAAAAGAATGGATTATTAAAAATCCATTCTGTCCTAAATTGGGATATCAGACTGTTCCTTTTCATTAAAAAAATCCAAGCCTTTACTGATTTCCTGCAATACTTCTTCATCCTTCTCAAAAGAAGAAGCATGCTGCAATGCGTCCAACGCGTCGTGTCCGCCAATTTTGCCAAGCGCCCATGCTGCCGTTCCTCTGAGAACAGGTCTTGGATCCTCCTTCAGGACCATTATCAACTCCGGTATCGCTGTATCATCCTTAAAATGAGCCAGGGCAATAATCGCATTACGCTGGATAGGCTTCTTTCCGCGCCATGAACCTGAAACATGTCCGAATTTTTCTTTAAACTCCCGGTTGCTGATGGTCAATAAAGGTTTCAGCAACGGCTTTGCAATTTCAGGGTCTGGCTCCATTTCTTCATGGAAATGAAAATCCTTCCCTTTGTTTTCTGGGCAAACTGTCTGGCAAGTATCACAGCCATATAATCGGTTGCCCAGCTTATCCCGAAACTCATCCGCTAAAAACCCCTTAGTTTGAGTCACAAAAGCAATACATTTTTGCGCATCCAGCTGACCGCCCTGTACCAGCGCACCTGTAGGACAGACATCCACACACTTGTTACAGCTGCCACAACGATCCTCCATGGGATGGTCAGGCTCAAACGGTATATTCGTAATCATTTCGCCTAGATAGACGTATGATCCAAACTCGGGTGTGATAATCGAACAGTTTTTGCCGCTCCAGCCGATGCCCGCTCGTTCCGCAACTGCCCTGTCCACCAGTTCACCCGTATCGACCATCGATTTGAAGCGGGCTTCAGGAACTTTCAAAGCAATAAATTCCTCGAGTTTTTTCAGCCTGTCCCTCAGGACCGCGTGGTAATCAGTCCCCCATGACGCCCGACAGAAGATTCCCCGCCTTTCCCCCTTCTTGCTGATCACTTTCGTTTTCATTTTTGAAGGATAGGCGAGAGCAATCGAAATGATTGATTTAGGACGATCAAAAATCAGGGCAGGCTCCGTTCTCTTTTCAATATCCTTTTCTTCAAATCCTGATTGATAGTGAAGTTGCTGCTGCATGTATAACCGGACCTTCATCTCTTCAAAGGTCGATGGTGCTGCAAAACCAATTTTATCGATGCCGATCGTTTTGCTGTAAGCTATGATCTCCTTCTTCAAACTTGCCATATCCATTGCGGATACCCCCTTCCTATTTTGATATCTATATATGAATCCCATAAATTTAAAAGCAAATCTCTTTTATGATAAACTATTTTAAAGCAGATTTGGAGGTGGAATCAATGGAAATTCAAGTTTCCAGGATGATATGCAATCTCAATCCCGGATTCACAATCGGAATGATCGAGTATAAGAACATACAAGTAGGCGAGTCTCCTCAAATGTTGAAAGGCAGACTGCAGCTCTTCCAGGAATCAATATACTTTGACCTTTTGGAAAAAAACGTTACGGAGCTTGAAGGAATCAAAGAGTGGCGAGGAATCTTCAAAGCAACGGGGAAGGATCCTAACCGATATAGACATTCGGCCGAAGCCCTTTACCGAAGGATCTCTAAGCAGAATTACCTTCAAACCATACATAGTGCGATAGATCTGAATAATTTCTTCTCGCTTGAATATCAAATTCCAATTGGTATTTACGACAGTGACAAACTGCAGGGGAATATCACAATTAAAGTTGGCGAAGAAAATGAAGAGTACGGAGGTCTGAATGGCAGAACTAATAATCTTGCTAACTTGATCATATCTGCAGACGATAAAGGACCGTTCGGAAGCCCTTTTGTCGATTCTGAAAGGACCGCAGTGACAGAAGAAACAAGAAATGCGTTGCAGATTGTCTATTTAAGGCCTTCTTCTCCGTCAACAGAAATGGAGAAGATGACCGAATCACTCATGAATATGTTCACCCAGATTCATGGAGGAACTGGTACATTTAAACTCGTGGGATGCTGATGCATCCTTTTTTCTATTTGGCCAACCGAGCACGGGGCTACTGATTCCACATCTATCAAAGAAATTGGCTCTGTTAAACAAGGCTGTTGATTTTCGTTCCAGGCGCTTCGCTTTCCGCGGGGCTGGCGCTGAGCCTCCTCGTCGCTTTGCTCCTGCGGGGTCTCACCTGGCCAGCTGCGCCCGCAGGAGTCTACGCGCCTTCCACTACAATCAACAGGAGTAAAAACAACATTGGGCTTTAACAGAGCCAAGAAAAAAAAACGCAGTATATCGTTTTCTGGAAACGATATACTGCGTTAGTCACGTATGTATGGAGCGGGTGATGGGAATCGAACCCACTACATCAGCTTGGAAGGCTGAGGTTTTACCAGTAAACTACACCCGCATACATATCTTATGAAAATAAAGAAAACAGGAGATCCTGTTTAAAATAAAGATGGTACCGGTGGTCGGGGTCGAACCGACACTCCAGAAGGAACACGATTTTGAGTCGTGCGCGTCTGCCAATTCCGCCACACCGGCATATGAAGATTTCAAATACTGCAATTCCACTAAATAATTAGTGGAGGCGGCAACCGGATTTGAACCGGTGAATAAAGGTTTTGCAGACCTTTGCCTTACCACTTGGCTATGCCGCCATATTATATTGGAGCGGAAGACGGGATTCGAACCCGCGACCCCAACCTTGGCAAGGTTGTATTCTACCACTGAACTACTTCCGCAAATGGCTGGGCTAGCTGGATTCGAACCAACGCATGACGGAGTCAAAGTCCGTTGCCTTACCGCTTGGCTATAGCCCAATATATTATATTCAATACTGATTGAATATGTGATTTGAAATGGGGCGACTGATGGGAATCGAACCCACGAATGTCGGAACCACAATCCGATGCGTTAACCACTTCGCCACAATCGCCATTATAAAATTGGCAGGGGTAGTAGGAATCGAACCCACACCAAAGGTTTTGGAGACCTTCGTTCTACCTTTAAACTATACCCCTATGATAAATGGTGGAGGGGGACGGATTCGAACCGCCGAACCCTGAGGGAGCGGATTTACAGTCCGCCGCGTTTAGCCACTTCGCTACCCCTCCATTATAACATCATTTCCGATGTTAAAAAACCCATTTACTCAATTTCCTGATTAACCAGGAAATTTTAAATGGTGGCTCAGGACGGAATCGAACCGCCGACACAAGGATTTTCAGTCCTTTGCTCTACCGACTGAGCTACTGAGCCATATACTGGCGGTCCCGACCGGGATCGAACCGGCGATCTCCTGCGTGACAGGCAGGCATGTTAACCGCTACACCACGGGACCAAAATCTTTTCAAGTGATTAACTTGAAAAGCACTTCATGATTGCGGGGGCAGGATTTGAACCTGCGACCTTCGGGTTATGAGCCCGACGAGCTACCGGACTGCTCCACCCCGCGACGGTAATAAAAATGTTATTTGATTTATGCTCTTAGAGAGCATTGACTGTTCCGATCCCAGGAAGCTTACTCAAGCAGCAGCTCGATCGGTACAACTCGCAGTTCATACAGTGAAGTAACGCTCGTTGCTCCACCCCGCGACGGTAATAATTCATCAAAAAACTTATGGTGGAGGATGACGGGATCGAACCGCCGACCCTCTGCTTGTAAGGCAGATGCTCTCCCAGCTGAGCTAATCCTCCATTGTTATGTTACTTATTAAAGAAAATGGTGACCCCTACGGGATTCGAACCCGTGTTACCGCCGTGAAAGGGCGGTGTCTTAACCGCTTGACCAAGGGGCCTTTTGTTTAAGTTTCTATGGCGGAGAGCAAGGGATTCGAACCCTTGAGACAGCGTTGACCGTCTACACGATTTCCAATCGTGCTCCTTCGACCTCTCGGACAGCTCTCCAAATTGGCTCCGCAGGTAGGATTCGAACCTACGACCGCTCGGTTAACAGCCGAGTGCTCTACCACTGAGCTACTGCGGAATAGTAATGATTTCTCCGACCTGGATACACAATCCGTATCTTTGAAAGAAGATGTCAAATGCATCTTGCCCGGCGGCGTCCTACTCTCACAGGGGGAAACCCCCAACTACCATCGGCGCTGAGAAGCTTAACTTCCGTGTTCGGTATGGGAACGGGTGTGACCTTCTCGCCATCGCCACCAGACATTTTTTCAAGACAATATCTATTATACTGTCTTTAGTGCATTTTGCAAGAGAAATTTTAAAGATATTTCACTTCGTAAAAATCTTTATTCCCTCAAAACTAGATAATGTGTAAGAAGAAAACAAGGGAATCGAATGATCATTGTCCAGCTCCGGCTCCTAGCCTCTCGAGTCGCTTCGGTCCATCCGCCGAAGTCAAAGAACGACTTCAACTGCTGGCCCTCCAGCGCTTGTCGAGGCTGTACAGTCGCCTACGCTTTTCGTATTTGGTTAAGTCCTCGAACGATTAGTATCAGTCAGCTCCACACGTCACCGCGCTTCCACCTCTGACCTATCAACCTGATCATCTTTCAGGGTTCTTACTAGCTTGCGCTATGGGAAATCTCATCTTGAGGGGGGCTTCATGCTTAGATGCTTTCAGCACTTATCCCGTCCGCACATAGCTACCCAGCGATGCCTTTGGCAAGACAACTGGTACACCAGCGGTGCGTCCATCCCGGTCCTCTCGTACTAAGGACAGCTCCTCTCAAATTTCCTGCGCCCACGACGGATAGGGACCGAACTGTCTCACGACGTTCTGAACCCAGCTCGCGTACCGCTTTAATGGGCGAACAGCCCAACCCTTGGGACCGACTACAGCCCCAGGATGCGATGAGCCGACATCGAGGTGCCAAACCTCCCCGTCGATGTGGACTCTTGGGGGAGATAAGCCTGTTATCCCCGGGGTAGCTTTTATCCGTTGAGCGATGGCCCTTCCATGCGGAACCACCGGATCACTAAGCCCGACTTTCGTCCCTGCTCGACTTGTAGGTCTCGCAGTCAAGCTCCCTTGTGCCTTTACACTCTGCGAATGATTTCCAACCATTCTGAGGGAACCTTTGGGCGCCTCCGTTACTCTTTAGGAGGCGACCGCCCCAGTCAAACTGCCCACCTGACACTGTCTCCCGCCCCGATCAGGGGCGCGGGTTAGAATTTCAATACAGCCAGGGTAGTATCCCACCGACGCCTCCACCGAAGCTGGCGCTCCGGTTTCTCAGGCTCCTACCTATCCTGTACAAGCTGTACCAAAATTCAATATCAGGCTACAGTAAAGCTCCACGGGGTCTTTCCGTCCTGTCGCGGGTAACCTGCATCTTCACAGGTACTATAATTTCACCGAGTCTCTCGTTGAGACAGTGCCCAGATCGTTACGCCTTTCGTGCGGGTCGGAACTTACCCGACAAGGAATTTCGCTACCTTAGGACCGTTATAGTTACGGCCGCCGTTTACTGGGGCTTCGATTCAGAGCTTCGCGTGAGCTAACCCCTCCTCTTAACCTTCCAGCACCGGGCAGGCGTCAGCCCCTATACTTCGCCTTGCGGCTTCGCAGAGACCTGTGTTTTTGCTAAACAGTCGCCTGGGCCTATTCACTGCGGCTCATCCGGGCTATTCACCCAAATGAGCACCCCTTCTCCCGAAGTTACGGGGTCATTTTGCCGAGTTCCTTAACGAGAGTTCTCTCGCTCACCTTAGGATTCTCTCCTCGCCTACCTGTGTCGGTTTGCGGTACGGGCACCATTTATCTCGCTAGAGGCTTTTCTTGGCAGTGTGGAATCAGGAACTTCGGTACTATATTTCCCTCGCTGTCACAGCTCAGCCTTCACGCAAGCGGGATTTGCCTCACTTGCAGCCTAACTGCTTAGACGCGCATATCCAACAGCGCGCTTACCCTATCCTCCTGCGTCCCCCCGTCGCTCAAACGATAAAGAGGTGGTACAGGAATATCAACCTGTTGTCCATCGCCTACGCCTTTCGGCCTCGGCTTAGGTCCCGACTAACCCTGAGAGGACGAGCCTTCCTCAGGAAACCTTAGGCATTCGGTGGATGGGATTCTCACCCATCTTTCGCTACTCATACCGGCATTCTCACTTCTAAGCGCTCCACCAGTCCTTACGGTCTGACTTCAACGCCCTTAGAACGCTCTCCTACCACTGACATCTAAGATGTCAATCCACAGCTTCGGTGATACGTTTAGCCCCGGTACATTTTCGGCGCAGAGTCACTCGACCAGTGAGCTATTACGCACTCTTTAAATGGTGGCTGCTTCTAAGCCAACATCCTGGTTGTCTAAGCAACTCCACATCCTTTTCCACTTAACGTATACTTTGGGACCTTAGCTGGTGGTCTGGGCTGTTTCCCTTTTGACTACGGATCTTATCACTCGCAGTCTGACTCCCACGGATAAGTCTTTGGCATTCGGAGTTTGTCTGAATTCGGTAACCCGATGAGGGCCCCTAGTCCAAACAGTGCTCTACCTCCAAGACTCTTACAACGTGAGGCTAGCCCTAAAGCTATTTCGGAGAGAACCAGCTATCTCCAAGTTCGATTGGAATTTCTCCGCTACCCACACCTCATCCCCGCACTTTTCAACGTGCGTGGGTTCGGGCCTCCAGTTGGTGTTACCCAACCTTCACCCTGGACATGGGTAGATCACCTGGTTTCGGGTCTACGACCACATACTCATTCGCCCTATTCAGACTCGCTTTCGCTGCGGCTCCGTCTTCTCAACTTAACCTTGCATGTAATCGTAACTCGCCGGTTCATTCTACAAAAGGCACGCCATCACCCATGAACGGGCTCTGACTACTTGTAGGCACACGGTTTCAGGATCTCTTTCACTCCCCTTCCGGGGTGCTTTTCACCTTTCCCTCACGGTACTGGTTCACTATCGGTCACTAGGGAGTATTTAGCCTTGGGAGATGGTCCTCCCAGCTTCCGACGGGATTTCTCGTGTCCCGCCGTACTCAGGATCCACTCAGGAGGGAACGAAGTTTCAACTACAGGGTTTTTACCTTCTCTGACGGGCCTTTCCAGACCACTTCATCTACCCCGTTCCTTTGTAACTCCATGTAGAGTGTCCTACAACCCCAAGAGGCAAGCCTCTTGGTTTGGGCTATGTCCCGTTTCGCTCGCCGCTACTCAGGGAATCGCGTTTGCTTTCTCTTCCTCCGGGTACTTAGATGTTTCAGTTCCCCGGGTCTGCCTTCAATACCCTATGTATTCAGGTAAAGATACTGTTCCATTACGAACAGTGGGTTTCCCCATTCGGAAATCTCCGGATCAAAGCTTACTTACAGCTCCCCGAAGCATATCGGTGTTAGTCCCGTCCTTCATCGGCTCCTAGTGCCAAGGCATCCACCGTGCGCCCTTTCTAACTTAACCTAAAAGGTCATTTCTCTAATTGAATAGAGAGAAAACTAAAATGGCGATCACTCGGTTTTCTTCTTGGTTCTTCTTACTTACGATTATCTAGTTTTCAAGGAACAAAAAAGCTTTGAGAGAATTGCTCCCTCAAAACTAAACAAACAAGCGTACAACTATGTGGATTACATCCACAGTACGAATCGAAAGATTCGCATTCCGATTGCCCTTAGGCAATATCCTTAGAAAGGAGGTGATCCAGCCGCACCTTCCGATACGGCTACCTTGTTACGACTTCACCCCAATCATCTGTCCCACCTTAGGCGGCTGGCTCCAAAAGGTTACCCCACCGACTTCGGGTGTTACAAACTCTCGTGGTGTGACGGGCGGTGTGTACAAGGCCCGGGAACGTATTCACCGCGGCATGCTGATCCGCGATTACTAGCGATTCCGGCTTCATGCAGGCGAGTTGCAGCCTGCAATCCGAACTGAGAATGGATTTATGGGATTGGCTTCACCTCGCGGCTTCGCGACCCTTTGTTCCATCCATTGTAGCACGTGTGTAGCCCAGGTCATAAGGGGCATGATGATTTGACGTCATCCCCACCTTCCTCCGGTTTGTCACCGGCAGTCACCTTAGAGTGCCCAACTGAATGCTGGCAACTAAGATCAAGGGTTGCGCTCGTTGCGGGACTTAACCCAACATCTCACGACACGAGCTGACGACAACCATGCACCACCTGTCACTCTGTCCCCCGAAGGGGAACGCCCTATCTCTAGGGTTGTCAGAGGATGTCAAGACCTGGTAAGGTTCTTCGCGTTGCTTCGAATTAAACCACATGCTCCACCGCTTGTGCGGGCCCCCGTCAATTCCTTTGAGTTTCAGCCTTGCGGCCGTACTCCCCAGGCGGAGTGCTTAATGCGTTTGCTGCAGCACTAAAGGGCGGAAACCCTCTAACACTTAGCACTCATCGTTTACGGCGTGGACTACCAGGGTATCTAATCCTGTTCGCTCCCCACGCTTTCGCGCCTCAGCGTCAGTTACAGACCAGAGAGCCGCCTTCGCCACTGGTGTTCCTCCACATCTCTACGCATTTCACCGCTACACGTGGAATTCCGCTCTCCTCTTCTGCACTCAAGTTCCCCAGTTTCCAATGACCCTCCCCGGTTGAGCCGGGGGCTTTCACATCAGACTTAAGGAACCGCCTGCGCGCGCTTTACGCCCAATAATTCCGGACAACGCTTGCCACCTACGTATTACCGCGGCTGCTGGCACGTAGTTAGCCGTGGCTTTCTGGTCAGGTACCGTCAAGGTACCGGCAGTTACTCCGGTACTTGTTCTTCCCTGACAACAGAACTTTACGACCCGAAAGCCTTCATCGTTCACGCGGCGTTGCTCCGTCAGACTTTCGTCCATTGCGGAAGATTCCCTACTGCTGCCTCCCGTAGGAGTCTGGGCCGTGTCTCAGTCCCAGTGTGGCCGATCACCCTCTCAGGTCGGCTACGCATCGTTGCCTTGGTGAGCCGTTACCTCACCAACTAGCTAATGCGCCGCGGGCCCATCTGTAAGTGACAGCCGAAACCGTCTTTCAGCTTTCCCTCATGTGAGGGAAAGGATTATCCGGTATTAGCTCCGGTTTCCCGAAGTTATCCCAGTCTTACAGGCAGGTTGCCCACGTGTTACTCACCCGTCCGCCGCTGATCTTCAAAAGCAAGCTAATGAAGATCCGCTCGACTTGCATGTATTAGGCACGCCGCCAGCGTTCGTCCTGAGCCAGGATCAAACTCTCCAAGAAAGAGTTATGAGTTAGCTCATAAGTTAAAACGTTGGCTCATGTCTTCTATAATTAATAGAAGCATGATAATTTATTGTTTGTTGACGCTTGTTTGTTTAGTTTTCAAAGAGCAAGTTAGTTAGCATGCCGCCCAGAAGCGACTTTACTAATATACCATCGGGCATTTTTTCTGTCAACACTTTTCTAAAAATGTTTTTCAGTGAAAAATACTTTTAAGTTGTAAACCGTCTGCCGCGAAAATGTTTTTGCTATGTTCCGCAGCGACGGTTATTAATATACCAAGTATTTTTTGAATGGTCAATAGGTTTTTTCGTTTTTTCAGGATAACTTTTCAGCAACCTTATAATATCTGTGATAAATGCCCTGTCCTTTCGTTTCTACGTTTACTACTTCAATGATTTTCTTATCAATCAAATACTCTACAAGGATTCCTAGGTCAACAGAATACGGTAAAAGTTCTGGATGGGACATCAGGTCACTGAATGCCCAATACTCTTCACCTTCCATCACTTCCACTAAATGCTGGCTCCCTACTTTTGTCCTTTTGTGGATCAGGAATTCGCTTGCCAGGAACAAGAGTTCAAGCCTTTTTTCTATTGTCTCTTCACTGCAAATTAACTCTTCGTATAACTTATAGATTTCTGGCTCGATCTGCTTCACTTGATGCCAGACGGTCACTTCGGGATGAAAGCCATTCTCTATCACTGCAAGTCTTGCAAGATGATGCAATGAATGCACAACATAATTGTAGGCATCCAAATAGTTAAAGTTATCAAATAGCATCTTGCCATCTGAGTACCTTCTGATCAACTTGGCAAACTCAATTCCCATTTTTATTTTGCGTCCGAAAAACGGAAATTCTTTAAGTTCATGTTTTAAATCAGCGATTTTTTCATTTCGATCAAAAATTATCTTCCCATTGTAAAGCCAATCAAAAATCTTTTTATTGCTGCCAGTTAGGAGCCAATCATTGATCTGCTTTTCGGTTACAATATGCATGGCGGCTTTTTTATCCTGATAGGAATAATGTTTAACAAACACAGGTTCTTCATTTTCTTTCACTATAATAAGCAAAATGACATCAAATGTATCGGTCGCAGCGAGCGCTTTATGTCTCTTCTCCACCGCCACCACTCCTACGGTGTTAGGGTGGCTTGCACGTTCTTGATAAATCGAACGAAGGATATCCTCCATAATAAACTCCTCCATTTGTTTGTTAGCATATATGTTCGACAATTATATAAAATCTCCTGCATTTCATCTAGACAATTTTCGACATCGGTGTTTACTTTTTATGATTATCTTGCCGGAAATAGTATGATATAGTTAGATTTTAGGGAGGGAAACTTCAATGGGTAAATATTCAAGTAAAATAAATAAAATCCGCACCTTTGCGTTAAGTCTTATCTTCATTGGCTTCATCGTTATGTATGCGGGTATCTTCTTCCGCAGCTCATTTGTGGTCATGACAATTTTTATGATCCTTGGATTGCTGTTTATTATTGCCAGCACGGTTGTCTATTTTTGGATTGGACTGTTATCGACAAAGACAGTTCAGGTAGTTTGCCCTAATTGCGGGAAACAAACGAAAATGCTTGGCAGGGTGGATATTTGCATGTATTGCAACGAACCGTTAACTCTAGATGCCTCTCTGGAAGGCAAGGAGTTCGATGAACAATACAATCGAAAAAAATAAAAAGAGAACTTCGTTTTTTGCCGAGTTCTTTTTTTATCCCACAATGCTTACATATGAAGCAGCAGAATCATGTACGCAGACAAAAAAAGAAAACTGATAGCTTATGCCATCAGCCGTAAGTATTAATGGACTTCCTTTGCGGAACATTCCGGACAAGTTCCGTATATTTCCATTCTATGGTGCCCAACATTAAAACCTGTTACATGGGAAGCTAAATGCTCTACTTCGTCAAGGCCAGGGTAATGGAAGTCAACGATTTTCCCGCATTGATCACAGATGACGTGATAATGATGGGAAGTAACAAAGTCAAAACGACTGGAGGCATCCCCATATGTCAGTTCTTTGACCAATCCAACTTCACGGAATACTCTCAAATTGTTATAAACCGTCGCTACACTCATATTTGGAAATTTACCTTCAAGCGCTTTATAAATCTCGTCTGCTGTAGGGTGCGACATTGAGTTTATTAAATATTCGAGTATCGCATGACGTTGCGGAGTAATACGGACTCCTGTATCCTTCAAGGTATCCAGGGCTTCTTTTAAATGACTCTGTACCACCGCCATGCACCTCACTTTTTCAGATTATAATTCTTATTTTATAATGTTTATAATTAGTGTACTAATTTTATTCCTCTTTTGTCAATATTGCTACACCACAAACATTTACAACTCTCAACCTTGATGCAAGGTTTGTTCTTTTGCTCCCAGGTGCATATTCACATATCTTGCGGCGACAAACAGGAAGTCGGATAGTCGGTTTAAATAGGACAGGACAAGCGGGTTAACCTCATCTCCCAGCTCAACAGCCTGGCGTTCCGCTCTTCTGGCAACCGTCCTTGCTACATGAAGCGCGGCACCTGCCTGGTGTCCCCCAGGAAGAATGAAGTTCGTCAACTGCGGAAGCGCTGCATCCCAATCATCGATTTTCTTCTCTAGTTCTTCTATATCCTTTGCTTCAAGTACCCATTTTACTTCTTTGCCAGGAGGAGTGGCCAGTTCAGCACCGACATGGAACAAAACTGTCTGGATCTTATGGAAGATTGCCTGCATTTCTTCTTTATCGTTAAAAAACTCTCCATTCAGGTAACTGAGTGCCAGGCCTATCATTGAATTTGTCTCATCACATGTCCCGTAAGCTTCAACACGCATATCATTTTTTGCTACCCTTGTTCCATAAATAAGAGAGGTTGTTCCTTTGTCCCCTGTCTTAGTATAGATTTTCATTAATCAGTACCCCCTGTCCATGTCGATTACATTGATAAACTCTGTGGCTTTATTAAGATATGTATGAAGATTTTGTTTGAAAATTTCAAAGGACCTTGGCAAATAATTTTTGGTCAAGCTTGAAATATGAGGAGTTACGGTTACATTGTCCATTGTCCAGAATGGATGACTTTCCTTCAAAGGTTCTTCATAGAAAACATCCAGATAAGCATGCGCGATCTTATTTTCCTGAAGTGCGGCCAATAACACCTCATCTTGGACCAAGTCACCACGGCCAATATTGATAAACACAGCTGTGTCTTTCATTAAGACAAAATCGTTCAAGTCGAGGAAATGCTTCGTTTCTTGCGTACTTGGCAATACCGAAACAATGAAATCCGCTTTAGGCAAAGCTTCCCTGAAGTTTTCCATCGTATAGTTTTCGTCTGTCCAGTCGGCTTGGCGGCCGCTCCGATTCACACCAATCGTTTGCATATTAAAAGCTTTTGCCAAACGGGCCACTTCTCCCCCAATCGCCCCTATACCTAGAATGAGCAATGTCTTGCCGTACAATTCTCCCATTGGCAATTTACGTTCCCAAGTTTTGCTTTGTTCATTTGACCATAACGACTTCATTTGTTTAACATGCTGCAGCATCATGCCGACGGTAAACTCAGCCATCGGAATTTTATGGATCCCCCGCACATTTGTAACAAGGATTCCGCGTTTTTTACACGCTTCAAATGGCATTTTATCCAGACCGGCAGACATGACCATAATCCATTTGAGCTTGTCTGCTTTGCCAATCAGCTCTTCCGTCAAATCTTCACCATAGGTAAGGAATATCTCTGCATCCAAAAATAAATCTTCCTTGATTCCTTTATGGAATTCGAAGCTCACCTGAGGGAATTCCTTTTTCACCTCTTCCTGCAATCGTTCAGCCGGAAGAATCGAGGAGTAAATATTCATTTTCACCCAACCCTTCGTTCTAGTTTCGTACTATTAATTGTATTAATTTTCACTTAATTAAACAACTTCCAAGCCTGAAAAATGAAAAGCCGGCGCTACATTTCGAAGAATGGGAATTCGAACCTGTTTTCCCCATAAAAAAGGCGGGCTATTTAAGCCCGCTAAAGTGTTTGAGGAGGTATGCCCTAATACAATGATATTCAGTTACAGCTGAAATGAATGGACAGTAGCCTGTATTGATAAAAATAGGCGGAAAAATTATCCCTTTAGATGATATTTTTTTGCGATAGCTTCACGATAGAAATCAAGCGATGGCTCGTCATTGAGGTTTGACAGCATTCCCTGGATTACCGGGATTCGGGGTGCATCTCTTTCGATCTCACTCTCGAGGACATCCAGTGTGATTAGCAAGTCATCTCTATTTTGAAGATCAGCAACTGCTTCTTTCATTTTAGTGATGACCTTTTTAATGTCCTTGCTATCTGTCAGGAAGTATGCCTTGGTCTTTGTTATCAACTCATCGATTTTTTCTTTTGTTGCCAGTGGCTCCTCTCCCTGCAGTCCATCAACCAATGAATCCACTCTTCTTAGAATGTATCCCACTAATTCATCAATCTTGAATCCTTCAGGATTGAATAGAAGCAACTTTATATAAGAATTAAAAAATCCCTCGAGCATTAGCGCCATATCCCATAAATGCGCTTCAGCACTTTTACCGTAGATTGCCCGCAGGCTGCCTTGATAAAACATTTGTGCTTCGTAATACTTGCGGATCATCAATTCCTTTACCTCTTCATTCAAGGGAATTGCCTGTTCTCTGGATTGCATGATGATGAATTCCTTATGCTCGAGCATGGTATTGAATAATGCTGTCAACTGCAAAGCAAACTTTTCCCTGGGCGGCAGATTATCATTTTCAAACCCTTCAAGTTTCTTCTGGATATAATCAAAATAATATTCAAGAATTGCGATCAATAAAGCTTCTTTGGATTTGAAATAAAGATAAAAAGCGCCCTTGGAAATTCCGCTTTCCGTGACGATCTCCTGGATTGAGGTAGAAGCGAACCCTTTCGTCGCATAAAGCTTAATCGCTGCTTCGATGATTGCTTTTTCTTTTTCCTTCATCTTTATTGCCTCCCCAATATAAACATCGATTGACTGACTGGTCATGGTAATAATTATACACCCTATTATAACTTATAACCGGCATCAAAACAGCAATAAAGACAGCCGTTTCTGGCTGTCTCCATGTTTACAGGTTTTCTTTAATGAATTCAAGCGCCTCTTCCACATGGCCCTTTACTTTAACTTTTCTCCACTCTTTGGCAAGATTGCCGTCCTTATCAATGATGAATGTAGACCTTTCGATGCCCATGTATTCTTTGCCAAAGTTTTTCTTCAGCTGCCAGACGCCATAATCCTCAGCTGCTTTATGGTCTTCATCCGCAAGAAGAAGGAAAGGCAATCCATGCTTTTCAATGAATTTTTCATGCCGGTTAATCGGATCTGGGCTCACCCCAAGAATGACAGCATTTAACCCCTCGAAGCTTTCATGATGATCCCGGAAATCACATGCTTCTGTTGTGCAGCCGGGTGTCATATCTTTCGGGTAAAAATAAAGCACCACATTCTTCCCTTCAAAATCGGAAAGTTTTACAGTTTCTCCATTGCTTGCCGGCAGCTCAAACGCCGGTGCTTTTTCACCTATAGCCAGTGCCATTATGTATCCCTCCAAAATTTGATCTATTAACATTAGCCTATCTAATTTCGGGTTGGAATACAAATCAAAGGAACACTTCAGGACCGTTTTTGATCAAACATGGCCCTTGTTACAAACGCTGCAGGAATCGTATAACCAATCAGCGCCTCCAAAACAGCGATCGCCCTCCCGACCCCGACTGGAGCAATATCCCCATATCCTACAGAAAACAGAGTAATGGCACTGAAGTACATACTCGTTGACATCCTCTCATACGACGAAGTGCTTGGCCGCATGCTCTCATCGGATAGTACCCAGATTCCTTTCAAATCAAGCAAATAATACAATAATCCAAAGCCAGCCATCACCGTCCCATAAATCAGCGCAAGTGTGACAAAGTTTTCGAACGAGACCTGCTTGCCTTTAATTTTATGAGGAATGAATAATGTCCGCAAACTCAAAAATATAGCTAAAACAATCAAAAAAATTGAAATGTAAAATTGCATTTTCAAGCCTCATTTCATGCCTCTCTCCCTTCACTATACGCTGGCGAAAATAGGAGTATGACAGCAAGTACACTCTGATGAGATCCATGCTTCTGACTATTTTCGGCATTTCAAGTCAGGACCTGTCTGAAATAATAAAAAAGACCGCAGCAAGGTTAATGCTGCAGTACTGTCTTTAAGGAATGAGACCCTTATGGAGCTGCTTTGGACTTTATAAGGGTATCTTTCTCCTGGAATGGTACCCTTATGGAGCTGTTTTGGGCTTCATAAGGGTATCTTTCTTCTGTAATAGTACCCTTATGGAGCTGTTTTGGGATTCATAAGGGTATCTTTCTCCTATAATAGTACCCTTATGGAGCTGGTTTGGACTTTATAAGGGTATCTTTCTCCTGGAATGGTACCCTTATGGAGCTGGTTTGGACTTTATAAGGGTATCTTTCTCCTGGAATGGTACCCTTATGGAGCTGTTTTGGGCTTCATAAGGGTATCTTTCTTCTGTAATAGTACCCTTATGGAGCTGGTTTGGGATTCATAAGGGTATCTTTCTCCTATAATAGTACCCTTATGGAGCTGGTTTGGACTTTATAAGGGTATCTTTCTCCTGGAATAGTACCCTTATGGAGCTGTTTTGGGATTCATAAGGGTATCTTTCTTCTGTAATAGTACCCTTATGGAGCTGTTTTGGGATTCATAAGGGTATCTTTCTCCTGGAATGGTACCCTTATGGAGCTGATTTGTGCCTCATAAGGGGATCTTTCTCCCGTAATAGTACCCTTATGGAGCTGATTTGGACTTCATAAGGGCACCTTTCTCCTGGAATGGTACCCTTATGGAGCTGCTTCGGACTTCATAAGGGTATCTTTCTCCTGGAATGGTACCCTTATAGAGCTGATTTTCACTGCATAAGGGTATCTTTCTTCAGTAATAGTGCCCTTATGGAGCTGATTTGGCCTTATAAGGGTATCTTTCTTCAGTAATAGTGCCCTTATGGAGCTGCTTTGGCCTTATAAGGGTATCTTTCTCCCGTAATGATACCCTTATAGAGCTGCTTTGGACTTCATAAGAGCACCTTTCTCCTATAATTGTACCCTTATGGAGCTGTTTAGGGCCTCATAAGGGTATCTTTATCCTGTAATAGTACCCTTATAGAGCTGCTTTGTGCCCCATAAGGGTATCTTTTTCCAGTAATAGTACCCTTATGGAGCTGCTTTGTGCCTCATAAGGGCACCTTCCTCAATCAGCAGTACCCATATCAAGCTGTTTTGGACTCTAAAAGGGCATCTTTCCCCAGCAACGATTCCCTCATGGTGCTGAAATAATTAAAGTCAGTTCCCAGCACCACGGTATCTTTTAACGCCTTCATTCCAAATGAACACTGACAGGCTGAAAAAGGCAAGCCCGATTACTGGTGTCAAAAATGAATAACCATACCACTCATCTCGTCCTAGGAAATAGGCAGCGGGATAGACTCCGACGAAGGCGAATGGCAAAATCCATGTCAGGACAAACCGGATTGCCTTGTTATAGATATCAACAGGATAGCGGCCGTAGTTCCCGATATTGTACATCATCGGCATGATGGATGTGCGGGCATCTGCCCAGAAGCTTATGCAGGCGATCATCACGAAAATGCCGGCATAAACAAGAACACCGCCCAAGACAAATAAAACAAATAAGAAGGGATCAGACCAGCTTACCTCAAGGCCAAGCCGGCTTCCGGCATAAAACATGACAGCTAGGCCAGTGATGGCTCCGAACAATGATTCCAGTTCCATCCGTTCAAGGATGATTTGGAACAGGCTGTGGATCGGCCTTGTCAGGATCCGGTCAAGTTCCCCTTTTACTATATAACGTTCATTGAAATCCCAAATATTGAAGAAGGAAGAAAAAAGTGCGTAAGGCACAAGGAAAAACCCGTATATAAAGATGATTTCATCCCGGCTCCAGCCGTTCAGGAATTCGGTATGATCGAATACCACGAGGATAAATATCAGATTGACCGCCTGGAACAATAAATCCGAAAATATTTCAACGACCAGATCTGCCCGGTATTCGAGCCTTGTTTTCATATACTGGGCGACATACTGAAAAAACATGCTAACGTAAAACACTTGTCACCCTCCCTGTATAATCAATTGTTTTTTTGCTATGACCCAAAGAATCTGGGTTGGGATCACCAATATCAACACCCATGCAGCCTGAAGCATAAGACCTTCGACTGCCTCGCTCCCTGTTAAGCCATTCGTGAATATCATGCTAGGAATATAGCTGATTCCCTGAAAGGGAAGAAACCTCATAATTTCCTGGGCCCAGCCAGGAAAGAAGCTGATTGGCAGCAGCAATCCTGAAAACAGGTCGATGAGGACACGCTTGGCCCTAATCAGGCCAGTATTATTATATAAGAAGAAAGTAGTGATTCCCGTCAGCAGGTTCAATTGTGTGTTGATGAAAAAGCTTAGCACAATCGAAATTGCGAACAATCCCCAGGTCGCGGCGTCCGCTGAAAATTCCAATGGGAAAATCAACGCGACAATTACCATCCCAGGAACGGAAAAGAAGAACAATCTAAATATCCCTTCTCCCAGTCCCTGCATCGTTTTCATGCCGAGATAGCTGTATGGCCTGATCAATTCAACGGCTACCTTGCCTTCCTTGATTTCCGTCGCCATTTCCCGATCGATATTATTGAAATAAAACGCCCTTGCCATCCAGGCAACCGCCACATAAGTCGTCATTTGCACAGCACTCAAGCCTTCTATTTCACTCTTTCCTCCATAAATCGCATTCCAAAGAAAGTAGTAAGCTCCGATATTGATACTGTAAATCAAGATTCCCGTATAATAATTCGTCCTGTACGCCAGCATCATCAAAAAACGGATGCGGATCATTTCAAGATATTTATCCATTGATCGCCATCCCTTTATCATAGATATTGCGGATGATCTCTTCAGTGGATGGCTCATTGATTTTTACATCCCTGACCTTATAGGCAGCGACCGTCAGTGCAATCACCTGGGACACAGTTTCCTCATCATCCCCAGTCATCGCGGTAAAGACCTGACTCTTCTCATCCAGTTCCCACTTTATACCCAGATTGGCTGTCAACGACTCGAGATGGTTAATGTCAGCAGGTTCAAGGAACTCAAAACTGATTTCCTTTCCTTCTCCCCATTTCTCCTTCAGACTTTTCAGGGCGCCATCATAGATAATATTCCCTTCATCAAGCATGATGACCCGCTCGCACAGTGCCTCGATATCAGTCAAATCGTGCGTTGTCAACAGAATCGTCGTATTGTACTTCTCATTTATTTCTTTTAAAAACTCTCTTATTTTCAGCTTAACGAGCACATCCAAACCAATAGTCGGCTCATCAAGGAAAAGCAGCGGCGGGTTATGGATCAGCGCGGCGGCAAGTTCACAGCGCATCCTCTGCCCAAGCGAAAGCTTCCTTACTGGCTTATCGAGCAACGGTTCCAGATCAAGCGTTTTAATCACATGGTCCATATGCTCGTTATACTGAGCATCCGAAACTTTATATACTTTTTTCAACAGACGGAACGATTCCTGGACAGCGATATCCCACCAGAGCTGGGAACGCTGGCCAAACACAACACCAATCGTCTGGACGAACCTTTCCCTTTCTTTATGAGGATTCATGCCATTTACAATGACACTTCCTGAAGTCGGAGTCAGGATTCCGGTCAGCATTTTAATTGTCGTCGATTTCCCGGCGCCATTTTCACCGATGTAACCGACCATCTCTCCCTGTTTGACGGTAAAGTTGATATCGTTCACTGCAGGAACGATTTTATAATTACGTGTAAAAAGATCACGGAAGGCTCCCGATAATCCGGAACGGCTCGAATATGCCTTGAATTCCTTCCGCAGTCCATTCACTTCAATTGCGTTCATGTTGATTTCCTCCTTTGGTCACTCAAACAGTTTAGCCAATCCTCCTGGCTAAAACAAATGCTATGCCTGATTACCCTTTTCGTGGTCTCGGATAGTTCAATCAGAAAACATGTTGAATAACGAAGGAATTGCGAGTCTAAAACAAAGCTTCTTTTTCGTTGGAAATGAACGAAAAGTGAAACAATCGGTAAAAAATAAAATTAATGATAAAATAGTTAGGCAGTCATATTTAGGAGGTTTAATGATGCAAAGAACGAATTCTGAGCGAATACATAATGAAGCACTTGAACATATCGTCGGAGGCGTAAATAGCCCGTCCCGTTCCTACAAGGCAGTCGGCGGCGGTGCCCCTGTTGTGATGGAACGGGCCCAGGGGGCATACTTCTGGGATGTGGACGGCAATCAATACATCGATTATCTGGCGGCATATGGCCCGATTATCACGGGGCATGCCCACCCGCATATTACCGAGGCAATCAAAAGAGCTGCCGAAACAGGGGTATTATATGGCACGCCAACTCCTCATGAGGTTAAATTCGCAAAAATGCTGAAGGAAGCAATGCCCGGGATGGATAAAGTGCGTTTTGTGAATTCAGGTACCGAAGCAGTCATGACGACAATCCGAGTAGCACGGGCATATACCGGGCGCGATAAAATCATCAAGTTTGCCGGCTGCTATCACGGCCACTCAGACCTGGTATTAGTTGCTGCAGGTTCTGGTCCATCCACTCTTGGGACGCCTGATTCAGCTGGTGTGCCTAAAAGCATTGCACAGGAAGTCATTACAGTGCCATTCAATGATATTGAACCTTTCAAGGAGGCACTTGAAAAATGGGGCGACCAAATCGCGGCAGTTTTAGTGGAGCCGATTGTCGGCAATTTTGGAATTGTCGAACCTAAACCTGGTTTCCTAGAGGAAGTGAAGGAGCTTACCCATCAGGCTGGATCGCTGATCATTTTTGATGAAGTCATCACCGCCTTCCGCTTTATGTACGGCGGAGCTCAGGACTTGCTGGGAATCACACCTGACCTTACAGCAATGGGCAAGATCATCGGCGGAGGCCTGCCAATCGGCGCTTACGGCGGCCGTGCTGAAATTATGGAAAAAGTCGCTCCACTTGGCCCTGCTTATCAAGCGGGCACGATGGCTGGCAACCCGGCTTCCATCCTTTCCGGCATTGCCTGCCTGGAAGTCCTGAAACAGGATGGTGTATATGATTACCTAGATCAGCTTGGCGCGATGCTCGAAGAAGGAATCACAGCTTCAGCAAGCAAGCACGGGATCCCGATTTCGACCAATCGTCTGAAAGGTGCGCTCACCATCTACTTTACAACTGAAAAGATCGAAAACTATGAGCAGGCAGAGAACACAGATGGCGAAATGTTTGCGCGTTTCTTCAACCTGATGCTTCAGCAGGGAATCAATCTAGCTCCTTCCAAATATGAAGCATGGTTCGTTACGATTGCTCATACACAGGAAGATATTGAAGCCACCCTGCATGCAGTTGACCAGGCATTTTATTCAATGGCGAATGAATAAATATACAACTTTCTATACATAACAGGCATTGATTGGATGCCTGTTATTTTTCATCCTATAAATGAAAACGTTTACATTGCTAGCTATTTTCCATTTACGATAATCCTTCTCCAAATTCTTTTCATCCAAAAATATGTATAAATAATTGATTTCTGAAAATTCTTATGATATAGTTGCTATTAATATTCTTAAAATTAGCCATTCAAGTGGCCGCTTTTAATCCCTTGCTTTAAATTCCCGTCAAAATGTTATACCCTCATGTACCAAGCTATCAAACGACAAATCATAGATTATTTTTTCAGGAGGTGAACCGGCTTAAAGGAACACTTTATAAGCCGAAATTTATGACAACACAATGGAGCCCTTCCAAATTCAAAGATTTCTCAAGATTCGAACACGATGCCTGCGGAATTGTAGCCAGCATTGAAAAAAAGAAGATCCCGACGCGCGAAAATATTTTTCACTGTATTGATGGCCTCGTCACCATGAACCACCGAGCAGGCTTTATCAATGGCGAAGGTGATGGAGTGGGTGTGCACATCGATATTCCACGGGCGCTCTGGAAGGAAAAACTTATTGAAGCTGGTGTGGAATCCAGCGCTGTCGACAACGAAAGCTTCGTCGTCGGACATGTTTTTATCACGAGGACCGATCAAGCTGAAGCAATCCAGGATGAACTTAAGGCAAAGCTTGAAGAGCAAAACATGATGCCGATCTTTTCATCTGTTGACGTAACAAATCCTGAAGCGCTTGGCCCGATTGCCATCCAGGAAAATCCTGTATTTTGGCAGTTCGCATGCCTTGCAGACGAAGTCGGACAGGAACTTTCAGGCAAATTGTTTAATATGATCATAGATTTCGAGAAAAACGATCAGGTTCATGTGGCTTCCCTAAGCCAATACCACGCTGTTTATAAGGTTATGGGCGCAGGCGACATACTGCCGAAATACTACCATGACCTGGCAAGCCCGCTTGTGGCATCCACTATGACTCTTGGGCACAACCGTTATTCTACTAATACTCTATCAAGCTTTTTCCGTGTTCAGCCCTTCAGCGTCCTTGGACATAACGGAGAAATCAATACAATTGCAAGACTCCGCGACGAAGCTCGAATGGTCAATGTCCCACTCGTCAAAGATGGCAGTGACTCACAGGATTTAAGCCGTACGCTGGAAACATTCATCTGCCGTGATGGCTACTCATTGTTCGAGGCAATGGACATGATGTTCCCGCCAATCATCAATGAAATCAAAGCTTATCCGGAGCATTTACAAGATTTATATACTTATATCCGCGAAGCATGGGGACACTTCGCACAGGGACCTGCCGGAATCATTTCGCGATTTGCCGACGAAGCAGTATTCAGTGTGGATGCTCTTGGCCTGCGCCCTCTCTGGATGGTTGAAACAGAAAGCTCATACCTGTTCTCATCAGAACCGGGAATCATTTCATCAACAGAGTACACAAATGACCCCAAGCCACTTGCACCGGGCGAGAAGGTCGGCCTGAAATGGAATGGTGACAAAATCGAAGTTTATGAAATGGAGCAGTTCCAGAGTGCGGTTTACCAGCGTTTTTCCGGGCGTATTTCTTTCCAGGAAGCCCGTCATCGCCTACAGGGTGCAAATCTTGCAAAAACGGTAACAATGACATACCCGGATAAAATCCATAACGGACAATATAAGGCATTCGGCTGGGAGCGTGACCACGTCCAGCTCGTCGAACAGATGGCTGAAAAAGGGGCAGAGCCAATCCGCTCCCTTGGACATGACGCTCCGCTTGCTGCGATGAATCCAGAACGCAAAAATATCGCTGATTTTATTAAAGAAAGTGTCGCTGTCGTAACAAATCCTGCAATAGACCGTGACCGCGAGGCGGAACATTTTTCAACAAGGACTGTTCTTGGCAAACGCCCTTCGCTTTTCGGAAAAACAGAAACAGGAAAAGTCATCGAACTGCTCACCCCTCTGCTTATCGAAGGCAAAGCAGGCTATGAGGCTTCGTTGAAAACTGGCCAGCCAAGCATGGACCAGGTCATCCAATGCTATCAGGATGACAAACTTGCTGCCTATCTGGAAACAGTTTTCCACAGTGACGAAACAGTCAAGGATGCGCTTGAGAAACTTGCTGCTGAGGCAATTGCTGCTGTGAAGGATGGCAAAACATTGCTTGTTCTTGACGATGCAATGGCCCACCAGGAAAATTCTCTGTGGCTCGATCCGCATCTGGTCGTCTCAGCGATCGACCAGGCTCTTGTAAAAGAAGGATTGCGCCGCGACTGCTCACTGCTGCTTCGTTCCGCTTCCTTAAGATCGCTGCATGATATCATTGTTGCACTCGGACTGGGCGCAGACGCAGTCAGCCCATATTATATGTTCATGACAGTACTCGATGAGTCCATCACACCGCTTGTGAATCTGTACAGCGCCCTTACGAAAGGCCTTGAAAAGGTTATTTCCACAATCGGTATCCATGAATTGCGCGGATACGGGCGTCTGTTCTCGGCAATCGGCCTGAATGATGAAGTTGCAGATTATTTAGTGATCGTGAACTTCTTTGGTTCTAATGAACTTGCATACAATTTCGAAGCAATGAAAGAAGACGCATTGAAAAGAGCTGAAGACTTCCAGAACGAAAAAGAACGGATCGGCAAGACGTTCCACCTCTTTCCTCGTATCTGGAAAGCGATTGGTGAGGTTGCTTCTACCGGGGACTATAGTGTCTACCGGGAGAAAATTTCCGAACAGGAAGACAGCAACCCGACTACGATCCGCCATTTGACTGGATTGAAAAAGACCGACTCAAAGGTTTCACCAGAAGAAGTTGAAATCGGCGTAGGTGAACACAGCCTGCCGTTTGTCATCGCTTCAATGTCATTTGGTTCGCAAAACGAAATCGCATTCCGTGCATATGCTGAAGGCGCAGACCGTTTGAACATGGTAAGCATGAACGGCGAGGGCGGCGAAATCAAGGATATGCTTGGCAAGTACCCGCGCACGCGAGGCCAGCAGGTTGCCTCAGGACGTTTCGGTGTGAATGCGGAGCTGCTGAACTCTTCCAATCTTCTTGAAATCAAGATTGGTCAGGGCGCAAAGCCTGGTGAAGGCGGACACCTTCCTGGTTCGAAGGTTACAGCTAAAATAGCGGAGGCAAGGAATGCCACCATTGGTTCTGATTTGATTTCACCATCAAACAACCATGATATTTATTCGATCGAAGACCTTGCGCAAATGATCCATGAGCTCAAGACAGCCAATGACCAGGCACGTGTAGCCGTTAAGGTTCCTGTCGTTCCGAATATCGGCACGATTGCAGTTGGTATCGCCAAGGCAGGGGCTGATATCATCACCTTGAGCGGTTTTGACGGCGGTACAGGTGCTGCCCGCATCCACGCACTCCAGTTTGTCGGCTTGCCTGCCGAAATTGGCATTAAGGCGGCACACAATGCCTTGCTTGAAGCAGGATTGCGCGACAATGTCGAGCTCTGGGCTGATGGCGGTGTGAAGAGTGCTCAGGATGTGATTAAATATATGCTCCTTGGTGCAAACCGCGTCGGCTTTGGTACGCTGTCAATGCTGGCCATCGGCTGTACAACTTGCCGAGGCTGCCATCTGGATACATGCCATGTCGGGATCGCAACCCAAATCGACTCAGAAGCACAGGCAAAGGAACACGGATTGCGCCGATTTGTACCTCGCCAGTTCGACCTTGCTGTCCAGGGTATCATGAATCTATTCACTGCATTCGGGAATGAACTGAAGGCTCTGGCTGCTTCTGCCGGAATCAAAAATCTGCAGGAAGCAGTCGGCCGCTCCGACTTGCTGGAACAGATTAAAGGAAATGACTTGCTTGATTTGACCTACCTGCTGAAGCCGCTTGAAATCGGCCAGATCATGCATCAAAAAGAAGCTGCTGCCGCGATGGCATCAGCACAGCTCCAGGTCGCTGCAGGCGCCGAGTATCTTGATGCAATCGACGAAGAGCTTCATCAGTCACGCGAATTCAGAGCTGTCACTGCCGAACAGCGTGTGCTGGCCAGCAGGGTTTCCTGCCACCGTGTCCGTGGACGTCTTGATGGATCCTATCGTAATCTGCAGCCAGTCTCACTTCGCTACAAAGGTTCCATTCTCGGAAACGGACTTGGCGCCTATAACACAGATGGCATCAACATCGAGATTGACGGCGGCGGCCAGGACGGAGTCGGTAAGACTTCATTCGGCGGTGCGATTTTAATCGCGAAATCCCCTGGCAAGGATGGCGGTTTCTACAATGGTTCAGTCGGCAAAGGCTTTGGCTACGGAGCGCAGAAAGGATTGCTCGTCGCACAGGGCAATGCCGACGCCCGTGCTGGAATCCGTTTATCAGGAGCTGATATGATCATCGGCGGACTTGTGAAAAAGCCTATCCCTGAAAAAGAATTCGGCAACATTGGAACAAACGCCAATATCAAAGGATTTGCGTTTGAATACATGACGAATGGCCGCGGACTTGTCCTCGGTGATCCGGGACCATGGATTTGTGCAGGCATGACAGGCGGTGTCGTCTATCTGAGACATCAGCCGGAGATGGGCTTGACAAGAGAAGCCCTCACCCGCCGTATTGCCAAAGGCGCGAAGGTTTCCATCGACACACTAACCGCAAAAGGCGTACAGGATGTAAAAGAAATGCTTTCATCCTATACCGAGATGCTGGCACGCCATGGCCAGGAAAATGAAGCCAAAGAACTTGCATTAATAATGGAGCATCCAGAAGATCACTTTGTTCAGGTCGTTCCTGTTAAAGAGCAGGCAGACCCGGCCGTATCAACTGAATGATTTAAGAAAATGATAGTGGCCCCGTTACTAAAACGGGGCCATTTATTTTGGACACAATCCAGATTAGCCTGATTCAGGAATAAAGGCTGGATTTTAAGGAATATATTTTGGTTCTAAGGAATATAATCCATTTTTAAGGAATATATCCGCTTTTTCAGGAATATCTCACAATAATTAAGGAATATCTCCAATAAGTTTGTTTTACCGATATCCTCTCCAATGAAATGTAACCACTTTCATAAAAAAAGGCTTGTTTTTTGGTAAATTGACGCTTGAACTTCTCCCATATCCATTGTATAGTACATAATTGTTTAGTTTTAAACAAAATGGTTTAAAGTATAAATAATTTCACGGTCTTTGCATTTAACGAATGAGATTTTTTGTCTCTAATGAAAGGAATTCACTCTAAATGAAACTTGGTGCCCGCATTTTAAAAACGGGAATTGCCATTACTCTTGCATTATTTTTATCGAATATTTTCAATCTGCCATCACCGGTATTTGCCGGGATTGCAGCGATTTTTGCCCTGCAGCCCACTGTATATCGCTCTTATCAATCAATCATTGAACATATCCAGGGCAATCTGATCGGTGCCGCGACCGCGGTCTTGTTCGTCATGGCGTTTGGCAACAGCATTTTCATCATCGGCCTTGCGGCGGTACTGGTTATTACGTTAAACCTTAAGCTGAATCTGGAAAAGACGATTTCACTTTCGATGGTAACTCTAATTGCAATCATGGAGACGCCTGGCGATAATTTCATCCAATTTGCTGTGATTCGTTTCTCGACCATCATGCTCGGGGTTGTTTCTGCATTCATTGTCAATCTAGTTTTCCTGCCTCCGAAGTATGAAAACAAACTTTATTACAAGAGTTCCATTCTATCAGAGGAAATTACGAAATGGATCAGGCTGAGCACACGCCACGCCTCCGAGCACCAGCTCCTTAAGGCAGACATCGAGAAGCTTCGCGAAGGCATTATCAAGCTCGATCAGCTATACATGATGTACAAAGAAGAACGTGATTATTTTAAGAAAAATACACTCGCTAAATCACGTAAACTCGTCATCTATAGACAGATGATCAACACGGTTAAAAAATCATTGGAAACACTGAGAAGGCTTCATCGATACGAGAATGAATTCAACCAGCTCCCGGTAGAATTCCAGGAAGTCATTCAGCAGCAGCTTGATTACCTGATCAATCATCATGAACAAGTAATGCTGAAGTATGTCGGAAAAGTCCGCCCTGAAACTTCCTATATCGCGGGTGAGGTCTGCCTGGACAAAAAACAGCTTTTTGAATTGTTTTTGGCGCAAAGAAATGAGCTGGATCAAACAAACAGCCAGATGCTGTACCACGTCATGCAATTAGTCTCGATCATCATGGAATACGGCGAGCAAGTTGAACACCTCGATAAACTCGTGACAAGCTTCCAGTCCTATCATAAAGATGACGGCAATATCACGATCGAACAAAATACTGAAATTTAAAAGCAGCTGGATTATCAGCTGCTTTTCGTTTTACATATAGGATTAGCTCTTCATTCTTGGATCCAGTGCATCCCTCAGGCCATCACCCATCAGGTTGAAACCAAGTACGGTCAGCATGATGGCAAGCCCAGGAAAAATCATTGTCCATGGTGCCTGGATCATATAATCTTTTGCATCTGCAAGCATCTTTCCCCATTCAGGATTTGGAGCGTCAGCACCAAGCCCAAGGAAGCCGAGTGCGGCCGCTTCAATAATCGCCGTCGCAATGGCCAATGTGCCCTGGACGATGATTGGCGCCATACTATTTGGCAGAATATGCTGGAACAGGATCCGGCTGTCCTTCATCCCGACCGCCTTCGCTGCCATGATATATTCCTCTTCCTTAACACTGAGTACCCTAGACCGAATCAACCTTCCAAAGTTTGGAATATTAATGATTGCTATCGCTATGAGCGCATTCCTAAGGGAAGGTCCGAGAACAGCAACAATGGCAATTGCCAATAGAATGCTTGGGAATGCCAGCATGATATCAAAAGCTCTTGATATAATGGTATCTACCCATCGGCCATAGTAACCGGCAAGGATACCGAGCAGGCAGCCTACGATGATTGAACCCATTACCGCAAAGGTTCCTACCCATAAAGAAATCCTTGCTCCAAAAACAACCCTGGAAAAGATATCACGGCCAAAGTCGTCTGTGCCGAACCAATGATCTGCTGAAGGAGCTTGGAGACGGACCTCCATTTTCTGGTCATTGATGCCCTCTGGCGTAATCAATGGAGCAAAGATTGCCAGCAAAATAAAGAACAAGACAATTACCGTTCCGACAACGGCCAGTTTATTCTTCTTGAAACTATACCATGCTTCTGCCCAGGGAGACGCCACTTTTTCCTCTGCCTGCACGGCCGGCGGCGGCATTTGTTTTTGAGTTGAAATCTCCATCTATTTCTCCCCTTCCATCAACGGTATTTGATCCGAGGATCAATTGCTGCATACAATAAGTCCACTACTAGATTGATCAGTACAAAGATGAGCGCAATGATCAGGATGCCGGATTGGATTACCGGATAATCGCGGTAATTGATTGCTTCGTAAATATATCGGCCAATCCCCGGCCAACTGAAGATCGTTTCGGTAAGGATCGCGCCGCCAAGCAGAAGGCCTGTCTGCAAACCGATAACCGTCAATACAGGGATGATTGCATTTTTCAGGGAGTGTTTGTAAACGACCCAGAACATGCTCAACCCTTTCGCTCTTGCAGTTCTGATAAAATCAGACCTCATGACCTCAAGCATTGTCGAGCGGGTGATCCTTGCGATGATGGCCATCGGAATCGTTGCCAGCGCCATGGCCGGCAGGACAAGATGCTTAAGTACCTCGACAAACTGGTCAGTTCTCCCCTGGATCAATGTATCAATAATATAAAAATTTGTGATGGCATCGACCGGGTTCCTTACTTCTTCTCGCCCGGAGGTCGGCAGGATATCGAGATTGATGGCGAACATCCATTGTTCCATCAAACCAAGCCAAAAAATCGGCATCGATACACCGACAAGCGCTAATACCATTGCACCGTAATCAAACCAGGAATTCTGGAACCACGCACTGATGATTCCCGCATTGACACCTATAAAAATCGCAATCATCATCGCGACAAATGAAAGTTCCATCGTTGCGGCTAGATATGGCCAGACTTCATTGCTTATTTCCGACTTCGTCCTTAGTGATTGTCCTAAGTCCCCTGTCAACAGCCCACCAAGATAATTAAAATATTGCATGTACCACGGCTGGTCGAGTCCAAGCTCTCTCGTTAAATCCGCAATGGCATCTTTAGTCGCCAACTGTCCGAGAATGACTTGGGCGGGATCGCCAGGGATTGCTCGGATCATGAAAAATACAATAAGTGATAGTCCCAACAGTACAGGAATTAGTGAAAAAATCCTTCTGACAGAATAGGCAAACACCTTCCCACCTCATTTCTTGATGAAAAGCGTAAGCGCCTTGGCCAGCCCCGACAAGCACTGGAGGGCCGACCGGTGAAGTCGTTCCTTGACTTCATTGGGCGGACCGAAGTGACTCGAGCTGCTCAAAGCTAACGCTTTTCGCAAGATACTCGAGGATGCTATATCAGGGATGAAAACTGGCTAGGCGCTGGAGCTAGACATTCCTTAATTTGAATAATTTCTATTACCAATAGAAAAGGGAGAATGCATATGTTCTCCCTTTCCCCGATGCATTATTTTTTGAATTCAACCGTTGAAAGAATATCAGATCCTGTCGGATGTGCCTTGAATCCAGTTACATCTGCTCTTCCCGCAAGTGCAGGCTCAGAGTGGACAAGCGGAATCCATGGAGCATCTTCTTTAATTAACAATTGAGCTTCCTTATACAGTTTTTCGCGTTCAGCCTGGTCATTTGTAGACTGAGCCTTGATGAACAGATCATGCACTTTCGGGTTTGCATAGCGAGCATAGTTATTGCTGTCGATATTATCCTGGTCTAATAGGACATACAGGAAGTTGTCAGCATCACCATTGTCACCAGTCCAGCCCAGAAGGAATGAATCTGCTTCACCAGTACGTGTTTTTTCTAGATATGTCGCCCACTCGTAAGAAACAATCTTCGCTTTTACGCCCACTTCAGCAAAATCTTTCTGAATCGCTTCAGCAACTTTCTTTCCATCTGGCATATATGGTCTTGGAACTGGCATTGCCCATAGTTCAATTTCAAAACCATCTTCAAAGCCTGCTTCCTTTAAAAGCGCCTTAGCCTTCTCTGGATCATATTCATATGCTTCTACAGCATCGTTATATCCTGCAACTGTCTTTGGCATTGGGTTCTTGGCAGGCTCTGCAGCACCGGCATAGAAAGCGTCGATGAGCGCTTGCTTATTAACCGCATGATTCAATGCCTGGCGTACTTTCTTATCCTTAAGAGGTCCGCGTTCGTTGTTCAGGCCAAGGTAGGCCACGTTCAAAGAAGGTCGGTAGAACGTCTGCAGATCCTTGTTGTTTTCGATGGATTCAACATCACTGAAGTTCACGCCATCAATGATGTCGACTTCTCCTGTGTTAAGAGCATTCAGACGAGCTGAGTTTTCTGGGATGACACGGAAGATGACTTCATCAAGCTTTGGAAGTCCCTTCTCCCAGTAATCTTCGTTTTTCACCAATGTTACTTTGTCATTGCGCTTCCATTCCTTGAACTTAAATGGACCAGTACCTACTGGATTTTCAATGAACTTATCACCATACTTCTCGATTGCAGCAGGGCTTGCAATCCCGAATGGTGACATCGCAAGGTTTTTGTAGAATGGAGCAAGGATACGGTTCAATGTGAATTCAACTGTATACTCATCCACTGCTTTTACTTCCTTGATTACATCGCCAAATTGCGAATTATAGTAATAGAATTGTTCTTTATTTCCGGCCTTCCAGCGCTCGAAGTTGAATACGACTGCTTCGGCGTTGAAATCGGTGCCGTCATGGAATTTAACACCTTTACGAAGTTTAAGTGTATGCTTCAAACCATCTTCGGACTCTGACCATTCTTCTGCAAGACCTGGGTGAATTTCTGTATCCTGCTCACCGAATTCGATAAGAGTTTCATAGATGTTTTTTGTTACTTTAAATGCTTCACCTTCTGTAGTTACAGCTGGGTCAAGCGAAGTTGAATCGCCGCCACGGCCAAATACTAGAGTTCCGCCAGACGATGATCCGCCTTCAGAACCAGATTCCCCGCCTGTTTTCTTGCCGCCGGAATCATTATTACAGCCGGCAAGCCCCATGCTAAGGATGAGGATAAAAGCAAAAAACATTAATCCAAAACGCCTTTTCATATTCTTCCCCCTTGTTTTTTCGGACCGGTTTTATTTATCGGGTCCATGTTATATATCATCTATGCTGTTTTTCCTGCCAGCATTCCCTTTTAATCAGGAATACAGATGGCAGGCAGCAAAATGACCTGGTTCAATCTCCCGCAGTGCGGGCCTGTCTGTCTTGCAGATTTCCATACACTCCTTGCACCTTGTATGGAAGGCGCACCCCTGGGGTGGATTCGACGGACTTGGAAGGTCGCCAGTCAGCAGTACCCCATCCCTTTTGATATCTGGATCTGGAATCGGCACCGCCGAAAGTAATGCCCTGGTGTAAGGATGCAGCGGTTTTTCGTACAGCTTATCCGCATCCGTGATTTCTACTAGTCTGCCTAAATACATGACTCCCACTCTATCGCTGATATGTTTGACCACACCAAGATCGTGGGCGATAAAAATATAGGTCAGCTGGAATTCCTTTTGCAGGTCCTCCAGCAAATTCAATACTTGCGATTGGATGGATACGTCCAGTGCTGAAACTGGTTCATCAGCGATGATCAGCTTTGGCCTTGTCATCAGCGCCCGGGCGATCCCGATCCTCTGACGCTGGCCGCCGCTGAACTGGTGGGGATACCGTTTGGCATGGTAACTGCTGAGGCCGACTACCTCCAGCATTTCCCTGACCATTTGCTTTCGTTCCTTTTTCGTTCCGATTCCATGGACGATGAGAGGTTCCTCGAGGATCTTTTCAACAGTATGCCGTGGGTTCAAAGACGCAAAGGGGTCCTGGAACACCATCTGCATATCCTTTCTGGCCTTGCGCATATCGCTATCAGAAAGGGTCACCAAATCCTTCCCTTCAAACACGACCTGCCCTTCTGTCGGATCAATCAGGCGCATCAGCATCCTGCCTGTTGTCGATTTCCCGCAGCCAGACTCTCCTACCAGACCGAGGGTTTCCCCTTTGTTCACCCAGAAGCTGATATCATCAACTGCTTTGACTGCCCCGGTCTGTTTTCCCAGGATCCCGCCTGTAATAGGAAAGTATTTTTTAAGACCATCAACTTTTAACAGTACTTCTGCCATCGGCTACTCCCTCCTTCTCATGCAACAGGCAGCGAACAGTATGACCTGGCCTGTCAGTTTCATAGAGTTCCGGGTCCACGCTCAGGCATCTGTCCATGACGAATTCGCATCTGGCCGCAAATCGGCAGCCGGTCTTGATTGAACCGGGCTTCGGCACATTGCCAGGTATCGAATATAAGCGTTCCTTTTTATCCCGGATATCAGGAATCGATTTAAGCAGGCCAAGAGTATAAGGGTGCTTAGGGTTTTTGAAGATATCCCCGACAAGCCCTTCCTCAACAATCTTTCCGGCATACATGACAGCGACACGCTGGCATACTTCTGCTACGACACCAAGGTCATGAGTGATCATGATAATCGCCGTATCGAGCTTTTCATTCAAATCCTTCATCAATGCCAGGATCTGCGCCTGGATGGTTACATCAAGTGCAGTTGTCGGCTCATCTGCAATCAGCACCCGAGGGTGGCAGCTGAGTGCCATCGCAATCATGACCCTTTGTCTCATCCCGCCTGAAAGCTGGTGGGGGTACTCCTTGACAATTTGCTCTGCCCTGGGAAGGCCGACAAGCTTCAACATCTCCACTGCCTGCTGATATGCCGCCTTTTTGCCGAGCTTCTTATGTATTTTCAACGCTTCCACCAGCTGTTCACCAATTGTGAATAATGGATTCAACGAAGTCATCGGCTCCTGGAAAATCATCGCCACTTCATTTCCGCGGATTTCCCTCATCCTGGACTCTGAAGCGTGCACCAGGTCTTCGCCATTGAGAAGGATTTCGCCTCCAGCAATTTTTCCCGGCGGCTGCGGAATCAGCTTCATGACGGACAAGGATGTCACGCTCTTTCCACTGCCCGATTCTCCGACTATTCCAAGGATTTCACCTTTATTGACCGAAAAGCTGACATCATCTACCGCTGGAACCTCACCATCTTTGGTGATAAATGATGTTCTTAAATTTTTCACTTCTAAAACCGGAGCATGTACCACTTGCCTACTCCTTTCTATTACCGAAATATTATTGCTGAATAAAAATAATTCTCTCTGTGTAAAACATTTTATATTAAATGCCCACAAATAGTCCACTGATTTTTCTTAATTATTTAAATATAGTAATAATTTTGAATAGTATTAGGGAATTGGTACTATTTGTATGTCAAAAGCTGATGAAATATGACACGAACGGTATGCTAAGAATTATGGGTAAAATGCTGAAAAACCGATTCTTTCTGAAAAGCTATTTTCGCCTTGATTGTTGATTTTCTTTAATAAACTTGAAATCAATAGAATTACAAAGCCTTAAGAAATTCTTCAAATAAAAAAACCGAAGCCAAATTGGCTCCGGTTCTCCTTCTTTTCATTTAATTTTCCAGCTGCTGTACCTGGAACAACCTATGATAGCCGCCCTGTTTTGCCATCAATTCTTCATGGCTTCCAACTTCGACGATTTCACCATGCTCAATCAGGACGATCCTGTCTGCATGGGTGATCGTGGATAAGCGGTGGGCTACTACGAAGGTTGTCCTGTCCTTCGCCAGCTTTTCAATCGCTTCCTGGATAAGATGTTCACTCTCAAGATCAAGTGCTGAAGTGGCTTCGTCAAGAATTAAAATAGGCGGATTCTTAAGGAAGACTCGCGCTATGGCGACACGTTGTTTTTGGCCGCCGGAAAGCTTGACTCCTCTTTCCCCTACTTTGGTATCATAGCCTTCGGGAAGATTCATAATAAATTCATGGGCATTCGCGGCTTTTGCAGCCTGGATTACTTCTTCATCGCTTGCACCTGGCTTGCCCAAAAGTATATTGGATTTCACCGATTCACTGAATAAAATATTATCCTGTGCAACCATCCCGATTTTATCGCGCAATGAACGGACTTTGAATGAGCGGATGTCCTTGCCGTCAAGAAGGATTTCTCCATCTGTGACATCGAAGAATCTCGGAATCAGGCTGACAAACGATGACTTCCCGCCGCCGCTCATTCCAACAAGCGCGATCGTTTCACCCTTTTCAACCTCTATATTCAAACACTTCAGTACCGTCTCCCCGTCTTCTTCATACGAGAAGCTAACATTTTTAAAAGAAATGTCACCATGTACTTTTTTCAATTCCACTGCATCAGGAGAATCCTTAATATCATATTTCTCATCCATGAACTCGAATACCCGGTCCATTGAAGCAATCGACTGTGTCAGCGTCGTCGATGAATTCACCAGTCGGCGCAACGGATTGTACAATCTGTCAATATAGGCGATGAACGCTGCCATTTCCCCGATCGTGAGACTTCCGTGGAGTACCTGATAACCAGAAAAGCCGATGACAAGGAGCGGGGCTATATCAGTAATCGTATTGACCACAGCAAATGCTTTTGCGTTCCAGCTTGTATGTTCAAGCGCTTTTGTTAAAAAGTTTTTATTCTGCCGGTCAAACTGTGTCTGTTCATAATCCTCAATCGCAAAGCTTTTGATGACCGAAATCCCGGCCACTCTTTCATGCAGATAGCTTTGTACTCCTGCAAGTGCCTGTGACCGTTCCCTCGTAAGCTTTCGAAGATTCCCAAAGAAGTATCTTACCGAAAAAGCGTAAAATGGAAACAGGATCAGGGAAACGAATGTTAACTTCACGTCCATCGTAAACATGATAGCAGCCGCTATCAAAATCGTAGCAACATCCAGCCACAGATTCATCAGTCCCGTAACAACGAAAGTCTTTGTCTGCTCGACATCATTGATCATTCTCGAGATGACCTCTCCGGCTCTCGTATTTGAATAATATTTATAACTGAGCCTCTGCATATGGGAAAACAATCTATCCCTTATATCATAGAGGATTTTGCTCGCTGTCCATTGCGCGAAATATTGACGATAGTATTCAATCGGCGGCCTGAGAACGACAAAAACAACGATCATGATGCCCATGACCCAGAATAATTTGTCCGTTTTTTCACTCTTGGTCAAGGTATCGTTACCGATGACATCATCGAGCACGAATTTGATCAAAAGCGGAATCAATAATGGAATCGCAAATTTCAGGATTCCGATGATGATGGTGCCAATGATTTGCAGCCTGTATGGTTTGACGAATTTTAAGTATCTGCGGATGCTGCCCAATTTTTTAGTTCCCCCTTATGGAGCCTTGCTCGTGCACGAAACAAAAACCTGTTGAATCGAATCAACAGGCTGAAGCTTGTCTTCCCTGTATGGTTAGCGGCGATAGGTTAAATACCGCTCATAATAAATGTCGATGAAATCTGGTGCAAAAGGTCCCTTCCTTTGCCTGATCCAGCGTTTGAGCTTTTCAACATTGTATTTCAGGATTTTGTCAATCACATCAGGGTACTGCATTTCCTTGCGGTGGCGCTCATATTCATCTTCATCGAGTAGATTAAACGTCATATCTGGAAAAACTTTAATATCGAGATCATAGTCAATATATTTCAGCGCTTCTCCGTCAAAAATAAATGGAGAACTAATATTGCAATAATAATATACGCCATCTTCCCGGATCATGCCAATAACGTTGAACCACAGCTGAGAGTGGAAGTAACAGATTGCAGGCTCTCTCGTAATCCAGGTCCTGCCGTCTGACTCCGTGACGACAGTCCGGTCATTTCCGCCGATTACAAGGTTTTGTGTGCCCTTTAAAACGGTAGTTTCTTCCCAGACTCGATGGATGTGCCCATTATGCTTATAACTATGGATTTGAATTGGTTCACCTTCTGTGGGTACGCCCATGTTCTTCTCCCCTACTTTCCTTTCCCGGAAACTTTGCAACCTATCAATGTATATTTATCTCGGTTTCTTTAAAACGACAAAAGGCAACAAAGAACGATTCCTATTTTTTATTATTATAACGGTTAACGAGAGAATTTAAAACAAAAGAGCCATCGATTTCCATCGATGACCCTTTAAAATTGCTTAAATTTTTATAAAAATTCATTTTTTTCGGATGGATTGCTCTTTTCCTGAACTTTTACCGCTTTCTCTTTCAAATGTAAATTCCCGCTTCACGGGTTCTTCAAATTGCTTCACATGGCCGTTACGGAGTAAACATTTTCAACAAGAGGTCTGATGATAAGCAACAATACTAAAAGTGCCTTTATAAAAAATTTAACGTAATGTAACAGCCAACTGCTGATAGGTATGAATGACATCCTCCGTCTGCTTTTCGAACATCCGGTGGATTTCCTTCAGATCCTGCTTTTTACGGTCAATTTCCAAGCGAAGCTCCTCTAACTCTGCATTTTGCTTCAGGGCATCCAGCTGCTTTTCAATCTCCTGGCACCTTTCCAGTTCAGACTGCAAATACAGAAGCTTTTCCATTGTTTGCATTTGAGTAGATACCAATTCGTTAAATTTATCCATGCTTATCCACCCCCTGTAAAATTTATCTCCTAATTGTATTCTTTGGCAGCCGTTGAATTCCTTTGACTAGTTATGTAGAGGATTTGGAACCTTTGTCGAATTGTGGACTCCCGTTTTCAGGCATGGAAAAGGCACTCTGCGAGTGAGAGTGCCTTTCATTTAGGTGATATTAACCCTGTTGGCCAGAGTTTTGACCTTTGCGTGCTTCAGCCTGCTGGTTTTGCTGGCGTACTTCTTGAGCGTTTGTTTCGCTCGCGAATTCTGTGCCATATTGACCTTGTGCACCTTGAGCAGATTGAGCATTTTGTTGTCTCACCTGCTGAATGTTAGTTCCAGCTTGAGATTGGTTAGGTTGTTTTGCCATCGTTTATCACCTCCACGAAATATAGATTAACCATCTGTGGGGGTTACTATCCGACTAAATTTTACCAAAATGCTCTCCTTAAACTAAAAGCGAAATTCCTCCGTCAACGATGATTGTCTGGCCGCGAATCATGCTCGATTCATCCTTTAAAAGGAACATGACGGCATTGATCATGTCATCGATTTCGACCATTCTTCCGGCAGGAGTTTTTTCTCTCGCCTCAGCAAGGAGTTCTTCCCTGTTTGGAAAATGGGTCAAAGCTTCCGTATCGACTGCTCCCCCTGAGACCGCATTGACGACGATGTTTTTGCGCGCTAATTCAACAGCCAGGTAGCGTGTCAGGGCTTCAAGCGCTGCCTTTGAGACTCCGACCGTCGTGTAGTTTTCCAAATAACGGATTGAACCAAGTGAGCTGATGCTGACGATCTTTCCGCCTCCATTTCTCTCCATCAGCTTCGCAGCTTCCTGGGCACAGAATAACAATGCCTTGCTATTGATGTTCATTGTCCAGTCCCAATGAGATTCTTCCAGTTCCATTGCTGGCCGCAGCACACCTGATGCTGCATTGTTCACGAACACATCCAGCCTTCCAAACTCTGCATCGATTTGTTCAAACATCGCCTTTATCTTACTGACGTCACCGACATTCGCTTTTACGACGAGAGCCTTCCTTCCAAGTGATTCGATTTGCTCGGCTGTTTCTAATGCTGCCGATTTGCTGCGGGCATAATTGATGACAATGTCATATCCTTCTTTAGCAAGCCTGATGGCCGCTGCTTTGCCGATTCCACGGCTGCTTCCTGTAATGAGTGCTACTTTTTGTGTCATGTGCAATTTCCTTTCCTATCCTCTTTCTGTTAAAAGCGGAATCATGATTTTGTTTCATTTTAGCTTTTTCAGGTATATATGACAATAAGTCTCCCAAAAGAGCCCTGATAAAAAACAGTACCTCAGAAAAGACTAACATTAAGTTTAAACCTAAATGAAAGGATGATCACTTATGTACGTTGGCCGTGATATGACTGAACTTTCGATGATGTCCAAGACTGACTGGAGAGACAGCGAGCTTGCGTTTTTCCATCACTCCCTGCAGCAGATGGTGCCATATTTAAATTCCGAAGGGCAGACCATCCACAGAGAAATTGTTGAAGAAATCGAGCGCAGGGGCGGCCTTAGCCGCGGTGAAGCTGATTACACCCATGGAACAAAAATCAGTTACGATTAGTAACAAAAAGCGTAAGCGCCTCGTTCAGCCCCGACAAGCGCTGGAGGTCCTGACACTGAAGTCGTTCTTTGACTTCATTGGCAGGACCGAAGCGTCTAGAGGGGCTATGCGCTGAAGCTGGATTAGGAATACCACATGTAGTCATCCATATCGCATGGTCAATAATTCCCGATAAACCATGAAAAAAAGGCTGCTAACCACCTTAGTGATTAGTCAGCCTTTTTAACTTCAAGATACCGCTTCAGCATTTTTTGGTATGGAACCGGAAATGCATATTCCTGGATCTCCTGCTCAGTAACAAGTTTTAACTGCTGAGTTTCCGGAATAGCGCTATCAAAGCTGCCGCTGAATACATGAATATTCCAAATCAGATGGGAGAAAACATGGCCGATTTCGCCTATGGAATCATTTATCTTAGGAGAAAAACCATAAAGTTCTTCAAAATGTCCGGACAGCTGCTCTCGCTGCCTTTGGAATCCGAGGTCTAACTCTACAGTCGGGAACTCCCACAGGTTTGCCAGCAAGCCAGTTTCCGGTCTTTTCCTTATAAGGATCCTTCCACTTTGATCACTAAAGATCCCTGCGGCCAGCTGGATATTTTTCTGCTTCTTCTTTTTCGTTTTTACTGGAAGCTCAGTTTGTACCCCTTCATGGAACGCCTCACAATGGTCCCTGACAGGACAAAGAAGACATGAAGGAGAAGTAGGCGTACAAATTAGGGCTCCCAGCTCCATTAAGGCCTGATTGAAATAAGATGGGTTTTCATGCGATATGATTTCCCTCACAGCCGATTCGAAAATTTTACGGGATGCAGGTCTGGCAATGTCATCCCAAATCAGGAGGATCCTCGACAAGACCCTCATCACATTTCCGTCAACAGCAGGTTCAGGTTTCCCGTAGGCTATGCTAAGTATGGCCCCTGCCGTGTATGGGCCTACCCCTTTTAACGAAGCTATCTCTTCCGGTGAATCAGGGACTTTGCCTCCGTAATGTTCATGGACTTCCTTCACTGCGGATTGTAAGTTGCGGACACGGGAATAATAACCGAGACCTTCCCAGGCTTTCAGGACCTTTTCTTCATCCGCGGATGCAAGCGCCTCTATGGTTGGAAATCTTTCCAAAAATCGATTAAAATAAGGGATGACAGTATCTACTCTAGTTTGTTGGAGCATGATCTCAGATACCCACACTTTATAAGGATCCTGATCCTTTCTCCATGGCAGTTCTCGCTGCTCGCTAACAAACCATCCTATCAAGTCATCCTGAAAGGATTTTTTATCCATTTTATCTACACATTTCTTGATGTCAGTTGCCACTTTTGTTCCTCCAGGTGTTAAACTTTCCGGAAATTTGGGAATATAATATTAACGCTTCTGCTTAATCGCCATGAAGCCAATTCGTTCGAGTCCTCCCGGAACGTAATCCTCCAGCATTCCAAAAACAGAATGGTCCCGGGAAAGACGCATTTTTTTCATTGCATGATAATGGGCTTCAGTCGGCACAAAAAATGATTCAATGAATACATTCCGCTGGCCCGACTGGCTGCATGAAAACATATTTGCTTCGAAATCAGGAAGCATCGCGGAAATTCGATGGATGGCCTCTTGATATTGGCCAAGCAGATTTTGTTTGACTTCGTATTGGATGATCATCTGAATCATTACGCCAGCTCCTTTATGACTAGTAAAGGGACTTAATGGTTCAACCCTTTAAAAGTAAATGATTATTTGCATTGTGACAAGACTTTTTACTTGCCAGTTCATTTATTTAGCTTTTATCAACTATCTAAAAAAGGAGGCGGTTTCCATGGATACTGGTACCCATGTTGTCATGGGGTTCGCTCTGGGCGGGTTGGCGACGCTTGATCCTGCTGTCAGCGAAAGCAGCATCACAGCCAGCAGCGTACTGGTCGCTACACTCGTCGGGTCACAAATCCCTGATATAGATACCGTTCTGAAACTGAGAAATAATGCAGTTTATATACGGAACCATCGCGGAGTCACTCACTCTATTCCAGCTGTCCTTCTTTGGCCGCTGCTTATTTCCGGGACAATATACTTTTTTAATCCGGAAGCAAATTTGCTGCACTTATGGATTTGGACATTCATTGCTGTATTCCTTCATGTTTTTGTCGACATTTTCAATGCTTATGGAACACAGGCACTAAGGCCATTTTCGTCGAAATGGGTCGCATTGGGGGTAATCAATACATTTGATCCGATTATTTTTGCGCTTCATGTCATCGGTTTGTTCCTCTGGGCATTTGGAGCACACCCCGGATACACCTTCTTAACGATTTATGGAATCCTTGTGCTCTACTATATATACCGATTCGTTGTGAAGCATCGAATCAAGTGTGCTGTTGAGAAAATCGTTCCGGATGCGACCGATATCATTATCGCTCCGACAATGCGGTTCAACCATTGGCGTGTAGCCGTCATGAACAAGCACCAATTCTTCGTCGGCCGCGGATACAAACGTCATGTGCGGATTCTTGACCAGTTCAACCGTGTCCCAGTTCCCGAAACTCCGGTGCTTGAAGCAGCAAAAACAGATAAGAATCTATCCGCATTCCTTTCGTTCTCACCTGTTTACCGCTGGGAATGTGATGAATATGATGATTTTTACGAAGTCAGGTTCATTGATTTGCGCTACCGCAGCAACGGGCACTATCCATTTGTCGCAGTCGTGAACTTGAACAAGGATTTGGAAATCCTCAGCTCTTACACAGGCTGGATTTACAGTGAGGAAAAACTAAGAAAGAAACTGGAGTTCATTCCAGGAGAAGGATAAGACCAATATTTATGAGCTGTACCTTTACTATTAGACACAAAACTAACAATGGGGGTGCAGCTTTTGTTTGGCTGGAGTCACTCCAAAACTTTATGACTTCCTTTCCCATGTGGCTGAGGAGGTTTTTCTATTATTAGGTTTGCGGTTTAATTCCAGCTGCTAAGGGTGCAATGAATAAGACTGAACGTGCAATTATTCTGCTTGATGGTGCAATTAACGTCGATCACTGCGCCATTATGATGTTTTACCGTGCAATTATTCAAAAGCTTGCTCAGAGATGCAAAATAGCTGAGCGCTAGAGATGGGATTATGAAACCCACAGTAGTTAATCACACTTAATTGAGCTAATCATGCCGATAAAAAACAAAAATCCCCTCTTAAACGGGGATTCTCTTTGTCAGGTTTATTCCTCTTCCAATAAATGCTTATACTTAGGATTCCTGGCAACGAATTCGTGCAGCTGGCTGCCGTAATTTTCAATCCATTGGCGGACGACTTTTTCTGTCATTTCGCTGCCCATATATTTATGGCCTGCTTTGGCGTATGTCGCTTCAAAGTCACTCCATAACAGCTCGACCCATCTCAAAGCCTGCTCATATGTGATGCCGTTGTTTTTTTCCTGAAGCAGGCTGGCCAGCGCTTCGTGTGTTTCCTGCATCCTGATCACCCTTTGCCAATTTTTAATATAGTTATGATTATGTGTCATTACTCGAATACTATGATTGCGTGCATCCATTCTGGAATGCACGTAATTTTACCCGTCACGGAGGGCATTATGCGAAATAAAGTAACCAATTTCCCGAACCAGAACAATAATAAGCTTGAGGGCGAGCCTCGGGCAAAAGCGGAATACGCTTCAAAAAGAGCCGATGGCACGATCAATACCCATCCTCAGGAGCGCATGTATGCTTCCTCTCACCGTGAAGATGACACTTCAGCAGTCATTAAGGACCATTAAACATCATCCTGTGGACAGCTTAAGCTGTTCCATCCTTTAACACATGAGCAAAACCAGATTCTTAATTATTCTGGTTTTGCTCTGTTTCCGTTAAAAGGGAAATCGGCAGTGCTTCTTCTTTACCATCTCCGTTAAGACGTGCACCCCAGGCAAATACACCATTCATATAATCGATTTTAAAGTAGGCTCCCGGGTCTCCTTCGATGCCATAGACTTCACCTGGCTTAAAATCATCCGGGTTGAGCATATAGGATCTGGCCATGGCAATCTTCCGCTCATAAACGGCCAGTTCACTTGCCATTCCCATTTGTTCTGCTTTCCTTGCCTTGTCGCGGAGACTGGCGATTTCCTGGTTCAATTCATATTCGGTCATTTCGCTGTAACGTTTTTCTCTGCCCATATTGATTCACTCCTGGATAGTTCTTGCTTTTAACATTCAAGCATTTAAGATATAACTAAATTATAGCATGTTATCTTAAGGAGGCTATCATGAAAGCAATCATTGTGACTGGTGCCGGCACCGGCCTTGGAAAAGAGCTCTCACTGCTGCTGGCCAAACAGGATTACCATATGATTTTGACAGGAAGAACAGAAGATAAACTAAATGCCGTCAAGGAGCAGATTGAACAATCAGGGGGAAGTGCCACCGCACTCACGCTTGACCTTCGCAATCTGGAGGATATCAAGGAGAAAGCGTTGTTGATTAGCAAAAAACATGAATTGTACGGGCTCATAAATAATGCCGGCCTCGGATACTTCGGTCCGTTCTCCGAAAGCTCCGATACAGAAATCGAAGAAATGTTCCAGACAAATGTTTTTGGAACGATCCATATGACGAAGGCCATCCTTCCCTACCTTGAACTGAATCATGAGGGCCTTGTCCTGAACATCGTCTCGACGGCCGGACTACGGGGGAAAAAGAATGAAGCTGTCTATTGTTCCAGCAAATTCGCCGTCAGAGGCTTTACCGAAAGCCTGCAGAAGGAGTACGAAGAAACAGACATCCGTTTCGTCGCTGCCTATATGGGCGGGATGAATACTCCATTCTGGGATGAAAGCGAGCATGTGGCAGACCCGGCTAGGTTTCGTTCTGCTGCTGAAGTGGCCGGAATCATTATCGATAATCTCGAAAAACCCGAAATTGTTATAGAATCGAAAAAATCATGACGCCAGTCATGATTTTTTTATTCCTCATTCTCTTTTTCGGAAATGAATTCATCGATCATTTCCATTGGAAATCCCTTGCGGTACAATGCCATCTTCAGCTTCTGTCTGTATTCACGTTCTGAAAGCTTACTGTACTTGCTGTGCAGTTTTTCTCCTTGAATACGCAATGCATCCATTTCAGCATCGTCTTCTTTTTCAATCTCTGTCTCATCCAAAGCAGCATGTATGATCGAAAATGAATAACCTTTGCGCCTAAGCATCTGTTCAATTTTCTGCTTAAGGATCCTCGATGAGTCCTTCTTATTCTTCAAAGCATATTTTTCACTGAGTTTGATTGCTTTTTCCAACTGTTCATCGAATGAGACCTCATCGACCACTTTTGTGATCAGATCGGGAGCAATCCCTTTCTCCTTCAGTTCCAGTTTAATGACTTCCGCGCCTTTATCCGTCGTATTCAGTTGTGTCCGGACAAAAGCGTTGGCAAATTCCTCATCATTCAGGAATTTAAACTCATATAATTTATGGATTGCTTCTTTTATGACGGAATCTGAGATTTCTTTTTTCTTAAGGTGTTCACGGACTTCAGACTCTGAGCGCATGCGGTGTGAAAGATAATTGATTGCTGTATTATAGGCTTTCCGGATATCGTCCTGAAAAAGCATTTCCGTGACCGCAAAGTCATCCAGTTCCATTCCCTTTTTCAAATTATATTTTATTAAAACATCTTCATCGACGCTGAACGCGTACTCTTCTCCCCTTCCGCTGTCGGTAAAAATGCTGTATCTGTCTTTATTGTGTTTTTGGACGGAGATTTTCGTAATGGCTGGCATTTGATTTTCACCTCTAAAGAAACTTTAACACATTCAAAGGAGGTTTATCATTTTAAAAGCAGTACTATATACATAAAAGGAAAACTTAGGAGGTTGACCATGAAAATAGCCATAACCGGAGGAACAGGGCTTGTCGGCAGGGCTTTAAGCAGTGAACTTATCCGTAACGGACATGAAGTATTCATTTTAACCCGGAATAGGAAAGATCAAGGCAGCCATAATCCAAAATTTGTTCAGTGGCTCAATGAGGCTGACAATCCGGAAAATGAGCTTGAAGGCATTAATGCAATCGTGAATCTTGCAGGCGCAACTATTAATGACAGATGGACAGATGAGTACAAACAGAAGATCATGGACAGCAGGATTAAGGCGACCAGCGAAGTGAACAGGATTATCGAGTCACTTAAAAATAAGCCTCCTGTCTTAATCAATGCAAGTGCAGTGGGTTATTACGGCACCTCGCTGACAGAAGTTTTCAACGAACAATCGGATCCAGCTAATGACTTTCTGGCTGACACGGTCTGGCGCTGGGAGGCTGCCGCAACCCAGGCAAAAGAATTAGGCTCCCGGGTGGTGCTTTGCCGATTCGGTGTGATCCTGGATAAAAATGGCGGAGCCTTGCCAAAGATGATGCTCCCGTATAAATTTTTTGCGGGCGGAAAAGTCGGCTCTGGTACTCAGTGGCTCTCATGGATTCATATTGAGGATGTCATTCGTGGAATTATTTATGCAATTGGGAATGACCAGTTGGACGGTCCAGTAAACTTTGTCTCTCCTTCACCAGTAACAATGGATCAGTTTGGCCAAATTTTATCCAAAGTGTTGGGACGCCCCAATTGGCTTCCGGTTCCCTCCTTTGCCCTGAAAATCGCTCTTGGAGATATGAGCATGCTTTTGCTGGAAGGCCAGAATGTCGTTCCCTCAAAGCTTCTAAAAGCCGGTTTTAAATTCAAGTATCCAGAACTTGAAAAAGCCCTTAAAGGAATTTTAGGAAAATAAAGGTGTTTAATCCCTTTCAACAAGGAAATACTTATAAGGTACACACATTGAAAGGGTGAATTGGATTGGATAAGAAAAAAAGGGATAAGACAAAGAGTACATTATCAAGCATGCAGGAAGTTACATACAGCCGAGAATTCAAAAAAGCAGACAGAGCAGGCGGCTATGCAGCTGGAAAGAGATATTAGGCATTAAGGCGCTTCTTTTGGAGGAACATAAAAGTACGGAAATAATGCATTTCCGTACTTTTAACTTTTGAAAGGGGTTTTTCGAATGGGAAGAGCACATGGACACAAAACACGTGATCGCAATAAAGCATCCCTTCCACAAGTACCAAAAAACATGAAATCTGATGGCATTGATGTAGAATTCGATCGCGATTTAGCTGACCACGATGATCTTGAAGCAATGGCACGTTCAAAAGCTGCAGACCAGCGTGCCAAAAGCAGAAGAAAATAACCCTCTCATATAGGAAAAAGCAGAATCAAAATGATTCTGCTTTTTCCTTTTAAGGGAAGGGGGAATATCTACGGTTAGCAAATCAGGAACTTGAGTTTGTGAATTACTTCACTAACTTTCGATACTTCTAATTTACTCCCAACCGCTTCATTAAACAAGTATTTTCACTAATTGTACAAAAATAAGTTACCCACATACATGTGAATATTGTTAATAAATTCTCTAAAAGCTTTTAATATTAGGGTTTATTTATCTATCGTAATTTAACGATATTCCTGTGGATAATGTGGATAAAGCTGTGGAGTACTTATAAATAATAGTTTTTGTTTGTTGATAAGTTTGAGGATAATTAAATTGGCTATAATATTTACCCTTTTATTAATGCAATAAAACCTATATCCCGTAATCTGAACGGTTCATTATTTAATAATATTCTTCTTCATTACCAATACTAACGTGAGAATGTAATGATCATTATGGAGGGATCACTAATGGCAAGAAGGAATAAGATCCTTGTACCGGAAGCCAGGAAGGCACTTGATGATCTAAAAGCACAGGTAGCCGGTACAATAAAAGCGGAGGATGCAAAATTTGAAACAGCCAAAGAGGTTGGCGTTCCCCTTAATAAGGGTTATAACGGTAATCTTTCAACCCGGGAAGCTGGAAAAGTTGGGGGAAAATTGGGTGGAAGCATGGTCCGGGAGCTCGTGAAAATGGCACAGGAAAATTTACGGAAACAGTAAAGACTTCAAACATTTGTAAAAAAACAGTTGACATCTGCTGGAAAATGAAATATAATGAATAAGCTTCGCCAAAAGGAAGTAACTTGAGTCACAACCAATACTATGTAAACAATTAATGGCGTTCTGCTTTTATTTTTAGGTAACAACTTATTCACACTGGATCGGCTTCGGAGCCGTAAGGATGCAAGAGAGGTAGGGCTTGCGTCGTTTAGGTTAAAAATGGTCAAGTGGAATTTTGTACCGCGGCAAAGTTTATAAATGGATGATTTATTATACATCTTGTGGAGTAGCAAGTTACTTGAAAGCGAACCGATAACGGTTCGCTTTTTCTATTTGTCCGATTTTCTTTGAAAATCATTACATGGCTTCATTCCCCTGAAGTGGATCTGCTCCTGCTGCATCCTTATTATACGTTGGCAGGATGATCGTGGCTTCCGTTCCTACTCCTAAATCACTCTTGAATGCAATAGACCCGCCCATCGCTTCAATGATTTTCATTGAAACGGATGTACCAAGTCCGGTACCTTTATCTTTAGTTGTGTAAAAAAGTGTCCCAAGACGTGCCAGCTGCTCCTGATCCATCCCTTTACCTGTGTCTGAGACGATGACATAAGATTCTGGCCCTGCCGATGCCTGGCTGACAAAGACCTCCCCGCCTTCTTCCGTGGCTTCGATTGCATTCTTTATTATATTCACTAAAGCTTGCTTCAGCTGGTTCCGGTCGGCTTTTGCAAACACACCCCACTCAAGCTTTACGTTCACCTGTACCCCTTCTTTTGCGGCAAAGGCTTCCAGGAGGATGGTTACTTCTGTAATTATTTCAGCCAGTTCTGCGTCCTCCAGCTTTTCAAATTGCGGCTTTGCGAAATTCAGGTAATCATTAATGATTGACTCAGCCCTTCCAAGCTCAGTCAGAACCAGACTCAAATAGTAAAAGTTATCTCCCTTTTCCTGCTTGTGCATCATTTGCAGAAAACCTTTCACTACTGTCAGTGGATTCCTGATTTCATGTGCAATGGACGCTGCAAGTTCCCCCAATGTATTAAGCTTTTCAGCCCTGAGGATTTCTTTCTTCATCAAATCCTTTTCTATCAATGCCTCATTGAGGAAAGCTGCTACCCATACAGAGAAAATCTGTATCACACCAAAAATCGTTATGTTCATCAAGACCTTATTTGAATCTTCTGATGCTGCTGCATTACTGAGAAAAGTATTAGTGATTAAAATGATAAGCATAGAAAGTGATGGCCAGAAACCAACAATAACCGCTGTCCTGACCCTCTTCTTAGCATCAAAGGTCCAAAAACTCTTCATGAACAAGAATGGAAACAATGCTGCCAAAAAACCGCTTGCATAACCGAGAAGGAGATCCCCTCCCATGAATGTCCTTGTTGCAAGATAAGTAAATAAGACCATCCCCCCTGCAATCGGCCCCCCATACAAAAATGCTACTACCAAAGGGACATACCGAAGATCCCAGTATAATCCGCCCAGTTCATATGAAAACGCAAGCGAGAGAAACAGAGCCAGGCTTTGCAGGATTCCGCATAAATAAGGTGATTTCCCAACACTTTTGTTATCAAAAAGAACACCATGAATAAAGATAGGCAGCAAAATGATCAAAACATTCAACAGGAGTTTCTCGACGAGCATTTTATCTTCTCCAATCGAAGAGCGTTAAATAGTATAGCCCAAACGCAATATCCACTTTTAGAAATACGACAAAGTTTTCATGATTCCTCTATTCCCCGGGAAATTTGTCATATATTAGCATTGTGAACATAAAAAAGGAGCCCTGAGGCTCCCTGCTATGAATTCATTAACATTTTCTTTTCAAGCTGGCTTGTATAAAGTTCATGGTAAAAACCTTTTTGTGCCAGCAATTCGTCATGACTGCCCTTTTCAATGATTTGTCCATTCTCTATAACGATAATCTGATCGGCATTTTTAATCGTATTCAAGCGGTGGGCAATGATGAAGCTTGTTCTTCCCTTCAGCAGATGCTGGAGGGCTTCCTGTATTTTCAACTCAGTGATTGTATCAATGCTGCTTGTCGCTTCATCCAGTATCAAAATCGCAGGATCAGCAAGGATGGCTCTGGCAATCGATAGTAATTGCTTTTGCCCCTGGCTTATCCCGGCATCATCCTGGCTAAGCTCAGTATCATACCCTTCCGGCAATCGTTGAATGAAGGAATGGGCATTTGCAGCCCTGGCAGCCTTCTCTACCTCCTCATCGGAAGCATCCAGTCTTCCATATCGAATATTCTCCCTGATGCTTCCCTGGAACAAAAATGAATCCTGGAGGACGAATCCCATTTGTTTCCTCAGGCTGTCACGGGTGATTTTCTTACTGTCGTGCCCATCAATCATAATCATCCCCTGATCTGGTTCATAAAAACGCGAAATCAAGTTGATGATTGTCGACTTGCCAGCACCCGTAGGGCCAACCAATGCAATCGTTTGGCCAGGTTCTGCGTTAAAATTCAAATCAGAAACGGTATCTCCCCCCTTTTCATAGGAAAAAGATACATCCTTGAACTCGACCTTTCCGGTGATGCCAAGGAGAGGTGCAGCTCCTTTTTCGTCTACAGCCTCTTCCTCCGTATCAATGATGTCAAAGACACGATCGGCTCCTGCAACAGCTGACAGCAAGGTATTGAACTGATTCGACAGATCATTCAACGGTCTTGTGAATTGTCGGGAGTACTCGGTAAAGATAACAATTGTCCCAATCGTTACATATCCTTTTAAGGCGAAGAAACCGCCCACTCCTGCCACGATGGTAAAGCTAAGGTTATTGAGCATATTCATCAATTTCGGGATAAAGCCTGTAAATGTCTGTGCCCAGTAACCTGATTCCTTCAGTTGCTGATTTTTTATGCGGAACTCTTCAATGACTTTTGGTTCCTGGGAAAAGGATTTGATGATTTTTTGTCCGGAAATTGTTTCCTCAATATATCCATTCATCTCTCCAAGCCTGCGCTGCTGTTCCTTATATAGTTTGCCGGTACGGCTCGTAATCCACTTCATCCCCATGAACATCAATGGAACGATAATCATCGTCACCAGGGTAAGCAAAGGACTCAGCCAAATCATGACCGCCAATGTTCCCGCAAGGGTAAGCACGCTCGAAAAAATCTGGATGACAGAGGAATTCAGGGTCGCGCTGACATTTTCGATATCATTGGTGACCCGGCTCATCAGCTCTCCATGCTGGCGTTTGTTAAAGAAATCAATCGAGAGCTTGTGAAAATGGCTGAAGAGCTGCCTCCTCATTATATAGACAGTCTTCTGAGCGATGCCGATCATCCAGTAGCTTTGGAACCACAATGTTAAGGAATGCATCACGTAAACTGCACCTAGGCCGATTAATAGCCAAGTGAAACCATCAGCTGATTCTGTCGCAAAATACTGATCGATGCCCCATCCGATCAAGAATGGGCCCAGCAATCCAAGCGCTGAACTCGCCACCACCATTAACAGGACCAGGATCAGCAGGCTCCGTTGGCCTGCAAGATAGGACCAGATCCTCCTGATTGTCGGTCCAATCCCCTTAACCGTACTTTTATTGCTGCCTGCCTTGTTTTCTCTTTGCCTTTTTAGCATCCTGCCTTCACCTCCCCGAACTGGGAGTTGTAGATTGCCTGATAAAGCGAAGAATGCTTGAGCAGGTATTGATGGTCGCCATAGCCAATTAAAGCTCCATCTTCCAGCAAGAGAATTTTATCAGCTTCCTTGGCGGTGCTGATCTTTTGTGTAATGATGACTGTTGTACACTCATATTTGCTTATGGCTTGCAGCAGCTTTGCTTCTGTTTTTAAATCCAGCGCACTAGTGCTGTCATCGAGCAGAAGGATTTTGGGTTTTTTAATCAATGCACGAGCAATGGATAATCGCTGCTTCTGTCCGCCCGAAAGGTTGACACCTTTCTGCCCGAGAAGCGTATCATATTTGTTCGGCAGTTTCTGGATTGTTTCGTGGATTTGGGCATCTGATGCTGCCTTGACCAACTCCTCTTCGGTCGCATCCTGCTTGCCCCAGGCGAGGTTCTCCTTGATCGATCCGGTGAACAGCAATGCCTCCTGAGGAACGTAGCCGATTCCCTCCCTGAGACTTTTAAGCTTAAGATCCTTAATATTCTTGCCATCGATTCGGATTTCTCCGCTTGTTACATCGTATAAGCGCGGGATAAGCTGGAACATTGCCGTTTTTCCCGCACCGGTCGCTCCAAGGACCGCTACGGTTTCTCCCTGATCGATCTTAAACGATAAATCTGCAAGAATCGGAATATTGGTGTCTGGGAACTGGAATGAGACCTTATCAAACTCAATTTTACCTGCAGAAATTCCGTATACATCCTGGCTTCCAGCGGTATCTTCAAGATCGACTCCCTCATTCAGTACTTCCGTTACACGCTCAGCCGATGCCCTGGAACGTGAGAATACCATTATGATCCATGAAAACATTGAAAAAGCAGCAGTAATCCTCGCAGCGTAGTTCACGATCGCGACCACTTCACCTACAGACACCCTGCCAGACTGAACGTCTATTTTTCCAAACCATAGAACCGCAATGACGCTTAAATTCATGAATAGCAGCAGCACTGGAATCGTTGCTTCAGTCACCCTCAAAGCAAACACTGTTCGTTCTCTTAGTTTATTATTCGCTTTTTCAAATCTAGTACCTTCATAATTCCCCCTGGCAAAAGCTTTGATCAACCTCATGCCAACAAGGTTTTCCCTCATTACGCCATTCACTCTGTCAAGACGCTTCTGAACATTTTTAAATAAACCTGCAGCCTTCCTCATGATCCAAATTAGGAAAATCAACAGTGGCGGGATGATGATGACAAACGGCAGGGCCAATTTCACATGAACCATCATGGCCATGATGATTCCCCCGATCACAAGAAGTGGGGCACGCATCGCAATCCGCAGGCTCATGAAGAACGTATTCTGCAGCTGGGTCACATCATTGGTGATCCTCGTGATCAAAGAAGAGGAGGGGAAATGGCTGAAGTTTGTGAACGAAAAAGCCTGGACTTTCGCAAACAGCTTTTCTCGAAGGTCAAAGCCAAAACTTTGGCCTGCACGGGCAGCTATGAACGAGTTCGCAATACCCGATGCAAAGGCAAGAAAGGAGATTCCAAGCATGACTCCGCCCCATTTGATGACCGTGTCAAGATCCCTTGCGACAATTCCTTCATCGATAATCTTAGCAATCAAAAGCGGCTGGAAAAGTTCAACAGCCAATTCGATAAGCATTAAGCTTAGTGCAGCTGCGATTGGAATGCGATATGGTTTTACAAATGAAAATATACTCATAGAAAACGTACCCCCAGTTGACCAATAACGTTATTTCGTCTTCCGAATTTTTATACCTTCTATCATACTCTTTTTGGTGAATTTTTTGAATTGAAAGATAAAAAAACGATCCATTTTTTGGACCGTCAACATTTGTTCCTCCCCGACATCAAGTTCCTTTCTTTGGTATCTCTATAGCTTTCTATTGAAAAGAACGTAAGAATAAATATAAGGCGCAATGACGGTAACGGCAATCACGCTGAAAAGCACTGCTTCCTTCCAATAACCAGGAACGAAGGTAGCCAATATCATGGCCAGACCGCCAAAGAAAAAGATTTTTGAAGCAGCCCGATGTGTCTTTTTCCATACTTCATCACTGCTGAGTGTCCATGGAGTTCGAATGCCAATGAAAAAGTTAGACCGGACCTGAGGCATATAGTTTCCAAGGATCATAAAGATAATTCCGACAATCAGCGGGCCGATACTGCCAAAAGGGACATCATACCCAATCGCATTTGCCAGCATCAGTATGTTGATGACAAAAAGGACTCCTATAATGGCATTTAATATAATGCGATAACTTTTCGAGAAGTACTTATAGTTTGTTTTCCTTGGATCTACTTTTGGCAAGAAAGCCATGGATATATACAGGATCACCATGATACCAAGTGTAGAGAACATTGCATTGAGCTTAGAAGCAAAACCATTTGCTTCCCCGTTTACATCCCAGTGAATCGGCATTTGTTCAGGCAGCTTCGGAAACGCAATAATCCACGCAAGGATCAGGAGGCCGATCATAGTCAAAGGCAATACATGCTTTTTCATTTTATTTTTCCCCTTCCCGGTCTTTATTATTTTCTGTAAAGCTGAACGCCCAGCTGATGAGCTCCTGGAAGACAGTCGTATGAAGAGAATAAATGATGAACTGTCCCTGCTTCTCATCCTGGATCAAACCGGCATTCTTCAGCAGCTTCAAGTGTTGTGAGATACTCGGTTTTGTCATGTTAAACTGGTCTGCGATTTCTCCAGCAGTCATATCCCTATCCTTCAACAGATCGAGGATCTTTCTTCTGGTAGGGTCTGAAAGTGCTTTGAAAGCATCATTCAAGCTAAATACCTCCCTTTGTTTGAGATAATTTAAGTATTTAGTTATTTAACTAAATACTAAATCATTTTCCTGATTTTTGCAATTCTTTTTCAAATTAAAACCGGCTGCACTTTGACAGCCGGCTCATTTATTAGGTTATTCACTAAGGTTACATTTAAGAGTTAATAGTGCCCTTAGGCAGGAATGTCCCTTCTCATAAGGGCACCTTTCTCTCCTTTTCGTGCCCTTATACAGGAGTTTCCCTTCCCATAAGGGCACCTTTCTCTCCTTTTCGTACCCTTATGCAGGAGTTTCCCTTTTCATAAGGGCACCTTTCTCTCCTTTTCGTACCCTTATGCAGGAGTTTCCATTTTCATAAGGGCACCTTTCTCTCCTTTTCGTGCCCTTATAAAGGAGTTTCCCTTCTCATAAGGGCACCTTTCTCTCCTTTTCGTACCCTTATGCAGGAGTTTCCCTTCTCATAAGGGCACCTTTCTCTCCTTATCGCACCCTTATACAGGAGTTTTCCTTCTCATAAGGGCACCTTTCTCTCCTTATCGCACCCTTATACAGGAGTTTTCCTTCTCATAAGGGCACCTTTCTCTCCTTTTCGTACCCTTATACACGTGTTTCCCTTCCCATAAGGGCACCTTTCTCTCCTTTTCGTGCGCTTATACTGGAGTTTCCCTTCTCATAAGGGCACCTTTATGAACTAATCGCACCCACAAGCAGCACTTTGCCGTTATTATTCATTATGAATTCTGCACCAGATGGTCTTTCAATTGGTCCCTCAATGCCCGCTTCAGGAATTTTCCGACGGAGGTTTTCGGGATTTCTTCCATAAACACTACATCATCTGGCAGCCACCACTTGGCGAACTGGGGTGCAATGAATTCTAGCAGCTCATCCTTGTCGACCTGACCTTTGTATTGCTCATTAAGGACGACACAGGCAATCGGGCGTTCCTGCCATTGTTCATGTGGAACGGCTACGACACTTGCTTCGAACACGGCATCATGCGCCATAAGGGCGTTTTCAAGGTCAACGGATGAGATCCATTCGCCCCCGCTCTTGATTAAGTCCTTTGTCCGGTCAACAAGCTTGATGACGCCTTCTTCATCCACTGTGGCGACATCGCCTGTATAAAGCCAGCCATCACGGAATGCATCTGCTGATCGTTCATCTTTATAATATTCGTCCGCAATCCATGGCCCCCGCAGCAGCAGTTCTCCCATTTCTTCTCCATCCCACTTTACTTCACCATTTCCTCCGATGACTTTCATCTCCAGGCCAGGAACGAGCAGCCCCTGCTTTGAACGGATGTCGAGGATTTCATCTTCCTCTAGCCCAACCTGATAGCTCTTCAAACGGGAAACTGTTGTCAGGGGAGTGGTTTCAGTCATGCCATATGCGTGCAGGAACGGGATTTTGTACTTCGTTTCGAATGCTTTGATCATGCCGCGCGGTGCAGCAGAACCTCCGCAAACAATCGATCTGAGCGATGATGTATCATAGCTTCCTTTTTCAAGTTCATTCAGCAGGCCTAGCCAGATTGTCGGTACTCCTGCGGTGAAGGTGACCTTCTCCTGTTCAATCAAATCTGCCAGCAGCTTCGGGGTGAACAGCGGGCCGGGAAGCACCTGGGTCGAACCGAACCATGTCGCGGCGAAAGGCAGACCCCAGGCATTGGCATGAAACATCGGGACAACCGGCAGGACGACATCTGTTTCCGATAATGCAGCAGTATCAGCCAGGCCAAACGCGAAACTGTGGAGTACGATACCTCTATGGGAGTAAACAACCCCCTTTGGGTTGCCGGTTGTGGCTGAAGTGTAGCACATTCCCGCCGGATCATTTTCATCTAAATCTTTTAGGAATTCAAACTCTGGACTTGATTCCCGCAATAATTCTTCATATGAATAGACAGGTTCCAATGTTGTTTCCGGCAGCTCGTCTTTGTCGGTCATGATGATATATGCTTCCACCGTTTTAAATTGATCCTTGCTCCGCTCAATCAACGGCACAAGATCCTCATCGACAAGCAAAACCTTGTCCTCAGCATGATTGATAATATATGAGACATGCTCGGGAGATAGTCGGATATTGATCGTATGGAGCACAGCTCCCATCCCAGGTGCAGCAAAATAAACTTCCAGGTGACGATGGTGGTTCCAGGCAAAAGTGCCGACACGGTCACCTTTTTCGATACCAAGCTTTTCAAGCGCGCTGGCAAGTCTGCGGGTCCGCTCGCCAATTTCCTTGTAGGTGAATCGGTGAATACCTGATAGTGTCCTCGACACTACCTGCTTTTTCGGGAAAAACTTTTCTGCTCTTTCCAAAAGAGATCCTACTGTCAATGGAACATTCATCATAACCGTCCATTCCCCTTCCGCTCACTAAGAATTCTTATTTAACCTGATTTCTGCACCTAGCCACTCTTTTATAATTTCTTCTGTCTGTTCTCCTTTTTCAGGAGAGGACGTACTCTCCCGCGCTGGCAAATCGCCATGCATTTTAATTTGGCCTTCTGGCAGGATGAAGCTCTTTTCCTTCCAATATGGATAGTCCGACAACTCGCCTGCCTCAAGGACAGGGGTCAGGCAGCAGTCAACTTCCATGCCGAATCCCGCCCACTCTGACAACGATTTGCTTTTAAACAACTGAACAAGCTCCAGGTAGACAGGATTGGATTCTTCCGGTTTGGAATAATGCGCAGGCTGCCAATCCGGATGGCCAACAGCATGGCAAAAATTACTCCAAAATTTTGGTTCTAGAGCCCCAAGGCTGACATAGCGCCCGTCCTTGGTTTCGTAAATCCCATAGCCGATGACAGTACCGTTCAGGACTGAAACGCCATGCTGGTATCCCGTCTCTTTTTCGATCAGCACATGATTCGCCATCAGGGAAGCCATACTGTCGGCAATCGCGATACAGTGATAGCTTCCCTCTCCAGTTCTCCCCCTTGCTACCAGCGCTGCGAGAATCCGTTCACTCGCAGCCAATCCCCCGATATAGTCGGAAAAAGTATGGGTTGGATGAACCGGCCTTCCTGTACTGTCCTTCAACTGGGCCAAAGCCCCGCTCAAGCTCATGTAATTCAGGTCATGGCTGCCGAGTCCGCTCATTTCTCCACCTGAACCGTAGCCGGTCACCGAGCAATAGATGATGGCCGGGTTGTGCTTTTTTACGTCCCCATAGCCAAGACCCAGCTTTTCCATCACTCCTGGTCTGAAGCTTTCAACTATGACATCCGCCTCCGCAAGCAAATCAAGGGCAAGCATTTTTCCTTCCGTCTGCTTCAAATCGATTACGATGCTTTTTTTACCGCGGTTATGGGCGTTGAAGACATATCCTTGTCCAGTGTTCCTTGCCGGGTCTCCGCCGGGTGCTTCAACCTTGACAATCTCCGCCCCAAGTTCCGCCAGCCTCAGGGTTGCAAAAGGGCCCGGGATATAATTCGTGAAGTCGACGATTTTAATACCATTCAACATGATTGAAAATCCTTTCCACTAAGTCGGCTGTCCTTTTGAAAACAATTCCTCCATTTGCTTGCGCAGCATGAATTTCTGGATTTTCCCGCTCGCATTCCGTGGCAGTGCCTCAACGAACAGATACTTGCGCGGGCGTTTGTAATTTGCCAGGCTGTCACTGTTTTTGCACCATTCATCCAACGCTTCTTCCGTTACCTGCAGATCTTTTTTCACGACAAAGGCTGTTACAGATTCACCCCAGCGGTCATCCGGCTGCCCGACAATCGCCACATCAAGCACACCTTCATGGGCATGGAGAACATCCTCGACCTCGCGAGGATAAATATTTTCACCGCCGCTGATGATCATGTCATCCACCCTGTCCTTCACCCACAGATAACCCTCTTCATCGAGGTAGCCAATATCACCTGAATGGTACCAGCCCTTGTACATCGCTTTTTCTGTTGCTTCTTCACGATTGAAATAGCCTGACATCATGCATGGACCATGGACGATGATTTCACCGCTTTCGCCAGGCGGAAGGACGTCTTCGGGATCGGACGGTCCATCCTCATTCGGGCGGACAATCCGGATTTCGTGGTTCAGGCATGCCTGGCCAGCAGCACCTGCTTTTGTCAGCTGGTCTTCCTCAGAAAGAAAGGTGATGGCCGGTCCCATTTCCGTCATACCATATGCCTGGACAAGCTTGATGCCAAGCTGATCATGGCAGGCATGGACAAGGGACGGAGCCATCGGGGCGGCTCCATACAATCCCAGCTTCAAGCTTTCGATATTAAAGTCTGACAGCTTCTCCTGTAAAAGCATATTCCACATTGTTGGAGCGGCAAAGAACTTCGTGATTTTCTCCGAATCAATCAGCTCAAGTACTTTCTTTGGTGCGAATTGATGGAGGATGACATTGCTGCCGCCGACATGGATTCTAGGCAGGAAGGCGCAATGCAGTTCAGCGCAGTGAAACATTGGCGCAGTCACCAATCCTTTATCATTCGCACCCAGTTTAGTTGAACCGACAACAATCATACTCTGCTCAACCATATTGCGATGCTTGTGCATGACTCCTTTTGGCCTCCCAGTCGTACCGCTTGTGTACATAATTGCGTATAGGTCATTTTCATTCACTTCAACTTGAACCTGCTTCGTATCTGCCGCATTTACTTTTTCATGGTAGCTCTGGGCATAATCAGGCGTATCTTCGTCGATATACCAGAAAGAGATATGCGGGAACCTGTTTTCAATCGAAGCAATGACCGGTTCCACCGCTTTCTCAAAAAGGACAACCTTCGGCGCAGCGTCTCCCAGGATGAACGCAACCTCTTCCCCCAGCAGCCTGAAATTGATAGGATTGAAGACTGCGCCAATCTTAGCACATGCAAAAAACGCTGTGCCCAGCTCCTCAGTATTGAAAGTGAATGTTGATACACGGTCCCCCTTCTTCACTCCTTCAGCAAGAAGCGCATTGGCGAGCCTGTTCACCTCGTCATTCCATTCACTGTACGTAAAGCGGACATTCTTGCGGACATCATAGAGGGCTTCCTTGTTCGGGAACTTCATTACGGTCAGGTCAAAAATCTTGCCGATCGTTGTGCTCATTTGCATTCCTCCTAATAAAATGTCGTTTTATGCTTTTCAGAGTAGCTGTATATGGAAGTTCCATTGGTGACCTATTCTTTCTCTTTTCTGCTGTTTTCAGGCGCCAATGGACCTCATTGGTGACCTGTCTTTCCTTTTTCTGCTGTTTTCGGGCACCAATGGACCTTATTGGTGACCTCTTTTTCCTTTTTCTGCTGTTTTCGGGCGCCAATAGACCTCATTGGTGACCTTTTTCCCTTTTTCCGCTGTTTTCAGGCGCCAATAGACCTTATTGGTGACCTGTTTTTCTATTTTCTTTGAACTTCGAGCATCAATGAGTATTTAGGAATCTATTAATCTAACCGCTCAATTATGGTGGCGTTCGCCATGCCATGTCCTTCGCACATTGTTTGCAGGCCATATCGGCCGCCGGTACGTTCCAGTTCGTGCATCATCGAAATCATCAGGCGGGCGCCGCTTGCTCCAAGAGGGTGACCGAGCGCAATTGCCCCTCCATTCGGATTCAGCTTCGCTGGGTCTGCGCCTGTTTCCTTCAGCCATGCCATCGGGACAGGTGCGAACGCTTCATTGACTTCGAATACATCGATGTCCTCAAGCTTTAGCCCGGCTTTTTTGAGGACCTTTTCTGTGGCAGGAATCGGGCCTGTCAGCATCAGTGTCGGGTCTGAACCTACCACTACCCTGGTGTGGACCTTGAAGCGCGGTTTCAAGCCAAGCTCTTCTGCTTTTTCACGGCTCATCAACAGCAGCGCTCCTGCTCCGTCACTGATCTGGCTCGAGTTCCCTGCATGGATGACACCATCCTCTTTAAACACCGTTTTCAGCCCGGCCAACACTTCAGGTGTCGTTCCTTCACGCGGCCCTGAGTCCTCCGTCATCGAAATCGTTTCACCATTTTCTAGTGTGACCTCCATCGGCATGATTTCTTTTTCAAAATAACCTTCAGCCTGCGCCTTCAAAGCCCGGCGGTGGCTTTCCGCAGAGAATTCATCAAGCTCCCGGCGGGTAAAACCGTATTTCTCCGCAATCCGTTCTGCTGATAGTCCTTGATGGATCATCTCGTATTGCTCTCTTAATTTAGGACTGAAAGGGTTGGCGTCCTGGTAATTCGACCCCATTGGAACACGGGTCATATTTTCAACGCCGCCGGCAATGACGACATCCATGTCCCCCGAAAGAATCGCCTGGGCAGCAAAATGGACTGCCTGCTGACTGGATCCGCATTGGCGGTCAATGGTCGTTCCTGGAACTTCAATCGGGAAACCAGCAGTCAAAGCGGCTACCCTGGCAATATCTCCGGCCTGTTCTCCTGACTGTGTCACACAGCCAAAGATGACATCTTCCACCAGCCCCGCATCAATTCCAGCCCGCTTCACAACCTCTTTCAAAACTCCTGCAGCCAGTTCATCCGGCCTGATATCCTTTAACAACCCTTTTCTCCTGCCGACAGGTGTCCTGACGGCTTCGACGATTACCACTTCACGCATGCTTCATCTTCCTTTCTGATTGTCTGTTAGTCTATAATCCAAGGTTTTTAGCAATGATAGTTTTCATGATTTCGTTTGTCCCGGCATAGATGCTGGCAACCGGAATATCACGGAATCTTCTCGCGATCTCGTATTCTTCCATATATCCATAACCGCCATGCAGCTGCATGCATTCCGCGGCAATTTTCCTCGCGCTGTCTGTCAGCTTCCACTTCGCCATCGATACCTTTGTGACCACATCCTTGCCCTCGATATGCTCGGCAATCAGCTGGTCAAGGAAAGCTCTGCCCATTTCGATTTCTGTCGCCATCTCAACAATCTTGAATTGCGTGTTTTGAAATTTGCTGACAGGTTTGCCAAAGGCTTCACGGCTTTTGACATACTCTATCGTCTGCTTGAGCATGACCTCAGACGCTGTCTGTGCCGCAATCGCAACCAGAAGGCGTTCCTGCTGAAGCTTTTCCATTAAATAGAGGAATCCCTTACCTTCCTCACCCAACAGATTCTCCTTAGGTACCCGGCAATCCTCGAATATGAGCTCTGCCGTATCCTGGCAGTGAAGCCCAACCTTATTCAGTTTCCTCCCTCGTGAAAAACCTGGTGTGTCACGCTCAACGACAAGCAAGCTGACTCCTTTATGCTTCGGGTTCGCTTTAGGATCGGTTTTACAGGCAACGACAATCAAATCAGATTGGATGCCGTTGGTGATGAAGGTTTTTTGCCCATTTAGAATATAGTGGTCACCATCAAGGATTGCTGTCGTCTGGATATTCGCCAGATCCGAACCGGTACCCGGCTCTGTCATCGCAATCGCGGTAATGATCTCGCCAGTCGTACATTTTGGCAGCCAGCGTTTTTTCTGTTCATCTGTTCCATATGCGGTGATATACGGAACAACAATATCATTATGCAATCCTACTCCAACCAGTCCTGAGCCTACACGCTCGAGCTCTTCATTGATGACAACCGCAAAGCCCCAGTCTACTTCACTGCCGCCGTATTCCTCATCAATATCAGGGCAAAGATAGCCCTGCTCGCCCATTTTCTCCCAGAAGGAGCGCGGAATCATCCGCTCCTCTTCCCACTGGTCGTAGAAAGGATATGCTTCCTTCTCTAAAAACTTCCTAAGCGACCTGCGGAAAATTTCATGGTCATTCGTTAAATAAGGGTGTTTCATTTTTTTATCTCCCTCTTTCTATCAAACTATTAAAGTTTCACTTCATTCAGTTTCTGGCGAAGTTGGTATTTCAGGATTTTACCTGAAGCATTCCTTGGCAATGCTTCTTCAATAAATATTTTTCTCGGAACTTTATAGCCTGCAAGTTTTTGGCGGCAAAAACTCTTTAACTCCTGCTCATCAACAACCGCATCCTTCTTAGGCACAATGACTGCACAGACGGCTTCACCCCAAACTTCATCAGGGATACCGATAATTGCTGCCTCCAATACGGCCGGGTGTTCATAAAGTACTTCTTCCACCTCGATGGAGTATACATTTTCGCCGCCGGAAATGATCATGTCTTTTTTCCGGTCAACAAGGGTGATATATCCTGCTTCATCGATCGTGGCCAGATCACCTGTATAAAGCCAGCCATCTTTAATCGTTTTTGCCGTTTCTTCCGGCTTCTTGTAATATTCCTTCATGATGGATTCGCCTTTGATGACGAATTCGCCAACAGCTCCAGGTTTTATATCCTTGCCTTCTTCATCGACCACCCTTGCTTCGGTCAGGAAAGCAGCCTTCCCTCCTTTTCCAAGATGGTGTTTATGTCCTTCAGGACCAAGCAGGATGCCGCCAGGACCAGCTTCGGTCAGTCCGCACAGATTATAAAATTGATCAGTCCTGAATAATTCCATGCTCTTCCGTACGAGTTCGGGGGCCATTGGCGCAGCACCATAGCCGCATCTTTTAATCGGTGAAAGATCATAATCCCCTGCATTAGGAACCTGGAGCATGAAGTTGTACATGGCAGGGACCCCAAAGAAGTGGGTGATTTTATGCTGTTGAATCGCCTGCAGGGTTGTGACCGGGTGGAATTCGCGATGGATGATATGGGTTGCTCCCAGTACGACACCTGAAATCAGGAATAAATTAAGCTGTGCCGAGTGGAACAGCGGGGCGATGTGGAGGATACGTTCCTCCTGGTTAATGGCCATGCTGATCATCATTGTCAGGCCAACATTGAATACTCGTTTATGGTCAAACAGTGCTCCTTTTGGCCTGCCGGTCGTCCCGGATGTATACAGGATTTCAAGGTCATCGTCATCACTGACCTCAATTCGTGGTTCCGCGGAATTTTCGGAAAGGACATTTTCGAATGAATGATGTCCAACTGCTTTTGGGGTTCCAGTCGTGATGACATGGGCTGCATTTGTTCCTTCGCCTGCTGAAGTGATGATCTCCTCGAACTCATCATCGCAAATTACCAGCACAGTCCCGGACTGTTCCAGTATGTAATGAACCTCTGAGGCTGTCAGGCGGAAATTCACCGGCACAATGACCGCCCCGATTTTAGCACCTGCAAAAAATGCAAACACAAACTGATCAGAGTTCTTCATCATTAAAGCAATTCTATCGCCTTTGTGAATCCCCAGACTGAGCAGCCCATGGGCAAGCTTGTTCACTTCCTCATTAAACTGCTGGTACGTAAAGCTCCTTCCCTCACACACGATCGCAAGCTTCTCTGGTGTTTTCCTGGCATTTTGCGCTAAATATGACCCAATATCCATATAAAGCTTCCCCCCTGGTTATATTAGAAAACGCATTCATATTTTTATATGCAATAATTATGCCAATTTTCTAAAAATGATAAATACGGTATTTCAAGGCAGGAATCGATATGAATGTAAATCATAGTGTCCGGAAATTGGACACCATGGTTGGACATATAACGAGAAGGTTAATTCGACGGAATATCGCTTATAAAATTCAGCCTGACAACTTATCGAGTAGAAAATCCTGCCTTTTGGCTCATTTAATTATAAGGAGTCAACATAATTGGTGTTAAATCAGTTTTATAATTGATCCGTTATGGATATATTAGCGATTTTTTATTTTTATTGGCGGAGTTCACAACTTTATTGGCGATTTCCAAGATTTATTGGCGAACTGGAAAAAAACACGTGTTTTTTCCAGTTCGCAAATGACATGCTATACGCTCAGCTGGTATTTCTTTATTTTTTCATATAATCCTGAACGGCTGATCCCCAAAAGTTTTGCTGCCTTTGCCTTGTTTCCGTTTGTCTGGGAGAGGGCCTTTCTGATCGCGCCAAGCTCGGCATCTTCTGCAAGGCTGATTTGTTCGATAAGTGGGCTGGATAGTTGCGACAGTAAGTAATCCGGCAGATCCTCTGACTGTATTTTCCCATGCTCGGCAAAGGTCATTGCGCGCTCCAGGACATTCCGCAATTCACGCACATTGCCCGGCCATTCATAGCGAAGGAGTGCTGTTTTTGCCTGTGATGAGATGCCGGTGATGCTCGTACCCAGCATGGAGTTCAATTCTTTCATTAATTCAGTAATCAAATACTCAACATCCTGAACGCGGTCCCTCAGCGGCGGAATATTCAAGGAAATGACATTCAGTCGGTAGTAAAGGTCTTCCCTGAACTCCCCCTGCCTTACCATCTCTTCCAGGTTACGGTTTGTCGCAGCGATAATACGGACATCGACCTTCACGCGCACATTTCCGCCTACCCTGTAAAACTCTCGCTCCTGCAGGACTCTTAGCAGTTTGGCCTGAAGGGACAGAGACATATCGCCTATTTCATCGAGGAAAAGCGTGCCTCCATTGGCAAGGTCGAACTTCCCAATCTTGCCGCGCTGTTTCGCCCCCGTAAAGGCACCTTCTTCATAACCGAAGAACTCGGATTCTAGCAGGTCTTCAGGGATGGCTGCGCAATTGACGACAACGAATTTCCCTTCACTTCGGGCACTGCTGTTATGGATGGCATGTGCGAACAATTCTTTCCCTGTACCACTTTCACCTCTAATCAATACAGTGGATCTGCCTTTCGCTGCTTTGGCTGCACTTTTCTTTAATTTTTCCATGTAAGAATCCTTGCTGAAAATATGGTCCCATGTGAACCTGGCCGACTCGGATTTCTGCAGCTGCTGGTGGTAAAAGCTTGCCTTGTTCTCAGCTTTTTGAAGTCGCTTGAACAACTCGCTGACCTCATTCAACTGGCGGAACATCACTTTGCCAATCGCTCCGATCACCTTGCCATCCTTCTTGATTGGAATTCGATGGACAATATATCGGATACCGTTCAACTCGTTAAAGTCGCTGACTTCCGCCATTTCCGACCGGAACACATTGCCAAGCTTCAGTTGCGGAAGGACTTGCTCGACTGGTTTATATAAAACTTCTGTTTTCTCCAGGTTGAACAGTTCGAGCAATGGCGGGCTGACCATGGTGATGATGTTTTTTTCGTCCGTCATCAGGATTCCATCATATGCATTCTCGAGTGTCGTCTCGATTGTCAGCTTAAGCTTTTTAACCGTCTCGAGTTCTTCTGCCATTTTTTCAAATTCAGAAATATCCTGGAATAACAGGATTTTCCCTTCTTCATGGTTCACTGTTTCATAGGAAGAGATATGAAGAATCGATTTAAATTTTTCATAATGATGAGGCGTGTCATCTCCATTCAGCAACCCAGGAAAAATATCGCCGAGCTTCCTGGATATAATTGAATCAAGAGTCCGTCCGCTGATTTTCGTAAAAGCTTCATTTGCATAAATCATCTGCATCCTGCCGTCAGTCATGAGCACACCGATATTGGAGTGCTGAAGGATTGTTTCCAGTTGGTCCTTGAGGGTATTCGCAGATTTTAGCAAAGCGACCACCATTTCGGTCTTGGTCAGTAAACCGATGACTTTATCCTGTTCATCCAGCACCACGCCGGTACCAACCTTGCTTGTTTTTACAATCTGCTCGATCTCGCGATAAGGAGTGTCGATTCGAATGGATCTAGCTTCCTTCTTTATGTATGGAAGTATTGCCGTTTCAAGGGGACTGCCTTCAAGGATCATTTGATACAAGCCGCTGCGGGTAAAAACTCCCAGAAGGTTCTTTTCAGTATCAGTAACGGGCAGGAGATTCCATTTCTTCTCCCTGAAGATTTCCACTGCCTCCTGCAAAGTTGTTGTCTCTGTGACCAGACAGTCAACAGGGGTGACGATATCCCTGAATTCAAGCATTAACTTCCCCCCTCCAGTTAAAAATTTCTGAATATTATAACTTTAATTATATAACACTGTTGGGGAAAGTACACTTATTAGCCATGAAAAAACCTGCCCCCAGGTGAGGAGCAGGTGATGATTTTTAGCGTGGAATGGTGAGTTTCTGGCCAATATACAGGTATTTTGCCGGATCTAGATTATTTGCTTTCACAACCGCATCGATGGTTGTGCCATATTTAACACTGATTTTCCACAGTGTATCTCCACTTACAACTGTATGGATGACTTGCTGGGCAGCCGGCGGTTCCGGAGCAGTTGTCGATGGAATAGTAAGTTTCTGTCCGATATACAAATACTTGGCCGGATCCAGATTATTCGCTTTCACGATGGCATCAATTGTTGTGCCATATTTTTGGGCAATCTTCCAGAGAGTGTCTCCTGTTTGGAGCGTATATACCACTGGCTGTGGTGTCGGTTCAGGTGTAGCCGGAGCTGGCACCTTCAGTTTTTGCCCAACATATAAATACTGATTTGGATCAAGATCATTCAGTGTGACGATATCGGAAATGCTGCTGTTGAACTTAGCAGCAATCTTCCATAGTGTGTCGCCGCTCGCCACGGTGTAATCAATCGTGTTAGGAACTGCCGGCGGAGTGGATTCAGCCACAAGTTCCACATCACTTACATTGATCGTACCGGTTACACCTTCTTTGACCAGCACCTCGTACCGGCCATTTTCAACTGTTTCGGACATTAACGGGAAAGTATCGCCTTTTACAGCCGTATATCCCTGACTCATTGGATAGATCGAAAGCTTCGCGGTCTCAGAGGTTACCCTCACTCGCTTTTCAGGCTGAAGGGCCTTGAACTCATAGCCGCCTTCAAACCTGACTGAATCTGTAAAAGAGATATAGCCGGTGTTACTGCCTTCAATTACCATGACTTTTATAAAATAGTTTCCGTTTACGGCTTTTCCGCCATTAAAGTCGGTTCCATCCCATGTGAAAGAATGTGTTCCCGCCGGGAATGACTGACCTGCAACAACATTTTTCATATGCGCGCCAGCAGCGTTCGCAATATAGACGGATACTTTTGCCGGCTCTGCCAATGTGAATTTCCCTGTGACCGTGTCGTTCACACCATCACCGTCCGGGCTGATGATATCAGAGGTGAAGACAGCGTCCGTAACAACTTCTTTCAATCTCCATTGAGGTATATTGTAGTCGCCGTCCTTAATGGAGACCGTTCCTGCTTTTTGTGCTGACTGTTTCGTTGCAGGGTAGTTAAATGCAGTCTCGATGTAGTTAAAGTAGACATCATAGGTTCCGTCCGCAACAACTCGTCCTGCCTTATCCGTTCCGTTCCAGTTTACGGAATTGCTGCCAGGCAAAAGCTTCATTTTGCTTCCAGCGTAAACTTCGGCACCATTTTGCCAGATGCTCAGTTGTACTTCAGCCGGTCGGTTCAAGTTGAAAGGAATTTGTACATTTTCCGCTCCTCCGTATTTCGGAGAAAACATGGAAGGATTAATCGAAACCTGATCGAATAATGGCTTTGGATTCGTCTCCGCCACAACGGTCAGTTTTCCGAGCGGATAACCTTGCATCTGGTTATAGCCCTGGTCTGATAAATACGCCTTTAGCTGGTATTCACCCGGAGGCAATGGAGCTTTCTTCGTATCATCCCATGGCACCCAATCTATTCTATGTACTGTTTTAAAATCTGTACTTGATAGGTTGATTTGAGTCTGGACACCATTGCCTACCGCTAAAATATGCCCGCGAGTCGGTTCACTCGTTTTCAGCTCAAACGTAACATATCCAGGTACACTGTTTCCCTGGTACGCAACAGTTCCGGTAGATTGACTGAAAGATATGACCTCAGCCATTGCAGAAGCGAATTGCGGGAAAGAAACTGCCGCTGTTAAGAATAAAAGCATGAAAATTCTAAAAAAATTCGTTGTCACTCTAATTGTCCCCTGCTCTCTGATGAAATGTTATATTACAAAAATATCATATTTGTTTTCTGCATTTTCAACAACGCGAAATTTTTACCATAAGAAAAAGCCCTCTCCTTTGACAGGAAAGGGCTTTTCATCATTTCGGCTGCATCCTGATTGCTCCATCAAGACGGATTGTTTCACCGTTAAGCATTGGATTCATAATAATACTTTCAGCAAGCTGAGCGTATTCCTCCGGGTAACCAAGCCGCTGCGGGAATGGCACCATTTTTCCAAGCGAGTCCCTTGCTTCTGCCGGAAGCGAGTCGAACATTGGCGTATGGAATAGGCCGGGAGCTATCGTCATCACCCTGATGCCGTATGCAGCAAGTTCCCTTGCAATTGGCAGCGTCATACCGACCACCCCGCCTTTTGAAGCACTGTATGCCGCCTGGCCGATTTGGCCGTCGAACGCGGCAACGGAGGCCGTATTGATGATGATTCCCCTCTCGCCGAGTTCATTTGGATCATTCTGGGACATCTGCTCGGAAGCAAGCCGGATGACATTGAAGGTTCCAATCAAGTTGATGGAAATGACCTTTGAAAACATGTCCAGCGAATGGACGCCTTTTCTTGATAGCAGCTTTCCTGCAACCCCAATCCCGGCACAGTTTACCACCGTGTTAATCGAACCGAATGACTCGATTGCTTTATTGATAGCATTTCTTACATCTTCTTCACTCGTTACGTCTGTTTGTACGAAAACTGCCTGTTCCCCAAGTTCCTTTACAAGAGTTTCACCGCGTTCCACTGATAAATCCAGAATCGCAGCCTTTCCCCCCTGCCCGATGATTTTCCTGACAGTCGCTTCCCCTAACCCGGATGCTCCTCCGGTAACAATCGCTTTTGTTTCGCTCATTTTCATTTTCGCCTGACCTCCACTTTTATAAAGTTATATTGTTATAGAAAGCAAGAATCATGCCAATGCTAGTTACATTGAAATAAAGATACTTCGAAGAACAGCTGTCCAAAATCAGGACAGTTTTTTCTGAAGAATGGACACTTTTATACTTTTGTTAGAAGGAAATTGAAATTTGAAGGTGTTTTTTTGTTTTACTATGATATTCGGCATTAAACCCGGTTGAAACAAAATATATTCCCGGTTGGGGCAGATTTATTTCCGGTTGGAACAAATGTTGTCTGCAAAACTAGTTATAAATAACAGTACCCCATGCAAAAAAAAGCAGAGCCGAAGCCCTGCCTCCTCAACACTATTAAGCTGCATTTCGTTTCGCTCTGTTCCTGAGCATCAGTTCCTCCAGTGCTCCTGATCCGAATATGACGCCTGAGACGATGAAGATCAGGCCGAGCAAATGGGATGATGTGATCCTTTCCCCAAGGAAGATGGCAGCGAACAGGATGGATAGGAATGTATTCAAGTTCAGGAAGATTGACGCCTCGGCCGGTCCGGTTTGGCCAATGGCATAATTGTAAAGCATATGCCCTACTGCTGTAGCGAAAATCGCTGACGTAAAAAATACTCCCCATATTCCTGCTGAAGCATTTCCAAGGCTCGCCAATCCACCTGGCTCCTTCCATAACCCGATTAGGAACAATAAGAGTGAGCCGAAGACAAGCATATATCCGGTCAATAGACGAGGATCTAGTGTTTTCGCTGCTTTGGAAATTATGATGAAGCTTATCGCCTGCGAAACAATGGAAATAAACACATAGAAATCACCAATTGACATGCCCGAAAGCCCTTTCTCACCTGCCAGCACAGTCAGCGTGACGCCAATACCACCGAAAATAAATCCAAGAGTCCGGACAAATGTCAGCTTTTTCCCCAGGAATAAGATAGCCATTAAAGCGGTTAACAATGGCCCCAGTCCAAGGATCAAGCCACCGTTAACAGCCGAAGTCACTTTTAATCCAATTCCCAGGAATAAATGGTGCCCAGTTACATTCAGGATTCCGCCGCCAATAATATAACTCCACTCTTTCCTTGAAGGCAGCCGGACTTTTTTAAAGAAAAAGAGAATGATAAATACCGAGACTCCCGCAGTGAATACACGAAGTGAGGTAATCGTAATCGGCGGGAAATTCCCCACGATTACTTTAAGTCCCGTTACATTGAGTCCCCACAGAAACATGACACCGGTAAGAATCATATATATTTTTAAATTTTTCATGATGTATCCTTCTTTCATTTAAACGATTAAAGCATAATTTCCATTCTACTCCTTTTTTTAAAAAGGGCAAGAGAAAGTAATGCCAATTATTTACCACCTGAATAATAAGTACCAAAAAGAAAGGAAATTTGAATCATCCCCTCGAGTAGACTGCTAGGTTAAAAGAACGGTTTCTTTTAAAATGCAGCAAAAACCGACAAAAACAGGTTTGAATACCGGAATGGTATTCCTGAGACAGATTTTTGCTTTGAAAGGAGGTGAAAGGATGCACTTCCGACATTTAATCATTACTGGCTTTATTACTGGTATTGCTTTGTTGGTGCCAGACATGGTTTTTGCTGAAAAAGGGCCAAATGCCGGAAAAGGACAACAGCCTGCGGCGGCTGAGCAGGCTTCTGTGCCAGACAAGGCAGAGATTGCCAAGAACTCCGGAAAATCTCCTGCACAACCTGCGGTCAAAAACCAGCCGATTAAGAAAGAAATCGTCCAGAAACCTTTCCAGGCCAAGCCTAAAGAAAATCCGGCCGAGGCAGTGAAAATGAATGGGAATGCTTCATCATTTAAGAAAAATGAGAAAGCAACACAGCCCAAAAACACCAATGCATCGAGGACCGGAAAAACTAATCAGGCGAAACATAAACAAAAGCCCAGCAATAATCAAAACAAAAAAGGTGCGTTAAAATCCATACATAATGAAGATCAGTACGTGAAAGAAACAAAGCGTAAATCACCTGGTTTGGAGGAAAAGCTTGATCCTTCTAAGGAGTCTGCAGAGAAACCGTCCATTGTCAAAGTACCAGTAAAGACGGAAAGCAGAAAAATACCTCATGTGAAAAAGGATGAAAAGGATTCATCCCAAAACGAGAGGTATCCTAAAGGAGACAACCTGCCTAACCCTCCATCACGCACGAAGGCTTCAGGGGGGCCATCCGGCGACAGGACAAGTTATGGAAATTCGAACACCTTTTTAAGCGATAAATGGTTCATTTGGGATGAAACATTCCATTTAAGCCTCTTGCAGCCGTTTACGTCAAGGGTCGCTGTTTTTCAGAGCCAGTGGGTAAATGCCCCACCTTCCCCACCACCGTTAAAAGCTCCTGCTTTTTTACCGTATACCGACGCGATTGTCACGGATAACGTTAATTAAAAGGGAGCGAATAATGAAAATGAATAATTATATTAATGGAACTAAAGTTGTGAAGTCTTTTATGCTAGCTGGAGTATTGTCAATCGGAGTACTGACTGGAGGCCACTTCACTCAGGCTGCCGGACCGGAAAAGGTAAAAGTTGAACAATCTCATAACAAACCAGCAAAGGTTCAGGTTGTTAATAAAAAGGCTAATGTAAAAGCAACTCCTGCTAAGCCTGCAGTTAAGGCTCAGCCAAAAGCTGCTACAAACGGCGAAGCGAAGGAAAAAGCATCAAAATCACAGGCTGGCATTCATGCAAGCGAAACTGCCAAAAAGCATGCGGCTCCAAATGCAGCTGTACACACAACAACTCAACAAGCGCCTGTCGAAGATGTGAAAACTGAGGAAGTTCCAACAGAAGAAGCTGTTACTCAGGAACCTGTAGTGGAAGAAGTTGTAGAACTTGAGCCAATCATTACTGATGAAACAGAAGTTGACTCTGAATCTGAAGAAACTGCAGAAACTGATGCAGCTAAAGAAGAAGAGGAAACAAAGCCTAAAGCTGACACAGAAATGAAAAAGGAAGATGATGAGGATTCAAATGAAGATTCAGATGAAGATTCAGATGAAAATTCTGAAGAAGAGTCTAAAGAAATCGACCTTGAGGCAAAAGCTACTGTGAAAACAGAAGATGATGAGGATAATGACTCCGATTCTGAAAATATCGATCTTGATACAGATGCAACTGTAAAGACTGAAGATGAAGATGAAGATGAAAATGACAACGAAGATACGGAAGATAAGGTATCTCCATCTGTTGCCAACAAAATGAATTCTAAGGCTTTCAACGCAAGCGATGTCGCTAAAGAGAAAGCAAACGAAAATTCAGCTGTCGCGTTATCTGTTGAAGTGACTGAAGATGAAGTGACTGAAGACGAAGTGACTGAAGACGAAGTTGCAGAAGAAGATGCTGCTGAAGACGAAGTGACTGAAGATGAAGTGACTGAAGACGAAGTTGCAGAAGAAGATGCTGCTGAAGACGAAGTGACTGAAGATGAAGTGACTGAAGATGAAGTGACTGAAGATGAAGCTACTGAAGACGAAGTTGCAGAAGAAGATGCTGCTCAAGACGAAGTGACTGAAGATGAAGTGACTGAAGACGAAGTGACTGAAGACGAAGTTACTGAAGATGATGCTACTGAAGAAGATGCTACTGAAGAAGATGCTACTGAAGAAGATGCTACTGAAGAAGAAGCAAAAGTATCTCCTTCTATTGCCAACAAAATGAAGTCTAAGGCTTTCAATGCCAGCGATGTTGCTAAAGAGAATGCTGACGAAAACTCAGCTGTTGCTTTGTCTGTTGAAGTAACTGAAGATGAGGTTGCTGAAGACGAAGCTACTGAAGAAGTTGCTACTGAAGAAGTAGTTACTGATGAAGTTGTTACTGATGAAGAAGCTGCTGATGAAGAAGCTGCTGATGAAGATGCTACTGATGAAGAAGCTACTGAAGAAGATGCTACTGATGAAGAAGCTACTGAAGAAGATGCTACTGAAGAAGATGCTACTGAAGAAGATGCAAAAGTATCTCCTTCTATTGCCAACAAAATGAAGTCTAAGGCTTTCAACGCTAGCGATGTTGCTAAAGAGAAAGCTAACGAAAATTCAGCTGTTGCTTTGTCCGTTGAAGTAGCTGAAGAAGTTGTTACTGACGAAACTGCTACTGAAGAAGTGACTGAGGAAGTTGTTACTGATGAAACTGCTACTGAAGAAGTGACTGAGGAAGTTGTTACTGACGAAACTGCTACTGAAGAAGTGACTGAGGAAGTTGTTACTGATGAAACTGCTACTGAAGAAGTGACTGAGGAAGTTGTTACTGACGAAACTGTTACTGAAGAAGTGACTGAGGAAGCTGTGACTGATGAAACTGCTACTGAAGAAGTGACTGAGGAAGCTGTTACTGACGAAACTGCTACTGAAGAAGTGACTGAAGAAGCTGTTACTGACGAAACTGCTACTGAAGAGGCAAAAGTAAACCCATCTGCTGACAAAAAAGCTGAGTCAAAAGCTAGCTTATATGCAAGTGAAATCGCAAAGAAATTTGCTGCAATGCTTTCTGCTGTACTTGCTGTTTTTGAGAAGTAGACTGAAGAGAAAGCTGAAACTGTGACTGAATAAGTCATAGTTGAGTTGAAACCAATAATCATAGAAAGAGACTTCCAGGCAGCTGGAAGTCTCTTTTTCTATTAGTGGATCAGATTCCCCTTCGTTTGCGGGTTGTCCATCAGCCAGTTATTTTCCTCATTGGCGACAATCAGCTCGTTGATATCATATGTATGGTAGTACTTTTCTGTGATGAAGGGGTCTTTTTCTGTTAGTGCGATTGCTTCATCAATATCATCGCAATTCAGGATGATCATGGCGTGATCATTATTTTTGAATGGGCCGGCAATCATCAGTTGTCCTGCCTGGTTTAACTGCCTGAGATGGTCAATATGCCTTCCCAGCAATTTTGAATCCAGTTCTCCATTTCGTTTATCCTTCAGGATCACAACAAATTTACTCATCTAATAAGTACTCCTTTTATAAAATCTTCCAGTCCATTATATCATTTCCAATATATCCCGACAGCTGTAGTGCATTTCTTTGTTAAAACGGAACATAAATGGGTAAATAAAAAATAAAGGATTTGAATAAAAGGAGGCATCATCCATGATCATCGTCTACATCAGCATCGCTGTCATCGTGGCTGCACTTGCTTATCTCGGATATGTTGCTTATAAAACATTTAAAGATGCTAAGCCAACCATTGACAGTCTTCAAGAGACAGCAACCCGTGTCCAGAATAAAACCAATGCGATCAAAGAAGAAACCGATTCACTTAAATTTAAACAGCAAAAGCTGATGACTGATTTTGAAAAGAAAAAGAAAGCTGTCAATACGGTTGTTTTTTCTGTAAAACAGACACCTGTTGAATTCAAGAACGCACTTGTTGCAAAACCTGTCGCCGAACTTGAACAGAAATATAAGGCAAGACAATGGAACCGGAAGCGACGTAATCGGACCATGCAGCCACAATAAAACAGGGCACCCGCCCTGTTTTTTTATTTCGCCTCTTCTTCGTGACTATCTTCCTAGATATTCCTCTCGAATAATTTCCCAACCACTCTAGATTCCTGTAAATTCAAGCGTTAGGACATCTGGACAAACATTTAGGAGTTTTGTACGATTGTCGAAATAATTTTTACTAACTATTATGTATAAATATACAAAGTAATTTTGGAGGAATACATAGATGAAGTATAAAAAAATGATTTCGGGTGTTGTAGCTGCAAGTTTGCTAGCATCCTCCCCATGGACTCCGGCACTAGCTGAGTCTTTGAAGTGGAATTATGTAAATGCATATGAAGAAAGGGACGGAAGCTTATTCAACAGCGAAAACTATGACTTTATGAAATTCTCGGAAATCGGAAATAAACTTGAACAAATCGAGAAGCAATCCAATCGTGTGAAGGTGGAAGTAAAAGGACAATCATCAACCGGACAGCCTCTTTATGTCGTTACGATTGCTGCACCTGATTCCCAGGGCAAGTTTGGCAAGATCCAGGCTTTAAGAAAACAAATGTTCAAAAACCCTGGCAAAGCACAGGACTGGATTGAAAACAATCCAGACTTCAAGGTGCCAGTCATGATCAATGGCTCTATCCATGGTACCGAATTTGTCGGCAGTGACGCGGTCATGCAGCTGATTGAGCGCTTTGCACTTGAAAATGACGAGACAACGACTGAAATCCTCGAAAACAATATTCTGATTTTCAATGTTGTCCAGAATCCCGATGGCCGGGTCGATGCTACCCGCTTCAATGGAGAAGGAATCGATTTGAACCGTGACTTCATCACCCAGTCACAGCCCGAAACCCAGGAGACCGTTTCACTGATCAAAGAATGGAACCCAATGGTCTTCCTTGATACACATGGCTATGTAAAAGGTTACGCGCCAAATAAGCAGGGTCTCATTGAGCCTTGTACCGTTCCGCACAATCCAAATTACGAATATGACCTTTACCAAAAATGGGCAATGGATCAGGCGGAAGCGATGGAAAATGAAATCATGTCCGACAAGGAAAGCTTCACCGGCAGCCTGTATCAATCGATGGTGGGAACCTATATCCCTCAACGTGATGACGCAGAAGGCTGGGATGATTATCCTCCAATCTTTACGCCAATGTATGCGATGTACCATGGTGCATATGGCCACACGCTTGAAGCGCCAACAAATGATCTTGACGGTGTCCGCTGGATGTATGATGCCATCATGGGAGCATTGAAAAATGCCACAGAGAACAAGCAGGAAATGATCAAAGACCAGATTGAAATGTTCAAGCGAGGCATCAATTTTGATCATCCGTTCCATGACGAAGGCTTCTTCCCTACTGCCTATGTTCTGCCTGTTGATCCGGAAGATCCAACTGTAACACATAAGGCTGTTAAGCATCTGCAGAAAAACGACATCGAAGTCGTCCAAGCTTCAAAGACTTTTACGGCAGACGGAAAAGCTTATCCAAAAGGCACATACATTGTCAAAATGGACCAGGCAAAGGCGGGGCTGGCCAATACGATGTTATGGGATGGCGAGGATATCACTGAAGATGTCGACTCCATGTACGATATTTCAGCTTGGAGCCTGCCGGAGCTATGGGGCTTTGAGGCAGTAGCTGTTCAAGATGAACTCGATGTGACCGCAACGAAAGTGAACCAGATCCAGGAACAAGGGTCAGTTACCGGCAAAGGGCCATTCCTGATTCCAAACAGTTCTGTAAAAGCGGTTCAACTTGCCAATACGCTCATGCAACAAGGCGTCTCCGTAAAACGCGATAAAGCAGGCAATTTTTACACAGAAGCTCCCGCGAACACCATTGACTCAGCTGTAAAACAATCCGGACTGCATATCGAATCGGTAAAGGTACCTGCAGACGCAGTAGAAGTTACAAACCTTAAAGTAGCAATCCTTAAGGACGGAGGCATGAATAAGGCCCAATCCCATTCAGGAACAAAACTTGCACTGAAACGCCTGGGTTTTGAGGTTACAGAGGTCACCCCTGCTGAAGTTGCGGAACAGGGATTGAAGGGCTTCGACGTATTCGTATACAGCGGTACCGAAGGTCTGATCGCCAAAACTCAATCACGTGCAGGAAATCAAGAATTTGGCTTCCAGAACCCAGCACAGTATGATCTCTTCAAAACGAATGTCGAAGAATTTTTAAATAATGGCGGAAAGTATATCGCCGTCGGTGCAGGCGCCTCACTGGCGACAAAGACATTAGGCCTCACAGATAACACGGTTGTCGTTGCAGGTTACAACAGCAACGGAATCGCGAAAGTTGATTATAGCGGCGAAGGTATGACCGGCGGATATAGCGAGGATGACCTCGGCTTCGTCTACCGTCCTGTCTGGTATGAAAATACAGGAAATGATGAAGTTGCTGCAACATTTGACGATAACTCAGACTTCTTTGTTGCCGGGCACTGGAAAAACAATCGCGCAGCTCAAGGAAAGGCAGTAATCGTTAAAGAACAGGATAAAGATGTAACGCTGATCGGACTTGAAGCTGGCTTCCGCGATCATACAGACTACCTGTTCCGTCTCCTTTCCAACAGCATTTTTGAAAAATAAGCAGGCAAAAAAAGCATCGGGCGACCGATGCTTTTTAGCTGTTTGTATAGTATTTTTCCAAAAGCAGAAAATCCCTCGTCTTTTGAATTTCAATATGGTTAGCAAGGGCGAAATCTTCAAGCTCAGCAATCAACTGACCGCTGTAAAAGTAGGCAACACCAATATTGAAGCCTCTCCTTACCTTTACCACTGCATTTTTCGTCGTCCAGCCGATCCGGCCGAACTTTACTTTTTTGATTTTCTCAGATGTAAGTATTTTTTTGTATATCATAATATTAGCGATGGTTATTTTATATTCAATCTGATGGGATGATAATGTTAAATGAAATCTCAGCAGACTAATCATAACTAAAGTAATCGGAATCAGAAATTGAAAGAACTTGTTGAAATTTGAAGAAAAAGGCATAACAACTAACAGAGAATACATTATGTATATTGGTGGCCTGCCTGAATAAGTCATCTGACTCCCCCCTTGCACAAAACAATTTTACCAGATAAATCCAAATAGAGATACAGAAAGGGACCACCTTTTCAGGTGATCCACTTTATTAAAGGTATAAACCTGCCAGGAAGATTCCCAGGGCTTCTTCATAAATCTCATCGAACTGAGACAGTGGCAGAGGGTTGATACCGAACCCAAGCTCCACTGTGAAGCCAGGCCGGCGCCAGTCCTGGATGAACCAGTCCTTGTATCCGGCATAGCTTTCAATGGTTTTTACTGGCTGGTAGCCGCTTACCCTGGCGAATTCATTAACCATTGCATCCGATTCAGGCGGCTCGAGGTTTTCAAAGCCCCAGTAGATGACTTCGCCCTGGGTATGGAAGGCGAGAACCCTTGAGAAATCGCGCTTGCGTGTAAGTTCTGCCATGGCGATTGCTTCCGGCTCCGATAACGGCTTTTCGCCAACATAATCCCTTGGACCAGGCTGGCTTGGATTCCTGGCTTTTTCTTTTTCCCATTCTGCTGGGAATTGATCATTCAGGTCCACTCCTCTTATATTCGCCTTCCAGCCGCTGAAGTCCATGCTGCCTTTATTCCATTCTATTACTCTTTCATTCCATGGCTCCTCTTCAGGTGGTCCGTTGAGTACGAGGTCGACACCATCAGGGTTGACCATAGGGACAATCGACAAAGCCGTCTGGTTGTATAAGTTCAGCATTGACAGCCCTCGTATCGAGGTTTGGTTTGTCAGCGCCAGAAGGTAGTCATTTAGAAACGTCATTAGGACGGGAGTAGTGATCCATTCATTCGCATGAAATGCCCCATTGTAATGGACCTTTTTATTGCCATCCCCGACCAAAGCTTCAGGAATCCTTTTTCCTAATACAGAATTTCCGATCGATGGCACTCTCATAAATGGGTATACACTTTCCAATCGTCTTAAATCATTCATCAAAGAGCTATAATCGTAATTTTTTTTACCCTGGACAATCCGCCAGGTAATCCTTGTTGGAACTTTGATCATCTGGCCAATGTACAATCCCTTTGGATTGATATTCCGATTGGCCAGCAGCAGAGCATCCACCTGGATATTTCGGCTCCGGGCGATTTGCCAGAGAGTATCTCCTGCACGGATTCGATAATCCACAGCGGCATAACCGGGAATCTTCACAGTCCGGCCCACAGTCAGTGCGTTCGGATCCAAATCGCGGTTGGAATCTATGATCAACTGGAGCGGGATGTTGAAAAGGTTGCTGAAATACCAAAATGAATCTCCTCTTCTCACATATATATCCATAGTGCGCCTCCTGTTCTTTCAAAAGTTGCATCTATACATATGTATGTGAGTACCCATTGAAACTATTTCAGAAGATGAAAATTAACCTGATATTTTCATGCCCCGGAGGAAGGTCTTTACTGCAAGCCTATAGCTTTCATCCAGGTCAAGGGGCATTCCAAAGCCGCCTTTCTGTTCGAGAGAAGCGAAACCGTGCATGAGGCTCCTTAAACCGCGCACTGCATGAATGGCTCCCTCGTCTGACAAACTAGAGGGCTGGATTGTGGATATGACAAGCCTGACAATTCTCTCGCCAGCATGATTGACTTTTTCATCTGAAGGATCGGGAGCAGACAATGCAAATTCATAAAGGCCGGGATTTTCCCTGGCAAAAGATAAATAGGCATCTGTTATCGCCAAAACTGATTCCTCACCTGGAGACTTTTCCAATGCTTCAGCCTCAAGTCCGTTATACAGTTTTTCAAGTGAAAACAGAGCGAGTTCCCTTTTGATTCCTGGAAGACCATCAAAATGGTTATATAACGATGGTGGTTTGATATTAAGTTTCTTTGCCAGCAATGCAAGCGTTACTTGATCACTTCCCTGCTCATTCGCAAGCTGAGCTGCTGCCATTACAATGGTCTTTTTATCGAGTGCGATTTTCGGTCTTGGTGACATTTCCTAAACTCCTTTGTTCCGTAAAAATTCTTCTGCCTTTTGGATAGCTTTTTCAATGAGAGCCACAGGTCCACGAAGCAATTCCCCATGGCCTACAGCCAGAATTGCTGGTTTTAGCTCGAGAACTTTTTCCGCGCTTTGCAATGCCAGTTTCCTGTTCCATGTAGCCATCGCCGGAAAAGGAAACCATGGTACTGTCACACCAGATACAGCTATTCCCCCTCTTGTCTGGAAGGCGTCACCTGCAATTAGGGAGTTTGTTCTTTTATCCAGGAAAGACATTGATCCAGGTGTGTGTCCTGGAGTTTCAAATGCGATTAATGAGCCGATTTCATCCCCTTCGCTGAGGAATACATCAGGTTTTATGTTAATGTTCTTCGGTACTCCTCCTCGAATCGGTGTCTGAGGTTCAGATGGATCAAGTGAGGTATCACCGGCAAGAAGGCGTGAATCACGGACAGAGATATAAACTGGGACATCAAGCTTTTCCTTCAATTCAGCAAGTGCTCCAATATGATCACTGTGAGCATGGGTCAAAACAATCCTTTTGATCGGTTTCCCAATTTGTTCTGCAGCATGCAAAATTGGTTTGGCACTGTTCGGCAGTGCTGCATCAATTAAAGTCAGCCCTTCCTCTTCCTCGATAAAGTAACAATTTACCGGAAAAATTCTTGGCATGAATGTTAACTGGTATAGAAAACCCTCTTTGATTACCCTCATTTAAAACCCCTCCAGCGTAAAACTAATATCATTAGTTTTACTTTAACTAATTACGTTAGTTAAATCAATCTTTATTTGGTAAAATATATAATTAGTAACCTTATGTGGATAGATTAACCTGCAGAAGGGGATCTCCCGGCCTGAATGCTACCCTTATGGGGACGGTTTTGACTGCATAAGGGTATCTACCGGCCTGAATGGTACCCTTATGGGGACGGTTTTGACTGCATAAGGGTATCTACCGGCCTGAATAGTGCCCTTATGCGGATGCTTTTGCCTGCATAAGGGTATCTACCGGCCTGAATAGTACCCTTATGGGGAGGGTTTCACCAGCATAAGGGTATCTCCTGGCCTGAATGCTACCCTTATGGGGATGCTTTCGCCTGCATAAGGGTATCTACCGACCTGAATGGTACCCTTATGGGGATGTTTTTGCCTGCATAAGGGTATCTACCGGCCTGAATGGTACCCTTATGGGGACGGTTTTGACTGCATAAGGGTATCTACCGGCCTGAATAGTGCCCTTATGCGGATGCTTTTGCCTGCATAAGGGTATCTACCGGCCTGAATAGTACCCTTATGGGGACGGTTTTGACTGCATAAGGGTATCTACCGGCCTGAATAGTGTCCTTATGCGGATGCTTTTGCCTGCATAAGGGTATCTACCGGCCTGAATAGTACCCTTATGGGGACGGTTTTGACTGCATAAGGGTATCTCCCAATTAGAATGGTACCCTTATGGGGACGGTTTTGACTGCATAAGGTTATCTCCCGGCCTGAATGGTTCCCTTATGCGGATGGTTTGACTTGTATAAGGGTATCTCTCAATTTGAATGGTACCCTTATAGGGATGCTTTCGCCTGCATAAGGGCATCTACCGGCCTGAATAGTACCCTTATGTGGACGGTTTTGACTGCATAAGGGTATCTCCCGATTTGAATAGTACCCTTCTGTGGATAGAGCAACCTACATAAGGATATCTTCCAAAAGAAAAATACGGTTAAAAACTTTTCGATCATCGCCAAAAAAGAAGCCCACCTTCAAGCGGGTTTCCCTTCCGTCCTATAAAACCTTACTTAAGAAAGCCTTCGTCCGCTCGTGCTGTGGGTTTTCGAAAATATTCTGCGGCTGGTTCTCTTCTATGATCAGCCCGCCGTCCATGAAGATGACTCTGTCACCGACTTCTCTGGCGAAGCCCATTTCATGTGTGACAACGACCATGGTCATTCCTTCCCTGGCCAGCTGCTTGATGACTTCGAGCACTTCTCCGACCATTTCCGGATCGAGGGCGGACGTTGGTTCGTCGAAAAGCATGATTTTTGGTTCCATTGCGAGGGCGCGGGCGATGGCCACTCGCTGTTTTTGGCCTCCTGACAGTGAGTCCGGATATGCTTCCGCTTTTTCACCAAGTCCTACTTTTTTCAGCAGCTCGATTCCTTTGGAACGTGCCTGCTCTACCGAAACCCCACGCACCTTGAGTGGCGCCAGCATGATATTCTCAAGCACTGTCTTATGAGGAAACAGGTTAAAATGCTGGAACACCATCCCGACTTCCTCGCGCACTTTGTTGATATTGATTCCTTTATCGGTAATGTCCACTCCTTCGATTTTCACATGGCCTGCAGTGATGGTTTCGAGGAGGTTAATACAGCGAAGGAAGGTTGATTTTCCGGAACCCGATGGCCCGATCACCACAACAACCTCCTGCGGCTGGACGACTACGTTTATTCCATTCAACACCTTGTGGCTTCCAAAAGATTTTTCCAAATCAGTCACTGTGATCATTCCGTTTTCAGCCTTCTTTCTAGCAGATTTAATAAAAAGCTTAACGAAAGTGTCAGGATCAGGTAAATCACTGCTGCGGTGAGGTACGGCTCCCAAACCCGATAATATTGCCCGGCCATCGCCCTGCCCCAGTACATGATTTCCGGCGTCGCGACGATAGCCGCCAGTGAAGACTCTTTGATCAGCACGATGAATTCATTTCCAAGCGGCGGAATCATCCGTTTGAATGCCTGGGGAAGAATGACATATCTCATCGCCTGGACGTGTGTCATCCCAAGCGAACGGGCAGCCTCCATCTGGCCGCGGTCGATCGATTGGATGCCGGCACGGAAAATTTCTGCGATATAGGCTGCCGCATTCAGTGACAAGGCAATGATGGTAGCGGCAATCCCGTTTGTTTCTCCAAGAAACATCGGGACTACCCCAAAATGGATTAGCAGGATCTGGACAAATAACGGGGTCCCGCGAAAGAAAGTGATATACCAGACAAATGGCCAGGCCAGCAGCTTCCGGCGCTGCATTTTGCCAAGTCCAATGAACAAACCGAGGATTGTCCCAATTAAAATTCCTGCCAATGAAAGCCCGATGGTCAACAGCGTACCTTTTACCAGATAAGGAGAGTATTCAATAATAATATCAAAACGAAAATCCATAGCTTGCCCCCCAACGCCCCTGGTCCGGAGCGGATTTTTTCATAGGCTGTCCCGCCTGATAAAAAAATGCGTAACGCTGTGTTAAGAGTTACGCATCTTTGCAGTTTCATAGATTTCAGGTTTTACTTTAATGCCTTATCTTGATTTCAGGTTTTACTTTGATGCCTTATTTTGTTCTGCCTTCAGCATTTCGATGTTCGGCTTCTGGCCGAACCATTCCTGATAGACTTTCTCATAAGTGCCGTTCTCGACGATTTTCTTGATGGCTTTATCAAAGTCCGCTTTCAGATCGGTTCCTTTTGGAAAAAGGATGCCGTAGTATTCAGCATCGAAACTGCCGCTGTCTTCGATGACCTTTAACTTTTCATCCGGATTGTTCTTCGCATAGACTTCAACAACTCCATTGTCTGCCACGACTGCATCCGCTCCGCCTGAGAGCATTTCCATGATTGCCAGGTTGTTATTATCGAATTTCTTGATGTCCTTATTGTTTTTTCCAAGCAGTTTATCCATTGCTTCCTGCCCGGTGGTCCCGTTCTGAACAGCCACTACCTTGCCTTTCAAATCTGCGGCGCTTTTGATGTCGCTGTCTTCGCGGACAAGGATTTTATTGGTGGACAGGAAATATGGCAATGAAAAATCATAAGTCTGCTTTCGCTCGTCATTGATGGAGATAGACGATACGGCAAGGTCGGCGCGGTTGCTGCCAATCTCAACGAAAATTGGATCCCAGCCGACATTATCGAACTTTAGTTCATAACCTGCTTCCTTCGCTGCGGCCTTCAGAAAATCAACGTCGAAACCAACAATCTTGTCGCCCTCCATATATTCAAATGGTGCGTATGCTGCATCGGTTACGACCCTGAGTTCCTTTTTCCCGGTACCATTCGTTTCGCTTGATTCGCTTGATTCGCTTGAGCCGCATGCTGACACAACAAGCGCTGCAATTGCCATCATGATCATGGCAAAGAATCTTTTTCTCATTCCTAATGCCCCCTCTTGTAAAAAACGTACAAAACTTTACTAATTTATATGAGGGCGATGAGGCTTGTATTACTCTAAAAGAGGATAAGAAAAACTTATCCTTATTTATTGATAACCCGTCATTTCCTTATGCTTCTGACAAGAATAAAATAGGAATAGATAAGGAGGGATTCATATGACTTATAAATTTAAAGCGATTGACCATGTACAGCTTGCAGCCCCGAAAGGCACTGAAGACCAGGCAAGGAAATTTTTCAGTGGGATATTAGGTTTTGAAGAGATCGAAAAGCCTGCTGAATTGAAAAAGCGCGGCGGCGCCTGGTTTCAATTCGGCTCCTGCCAGATCCACGTTGGGGCCGAGGCGGATTTTGTTCCTGCAAAGAAAGCCCACCCGGCGTTTGAAGTGGAGAATATTGAAGAGTTGAAGAAACATCTGTCTGGATCCGGAGTGGATTACCTCGAAGATGACAAATTACCAGGCGCAAACAGGATTTATGTTTCTGACCCGTTTGGCAATAGAATTGAATTGCTTGAGTGGGTCCGCTAATCCGAGAAACCCGCCTTTGCTTGCTGTATTGGTTTTCAATACAGCAAAATTTTGGTATAATATTTAGAAAAGCGAAATATTCGTACTGAGAAAGAAGTGTTGATGGTATGACCCAGCAGCAAAAGGCGAAACGTAACCTGATGATCATGTGGTTCGCCAATTTCTTCATCGCAGGCAGTATGACAATGGTAATGCCTTTCCTATCCTTATACATTGAGTCGTTTGGAGATTTTTCGGAAACATATGTCCAGAACTGGTCAGGTCTTACATTCAGCATCACATTCGTTACAGCTTTTCTCTTCTCTCCCATCATCGGAAGGCTGGGAGACCGATTCGGACGTAAGAGAATCCTGATTTTCATGGCCTTTGGTATGGGATTATCTGTCTTCCTGCTCGGTTTTGCTTCCTCGGTGTGGCAGCTATTTTTACTTAGAATGTTCATGGGCTTGTTTTCAGGCTTCATTCCGGTATCACAGGCACTCGTTTCAACACAGACGCCAAAGGAACAGGCCGGAAAAGTACTGGGAACCCTGCAAACAGGCAGTATCACAGGATCATTGCTTGGCCCGATGATCGGCGGTGTCCTGGCCGACTCTTTAGGCTATGCGACAACCTTCCAATCAACATCTGCCTTTATCATCCTGTCCGGATTGCTTGTTTTCCTGATCATGGAATATAGAATTGATATAAAAAAGGGCAGCAAAACAAATTACAGCCGCAAAGAAGTGCTTCAGCATATCTTCAAAAATCCAATCATGGTCAATGTCCTGCTCATGTCCATGCTCGTGCAGATTGCCCATTTCAGCATCCAGCCTATCCTCTCCCTGTATGTCGGTGAGCTGCATGGCCATGAAAACCTGGCATTCTATTCTGGCATTGCCTTTTCGGCAGCTGGTCTCGGCAATCTGCTGATGGCCCGGAAATGGGGACAGATTGCAGACAGAATTGGCTATATAAAAATCCTTGTCCTCCTCCTGTTTTTATCAGCGATCATCTATCTGCCAGGCGGCTTTGTCACGAATATCTGGCAGCTCGTCCTGATCCGGTTCATGCTAGGAATCACAATCGGAGGCATCATCCCTGTAAGGGTTGCCTATATCAGGCAGGAAGCTCCGGTCGCAATGCAGGGCGAAGTGCTTGGCTATAACACAAGTCTCCGCTTCTTCGGGAACATCATCGGCCCTGTGCTCGGCGGCTTCCTTTCGGGTTACCTTGGTTTCACGTCGGTGTTCGTCCTTACGAGCGGTCTTCTGCTTGTAAGCGGACTCGTCCTGTTCGCTTCGATGCAGCGGAATCCGCAATACGTAAGGGATACTTTTTAATATGGAAAAAGACTGGATCTAACGTATTCAGTCTTTTTTTCATAGTGCACTGTTTTTCACCCGGCAATCAGGGAAGTATTTACATAGGAGAGTAAGTTTGAGGCAGAATACTCTTATTACATACTGATGACAGGTGGTTTTAATTTGGAGGCACAAGCGCTGCAAGAGGTTGAGAAACTTGCCCTGAAAAAGCATAAGATTTTCAGGCAGAGCAAAATTCGCTATCTCGCAAGGGCGGCTTTGGCGTCGATGTTCATTGGCTTTGGAGTAATTGTTGCGTTCAAGACAGGGAATCCATTTTATATGGAACACTCGCCCTTTGCCTACCCTATAGCTGCCATTACCTTCGGTGCTGCGATCATCCTGATTGCATACGGTGGTGGTGACCTGTTCACAGGGAATACCTTCTACTATACGTTTGCGGCACTGAGGAAAAAGATGGCATGGCTGCAGGTGACAAGGATGTGGATTTTCAGCTATATCGGTAATATCATCGGCGCCGCTGCGTTTGCTTTTTTGATTTACACCACGGGATTGTTTGATGATCATTCAGTGAATGGATTCTTGTTGAGCGTCGCTGAAAAAAAGACACTCGCGCCAACCTCAGAGCTATTTTTCAGGGGGATTCTCTGTAACTGGCTCGTCTGCCAGGCATTCTTCCTGCCAATGTCGATGAAGGGCGACGGCGCAAAGATGTTCGCTATGGTGTTTTTCGTGTACTGCTTCTTCATTTCGGGGTATGAGCACAGCATCGCCAATATGTGTACCTTTGCGATCAGCATGGTTCTCGACGACCCGCAGTCTGTTACCTTTGCGGGTGTGATCCATAATCTAATCCCGGTGACGATTGGCAACCGATCGGCGGCGGAATCATGATGGGCTGGATGTATTACTATGCGAACTCGCCGTTTTTTGAAGAATGAGTGTTTGACAAAAGGAAAAGCCGGATTTGGGTAGCTGCCAAATCCGGCTTTTTCACTTGCCGATCAATGCTTCTGCTTATAATACGTGATTCCCAGGGCAAAGGCCAGCACGGTTCCCTTCACGATATCCATCGCATAATATGGCACGGACATCATCACAAGGCCATTTTGCAAAATGCCGATCAGCACTGCCCCGATGAAGGTTCCGAATGCGTTCGGCTTGCCGGCCCCGAGGACGGAAAAGCCGATAAAGGCAGCGGCCACGGCATCCATTAAATACGGCGAACCCGCATTGATTTCTGCGGTCATGACACGGGATGCCAGAACGATTCCGCCAATTGCCGCGAATAGGGCCGAAAGCAGATAGGCACCTGTTTTATAGCGGTTGACCGGAATGCCTGAAAGTCTCGCCGCTTCCTTGTTCCCTCCGATGACATACATATAGCGGCCATGCTTTGTATAGGTCAGAAAAATATGGACGATGATCACGGCAACAGCCATGATTAGAATAATCCACGGAACCTGCCCTATTTTTGCAAAAAATGGACTGATTGCCCCTGTTGAAAAACTGCCATCTGGCAGGATCATGTTTTCCGAGACCGTCGCGCCCTTTGTATACGTCAGCGCCGTTCCCTGGATGATGAACATCATCGCAAGTGTCATCAGCATGTCCGGAATCTTCAGCTTGACGATCATCAGCGAATTAAGTGCACCCACAATCAAGGCTGCCGCGATCGCGGATAAAACGGCAATCAGGGTGTTCTGCGAAAACCAGACGAACATCGAGATGACAACCGCATTTGATAACGAGGCCACAGAACCGACCGATAAATCAAAGCCATCCACCGTAAGGGAAATGGTGATGCCGATCGCGATGATCGTAACGATGGAGATCGATCTTAAGATATTGATGACATTATCGCCGTTGATAAAACTTGGGTTCGCAGCCGCGAAGACAGCGATCAGCACAAAGATCGTCAAGATCGTCCCGTATTTGTAAAGGAACTGGAACAGCTCAAATGCCTTTTTCGGCGGCGTTTCCTGATGCAATGGGAGTTTGGCTTCCATCCTATCTGCCTCCTGTTGAATAAAATAATAGTTCTTCTTCCGTTGTTTCGGCGGTTTCGAGTTCCTTGACCGGTTCACCATCATAGAGCACGTAAACCCGATCCGTGATGCCGACGATCTCTGACAGTTCTGAGGAAGCATAGATGATTCCCTTCCCCTCAGCTGCCAGTTTCGCAATCAGCTCAAAAATATCTCTTTTCGCGCCAACATCGACACCCTTTGTCGGCTCGTCAAAAATATACACATCGGCATCGGCAAGCAGCCATCTGCCAATCGCCACCTTCTGCTGGTTCCCTCCAGATAAGTTTTCAACTTTGGCCGACTCTGATGGAGTCTTGATGCCGAGAGCTTTTATGTATTCCTGCGCTGTGTTCTTTTCAGAACGCCGGTCGATAAAACCAAATAGTTTGGAGAACTTTTTTAAGCTGACGGCTGTCAGATTGGAGCTGACCGATTCTGCTACCAGGACACCTTCCTTACGGCGCTCTTCCGGAACCAGCGCCATTCCGCTTTTTACTGCCGCATGCGGGCTCGTCAGTTTGAGTTCTTTTCCATTAAGCCTCACTGTACCGCTTACGGTTTGTGACGCGCCAAAAAGCGCTTTGCACAGCTCCGTCTTCCCGGCACCGACCAGGCCGGCAATCCCGACAATCTCCCCTGCATTTACATGGAATGAAGTGTTTCTTACTTTATCCCCATCCGATAGGCCTGCCACTTCAAGCAATTGATTACCGAATGTATTGGATCTTGCCGGAAACTGATCTTCCATCCGCCGCCCAAGCATATATTCAATCACCTGCGGTGGATCTACTTCCGCAGTTTCCCTCTTTGCAATGAACTCGCCATTCCTCATGATCGTAAGCTCATCGCATAATTCAAAGATTTCCGGCATCCGGTGGGAAATGAAAATGATCCCTACATTCCTTCTAGCCAAATCGCGGACAATCCGGAACAGTTCCGATGTTTCGATATGGCTGAGCGGAGCGGTTGGTTCGTCAAGGATCAGAAATGAGCAATTGCTTGAAATCGCGCGAGCAATCAAAACAAGCTGTTTTTCCGCGAGCGTCAGTTCCCCGGCAAGCTTTTTAACAGGCAGCTTAAGGTTCATGCCTTTAAGAATGTCTTCTGCCTGCTGAAACAACTGCTTCCAATTCATCCAGTGCCTGTTGTCCAAATTCTGAACCGTTTGATTGAGCATGATATTCTCGCCCACTGTAAGCGACGGGATGATGGCTGTATCGACCTCCTGGTAGACTGTCTGGATTCCGAGCTTTTGCGCATGTGCTGGCTTCCTAATTTCCGCATACTCGCCATCAAACTGGATTTCTCCCGTGTAATGATCATGCGCGCCGGAAAGCACCTTCATCAATGTAGACTTGCCTGCGCCGTTCGCGCCGATCAATGCGTGGATCCTGCCAGTTTCCGTATTGAAATCCACACCGTTCAGCGCCCTTACGCCGGGAAACTCAATACTGATGTTTTTCATTTCAAGTATCATCCGTGTTCCCCCTCCCTTCCATTCTGCAAAGCAGACACTCTCTTTTGTTTGAGAGTGTCTGTCTTGTTTCTCTTAACTGGAAAAAATCGCACAGAATTTCTAGTTCGCTATAAAAATTAGAATCTCGCTATATAATCGAAAAAGTCGCTATATAATTGGAAAACTCGCTATATAATCGAAAAAGTCGCTAAAAAAGTCGTTATAAAACTTATCAGACAACCCTTTCAATGGTTATTTCTTATAGTGATCCTTCAATTTTTTCATCCAATCTTCTAAAAATGCATCCGATTTGCCCCATTCGTCGATGATTTCTGCGAGGTTGGCCATGTTAACTGGATTTTTTGACTGCTGAAGCTCTTCCTGTGATATCAGTGAGGCTTCAAGGTCATAAGCTGCAGGTGTTTCTTCGCCAGCCAGCTTTTTCGCCAGCAATCTCATATTCACTTCACCAATCAGCTTCGGATCAACGGCTGCTGTGTATTTCCATGGGCTGCCTTCTGCCTGGATTTCCTGAAGGTCAGCATTGGAAACATCAATTCCGTAAATCTTGATTTCATCGCGCCCTGCTTCCTTAATGGCACGAGCTGCGCCAATCGCAAATGCATCCCATGTCGCGAAGATCGCATCAATTTCTCCTTTTGGATGTTTGTTCAGCATCGCTGCCACTGCATTCTGCGTTTGTACACTTGTATCGGCTGCGGCAACTCCAAATCTCTCAACCTCTTTGATTCCAGGGTTTGCCTTCAGCGTTTCCTGATAAACTTTATTTCTTCTGACCATTGGCGGGAAGCCATCGACCCAGAGGTAAACGATATTCGCTTCACCATTTTGGTCCTTCACAAGCTGGTCGAGTGCCTGGGTTGCCAGTGCTTCGTCATCCTGGGAAGTAAGTGTTACACCTTCAACCTTGGCAAGGTCAGGATTCGAATCGAACGTCACGACACTTTTGCCCTTATCCGTCAATTTTTTTACATCATCTACAGTTGCTGCGTCATCACCATGTGAGATGATGAATCCGTCATAGTCCTGCTGCAGCCCCTGGTTGATGGCGTCATGGAATTTTGCTGTATCTCCATTAGCAGTAAAGACGTCCACCTTGAAGCCAAGCGCCTCGCCTTCAGCCTTCGCTCCGGCTAAAAACTGTGCAGTATGATCATCTCCGCCAATCTTGCGGATGACTTTGATTTTGACTTCCTCACCTTTTGCAAAGCGCTCCGGAACTCCCTCAACAGGACCGCTTACCGTCTTCGTTTCTCCTCCGCCGCAGCCCGTCAGCAGCAATGCTGAGGCAACCGCCGTTAAAAACACCTTTTTAAATCCAACTCTTTTCATCTGCATTTCCCCCTTAATGTGTCTGCTCAGCTAACCCAAATAAAAAAACCTCTCCAGAAAAGAGAGGTTTCGAACGCAAAATGATGAAAAGGTCAGATTCCTCTCTTATCTTCCAAAACATATCGTTTTGCAGGATTTAGCACCAATTCCTGATGGAACGGTTGCCGGGCGTCATAGGGCCAGTCCCTCTGCCACTCTTGATAAGAGAATTTCGTTATTAAATTAATCTGGCAAATTGATAAACTTTACTTTAAACTCCTGTAATCATATTGTCAATACTATTATGAAAATTAAATTTATATTCTTAGAAAAGCGTCTCAAAAAAAAAGAAGACCCCCAAATCCGGGAATCTTCTTTTCAAAATCAACCTCTGCCCGCTGCGGTCATCCATTCAGACTGACGAAGTTTCACTTCATAAAGCGTCAATGGATCGCGGTACAATTCCGGGTTGACTCTCAATTTTTCCAATTCATTTTTACCGTGTTCGATTTCGTTCTTAGCTTCTTCTACAGATTCTTCTAGAACGATGAAAGGCTGTTTGAAGAACAAGTTCACATCGCGTTCAATCGATTTCTCGAAGATCTCGAATTGCTGCAGGAATTTCTTGGCGATGGTTACGCCAATTTCATAATAATCCTCTGTCTCCAGATAGGATTTATACCTGTTATAAAGCATCGTATTGTTTTGCGGCAGGACGCCAAGCAGCTTTCCGGCGCTTTTCAGGAAAAAGGCTTGAGGGGTCGAACGGTTCATGATGTTGACCTTTTCATAGTGAACCCCATTCGTCATCCGGTCCGCATCACGGCGCCAGTCATCAAGTACCCTGAAATCACAGTCAAGACTGATCCTTTCTTCTCCGTACATCGAATTAAAGCCCTCTGCCATTTCGTCCAGATAATTCTGGCTCTGGTCAAACTCATCTTTCGAAAATTGGATCCAGTCATTCAAATCGGAATGGAATTTTGGCAATACCGTTTTTTCCAGATATTCTTCGATTCGCTTGTTCATTTCCTGATCCATTTCCGAATGGATTTTACCAAAATCACTATCCTCCGTCACCAAGTCAGAGCAGCTGCGCAGTAATTCTGGAACCTTCTCGATGATTTCCGCACGCGTCTCATCCTTGATTTTACGGAATGACTTCTGGATGGAGCGGGACTTTTCCTCTTCAATATCGCCTAACTGATTGATGGCACCATTCAGCTTGCTGACCATTTCCTCATTCCAGCTGATGGACTCCATATGGTTATTTTCGAGTTCAACCCGCTTATCGAGCAAATACGTGATTGCTCGTCTGACAAAGAACTGCAGTTTAGCAGTGCGTTCCTGGTCAAGATCGACTGCGTTTCTAGTTGTTTTAATAAAATTGGAGAAATCCTTCAGCTGCTGGGCATTATCGTAATTGGATGAGAAGGCGAACATTTTTGCATCCGGATAGTATTGGCTGACCTCTGCCCATGCCTGGTCAAAAACTTCCGCTGCTTCCTGCTGTCCGTATATCACATCAATCTTATTCAACAGGAAGTGAATGTTCAGATCCGGGAAAAACTCTGATATTTTCCCGAGTATCTCCCTTTCTCTTTCCGTAAAAGGATCACTCGCATTAAGAACGAACAGCAGACTATCGGCAAATCTCAAGTAATTATAGAGCGGATGCCTATCATAGTTATTGCGGTTGACACCCGGAGTATCAATCAACGCCAGGTCATGATCGCGCAGGAATGGGAAGTCTGCCTTGAAATCAATGATGGTTTCATTCTTATGATTCTTGCGGCTGACACCTGCTGCCTCCTTGAAGTCCTCAATATCCGTGATCTGTCTTATTTCCGTATCAGTTATTTCATGGGCTGCCGGGTTTTCCTGATCCATGAAACGGATGACCGCTGCAGTCGGAGCAGTAAGCAATTTTTCGCCCACGACCGTGTTGACGAAGGAAGACTTTCCATTGCCTGACACGCCGGCGACCAGCATATTATGGACATTGGACTCGTGTAACTCCTGGACCATCCACTTAATCTTGTTGCCAACCTCAATCCCGTGCTCTTCTGCCCATTTGATGATCGACTCGAACAACATCATGCTATCCTTATAGCCATCATGGTACTCATTCGAGTTCAGGACTAATGTCTCTGCATCATGTATCGCCGAAGCCGTAATCGATCCTGGAAATACCTCATTCCAGGCAATGATGGATGACGCTGCGACAAGGCTGTTCACCGGGCTTGTTATTTTCAGCCAGTTGGTCAGCAATTCCGGGATCAGCGGCGATATTTCCTTGATCAGCATGTCTCCATTAATCAATTCGAAATAGCTTTCCTGATAGACCGCTGAAAGCTCTGTCCAGCCATCTCTCCTGTTTCCGTCCATCCCGCTGAATAATTGATTGAATTCCCTTAACCATGCCATGTAGGTGCTCTCGTTCCGGTAGCTTTGCCATAAGGATACAGCGAGCTGTTCAAACCGGCTTCTGTCCACCTGGAATAACACGGATAATGCCTCGTTAAAATAATTAGGGGCGAACTGGGCGGTGCGTCCCTGTTCAACATACTGGGTCAAGATATCAAACCATTTTGCCGAACCAGTCCGGATTCCCTCATTGACAGCAAGCTCGACCGCATTTCCCCAGTCATTTTGCTCCTCGAAAAACGAACGGGCGATTTCGGTCACACCTGGATAATCCGGATCAAGTGCTACAGCTTTTTTGATGACAGCAACTGCTTGATCGAGCTTTCCCTGCTCGATGTAAAGTGATAATAGCTGCAGGCCGCTCTCGATTTTCAGTACATCGCTTTCTGTCTCAATCGAAAGGAACAGCTCTTCCGCCGATGTCAGCAGGCCAAGCTCCAGGAACGCATCCCCCATATTCTTTTTTGCCCAGGGCTCCAGCTCATTCGTGATGTTTTCCCATTTAAAAATAGCCGCTTCATAGTCTTTATGGTGAAAATAGACCTCCCCCTGCGCAAAACGGATGTTTGCCAAGTCAGGCATATCATTCTTCTGCTCGGCAAGGTAAAGCTCTCCAAGTACCTGGACTGGGTGTGTCCTGTTACCTGAATCCATATAGGTTTCAAAATACGACTTATTGATTAATTGCTCTTCAAATGTCATGACTTTCCTCCGACCTCTCGATAATATCAATCCATAAAAAGAGCCCTCAGACTCCTTCAGGCATGAAAAATTGTTTTAGATAACTATTCTTTTTCCCTTTTGCGGCTTGCACTCAAACCTTATCATTGTATTCTATCAAACTATTTTTCATTCAATATTTCAGTAAGCTTTCAGTTGTGCTACAAGCACTGAAAAAAATGTAATGATTTTAATAATCCATCCAGTAATTTGGCAGTTCTAGTCGAAAAATAAGGGACTTCTATATCTTTCGTACTAGCTTTCTTCTTTCTGGGGTTAAAATGAAGTTTGTCACACCGCTCATAGGGCAAAATCATTATAATGAAAGGTACAAGACGACCGAAAAGGAGATTGTTATGCTGACTTTAAAAATAATGGGCACTCCCAGCGACCATATTGCATCAGAACATATAAAAAACCAAACTGTGATCATGAACAATAAAACACTTGCCACCATCAAGGGAACAGGAAATGAAGTGGAATTCCACATCGATCCATATCTGGACCTGGATGAATTCCAATTTTTGCGGGATATCGTCATGGAGTTAAGCTACGGGAATGAAGATGCCATTGATGAAAGAGGCTGCCAGCTCGGCTACCTGGAGAATGGAGAAAAGGCCTTCTTAATTAAAAATTGGGAAGAGTGGAAAGCGTTCCTGATGAAAGCGAAGCTCCGGACGTTAGAAGGCCAAAACGTTCAGGCTTTGAACGAAGCAGGCGAGGAGCTCGGGGCCGGGATTCTGGCCGAGTACGAAGTCGAAGCGAGCCCATTCCGGATTAGGAGCTGTACTTTGATCACCTTGTTTGGTGAAAGGAAATTCGAAGGGGACAATATCCGAATTGTGCCGACTAACCAGTTCGGTTAAACAGAAAGAGCAGCGGTTCACCCGCTGCTCTTCTTAGTTTTCCTTTTGCAGCTCATCGATCAGCTGCTTCGTCCGTTTTGCATTGCCTTCGGCGAAATTCTCCAGACGTTCCTTCAGTTCAGGATCGTCATGGACGCGCTCGGCCGTGATCAGGTAGGTCCTCATCAAATCTTCTTCCATTTGGACCGTGTTTTCCAAAACATCCTCAATGCTTTCCTTTTGGCTGTCTTGATGAAAAGGATTCTTCATCTCAATCCTCCCTTTTAGATTGAAAGAAACTCTCCTTTTATCTTCGCCGGCAGATTACTTTTTATACTCTGCCTTCCTCCACATGAAGAAAGCAGTTGTCGCCAAAATCGTGGAAATCAAAGCGACGATCACCGCGCCGTATACACGCTCATCTTCCTGGCCATAATATCCCTCAATCGCGTTCGAGAGGGCGACGACATTGACTGCAAGGAACAGGAAAATCGAGAAGAATGCTGCTCTTTTTTTATCCATGCCTTACTTCCCTCCCAACTGCAAACACCTTTCCATCCTTGATTTCAAGCAGGATTTTCGGAAGCTCTCGCTGCGGAGGTCCTGCCATCGGCTGGCCGCTGTCTACATTGAAATAGCCTTTGTGGCATGGGCAGAGAAGGACGTTTTCCTTATGCTCGTAAAAAACAGGGCATTGCAGATGTGTACATTTATTGTTGTAAGCGACGAATTTGTCATCCGGTGTCCTGACCAGAATTGCCGGTTCATTTTTCGTCGGGTAGTTGAAGTTCCTGGATTCGCCGATTGCCAGGTCATTGATATCGGTAACTTCGACCCGCTTCACTTCACCGTTTTCATCGCGCAGGAAAGTGAAAATCCCAAATGGTGTCGTTGCCAGCCCGATTGCGACGGTTGCACCAAAGGAAGCCTTCAGAAACGCCCTTCTATTTAAATTGACGTCGTCCTTCCGATTCAGATTATCGATCAGCTTGATCATATCTTTATCATCTTCATGATGGTTCTGCTTTTTATCATCACTCATGGCCATATCCTCCTGTTCCTAGAGCTGAAACTTAGCATCGATTTTTTCTGCCAGGTTCAAGTATTCCTTGAATAGCGCTGTGTTTTCCGCAGCAATCGCAGGAGTCTCACTGTTCTCATCCGCTTCCTGGATCGGCAGCTGCCCCAATAGTTCCGTACCCAGCTGTGCTGCTAACTCCTCGCCGCCGCCTTTTCCGAAGATGTAATACTTCTGTTCGCTGTCTTCAGGCTTGAAGTAAGACATATTCTCGACTACACCGATAACTTCATGCTTGCTCTTGATCGCCATCGATCCTGCGCGTTCCGCTACGAAAGATGCTGCTTTATGAGGCGTCGTCACGACGATTTCCTTGCTCTGTGGAATCATCAGGTGCATATCAAGCGCGACATCTCCGGTGCCAGGAGGCATATCAAGAATGAAATAATCCATTTCACCCCACAGCACATCCTCGGTAAAATGCTGAATCATTTTTCCAAGCATCGGTCCGCGCCAAACGATCGGTTCATTGTCCTTCACCAGGAAACCCATAGACATCACTTTAATTCCGTTCGATTCAACCGGGATGATTTTTCCGTTGAACGTTTTTGGCTTTGTATCTATATTCAGGATTTTCGGTACACTGAATCCATATATATCAAGGTCGATGATCGCCACTGACTTGCCAAGCTTTTGCAATGCAAGCGCAAGATTCACTGATAATGAAGACTTGCCGACTCCGCCTTTTCCGCTTGTCACCGCCAGTACATTTCCTTTTAACATTTGAAAGCACCTCTTTTTTTGGTTGGGTTATTATTCCCTACCTTATCTAAAATTGCTTGAAACCCTTTACTGGAAAAAAACGCTGATTATTTCCAGTTCGCCAATATAATTTTATTTTCGCCAATAACCATGTGGTTTTCGCCAATAAAATCAAATTATCGCCAATAAACTTGTGAAAAACGCCAATAAAATCAGATCATCGCCAATATCGCGAAAATCCGTTCAAAAACAGAGCCGGCCCTAATGAACTTAGCGCTCTTTTCCGGCCGGCTCCATTAAATTAAGATTGTGAATCAGTATAAACACCGAAGAATTCAGGCACGTAATCCCATTTATTGCCCTCTTGAGGCTTTTTGCCTTCTACAAGATTCATCTGGGTGCGTTTTCTGCGCAGCTGCTGCATTTCATCGAAGTCGATGAAGCGGATCGCTTCACTTGGGCAAACAGACGCACACATTGGCGCGATATCGTATCGGGTTCTGTCATAGCACATATCGCATTTGTACATTTTGTTCTTCTCGAAGTCGAATTTCGGGATACCGAATGGGCAGCCAAATGTACAGTTACGGCAGCCGATACACTTCTCTTCCATCGCGGAAAGCACGACGCCTTCATCCGTGATTTGGATCGCATTTGCCGGGCAGACGCGGGCACATGCAGGGTCTTTACATTGCATGCACAGCATCGGGAAGGTCTGGCGTGATTCGGTAAAATCAACATATTCTACATAGTTCCGTTCTTTTGCATCATGGTCTCCGCACTCACGGCAGGCTGCCTGGCAGGCACGGCATCCGATACAGCGTTCAAATTCAAGGTACATTATTTTATTCATAATGGCCGTTCCTCCTATTTAGTCAGTTTTTCAAGTTTTACAGCACAGACTTTAAATTCAGGCATCCGTGAGATTGGGTCCAATGCCGGGCTGGTCAATTGGTTGACCGCCAGCTTTTTGCCCCAGTGATAAGGGACGAACATCGTATCTTTGCGGATTGCTTTCGTTATTTTTACCGGAGCGATCATATCGCCACGCGGAGTTGTAAGCTTCACTCTTTCGCCGTTCTCAATCTGGTACTGGCTGGCCAGTTCAGGATGCATTTCAACAAATGGCTCAGGGCATTGCTCCTTCAGGAAGTCAACGCGTCTTGTCTGGTTCCCTGAAAGATAATGGAATACGACACGGCCTGTAGTCAGCCAAAGTGGATATTCTTTTGACTGGACTTCTGCAGGTCCTCTGTAATCACAAACCGCCAGATTCGCTTTGCCGTCTGGTGTTTCGAATTTCTCTTTGAACATCGAAGGAGTTCCCTGATGGTCAAGTGCAGGAGCCGGCCAGAAAACACCGTCCTGTTCATCGATCTTTTCGTATGTGACACCATAGTAATCCGCTTTGCCTCCTTTTGATGCAAGGCGAAGTTCATCGAAGATTTCCCTTGGCTCGTTATATTGGAAGTGCTGGCCTTTACCGAGACGTTCAGCAATCAGGCTCATAATCTCCCAGTCTGGTTTGGATTCACCGATCGGATCCACAACTTTACGGATGTGGATGATCCGGCCTTCCGTATTTGTAGTCGTTCCTTCATCTTCTGCCCATGTTGTTGCAGGAAGGACTACATCTGCCAGCTCCGCAGTCTCAGAAAGGAAGAAGTCATTGACGACTAAGAAATCAAGGTTTTCAAGTTGTTCTTGCACATAGTTGATATTTGGTGATGATACAACCGGGTTTGAGCAAATGACATGAAGTCCGCGAATCGTCTTCGCTTCCATCAGGTGGAACATTTCATAAGCTGATACACCTGGCTGCGGCATTTCTTCCGGCTTGATGCCCCAAACTCCTGAAATGTACTCAACTGCCTTAGGATCTGTAAGCTTGCGGTAACCAGGAAGCAAATCAGCTTTCTGGCCGTGTTCACGTCCGCCCTGGCCATTTCCCTGTCCTGTAAAAGTGGCAACTCCAGAAGCAAATTTGCCGATCTGGCCGCGCAATAATGCCATGGAAGTGTAAAGACTTACGTTATCAACACCTGCTGTCTGCTGTTCCGCTCCACGAGCGAACATGACGACTGAACGAGGAGACTTTCCAAAGATGTGTGCAGCTTTGATGATTTTTTCTGCTGCGACACCAGTAATTTTCGATGTATATTCTGGCGTGAATTTAGCCGTCATTTCTTTCAATTCTTCGAAATTATTGCAGCGCTCCTGGACATAATCGTGATCCACATAATCGTGTTTGATCAAGAGGTGCATGATGCCGTTAGCCAATGCTGAATCTGTTCCAGGAAGCAGGTCAAGGTGTACATCGGCAACTCTTGCAGTTGCTGTTTCACGCGGGTCGGCAACAATAAGCTTCGCGCCTTTATCCTTAGCTTTCCAGAACCACTGGATACTAGTAGGGTGACATTCTGCCGTGTTAGAGCCAGCCATGAAGAAGCAGTCGCTGTGTTCAAGCTCCGTCCATGGAAGCGATGATCCACGATCAATTCCAAGGGTTTTATTGAATCCGCCTGCTGCAGAACTCATGCAATAGCGGCCATTATAATCGATATAACGAGTTCCCAGTCCGACACGTGCGTACTTTCCTACCAGGTAGCATTTTTCATTTGTCATCGATACGCCGCCATATACCGCCAACGCATCTTTTCCGTATGTTCCCTGAATTTCTTTATACTTTCTTTCGATTAAATCAAGTGCTTCTTCCCAGGAGGATTCTACAAATTTGCCATTTTTCTTGATTAAAGGACGCTTGATGCGATCCGGGTGATCAATAGTCTGATAAGCAGTAACCCCTTTAGGGCACATTTTCCCTCTGGTCAACACCCAGTCATAACGCGGTTCAACACCCTTGACCTTATTCGTTTTTTCATCAACACGGATATGCATCCCGCACTGCATTCCGCAGTAGCAGCAATGTGTAGTGACTAATTTTTCGCCTTTCCGAATCTGGTTTTTGACGCCTTCTTTAACGAGAAACTGGCTCATCGATTTTTTCCTCCTTCAAATCCTGGTCGATTCCGTAAAACTCTTCAGAACGCTTCTTGCTGAAGCCTGATATATGAATTCCGTTATTGGTGTTAACTGGTCCGTATGGATTGCCTTTTGGAGCTTCAAGATTCATTTGCTTCATTGCCCTCATCCTGCGGCGGCAGCCTGTGCAATAATCTGATAGATATGATCCGTCCGCTAACTGGAGGTCGAAATTCTGGCTTTTTAAAATGGCCTGGACATCCGCGATCTGGTCGTCATTGCTGTATGGCTGTCCGCAGCTCTTACATGATTTCGTATCCACTTTGATCACCTCTTGATAACTCATTGGTACTGCTGTAGCCAGCGGCCTGATCGGCACGTGGAACAGTTTTCCGAATGGGAAGTACATCAGCATGATGATGACTGTAACCTGGTGGACCAGCGACATGTAATGGTGCATCCAGCCATCAAGGAATGTGTAAAGCACTGTCAGGATTAATCCCGTTACTGTTACTGACAGCAGAATGATCAGTGGTAAAATGTCGAACTCGAAACGTTGTGTAACTTTTACATCGTAGTTGGTGACTCTTCGATAAAGCGCCATCGCTGCACCAATCAAGACCATGATTGCGCCAATATTCAATCCGTTATAGACGATTTCTGCGAAAAGTCCGTGGGCTGCCATTGTAATGGTTGGCATATCGAAGACGATAATCTGGTATGTTTCCGAATCAATCAAGTCGAAGCGCATCCATCCAAACGTCAACCCGAAAGTGATACCGAATGAAATGATGCAGCCCCATGAAATCATCAAGTGCTGTATGCCGCGGTATAATCCGCGCTGAAAAATGAATTTCTGCAAGATGATGTTATCGATTAATGTTTTGACTAGTGCTTTTGAATTACGTTTCATTCTTTCTTTATTAAAAAGGTTCTCAACACTTCGCTTAGCTACTCTGTTCGTCGCTTTCCGCCACATCCAGAAGCTCATCCTGATTGAAAGCCCGATGGCAAATACTGCTGACGAAATTGCATATCCTAGAAGCGCCATGTCAATATGGACAAACTTCGAGGTCGAATACCACATTGAGAAGAATAATATCATCACAGCGACAAAGGAATACATGCTTGTTTTGGAGTAAAAGGATTTTTCGAATTTGTACAACTTTGCTACCTCCCTGTAAATCGTTTCCGATTTCAAAAATCATCTTATCATGGAAAAACAGTCAAAAAAGGCTTAAATTGTAAACACTTTGTGAATAGTGAAAAATTGATTTAATAATGTTTTTTACAACCCCAATCATCACTGTGAACCGTTTATACCTAAATCTTAAGGGAGCAAGATTAAAAGATATGTGAAGTCCGTCACACCATCATGAGTGGACACAAAATCGTAATAAATTTGTGCGGTAGTTAACAATCTGGCAGTCCCCCCTCTCTTTCAGAAGACTTTGTAGCCTGTATTTGACGATAATTAATGGTTCCATTGATTTATCCGCACATTATCTCCTTTTATGTGACGATAATTAATGGACACCCTGATTTATCCGCACATTATCTCCTTTTATGTGACGATAATTGATGGACACCCTGATTTATCCGCACATTATTTCCTTTTATGTGACGATAATGGGTGGTTTCCTTGATTTATCCGCACATTATTGTTTTATGTCTTACCGAAAATCGAAGTTAAGTTCCGGCCTTGCAACTCCCATCAAAAGAAATTCGCTTCTTTTTAATAGTTGATAAAATGGATTGTCCCATTAAGTTGAGTTATTAGTAGCCAGGCAAAGTTTTCCTTATACTAGAACTATCAAGCCAAGAAAGGTTGGGAGTTATGGACAATTTCAAAGCTTTTATGGTGAACAAAAATGAACAAGATTTTTCTGCTGAAGTGAAGACGATCCAATTGGAGGATCTGCCTGAAGGAGATGTGCTGATCAAGGTGGCCTACTCCAGTGTCAACTTTAAGGACGGGCTTGCGAGCATCCCGAACGGCAAGATAGTCAGGTCCTATCCTTTCATCCCTGGAATCGACCTTGCCGGGACAGTTGTTCGTTCTGACGACAGCCGCTTCAATGAAGGAGATGAAGTGATTGCGACCAGCTATGAGATAGGGGTTTCCCACTATGGCGGATACAGCGAGTATGCGAGGATTCCGGGGGACTGGATTGTCCCATTGCCTGAAGGTCTTACTTTAAAAGAAGCAATGGTTTTCGGAACAGCCGGATTTACGGCAGCCTTGTCTGTCCACCGACTGGAAGAAAACGGCCTGACTCCGGAAAAAGGCAAGGTGCTTGTGACAGGAGCAAGTGGAGGTGTCGGAAGCGTCGCTGTGGCGATGCTTGCCAAGCGAGGCTATCATGTTGTAGCGAGCACAGGAAAAGAATCAGAACATGAATACCTTCGAAAAATTGGTGCCACAGACATCATCAGCCGTGAAGAGTTAGTCGGGGAAAAGATAAAGCCTCTTGATAAGCAGCTATGGGCAGCTGCCGTCGATCCGGTTGGAGGCAAGACATTATCAGCCATCCTCAGCAAGCTTGAATACAACGGTTCAGTTGCAGTCAGCGGGCTGACTGGCGGAACAGATGTCCCAGCAACGGTGTTCCCGTTCATCCTAAGGGGAATCAATCTCCTTGGCATCGATTCCGTTTACTGCCCAATGGAAACGAGAAAGCTTCTATGGCAGCGGATGGCAACAGATTTGAAGCCCGAGGGACTGCTGGAAACCATTAAGAATGAAGTGTCATTAGAAGAATTGCCTGGCGTCCTTACCAGCATCTTAAAAGGCGAAAACCGCGGCCGAACGATTGTGAAGATGTAAAAAAACAGCCCGAATCCGGTCAATAACCGGGTTCGGGCTGTCTTTAATCCATTTAATTTTTCTACTGTGCTGCAAGCTCCTTGAATCTACTTTCCAACTTTGTGCTGCAAGCTCTTTTGAATCTACTTTTAATTTTAAGCTGCTGCATGCTTTTCTGAATCTATTTTTAATTTTGTGCAGCAAGCTCCTGTGAATCTACTTTTGCCAGATGACCACAATCATTCAGGAACAGCACTGCTTTTTTCCCGTTTTCATTCACCTTCAGCAAATGGATTCCTGTGTCTCCTGTCGGGAAATAGATATCACTGGATACAGGCAAGTTTAAAAATGCTCTCAGGAGATTGGAGATCATACCGCCATGCGAGACAATTGCGATTCGCTTCTTGCCTTCGCTCTCAGCAAGAATCTTTGAAAATACCGTCTGGGCCCGAAAGCGGAATTGAAGCTCAGATTCCCCTTCCTCGATCGGAACATGCGGCTTTCTTCCGCCCTCTGGTTCTGGATAGCGAAGCTTGGCCTCAGCAAATGGCAGACCGGCCAGAACTCCATTATTGAATTCTCTTAATCCATCATCCTCAATCACAGCAATACCGGTTTCCCCGCTTAGGATTTCTGCTGTTTCCCTTGCACGTTTCAATGTGCTCGACCAGATTACTTCCGGCATATATTTTTCCTTTACAACAACAGCCATTTCCTTAGCCTGTCTGCGGCCATGGTCCGTCAGCAACAGATCTGCCCGCCCTTCATGGACCTGCAGAATATCTCCTTCCGATTCGCCATGCCTGATCAATAGAATTTCCATTTCCTCACCCTTTTTCCAATCATTTCAACTATCAATTCTTCATAAGCGGCTGAATTCCTTTTTAGGCGAAATAAAAAAGACTCACATCAGATGCGAGTCTCATCAATCACTATTTTACCGGCCCCAGGTTTGACCTTCTGATCACCTGGTTAATCACTTCAGAAAAAACAAGGCCAACCGCAATCGCTCCGGATATCATCGACGCCTTCGCAGCCAAAGAAAGGGCAATGCCATAATCATTCTCCACAAAATGCCTCATCGCATCATACGCCAGCCCGCCCGGAACAAGCGGAATAATCCCGGCGACGCTAAATATGATAATTGGCATCCGATATGCCTTCGCGAACATCTGGCTGACAACTGCAATTAAAAATGAGGCCATCAATGTCGCAAAAATGGTGCCGAATCCATTTGTATCCAATGCAAAATAAACAATCCAACCGACCATCCCGGAAATTCCGCACTTGACCAGGGATTCCCTTGGTGCGTTAAAAATGATTCCAAACGCTGCCGAGGCAATAAAACTCGTAATTAGCTGCTCTATATAAACCATCGCTTTTTCTCCAGTCTACAAGAAAGATAAAATTGCTGCTATGCCTGAGCCGATCGCAAATGCCGTCAACAGCGCTTCTGCTCCTTTTGACAATCCAGAAACCAAATGGCCAGCCATCAGGTCCCTGACTGCGTTCGTAATTAGCAGGCCAGGCACAAGAGGCATCACTGAACCAATGATGATCTTATCCAGCTCCTGGCCGAGTCCGAATTTCACAAAGAAAAAGGCGATCATCCCGATAAAGAAAGACGACAGGAATTCAGCAAAGAATTTTACCGGAACAATCCTGTGAAAATAAACGACCAGGAAAAAGCCGATTCCTCCTGCGGCCATAGATGGCAGGAAGTCGAGCCAGCTGCCGAGGAACATGATAGTGAAACAGCCGCTTGCAATGGCAGCTGCGATGATTTGAATCGTAAACGAGTAGGCTAGATTCGCCTCCTCAATCTCCTCAAGAAGCCTGCACGCTTCAGCAAGCCCTACCTCGCCGCTGCTGATTTTTCGTGAAACAGCGTTGACCATGGCCACTTTCCTTAAATCCGTGGTCCTGTCTGAAATCCTGACAAGCTTCGTCCTCTCCGGGCCGACACCTTCCACAGAAAAAATGATCCCGGTCGGCGTCACATAACTATGGGTCTTGTCGATGCCGAGCGCTGAAGCCATCCTCGACATCGTGTCCTCGACGCGATACGTTTCCGCGCCGCTTCGGAGCATGATTTTCCCGGCCAGCAAACAGGCCCGCATCACTTCAAATGTTTGATCCTGATTATCCATAATGATCCTCACATACCAATCCGTACGATGTAAATTTCTTTATCAGTTTAAATCAAAAGAGTGCATATTAGCAACCATGGAAAAAGCCAGCCATGATACGGCTGGCTAACGCCTCAGGAAACAGCTTCCTTCGGCTGGCAAACTTCCTTTTTAGGTTTGCCTTTGATAATCGTCAGAATCAGGGCGAATACCACAAAACCACTTGAAATCTGGAACAAGGTTCCCAGATCAACATATTGCGCCAGAACCCCGAAAAACAGTCCGCTTAAACCAATCCCAAGGTCAATGGATGAAAAGAACATCCCATTGGCCACTCCACGACGGTTTGGCGGTGTCATCGATAACGTCCATGATTGCAGGGTTGGGATCAATGAACCGAATCCAATCCCAAACAATACGCCGGCAAAAGCAATCATCATATTGGAGTGAGCAAATGAAAGTACCCACATGCCAGCAAACGTAATACTGATCGTTAAAATAACAAGCCCGACAGGTCCTTTTTGGTCAAACCATTTTCCGGCTACCGGACGTGATAATGAAGCAAGAATCGCATTGCACAGATAGAATAAGAAGATTTGATCAATCCCGCGTTCCTCGCCAAATATAACGATGAAGGTAACAATCGTTCCATATCCGAGGTTGATCAGCAATGTCAGCATCGCTGGGAACCAGCCTGACTTTTCAACAAGCGAACCAAGATAAGAGAATTTTAAATCTTCCTTGTTCGTGTTCAGAACCTGTTCAGGTGTTTGATAATGAACGGTTCCGAGCAGCACAAGGGCAATGACACCAAGTGCACCAGAAATGTAAATCAGATTTTCAAATGACGTTACTTGAAATAAGAATATCCCAAGGCTCGGCGCAATGATCATCCCGATCGTGATGGATAGGCCGTAATATCCCATCCCTTCTCCAAGCCTGGAGTTCGGAATCACATCTACCGCTGCCGTGCCGTTGACAGTCGTAGACCATCCCCAGGCTAATCCATGCAGCAGCCGGACAGCCAGGAAAATGATCACCACCTGTGACAGTGGATATAGGAATGTAATGAGCAACAGCATGACAGCTCCGATCAAAACGAGCGGCCTTCTGTGTTTATATTCAAGCATGAATCCAATGAACGGCCTGCTCAGCACGGCCCCAATTGAAAATAAGGCGGTAACCAGACCGATTTCCGTTCCATTCGCACCAATCGATTTTATATAAGGCGGCAATGTCGGTATGAGCATCTGGAAGGACATGAATACAAACAGGTTTCCGACCATCAGCTTTATGAATGAAGAGGTCCATAATGGCTCTTTTGTTTGTGACAAATTGTTTCTCCCCTTTACCTATTTCTGTGAACGGAGGCAGGCTAATTATTGAAATGCTTCTCCATTAAAAAAACAAAAAATCTTCCGCACGAGAAGATTTTTCATGTATTTCGCATTTCTAAATAGTAGCACATTCCACTACAATAATGAAGGGGGAAATTTGTTTTACAAAAGCTAAATTTTATTGTTCCTGTACTAACACAAAGTTTATCCGTAATCCTGTTGCCCTAAATGGTCTATTCGTCCAAACCTGATCAGAAAGAGCTTTTACTGAAGATATTTTGGATTGTCCTTGCTATGCGATTCATTCAATTCTTGAAAAATATCCGCCTTTGCAGGTTCCTGGTTGGCTTCCATCTTCATAACCATTGCTGGAAGGTAATCATTCAGGATTTTCCTGAACTCACCAACTGTCAATGGCTTCGCATCATCCGTGAGTTCATATCCAAGTTGGCCGTTCGGTTCAATCGTTGCGAATTTCACATCTTTCATTTTGGCAATCCCTTTATTCCTCAATCTCATCTCCAGCTGGTCGACCGTGAGTCGCATTTTTTTCATCATTTTCGTATTTAACTGGCCATTCTGGATAATGATCTTCGATTTTCCGGTGATGAATTTTTCAAAAGAATTAAACTTAAGCTCCAAATATTCAATAATGATAATAGCCGCAACAAAAATAGCTGCCCCCGCGATTGCCTTCCACATGCTTTTCTCTACTATAGGCTGGACGATGATGGTCCCAAGCGAGATCATCACTACTGTTTGTGCCAGTGTCATTTGCGAGATCGACTTCCTGCCCGCAACTCTTAACAATAAAATGCCTGAAAGGATCAAAAAAGTCGTTTTCCAAATAAAAGTGAAATCCATAAGCGCCTCCTAAATAATGTCTCCCCTTAATTTTCTCCATAGAAGGTTATATTATGAGGCGAAAAAGGCACTCCAAGGGAATGCCGTCAGGATCATTATTAAAATGCTTGTTTCACCGGTTTTTCAATGACAATATTTGTTCTTGATACATTCACTGGATTGGCAATCGTATCATCTACAGGGCAGGTTTTAGCAATGAAATCTGCAAGCGCGCTGATGTTTTCTTCTGGGGATGGTGATTTTATAAAGTAGGTATAGCGAATATCCGAATAACCGCGGCGTACATCGGATTTATTCATGAAACCATCAGTATCAAGATCACCTTCCAATTCAACGCGGAAGTCCTCGAGTTCCACCCCGAACTTGTGGCTGTATACACGCGCTACGATTGATTGACATGCCCCCAATGCACCAAGTAGCATTTCAACCGGATTCATCCCCTGGTTGGTACCGCCTAAATTTTCAGGCTCATCGATCGTGATGTGAAAGCCCCTGGCCTGGACATCAACCTTTACCCCTTCCTGCAGTGACGCTGTGGCTTTAAAAATTTCTTTTGGCATGACATTCCCTCCTTTATATTTACATCTCCATTTTCCTCTTTCTTTAGCCGGTTTCCTTCTCAAAACAGCTAAAGACACAAAAGAGTCGAGAAGCTTTGAACAAATTGTGAAAAGGTGAACATTATCAGAATCAAAAAGTTTTCCCAACCTGTTTAAGGTTTCTTGCTAACTTGGGCTGGTTAAATTTAAATGTACGAATTTTCAAAATCAAAGGAGGACCTATGAAGAAGTTTAGTGTCATTGCACTCGCACTCATGTTATTCAGTTTGGTTTTATCCCCCTCATTCTCCAGCCCAAAGGCATCCTTGCTTACAGCAGAACTGGACCCAAAGGTCGAACGCCTGCTGGCCAATCCTTTGAGCAATGAAGAAGTTGAACTCATCATTACTTATAAAGACATGCCAGTACTCTCGGATATCAAGCTTTTGAAATTATTAGGTTTCCAAGTGAATCCCTTCAGCGAACTTCCGATTGTAGCGGTTAAAGGGAAGATTGGTCTTGTCAATGAATTGCTCCTTACAGCAACCAATATTCTCTCAATTTATGCGAATGATGATCTGCAATATTTCCTTCGAGACAGCAGGGCACTCATCGGCACAGAAGCTGTTTGGAATGACCTTGGTTTTACTGGAAAAGGAGTTACTGTAGCGGTAATCGACAGTGGCATTGATGCTACCCATCCAGATTTGCAGTATGGTGAAAAGGTCGTCCAGAATGTAAAATTCGTTGTCGGAGACCTTTTTGGCAATCAGCCTCTTTACCTTGAGAACCAGCTGAACACAGACACCACCTCTGGCCATGGCACCCATGTTGCTGGAACGATTGCGGGAAGCGGGACCTCTAGCGACGGCCTGTATAAAGGAATTGCACCCGATGCAAAATTAGTCGGTCTTGGTGTTGGCGAAGCCATCAACATCCTTTGGTCACTGGAGGCTTTTGATTATGCCATCAAGAATCAAGAAAAGTACGGAATCGACATCATCAGCAACAGCTGGGGCTCAACCGGGGAATACTCTCCTGACCATCCGATCAATGTCGCTTCCAAAAAAGCGCATGACGCAGGTATGACCGTTGTGTTTGCCGCTGGGAATGAAGGTCCAGAAGATAATACGCTAAACCCATACTCTGCGGCTCCCTGGGTCATCAGTGTGGCGGCTGGAACAAAGGATAAACAACTAGCCGACTTCTCATCACGCGGTGTTGCAGGAGATGAATTCCTGCATCCTGATATCACGGCTCCAGGTGTAGATATCGTGGCAACCCGTTCTTCCACTGGACTTGTCATGAATCTATTAGGTACCGTAACCGATGTTTCATATATTGAAGCGACTCACCTGCCTTTCTATACAACTTCAAGCGGCACAAGCATGGCCGCACCCCACATATCGGGTGTCGTTGCCTTGATGAAGGAAGCAAACCCTGCTCTCGGCCCGGATCAGGCACTTGAACTGATGGTCCAAACAGCTGACCCGATGCCTGATTACCAGCCGCATGAAGCTGGCGCAGGCTATGTGAACGCTTATGAAGCAGTCCAGGCAGCTCTCATCAAGTAAAAGTTACTGCTCTAACAAGTAATGAAAAAAATAAATCCGACTCCTCCTCGATACCGGGGAGGAGTTTTTCATCTGGCGAATTCCAGTTATGCAGGCACCTCTTGTATTTCTGGCCAAGATAGGTTAGGTTTAAGGAAAACCTGAATATTCAGAAAGGGGATGCTTTGGATGCTTGATTGCCAGGATGAGGTTTTATTTTATACAAAACAGCTTGTGAACATCGGGAGCATTGTCAATACAAATGGAGAGAACGAAATTGCCCAGGCACTTTATACGATGATTTCATCGTTTCCTTATTTTATAGTGAATCCAACCCACGTCATCAAACCGCAAACTCAGAATGATGTGCTTGAACGGTATAATGTACTGGCTTTTGTAAAAGGAACAAAGGGCAGCAGCAATCGGACCGTCATTCTGATGGGACATCTGGATACGGTCGGGATTGATGATTTCACACAGCTTGCCGGCCTTGCGTTCAATCCTGATGAACTTCTTGTAGAGCTTAAAAAAGAAAAATTGCCTACTCATGTCAAGGAGCAAGCAGAATCAGGCGATTGGATGTTTGGCCGCGGGGTGCTGGATATGAAAAGCGGGGTTGCCTCCAATCTTTATCTGTTGAAGTATTATTCAGAGCATCCGGATGAACTCGAGGGAAATCTTGTCTTCTTGGCAGAATGTGATGAGGAAGACAGTTCATACGGCATCCTTTCAGCAGTAAAAGACTTGAACGCCTGGAAGGAAGAGCATGACTTTGAGTATATTGCCCTGATTAACAGTGATTTCGTTTCACCAAGGTTTCCCGGTGACAGGAATCGCTATATTTATAAGGGAACGGTCGGGAAGCTTTTGCCTTCATTTTTTATAACGGGGGCCGAAACCCATGTTGGGTCAGCGTTCGAAGGCCTGGATCCAAATCTGATCGCTGCTGAATTGACCAGGCAAATCGACTATAATCCTGAACTCTGCAATGAGGCTTTCGGGGAAACAACCATGCCGCCAGTCTCATTGAAGCAGACGGACCTTAAGCCCAACTACACCGTGCAAACGGCGCTGGCCGCTTATGTATATTACAATTTTTTCATTCATTCCTGGACACCAAAGGATGTTCTTGAAAAATTGAAGGAACAGGCCAGCATTGCTTTTGCAAATGGCTTAGAGCTGTACGAGGAACGCTACAAGCATTTCTGTAAAATGAGCGGCGAGCCTTGCAGGGAACTACAATGGCAGCCGCGGGTGATGACATTTGAAGAGATGGAAAATGAACTGATCAAGATGCATGGTTCTGAATACACAGCCCATATGGTGGAGTTCAAGGAAAACCTGCTACTGGATGCGACACTTGACCTGAGGATGTACGCTGCAAGAGTTGTTGAGGAAGCATGGAAGTGGATGCCAGATCAGAGTCCGGCAATCATCGTCTTCTACTCCTCGCTTTATTCGCCAAGAATTGAAGTCAATGGTAAGACCGAGGATGAACGAAATTTGATTGAAGCCCTGGATGCGGCTGTTAAGATTGTTCAGCCTGAATATGACGAATCCATCGTTGTCCGCAATTTCTTTCCTTATATATCCGATATGAGCTTTGTCGCCTTGAGTGATGATGACGAAGCATTGGATGCTGCATCCCGCAATAACCCAAGCTGGGGAACGAAATTTTTTGTGGACTACCAGGAAATTCGTGAACTGAATGTCCCAGTCGTTAACATCGGGCCATACGGGCTGGATGCCCATAAACGCTATGAACGGATGGAAATAGACTATTCTGTCAGAATCGTCCCTAATCTCACCAATGAGGTCATCAAGAATCTATTGGCAAAATAATTTGCAGGTGCCTTGTTCCGGCACCTTTTTTGTATAAACATAGCCGAACACCTCTTGTTTTTCAGCTTTTTTCTTATTACTATATAGTTCAGTGGAAATATATTATAGTAATCATTAAAATAAACATAAGAGACTGAACAAAGGAAAGGCTGATTTAATTGGAAGAAAACTCGAATTTTATAAAAACGATCATTAAGGAAGATTTGGAGAGCGGCAAGCGTGATACAGTCGTGACCCGATTCCCTCCAGAACCAAACGGATACCTACATATCGGTCATGCAAAATCGATCGTCATCAACTTCGGGCTCGCAGATGAGTTCGGCGGCAAGACAAACCTCCGTTTTGATGACACGAATCCGCTGAAAGAAGATCAGGAGTACGTGGATGCCATCAAGGAAGACGTCGAATGGCTTGGTTATGAATGGGAAGGCTTGTTCTTTGCATCTAACTATTTCGATGAAATGTACGACCGTGCTGTCCTTTTGATCAAAAAAGGATTGGCATATGTCGATGATTTATCGGCAGATGAAATCAGAGAATATCGCGGCACCCTGTCTGAGCCTGGCAAGGAAAGCCCCTACCGCAATCGTTCGGTTGAAGAGAACCTTGAACTGTTCGAACGCATGAAGAATGGCGAATTTGCCAATGGGGAGAAAGTATTGCGCGCAAAGATTGATATGTCTTCACCAAATATCAATCTTCGTGACCCGGTCATCTACCGAATTTCGCATGCTACACACCATAACACTGGTGATAAGTGGTGCATCTATCCGATGTACGCGTTTGCCCATCCGATTGAGGATGCAATCGAAGGCGTTACCCACAGCTTGTGCACAACCGAGTTCGAAGACCAGCGTCCTCTATACGATTGGGTTGTACGTGAAACCGAAATGGAAGCAACTCCGCAGCAAATCGAGTTTGGCCGCCTGAACCTGACAAACACAGTCATGAGCAAGCGCAAACTGAAGCAGCTTGTTGAAGAAAAGTATGTCGATGGCTGGGACGACCCACGCCTGCCAACAATCTCCGGTTTGAGAAGACGCGGCTTCACGCCAGAAGCAATCCGTGAATTCGTAAAAGCAGCTGGCGTTTCAAAAGGATATTCAACCGTTGATGCACAGATGCTTGAGCATTTTGTCCGTGAAGACCTTAAGCTGAAGGCCCCGCGTACGATGGGTGTGCTTCGTCCATTGAAAATTGTCATCACGAACTATCCTGAAGGCGAAGTCGAATGGCTTGATGCAGAAATCAATCCTGAAAACCCGGAAATGGGCACACGCAAAATTCCATTCTCCCGCGAGATTTATGTTGAGCAGGACGACTTCATGGAAAATCCTCCAGCGAAGTACTTCCGTCTCTTCCCTGGCAATGAAGTCCGTTTGAAGCACGCTTACTTCATTAAGTGCAATGACGTAGTTAAAGATGAAAATGGTGAAGTGGTTGAGCTTCACTGCACATATGATGTAGAAACAAAGAGCGGATCTGGCTTTACTGGCCGCAAAGTAAAAGGAACTCTTCACTGGGTTGACGCAACACATGCGCTTCCTGCAGAATTCCGCCTGTATGAGCCGCTGATTCTTGACGATGAAGAAGAAAGCGCAGACGAAGCCGAGAACAAATCCTTCCTGGATCAGGTAAATGAAAAATCCCTGGAAATCCTGAACGGATTTATCGAGCCAAACATGAAGGACGCCCAGCCGCAGGACAAATTCCAGTTCTTCCGCCACGGCTACTTCAACGTCGATCCGAAACACACGACAGAAGACAAGAAAGTCTTCAACCGGATTGTATCGCTTAAGAGCTCGTTTAAGCTTTAAAAATATGTAGATAATGGCCTCCCCGGGTGCGTGTTTGATTCGGGGAGGTTTTTTATGGTTAAAATTGATGGAGGATGGCGACAAGCCGGCCTAGTGGTGGATTTTCTACCGAAGATCTTAGGAAAACGGTTGGATTTTGACAACTTTAACCTGTTTGCCTTCGTACCTGTCAAAATAACGACGGGTTCTTGACAGCTTTTCTCTACTTCACCTCAGACCTGTCAAAATAACGACCGATTCTTGACAGCTTTCTCCTGCTTCTCTTCTAACCTGTCAAAATAACGGCGGGTTCTTGACAGCTTTTCTCTACTTCACCTCAAACCTGTCAAAATTACGGCTGTTTCTTGACAGCTTTACCGTACTTCCCCTCGAACCTGTCAAAATAACGACGGGTTCTTGACAGCTTTTCTCTACTTCACCTCGAACCTGTCAAAATAACGACCGATTCTTGACAGCTTTTCTCTACTTCACCTCAAACCTGTCAAAATTACGGCTGTTTCTTGACAGCTTTACCGTACTTCCCCTCAAACCTGTCAAAATTACGGCTGTTTCTTGACAGCTTTACCGTACTTCCCCTCAAACCTGTCAAAATAACGGCGGGTTCTTGACAGCTTTTCTCTACTTCACCTCAGACCTGTCAAAATAACGACCGATTCTTGACAGCTTTTCTCTACTTCACCTCAGACCTGTCAAAATAACGACTGATTCTTGACAGCTTTCTCCTGCTTCTCTTCTAACCTGTCAAAATAACGACTGATTCTTGACAGCTTTCTCCTGCTTCTCTTCTAACCTGTCAAAATAACGACTGATTCTTGACAGCTTTCATATGTTACACTTCAAACCTGTCAAGATAACAACGGATTCTTGACAGCTTTCTCCTATTACACTTTAAACCTGTCAAAATAACGGAAAATTAATACCAGGTTCTTGCTTCACCCTTCAGAGTTGATCGAGACAGCCTTTCTCTTTTTAAAGGAAATCTGCTTTTAATCTAGAATATAATTAAGCAACCAATTTTTCAGAGGTGGGTATTATGGAAATTCGACGATTAAATGGCGGGGATGCAGAGAGTTATCGAGCCCTTCGTCATGAGGCCTTGCTAAAGAATCCCGAGGCGTTCGGTTCTAGTTATGAAGATGAAAAAGGTAACGAAGCTTCACATTACAGGCAAAGGCTTGATAATAAATTAACTTATACATTTGGCGCTTTTGAGGAAGGTCAGCTGGTTGGGGTCGTTACCCTCGTTCCAGAGGGAAAAGTTAAGCTGAAGCACCGGGCCAATATTTTTGCCATGTATGTGACCTCCTCACAGAGAGGCAGAGGTATTGGCAAGGCACTTGTAAAAACAGCCATTCAACAGGCGCAAGAGTTAAACAGTGTTGAACAGATCCATTTGACAGTTACCTCAAGCAATGAACCGGCAAAAAAACTTTATGCTTTCCTTGGTTTCAAAGCATATGGAGTCGAAAAGAACGCCCTGCGGATTGATGGGACATATTATGATGAAGATTTAATGGTGTTATTTTTATAGAAGGCCAATCTTGGCCTTTTTTTCATGTTTATTTTTCGCTAAAAAAGGAAGTAGGTAAAGGATGAGGTTTTTACTGAAAGGAGAATGCTCATGTTTTTAGATGCTTATGTTAACCAGAAGGTTCAGGTTAAACTGAAAAATTTCCCCGAAAATATGATTGGCGAAATTACCGGAATCTTTCAGCCAGATGAATGGTACCTGGTAAAACTGGTCCATGCCGAGAGTATGGGGATTTGGGTTGAAAACCCTTGCTATAAACGAACGCCAGTCCAGAAGGAAGATGGCACGGTGATTCCTACCGAAGATCAGGTCGAAGAAACCTGCACCACGCATATGTTCCTTCGCTGGGAGTACATTGCATCCATAATTACCTTTCCTGATTCCGATCCCAAGGCTGACAAAAAAGCCAAGCTTATTGGGTTCCAGCCAGATATTGATTAGAAAAAACAAAAACGCTGCCGAAAATCCGGCAGCGTTTCTTCATTTTTACTTAAAGATTAACACTTTACCCACTGTGCCGTCAGCGCTTTGACCTACTACACGGAATTTCAAGCCGTAAGTAGACACGTTGCGGCCAGCGTCAACCATTCCAGGATTGCTGTAATCTGCGCTATCATCAAATAGTGGATTACGCTTCGTATAGTTGTCCTTCATTGTAAACTGACCTGGATAGTTCAAGAACATCTTTTCGGACTTTTCAAGTCCAAATGCAGCATCGTGTACTTGATATCGAGTAGAAGCTACAGCTCCATCACTCCAATAATTAGTATGCTGGTCTGCATCCACAACTCCCAGATAACCGTCTCCAGGGTGTACACCTGTCCAGTTGTTGTCATAAGATTCATCAACATACCATACGACTAAACCTGGATCGTAAGACATAATTGAAGCTCCACGACGAATATTTTTCAAGCCTTCATCGACGCCATTATGTGATCTCCACTCAAGAAGATAATAATGATCAGTGGTATACTTTCCATCATGCTTTTCAAACCCATTTAATGAAAATTCAGCTTCTCCTTCAGCACCATCAGAGAAAACTTCATTTCCATCTGCCGTTACCTTGATGTTATCAGCAAAGAATCCATCTAAATTAGATCCCCAGTCTGTCATGTAACGTAGTTGAAGCTGGATTTCCTGGCCCGCAAACTTACTTAAATCAATTGTTTCGTGTACCCAGCCATCACTTGATCCAGTATAGCCAGGAAGATTTTCTTTAATTGCTGGATATCCATTTGGATCCAATGTAGATGTAGTTCGACCGCTCGATAAAGACTCCCATGTTTCCCCACCATCAGTCGATACTTGAACCATGGCATAATCCCAATCTTTCTCTATATTGTACCAAGCATCAAAATCAAGAGTTGCAGCATTGGCACCAGTTAAATCGATCGTAGCGAACATCTTGTGATCAACTTCATCACCTTTGCCACCATAGTATTCAAATGATCCTTCTGCAGGTTTGTTCAATACGTTCACTTTATCAGGAAGGTTTACTCTTACTGCATCGTTATTAGTTCCCTTAGTAACACCTTCGTCAAGTAAAATATTTGTGCCTGCACTTGTAATATCTTCAGAGTTCAATGTTGTCCCACTTAACCAATTACCACCATGCCATTCCTGAAGTTTTTCCTTTGCATATGGGCTGAATCCTGGAGGCTCTGTCCCACCAATCTTGCCTGCCCAGCTGCCGCTTGCCATAACTGACCAGTAAGCAACAGCCTCACCGGCACCAGTGTACTGAGTATCATATTCATCCGGCAGTCCTAAATCATGGCCGAATTCGTGAATGAAGACGCCAGCTGCTCCATCTTCCGGTTCGATGGTGTAATCATACGCGCCTAATGCACCCCCAAAACGATCACTATTGGAAGATCCGCCTGGAACACCAACTAATCCACCAAGATTCCAACGATGTGACCAGATTGCATCCCCACCAAGTGAGCCGCCACCTGCTTCTTCACCGACACCTGAATGAATGACCATTAAGTGGTCAATGATACCATCTGGTTCGTTGTAAACACCGTCTCCATCATAGTCGTCGCGATCCCATACGTCATATTCACTCAAGTCAACATTAGGATCTTGGCCAGCTTTTTTAAGTGCTTCATAAACTAACGTACGTGGACGGGCATCACTGCCATCTGGAGCCGGGTAATTACCGCCATAATATGCTGCCGGATGATCAGCTGTGTACCACCCAGCCACTTCACCATCAACTGTATAGCTGCCACCTGATTGTTGTTCATAATACTGTTTCATAGAGACGAATTTCTCACCATTTGGACCTTCGTATCCATCTTTACCAAACACCATACTTTGGAAATGATCATCAGAATAATCTTTGTAGTAAAAACCTGTTTCTTCTGGTGTTATAGAATTATGTTTATAGTCTGGAAAGTCGATTTTAAGGATAAGAACCTTATCTGATCGAACTTCACCGTTGTAACCCTCTTTTTCAACACTATCCACAGTATTCTTCTTAGCCTGTCCGAGTTTATTTCCTTTGCCTTTAGTCAGGCTATCGCTATTTGGTTTTTCCGTACCTTTTTTAAGCTGTCCAAGAGATTCAGGCAATTTATCCTTGGTTTTACCAGCGTTAGCTGCCTTTTCTTTCAAATACTTCTGCAATCCCTTTTCCGCCTCAGCAGGAGTTGCATCCTTCGCAATCTTTCCTTCTTTCTTCAACATTTCTATCAATCTCTCATCGTTTGCGATGCCTAAATCGATTGGTGCTCCTCCGTTGGCCTGGTAGCCTGGTTTTTCAACCGCTTTGACTGTAGCTGGTCCAGCAGACGCGAATGACAGAGTGCTTGCAAGCATTGCAGTCATCGTAATGCTTGATAGGACCTTTAGACCTAAATTTTTCTTCAAATTCCTACCCCTCTCCTTAAATGGATTTCAGAATATTTAGTGCAATACTATTTTAGCAAGTAAACTTTCAATTTACAATATTTTAAATTATCAAATCATTCAACTTTTTTCGCGCAAACTTTCCATATAACTACTAAAATCCTCATATAATAGTCCTATAATTCGACATTATAAATTTTAGACTTACGAAACTATTTAATTTTTAAAATAATTTGTATAATGAAGAAAAAGAACTATTATTCTTGGAGGTCTCCCTATGATAAAAGTTGGAATCATTGGCCTTGGTGCAATTGGCCAGCGTTTGATAAAAGGGTTTCAGGAGCACGCTGAAACTGAAATTGCGGTGGTGTGCGACACGTTGGAAGAAAGGGCAAATGAGGTTGCGGCGGAGTTGGGCGATGTACCGGCATTCACGAACCATAAAGAAATGCTTGTAAAGACTGATTTGGACCTGGTGTATGTTGCGGTGCCTCCGAAATTTCACCATGCCGTTGCGTCAGATGTAATTCAAAAAGGGATACATATTTTGTGTGAGAAACCGCTGGCCAATTCGGCAGAGGAAGCTGAGAGTCTATTAAAACAGGCACAGGGTGCGGGTATCGTCCATGCAATGAATTTCCCGCTGAATTACAGTGCCGGCAGCAGGACTTTTGAAAAGTTAATCAAGGAAAACTACGTGGGAAAACTGAGAAGAGTTCAACTGAAGATGCACTTTCCTGAATGGCCGCGCCCGTGGCAGCAGAATGCCTGGGTTGCAAGCAAGGAGCAGGGCGGCTATGTACTTGAGGTGGGCGTCCATTTCATCCAGCAAGTGCAGAAGATTTTTGGCGCAGTCGCAGTAAAGAATGTCCAATTACAATTTCCTGAAGACCCAAAGGCTAGTGAGATTGGAATTTTAGCTATCCTGGAATTAGCTGACGGGACTCCAGTGCTGATTGATGGCATGAGCCAAATCGCCGGCAAGGAGGAAATTACCTTTACGGCTTCCGGCAGTGAAGGAACGTTATCATTGCTGAACTGGGGGCAGCTGGAGGGCGGCAAGCTTGGCGAAGAGATTCTGGCTTTGCAAGCTGATGATTCCCTGACAGATTCATTGATTGATCACCTTATAAAAGCTGTAAAAGGTGATGATGCTACGATCATTGATTTTGCTGCAGGGTATGATACACAGGTCGTATTGGAGCAACTGCGGAAAGGCTGAGAGCGCGATTGCCGCGCTCTCTTTTTTTTTAGGCTCTTTTCTCAAACTTTGTTGCTATTGACTACTAAATTGGATTGAATGACCTAGTTTTCTTTATAAAATTCAGGCTTATTATGAGAAAAGAGCTTGCACACTTAAAAACGAACTGCAAAATTGCTTATAGCACGTTAAAATCGGCTTTAAGATTTTAACAACAATCTTTACGAAAACAGCCTTTTTTTATATTCTCCTTCCCTATACTTTCCTCCATCCCTCATCCCATTGAAACGCCGTCTTCCCACTACCCGTTTCAGTAAAAATACTCTCTGGATAAGGCAGGGCCAATTCCGGCCTATTTTCCGCGCTGAAGTAACGAAGTTCGGCCGTCTCACTGTCGATGGGATTGTGTTCACCGCCTCTTACCATGCATTCAAACACAAACACCACATACTCGACTTTGTGGCCGTTAGGGTATTGGTAGCGAAAGTCTTTGCCGCCAAAGACACCCAATACTATTTCAGGGACAACATGGAGACCTGTTTCTTCCCACACTTCTCGGACTACGGCCTCCGCAGGTGCTTCGCCTGGTTCAATTGCTCCTGCCGGAAGGCTCCATTTCTCTCCATTGCCTTTATTCTGGAACAGAATCTCGCCTGCTCCGTTCCTGATGATTCCCGCCACGCTTGGCATGAAGATAAGTTCGCTTCCCACTTTCCTTCTAATCTCTTGATAATACTCTGACATTCCCATTTATATCACCACCTGAATATCCATTCGCCACCGCTCCAATTTTTCCTTCTTCTGATAAAACCTTGCACCCACGGCATTCACCTACATACTTTATAGAGAATTTATTATGAATAAAAATAAGGAGTGTGCCCGTATGAACCCTTATCAGTATTACAACTCAAAGTATTACGACCCGTATACACACTATGATTTTGGTTATCACGCACAGCAACAGAATTTTCACGACTTTGACCGACAGCCTGCACTTGAACGCCGAGTGAACCAGCTTGAACGGCAGTTCCAGGTTCAGAAAACAGAGCTTGACAGACAAAATAAAGAAATTGCCCGCCAAAACAGGGAGATTGCCAGGATCAATAAGGAAATCAGCCGTCTTAACAATGAAATTGCCCGCTTGAATCAAAATGACGAGCGCCATACCCGCCGTCTAAACCGGTTGAACCAAAGGCTCCGTGCGGTTGAGAACCGACTAAATATCCCATTCCAGGCTACGGATGGTGAATTTTAATAACATATTTTTCCTGCGGAAAGAGAAGCTCCTGGAACGTCAAACAACAGCTTGTTCAATAGCGCCTCAATAATAAAGGGTGCAAAGGAACTGAATCCATATCAGCCCTTTGCATCTTTTTCCATTTAATAGAAATACTGATATGGAAATAATATTCATTAAAATAAATAAAATTGTGCTACTATAGATGAGTAACCATTTTGAAATCACGTAAGCTTTTCCGCTTACTTTAGGAGTTAGATATGAAGAAAAAGCAATATGTCCTTATCTTTTTCATTCTGAGCATTGTCTGGATTTTTGGGACAAACTATGTGCTGAGTTTATACGCACCTTCAAACTTTGTTGCGGTGATCGAACACTCGAAGGAAGTCCTTTATGTTTTGCTGGCAGGAGGGTTCTTCTATTATTTCATCTCTAAAATGGAAGAACTGAGTGCTGCAAAAGAAGAAGAAAAGCGACTCTCCACACTGATCAATTCGATGGTGGATTTCGTCAACTTCAAGGATGGAGAAGGCCGGTGGATACAGGCCAATGACTTTGGTTTGAAACTATTTGACATTGAGAACGTTGACTATAGAGGAAAAAAGGATACAGAACTGGCAGAGTATAGCAACTATTTCAGCGATGCGCTGAATTATTGCGAGATTTCTGATGAAGAAGCCTGGAAAGCAGGCGGGATCATTCGTGTCGAGGAAGTTTTGCCCCAGCCAGATGGATCTGTCAAGACATTTGATACGATCAAAGTCCCCCTTTTCAATGATGATGGCAGCCGCCAGGGTCTTGTGATCATTGGCCGGGATATATCGGAACGAAAAAATGTCGAAAACCTTCTTGAAGAAAGCCGCCAACAATACCGGTCCCTGTTTGAATACAGTCTGGATATTGTTTCAATGCTTGACTTGAATGGGACAATCACCAACCTGAATCCACAATTCGAAAAAATAACTGGATTCAGGCGTGATGAATATATCGGAAAAAACCTTGCTGACTTGATTCCCGAATCCTATAGGCAGAAAGTTTTGGAAAAGGTAGCGAGTGTCGTGGAAAACTGCAGTCCGCAAATGTTCGAGCTGCAGTTAATGCATAAGAACGGGAAACCGCTCATTTTCCAAAGCACCACTTTACCGATTATAGTGAACGAAAAAATTGCGGGCATCATCTGTAATTCCCGTGATGTGACAGAGCTCCGCGAGACAGAGGAGCGCTTGCGCCGTACGGATAAGCTGTCTGTCGTCGGCGAATTATCCGCAAGCGTCGCGCATGAAATCCGGAACCCGCTCACTTCCTTAAAAGGACTCGTCCAATTGCTTCAAATGGAGGATGAAAAGCACCAGCTTTACTATCAGATCATGATTGATGAACTGAACCGGATCAATCACATTGTCAGCGAGCTGCTCTTGTTGGCCAAGCCGCAGCAGATCAAATACACGGAAGCAGATTTGCAGATGATCCTGCATGATGTGATTTCCCTGTTAAAGACAGAAGCGAGCCTCCATAATATTCAAATTGAGTTCGAGGTCAAAGATCATCCAGTTATAATTGAATGTGAACCGAACCAGCTGAAGCAGCTGTTCATCAACATTGTCAAAAATGCGATTGAGGCTTCTTCTGGTGGAGATGCCGTCTTCATCACTCTGGAGAGTTTTGATAATAATGCCTCAATCAGAGTCAAGGACGAGGGCATCGGAATCTCAAAAGAATTACTGGAAAGAATCGGGGAACCTTTTTATTCTTCCAAGGAAAAAGGAACCGGACTTGGAATGACCGTCAGCTTCAAAATAGTCCAATCCCATAACGGCACCATCAAGTTCAACAGCGAGCCTGAAAAAGGGACAGAAGTCATTGTCCAATTGCCAATCAAACATGAAGAAAAAATGAAAAACCTTGAGAAATCAACCAAGTAAAAACGCGAAAGGACTTGTCCTCTCGCGTTTTTTTAATCTTCATCTTTAATGTCGATGTCCTCAGGCACTGGTTCATTCATGATTTCTTCTACCAGCTTTTTGTACTTCTCAACCTGTTTCAGATGGGTATTGAATTGGTCTTTATAAATCAAATATTGCTCACCATCATGAATGGTCCTGATTTTCCGCTGAAGGACAAGGTTCTCGACCTGTGCAGCTGGGATTGACAGATATTCTGCTGCTTCTTTTATTGTCATATACAAAATAGTTCAGTCCTTTTTTTCTTTTTTGGCCGCAAGCTGGTCGACAAGCTTCTCAGCTGTCTTTCTGTAAAAATTGCTGATATTGATCAACGATGCAATCAATAACACTGTTTCCAGTTCTTCAGGCTCATCTGCCTCAAGCGTCTTCACTTCCAGTTTGACATCCTGTTCCGTTTTAAGGACGTCCTCATTAAAAATCTCAATATTCTTCTCGTGGAGTTTTAAATAGCTCTGATAAAACTTATTCAATTGAAATTGACCAGACTCTGTCCTCTCGTTGATGCCTTCCAGAGTCTGCTTGATATCCTGGATCGACAAGCCGCCTTTCAGCTGGTAAATCAAGCTGATCAAGATCAGCTGCTCCTTTGAATACTTTTTATTTTTGACAGGAAAGAATAACTTTCCCTTTGCATAATTGTTAATCATGGTTTTCGTCAGGACTTTTTCATCTTCATTCCTTGTCGAGCTGCCGAAATTTTTTTCAAACAACTGGATTACCTGATCCATATATAAGTCGATTTCAGGAATGTCCTCAAGTGCAATATTATTTTCAAGGTTAAGCTCGGCAAGCAAGCTCGCTAAATTTTTCAATATGAATCCCTCATGTTTTTTATTTTCATTATAAGGTAAAAAAAGCAAACCGTAAACATTGACTACCTGATGTAATAGTAATATTATTGTAAGTAGTTATTGAAACCACATACAAAGACATGGAGGTTATATCATGAACAGCTACATCCGTGAACCCATTAATGGCCTTACTCATCTGGCTGGTGCTATATTATCCTTTGCAGGGCTGCTCGCGCTCGTCATCAAGGCTTCAATCACAACCGGTTCACCAATTGTGATCACATCCGTGACCATTTTTGGACTCAGCATGATCTTGCTTTACACGGCATCGGCCACTTACCATATGGTCATCAGCAGGGACAGCATCATCGCCTTCCTTCGAAAAATTGACCATTCGATGATTTTTGTACTGATCGCTGGAACTTATGCTCCTTTTTGCCTGATCAGTCTCAATGGCGCAACAGGCTGGACGCTTTTTGGCATCATCACTTTTGCAGCTGTGTGCGGAATTCTGTTTAAAATGATTTGGTTCAGGAGTCCAAGATGGCTGTCGACTTCCATCTATATCCTTATGGGCTGGATGGTGATTTTCGTGGTTTCTCCCCTCTCCTCCATATTGAATCCTGGAGGGATCTTCTGGCTTGTTTCCGGTGGCATCCTCTACACAATCGGAGGCGTCATTTACGCGTTAAAACCTGATTTCCTCCGCTCAAAGTACCTTGGTTTCCATGAAATTTTTCATATCTTCATCATGCTCGGAAGCCTTGCCCATTTTTTCAGTGTATATTTTTACGTCTTATAATTAAAAATGCGCCTGCTCTTCAACAAGGAAGATCAGGCGCATTTAATTTACCCTGCATTTGAAATGTTCGTTTGATGATCTTTTTTATGGAAACCTTTAGCAAAGTAAAAGCCTGTTAGAAGCGCCAGCCACAGAGGCCCTATGAAAAGTGCGATTCTTGTGTCAGGGCTGAAGGCCATCAGTACGACTACAAAAGCCAGGAACGCCAATGATAAATAGGAAGTGAACGGAAACAATGGCAGCTTATATTTTAGCTTGTCCACTTCATTTTTGCCCAGGCTTTTGCGGTAACGAATCTGTGACAGGAGAATGATCGCCCAGGTCCAGATTGCCCCAAACGTCGCAATACTTGTCACCCAGGCAAATACTTTTGCCGGGACAATGTAATTCAATGCGACCCCAATCAGCAATGCGCCAGCCGAGGCGAGAATGGCAAATCCCGGAACCCCGTTCTTAGTCAATTTGCTGAACTTCTGTGGCGCTTCTCCATGGTTGGCAAGATTGAACAGCATTCGTCCTGTGCTGAAGATTCCGCTATTGCAGGATGATAGTGCAGCAGTCAATACTACGAAATTGATGATGCCCGCTGCAGCAGGAATTCCTAATTGTTCGAAAGTGATAACAAACGGACTTCCCTTTTCCCCAATCTCATTCCATGGGAAGATAGACATAATAACAAACAATGCCCCGACATAGAAAATCAGGATGCGCCAGAATACTGAATCAATCGCTCTGGAAAGTGATTTCTCAGGATTCTTGACTTCACCAGCAGTAATACCGATCATCTCAATTCCAAGGTAGGCAAACATGACCATTTGCAGCGATAACAGGACGCCTTTAATCCCGTTAGGAAATAAGCCGCCATTCTCCCATAGATTTTGGATCCCTGTTGGAATGCCTCCATTGCCGATTCCCCATATGATCATGCCGGCCCCTGAGACAATCATCGCTAAAATCGTGACAATTTTAATCAACGCAAACCAGAATTCAAGTTCCCCATACGCTTTTACAGCCAGGAAATTGACTGATGCCATAATCACCAGGGCAGCTAGCGCCCATATCCAGCGTGGAGTTTCTGGAAACCAGAATTCCATATAAATGCCGACGGCTGTGATTTCCGCCATGCCAGTTACAATCCATAGAAACCAATAGTTCCAGCCAGTAATATACCCTGCCAGCGGACCAAGGTAATCCCTGGCATATTTGCTGAATGATCCGGCAACCGGCTTTTGGATTGCCATTTCCCCCAGCGCTCTCATAATAAAGAACATGATCATTCCGCTGAAAGCATAACCCAGCAGGATTCCCGGACCTGCCAGCTTTATTGCAGATGCAGATCCCAGGAACAGTCCTACCCCGATTGCTGCCCCTAAAGACATCAGTGTTATGTGCCTCTGCTCCAACCCCCGCTGCAGTTCGTTCTCTTGTGTTTTTTTCATGGTGTCTTCCCTCGTTTCTAAATCTCGATTGTAATATTTTGTATAATAATTCCCTCCGTTGCCGCCAACGCCTTCGGTAGTTGAAATCGGCATCTTAACCTACTTGTTATTAACAAATAAAAAGAAACTCAAACCTCTTTTATTTGAAAATTACTATTCTTAAAAAATTTCCTTGTGCCATTTTACCATGAAAAGGACTCTATAAAAATATGTAAATTTTCTTAAAATGAAAAATGCCCTTTCAACCAGCACATGGTCGAAAAGGCAGATGATCATTATCTTATTTTCAAAACAAAACCTAATAAAACATCCGGCGTCTCTGTTTGGCTGCAGGCTGGTACTTTCGCATCGGGCCGTAATCAAGCACTTCTTTTAAATAATAGTCGCCGTTTGGATTTTGCTGCTTCAAAAGTTCAGTCAAATATGTAATATCATCCATCGCCCTGTGGGTCTGGAATTTCGAGATGTTGTGCGCCTGCAGCAGCGTCAGCAGTTTGCTGTTCGGAAATCCGTGGTTTTTCCATTGCACATTCTTCATCGTGCAATACCACTGCATCTCATTGACTTCAGGATACATCCTAAAAAGGAAGCTTCTGTCAAAGGAAGCATTATGGGCAAAAATTGCATCAGTGCGATTGAAGTATTCCATGATTTTTTCATCGTAAAATGTTTTGCCGCGTACCATATCATAATGAATTCCATGAATCCGATAGGCCCTGTCATAATTTCTTTGTGCGGTTGTCGACAGGGGTTCCCTTAAATAAGAATCTTCTTCAAGAATATCGATTATTTCTCCTGATTCCTCATCAAAGGAAAAAAGCTTCAAAGCCAATTCTATGATTTCATCCGAATCCGGGCCCAGTCCGGTTGTCTCTACGTCCACTACCAATCCAAGCTTGTTCTCTTTGTTCAAAAATGTCACCCTTTTCAGCTGGAGTATATGATTCTATTTAACATCATATAGCAGAACTTCCCCCATTTCCAGCTAAAGGCAGCAGGTTGAAATCATTTCCAGACTAGGTTCTATTGCTCATCTCCAGTCTTCCCGCAGCATTCTTCATAAAGATTTTCAGAATCACGAAGCCTATAGCTGCACCCGCCAATGAACTCGCGAAAAATGCCGGAACCATACCAAACAACGCGGCTTCTTTTCCAAGGAACAATGTTGCAATTGGATAACTGGCAACCGCACCAATGATTCCTGTGCCTACAACTTCCCCTGCAAAGGCAAATTCCATTCTCTTCGTCTTTTTATACAGATATGCAGCCAGAAGAGCGCCGATCATGCTGCCAGGAAACGCAAAGACCGATCCGGTGCCCATTAAATTCCTGAGCAAAGAAATGCCAAATGCCTGAGCAACGGCGTAATAGGGTCCCAGCAGCACAGCTGACAAAACATTGATGAAATGCTGCACTGGAAACGCCTTCACGATTCCAAGCGGGATAAACAGCATTTGGCTCGTCAATGTACCAATCGCCATCATCATAGCGGTGAGGGTAAGCTTTTGTGTGTATCTCATATTTTACCTCCTTGGATCTTATCTCTTAACCTTGCTGCAGCTTCCTTGACGTCTTCTGCCTGGCTGATCGCTGTAATCACAGATACACCATCAGCCCCGGCAGTCATGACAAGCTCTGCATTATCCGCATTGATCCCGCCGATTCCAACAATCGGTACGCCAAAGTCTTTTAATTCTTCAATCATGGCTGCTCCCTGGACAGCTCTTGTATCTGTCTTTGTCGCCGTTGGAAAAACCGGACCGACACCGAAATAATCAGCCCCAGCTTGCTTTGCTTTTTCCGCTTCTTCCAGGTTGTGTACAGAAACTCCAAGAATCCTATCGCCAATTTTTCTGCGGACCTGTGCGGCATCCTCATCTTCCTGGCCGATATGGACACCATCTGCATCAAGCTCCAACGCCAATTCAATATCATCATTCACAATGAACGGGATGTCGTTCTCCTTGCAAATCTTTCGCAGTCTTTTGCCAAGCTTCTGCTCTTCCAAATCACAAAGACTTCCTTCTCCTTTTTCACGGTATTGAAAAATCGTGATCCCTCCGCGAATCGCTGCTTCAAGCACAGTAACGGGATCCTGTAAACAATTCGTGCTGCCGGCGATAAAATATACCTTCAGCAAGCTTCTCATCTTTTCAGGACTGATTCTTGACATGAGGAGGCCCCGCTTTCTCTTTTCATATTGTAGGCCCAGTGATTAGTCGGCCCATGTCCATGTCCATTTCCGATCATCAGCGGGTTGGCAATGGCTGCCTGGATGAACTCCTTAGCCACCGAAACCGCTTGATGGACCGAAGAACCTTTTGCAAGCTGTGCTGTGATAGCTGCAGAAAAAGTACAGCCTGTTCCATGGGTGTTATTCGTTTCAATCCTTGAAGTGGAGAAGTAAGCAAATTCCTTTCCGTCAAAGAGGACATCAATAGATTCGTTTGTTTCCTCATCATGGCCGCCTTTTATCACTACATTTTTCGCTCCAAGGGCATGGATTCGTTTGGCCGCTTCCTTTTTTTCATCCGTACCGCGAATCGACATGCCTGTCAGCACTTCGGCTTCGGGGATATTCGGGGTGATGATGTGACAGAGCGGAAGCAAATGTTTTTTCAGGGCCGATACAGCCTCCTGCTGGAGCAATGAGGCTCCTCCCTTCGCAATCATGACAGGATCGACAACAACCTTATCCCAGCCGAACTGCTTTATTTTTTCCGAGACCGCTTGTATGATTTCCGCGTTAAAAAGCATTCCTGTTTTCAGGGCATCCGCTCCAATGTCCTCACCGACTGATTGGATCTGTTCGCCTACCGCCTCAGGGCTCATCGGAAAAACTCCCTGGACACCAAGCGTATTTTGCGCGGTAACAGCAGTCAGGGCAGATGTGCCAAATACCTTCAGTTCCTGGAATGTCTTCAGGTCAGCCTGGATTCCGGCTCCGCCGCCGCTGTCAGATCCTGCGATTGTCAGTGCTTTTTTCATATTCATTACCTCCATTTTTCGAAAGAACTTTTATTGTAGATTTCCTCAGCATCCAAATGGTAGAGCTGGTTCAGGAACTCCACTTGAAAACTCCCTGGTCCCTGCAAGGCACTTTTGTCAGCGGCAACTTCGGCTGCCACTCCGTAAATGCTCAATGCAGCAGTTGCTGCTTTCAAAAAATCCTTTTCCACTGCTGTGAATGCCCCGATTACTGAGGTCAGCAGACATCCAGCACCGGTTACCTTCGTAAGGATTGGGTGTCCATTTCTGACGACAAACGTAGATTTCCCATCTGTAATAACGTCTTCTTTCCCTGTCAGTGCCACAATTGTGTTCAATTTTTGGGCAGCGGATTCTGCCAGCTCGATCACATCCCCATCTGAATCCCCTGCGTCAACACCCCGTATGTTCCAGACTTCCCCTGCTACATTGGCAATTTCCGCGGCATTTCCTCTGATGACCGAAATCTCCAGTTCGTCCATCAGCCTTATTGCAGTTTCCGTGCGATAAGCAGTCGCCCCGGCACCAACCGGATCAAGAATGACTGGAACTCCATGCTCATTTGCCGCTTTACCGGCAATCGACATGGATTCGACGACTTGTGGCCTCAACGTACCAATATTCAGCACAAGGCTGCCCGCTATGCTTGCCATTTCGGCAACTTCCTCTTGTGCATAGGCCATCACTGGAGATGCACCAAGAGCCAGCAGCCCATTGGCCGTAAAATTCGTGACCACAACATTCGTGATGTTATGTACAAGTGGATTCTCTCTGCGGACCTTCTCCAGCAAACCAGCAATCTCTCGTTTTTCCATTCCAATTCCTCCTTCATCCATCCTCAGACCGCCATCTGCGACCTCAATTCCTTCTCCTTAATCCATCACCAGGCCGCCGTCTACGACCATATTTTGTCCGGTAACTGCACGCGCCCATGGTGAGGCGAAGAACAAAATTGAGTCTGCAACTTCTGCGGGATCGGTGACTTTTCTAAGAGGTGTGGACGATTCGATTAGCTGGAATACTTCCTCAGAAGTAGCTGAGCTTGCGTCGGTCATTTTTAGCAGTCCTCCCGAAACCATATTGACGGTAATGCCATACTTTCCAAGATCAATCGCCATATTCCTTGTGAATCCCAGCAGCGCAGCCTTGCTTGTTGTGTAGTCATGGTAGGCGACAACCGGATTCTGGAAGAGGTTCGTGCCAATATTGATGATTCTGCCAAACTTCTTTTCTTTCATATTTGGCAATCCCGCCTGGATGGTATTCAATGAACCGCGGACAGCTCCTTCAAGCTGCTGTTGGTAATCCTCCCAGCCTACTGCAAAAGCATCCTTATTCGCCACAGGATCAAACTTGAAATTGACCAGTGCATTATTGACGATGGTCGTAATCGGTGTCCCAAAATGTTCTTTTGCCAACCTGAACATGCTTTTGACCTGTGCAGGATCACGCACATCCGCCCTGAGAGCAAGGGCATTTTCGCCAATGGTCTCTGTCAGAGCCTTTGCCTTTTCTTCATTCTGAAAATAGTTGATGACAACTTTTGCACCTTCCCTTGCAAAAGCTTTGACCGTTTCTGCACCAAGGCCACGGCTTCCTCCAGTTATTAAAACTACTTGATCTTTTAACTCCATTTGTGTCAACCTCCTTAAAATATAAAAAGCCAGATCCATATATAATGGACCTGGCTTAAAAGCAAAGTAAGAAAATTTCTCTCACACTACTTTCCTACGCTGGTATTACCCAGATCAGGTCCGAAGGGTTAAAAGACTTAGCGTCTTCCTCTCAGCCCGCAGCAGGGCACCCCTAGTAGTAAATCGAATATTCAATTGTCTTTATCCTAGCCTTATCTCCTATATATGTAAAGTAAAAAGTTCATATTCTGCTATTTTTCAGTTCTTCTTTGATTTCTTCCAGTAGACTAAGCTGCTGGTCCTGCTTTTGGATGATACTTGCAGTTAATTTTTGCAGTGTAATCGTTATCGACCAGAGTGACAGCAGCAAAACAATGATGACGCCAAGATCAATCATCTTTCTTTTTCCCTTCGGTTAAATCGTCAAATGGAGTGTAATGATTGCTTGGCAAATTACCGGAGCGGATTATCTTGAAAATCAGATAAAACACGACAAACAGCACTATGAACGTGAAAAAATACCCCATACTGTCCAGCCTCCTTTACTTTCATTATACAATAAACATGATACAAAAAATGGAATTTTCATTCTTTTTAAAATGGTCTTCTTGATCATCTATGCTAATATGAAAATATACATATGAATGGGAGATGAAAGCAATGAAAAACGAGATAATCGAAAGATTCACCTCTTATGTCAAAATCGACACACAGTCCAATGAAAACAGCGAGAAAACTCCATCGACCGAAGGCCAGCTCACCCTTGCCAATATGCTTGTCGAGGAACTAAAATCGATTGGCATGGAGGAAGTCACGATTGATGAAAACGGTTATGTGATGGCAACACTTCCTGCAAATACCGATAAGGAAGTCCCAACGATCGGGTTCCTTGCCCACGTCGATACGGCAACTGATTTTACAGGCAAAAATGTCAACCCGCAGGTTGTCGAAGACTTCGATGGCAATCAGATCATCCTGAATAAGGAGCAGAATATCATCCTGTCGCCAGCGGATTTCCCTGAACTGCCTCAATATAAAGGCCATACATTGATTACGACCGATGGAACGACTCTTCTCGGTGCTGACAACAAAGCAGGGATTGCCGAAATCATGACGGCGATGGCTTATTTGATCAAGCACCCTGAAATCAGGCATGGTAAAATCCGTGTTGCTTTCACCCCGGATGAAGAGATTGGCAGAGGCCCTCATAAGTTTGATGTAAAAGCATTCAATGCAAAATTCGCCTACACCGTTGATGGCGGCCCGCTTGGCGAGCTGGAGTATGAAAGCTTTAACGCAGCCGGCGCCAAGGTGACTTTTAAAGGAAAGAACGTCCACCCCGGAACAGCAAAGGGCAAAATGGTGAACTCCGCCAAAATCGCGATGGAATTTAACAGCAAGCTTCCTGCCGAAGAAGCGCCTGAGCATACAGAAGGATATGAAGGCTTCTTCCACCTGAGCTCGATTAATGGGGATGTCGAGGAGACGACGCTGAGCTACATCATCCGTGATTTTGACCGTGACAGCTTCCAGGCACGCAAGGAATTGATGCAGAAAATCACCAATGAACTAAGGCTTACATACGGCGAAACCCGGGTTGAACTTGAAATGAACGACCAGTACTACAACATGAAGGATAAAATCGAGCCAGTAAAAGAAATTGTCGACATCGCCTATGAAGCAATGGAAAACCTCGGCATCAAGCCAATCGTCAAACCAATCCGCGGCGGCACTGACGGCTCTCAGCTAAGCTATATGGGATTGCCGACACCGAATATTTTTACCGGCGGAGAGAATTTCCACGGAAGATTCGAATATGTCTCTGTGGATAACATGCTTAAATCTGTTGAAACCATCGTAGAAATCGTAAAGCTTTTTGAAGCAAAAGCTTAATCACTAACATCATGAAGCCAGATTCCCAAATCAAAAGGAATCTGGCTTTTTTCATGAACTATCTACACCGAAATCAGTCTCAGGTCCCATCTGGATTTAAATCCGTGGTGCATTGGGAAGAGGAATGATTTACCTTATTCTGAATATAGAAAGAGTTGGAAGGGAGATTTTATAAATGAAGCGGATTTTAGTTATTTTCCTTGTGATTACCGGGGCTTATATCGGGTGGAATTATCTGTTTGACGGGGATGGACTGAACTTTGCCAGAGCAAAAGACTCAGTGAAGGTGAGCAATGGTACGGAAAAGATCTCGATTGATGTTTCCAGTGTCGCGACGAAGATTGTGCCAGAGGACCGTGATGATGTGCACGCTGAACTTGAAGGCAAAGGCTCGGTAAAAGTCAAGCGCCATGGGGATGAAATACAGGTATGTGTTAAGCGAAGAGGATTCTTCTGGTTCAATTGGTTTGAGATGGACAGGACATCACTCACCGTCTATATCCCGGATCATTTTGACAAGGATATGGACATTGAGCTCGGCTCCGGAAAAATCGATTTCATAGGTAAATCAGCCGACCAGCCTGTGAAACTGAGAAACCTGGCAATCAATATTGGTTCAGGCAGCATGAACCTGGAAAATTTCGTTGTTGGAAATTTGGAGCATCAGAGTTCATCAGGTGAGGTTAACATGAATTCGATTGATGCCAGTAAAAGTTCATTTGATGTCAGTTCCGGAAGCGTCCAGGTCAAAAATTTTACCGGCAAGCTTGACGGGAATGTCTCATCGGGAGAGTTGGAAATCCAGATGAACAAGTTAATCGATGATGTTGACTTGAACGTCAGTTCTGGTTATATCGAATTGGATTTGCCTGATGAAGCAGATTTTACTCTGAATGGAAAAATAAGCAGCGGCAACCTATCAAGCGATTTTCCGCTAAAAAATAAAGAGGCATCCAAAAACCGAATTTACGGGAAATACGGAAGCGGGAAATACCAAATCAACGCCGATGTTTCAAGCGGGAATCTCAAAATAAAGTAACCATTGGCGAACTGGAAAAAAACCTTCAAAATTACCAGTTCGCCAATAAATTTTCATTTTAGCCAATAATTCAGGTGATTTCGCCAATAAAAATATATTTTCGCCAATAAAATTGTGAACTCCGCCAATAAAATAGCTTTTTCGCCAATAAAAATTACCTGCTCTGATAATATCCAGATTGATATTGGTTCCTCCCCCGCGACTTTTCAAGTTTTCCCCTAACTATTTACAAAACTCCCATATGGAACATTTTTTGTAATAAAAGGGGCAATATAATCAAAACTACCTATTTTTCAAGGAGTATTATGGAAACCATTTTAACTACCATATTGAGAACCCTTTTAGGCTTTGGTGTATTATTCCTTCTTACTCGTGTACTTGGCAAAAAGCAGCTCAGCCAAATGACCTTTTTTACTTATATCACCGGAATTGCTCTGGGAAATATAGCTGGTGATATGGTTGTACATAGAGACATTAAACTAATTGATGGTGTTACCGGTTTAGCGCTCTGGGCTTTATTAACGCTTACTATCGAATACATCGCCCTAAAATCCCCTAAGGCAAGAATTTTGCTGGACGGGGAACCGACCATCATTATCAAACAGGGAAAAATAAATGAAAAAGCAATGAAGTCCAATAAGCTAAATATGGATGATCTAACGATGCTGCTAAGAATTAAAAATGTATTTTCAATAAAAGAAGTCGATTATGCAATCCTTGAACCAAATGGACAAATCAGTGTTTTAAAGAAAGTGGAATATGAAAATGTCATAAATAAAGATTCTGGCATCCCCCTTACACCAAGAAAATACCTGCCTTCTGAACTGGTTGTTGATGGCCGTATCGTTAAAAAGAATCTAAAGGAATTAAGCTTGAGTGAAGACTGGCTGACAAATGAATTAAAAAAGAAAGGGTTCAATCGGCTGGAGGAAGTATTTTATGCTGAGCTCGAGAGTGATGGAACAGTCGTTGCAGAACAACGCTCTAAATAACCATCCCATCACGTGATGGGAGTTTTTTTATTTTTACTATGCCTTTGTTCCGCGTAAGCTCATACCCTTTTACTTTACTTCTCTTTCTATTAAAATGAGTTCAGATATCATATTAACTTTTCAAGGAGAGCGGATATGTTTGAATTACTCATCACAATGCTCGAGCGTCTGGGCATCATTGTGACAATTGCCTTCATTTTAACGAGGTTCCGCTTTTTCCGCGGGTTGATTTACCATGATTCGCTGAACCGCCGACAGCAATATTTTGCGATTATCTTCTTTGGGTTTTTCGGGATCATTGGTACATATTCCGGGATGAGCTTTTCTACTGATAACCTGCAGTTCAACCCATGGGCTTCTGATCTTGCTTCAGATGAGGCGATTGCCAATTCGCGTGTCATCGGCATTGTCATCGCCGGACTGCTTGGAGGATACAAGGTTGGGATTGGCGCAGGGCTTATTGCAGGACTGCATCGTTTTACGCTCGGCGGCTTTACTGCTTTTGCCTGCGGACTTGCGGCAATCGTTGCCGGCGTCATTTCCGGACGTTTTCAAAAAAAGAAAAATAATATCAACCTGAGAACAGCCTTTCTTGTCGGGGCAATTGCCGAGACGGTGCAAATGATGATCATCCTCTTGATCGCGAAGCCTTATCATCAGGCGCAAACTCTCGTTGAAATCATCGGTGTCCCCATGATTCTCGCGAACGGCCTTGGCTCTGCACTATTTTTGATGGTCATAAAAAATGTTGTTTCCGAAGAAGAAAAGACTGGAGCGCTGCTTGCCCAGAAAACGCTGCGGATTGCCGATCAGACACTTGCATACTTGCGCAAAGGAATCAACGCGGATTCTGCGCAGGCAGTCTGTCAGATATTACATAATGAAGTCCAGACAAGCGCGGTTGCGATGACGAATAAGAAGGAAATTCTGGCCCATATCGGCCTGGCTGATGACCATCACCGTTCAACCAGCCCGATCCAGACACAGATTACCAGGGATGTGCTGAAAACCGGCAAACTGGTCGTCGCCAATGATGAGACAATTCATTGCCGGGACAAGAGCTGCCCGCTCGGCGCCGCGGTGATTGCTCCGTTAAAGCACCGTGATGAAACAATTGGCACCCTTAAGTTCTATTTTAAATCGGAAAAAGAAATCACCAATGTCGTCATTGAATTGATCTCCGGACTGAGCAACTTGCTCAGCAACCAGCTCGAATCCGCCGAAGCCGAAAAAGCTTATCAGCTTGCCAAGGAAGCCGAGGTAAAGGCCCTTCAGGCCCAAATCAGCCCCCACTTCCTTTTCAACTCAATGAATGTCATAACCTCGCTGATCAGGATTGACCCAAATAAAGCGAGGACGCTTCTGGTTTCGCTTTCCCATTTCCTGCGGCAAAACCTGAATGCCACGACAGTGACGACTACCACACTTGAACAGGAATTGCGTCATGTGAAGGCCTATCTTTCAATCGAAGAGGCTCGTTTTGTCGAGAAACTGAAGGTTACTTATGATATTGAGGATGACGCCCTGCTTGTCAAAATTCCGCCGCTGACATTGCAGCCGATCGTCGAAAACGCAGTGAAGCACGGCATCAAGAATATGGACCAGGATTGCCATATCCGTATTTCCATCCAAAAAGAGCAAAATGGCACAATCGTTTCAGTTGAAGATAATGGACAAGGAATGAGCAAAGAACGGATGAATCAACTTGGAAAGCAAATGATTGAATCTGAAACGGGAAGCGGGATTGCCCTTTTCAACGTCAATAGGAGGCTTGCGATGAACTTCGGCGAAGAATCGTGTCTGAAGATTGACAGCGAACCGGGAAAAGGTACAAAGATTTCTTTTATGATTCCACAATCGGAGGAACGATAGATGGACAATAGTATTCGGGTATTGATAGCAGATGATGAAATGTACAGCCGGGATGAACTGAAACATTTATTGAAAGCTTTCTCTTCCATCCAGGTCGTCGGCGAAGCAGAGACCGGTGAGGCCGCAATCGTCAAAGCCCTGCAGCTCCATCCAGATGTGGTTTTCCTCGATGTCGAAATGCCAAAGATGAACGGTATGGAAGCTGCTAAATCACTCATGTCTTTAAAAAAAGCCCCATTGATCGTTTTCGCCACCGCCTATCCGCAATTTGCGGCTGAGGCATTTCGGTATGAAGCGGTTGATTACTTGCTGAAGCCATATGACGAAAATCAGCTGAGCGAAACCATCCTCAGAATTGAAAAGCATTTCCTCCAGCCGTCCGCGCAAGAGGCAGGAAAACCATCTGGCAAGCTTGCAGTTGAAGGAGATGGCGAAATCTTTTATCTCGAGCCAAAAGATATCCTTTATATTTCCCGGGAAGAGAAATTTTCAAAAATCGTAACTGAAGCAAAAGAGTATGAAACAAAAACTCCATTAAAAGAACTTGAAAGCCGGCTCCTTCCTTATTCCTTTTTCCGGATCCATAAAAGCTATCTTGTGAACCTGGAATATGTCACCCGGCTCACTCCATGGTTCAACGGTGCTTATCAGCTTGAAATCAAGGGCCGGGATGAAATGCTGTCAGTGAGCCGCAATTATGTAAAGGCATTAAGGACCCAGCTTGAACTATAATCACACACTGTCCTAAAAGCATCTGATCAGGTGCTTTTTTTGCATTTCAATAGAATCATAATGCATCTAAATCGACAAATTCTGCACTTCAAGCCCACATTCGTGCATCTTGTTCACAAAACCGCCACATGTAATCGTTTTCTTTTATAATAATTGCAAACGCATACATTAAAACTCAAGGAGGTTTCCTATGTATACCTTTCTAGCTGGTATTGCACTTTTAATCGTTGGTTATTTTACTTATGGAAAGTTTGTAGAAAAGGTTTTCGGCGTGAACGAGGGTCGTTCCACTCCGGCTTATACACATAAGGATGACGTTGACTATGTGCCAATGTCGACAAGCAAGAACTCACTGATCCAGCTGCTTAACATCGCTGGTGTCGGCCCGATTTTCGGACCGATCATGGGTGCTTTATATGGACCGGTCGCTTTCCTATGGATCGTTCTTGGCGCTATTTTCGCCGGTGCTGTCCATGACTACCTCACAGGGATGATTTCCATCCGCAACCGAGGTGCCCACCTTCCTGAACTTGCAGGAAAATTCCTTGGTAAGGTCATGAAACACGTTGTCAATGCTTTCGCGGTCCTTCTTTTGCTTTTGGTTGGTACCGTGTTCGTCACTGCTCCGGCTGGTTTGCTTCATACTTTGATGGACGGAAAGGTAACAATGGGTATCATCGTTGCCGCAATTTTTGTTTACTATATTTTAGCGACTTTGCTTCCTGTAGATAAAATCATTGGCCGCTTGTATCCAATCTTCGGTGCATTGCTTTTGATCAGTGCGGTTGGAGTAGGCGCAATGCTGGTGATTACAGGTGCACCGATTCCTGAATTATCATTAACGAATTTCCATCCTGATAATGCAGCGATTTTCCCGCTGTTGTTCTTAACAATCTCTTGCGGAGCGCTGTCAGGTTTCCATGCAACACAAACACCAATCATTTCACGTACTACACAAAATGAAAAACAAGGACGCAAGATTTTCTACGGCATGATGATCGCTGAAGGTGTGATTGCGATGATCTGGGCTGCTGCTGCAATGAGCTTGTTCGATGGCTACAATGGCCTGAACGATATGTTGGCAAACGGCGGACCAGCTGCAATCGTAAGCGAAGCTTCCACATTGATGCTTGGCGCAATCGGCGGAACACTTGCTGTACTAGGTGTAATTGTACTGCCAATCACTTCTGGTGATACTGCATTCCGAAGCGCACGTATGATCATTGCTGACTACTTTAACTTTTCTCAAAAGAAATTCACTAGCCGTCTTTGGATCGCTGTTCCGTTATTCGTTATCTCTTTCGCACTGACAAAAGTAGATTTCACAATTTTATGGAGATACTTCTCCTGGGCAAACCAGTCAACTGCGGTCATCGCGCTGTGGGTTGGTGCCATGTACCTGTTCATCGCCAAGAAGAACTACTGGATCGCAATGATTCCTGGCATGTTCATGACAGCTGCCGTCACATCTTATATCCTTAATGCACAAATCGGTTTCGGTATGTCTCTGACAGTTTCCAATATTGGAGCGCTAATCGTCACAGCTGTCATCACGGTCATGTTCTTCAACGCTGCTAAAAAAGCACGTGCTAAAAACATCCCGCTTGATGAAGACATCTCCAACTACAACAAGGTGGCGTAACGATGAGCGGATGCTGCAGTCCTGGATACCGCAAGACAGTCAATGAGAAGGAAGAACAAGTCAACAAAAAAGGGAAAGAGCAGCTTCCCTTTATTGCCAAAATCATTATTGTCCTTATTACTGCAGGAGGTCTGCTGGCAGCCATTCTTGCAAATTAAGTAAGAAAAGTGCACGCTTAATTCAAGCGTGCACTTTTACATATTTAGGAGGTTAAAAATATGAAAATATTAATCGTTGGTGCCGGTGCGATTGGCGGTTATTTCGGCGGAAGGCTTTTGGAAAAAGGAGCGGATGTAACATTTCTTGTGCGTGAGAAACGGCATAAGCAGCTCAAGGAAAACGGACTGGCTGTTTCCAGCATTCACGGCGATCTGCATTTTCCTGACCCGCAGACAATTGGAGCGGAGTCGCAAGCTGAGCTGTTTGATGTCATTCTCGTTTCCACCAAATCCTATCATTTGGATGGCGCGATTGAAAGCATTCGTCCATTCGTTGGCGACAGTACGATGATTCTCCCTTTGCTGAACGGAATTGCTCATCTTGATGCTTTAACCGAAGCTTTCGGGGCGGAAAAGGTGATTGGCGGGCTATGTTTTATCGAAACGACCCTTGATGAAAGCGGAAAGGTGATCCAAACCAGTCCGATTCAGGATTTGGTATTTGGAGAACTGAACGATAAACGTTCAGAAAGAATCCTAAAACTGCAAGCTGCTTTTGACGATACGAAGGCTAACTTCCGTCTTTCAGAGAAAATTGAACAGGAAATGTGGCAAAAATACTTATTCATCACATCATTAAGCGGCATCACCTCACTTTTCAGATCCCCTATCGGTCCCATTCGGGATCAAACGCAGGGAGCGGAAACGATTAAACGCCTGCTGTATGAGACGGTCGAGATCATGACGGCGATTGGTGCCCCGCTTTCCGAGGGGGCTAAGGATGCGACATGGAACAGGCTGAACGAAATTGGCCACGGCATGAAGTCCTCCCTCCAGCGTGATATGGAAAAATCACTCCCGACAGAAGGAGACCACCTATTTGGCTATTTGCTGAAGAAGGCAGCCGAGCTTAGGATAGACGCACCTACTCTGTCTGCTGTTTATGCGAATGTTGATATTTACGATAGTTTGCTCTCCTCTTGAAAAAAAGCCTGAGTCTATGAGGTTAACTTCATAGACTCAGGCTTTTTTGCTAATATATTTTTGCTTTTTCGTGCCCTGTCAGCACTCTCAAGGCACCCAATGCCAGAGCTTCCATTTCTGCTTCACCAGGGATGACAAATACTTCTCCTATGAAACTCACTTTCTCGCGGATCCAATCTGTGATCATTTCTGATTGAGAGATGCCCCCCGTAAGAATGATGCCGTCTGCCTTTCCATCCAGAACGGTTGCCATTGCCCCGATTTCTTTTCCTATCTGATGAACCATTGCCTTCAATATAAGAGATGCTTCAGGGTCCCCAGTCTGAACACGTTGCTCAACTTCAATGACACTTTTTGTACCCAGATAGGAATAAATCCCGCCCTTCTTTGTCATCCTCTGGAGCAATTCCTTTTCACTGTATTTCCCTGAAAAACAAAGCTGGACAAGCTGCTTTGCCGGCAGTCCGCCTGCCCTCTCTGGAGAGAATGGACCCTCGTTATCGGCATTGTTCACATCGATCATCCTGCCGCCCTTTAACGCCGCAACCGAAATGCCTCCGCCGAGATGCGCGACAACAAAACTTGTTTCAGCTAATTTCTTCCCAGTCTCAGCTGCAATCTTACGGGATACCGCCTTGATGTTGAGCGCATGGGCATGGCTCTTCCTCTCAATATCCGCTAAACCGGAAATCCTCGCTTCATCAATCAATTCATCGATACCGACAGGATCGACGATAAAGGCAGGCAGCTGATATTCTTCGGCTATTTCCACAGCGATGATGGAACCGAGATTGGATGCATGATTGCCATATTTGCCTGAACGGGCGTCTTCCAGCAGGTAATCATCAACAGTATAGGTCCCGCTGGTCATCGGCTTTAGCATTCCTCCCCGGCCAACAATAGCGTCCAGTGAAGAAAGCTTGAAATCCCGTATCCTCATGACCCCCATTATGGCATCAAGCCGATATGGAAGCTGGGCTGTCAAATCCCCCAGCTTCATGAGTTCATCATCATCATGCCGGATTGTCTCTTCAAACAGCAATTTTTCATTTTCGTAAACAGCCAGCTTCGTAGAGGTTGATCCGGGGTTAATCGCTAAAATATTCATTGATCTTCACCTATCCTTCATACGCTGACCGTTGAGTTTGAAGCAGAAACGACAGCAAGGGCAATGGAGGCTAATTTTGCCTCAGCTGAATCTGACCGTGAGTTCAAAATCAATGGCACCCTGGCTCCAAGTACGATTCCCGCCATCGTTCCTCTGGCGAAATATGTTATAGCTTTGCCAAGGAAATTGCCTGCCTCAATGGTTGGGACAATCAGCAAGTCTGCCATCCCGCCAAGTTCGCTGTCAAGCCCTTTGTGTAAAAGCGATTCCCTGCTGATCGCCAGGTCTAATGGAAGCGGACCTTCGATCAACAACGGCTGGCTGGATTCCTTTTTTACCTGGATAGCCAGTTCGTCTGCTTCGACAGTTACAGGCATTTTCTCGCTGACACGTTCATTTGCTGCCAGAATCGCAACCCGCGGCTGGTCCACTCCAATCCCAATGAGAAACTCGACTGCATTCAGAATGATCTGCTTTTTCCCCTGAAAATCCGGTGCTATATTGAGGCCACCATCTGTCATGCAAATAAGCTGCTCACTTCCTGGTATATCGAATACGGAAAGGTGGCTGATCACGCGGCCTGTTTTTAAATAAAGGTCCTTATCCAGCACCCCTTTTAAAAATGGCGTGCTGTTCACAAATCCTTTCATGATTGCCTGAACATGTCCATCACTTGCCAGCTTGGCAGCGATGTGGGCATTCTCCTTCTCTGTATAGGCAGGATAGACAGGAAATCCCTCTATTGAAAAACCCAGTTCATTTGCCAGCTCAAAGATTCTTTGCAGATCCCCGACGAGGCATGGTTCAATGATTCCCAGCTCGAAAGCCGCCTTTACAGCGACGAGCACATCGAGGTCATGGGCAGCCGCGATGCTCATTTTTACCGGCGGCCTTGTCTGTGCTTCTGCAATGACCTCCCTAAAGTTTCGATAGCGCATCTTCTCACCCCCTGTTGCTTTATCATCTGTACTTGCTCTGGATCCTGCTGATTTTTTCAATCTTCTCTTCTACTAATATATTTGCAGCTTTATACGTTGGTATATCGTGATTTTTGGCGATTTTGTAGATTTTTCCGAGGATGTCATAGATCATGTTTGCATTCTTGAATGCCCGTTCCTTGCTGTACTCATGCAATTCATCCGCTACCTGGATCAGCCCGCCTGCATTGGCGACATAGTCAGGTGCGTAAAGGATTCCTTTCTGATGCAGCATGTCGCCGTGGCGTTCTTCTGCCAGAACATTGTTGGCAGCACCGGCCACCGCCAGGCATTTCAGTTTTGGAACCGTGATGTCATTGATTACAGCGCCAAGAGCATTCGGTGAAAAAATATCGCATTCTAAGGTGTATATGTCCAAAGGTTCAACTGTCTCAATATCCGGATATTGTTCTAGAACTTCTTTAACATTTTCCTCAAAAATATCTGTGACGACCAGGTTTGCTCCTTCATCATGAAGATGTCCCACCAGGAAGCGACCAACTTTGCCAAGCCCCTGCACAGCAATTTTGCGCCCCGCCAGTGAATCCGTACCGAATATCTCTTTTGCTGTCGCTTTAATCGCTTTCCACACGCCATAGGCCGTGATGATTGCAGAGTTGCCGCTGCCTCCATATTCTTCCGGCAGCCCGACCAGATAGGAGGTTTGCTTTGCTGCGGACACGAAATCCATGCCGACAGTTCCTACATCTGTCCCTGTGTAAAAGCGCCCTTTCAATGTTTCGATAAAAGAGCCAAAAGCCTGGAAAAGTTCATCCGATTTTTCAGACTTGGGATCGCCGATGATGACAGCCTTACCGCCCCCGTATGTCACTCCTGAAACTCCGCATTTATAGGTCATCCCTTTGGAAAGGCGCAATACATCCCGCAGTGCTTCACCGGTCGACTCATAATCCCACATCCGGCAGCCGCCCAGTGCAGGACCAAGAGTTGTATCGTGGATCGCAACAATCGATTTCAGACCGGTGGCTTTGTCATAATTGAAAATCACCTGTTCATGGCCGTGTTCCTTCATTTCTTCAAAAAGATCGAGCATCATTTTCTGTTCTTCCGTTAGCAACACAAACATCCCCTCCCGTAATCGGACCTGGCAAAGCTCTGCCTATCTGCTGGATGTATCCAGATCATTAAAATGTAAGCCCTTACACTGATACATTATAAAGAGTTTCGCTGCCGCCAACGGTGATATATCTTACACTTTTATGGCAAAGCAACTGAAAAAAATCATTGGAAATTTCCAGTTCGCCAATAAAGTTGTGAACATCGCCAATAAAATGTTTTTTTCGCCAAAATACTTGTTGAAATCGCCAATAAACCTAAATTTTCGCCAATAAAATTGTGAACTCCGCCAATAAAACAAAATTCACTCAAAAAAAGAACCAAAGCACAGCAGCTTTGGTTCTTTTAAGAGCAATTTATTATTGTACACCTGGAAACCAGCCTGGTGTATTGACGATTGCCTGCCATAATGGATCCGGTACGACGAGGCGTGACTGCGCACCTGTATCAAGCTTCGTTTCAATTTCATTTTCACGGCCGGTTTCGACCTTCTCTACCCAATCCGGATCAATGATCAGTTCACGGCCAAGCGCGAGCAGCGGTACTCCTGTTTCGAATGCCTTAATCACATCCTCAGCACTGTATAGTGATCCCACACCAATGACAGGTACTTTATTACCGACTCGTTCGTGAATGATTTCCATCCGTGAACGGTCATCATCCACACCTCTCCTCGGTTTGGACCAGAAATCATTCAATGATACGTGCAGGTAATCGAGATTTTTTGCTGCGAGTGCATCGATCAACTCAAGGGTGTCTGCCATTGTGATACCAGGCTCCTCCGGCTCTTCCGGCGAGAATCTGTATCCGACGATGAACGGTTCCCTGGCATGCTCAGCTGTTACTTTTTTCACCTCATCAATAACCGCCAGCGGAAAGGCCATCCTTTTTTCCAGTGAGCCACCCCATTGATCTTCACGCCTGTTCGAATGGGGAGAGAAGAATTGCTGGATCAAATACCCATTGGCTCCATGGATTTCGACTCCATCAAAGCCTGCCTCGATTGCCCGGCGGGTGGTCTCTCCGAAGGCAGAAATGATCTTCTCAACTTCTTCTCCTGTCAACTCACGCGGTGCTTTCGCGCTGTTCCGCTCTGACTGAACGGCACTTGCGCTGACGATATCTCCATCCGGCACCAGTTCTGGCGGACATTCGCGGCCACCATGGAAAATTTGCAGAACCGCTTTTGCGCCTTCCGCCTTTATGGCTGAAGCCAGCTTGCGCAGACTTGGAATCATCTCATCTGTATCTGCGCCAAACTCACCTTTGAAGCCTTTCCCATCCCTGGTCACGTATGTACATGCCGTCACGACCATGCTGACTCCTTTTGAGCGTCGGGCATAATACTTTACCTCTGCGTCTGTCACGGTTCCATCCTCATTGGATGAGAAATTTGTCATCGGCGCCATGACAAGTCTATTCTTCAAGCTGACTCCATTTGGAAATGAAAACGAATCGAATAACGGTTTATAATTTTCATCCATGTATTATGTACCTCCTTTTTCGATATACGAAAGATTTTACCTAATATGCTAATTGCTAAACATCCTAGTTATTATTTGTATCTTCCCGAAAAAAAACAGCGGAAAATTACTTTTCCGCTGTCATCTATTACCTGCTTGTTTTTTCGATTGCTGCCTTGATGGCCGCCGCCTGCTGGTCCATATCGCCCATTCCCTGAAAATGAAGATACATGATTCTCGGTTTCTCAAAGAGCATATGGTTGTGCAAAGCTGAGATTTCAAGCTTGCCATTTGTCAATTCATCGAGAACCGGGTTTACTTCATCCTGGAGCAAAGCAAGTTCTCCCATCACGGCTGTTTGCCCATCAACATTTTCAAAACTGAAATGGAAGGCAAGTTCCATCATTTCCATAGACAATTTTTTATCCATAAACGTCGCTTTTTTAATATTTTTACGGATGATTTCCACCTTGCAAACGCCATCTACTGTTTCAACGTCTGTATTGAAAACTTTTTTCAGCTTTTCACAATCTGCACTTCCCTGGGCTTGTGCTGCAGCGGGTAAAAATAATGAAAAAACCAACACGGCTGCCATCGTCATTCTATTCACTTCAGGCACTCCTTTTTTCATTAGCATCCCTGTTTAAAGCTTCGTTATTCCTGGCCTTTTATAAAAAGACACACTGCCGCAACAGAAATTCTTGCTGTTCCATTTGAAAAAGCCTGCTTCCATCCTAAAGCGCTATACCCAATACAGTTGAAAGTTCTTGTTTCTTCTCATTTAAATAAAGTTGGTCCAATCCCTTGAGTTCGTCTTTATTGAATTTTTCCATATTGTAAATATAAAGCTCCCAGATGCTTTTCTTCAATGAATCATCAGCTGATCTTCCGATTAACAGATAAGCTTCGATCAGAGCTATTAGAATTGAAAAATCCTCGCTGCCATAATGGATGATTTGATAAAAGGATAAATATAAGATGTCCATCGTCCTTTTTTGTTTGCCAATGATTCTTGGCTGCATCTCTTCGTCATAATAGGCGATATAACGGCCATTCGAACGAATCCGGCAAAGATGGGACAACGCCATTCCCAGATACGAGATACAGACTCTTGCTGTATTAGGGTCATTGACCGCAGGTGATATAGCCCTTAATGCCACCTCGACAATTTTCTGCAGGGCGAATTCCGGGTCCTGAATCGATGAACGTTCCTTCCCAAGCTTCAAGTACTGATTCAGCACTCCATTTATATCCTCATCCAGTTCACCACTATGATGGACCCGGAACGCAATACTGTCATCGGTAAGAAAATCCCCATTCAAAAAATTTGCCTCAACCCCGATCTTATGCTGGGATGCATATTTCAAAAGCCCGTTATAGTCTGTCAGCTGTACATAGCCATATCCCCTGCACTTTACATCCCTGACGCATTCATAGGTGAAATTCGCATCTTTCCTGTCATCAATCACGTTCGTAAACTTGCTTTCTAAAATCTCTTCCTGCCTTTTGATGACCTTCATACTTCCCTCGGTGATTTCACGGATCAGTGTACTTACCTGGATGGACGTAGCCACATTATGAATGAAATAGGCGAAAACACCAAGGCAGATAAATGCGATTACCACTCCAATCGATGCGGAAATTACTTCACTTTCATACCAGTTTTCACTCATGAAGAGCAAAGATAGGACCGAGTACACAAATCCTCCCATGAAGATTCCAAGTACCCGCATTGTCAACGGATCCTCAACGAAATTATTCAGCGTTCGCGGAGAAAATTGTGATGAGTATGTAGTCAATACAACCATGATTGTTGAAAACGTAATCGTCGTCATCGTTAAAAGTGCCCCGGAAAGCGTACCCAAAATCGTTTGGGCAAGGTCGACACTAGTAAGCATGAATGATGGAACAACTTCCTGAGACAGTCCGTTGTGGTCAACATAGATCACAATCAATGCGAGCAGAAATGCGAGCACACTATAAATGACTGGTCTCAGCCACATACTTTCCCTTATCCTTAAAGCCATTTTTCTCAACAAACTCTCCAACTCCTTAGCTGCCGACTTCTTCCTTACTTATTTAGACCAATTAAGTCGTGTTTAATCAATTACCTTTACAGTTAGGTAGTAACATATTTAAAATGCCAGGGCTAGACAAGGCTTGAAATTAAACACACAGTGGCATATTCTTAATTGTATACTTCAAATATTTAAGGGTGGGATTAACCTGCGTATCAATAAATTCATCAGCGAATCAGGAAAAACGTCAAGACGCGGCGCTGACCGCCTCATTGAGGAAGGACGCGTGACAATCAACGGCAAGGTTGCAAAAATCGGCAGCCAGGTTGAGCCTGGCGATGTCATCAAGCTCAATGGCGAAGAAATCAGGATGTCGCAGAACTATGTTTATATTGCATTGAATAAACCAGTCGGCATCACAAGTACGACGGAAAAACAAGTAAAGGGGAATATCATCGATCTTGTCAATCATCCGCTAAGGATTTTTAACATCGGGCGGCTTGATAAGGATTCAGAAGGCCTGATCCTGCTCACGAACGACGGAGATATCGTCAATGAAATTCTCAGGGCTGAGAACAAGCATGAGAAAGAGTATATCGTATCCGTGGACAAGCCAATCACTCCCGAATTTATCAAGGCGATGTCTGAAGGCGTCAGGATTCTTGGGACGAAAACATTGCCTGCAAAGGTCGTCCAGCTTTCGAAATACGAATTCAATATCATCCTTACACAAGGATTGAACAGGCAGATTCGCCGCATGTGTGAAACTCTTGGCTACGAAGTCCTCAGACTCCAGCGCATCCGGATCATGAATATCCATCTCGGCAGCCTGCAGATCGGGCAATGGCGCGACTTGACCAAAAAGGAGAAACAGCAGCTTTTCAGCGATTTGAATTACGAACCAAAGCAATGGTAAAAGGATGAGCTCATATCGCTCATCCTATTTTTTATCGGCTGTTATTAAATAGATGCTGTACCTGCCTTGTCTTCTTCCCTCAGAAGCTTGAGGAACATTTTTTCACGGTAAAGGTAAAAGACCACTGCAAACAGGCTGAATCCACACACGGCCAGCAGCAGCCATACGGGCAATTTTTCTAGCAGGAACCCAAACAGGATAAATCCTGCAGGAGTCATCGCGCTTGAACCAGTTTCCAGAAGGGCCATGACCCTCCCGCGGTACTCGTCTGGTGTGTTCTTTTGCAGAAGGACGCTTACTGGCGTATTGATGAACATAATCGACGCGGACAGGACAAGGACCATGCTTACAAGATATCCGAAGATCAATGGATTTGACAGTCCCACGAAGCCCGGAACTGCCGGAAGACCAATCAGTATCAATACAGCTGATAAAATAAGCATGCCTCCTATGATGGAGAATTCCTTTTTTCTGATTTCTTTTCGTCCCGACAGGATGAGCGCCATGATCATCATCCCGACTGAAAATGCACTTTCAATGAAGCCAAGTTGGACCGATGACATTCCTCTGACTGTTAAAACCAAATACGGCATGGCCACCGGAAAGATGGCGAACCAAAAATTCAGCCAAACACTCAGGATCACCAGGTGGAGCAGAAACGGCTGGGCTTTAATATAAGAAATCCCCTGTTTCAGGTCTTCTGCCATGCGGGTTGTTTTTTTATCCTGTGTTTTCTTTGAAAATAGATTGTATTCTATGAGGATGCTAGCGAAAGCTGCGATGAGATAGGTAAGTATATTCAATGCCATGAAGAGGTGAATTTGGATGATGCCAAAGAATACTCCGCCAAGGACCGGTCCCAAAATAGCAGAAAGGGAAATGGCTGCCTGGTTCAGAGACATTGCTTTCTGCAGGTGGTCAGGTCCCACCATGTTGTAGATCGAAGAAGTAACGGCTATGGAATAAAAGGTGCTGATGATGCTCAATCCAGTGGTTGCCACATATAAAATCCAAATTTCCTGACTGAAAAACAGGAAGGACATCAATATGATGGCAAGCCAGAAAGAACTCGCAAAGTTCGAGAAAATGATGATTTTCTTTCGGTCCATGCGGTCGCTTAATGTACCCGCAACCGGGGCGAGCAGGATTCGCGGCAGCATGCTGAGCACGAGCGTGACAGCAAAATTGAGGCTGGAACCTGTTTCAGCAAGGATATACAATCCAATGGCAAAAGCATAGATTGATGATCCAAGCACAGAGGTCACCTTCCCGATCAGAAATAGCACAAGATTTTTCTTGATTGCACCTTCCAATTAATTCTCCTCCTCAAGCGTCCTTTTTAAAGAGATATTGATTTCATACGAAATTTTATTCTGCTCACTTTTCTTTGCTGATTTTTTCACGTATTTTAAAAATAATTGATCGATATCAGCCTGAAGCTCCTTCATGTCTTCCTCCGTTAAAGAGATATATGTCCCTTGTCTTACAACCTTTTCAGTTTCCGGCTGGCCTTGATCGTCGTTCAGGTTGAAATGGGTTGCTTTTGACCGGTAGTATTTCTCTATGATCCCTCTGTTTTCTTTCGTCTCTTCCAGTTCTAAAATGCCGCCATTGTATAGCTGCTGGATATGGTAATGTATACTGCCTGCAGTTTTACCAAGTTCATCGGCAACCTGCTTTGCCGTCATTGCCTTCGTCGCAAGCAAATAAATGATTTTAACTCGTAACGGACTCGAGATTAATTTTTGCTGTTCTAAATTCACATCCATCGTTTTCTTAATATAATCCATTCGATTCACCTTCCATAATATTCATATGTTCTAACTTTATTTTACGTTCTAAAATTTTAGAATGCAATAAATAATTAGAATGATGCGTACTGGCGTGGATTCCTTATGTGTGTTGTAATAACTTATATCAACGTTTTATAAGTTAGGAGCTATTTATAGTCATGAATACGACAAACCCGGTAAGCCAGGACGAACTGAAGATTATTTTGCTCGCTGCAAACGAAATTATTATGTACGGAGGGAAAGGCCTGCTGGGCAAGATCCTCGCAGGATCAAAAGATAGAAGGATCTATACAGCAGACCTCCATCTCTCGACTTTTTACGGAGCCTTTGCAGACATAAAACAAAAGCAGATCATGGAAAAGGTAGAATGGGTGATGTCAAACGGCTACCTTTCAGCTGATGAAAAGCTCTCCCTTCTTATTTACACAGACAAAGGCTGGGGCCTTATTAAGGATGAACTTACGGAAGTTCTTTATACGGATCTTGCCCTCGCTGCTGAGTACGGAAAATATGAGTATGTTCAGGTCATCCTCAATCAGGATCCAGAACTGAAGATGGACCTACTCGATCTCATTTTGGAGAGAAAGGACAAGGAATTGATCGAAATTCTGATTGAATGGCTGGAGCTGGAGACCTATAAACCGGTACCTGAAAGAATCCAGGAGGTGATCCAGGGACTGGTTAAAGGAGATGCCAGCAGTCCACAGCCAACAAACGGGACACTCTCTTTTTCAGCCAATAAAAAATGGCTGGCTATCCCTCAGGAAAGCCGGCAGATGCTTGTCAGGAATGTTTTTTGCGGAAATTGCCGGGGTCCTGTTCAAATCGAGAAATATGTGATCAAGGATTTCAACAATACAGTTATACTCGAAGGAAAATGCAAAAACTGCGGCAATGATGTGGCAAGAGTTATTGATTGAATCAAGGCACCTGGCTTAATTGCCAGGTTTTTTTTACACAAATATAGTTTGTATACAAATTATATTTACACAAAATATTTATCGTGCTAAAATGATATAAGGTAATTGAGGAGGTCACGCTCATGAACATGACTTTGGATAAAGCAATCGGCTCAGCTTCGGTTCGGTTAAGCAAGAAGCTGACACGAATCATCAATCATCATCTGAAGGCTTACCATATTACGACTGAACAGTGGAGTGTCCTGCGCACACTGAATGAGTCTGATAAGATTTCACAAAAAGAATTATCGATCAGGTCAGACAAGGACCAGGCAACCCTGACGAAAATCCTTGATCTCCTTGTAAAACAGGAAAATGTTGAAAGGGTCCCTAATCCCCAGGACCGGCGTTCGTTTCTGGTGGAAATCACTCCAAAGGGCACAAAGCTTGTGGAGGAAGTGACTCCTTATATTGAGGAAATCTACGTGAAAATCACCCATGGTATTGATGCAGCCAATCTTGATATTTTCAAGGAAGTTTTATCCGAACTGGAAGACAATATTGCGGGACTTCTGGAGGAAAACAATCAGAAAGAAGGAATATGATGAACACTACATCCAAGTTGTGGACAGCACAGTTTATGGCCATTCTTTTGATGGCTTTTTTATTTTTTATATGCCTGCAGCTTTTGACTGCGGGCTTCCCTGCTTTCATTACCGACATTAAAAACAATCCGGCGCAGGGTGGTTTGATGACAACGGTATTCATGGTCGCCGCCATCGTCACCCGTTTTTTTGTCGCTTCCTTGATGCAGAAGATGGATTATAAGAAGTTGAGCCTTATTTCTCTCGGGCTGACAGCCGTTACTGTTGCCCTGAGCTTCGGCCAGGATTCAGTCGCATTATTGCTTCTTTTAAGAGTTTTCCATGGAGTTGGTTTTGGGATCATTACGACGATCTTTTCGACTATGGCAACCAATATCATCCCTGCCCACCGGCTCGGTGAAGGAATCGGCTATTACGGGATGGCAACAAGTGTAGGGACAAGCCTTGGGCCTATGTTGGCACTTGCCCTTCTCCAGGTATTTTCTTTTAATATGCTGATTGCGATTTCAGTCGGATTGACACTGCTGATCATGTTCTTGAATATCTTTGTAAAAAGCCCTCGAAAACCTGTACCAGCTAAGCCACAGAAAATCAATTTCCGTGAGCATGCCTTTGACAAAGACGCCTTTACGCCGGCGATCCTGACAGCTTTCTTCTCGATTACGCTTGGCGGAGTCGTAAGCTTCCTGCGGGAATTAGGAAAAGAGGCTAACCTCGGGGCAACCATCTCCCTGTTCTTCCTTGTCCTGACGATTGTGATGGTTATCATCAGGCCGGTATCAGGAAGAATGTACGATAAATACGGGCATAAATTCATCATCTTCCCTGCAGTCGCTTCAGGGATCATCGGATTGACACTTTTAGCGGTCACTCAAAATACTTTTACCTTTTTAGTCGCGGCCGTTTTTTACGGTACTGCATACGGGACGGTAGCACCTACACTTCAGGCAATTGCGGTAAGCGCAGTAACAAAGGAGAAACAGGGCACCGCAAATGCGATGTACTTTTCCTCGATGGATCTGGGAATGGCTCTCGGGTCGGCCGGGCTTGGCCTGCTTGCTTCCTACACGAGCTACCACTTCATATACGGATTCTCGGTTATCTTTCTCGTTGGGCTCATGCTTGCCTATACCTTGATTTTCGTTAAGAAAAAGAAACCTAAGGAACAATTTGTTGAAACGACAGAAGAAATTGGAATCTAAAAACACGGTGGATCCTTTCCACCGTGTTTTTGTCTACCTGATTTCCTTTTTGCGGGCTTTGGGCAATCACTTTATTCATGCTGTTTATTCCCTATCCCCATTCCTGACCTCATGCCTGCGGATATAAATCCACATGGAGATATAGGTCAAAAAGAGTAAAAGGAGAAATACCGGTACAGACAATACATTCTGGATCAACAAACTCATCCACCTCTTTTACTTTAGGCTGTCCAGCGGGAACGGAAATAATAAGTAGAAGATCACGGCAATTGGTATGGAAAGAATCCATGCGATTACTGGTTTTCGGTAATGAACCCATATGAAAACAAATAAAATCAGGTTGAGCCAAATATTATGCCAGCTGTTCCAGCCATTGTCGTACACGAACATCCCTTTATGGGCGAATAATGCTTCTATAATGGAGTAAAAGACCACCCAGGTTCCCAAATAGATGAACTGGTTTCTTCTTGTTGACGGAAATCTCTGAAGATAGATCATCAATCCGACCGGACAGATGAAAAACGTGAAAGCCATATTGATAATCGAATGGTTCAGCCACTCAGCGGTGATTCCGCGGAAAGCCCATAAAGTGTGATTATAATAAAGTGTATTGTAGAGCAGATTGATCATCATGAAAAAAAGAATGGTCGAATACTGCTTCTTCCATTGGGACCAATCAATAAATTTATAAGCGAAAAAAATCCAGACTGCTATGACCAATAATAGATACATATTGCTTCTCTCCCCGTGAATCCTGATTTTATCAGTTATTTCCGGTGGAGAATTTTTTTATACTAAAAAAGACCTGCGTCCAAAAGGAGCAAGGTCATGCGATTGGATATTCAATTAGTAAATAAAAACTTAAACAGTCTTTTCTGCTTCTGGTATTCTTTTTGCGCTTCTTCAATCGTGATTTCTTTGAAGCGGATTTTTGTCCTCGGCAATGACTGGGCGAGAAGCGGAATATCAACAGAAATAACAGTGGCAATCCGGGCATAGCCCCCGGTCGTCTGCCGTTCTGATAGAAGGATAATTGGCTGTCCGTTAGACGGCACCTGTATGCCTCCGAGCGGGATGGCATCGGAAATAATATCGGAGCCGGCCATTGTCTCCAGCCTCGCCCCCTCAAGCCGGTATCCCATCCTATTGGATTGGCTTGAAATTGTATACTCGCTGTCTAAAAATTGATTCAGGGTTTTTTGAGGAAATTTATCAAGATGGGGCCCAAGAATCACTCGTATTTCCAGTTGTTTTCGATATGAAGGAATTAAATCTTTATGTAAAAACCGATTTCGCCTGACAAATGGAGTTCCATATAATAGATCTCCTGCTTCCAGGGCGCGGCCTTGAAATCCGCCGAGCCGGCCATTGATAAAAGTTGACTTGCTGCCCAGCACGAGCGGTACATCTATTCCTCCAGCTACACCAATATATGCCCTCGCACCGCTCTTCACATTTCCAAATGTCAACGTTTCTCCTTTTTTAAGAACGAAATTTTTCCACATCGGTACTTCTTTGTTTTCCACCTTAGGCTGCAAGTCACCGCCACAAATGGCGATCGACACATCACCCAGAGCTTCAAGACCGGGACCGAGCATCGTTGCCTCCAGCCCTGCCTCACCTGGCGGGTTCCCGACAAGCAAATTGGCCATTCTTAAAGAGTAAGTGTCCATCGCTCCTGATGGACTGATGCCATATTGTTGATAACCTGTCCTTCCCAGGTCCTGGACTGTTGTCTGCAAACCTGGTTTGATTATTTTAAAAAGAGGTACTGTCATTTTGCATCCCAGCTCCTGCCGACTTCGATGCCTTCGGATAACAATGTTTCTCTCAATTTCACTGCAAAGTCAAGGGCCTGCGGCTCGTCTCCATGGATGCAGATGGTGTCGGCCTGGATGTCAATGTCTGAACCATCAACTGCCGCGACTTTACCTTCCTTCACCATTCGAATGACCCTTTCCATCACCAGCCTAGCGTCATCAATCATGGCATTAGCCTGCGAACGCGGTGTCAACTTCCCATCAGGCTGATATGTACGGTCCGCAAACACCTCTTGGGCCACCTGCAGTCCTGTCTCCTTGCCCGCCTTAACAAGGAAGCTCCCGGCAAGACCGAATAATACCAAATTGGAATCAACATCTGCCACAGCACGGGCAATCGCTTCGGCAGCTGCAAGATCCTTTGCAGCCAGATTGTAAAGGGCTCCATGCGGTTTCACATGGACGATGCTTGTATCGCAAGCCTTTGCAGCGGCTGTGAGCGCGCCAATTTGATAGATGGTCAGATTGTATATTTCCCTGGCGCTCATCTTGATTTCTCTTCGGCCGAACCCATGCAGGTCCGGAAAGCCAGGATGGGCACCGATTTTCACTCCGTGTGCTTTTGCCATTTTTACCGTATCCATCATGACATTATGGTCTCCTGCATGGTAGCCGCAGGCGATGTTCGCCGAAGTGATATGCTTCAGCACTTCGCTGTCATTGCCAATTTTAAATACACCGTAGCTTTCCCCTAAGTCACAATTAAGGTCAACCGATACCACTTTCCTCACCTCTTTTCATACGTCTTGACCCGGTAGCCGTCACCCATTCTTTTTATACTTATAAATTGCTCCACATTAATTGGCACAAATTTTATGTAATGTCCTGAACTCAACAAGAACGGCTCTTTCTTTTTCGGCGAAAATAAATTAACAGGTGTTGTGCCGATAATCCTCCAACCGGAAGGAACGTTTGCAGGGTAAATCCCCGTCTGGTTCCCGCCAATTCCGACAGCTCCCGGTTTCACACTTTGCCTCGGCTTTTCCAGTCTCGGGACAGCCAGGTTTTCCGGAAGCCCTCCAAGATAAGGGAACCCAGGCATGAACCCCATCATATAGATGAGATATTCTCTATTAGCATGAAGATCGATGACTTCCTGCTCCCCTAAACCATGATACTCTGCGACATATCCTAAATCCTCACCATATTCTCCCCCGTAAAAGACCGGTATTTCATAGACCAGCTGCTTGTTTTGCCGGGATGTTCCCGGAATATGATTGAGGGTTTTAAGTTGATTGATTAGAGTCTCGTAGGGAATGACATCGGGTTCATAATAAATCGTTAATGTCGTGTAGGCAGGAACGCATTCAATAATGCCCTTGACCCTCGCCTGTTCCAGCTTGTTTAAAAAAACAGTTATCTCTTTGTTTATCTTTTCATCTATTGTATCTCCAAAAGAAATACGGACCGCCGAGTCACCCAGCGGCGAGATCTCAAAACGCATCTTTTCCTCCTTAAAATTCATGATTTGTTATGATGAAGCACATGTATCGATAATCACCTTCAATGCCTGAGTCATCACTTCCTGGGGCAAGGAGGGCAAAGAAGGATTGCGGGCAGACATTTCTGTCGATGCAGGAAAATGGATAAAACCTGCCTTGATAGCCAGGTTATTTTTACGGATATGGTTCAAAACCGCATACAATGTGTTATTGCAGATGAATGTACCCGCACTGTTTGAAATTGACGCCGGGATATGCAGCTCCTTCAGGTTCTTTTCGATTAAACGGTTAGGCAATGTAGAGAATAAGCCATCCGGCCCTTGCTCATCAATCGCCTCGTCCGTTGGGATATTGCCTCTATTATCCGGATAAGGATCTCCTGAACCGGTATCCTTAATATTGATTCCAATCCGCTCAGGAGTTATTGCCGTCCTGCCTGCAGCCAGTCCGCAGGAAATTACTACATCCGGCTGGATTTCTTCAATTTTATTGATCAGTTCTTCCGCACACTCGTCATAATTGACCGGCAGCAAAATCGTTTCGATTTCCACATTCCCTATCGAAAACTTCTCAGCTTCCGAAAGTAATTTTTCAGTAGGATTGATATTCATCTTTCCAAAAGGCTCAAAGCCCGAGATTAAAATTTTCATGAATGGTCACTACCTTCTTTAGGAATTTTCGATTTTAACAAACACTTTTATATTATTCTACCAGAATATTAAGACTTTAACGGAATCTTAAATATTTATATAAGTGTAGGCTACAATAAATTCACAGTATTTTACAAAAATATATGATAACATTAAAATATTAAGTAAGCGCTTTCTTTATTATATTAAGGAGGATAATGTATGGATAATTTCATTGAACAAATTAAGACTCTATCTAATCGGGTAACAAAATTACAAACCACTGTAGTAACTGAAGAAGCTACTAAAACTTCAATTATCATGCCCTTTTTTCAAATATTAGGGTACGATATCTTTAATCCAGAAGAATTTACGCCTGAGTTCGTTGCGGACGTAGGAATAAAAAAAGGGGAAAAAGTGGATTATGCCATCATGAATGAAGGCAAGCCTGTAATTTTAATAGAAGCCAAGTCGATAAATGAAAAACTCCAAAAACACGATTCTCAATTATTTAGGTATTTCGGTACTACTTCTGCAAAATTTGCTATTTTAACAAATGGAATTATTTATAGATTCTATACAGATTTAGAAGAACAGAATAAAATGGACACTTCCCCATTTTTCGAATTCAATATTTTGGATTTAAAAGATAGTGCACTTATAGAATTAGCTAAATTTAAGAAAAACAGCTTTGACCTAGAAAATATTTTTACAACAGCTTCTGAATTAAAATATCTCAATAAACTTAAAGGTTACTTAAACGACCAAGTAGAAACTCCAACTGAAGAATTTGTTAAATTTATGATCAGTCAAATTTATGAGGGGGTTAAAACCAAAAATACTCTTGAGAAATTTGAACCAATCATTAAAAAGGCATTTAAACAATTTATAAATGAACTTGTTAACGACAAGCTGAATGCAGCATTAAAAACGACTAATTCAGAAGTGGATGCTCAAAAGGAAGCATCAGCGACCTCTGAAACGATAAAAATTAAGGATGAGCCCCAAGTAGCCACTACTGAAGAAGAAATTGAAGGTTTTGCTATTGTAAAGATACTAATTAAAGATACAATAGCTGAAGAAAGGATATCATATAGAGATAATCTGAGCTATTTTAATATTTTACTGGATAACAGTATAAGAAAATGGGTATGTAGGCTGGGATTTAATTCTGCTAACAAATATATTCAATTCAATGATGATGAAAGAACTACTGTTAATATTGATAAAGTTTCTGACATCACAAAATATAAGGATAAGCTTATAGAAATATCAAGCAAATATAATTAAAGCGAACAGCCAATATTCACATTTAAAGTGAATATTGGCTGTTGCACATCTCCTATTCCTATAAAAGATATGTTTAATCCTTCTGCAAATAACGATTGTAAACAAACCTGAGAAAATGTTCCTAAAAATTTTCATAATTCCATTACTCTCTTTAAACAGTCTTGAAATAGGGTCTTAATACTTCTCCGTTAATCTGACATTGTTACATAAAACATGCTGAGGAGATGGAGAAATGAAGAAAACATTAATCGGAACCGGATTTGCCTTAACCCTCATGCTGAGTCCTTTTCAACAGGCCTTTGCTGCGGAACCTACCACAGGAGAGCTCAGACAGTTTGATACTGTCGCCCACCGCGGGGCTGCAGGTTATGCCCCCGAGAATACAATCGCTGCATTTGACAAAGGGCTTGAAATGAAAGCAGATTACATCGAGCTTGATGTCCAGCGCAGTAAGGATGGGGAATTGGTCGTGATCCACGACACCACTGTTGATCGGACAACAGATGGTTCTGGGAAAGTTGGTCAACTAACTTTAGAAGAGCTGCGCAGCCTTGATGCAGGAAGCTTCAAAGGCGAGCAATTCGCCGGTGAAAAAATCCCTACCTTTGAAGAAGTGCTTGACCGCTATCATGGGAAAATCGGTATTTTGATAGAGTTGAAGTCACCTGAGCTATATCCGGAAATCGAAGAGGCTGTAGCACAGGAATTGAAGGAAAGAAATTTGGACAAGCCGCAGAATGACAAAATCATTGTCCAATCCTTCAACTTTGAATCAATGAAAAAGATGGACGCACTGCTTCCAAAAGTTCCGATTGGTGTCTTAACCTCTTCAAAACTTCATGCAACTGACGCTGCCCTTGAGGAATTCGCAACTTACGCTGATTTCTTCAATCCAAGCTATGGCCTGGTTTCTAAAGAGCTTGTCGAAAAGGTGCATAGTCTCGGGATGGAAATTCAATCCTGGACGGTACGAAGCCCTGAAGCGGCACAGTTCCTGATTGATATGAAGGTAGATGGCATTATTACTGATTATCCAGATTATATAGATCCGCGAAACTAACCTAAAAAACCTGTCCTACATGGATGGGTTTTTTGTTTTTCTTTAAATTTTTAATTTTTAACTTAAAATATTTAATTATTTTTTAAATAAATATTTACATTTTTAATTTCAATACATAAAATATACTTAAATACCGATGGAAGGAGGCAGTCATGGCATATCCTGTCTTAACAAATTGTCCGGTTTGCAGCCAAACTCTTAAAATTACCAAGCTGCAATGCAATCATTGTGATACGACGATTGAAAATGAATTCGAACTTTCGAAGCTTGCTTCTTTAACAAAGGAACAGCTTCAGTTCATCGAGATCTTCCTTGTATCCCGCGGAAATATTAAAGAAGTGGAAAAAGAACTTGGAATCTCTTATCCGACTGTCCGGGGAAAGCTTAACGATATTATCACTGCCCTTGGACATGACACGCAAAAGAAAAATGAGCTGGATGAAAAGAAAATTGTAGCAATGCTGGAGAAGGGTGAAATTTCACCTGAGGATGCAATCAAACTTTTAAAAGGTGAATAGGGGGAATTTTTGATGAGTGAAGAAATTTCAAAAATTTTAACGATGGTCCAAGATGGAAAAATTGATTCAGAAAAAGGTGCCCAGCTGATTGCCGTACTAAAGGAGAAGGAAACTTCTGTCTTACCTCAGAAACAAAGTAAATACTTAGACAAAACGCTAAAAATCCGTATTGTGTCCAAGGAGAATGACAATGTGAACGTCAATGTACCGATCAAGTTGGTAAAGGCGCTTCTCAAAACCGGGTACAGCATCGCTGCGGGAATCCCTCAATCCCAGCAATACGTGAAAGACCTTGACATCAATATGCTGATCGATGCCATTGAAAATGAACTGGATGGGAACATCGTCGACATCCAATCGGCAAATGGCGATACAGTTAAAGTCGTCATTGAGTAAAACATATGATGAAAATCAAAATCAAAACAGATAAAATCGCATTTTCCCTCCCTGTCCCGTACACAATCTTAAAAGCTGCCAGTTCGATTCTTGCATCTAAAAGATTCCAAAGCCAGATGCATAAATGGGCAAATCAGGATCTTCAACATAACCAAGTTCCCGCCGTACTATTCACTACTTTACTAAACAGACAGCTGATGAATGAACTTATCCGCGAACTGGGCAAGCATAAAGGAACTTTGCTAGTTGATGCAAGGTTGCATGATGGCACTGAGGTCATGGTAAAATTATAAAAAAGAAAGAAACCCAGGCTTCTTTTTTCCCAAGGCAGGGTTTCTATTATTATCAAAACAGCTTTTCAAAACAAACATATAGTTCATGCCCCTCCGGCTTGCCTTCCATCTTGACGGTACCAGTCTGCTTATAGTTTCTTTTATCATAAAATCCGATTGCCCCCTTGTTACCGGAGTACGTATCCAGCCGGAGTGCAGCATATCCATGGTCTCTGGCAAAATCCTCGGCAAATTGGAGCATCCTGCTTCCAAATCCTCCGCCCTGTGCGGCAGGGTCGATACAAAACGAATGTATAACAAGAGGCTTCCCATCTGTATCTGTCCAGTCGGCGTTCTCCCATTCAGGAGCCTGCCACTCGTCGAGCACCATCACTCCAATGGTGGCCTCCCCTTTTTTCATAACGAACAGCTCTTCCCCCTCCATCGCATTCTCAAAATACTCATGGTTTGGGTATTTCTCATCCCATTGCAAAATGCCTCTTGATTCAAGATATTCCTTGCAATCGGCAAACATTTCGCCAATTACATGCAAATCTTCTTCTGTAGCGGTTTCGATCTGTTCTTCTTCCATCTCACTGCTCCTTTTGACTTCTATTCGCTGTCTGGTGTTACGTTAAAGAAGTTGGCACTCTTGTCATTTTTCTTTGCTTCATTTTTCTTTTTTTCCATTTTCCCGTCTGATTCATAGCTTTGTTTGAACTGAACTTCCTTTTTGGTCATGGCGGTACCTCCTAGTTTGATACTAGAACAGCACGATTTGCTGTCCATTCCTAACATAGTTTCTCAGAAGCTAGTTTGTGCCTTTTTTTACCGCTAGATGCATAAAAGCACCGGTTTTTCAATAAACCGGTGCTTTCAGTTCAGTATGCGAAGTTGTGATTGCCAATCTGTTTTGTGACTGTTCTTGTAAAAATCCATTGATCTGTGGCCAAGCTTGGATTGTAGTAATATACAGAGCCATAGGAAGGGTCCCAGCCAAGCAATGCGTCCTTTACGGCATGGTAAGCTATGTAATTCGGCTGAAGCTGATACTGTCCATCATACACTGCGGTAAACGCATTCCTCTGGAAGATGACGTCATAAACTGTATTCGGGAAATCCTTCGATTCCACCCTGTTTAAAATGACTGCTGCAACTGCTACCTGCCCCTGGTAGCTCTCTCCTCTTGACTCACCGTTCACGACATGTGCCATCATATCAATATCATTGATCAATTGGGTTGTCCGCGGTCCCATCCCTCCGGTTGCTTCCAGCCCAAAATCCCTCTGAAACGCCTTGACTGCTTCAGTAGTAATGGGACCAAAATAACCGGTTGTTTGGTCATTAAAATATCCTAGCTTCTTTAAAACGGATTGAACATATGTAACCTCTGATCCTGCCGATCCCATTTTGATTCCAGCAGCCTTTGTTTCAGGCTGTCCGAAAACCAGGACCGCTAAAATGACTGCTGCCGCTGCCAAGCTCTTTATGTACTTCTTCAAATTCTCCACTCCCGTTCTGTATTATAGGCAATATGCCTGCCGATGCAGTTTCCCACTCACCTCCCCATTTTCTATTCCTTATAAAAGTTCCCTATTTCCGGAATGGAAAACTCGTCCAAAAGAATGGAAAACATTAAATGAGGTGGTATAAATTTCTTATTTCCGTATCTTTTTGGTCCAGTCAATCGTTTAAAAGCATATATAAAAATATTTAGCTTTACGAAGTTTTACAAATACCCGATAATTGGGTATATAAAAATTCCTGAGAAACCGAGAGGCACAAAGTATATGTGGAGAAATAAGAATGTTTGGATTTTATTGACTGGTGAGTTTATTGCCGGATTAGGGCTGTGGCTTGGCATTATTGGAAATCTTGAGTTTATGCAGGAAAGGATTCCTTCTGACTTTTTAAAATCGCTGCTGCTGGCAGCCGGTTTGCTTGCAGGCATTGCTGTAGGTCCCCTGGCCGGAAGGTTTACGGATCAATACAGCAAAAAGACAGTCATGCTGATTTCAGGGTTCGTTCGGGTGATCAGCGTCGCTTTCATGCTGATAGCCATTCAAACTGGATCAGTATGGTGGATGCTCGTCTTCCTTGTATTGCTGCAAGTATCCGCTGCATTTTACTTTCCTGCACTCCAGGCGGCGATTCCCCTTGTTGTCGATGAAAAGGACTTACTTCAGTTGAACGGTGTCCATATGAATGTTTCTACATTATCACGCATCATCGGGACTGCAGCGGCTGGAATCCTGCTGGTGGCCATTCCATTGAATGCCGTTTATCTCCTGTCGATGGCTGCCTATCTTGTCCTGTTTGGTCTCACATGGTTTTTACAATTCGAAGAAAAGAAGACAATCATTGCTGCTACAGGTAACCATAAACAGGGATTCAAGGATGTCTTCCCTGTTATCTTAAAATTGCCGATCGTCATGATGACCTTGATCCTTACCTTGATTCCGCTCATATTTCTCGGAGGCTTCAACCTGGTCGTCATCAATATTAGTGAACTTCAGGAGAGCTCGGCAATCAAAGGCTGGATCTATACGGCAGAAGGTCTCGCCTTCATGACCGGAGCATTTCTGATCAAACGGATCAGCCACAAGTTCTCACCTTATAAAATCCTGTTTTCCAGCTCGATGCTGATAGGCTTATCCCAGTTGATGCTGTATTTTGCTTATCAGCCAGTACTGACGATCGTCGCCTTCCTGATGTTTGGTTTTTCCGTTGGCTGCTTCTTCCCGACTGCAGCGACGATCTTCCAGACAAGGGTACCGAAAGATTTCCATGGCCGCTTCTTCTCGTTCCGGAACATGATGGACCGGGTCTTCTTCCAGGTCGTCCTGCTCTTAACAGGATTCCTGCTTGACGCAGTCGGGCTTCAAAAAATGAGCGTGATTTTTGGCATATTAGCCATATTCATGACGGCAGCCTTCTTCATAAGGTCACGTAATTTAAGAGCCGTCGCCGATCATGAACAGAGTATACGCTAGTCAACTTTTATCCAAAGCTGCCTGCAGAAGTCAGGCAGCTTCCTTTTCATTTTGGATTCTTTTAATATATTAGGAAGTTTTAATTTGTCATTTTTATTATGATGGACAATTTTCTCTTCCAAAACCGCATTTCTGTCCATCAGCGGGGTTATGATGGACAATTTTCTCTTCCAAAACCGCATTTCTGTCCGTCATCGGGGTTATGACGGACAATTTTCTCTTTCAAAATCGCATTTCTGTCCGTCATCGAGGGTATGACGGACAATTTTCTCTTTCAGAACCGTGTTTCTGTCCGTCATCGAGCCTATGACGGACAATTTTCACCTCTGACCTCGCTTTTCTGTCCATCATCGGGATGATGATGGACAATTCCCACTTCCAATCTCGTATTTCTGTCCGTCATGACCACAATAAAAAAACAGGCATCAACCGTGCGAGGTTGATGCCTGTTTATGAACTATTATGCCTTCACGAATTTGATAAAAGCTGATCCACGAGCTTAATCGCTTTTCGCAATCTTTTTTCATAGCTCCCTCTGATTGTCTCATAAGCTACCCCACGCTCATCCAGCATCTTTTTCAAAGCTTCGTTATTGGCTTCCCTGACAGCTTGTTCACCGAAGCTTCTGGTTCCATCATCAACCCACTCAACATCAGGTTCGAGGAACAGCCATAAATCATAGTTTTGGATGCTGGCAAGCGTGTCCAATACAGGCTGATGCTCGTTTACATACAGCAGGGAAAAATATTGGGTGACCACGGCTTCTGTATCAATAAATAATACTTTATTCGCACTTTCCAGCTGCTGCTTTTCATGGTATTTATGTTCAATGGCGATTTCGGGAAAATCTGCTGGCTGGGTAATTGTTTCGCAATCTCCAAGTCTTTCGTAGTACGTACGGCCTGTTTCCTCAACAAACGCTGTATTGTACAGGGCAGCAAGATTCCGGACAAGTGTGGATTTTCCACAGCTCTCTGTTCCGACAATGACTACCTTTTTTACAAAGAAAGTCCTGACCGGCTGAGGAAGCAACTCCCAGTGCTTCAGGGCCCCATCCTGTCTGATCGCTGTCGCCGAAACCGGATACTTCTCGCGGGCGGCATCAATCACAATATGCTCTGCTTTTGGATATAGAACATCAAAGTATTCGCTATAACGAGGTTCGGAACTGAAAACAACATCAATTTCTTTTCCAATCGCTTGCTTGATTGCATCCGCTCCTTTTTCCCAATCAGAAAATTGTCCTGTCTGTATTTCTTCAATGGCATGGACATGGACATGCGCCAGGTCCTTCGTCAACTGCTTCCACCATCTGATACGTTGTCTAAAAGGAATATAAGGAATTCTGGCATCCTTAAAAAGGACATTTTTCTCATACTCAGTATCATAGGAAACAATGACATGAAGTTCATCAACCATTGTACTTGCTTTAATCATTGCGTAGACGTGCCCAAGATGTACTGGGACAAATTTGCCCCCATACATCCCTACTTTGCCAATCATCATGCTGCAGCCCTCAAATTCTGATCCTTAGACATTTTCGTCCAGTTAATATAACCATAGATAGAGTTCACCAGGAATGCGGACCACATGACGAGCATTGAAATGTCATTGCCCCCTGTTGATACTAATGCCCCAATCCAGAGGATGATGGACAGGACATTGACGGAAATCCACAGGGCCCACTGCTCAGCAAAACGCTTCAGCATCAAAATTTGTGCGGAGACCGACAGTATATTTGTGGCCGAGTCGATCCAGACGCTCTTGCCTCCAAGGTATTTCAGGAAGAAGCCATAAGCGACTATTGAAACTGCGATGACGGCAATAAGCTTGATCCATCCCTCCTTTGTAAGGCGTTGGACAGGGATATCCTCCCCTTTGACGCTCTCAATGTCTTTGATTTGATTCTTTTTCCACATATAGATTCCAATAAACTGTACCGGGAAATAGAACAGGCCGTTCAGCATTGCCTCTCCATATAGGCCATATGTATAGGAAATATAAGCATATGTAGAAGTCTGGATAATACCGAAATAATAGTTTGTTATCTTCCCTTTCGCCACAAGCACAACGCACAGCATCCCCGTAATCGAAGAAATCAGCCCCAGAAGCGAATCCTTCCAGGCGAAAAACAGATAGATGTTGACCGCTGTAAAGATCAACAGCCAGCTTTTTTCAAATGCTGTCCAATCCTTTAATATCTTCATTTCATACACTCCCCACAAGCTTATGTTTTGTTTTTCCACTTTTAATTCAACAAAACTGATACTTTTTCCTTTTTAATGATATATATGAAACTTGTTATTCATGTAATCCGTAAAATTGTCAAAGAGCTTCATGGGGAGGGATTGGTTTGTTTTTAATAGGGATCCAGCTTTTTTTGATTCTTTTATTCCTTTTTTTCGGCTGGGCGATCGTGAAAAAAGAGTGGTATTGGCTGATATCAAACTTTAATGGCAAGCAGAAGGATGAGCAGCAGCAATTAATCAGCAATGGGTATCCACAAAGAGTCGGCAAGCTTATGCTAATGACTGCCGCTGGAATGACGATGTTGCTTCCTTTGAGTTTTACATCTTTCAACTACTCTATCGATGTTCAGTTCGGTTTCATGCTTATCTTTCTGCTTGGCGGTCTGATTTATCTATCCAGGTATGAAATCCAGGAAAAAAGAAAACGAAGCTATATCATCAGCTCTGCTATTACAGTTGCCACACTCGGTCTTTTGACAGGACTGTTTTATGTTGGATATCAGGATTTCGAGCTGACGGAGCATACCGACTCTTTTGAAATCACAGGGATGTACGGCGGAAAGTGGAACTTCTCTGAAGTACAGAAAGTTGAACTTTTAGATCAAATGCCTGAAGTGACATGGAAACAAAATGGCTTCGGACTGGCGACTTTAGCAAAGGGCCAATTCAAAGTAAAACATTACGGCAGCAGTCTGTTATTTATCCACAAAGATTCACCGCCATATCTATACATTGAAGCAGATGAAGAAAAGATATTCATCAACAGCAAGGATCCGAGGCAAACAAAAGAATGGCACGACCTGGTATTAGAAAGAATGAAATAAGTTATTCGTTATCCGGTCAGTTCAGCTGCTCGATTCACCCAAAAGATCAGTTTTTGATACTCAAATTGAAACAGTATATTTGACGTCTACTCATTCCAGGAGTAATCTATATACTGCTTACAAATAGTAACCTACTACATCTTTGGAGGAATCAATATGAACTCAACCGAGACAAGCCTATCCACGGTAATCCGTGAACGCCGGTCAGTCAGAAAATATGATCCGAATTTTAAAATTTCCCGCGAAGAGTTATTAGACATTTTAAAAGAAGCTGCTCTAGCTCCTTCTTCAAGTAATCTGCAGCCATGGAAGTTCCTCGTAATCCAGGACGAGGCTGTCAAAAAGGAATTAAGGGCAATCGCCAATAATCAGGAACAGGTGGAAACTGCATCGGCAGTCATTGCTGTTCTTGGTGACAGGGAAATGTATCGTAATAGTGAACAAGTGTACCGCAGTTCTTTCGAAGCTGGTTATATGGACGAAGCAACAATGGGCATAATGATTGAGAACTCTAACAAATTATACCCTTCTGTTCCTGTTGACATGAGAGAAAACATCGCATCCTTTGATGCCGGTCTTGTATCAATGCAGCTTATGCTGATTGCAAAAGCCCGTGGATATGATACTGTTCCAATGGGCGGCTTCAACAGGCAGCAATTCATCGAAAAGTTCAACATTGAAGATCGTTATATGCCATCCCTGCTGATCGCCCTGGGCAAGGCAGCAGCACCTGGACATAAGACGACTAGACTGCCAATCGAAGAAATTGTCGAATTTATTTAGGAACAAAAAAGAACTAGCCATCTGAGACTAGTTCTTTTTTGACTATTTCTTTGGAATTTCACAACCATCGTCGTCGCAAATCATTCCATCATCATTGTTCAAGACAGTGATTTCACTCTCAGCAATGACTTTTTTCAATGACTGGACGATGACCTCAGTAGGTTGAGCGCCAGTGATTGCATATTTCTTGTTGATCAGGAAGAATGGCACACCTGTGATTCCATACTGCTGGCCAGTACTTTCATCAGCACGTACTTCTTCGGCCATTTCATTGCTTGCGAGCATTTTCTCTACAGCTTCGCGATTCAGTCCGACCTCCACTGCTAAGTCCGCCAATGTTTCATGGTCACCAATATGCTTAGAATCCGTAAAGTAGGCACGCAACAGCCTTTCCGTCATCTCAGCCATTAATCCATGCTTTTTCGCGAACATCGTCAAACGATGGGCATCGAATGTATTGGTCAAAATCAGTGTATCGATATTATATTCAAGGCCTGATTCTTTGGCCATCTGCACCATATTCTGCGTGCTCGCTTTTGCCTGGGCAATGCTCATTCCATATTTTTTTGCGAGCGCCTCATACATGTTATAATCTATATCCCGCTCCATGTTCGGATCAAGCTCGAAGCAGCGGTACGTTACTTCAATCGGGTGGTCAATCTGTTTAATAGCGTCATCCAGACGCCTTTTGCCAATATAGCAGAATGGTCAAGCAAAGTCAGTCCACATTTCAATTTGCAACCTGAATCCCTCCTGTTGATTATTTCACACTATAGTATAGGTGTTAATCTAGTAAAATACACGAAATACGACTCGGAAAAGCATGTCTTGCTCAACAGCTATTTCTTATTCTATTTCATAAACAAGCCAGTCAGACTGCTTCCCGCCCATTTTATTGTACAGCCCCTGGGCAGCAACGTTATCTTTAGCCGTTTCCCATGTCATATAGGCAAAGTCATTTTCCCTTATAAAGGACAGGCATTTTTTAAAAAGCTGCTCTCCCACTTTCTCTCCTCTGGCAGATCCTTTGATAAACAAGTCATTCAGGATGGCTGCGCGTTTAACTTGCAAAGTGCTGAAGGTAAAATACAAAGTGGCAAACCCCAGCAGCTGCCCTTCTTTTTCAGCCACAAACTGCAAACCAGCTTCAGGATGCTCCAAAAGGTGTTGGATCAGGTTTTTCAGTTCTTTTTCATCGGGAGACGGCTTCTTGTAAAAATCAACTATGTATTGAGTCATAAGGTCGAATAACTCTGGTATATCTCTTTCTTCCACATCACGATAAATAATCTCTGCCATATTCTGTTCCCCCAGTCACACTTTTTCTCCAGGCTACTTTCATTTTCTCTTTTTGATGAGGATAATCCTTCTTATCTGATCAAACAAAAAAAGCTGCTGAGGCAGCTTTTCATTCATTATGCATTCTGTAAGTGCTGGATTTCCTTGAAAGCCTGATGAAGATTTGACTTCACCATGATTCCTTCCAGGTTCAGTCCAAGCGTCACCATTGTATGGGCAACCTCTGGACGAATGCCGGTCATGATGGTTTTTACGCCAACAAGTGAAAGGGCACTGATGACTTTAAACAGCTGATCGGCAACCATGGTGTCTACAATCATGACGCCGGAGACATCAAAGATTAGGTGGGTCAGCTTTAATTTTACTGCCTGATCCAGTGTCTCTTCCATCAATAGCTGAGCTCTTTCTGTATCAACATTACCTACAAGAGGCAGGACACCGACTCCAGGCATTAAAGGAACAACTGGTACTGAAAGCTCAAGCAAAGCCGTTTTGGCATTTTCAAGACTCTGTTGATGTGCTTCAACAAATGTCAGGCTGAAGCTGTAAATCGCATGATCCATCAATGGGTCAATAACATCCAATACATCAAAGAAGACAGAAGCAGGCATATCCTTTGCTTCTTCCCTAATTACTTTCCAAATATGTTCACGATAATAGGTGGTATCTTTTAATGCTTCATCAAGAGAGGCACCTAGCTTATAAATATATTCACCGGTTTCTTTTCCCCAGTTTGTAAGTTTTTCGAACACGATCTTCGGTTCTTCATGCTCAATTAAAGCTTCCCCGAACAGTCCAACAAAATTTGCCCTGACTTCAAGAATTTGCTGTTCAATTTTACCAAAGTCATATTTCTGTGCTTCAGTTAAGACCCTGTCAGAATATCTGTCTTCATGTACAGACTTTGCGATTTGATTCTTCCTGCTAATAATGGCTTCTCCTAAGGCTTGCAGTTCCTTGGTCATAACGATTCCTCCATGTGTTCTATGACAATAATCATCTATATATCCAAATTCAAATATTCCAAATTACACTGTTATAAACCATCATAACGCAGGATAGGAATACAGGACAAGTTTTTGAACCTGGTGCTGTTCTCACTATAGTTATTTTATGTAGTTTTATAAAAAGGATTGCTGCCATTATTAGTTAATAGTTGGAAGCAATCCTTTTTTATAGAAAAATGCAATTAAATCCATTGCTGGTTCAGGCAACTTTTTAGGAAATCGCTCATGGCGATAAAATTTATAAAAGGCCGTCTTTAAGTCCTTCCATTGAGAGCATTCCTTCGTCTGCCGAAATCTTGCCACGTCAATAAGCTTGATGTCATTTTCAGGTGTGATGAGGATGTTCCTCAGATGGATGTCGGACGGGTTGAGACCTTTTCCCCTGGCCAGATTAAGGGCATGATCGACTTCCTCAATATGACCCGGAGAAATCGGTATTCCATTTACCAGACATTGATAGAGCGTCAACCCACGGACAAAGTCGATAACCAGATAATTACTTCCTGATTCATGAAGCTTAGGGAAAAACCTGCTTCCTGCAAGCTGCTGATATACTGCTGCCTCTTCTGCGGCAATCTTGCAAAACTGTGGAAAGAAAACTTTCAAAACCAAATCCGTGCCTTTAATCAGGAACGCGAAAGCACTTCTGCCCTCTCCAATCAGCTTAAGTCTTGGGTCTTTATGAACCAAAACCATTTTTGATCCCCGTACTGAATAAACAACACTTTTTGCCAGATGTTCGTATTGGTTCATGCTCCCTGCCCCTTTCTTAATATACTTAATATACTTAATCCCACTTAATCTCCGCGTCTCAGTTCATTTTTTCACGACCTTAATCATGTCTTCATCCCAGCTTTCTATTCCCTGCTTGAATACAAGCTTTGTTTTAAAGTGATAAGAAATATGCTTGTTGGAGGGGGGAACATCAGTCGGAAGCTGGAAAGTAAATGGAACCACATCATCCCCGTCAGGCTGAATCCTTGTCTCTACATCGATTAAGACCTTATCCAGTGTCTCTTCCTGTTCTGTCTTTAAATCAACCATGACAAGAATACATTCAATTTGCTGCAGTTCCTGTGCAACCGTCCCGCCCTTGATCAAAAACTTCCCATGCACAGAATCTCCTGGGGTCAGAACATCCTTCTTTAAAATAAGGTCGATCTGGGCGGAGCCTACTCCTAGCAGTGACATATACTTTCTTAATAACATGCTGTTCCTCCATAACGTTAACTTTTTTAGATTCATCGTGCGTGGACCCTATTATGGTCAATTCACTTTTATTACCATTCATCTGTATAAGATGTTCACTTCAATAGCGTTACACTCCGATATTTCAATTTATGTTAACAGTTCGCAAATGCTTCTGTGTCGTTTCTAAAAAGGTGCCATTATCAAATATTTTTCCCCTAATTCTTCCTGGGCACTTTTTCAGACACATATTCTCTCTTTATGTGACCCAAATCTTCCTGTGGGCACTTTTCCGGGAACATATTCCCTTTTTATGTGACCCAAATCTTCCTGCCGGCGCTTTTTTGGGCACATATTCCCTTTTTATGTGACCCAAATCTTCCTGTGGGCACTTTTTCGGGCACATATACCCTTTTTATGTGACCCAAATCTTCCTGTGGGCGCTTTTCCGGGAACATATTCCCTTTTTATGTGACCCAAATCTTCCTACCGGCGCTTTTTCGGGCACATATTTCCTTTTTATGTGACCTAAATCCTCACGTTCGCACTTTTCCGGGCACATATTCCCTTTTTATGTGACTCAAATCTTCCTATGGGAGCTTTTTCGGGCTATATACTACGGAACGGCTTTAGCGCAACCGAAAATATAATAAAAAAACCTTCACCTGCCCTGGTGAAGGTAAGAAAACAATAAAAGACCTTCACCATATTTGGCAAAGGTCTTGCTAACAACGATTGTTGCCAACAAAGCCGGGAGTGACCTCCGGAATGACGACTCTGTTGTAAAAGCTACTCCCCTTTAGGAGAACTATTCATTTTGATACTATCATCGTACATAAAAACTTGAATACAGTCAAATATTCTAAGCGGATCGGTTTCCTCTATCGAATAGTACCTGTAAACTTACTTTCCGTTTTTCTTCTCTTTTTCATTGTTTGGATTACCGTGGCTGTCATCATCTTCCTGCTCGTCGTCTTCCACTTCGTCATCTTCTTGCTTTTCTTTATTCTTCTTTGTTTCTTTTACTGCCTCTTTACGCTTCTCTTCAGCTTTTTCCGCTTCTTCTTTACGCTTCTCTTCAGCTTTTTTCATTTCTTCCTTACGCTTCTCTTCAGCTTTTGCTGATTCTTCTTTTTGCTTTTCTTCAGCCTTCTTTTCTGCTTCGCGCTTTTGTTCTTCCGCTTTCTTTTTAGCTTCAGCTTTCTTCTCAGCAGCCTTCACAGCGGCTTCTTCCGCCTTCTTTTCTGCATTTACTTTCTTTTCTTCTACTTTTGAAGCAGTCGTTTTCGATACCGTGCCGGCAACTGTAGCGGCTGCAATATTAACTTGCTGGTCAGCCGATTCAGTCTCCACATTTCCTTCCTCAGTTTCCATTTCTTCTTCAGGCTGTTCTGCTTCTAAGGAGCCTTCATCTTCTGAAATTTCACCACTATCATCTGCATCAGTCTCTTCATCGACTGAAGATTCTTTTTTACCTGCTGCCAGTCCTTTCAACTGTGAAGGATGGACACCCAGCTGCTTGGCTGCCTTTCCAAAACCAACCTTTTCCTCTGTATATAAAACGGCAATCTCTTCCACTGTCTTGCCAGCTGCCTCTGCAAGCCAGAAGATTTGTGCGATTTGTCCATAACCCAACTCCTGTTCACGCAGCTGGGCTACCGTATCCTGATCAAGATCCTTTACCACGTTAGCAACGATCTTTGCTTGTTCTGTTGCTTCTTCAACTTCTTCCTTCAATTCATCTTCGAGTTCTTCGGTAAGCCCTTCCTCAAGATCAGCTGCATTTTCCAACTCTTCTGTCAGCCGGTCTTCTCCATCGGAATCGGTCCCGTCTTCAACAATGACCTCCGTGACCTTCTCTTGCGCTTCCTCAAGCGTTTCTAAATAATCTTTTAACGCCTCTTGTACGAATTCTGTCTTTTCCTCCTCTGACATAGCTGCCGCCTCAGCCAGCCTCTCGTTCGCAAACTCTAAAAGCAGCTCGGCTTCCTTTTCATCATCAAAGGTAATTAAAAGCTTCAATTCTTCAAATAATTGATCAAACGTAAATAAAAACTCGTCTGGTGTCGTTCCGGGATCTGCAGTTTCAATAACTTCCTCTGCGGATACTCCCGTACCAAAAGCAAGCAACCCGATCAAAATTGTTGATGCGAAAAACTTTTTCATTCCAATTTCCCCCACTAATATATTGGAATTAAAATCAAAAAAGTGCTGTCCGAAGAGCAGCACACATAAATCGACTATGTGAACCTTCGGCAACTGGCTGGCATGGTCATGACTTTAGCCCCTGTAGTTTTGCGTCCCCAGGTTTCCCTGGATTTGCCTTTATCGGATTTTAATTCTACTTTTATCATACTTATTCGACACGAAAAAATAAATAAAAATTTTTAAAGTTTGCACCACAGCTACTTCGCTTCCCCGCCAAATTTCCCTTCCTGGTAATCCCGGTATGCCTGGCGGATTTCTTCCATTGAATTCATGACGAATGGACCGTATGCAACGACTTCCTCTTTGATTGGCTGGCCAGAGTAAACCAAAACTCTTGAGCGCTTATTCGCTTTCAAAGATAGGGCGCTTAAGCCTTTGCCAACATCATTGTAAGTTAAAGTTGCTGCTGAAGATTTCTTTAGGTTGGTCTTGCTTTCACCAGCTTCAAGTTCACCTGAAAGTACATAAAGGAACGCATTATGTGTCTCTGGAAGCTCATATGTGAATTCAGCACCTTCTGACAGGCGAATTTCAGATAAAGCAAATGGCACCAATGGTTCCAACGGTCCCTTTACACCCGCGGTTTCTCCTGAGTAGACCTTCAGTGTGCCGCCATCGAATGGGACAACAGGCGCCTCTTCGTTATATACATTCTGATAAGAAGTGGTTGTGCCTTTCAGCTCTCCAGGCAAATTCAGCCATAATTGCAGCGTATGGGCAATGTCGTTTTCCACCGCCTCCTCGGCATGCCTCGCTCCGCTGCCGGCGTTCATGTACTGGATATCCCCTGCCTCCAGGATGCTGTGGCCTCCATGATTATCGATATGTTCCAGTCTGCCGTCAATGACAAACGTAATCGTTTGGAAGCCGCGATGTGGATGGTCGGAAAAGGTTCCGCGCTTGAACCAGTCCTCCGCCATTAGAATGAACGGGTCCAGTTCCCTCCAGTCTTGCGGGTTCAGTACCATTCCTGCCTGCACATGCGGCATGACCCTCTCTTCATATTGAACGGTCCAATGCTTTTTTATATCTCTTTTAAACATTTTTATATCCCCTTTCCAGGTACTTCAATTTTTACAGGTCATTTTACCTTCCCAGTTGCATTAAATTATACCAATCGCAGGTATTATTTTAAATCAAAGATACTTTAAGCTGAGATAAACCCTATCTTAACCAGAGTCCAAGTCCCAAACTGCTATTCTAGAAAAATGCCATTGTGAGAAGGTCTTTCATCCTATATAATATAAATTTGGCTTTTAAATATCGTGGTTCGTAACCATCCCACGTAAAAAAACTAGGAGAGATGAAAATGAATACGAGAATGATTGTCCGAAACGGGATTCTTGCTGCATTGTATATTGCCGTTTCCGCAGTTATCCAGCCATTCGGCTTTACCAATGTACAGTTCCGCGTATCGGAAATGTTCAACCACCTGATTGTTTTTAACAAAAAATTTTTCTTCGGAATTGTATTAGGTGTGTTTTTAACAAACCTGCTCTTTTCCCCCATGATCGCTTATGACCTTGTTTTTGGGGTTGGCCAGTCAGTGATTTCTTTATGGATTACGATTTTCACTGCAAAATATATCAAGAATATCATCGGCCGGATGTTTGTGAATACTCTGGTGTTCACCTTCACGATGTTCCTGATTGCGCTTGAATTGAATCTAGCATTCCAGCTGCCGTTCTGGTTCACATGGCTGACAACAGCCGCAGGTGAATTCATCGTAATGGCTGTCGGCATCCCAGTGATGCTTGCGATCCATAAACGAGTGAATCTTGAGAAGTTGGTATAATTTTAAATAAACGGTTCAGCAGAAAAGTCAGGAAAAGCAAATGTCCATCACCCCTGCTCCACAGGCAGTGAAATAAAAAGAAGGCAAAACGTTTTCACTCGTTTTGCCTTCTTGTATGATGTAACTCTTCCTTGCTCATGCTGTACTCAAACTACTGCAATACTCCGCCAGCCTGGACGTAACGGGCATTGAATTCCTGAAGAAATTGGTTCGTAACTGCTGCATCGTGAATGATCAGCATGTTTTCGTCATTAACATTGTTTCCATTGTTGCTCCAGTTCGTCGATCCGACGATGACAGTAGGGTCACTGTTTGTATCGGCGTCAATCAGCATGGTTTTACTGTGAAGTTTGCGTATTTCTGCATCCGCATAGACTGGTGCGGGATTGTTCCAGCGTGTGTTAGGATTGTTCACACTGGTTTGCGAAGCAGTCCTCCCTGTCATATCCACACTCGCGGACCACCACTGGTTCCAGAAATCCGAATCGAACAAACCTTTCACATCAAATCCAGTCAAGGTTCCTTCCATATCATTATAGGAACCCTCCCACTTATTCTTCAATTCATCCGCTAACGCCTGGTCGCTCCATGCAAAAATCGAGAAGTATGTATTAAAGTCAGCTTCATTCCGAATCACATCAGCCATTTTGCCAACAGCGTTATCCCCAGCTGAAAAATAGATTTCAACCTTCTTACCATTGATATCTAAAACATGTGTGGTGTTATCTGTTTTGCGCGTGCTGAAGTTTGAAGCAACTGGATCTGGATTCAATGCATTGCTTCCCCACATCTCATTGAATTCTGTTTCATAGATGCCGGCAAGCTGTGGCCAGTTAATTTCAACAATCTGGTTTTGGTTGCCGTCAAGGATGCCCTGCTGCATGTTTTCATCAGTACCATAAAGGCCTGTCACGGTAAAATTCCAGGTTCCTGTGAATACCCAGCGATCATCCACTATTGCGAATTTGTTATGCATCTGGTTTCCTGGCCCATAGTAGCTTCCTGCCGATTTTTCCTCTGCTTCAACAAAAAGCCGACCAGTAGTATCACTGTTTCCAACTGTCACAGTTACTTGCTCAATATCTGTAACGCCGGCAGGCAATCCCTTTTCTGTTCTTTTGGCACTGTCTTCAACGGCAAACATAGGTGAGTCTGAAAAAATGACAATATCATCCTCAGTTCCAATGACCGCATCCTGCCCGCGCTTCATTTTTTCAAGATAGAGCCGCATTGTTTCAAATCGTTCTGCGTAATGCGGGTCTGCTGCATCCTTGGAATCCGCAATCACTCGCACATCCACACCCTGTGCCGCCTTCTGGATCAATGTATCAACCACTCGCGGCAGGTTGATTTCATAGGTGGCAAAGTCAATGCTCGTTGTTGCAGAATTTAATCTTTTGATTAAGATATCTTCAAAGTTTACATTATAGTTCGCTTCGTTCCCCGCAGAAGCATATTGCGGAAAAGCACATTTATTAAAATAGACATTCATCGCGCCTTCTGCCTCAGAAACATTATTCAGGCGCTGCGTCCTGTCATCACAAACGCTTGGCGTTTCAGGAGGAGTTGTATTTCCGCCGGCATCACCACCCGAACCGCTGCCATCAGTGGCCGTTGAATTCAGGGCCTTTGGAGTCCCAAGGCCATCGGCATAACTTGCATTGGCTGTCGCCCAGTTTGTCGAATCAAGTCCGGCAACAGCTGGATCAATCCGTTCCATTGTCGCTTTTGCCGTATTATCACCTGCATACCATGAGTCGACCTCATCTATAACAGCACCTGCGGCATTCATTAATTTCAGATATTCAGCTGTATTGCCAAGCGAGCCGCTGTAAATCTGATCAGCCTGGATCCCTGTTACGGATTGGTCATCTGTCTTTTCCAGCAAAAAATAGCCATATGCCGGAATCGTCCCGCTCAGCTTGATTGCCGGGGCACCATCCGTGGCATTGAGCTGCCAGCCATCGAGCACCACATCAGAACCTGAATTGTTGTAAAGCTCAATCCACTCATCGCTATAACTGTTGTTCGTGCCCATCCAGGCGATTTCATTGATGACGACATTCCCAGTCCCTGCTGCTTCCACCTTTGATACAGCGGGCAGGAATGATGGGTAAAGCGTGAAAAAAAATAAAATAATTGCAGGAAAAACAGAAATCAACTTCTTCAACTTTGACTACCTCCTCAAATATAAATCCAAGATAATCATAATGTAAAAAAGTTGTCGAAATATGATGAAAATGTAAATTTTTCAAAAAATGAGTCTTTTTAAGGAGTTTAAATTTGTGTAGAATATCACAACAGAAACGAATGACCCAGGCAGCTTCCAATCCCGTGCCATTTACCGATAAAAAAAACCATTCAGCATGGAATGGGATCAAATTATTTTTCCTTCACTGCCTTTTTGTTTCAAAAACCTTTAGAATCGGAAATAATATCCCTCTAGGTTTGGCTAATGCGACTCTTTCGGACAGTTTTACTACCATTCTCGGAAAATGTGTCCGTTAGAACCTCTCTATCGGACACTCTTACAACCTTTCTATGAAAAAGTGTCCGTTAGAACCCCTCTATCGGACAGTTTTTCAGCCATTCTCGCGAAAAGTGTCCGTTAGAGATATCTATCACAAAAGCAATACTGAAATAGTTGCGAGTCATCTAAGAGCTGCCATACATTAAGCAACAATCCCCAGCAAAAAAAGCCATGTTATCACTAACATGACTTTTAAAATCAATATGAATCTGTCAGCTTCCACCAGGCAGTCTCTGGAATCTGGTCTTCGCCTAAACAGATGGTTTCTCCGATTCTTGGCGTTGCAATAACGACCCCGGATTCTTTTGCCGCCTGAAGCGCCCTCTCAACTGGATCATGCCAGGCATGAAGCGACAGGGTGAATGCTCCCCAATGGACAGGGATGAGCAGCTTTCCTTTGACATCCTGATGTGCCTGGACCGTTTCTTCTGGAAGCATATGAATCGCTGCCCAGCGTGCGTCATACTGGCCGCATTCCATCAAGGTCAGGTCAAACGGTCCATACTTTTCGCCAATCTCTTTAAAATGCGGACCGTAGCCGCCATCACCACTGAAATATACCTTTGATTCAGGACCAATTATTACCCACGAACACCAAAGCGTTGAGTTACGGTCGGTGAGTCCGCGGCCAGAAAAATGGCGGGCCGGGGTGCACGCCAGCTTAAGACCTTCGAAGGTAAATTCACTCCACCAATCGTGTTCACTGATCTTCCCTTCAGGAATTCCCCATCTTCCCAAATGGCTCCCGACTCCGAGGGGAGTTATGAACTGTTTTACCTTCCCCTTCAACTTCATGATCGAACCATAATCAAGGTGATCATAATGGTCATGAGACAGGACAACAGCATCAATCACAGGCAACTCATCAATCGCGAAAGGGAGCTTTCCACTGTATCGCTGGTTCCTAACCGGAAAAGGTGTTGGAGCCTTCCCGAACATTGGGTCAAAAAAAATCGTTTTCCCTTCTATCTCTAACAGGAAAGCGGAGTGTCCGAACCAGGTGACTTTCACTGAGGAACCTTGATTTATTCCAGGTGTGTAGGCTGCCATCGGAATAGGAATCCTTGGCCTTCTTTCGGAATTGCCTTTTAAAAAGTCCCTCATCATGGAAAGCATCGAACCAAAACTCGTATCCCAGTGGGTTGGGGTCTGGTTGACGAATTCCCCCTTTAGATATTGCGGAGATTGTGCGAATAACTCTTTCTTCTCTTTGGATTGCTTTCCCCCAAAAGCCGGATGAATCTTCAGGACCGCATATCCAAGTACAATAATTCCTGATATAACCAATATAAGATCGATGATCATGTTAATGTTCAGCACCCTATCTCTTGTATGAGTTCAGAAGGATACACAGTCAGTCCTTTATCATTTTTCTGGGCAACACGATACATTGCAGAAGCCACTGTCCTTCCTTCAATCGCTTTATATTTCCTTAACGGACCGGTAAAAAGAAAAGGCAGTTTCGAAAAAATGGCCGCTGCCGTCCTTTCGCCAAACCTGAATTCTTCACGTTCCCCCAGCAGGAGAGACGGACGGAAGATGGCAGTTGTTTCAAATGGGATCTGTTTGATTTCCTCTTCGAGCTTCCCTTTCATCCTTGGATAAAAAATTGCAGATTCAGGGTCCGCGTTCATTGAGCTGACAAGCAAGAACTTCTTTGCTCCCTCCGAACTCGCCAGCGTGGCAATGGAAACTGGATATTCAACGTCTATTTTCCACATCGCTTCCTTCGTTTTAGCCTTTTTGATTGTTGTTCCAAGACAGCAAAACACATCGTCCGCTGTAAATAGCTGTTTTCTTTGTTCGAGCTGATTGAAATCGACGATTCTTTCATCAAGTTTTGGATGATCAATCCCAACCGGCCTTCTTACAATCGCAATGACTTTATCATACTCATTCCCATTCAATAGAAACTGCAGCAGTTCCTTCCCAATCAAACCGGTCGCACCGGCAATCAATGCTGTTTTACCCGCCAAGCAAGCAACCCCCTAATGAAAAGCTTAATACCCTTTATTATTCCACAATTTGTTTGATAAGAAAATTTTAAAAGCAAAACAGCCAGCCCGCGAATGGACTGGCTTTCTATCATTAATCGATCTTTCGTTCTTTTTGCAATTGTGCTCTTCTTGCCGCGATAATCAGGTCTTCAACCGGCGATACGCGCCCAAGTTTATCTTTATGGACAATATGTTTCCGTTCAAATTGTGTGGGACTATCCAACCCGGCAGCCGCTGCCAGATTGTACAGGCCTTCCCGCAGCGAAATGATATAGTTGGCGACACGGTACATCTTCTCATCGACAACCAGGCCATCCTGAAGCTTCTTGTCTGTGGTCGCTACCCCCGCAGGACATGTATTCGTGTGGCATACCTGGGCCATGATGCAGCCAACACTGATCATCATTCCGCGGGCGATATTCACCATATCAGCTCCCATTGCCAGAGCGATGGCGACTTTATCAGGGGTGATCAGTTTACCAGAAGCGATCAGCTTCACACGGTCTCTTATCCCATACTGACGGAGCATTTCATCCACAACCGGCAACGCCGAATGAATAGGAAGCCCCACCGTATCGGCCAGCTCTTGATAGGTTGCGCCTGTCCCGCCTTCACCGCCGTCCACCGTAATGAAATCCGGGCCTTTCCCGCTTTCTTTCATGTAAGAAATCATGTTTTCAAGTGCGTCCATGTCCCCGACGACAATCTTCATACCTACAGGCTTGCCTCCAACCGAGCGCAATTCCTCGATCCAGTCGAACATGGATGGGACATCACTGAATTCATAAAATCTGTTCGGACTGTTAATGGTCTTTCCGACTTCAACCAGACGGATTTTGGCGATCTCCTCGGTAACCTTTGCACCTTCAACATGGCCGCCGCGTGTCTTAGCCCCCTGCGCCAGCTTGATCTCAAATGCTTTTATCTGTGGCATCTCGCTTTTCTTCTTGAATTCTTCCCAGGAAAACTCCCCGTTTGGCTTGCGGACACCAAATAAATCGGGACCGATTTGCATGATGATATCCGGATTCCCTGCGAGGTGGTGGTCGGACAATCCGCCTTCACCTGTATTCATCCACGTTCCGCCTGCAATTCCGAGACCTTTTGACAACGCCTGGATCGCTTTCTCACCAAGTGCTCCATAGCTCATAGCTGACTGGCCTACCTGGCCTTTTACCCTGAATGGATAGCGGCAAGTACTTTCACCAACAACGACAGCGTCTTCATCCTGCAAGTAATAAGGGTCAACCAGCTTTTCCTCGTTGTGTTCCTTCCGTGTGAACAGCCCCTCGCCATCAATCTTGTAAACTCTTGTTTTGACTTTTTCTGCGTTATCGATCTTCATTTCTTCAGTCAACTTCGGAAAAAGCGTATTTCGAATATAAAAGCCTTCTGCATCAAAGTCTTTTAAAGAGCCGAAACCAATCAATCTTTCCTTATACTTCCCTGCCTTAACGACATCCTGGTATTCTTTGCGCGAAAAAGGCTTTCCTTCATTATCAGCATTAAATAAATACTGCCTAAGTTCAGGGCCGATGTGTTCGGTAAAATAACGCACCTTCCCGATGACAGGGAAATTCCTCAAAATCGAATGCTGTTTTTGCTTGTCGTCTTTTAAATATAAATAAATGAATAACAGAATCGGCACGAGTATGATCAAGGCGATGAAAATAAACAAGCCGATCACAAGGTAATCCGTCAAACCCATTTGGATCCTCCTTTCCTATAATGAAGATAATGCTTTTGTTATCATTGTATCCCCGTCTGCTACCTCGAATGTCTTATTAAAAGTTCTCTCCGCCTCAAGCGACTTGACGAGCACCTCAGCCAAGTCCTCGCGTGATATTTCAGCATCATTTTCCTCAAGTGTGACAGCCGCCGATATTTTTCCATCCCCAGGTTTATCTGTAACCGCTCCAGGCTGTATTACAGTATATGTCAGATTTGATTGACGCAGTAATTCATCCGGCATCTCTTTGGCCCCGATGTCACGGCTTTCATCACCTTCCGCTTCATTGGCTGTGATGGCACTCATCATTACAAAGCGCTGAACTCCCTGCTTTTCGGCCTCCTTTACCGTCTCTATGACCGACTCATGGTCCACCATTACTGTTCTGCCCGCTTTGGCTCTTGGATTGATGCCCGTTAGATAAATGGCCGCATCATAGCCCTGGAATAAGCTTGGCAGCAACTTCTCCTCATATATCACCAGTTCATTCGCTCCAAGCTTTTTCAATGTCTCGATTTGATTTTCATTGCTGATCACTGCGCATGACTGATATCCGTTTTTCATAAGCTTACTGACAACCAATTCGCCAACACTGCTATGCGCACCGAAGACAATCACCTTCATTTATGTCCCCTCCTTTGGTAAGCTTTTCCGTTTACTTTGTTGCTTCCATAAGCCGGTTTTGTAAAAAAGAGAAACAGATATGATCCGTTTCTCTTTCTTAAATTAAATCATTCGATTCCAGTGGCGGTGTTCTGCTACTGCCTTGATGAATTTCTGGGCTTCACCTGTCACTTCTTTGCTGTTTTCAAAAACGACGACACCTGAGGCTTCTTCATGGCCGATTCCTGCAGCAGCCAGGAGTTCTGCACCTTCTTTTCCTGCACCAACTGCCTTTAAGTGGCTGAACGACTCATCCACAAAATAAACGGCTTCCTTTTTCTGCTTCAGGCTGTCGACACTCTGCTGGCCGCCGGCGATATACAAAGCGTCAAAAAGAACAGAGCTTCCTGTTAAAAGTGTATGCTGGGCTTCAATCTCACTCCCGTCATCGCCCTTGATCATGCCGAGCTGTTTGCTGACAATTTCCGCTGTAATGCCGCTCTTTTTCAAAATCTCCATCACACCGGAAACTTCTGCTCCGTTAAATCCATGATCTGCAAGGATCGCAACCTTTCTGGTATTCGGGAGCTTCGCTGTATTCATTTGGCTTAATGCTGGAGAAGACATAGTCACTTCTGCTGGTTTGCTTTCTGGCTTTTTTGCCCCCAGACTTTCTGCTACCTGCTCAGCCAGTAAGGTATCGATATTGCCGAGCATCTCGACCACCTGCTGCTGTACATCCTTGCTTTTTACCTTACCTAGCTCAAAGCCGAATGCCTGGATCATATGCTCCTTTTCAACATCGGACATGCTGTTCCAGAAAAGGATTGCCTGTGAATAGTGGTCCTTGAAGCTGTCGCTGCGTGCCTGGACTTTTCGGCCATCCACTTTTTCCTGATAATGTTGATATCCACCCTCGCTCGCGGATGAAGTTTTTGGATGATTGCTTTGGAGCGAGTTTTTATGGTAGGCTACCTGGCCGCGGTCAATTGTCATCCTGTGCATTCCATCGCGCTGATTGTTATGGAACGGGCATACGGGCCTGTTTATCGGGATTTCATGGAAGTTCGGACCGCCGAGACGGGAAAGCTGCGTGTCGGTATAGGAGAACAAACGCCCTTGAAGAAGCGGGTCATTTGAAAAATCGATTCCTGGCACGACATGTCCCGGATGGAATGCGACCTGTTCTGTTTCCGCAAAGTAATTGGTCACATTCTGATTCAGCGTCATTTTTCCGATGATCTTGACTGGCACCAGTTCCTCTGGCCAGATTTTAGTCGGGTCCAGAACATCGAAATCAAATTTGAATTCGTCTTCCTCATCAATCATCTGGACGCCAAGCTCGTATTCTGGATAATTCCCCATCTCGATCGCATCAAAAAGATCACGGCGATGGAAATCAGGGTCTTTGCCGGCAAGCTTCTGCGCTTCATCCCAAACCAGTGAATGGACTCCCAACACCGGTTTCCAGTGGAATTTTATAAAACGGGCCTTCCCCTGTTCATTGATAAACCTGAATGTATGGACACCAAAGCCCTCCATCATCCGGAAGCTGCGCGGAATTGCACGGTCTGAAATATGCCACATGATCATGTGTGCGGACTCCGTATTATTCGCGATAAAATCCCAGAACGTGTCGTGCGCTGACTGCGCCTGCGGGATTTCATTATGCGGTTCCGGCTTGACTGCGTGAATCAAATCAGGGAACTTGATTGCATCCTGGATGAAAAATACAGGGATATTGTTGCCGACAAGGTCGTAATTCCCCTCTTCTGTATAAAATTTAGTCGAAAAACCGCGGACATCACGGACAGTATCACCTGACCCGCGTGAACCGGCAACCGTCGAGAAGCGCACAAAGACCGGAGTCTTTTTTGACGGATCCTGCAGGAACCCTGCTTTCGTATATTCAGCCATTGGCTCGTACACCTGGAAGTACCCATGAGCCGCAAATCCCCTTGCATGGACAATACGCTCAGGAATGCGCTCATGGTCAAAATGAGTCATTTTCTCACGGAAATGGAAATCCTCCATCAAAGTCGGACCACGCTCGCCCGCCTTCAGGGAATGTTCATCTTCAGAAACACGCAGTCCCTGGTTCGTTGTCAATGCTTCTCCGTCATGACCGGATCTGAACTGTTCCAGCTGCTGATCTTTTGAATTCTTGTTCATAGATTGATGGTTCTCATTTCTCTTCACTGATTCATTCCTCCATTTACGATGTGTGAGCATATTATGTAATCGTTCACAAGATGAATTAGAGACCGTTTCATGGTCCTTTCTGTCCATGCCCCTCTATGGACGTATACCACAAGGAAATGCCCGCTAAACGATTTGTTAGCGGGCTGCGTTTTTTTATAGATTATTCTCCAAGTATTCTTTTGCATCCTCAGGAGAGGCGAAGGGTTTGATAAAAGTGATTTCCTTGCTGTCATTTGCAACCGCCAGGAATCCGTCAGCCACCTGGATGATATCCGCTGATACATTCTTTTGCCCATCAATCTTTACAGTATCGGAAATGGTCGCCTGGCCCTTATCAACCCATGTCTGAACCTCAACAGCATAAGCATCATAATCCATTCCTTCATAAAACCTCTCTTGCAGATAATCCGTGGTCACCGGATCCTCCTCAGTCTTAACCTCCGTTTCCGGCGGCCCCTCCTGCCCATTCTCACTGTCACCAGCACTGCATCCAGCAAGGATCCCAGCAGCTGTTAAAGATATAAGTAGTTTTTTCATAAGGTCCTCCTTGTCGTAAGTTTCTGTTATATAACTCATACCCCAATAAACAAGCGGAATAGTTTTTTTGAAAATTTGGATATAATTGGCAGATGGACTCCGTTTGACGAGGGAGCATGATTCAATCAGTATCAACGGTTATCACAGTCGCTGAACTTGGAACAAATCTGTGCCAACCGGGAATAAAACTTCATAATCGGAATTATAAACAGCTGTCGAAGATAAAGCACAGCTAACCGGATAAAGTTCAACTAACTGGAGATAAATTTCTATCAACTGGAGATAAAACTATGCCAACTGGAGATAAAGCTCAACCAACTGGAGATAAAGCTCAACCAACTGTAGATAAAGCTCAACCAACTGTAGATAAAGCTCAACCAACTGGGGGATTTTAAAGGGCAATTAGTCTTTTCTATATAAAAAAACAGGATTCCGGCTGGGAATCCTGTTTTTTCGTATTTATTTTGACTCTGGTGCTGTGAATGAACGCTGTGCGAGTTCATTTTCAAGCATGAAGAAGGCGTTGCTGTCCTGGTCAATCCGGCGCAGCTTCTGGATGAGGCTGTCGAAGAGTGCCTCTTCTTCGACTTGTTCCTCGATGAACCATTTCAGGAATGTCATCGTTGCGTGCTCACGTTCGTCGAGGGCGATATCTGCCAGATTATAGATGCGGCGGGTTACTTCCTTCTCATGTGCAAGTCCTTTTTCGAACACATCAAGGACAGATTCGAAATCGTTCGATGGAGCATTAAAACCATCGAATGTCACACGTTCACCCATATCATTGATGAAATTGTAAAACTTCATTGCATGGAAGCGTTCTTCCTCTGCTTGTACCATAAAGAAGTTCGCAAAACCATCCAAATTCTCCGCTGAGCAATATGCTGCCATTGCCATGTATGCATGCGCAGAATAAAATTCATAATTCATTTGTTCAACCAATCCATTTACTAGCTTGTCACTGATCATACTAATTCCTCCTCAGTCCATGCAGCTCTGTCTTTTTACGCTAACATAGTTATTTTGCCTTCACAATTGAATTTTACCCTTTTGCGCTGCTTAAAACCATGTTTATCCAACGGGCGGCAAAGAAAAAAGACAGTACGGAAGCAAAAGCTATGCCGCCAGACTGTCTTTCATACATTAAAACAATTCCATCAAAAGCTCCCAGAAGCCTTTCTTTTTCTCAGGCTTTGCTTTTTTCTCTGCTTGCTCTTCTTTTTCGATTGCATTTGTTTTGATGACGAATTGAACGGAGGCCACTTTTTCATTTTTAGCAGAAACAAAGGAAACTGGTTCAAAATCGGATTTGTCGTATTCCTTGATCATCTCTTTGATTTTCTGCTGCATTTGCTCGGGCAGGTTCTTCGTTTCCTCATTCAACTTGCTTGTTCCATCATGCAGTTCGCCGACTCCATTATTCAGTTCACCTGTGCCGGCAGCCAGACCTTCAATTCCTGAATGCAGTTCTTTATAGGAGGTGGCAAGCTTGCTTAATCCCCCAGTATAGCCCACTAATCCTGAATGGAACTGACCGTATTTCGCGGACAATTCGTTGAGCCCTTTTTGCAGCTGTTCCAGGCCGCTCATATCCGTGTCCTTTAAGGAGGCAGAAAGTTCTCCAGCTATCCCATTGAGAGCCGCGCTCATTTCTGACACCGATCCGCTGACCTGCTTCAATGTTGGGTCCACGGCTGCAAAAGCTTTCTGCACCTGTGAATACGTTCCTTTGACTCTCTGGGCAGCTGCATAGGATTCAACCAATTTCTTGACGACATTGGCGTCCGCGCCACTGCTGTATAATGCAGCTATTTCTTCCTCAGAAACCTGTTGTGCCGGAATTCCCTTAATCGCTCCATCCAGGGCACCATAAGCTGCTGCGTAATTTTCCCGCAAAACTGTCAAACCATCGGCTGCCTGGTTCATCCCATCTGCCAATTTAGTCAGTCCTGCTGGCAATTCGCTCAGGCTCCTCATGTCCATTTGAGCAGAATCTCCTGATAGGGATGTACTGATTTTTTTCAGAGCATCGCCAATCGAATTCGATGCACCTACTATTTGTGAGGATGAGCTGTTCAACTCGCTGATGCCATTTTTATATTTTGCCGAACCATCACGGAGACTCGCTGCTCCGTCATTCAATTCCGAAACACCTTGGTTCAATTCGGCAACGCCTTGGTTCAATTCGCTGATTGCATCGGACAATGTGGACATGTCTTCAGTCATGTTCTCCATCTCGGAAGTATCAATCGGCAAGGTTGATGGAACTGCGGCGATACTGATGCCGGTGAATTCAAAATCATCGACTTCTGCCTTGAGGCTGAGATTTTCCTCCTGGCCGGGCATTACCGTAAAAGTGATTTGCTTGTTTTTCCCAGCGTTTGCAACCATCCCGCCATTTGCTTCCAAATTTTGATAACTATTTGAAAGCTGCAGGGAAATTTGCAATAAGTAATTCTCAAAGTAGAGAGAATTTGCTTTTTCATTGGCTGAAGTATGGATCCTGATTTCCAGCTGTCCGTTTTTACCGGCCAGCTCAGATGGGTCAATCTTACGACCATCAAGTAAATAAGAAACATCTATTGACCAGGGCAATTCCGTATTATCAGCCATGTTTCCCTGATAATAAAACTTTCCTTCGGGAGCATCGAATTGGACGGCCTGCCCATCCCGATCCAGTTTAGATAGATTGGTCAGGTTCTTGACGCTGCTATATTCACCATAATCGACAATCTTGCCGGCTTCCGCAACATCCAGCGTATTGACGACATAAATATCATCAAGTTTTCCATTAGCTGTTAACGTGGCATAAACTACCTCATCCTTCGAGGTAATTTTACCTTCCGCTTCTGCCGCAGCTGCAGGATCAAGAAATGAAGGCAAGATCAGCATCAGTGCGAGAGCAGCAGGTAGTAACTTTTTTGTCCTCATCATCATTTCTCCTCATAAAAATTTGCTTTGTAGGTCGTCTTTTTAATGAATCTATCGAATACCAGCAGCATCGCTGGAAGGAGGAACAAGACCATCACGAATGCCAGCAATGCCCCCCTGCCCAACAGCAAGCCGATGGAGCCGACAATTGGGTTTGAAGATGTCATCCATAGAATGAAACCGACGCTCGATAAAATCGCCGCAGAAATCGAAATCGAAAATGTCTTTTCATCTAGGGTTTTTATGATTGCCTTCCTGGCCGACATATCCCGGCGGTTATGCTGGTAAGCTTCCGTCAAAAGGATCGCATAGTCCACGGTTGCCGCCAGCTGGACTGTACTGATGATCAGATATCCGACAAAAACCAGCGAAGAGCTGGTGAAATACGGAATCGACAGATTAATCCAGACCGAGGACTGGATCGTGATCAACAGCACGAGTGGTATCGAAATAGACTTAAAGGTCGCCAGCAGAACAATCGCAATCGTTACGACCGTCAACACATTCACGACGAAATTATCCTTGTTGACAACATTCTTGATATCATACAATGTCACGCTTTCCCCCAAACTCAGGGCTTTGTCACCATAATACTTTTCAGCGGCCTTTTCCACCTTCTGGACGATTGAAAAAGGGACATCTCCTTCTGTTCCCTGATTTGTATTGATGATCATCCGGCTGTAATTTTTCGAGTAAAACTCCCTGGTGATCGATTCATCCAAATATTCAGGAGGGATGACCGAACCTACCATATTGACATAGGCAATCACACTTGTGACATAATCAAGGTTCTCCAGTTCCTTGACCAGTTCCGATTCCTTCGCGCGATCCCCTTTTGGAACCAGAAGGACAATCGGCGTGGTTTCGCCAAAGGCTTCCTTAATCTCGGTAAAATCACTGCCCGCTCGTGTCGTTTCCGGCTGCACGCCAAGCCCGTAGGTGAAGGCCGTTTTGCTCTGGGCCAGGAAGCTTGGAACAATGATCGCCAACACCAGCAGCAAGCTTGGGATTTTCAATTTCATGACAAACTTCCCAATACCGGTAAAGCTCGGGACAAAGCTTCTATGCTCTGTTTTATCCATCCATTTATAAAACAGCAGGGTAAGCGCTGGCAAAAACAACATGACACTGATGAAGCTCAGGATGATTCCTTTTACTAGATTGATCCCAAGATCCGAGCCGATTTCGAACTTCATGAAAGTCAGGGCAATGAATCCAAAAAAGGTTGTCGCTGCACTGGCAGTAATTGCCGGGAATGACTTTTTCATCGCCAGCTGCATTGCTTCCTCCGGATTACTCGTTGTCTTCCGGTAATCAGAGAAGCTGTGAAGCAAAAAGACAGCATAATCGAGAGAAACTGCCAGCTGCAGGATTGGTGCGACCGACTGGGTGACGAAGGAAACCTCTCCGATAAAGATGTTCGTTCCCAGGTTGATCAGCACCGATACCCCGATGGCTGTCAGGAAAAATAACGGCTCAATCCATGAGTTCGTCGAAATAACGAGAATGAAGATAATGATCGGGACAAGCAGCATCCCTGCATACATCGATTCCTTCCCGGCCATTTTTTGGGATGAAGCCGTATTGATAGCCTCGCCGGCAATTGCACCTTTTTCACCGATCAACTCATAAATTTCATCAGTAATCCTGACTTCATCACCGGAACGGACACTGATTGAGAAGAGCGCATTTCCATCTTTATAATAATTCTCTACCGTTTCTTCATCTGCCATTTCAATTGGGGTTTTCAAATCGACCACATCATCGAGCCAAATCACTTCCCCCACACCATCGATGGCAGACATTTTTTCCTTGTAGGCTATGGCCTCCTGCAAGGTTATATCCTTGATCATGACCCTTGTATCAGGGACATCGGCGGTAAATTCCTGCTCCATGATCTCCATCGCCTTTGTTGACTGGGCATCTTCAGGCAGATAATCTACCATATTATAATTGACCGACACAAAAAATTGCGCCACTGTTGATAACAGCGCAAATAAAGCAAATGCGATAACAACAGCTTTTTTATGCTTAATGATTTTTTCTGCAATGCTGTTCATTTTTAACCTCACTTGAGTCTTTTACATTTTCACTTTATCATTATATAAACACGGTGTTGGCTATTCAACAAACAGTTGCGTACATAACGTACATTACACAACAAATTATCATCATCTGTTGGAAATCAGAGAAAAAGGACGTTGATTTTTAAAAATGGACAGAAGAAAAAAATACACGAGGATGGTTTTAAAGGAAAGCCTTATGGCATTACTCAAAGAAAAGCCCATTTCGAGCCTTACGATAAAGGAAATCTGTGAGCTCGCTGATCTCAATCGTTCCACTTTTTATGCCCATTTTTCAAGTCAATATGATCTACTGAACGCAATAGAAGAGGAATTCATTGAAGATATGGTATCAACACTGAACCAATATAATTTTTCCAAAGAAGAAGAGGCTTTAAAAATGACCGAGAAGATTCTAGAGTATATTGCCAGGAATAGTGATGTATGCCAAATGCTTCTTGGTGAAAACAGCGATATACACTTCCAGAAAAAAGGGATGAAAATCACCCAGGAATACATCTTCAAAAATTGGATTTTCGACAGCCAGTTCGACCGGTAAACATTTGAATATATCAATATCTTTGTTGTCAGCGGCAGTATTTATGTGATAAAAAATTGGGTGGAAAATGGCATGGACAAGACACCAAGGGAAATGGCCGAAATCATTAACAACTTCATCAATCATGGATTGTCAAATATACGATAAAGCGCCAGCCCCAAACCGGGCCGGCGCTTTTATCATTTTAAAACCAGTCTCGTGACACTCTCAATCTGTGAGGTGTGCGGGAACATGTCCACTGGCTGGATATATTCTACTCTGTACTTGTCTCCTAGTGTCTGGATATCCTTTGCGAGCGTAGAAGGATTGCAGGAAACGTAAACAAAGGTTTTCGGCTTGATTTTCAGGACGGTTTTCAGGAATTCCTCGTCACAGCCTGTGCGCGGCGGATCGACGGCAATCACATCCGGGCGCCAGTCTTCCTCCAGCCATTTTGGAAGCAGTTCTTCTGCTTTTCCAACATAGAATTTGGCATGGCTGACATCGTGCTTCAGCGCATTTTTCCTGGCATCTTCAATCGATTCCGGAATGACATCCATCCCGCGAACCTCGCCTGCCTGATTTGCCATCCATAATCCGATTGTGCCGACACCGCAATACGCATCGACGAGTTTTTCCTTCCCTGTTAACATGGCAGCAGCTTTGGCTTCATTGTAAAGCTTTACCGTCTGCTCAGGATTCAACTGGAAGAAGGTCCTTGCTGAAAGTTCGAATTGCAGGTCACCAAGTGTTTCCTGGATAAAATCTTTCCCTTCCAAAGTGGCGGTTTCATCGCCGAATATGACAGAAGTCTTTTCGCCATTGATGTTCTGGACAATCGAGTTTACCTCTGGAAGACGCTTCTTGATTTCTGTGATGATCAAGTCTTTTTTCGGAAGTTCTTTTTTTGCCGTGATCAGGACAATTTGCAGTTCGCCAGTCTGGACGCCTGTCCTGGCAACGATTGTCCTTACGAGACCTTTATGTTTTTTCTCATTATAGATTGGTATTTTCAGATCCTGAAGAATGCCTTTTACAATCTCGGTAGCCTTTGTCGTAGCGGGATGCTGGACCGCACACTGCTCGATATTGATCAAATTATGAGAGTTGAGACCGTACAGGCCGGCAAGCACCCTTCCATCCTTTTCGCCAACCTGGAACTGGCTCTTGTTCCGGTAACCCCACGGATTTTCCATGCCGATTGTTTGACGAATATCAAGGTGTTCGATTTTCAGCTTTGTATGGCGCTCCAAAGCCTGGATGACAATATCACGTTTTTCATTCAGCTGCTGATCATAGCGCAAATGCTGCAGCTGGCAGCCGCCGCACTGCTCGTATACCGGACAGAGCGGTTTGATCCGATGCTCGGAGTGTTTACGGATCTTCTTTATTTTAGCCTCAGCAAACTTTGGGTGGACCTTTGTGGCTTCTGCGACGATTTCCTCACCTGGGAGCGCACCGGGCACGAACACGACCTGGCGCTTAAAATAACCGACACCCTCGCCATTGATTCCCAGACGCTTGATGGTCAGCGGGAAGGTCTGCTTCAGCTGCAGCTTTGGTGATTGCTGGTCATTGTTCGATTGCCCTTTTGAAAATTTCCTGACATGTTGACCATTATTCTTTGGTGATGATTTCTTAAATTGATTCCCTTGCTGCTCTTTTTTCATAAAACTTCACTCCAATTATTCAATGCTTCTCCATAAATAGAGCGAAGCATAGCTTAAATAAGGATTCCACGGCTCCTTGTATTTTTCCATCTGGGCAAGGTCTGGCTTGTCATCCAGCTCGAAGTATTTCTTCAAAGCATTCTGGATGCCGATGTCCCCCATCGGGAATAAATTCGGCCTGCCAAGCGCGAACATCAGGAAGTTTTCCACCGTCCAAGGACCGACACCGCGAATCTTGATTAACTCCTTAGACACTTCGGCATCAGGCATGCTTTTCATTTTTTCAAAATCAAGCTGGCCAGAAGCTGTCAACTCACCGATTCCGATCACATACTCCGCCTTGCGTCCGCTGAATTGAAACTCACGAAGCTGTTCAACCCTCAGCCGGGCGACTTTGTCAGGAGAGGGATAGAACCAGACTCCATCGACCTCTTCACCGAAAGCTTTCACGAACCGTTCTGTCAGAGTAAAGGCAAACTTCAGATTCACCTGCTGGTGGATAATGCTCTTGATCAAGCTGGAAAACGGATCAAATTCCAGCACAAGCGGGGTTCCAAAATGATCATTGAAAAGATCTTTTAACTCTGTCGTCTGAAAATGCTCATGGACCCGAAGCAATTCCACATCCCACTGAAAAATTTCCGTCAGACGATTTAGCGTTTTTTCTTTTTCATCACTGGCGCGGACAATGAATTCAGGCTTTTCCAGCGTGCCCGTCGCAATGACATCCGCAATGATTTTTTTATCATCAAAAGCAAGCGGCACCCTGACGAGCCGCTGCTCGATATCAACGGCGTTCAATGGATCAAGTGCAAGCCTGCTTAAGGCCAGGTCAAAATTATAAGGCCCGGTAATGGCCAGCTTTTCTTCCCACATATACAAACCGCCCTCATGTATTTTCCCCGTATTATAGCATTTCCGTTCTGTTTTTACGAAAATAGTGCTGATCATCTGGGCGGTATTTGATTTTTATTGGTAGGAATCGCTATTTTTATTGCCTTGTGTTCAAATGGCGGAATTGTTTTTTTGAAATTAATCGATTGTCGGCTTTCTGGCTGAATTTTGCGGGGGAATTGCCAACTTATTGTTGAAATCCCCCTTTTATTAAGATGATTCCTGTCTTTCCGGCTGGGTCTAACATCTTTTAGCTGGCCCATTTCTGCTTTATTGGCGGAGTTCACAACTTTATTGGCGATAATCACTGTTTATTGGCAATTTTTTAATTTTATTGGCGAAAATCACAGGTTTATTGGCGAAAATAAATTTTTATTGGCGAACTGGTAAAAATGCGCCTTTTTTCCAATCGAAAATCCCGGCAACTGTAAAATTGCCGGGATCAAACAATCAGTACAGCATCGGATCCTTCATGCCGCCTTTTCTGAGCATCAGCTCATCAAGATTTTTAAAGTGATAACCCTGTTCTTTCAAATCCCTGATTACCTTCCCAAGTGCATCCGCATTGTCTTTCGAAACTGTGTGCAGAAGCAGGACGGCACCTGGGTGGACCTGGGTCATGATTTTATCATAGGCATATTGCGCGCCTTTTTGCTGGTCGGTATTCCAGTCAACAAAAGCGAGCGACCAGAACACATGAGTATAGCCGGCTTCTTTCGCGACCGCCATTGTCCTTTCGCTGAAAATCCCCCTTGGAGGACGCAGGTAGTTCATATGCTTCCTGCCTGTGATCCTTTCGGTTTCAGCACGGACCATCTCAAGTTCCTTCTTGATTTTTTCATCGCTGATTTGAGTCATGTCAGGATGATGCCAGGAGTGATTGCCGATAATATGGCCTTCATTTGCCATCCGGGCAACAAGCTCGGGAGCACTTTCAAGATAATGGCCCGTAATGAAAAAAGCTGCAGGGACCTGTTCCTCTTTTAATACATCAAGAATTTTTGCAGTATAACCATTTTCATATCCATTATCAAAGGTCAGGTACAAATCCTTGCTGTTTTTGTCCCCTTTATAAACAGCTCCATGGTCTTCAAGAATGACCTCGAACATCCTGCCGGCATCAGCCTGCCTCCCATTCCGGCCTTTTTTGAATCCCCAGTGCAGTGGTGAGTTCGAATTTTCTTCCGCGCCTGTAACAGCCGGCAAAGCAATCAACAGCAGCATCGCGGAAGCAAGCAGTATCTTAACAAACGTTTTCATGATGTTCCTCCATTGATGTTTTTCCTTATTGTTTGCCAGCAGGGAAAAAAAATTCTACAAATGCATCAACGGGAAACTTTTGCAGTGGTGATAAGGTAATGTGCCGTTACCAGCAATCGAATAAAAAAGAAGTCTCGCAGCAAACCCAGCGAGACCCCTTTTAAGTTTTACTTATAAACTCGATCGGCGAATTGCGCCAATTTTTCGAGTGATGATTTTTCAACATCTTCGTGCAGGCTGTTTCCGTGCGAATCCATGGTTACGACTGCGGTAAAGCCTTCGACATTGAGGTGCCACATTGCTTCAGGAATACCGAAGTTCATCAGGTCAACGCCTTCGACAGACTTGATGCAGTCCGCATAATACTGTGCTGCGCCGCCGATGGCATTCAGGTAAACTCCGCCATGCTCTTGCAAAGAAGCAAGCGTCTTCTTACCCATTCCGCCTTTTCCGATGACTGCACGGATGCCGAACTTCTTCATGATATCACCCTGATAGGGCTCCTCACGAATACTTGTTGTCGGGCCTGCAGCCTTCACATGCCAGTTTCCTTCTTCATCCTTCAGCATGACCGGTCCGCAATGGTAAATGACCTGCCCATTCAAGTCGACAGGTGAATCGTGGTCTGACAGGTACTTATGGATCGCGTCACGGCCTGTATACATCATGCCATTGATCTGGACGACATCTCCGACCTTGAGTTCACGGATTTGCTCTTCTGTAATAGGAGCAGTTAATGTGACGACATTCTGTTCTGCCGGTGCTTCGACTGCTGCTGCGATTTCCTGTGCAGCAGGCTGGGCGAAATCAATCTTCTCTCCTTCCTGGTACATCCATTCCTGAATTTCACCAGTTTCAGGGTTTACGGCTACACCAAGGCGGCGATATGCCCAGCAGTTATACGCAACAGATACGTAAAAGCTTGCCGGAATGCGGTTCATGACGCCGATTTTGCAGCCAAGAAGCGTCGTTTCACCGCCAAAGCCCATCGTCCCGATTCCAAGCTTGTTGGCATTTTCCATGACATACTCTTCAAGGTCATGTAGTTCTGGATTTGGATTGACATCATCTACAGTACGGAATAATTGCTCCTTCGCAAGGTCATATCCAGAAGAACGGTCACCGCCAATGCCGACCCCAATGAAGCCTGCGCTGCAGCCTTGTCCCTGGGCCTGATAAACCGAATGCATGATACATTTGCGTATTCCGTCAAGGTCGCGTCCAGCGCGGCCGAGTCCTTCCAATTCAGCAGGAAGGCTGTATTGGATATTTTTATTTTCACAGCCGCCGCCCTTTAAAATCAGACGTGCGTCAATATAGTCTTTTTCCCATTGCTCAAACTTGATGACAGGAGTGCCGCCGCCAAGATTGTCGCCGCTGTTCTCACCTGTCAATGAATCAACAGAGTTCGGGCGCAGCTTGCCATCCTTGGTAGCCAGGGCAATCGCATTGTAAATCGCCTTTTTCATCTCAAGCTGGTTTGCACCTACAGGAGTCTTGATTTTAAAGGTTGGAAGACCAGTATCCTGGCAAATCGGCGAAACATTATCATCCGCCATTTTGATGTTGTTGGTGATCGTATCCAGGCTCATCGCCGAGCGCGTCCCCGCGTTTTCACGCTCTGCCGCCGCTTTGATGGCCCGGCGGACATCCTTAGGAAGGTTCGTGGATGTTTCAACAACTAACTGGTACATGCTTTCCTGGAACTTTTCGATATTCATCTGTCTACCCCTCTCCCCATGTTTGCTGTCTCTTTATATGTGAAAGCTTTATAACAATTTCTCCGATATCATTATACTCCTATCAACCATCTATTTAAAGATGAAAGTGGAATCGTTTACAAACAGAAAAGCGCAAGCGCCTTGGGCAGCCCCGACAAGCGTTGGAGGGCCGACCACTGAAGTCGCTCTTTGACTTCATTGGGCGGACCGAAACGCTCGAGGGGCTAGGTGCTGAAGCTGGACACAGAAAAGCGCAAGCGCCTTGGACAGCCTCGACAAGCATTGGTCGCTGGAGCTGGACAGAGAAAAGCGCATGCTCGTTGGTCAGCTCCGAAAAGACGCTAACATAAAAAAGAGACCTCATAAAAAGGTCTCTTACAAATCGCGGTTTTTGAATTCGCGGCATTTGGCATCCATTTCTTCGACGATTTGGATCATGCGGTCGATATCCTCGAGGTCCGTTTCTTCCGGATCAATCGCTTCAAGCAATTCAGCGAACATATCCAAACGCTGCTTAAGGAATACAACCTGAGTATTTTTATCATTTATCTGGCTTCCCACTATTCTCGCTCCTTTCACTACCGTTAACATCCTACCGAAAAATGGGCGATTGTGCAATATTTATCAGAATGCATGCTGTCCTTTTGGGCTTTTGCAAAACCCTTTTATTATTGGATAGTATTCCCCCCTATCGCAATATGTTTGCGCAGGCTTTTTCAGGAAAAAACATATATGAGGTGATAAAATGATATTTAATTCTTGGGATGCCGTCTGGCGTACCCTTGTTGTCGGTGTCCTTGCTTACGGGGCCCTTGTTTTATTGTTGCGTGTTTCTGGTAAACGTACGCTGTCCAAGATGAATGCTTTCGATTTGATTGTCACGGTCGCACTGGGGTCTACCCTGGCGACAATCCTTTTGAATAAAAAAGTGGCCCTTATTGAGGGAGTTTCAGCATTCTTTATTTTAATTGGTCTGCAATATGTTGTGGCATGGCTGTCGATACGTTCAGACGGTTTCAAAAAGCTGATTAAATCGGATCCCCAATTGTTATTTTACCGCGGGAATTACTTAAAGGAAAAAATCATCAAAGAACGTGTTTTGGATGTGGAAATCCTTCAGGCAGCACGTTCCAGCGGCATCAATTCAATGGACCAGGTGGAAGCTGTCGTCCTTGAAACAGACGGCAGCATTTCTGTAATCAAAAAATCGGATTCAGAAACGGACACGCTTTCCAGTGTGGATAAATAAGAGAAGCAGGCTGAAAAAATTCCAGCCTGCTTTTTGGTTCTTATTCATCCAGTCCGGTTGCTTTCCCTTCCCTGCTGGAATCGGCAGCTCCATAGAGGATACCTTTTTCACGATCGAATTTGATGGCCTGGACATTTCCAAGCGGGAATGGACCATCGGCAAATTCGAAGCCCTTTGATTCCATCTCACCTTTTGCTTCCATGCTGATGCCCGACTCCCAGCCAATCAGCGGGCCGGTACTATTGAAGATTCTCGGCTCCTCGATGGCCTCTTTCAGGTCCATGCCAAAATCAAGAACATTGACAATCGTCTGGAATACGGAGCCTACGATTGTTGGCCCGCCAGGTGATCCCAATGTCAAAACAGGCTCATCTTCCTTGAAGACAATGGTTGGCGTCTTGCAGCTCACAGGCCTCTTTCCTGGCTGGATTTCATTCAGGCCGCCAGGAATAGCATCAAAGTCAGTCATTTCATTGTTTAAAACGAAGCCATGATCCTTGACCATGATTCCAGAACCGAACGGGTGCTCAACGGTAGAAGTGCAGGCAACGATATTGCCCCACTTGTCCGTTACCGTGAAATGAGTCGTTTCGCTTCTTTCTCTTTCAGGCTCGAAAGGCTGGCGTACAATATTAATTTCCTTACCCTCCCCGTAAACCCATGGATTACCAAAATCAATTGCATCGTTCCTGCGTTCCCAATTAATCAATTTTCGCCGCTCAGCAAGGTATTCCTCACTCAGCAACCCTTTTAACGGAATATCACCAAACTCCGGATCACCTGAAAAGGCGATTTTATCGGAAAAAGCAATCCTCATGGCTTCTGTAAATAAGTAATACTTTTCCCATGATTTCACATCATACTTGCTGAGGTCAAAACCTTCGAGGATTTTCAAAATCTGCAGCATCGTTGTCCCGCCTGCACTCGGCATATTGGAAGAAGCAATTTTATAATCCCGATAAGTTCCCCAAACAGGTTCATCAATGGAGATTTCATAATTCTTTAAATCTGACATCTCCATGATTCCGCCAAGCTCTTTTAGTGTAGAAATAATGGCTTCTCCAATTTCCCCTTCATAGAACGCTTCGATGCCATCACGCTGAAGGATTCGGAATGTTTTCGCCAGGTGTTCCTTCTGGTAGACATCCCCTTCCTTAAGCGACTTCCCGCCCGGCATAAATAATTCCTTCGCATGATCACCGAGTCGATAGTCGAAAGTATTAAGACTTTCTTCCATAATCCAGTTGACCTCTACTCCTTTTTCTGCAGCCTGGGCAGCTGGTTCGATCAATTCGGCAAGCGGTTTTGTGCCATACTCCTTCCTTGCCGCTTCCATTGCTTTCAATATACCTGGAACCCCGACACCTGTAGCATGCGTAGACCTCTTTTTAAACGGAATGACTTCACCTTTTTCATCTAAAAAAAGTTCTGGGTGTGCGGCTTTTGGTGCTCTTGTATGCCCATCAAAAATTTTCGTGGTTTTGCTTTCCGCATGATAAACCATGAAAAATCCGCTGCCGCCAATTCCTGTCATCATCGGTTCTCCGACATTCAGGCCGAATTGGATGGCGATCGCTGCATCGATGGCGTTGCCGCCGTCACGCAGTATTTTTTCCGCTGCATTCGTTGCAATTGGGTGCGCTGAAGCAGCCATTGCAATTTTCCCCGTTGCAGTTTCTCTATCATAATCACACCTGTTAGAGCGTGGTTTAAATTCCTTTTCCATTGACATAGCCTCCTAAATTAACTGACTGTACTAGTTAATACCCTCGTAGCTAAATAAAGAAACAAGCAAATATATGGGATGGTTGACAGCAAAAAACCAGTCCTTGACCAGGACTGGCTTTAGTATTCGCATTAACTAGCGGTTATTATCATTTTTTTGGTTTTCTGGCGATACTGTGAAGGCATTTGATGTATTTCCTAGCCCTGTTGTATCAGACGGTTGGCTTTCCATACCAGTAGCATACGCATCAGCAGCATGGCTTGATCCAGTGTTTGAAGAGTCAGATTCAGTAGCAGAATTGACCACCGGGTTGTCCATTGCGGTTGCTCCTGCTTCCTTCACTTTTGATCCAACATCCTTAAGCTCTTCCTTTGCGTTCATGACGGTTTGCACAGCATCAGAGGAATTGGACTTTGCTTCATTCATCTTGCTGAACACATCATCATTCAGGCGCTGGTAAAGGCTTTGAGCATCACTGATCGCTTCTTTTAAAATGCTGGAAGCTTCCCTGAAGCTGCTCATCATCTGCTCCTTCACATCAGAAGGATTGTTCTTCACTTCGCTGATGACATTCATTGATGTGTCTTTTGCATTGACCGCCTTGTCCTTTACCTTTGTGCGCGTATTGGAGTCAAGCATCGCCATTGCTCCGCCGATTGCAGCTCCAATCAGCACACCCTTCATCAGCTTACTGTTCGAAGACTTAGAGCTGCTGGAGTCATCATATGAATAGCTGCTGGAGTAGCCGCCCATTGATGAATTGTTTGAATACGAATTACCGGAATTGGTGCTTGCGTAAGTTGTTGTTCCAGTTGTTGGATCATATGATGCATTCTCCGTTGATGAAGTGTACATGTTGTTGTTCATATTGTAAGAGTTTGAATTGTTGCCTATTGGATTTTGGTTGTTAGAAAGAATATTGTCAGACATAATCTATTTCCTCCTTAATTTTGTTGAGTTAATTTGTTATGTCTATCTAATTCCCGGCATGTACAGGCGTTAAACAGGATATATCTACCTTTTGTCAAGAGGAAAAAATTACTAACAGGCATTAAAAAAAGCCTGGTTTCTTTTCAGAAATACCAGGCTCACTCATTACCTGGTTCGTTTTTGATACCAGGCTTATCTATTATATCGAAGACTTATCTCGGCCGTTCACTGGAAACGAAGCCAAAGCTGACATGGTCCTGAACCGGAATCCATGCTCCAATCCCTTGTGATACAACATTTTTGACAACAATGAATTTCTTGCTGCCTTTTAGCATCAGGTAAACCTCGCCATATGTGACCTTGCCTTTTTCATTGATGGCTGGTGCGTAGGCATAAAGATACCCGAGACGCTTCGGCTGGATATTGTATATATGGTCTTTTTTCGTTCCTGCACCTACAATCGTTTCAAACGCAAGCGGCAGACCTGATTTCTTTGCTGCTTGCAACAGCATCATTTTCTGCACATCTTCCGCATTCTTGATTTTCGCCGTCAAACCGCCCTTTACAACCTTTTGCTGCTCCTGAACATAATGGATTTGATAAATAGCATTCCCGCCGCGATTGTCGAAATAATTCGTATTGATTTTCTGGAATTCCCAGTTCGGTGAGGTTTCTTGCGATTCATAATTCAACGGCCACTCACCAAGGTAAACAATCGCCCGGTAGCCGATGGCGAATGGAGTGCTGTTGATGGATGTTTCATTCAGCATCCGAATCAAATCCGGATTCTCGATCTTCACCTTCGACGTTTTAATCAAATTCTTGGTAAGCTCACTTGGCTGAAGGAAAGGCAAGTCTTCAGTCGGGTTCGGATACGTATTATCCTTCGTGATATTCATTACTGAATTCGGGATCACATACTTCGCATTTTCCGCCTGCTTTGGCTGAGGCGCTTTTTTCGCCTTCCCTTCCTCAGCAAAACCAACTGCTAAAATAGACATCATAAAAACCATCGTCATAACAAGGATAGCTGCTGCTTTTTTCATCGGTGTATACTCCTTTCACTACAGGAAACTTTTAAGTTTGTTCATAGTGTTTTCGGAGTTCCGCCACTTTATCCAAAGTTTGTTGAAAAAAAGAAGCTCTGCCAGATGAGCAGAACCTCAGGAATTATATTATGAAATAACTATCGAGCGGATGTAAGCAGCTTATTATACAATTTTTCACAGTAAGGAAAGAACAATTGAATCAACGGACCGATAGCAAACGTCACAATCAAAGTCCCAATCCCAATCGGTCCCTTGAAGATGAACGCCGCCGACAGAGCAATCACTTCACCAAGCGTCTTCGCTGCCATTAAATTCAGATTAAATCGTTCCCTTAATGCCATCATGAAATTATCGATAGGAATCAAGGGGAATCTCGGCTGCAGATAGACGGCCAGGCCGAAGCTCAACGCCACCATCCCGAGAAGGAATACTCCAAACTGCTTCCCATATCCAGCGACCAACATGTCATCGAACACGCGCAATAACCAGAAATCGATCAGCACACCTGTGATAAGCAGCGTAATGATTGCAGCAATATCCGGGCGTCTTTTTACCAGGGAGGCATTAATGAAAATCATGATGATCCCGACAAAGACAACCCAGCTGCCCGGCGTCAGCCCCACCGTTTTCGAAAGGCCCACATTGAGAGCATCCCAGGCGCCTGTCCCCAAATTTGCTTTAATGGTCATCGAAACCCCAAAAGATAGAATCGTTAACCCGATGATAAAAAATAAAGTGCGATAAACAAAAGCCATGATCCCTATTCTCCTTCTGTTAAACCTTCTATTGGACATTTTGACTGCTCATTTGGGTCTGAAATGTCCATTAAACCGCTTTTCTTGGACATTTTGACTGCTTTAACGCTTCGAAATGTCCTTTAAACCGCTTTTCTTGGACATTTTGGCTGTCCCAACGCTTGGAAATGTCCTTTAAACTGCTTTTTTTGGACATTTTGACTGCCCCAACGCTCGGAAATGTCCTTTAAACCGCTTTTCTTGGACATTTTGGCTGTCCCAACGCTTGGAAATGTCCTTTAAACTGCTTTTCTTGGACATTTTGGCGGCTATAACGCTCTGAAATGTCCTTTAACTATCTCTATGTTGATAAATCGAGATGCGCGAGGTAAAGCATGTTCATTTTTACAGCAAAAAAGAACCCTGTCCTCCCGGAACAGAGTTCATTAATCCTAGTATATTAAAGCAGGTAAAATCCAATTCCCATTATAACATAGGCGCCTATAAGTGTAAGCCCCTCAAACCAGTTTGTTTCACCGTCGTTTGCAATGCTGATGGAGAGGAGCACGGCAACTGCCATTGAAACCATTTCAGGCATCGAGAATACTAGAGGCATACTCTTTTCAAACAGCAAAGAAACTAACACGAGAACAGGCGCAACAAACATGGCAACCTGCAGGGTCGAGCCTACGGCGATTTCAACAGCGACGTCCATTTTATTTTTATAGGCCATGATGACGGCTGAGGCATGTTCGGCTGCATTGCCGACAATCGCTACTATGATGATCCCTATGAACAATTCGGACCAGCCGAAGGATTCGCCCACTTCCTCAAAAGTATGGACAAGGTTTTCTGCAACATAAGCGACAGCAACTGTTGCCGCAAGGAGGATCGTGATCGCTTTGGCTTTTCCCCATTCCGGTTCTTCTTCATGGTGCTCGGCGCCGCTTTGAACCTTAGGCTGGTAAACACCTCTGTGGGTGACAAGCTTGAAAAACAGTGCAGCAAGATAGAGCGCAATCAGGATAATCGAGATTCCGACACTAAGGCTGAGCGTCCTGCTTTCATTCATATCCATCGCAAATACTTCCGGAATAACGAAGGCCACAATCACCGCAAAAATTAAAAGAGCAGAATTATGTCTTGCATCATGAACATTAAAGTGCTGCCGTTTGAACTTCAGTCCTCCTACAAAAAAGGATAACCCAGCTACAAGCAGGAGGTTGCCTAACACGGAACCTGTCAATGAAGCAAGAACAACTCCAATCAACCCCGCTTTTAACGCAAAAATGGAAATGATCAATTCAACCGCATTGCCGAAGGTCGCATTCAGTAATCCGCCAATCCGCGGCCCTGTTACTATTGCCAGACTTTCTGTTGCCCGGCCCATATAGCTGGCCAGAGCAACGATCGTCAAACAATAGATGATAAATAACATTGTACTCGACCAATGCATCAGCGTTCCGATGACAGACAGCGGAACACCGACGAAAGTTAAAATCATGAAAATCTTGTTTGCCATAGTATGATTCCTCTCTGTTAACTCTTATTGTTTTTTCAATATCTGTACCCCTTAACCAACATTCTTAGTCACTTTATCAGTTCTTCCAAAGGAGATAAAAAAACAAAATGTTATGAAAGGAAATCATGTATTAGACGATTTCAAATGTCTCTTCGACCTCAATGCTTCCGACCACAGATTGCACCATCGAACAGTTCTTCCTTGTCAGCACCATTGCCTTCTCGATTTTCTTTTCATCGAGATTGCTTCCGGCAATGCGGAAATGGACGATGATTTTGCTGACACGGTTTGCTTCTTCCTCAACTCGTTCAGCATCCGCCTGGATGTGGATATCCTCGATTTCCATCCTCATTTTCTCCAGGACCTTGCGCAGGACTCCGCCGCTGCAGATCGCAACTGAAGAAACGAGCAATTGGTATGGCCTGAATCCATATTCATCGTCCCCAGCAATGTCCAATCTTCCAAAACCTGTTTCTGTATAAAAGCCAACCTCTGGCTTCATTTTAAATTCCATTAGAATCTCTCCTTTTTAACTAGAAATATTTCCCTGACACAAAGAAGATTACACTATTTTACCTGTATTTAAAAATAAAAAAACATTGCACATAAAAATTTATATCGTTAACATCAAAAGAGTATCAATACTCAGGGAGAATATGAATCATGAATATAAGCATAAAACTTCGTTTCTGGATCCTCGTCAGCATCGTTGCCATTTCGGGATTTTCCCAGGGAATGCTGCTGCCTTTGATTGCGATCATCTTTGAACAGGATGGCGTGTCATCCTCGATGAATGGATTTCATGCAACAGGATTATATATCGGTATCTTGATAGCTTCGCCATTGATGGAAGCGCCGCTGCGCAGATTTGGCTACAAACCGATCATTCTTATCGGCGGCTTTCTCGTCGCGGTTTCGCTGGCATTTTTCCCGTTATGGAAATCATTCTGGTTCTGGTTTATCTTAAGGCTCGCCATCGGAATTGGCGACCATATGCTCCATTTTGCCACCCAGACATGGATTACATCCTTTTCGGCAAAAGATCGGATTGGAAGGAATATTTCAATCTATGGATTATTTTTCGGGCTGGGATTCGCAGCTGGACCGTTGATGATCGGGCTTGTAAAAATAAATACCGCTCTGCCATTCATCCTTTCCTCTGCCATCAGCCTCGCTGCCTGGCTGACGGTATGGCTGCTGAAAAACGAGCGGCCTGAACATGACACTGACAGTACTTCTTTCTTCGGTACGATGAAGAGGTTCGGGAAGGTGTTTAAATATGCCTGGGTCGCCTTCCTGCCTCCCTTTGGCTACGGATTTTTGGAAGCAAGCATTAACGGGAACTTCCCGGTGTACGCGATGAGATCAGGGATTGGTGTCGATGCAGTCGCACTCCTGCTTCCGGCCTTTGCCATCGGCGGCATTCTCTCACAGCTTCCACTCGGGATCTTAAGCGATAAGCTCGGGCGGCGGAATGTATTGATTGCCGTTACCCTGTCCGGCTTCATCTCTTTTACTGCAGCCGGTTTGCTGGAGAATTCGACTATCGGTCTGCTGATCTGTTTCTTTTTAGCGGGCACGCTTGTAGGATCGACTTTTTCCCTTGGAATCAGTTATATGGCCGACCTGCTGCCAAAGCCGCTTCTTCCGGCAGGCAACCTGATGTGCGGTATTTTCTTCAGTTTTGGCAGCATCAGCGGGCCGTTCATTGGAGGACTGGCCATCCAATGGCTGAAAGGAATCAGCTTCTTTTATGTCATCAGCACGATGCTGCTGTTGATTTTCATCGCACTGGTCGCTGTCCGACATGACGCGTCTGAACAGCAGGCAAAATCTGCATAACGAGAAACAGCCTCCCCTATTTGGCAGGGAGGCTGTTTTTTTTACGGGAAGGCCGGTTCACGAGAACGATTCCGGCCACAACCAGGACTAATCCGGCTATGACAAAATAATGGAGCGCTTCACCAAGAAGCAGCGATGATAAAAGGACGCCGAATATCGGCACCAGGAACAGGTACAGCGACACTTTTCCAACCTGATTGTACTTCATGACATTGTTCCATAAAATGAATCCAGTTGCAGAGAGGAAAGCCAGATAGATGAGCATCAGTCCGGACTTGAGGTCAAAATCGAAAGGAACCAGTCCGACAGTGAAAGCACCAATCGCAATCAATCCCAAAGAACCGAGGATCATCTGGTAGGCCGTCAAATAAATGACCTCCATTTTCGCACTTCCCTGTTTTGCCAGGATATTGCCGTACGCACCAGCAAGCATCGCGCCCATGAGCAGGATTTCCCCGATGCCAAAGTGGATTTCATATTCACCATTTGGCCAGTTCGCAAAAATAACCCCAGTAAAGCCAACCATCAGACCGGCGACCTTCAAACGGCTCATCCTGTCGTCAGGATACAGGAAATGAGCCAGCAGGATCTGGAAGAAGGACGTCGTGCCGGCGATGATGGATCCCTGGATGCCCGTTGAGTAGCTAAGTCCGATGTAAAACAGGACATATTGAAGGAATGTCTGAAACAGACCTATTTTTAAAAGAGGCTTGGTCGTCTCCGTCCTGAATTTCATATTCCTTTTTAAAAACAGGAACAAAATCAGGATCAGAAGCCCCGCAAGCAGAAACCGGTATCCCGCAAACAGCATTTGCTCGCCGATTTCATCCGGCTTGATGTCCAGGCTTGCGTAGCTCAATTTTATAAAAGGGAACGCACTTCCCCAGAGGAAGGTTGCCCCTGCTGCCGACACAACAATGCCAAGCGGGTGGGTAAAAAAGTCTTTAGTTGTCATCTATCTTTCTCCTTAGACTATTGCATTATTCTTTCAAAAGCATATAGTGTATGGTAACATAATAATAAACACAATATGTATCTTTTGCTCTGGCTTTTCGCTGTCACCGTTCCGGTGGCAGCTTTCGTATTTTTTAAGGGTAGTGATGGTGATTATTAGTATCAATTAGAGATGTCAAAGGAGGAGAAAAGGATGGCACAGGGAGCTAATGCAATTGCAAAACCAAACTCGGTTCCAGAAGGGAATCTTTTTGGAAAAATCAAGCCACACGCTGAACTGATTGCCGCCGCCATCAGTGGAATCCTGATAGCGGCAGGCTGGATCTTAAGCAAAGGAGATTCACAAACAGCGTCGGTCATCGCTTTTATCCTGGCTTATGTAATCGGCGGTTTCGCCAAAGCGAAGGAAGGCATTGAAGCGACAATCGAAGAAAAAGAATTGAATGTTGAAATGCTGATGATTTTTGCAGCGATCGGCTCAGCCATTATCGGCTATTGGACAGAAGGCGCAATTTTGATTTTCATTTTTGCGATGAGCGGAGCGCTTGAAACGTACACCATGAATAAAAGCCATAAGGAAATTTCCTCATTGATGGAGCTGCAGCCAGAGGAAGCATTGAGAATCACAAATGGTGTTGAAAGGAAAGTCCATGTATCCGAACTGGAAATCGGCGATTTAATTTTGGTCAAACCGGGCGAAAGGATTCCCTCTGACGGCAAAATAGCCAAGGGCCAGACAACGATAGACCAGGCAGCGATCACCGGGGAATCCATACCAGTATCAAAGGATACCGGAGATGATGTTTTCGCAGGCACTGTAAACCTGACAGGTTCCCTGACAGTTGAAATAACTAAGCCAAACAATGAAACATTGTTCCAGAAGATCATCCAGCTTGTCCAGAATGCACAGAGCGAAAAATCCCCGTCACAGCTGTTCATCGAACGATTTGAAGGGACATATGTAAAAGTCGTGCTCATCGTTGTAGTGCTGATGATGTTCGTTCCCCACTACCTGCTGGGCTGGAGCTGGACAGAAACGTTTTACAGGGCGATGATCCTGCTTGTAGTTGCCTCCCCATGTGCCCTAGTGGCATCAATCATGCCGGCTACGTTGTCAGCGATTTCTAATGGGGCAAAACACGGGATACTGTTCAAAGGCGGCGTCCACCTGGAGAATCTTAGCCATCTTAAAGCCATTGCCTTCGATAAAACGGGTACACTCACAAAGGGTAAACCGGAAGTGACGGATGTGATCGCAGCTGACGGGTTGGACCGTGATGAAGTTTTGCTTAAAGCCGCATCGATCGAGAGCCACTCCAACCACCCACTGGCAAATGCAATCGTGAATTATGCAAAGGATGTTCTCGGCAGGGAGCTTGTGCATCCTGAAAGCATCGAGGATGTTTCCGGGTGGGGCGTTAAAGCTCATTTCGAAAACGAGGATTGGAAAATCGGGAAAGCGGACTTTGTCGGCAGGCCTGTCGCAGAAGCATTCTCTGATGGCGCAGCAGTGGCACTTGCATCCCAAGGCAAGACGATTGTTTTCATCGAACGGAATGGCCAGCTTGCCGGCCTGATCGCCTTAAAGGATGTCGTCCGTGAAGAAACAAAACAGGCCATCGATTTGTTGAAATCAGAAGGCATCTACACAGTGATGCTGACAGGCGACAGCAAAAATACCGCAAAAGCCATTGCCGCTGAAAGCCATGTTGACGGCTATATCGCAGAATGCCTTCCAGAAACAAAGGTTCAGCAATTGAAGAAGCTCAAAGAGGACCACGGCCAGGTCGCAATGGTCGGCGACGGCATCAATGACGCTCCGGCGCTCGCAACCGCCAACGTCGGGATCGCCATGGGAGAAGGCTCAGACGTCGCCCTTGAAACAGCAGATGTCGTATTGATGAAAAACGACCTGCCGAAGATTGCCGAAGCCATCAACCTGTCACGCCGGATGAACCGTATCGTCAAACAAAATATTGTATTTTCGATTTTAGTGATCATGGTCCTGATCGCATCGAACTTCCTGCAGTTCCTCGACCTGCCATACGGCGTCATCGGGCACGAAGGAAGCACCATCCTTGTCATACTGAATAGCTTGAGATTGTTGAAATAAAGTAGTCTCCCGCCCGGACTTCGGATCCGGCGGGAGTTTTTTATTATGATGAACACTATTCGTGGGATATCAATGATTTCTGTCCATCATCACCTTCATGACGGACACTTTTTGTTTGGTTTCATCAATTTCTGTCCGTCATCGCCATCATGATGGACAGATTACCTTGCATTTCACAGATTTTTGTCCGTCATCCACCTCATGAAGGACACTTTTTCTTGGATTTCACCGATTTCTGTCCATCATCATCCTTATGATGGACACTTTCCCTTGCATTTCCCCGATTTCTGTCCGTCATCGCCATCATGACGGACACTTTCTCCTGGATTGCCTCAATTTCTGTCCATCCTTTTTCCTCTTAAAGGGCATTATCCCGGCTGCCTTCTGTCACCTTTCACTCAAAAGTAAAGCGCCCTCCGAGTGGGGGCGCTTGTTGTTAGTGATATCCGTTGGATCCGTTTGCTGAGCCTGATGTTTTCTGGCTGTGGTTGCTTTTGCCTTTTTGCTTGGTGCTTCCGTCTTTTTTCGTTTTCTTTGCCATCCTGAATTCCCCCTGTCATAAAAAGTGAGGAGCATTCCTCCCCTTTATCATTTGCTAAAACAGCGTACCTTACAGAGGTAATTTCAGGAGTCAATGACATCAGCAGCCGGCTTTCTTTTCACTGAAATAGGCATTGATTTCCCCGCCAATGATTATAATATATGCTGACAAATAGAGCCAGATCATCAGTACGATAATCGCGCCGATGCTTCCGTACGTTGCGGTGTAGGAAGCAAAGTTGCTGACATAGTAGGAGAATCCGAGTGATACCAGCACCCATCCTCCAGTCGCAAAAACGGATCCAGGCAACCCGCTTATGCAAGTCAGCTTTTTATTTGGTGCGATCCAGTATAACCCGAGAAAAACAATAAAAAGAATCAAGATACTGGTCAGCCAGCGCAGCATGTTCCAGACATAGATGAACTCTTCCCTCAGCCCAAAGTTCGCGAACAGCCAGCTGCCTATTTCTTTGCCGAATACCGGCAAAATCAAAGCGACGAGGAAGACAAATATCATCCCGAACGTTAAAAAAATGGCCATTAACCGGCTTACGATAAACGATCTTGTTTCCTCTACCCGGTAGGCTCGGTTAAATGCCCTTACAATCGCATTGATTCCATTCGAAGCAGACCAAATGGTCGCCAGCAATCCGAAAGACAACAACTTTCCATCTTTTTTCATGATATCCTCCAGGCTGTTTTTGATTAGATCCATCGATTCTCCTGGAGCATAATCATCAAAAAATCCAAGGATATCCATTTCTGAAATTGGCAAATATGGAACCAATGTGACCAGAAAGATCAAAAGCGGAAACAAGGAAAGCAACAAGAAGTATGCAAGCTGGGCAGCAAGTGCCGGAACATCGTCTTCCTGTATCCTGTGCCACATTTGCCTGAAAAATGACATATCAATCATTGATTCACCTCTTTTTTAGCTTCCATGCTCCTGCAAGTGATCAGCCTATCCATCATTCTTGTCCATCTATATGCTGCTTTGTATCTCCTGATGCTGCTAATTTCCTCAATGACTCTTTTGTCCCTTTCACCAATTCGGTAATCTGGGGCGGCACATCTTTGATCTCTTCAACTTTTTCCGTGATGAACGCAACATCCTCTGTTACTTGTTCCACTGTAGTACGGACTTTATTCGCTGTTTCTTTAATGTCATCGATGAATGCATTCGGATTTTTAACAACATACGCAACTCCGCACGATACCTTGCTGAAATCCTCTTTTACCGCCTGGCGCGTCGATTTTTCCAGAAGGCTTACTGCACCCCCGGCCATTGCACCTAAAAACATCCCCATCCAAAACCTTTTTGAACTGCCCATTTTTCTCCTCCTAATATCTTGCTTCTCATTTCGCAGACAAGACTTGCCTGTCACCTACCTAACATTTTCCACGATAGACATCACTTCATGCAAGCGCGCAGAAAAAAATTTCAAATAATCCAGAAAAAGAATAACTTTTTAAACATCGTCAAACGTCTTGGGAACAGTGAATACAGTGGAAATTCAAAGATTTACCTGATGGATATTGCTTGACTCGGATTAATTATCAGAATATTCTTGTTAGAGAACATTTTATGAAGATAATTTTATAAGGGGGCACACTATGACATTTGAGGAATGGATTGGAAAAATTAGCGGCTGGGTTTGGGGACCCCCTCTCTTGATTTTACTTGTCGGGACTGGAATCTACCTGACCATCCGCATTGGCTTTCTGCAGATTAGGCTGCTGCCTTACTCGCTTAAGCTGGCTTTTTCGAAAAAACAGGATAAACGGTCTGACGGTGATATTTCTCATTTTCAGGCTTTGATGACGGCACTTGCTGCGACAGTTGGCACTGGTAATATCGCCGGCGTGGCGACAGCAATTTTCACTGGGGGACCTGGCGCGGTGTTCTGGATGTGGATTACAGCCTTTTTTGGAATGGCCACGAAATATGCAGAAGCTGTCCTGGCTGTAAAATACCGGGTTGAAGACAAGGATGGCGAGATGTCCGGCGGCCCAATGTATTATCTTGAACGCGGGCTAGGCCAAAAATGGCTTGGGGTCTTATTCGCGCTATTTGGCGCAGTCGCGGCTTTTGGAATCGGCAATCTTGTTCAGTCGAATTCAGTAGCCAGTGTCGTACAGTCGACCTTTTCAGTGCCGGCATGGGTTACAGGTCTAGTCTTGACGATTTTTACTGCTCTTGTCTTAATTGGCGGGATCAAGAGCATCGGGAAGGTGACCGCCCTGTTTGTACCAGTGATGGCCGGATTCTACCTCATCGCGGGTCTTGTCGTCATGATTATGAACTTTGATCTTGTACCAGCCGCTATTGGACTTATTTTTACAGATGCATTCACAGGGGAAGCCGTGGCTGGCGGTGCACTTGGAACTGTCATTCGGATGGGTGTTGCCCGCGGTGTATTCTCGAATGAAGCCGGTCTTGGTTCCGCACCGATCGCTGCTGCTGCAGCCAAGACAGATTTGCCTGGGCGCCAGGCACTTGTATCGATGACCCAGGTGTTCATCGATACAATCGTCATCTGCTCAATCACCGGAATCACCATCGTCATGGGCGGTTTGTATACGGGCGATACGACGGCAGCTGACCTGACCTCAGCGACCTTTGACAAGTTCCTTGGCCAGTCAGGTTCAGTAATTGTGGCGATTGGGCTGTTGTTCTTCGCTTCATCAACGATCATCGGCTGGTCTTATTACGGGGAAAAATGCTTCTCCTATCTCTTCAGCAAAAATGTGATTTTATACTACCGCATCGCATTTGTCGCTGCTGTGTTCGTCGGTGCGATTTCCCAGCTTGAAATCGTTTGGGGTGTCGCCGATGTGATGAATGGCCTGATGGCATTCCCGAACCTGATTGGACTTCTCGGATTGTCCGGCGTTGTTGTAGTGGAAACAAGGAAAATTTTGAACACGATCAAGGAAGAGAAAAAAGAGGAAAAATCGTTAAGTGCATAATGACAAATCCGGCGTCAACTGGCGCCGGATTTGTAATTGACTTTTTTTGACGGACATGGAAAGATGGTTGTACAACCATTGAAAGGATGAACGGCGTGGACTTAACTAAAAATTCCCCTGAAAACGTTGACTACATGATTGAAAAAATCAAGGAAAAATTGAATGTCATGAACCTCGGCGCAATCAAGTCGACACATTTTGACGGCGAGATGTATGAAGAACTCAAGGAAATCTTTGATATGATCATGCGAAAAAACACCTTCAGCCCGAATGAAATGCAGGCAATCGCTGAAGAGCTAGGAAACTTGAGAAAGCAATAATTGGAGCAGGCACTGGCTATGATACGGTGCCTGTTTTTTTATTCTGAGAAAAATGTCAAAACTTTTTTGTTTCCACTACGCATATATTGTTATACGATAGTGTTATTACTTTTCAAGGGGAGTGAGAACCGTGAAAAAGCTGACTATGTCCGCGCTCAGCCTGTTTATCCTGTTTTTACTTGCTCACGGAACCCTTCCTGCACAAAAAAACCTAGCAGTAGACGCCAAATCAAAAGTCATCCTTCCCATGGAACAAGTCCATGAACAACTGCCAGGTCCTGATTTGGATGATAAAAAAACCCTTTTCATCCTGAATGTATTCGTTCTTCTTATTTCAACTATCACTTTCACACAAATTAATCACAGAGTAATAAAATTTGGAAGCCAATTTTCATTCTTGACGGCAGTCTTTTTCCAATCGAATTATGTGATTAAGTCTCCTTGATGATCAGAATAAAAAATCAAGGAGGAATGGATATGTGGTTTCGATTCTTAATGATTGGGTTCTTTTCCCTGACAGCGTTCAGCTTTATGTTTTATCAGGGTGTAGAGTTTTATCAAGCGTTCATCGATTTCTTCAAACAGAATAAGTAAATGTTCGATAGAACAAAAAGCGCAAGCGCCTTGTTCAGCCCCGACAAGCGCTGGAGGGCCTGACAGTGAAGTCGTTCTTTGACTTCATTGGCAGGACCGAAGCGTCTCGAGGGGCTAGGCGCTGGAGCTGGATTAAGACTCCCATATGTAGTTATCCACACAAAAATACTTTTATAATTTCTAAACAACAAGGAAACGGTCCCCCACTTGGAGGACCGTTTCTTCATTTTAGGCTGCCTCCATCCAGTCTTCACTCATCACTTCTGCATAAAAGCTGAGAAACTCCTTAAAGAATGGAAGGGTAATTTTCGTTTCTGCATTATCGAGCATCGGCTTCAAGACCGGCTTGATGAACCGGGCCAGCATCTCTGCTTCTATTTCTTCAAGCTGCTTTAGGTAATCCTGATTACCTTCTTGCTCTGCCTTGATTTCCCCCTGTAAAATCGAACTCATGAACGCGGTCATACTGCCGAAGTGATCTGGCAGCCGATCCTGCTCGAGCGGGAAGTAAAAAGCAGTTTTTTCATAAAGGCCGATCAAGCACAGCAGCTCATGCCTGCGGGCTTCTTCATCTTCATTTTTCTTCGTATAGGATGAAAAGTAAGGGGAGACAAAGTGTTCTCCAGGTATGAAAAAGTGATTGTCATACCAGAGGTGCACCTCATCCCGATTATATAAGGAATGAAATCTAAGCTCCCTCCGCATTCCCTCAGGGATTTCGTTCATGAATGCTTCATAGGTGTCCCAGTCCCCAAGCCAGATGCTTGTCATGATATTCGCAATCGCCAGCTTTCCATATCGTTCTTCCATTATTGTCTCCACCTTTACTTTAAAGAAATTTCAGGGCTTCCACCCTAATGATATTAAGCCTTTTCAACATCCACGAATACGTCCTGCTGTGCCGGGCCGCCAATCAGCAAGTCTGCGAGATAGCCTTCAAAGTAGCTGCCATCTCGATCAGACAAGGCGTTAACAGAGAATCCCTGCCCACGAGGCTTAGCATATCCTGATTCCTCATGGAGCGGCTTATTGAATTCATAGCCAGTATGGCCGTATTTGCCGGCTGGCTCGATTGTTTTGCCGTCCACTTTGACTGCTTTTGAGCCATATGCATCATGACCGAAGCTGAAGTTCGCTCCAACGACACCTGGCTTGATTCCCGGTGTCACGAGTGCACGCCCTTTAACTTTTGAGTTATTAGATGAAATGTAGATTTCATCATCAGTCTGGATGCCTTTTTTCTTCGCGTCGATCGGATTGATCCACAGATAGTTTTCCGGCTTCACTTCACGCAGCCATGTATTACCTTCCGTACGGTGCGTTGCCATATTCCTTGATTTCCAGTTAATGAATTGCAGCGGTTTGTTTGGCTTGTAGACTTCGCCATCGTATGTCTTTATTTCCTCAGCTACCGGCACGCCTTCAAAGAATTTGCCTGTGTAAGCACTCTTGAAGCCTGCTGCCTTTTCGTCGTAAAAATAAACCTGTTTAGCCCATTGATACTTAAGTTTGTTTCCGATATATTCATCTCCTGCTGCCTCAAAGCGTCCACCGCGGTTCAGTACGTAGACGACTTTCTTCCATTCTTCCGGTTTGACAGCATTTTTTAGCTTCTGGATGTCAAAATATTTGCCGAGTGCCTTCTGCCTTGCTTTTTCGAAAATCGCCAGCTCTTCCGCATTTGCATCCTTGACAGGTTTCTGGCCGTCAAATGCGATGTTCACAACCCGTTTAAGGTAGTAGTCTTCTGGGTTGTGTATTGCTGAACCATCAGCCAGCGCATTGTCTCCGACACCTGGCAATCCCATTCCTTTTAAAAGATCGATATAGACCTGTTCCGTTGGACGCGCGTCAGGAACCACTCTAGTCACCGGCTGGATGATACCAGCAAATTTATGCTTGAGGATTGGGAAAATGTCTTCCGCATTCCAACTTTCAAGATAAGCAAGATCCGGTAAGATGAAATCTGCATACTTTGAAGTCTCACCAATAATCACATCAGATGCTACAACCAGTTCAACAACCTTAGGATCCCTGATGAATTTAGCCTGCATCTCGGATCTTGGCGCAGCCATTACCGGGGAAGTCCTGTTAATCAGCAAAGCCCTGATTTTATACGGATAGCCTTCCGCAGAGCTTGGGAGCACGTCGTGGATCAGTTTATTGCCAAACGGGTACCATGGACGTTTTGCAGGATAGCCATCCTTTTCGAATAAGGATGTTTTTTCATATGGAATCTTATGCCTTGTTACCGGGATACCCCAGCCTTTGTTAGCATTCGGTACAGACGCAAGATCATAGCGTCCTTCAGTTGCTTTGTATTTGGCGCCGAGAACGGTGTCGCCGCCCTTCCAGTCGTGGTTGCCGACAAGGTGGTTCAGCATATTGATGGCACGGACACTGTAATAGCCATTTGTGTGCATTGCCGGACCGCGGTATGCATGGATTCCAACCTTTTTACCGTGAGATGTGAATTCGCGTGCAATCTGGACAATCTGCTCCACCGGTACATCTGCCTGTTTCGCGTATTCTTCGATTGATTTTTCCATGACCCTGTCTTTAAAAATCCTGAAGACGGATTTCACCTGGATGCCGTTGATCGTTGTATCAATATCCAGGTCGCCATTGCGAGCTTTCGTATGCAGCACAGGTTTGCCATTTTCGATGACAACAAACTCCTCGCCCCCGATGCCCAGATCCTTGGCACGGACGAACGGGCGCTTCTTATCCCCGGCATTGACAAGGAAGGATGCATCACTCCAGGTTGTTTCGCCATCTACATTCGCTGCTTCTTGGTTCGGGTTTCGCAGGTAAATATCGTCATAGCGATTGTTTTCAATGATCCAGCGGCACATCGCCATTGCCAGCGCCCCATCACCGCCCGGTTTTACCGGAACCCATACATGCGCTTTCTCAGCTGTCTTGCTGAAACGCGGATCGATGACAACCATCTTCATGCCGCGATCGATGGCATTAGTGATCTGCGGTGCGAAAGTTGTCGGTCCCCGGTTAGCGACCATCGGATTTGTTCCCCAGACGATGACCATCTCAGCGTTGTCATAATCGGGAATCATCCGTTTCTTTGGCTTTTCGGCATCATGCGAGCGGGCATTGCCCATTACACTGGTGATTCCGCAATATCCGCCGTGATCGTAAAAGTTGGCTGTACCAAGACTGTTGACAGCCAGACGCTCGATGAATTCGCGTCTGTGTCCGGCCATAACGGCAATTTGGTTGGCCTTTGGCCCAAGGTCAGGATGGTTTGTATCAATCAGGATATCTTTGTATTTTTTATCGAATTCAGCTTTGGTCATTTCTCCTGCTTTCAGTTTATCCCAGTCTCCCATGACCGCTTCTTCGGGTGCAAACTTCCACATTTCTTTTAGCCCTGGAGTGCGAAGATCCTTGCTGCCCTCAAGGATTTCCTTATAAGCCTGTTCCCAAGTGACCGTTTTCCAGACACCGCTGCCTCGCTCCCCGACACGCTTGAGCGGCTTTTGGATCCGGAAGGCATCATAGTTGCTCTGGATGCCGGCCTGGCCTTTAAGACAGGTGCGTCCGCCGCGGAGACCGCGTCCCATTTTAGCGACATTGCCGGTTCCTTTTACAGCCTGGGATACTGGAGTATCGTAGTTGATATGGCCGATTTGAACCATGTTGATTGGGCTGTACTGGTTGCCGGCAATCTTGCGGACGATGGATGAGTAAGCTCCGCCTGCCGCCCCGGCTGTAATATAAGTCTTAATCGTACATGTCGCATTACATTGCTGGCATGATGTGAAGATGACATTTTCTGCTGTATAATCCTGATAATCGGTGCCGGTTCCATGTGGTTCATCCGTCCAGACACCGCCCATGACCTGCTTGATTGGCCCGACGAAAGCCGGACCGACAAACGCGACCGCACTCAGCGTACCGAGCGCTTTTAAAAACCCACGCCGTTTCATTGGTTTATTTTCCATTATGGCTCACCTCGTCAGAAGTTTCTTCGATTGGCAGCAGCAGCTCGCCGAATGAATAGATTAAGAGTCCCATTGCCACGACACCGACACTGACCATCCATTCCCGAATCGTTGGTGCGTAATTGCCCCAGGGCAGTTCGTGGAAAACTGGCACGACAAGCGGCGGAACAACAATGTTGAAGCGGACGCCGATGATCCCGATGACGATAAGGACAGCTGCTGCAAGCAGTGCATTGACGTTTTGGCTTGTTTTTTTCCAGAAAACGATTGTAATCGGAATGACTGCTCCAAGGAACATTTGCACGAACCAGAACGACCATGCTTTTTCACTGGCCATCATTGTCGCAAGCGTATCAAGGTGTTCTGCCTCAAGTCCGTACCAGCCAATCAGATATTCATAGAATTGAAGGCCAAGGTCAATGATCAGAAACCCGACCATCAATTTTGCAAGCGATACAACCATGTTTTTATCTATTTCCTGCTTCTGGACTTTTTTCTTGATGATATACATCGCTAAAAGAAGAGCCGTTCCAGAAACCATTGCCGATACGACGAAAATGATCGGGAAAAGTGCTGTATTCCAGGCCGGACGTGCTTTTACAACAGCGAAAATCGTTCCTGTTCCGCCGTGCACCCCAAGGATTGCCAGCGGGATCCCGATTGTACCAAGGATTTTCATCCACATATGGTCACGCTTTTTCGTCGCTGCATTGATAGTCGCATTTTTGAAGGTGATGAATCTTGCGATAAAGCCTTTCAATGAGTTTGTTTTTGCCGCGCGGACGAGATCTTCCCTCATCGCGATATAAAGCTCAACTGTTAACAGCCCAATATACACCAGGTAAAAGTGGACTTCCCAGGCAAGCGGTGATGTGACATTCCAGTAGATGATCGCGTTGAGCATTCGCTCCGGACGGCCAAGGTCCATCAGCACGAAGGTCAGCGCGACGATCATACAGACAATCGCGGTGAAAAGTGCCGCCTTTCCGACCCGTTCGTATTCTTCCATCCCGAAAACGTAGATCAGGGTCGACAGCAGGAATGAACCCGCGCTGAGGCCGACGAAGAAGATGTAAAAAGCAATCCAGGCTCCCCAAGGGGTAATGCTTGATAGATTCGTAGCCGCAAGCCCCGTGAAGAAGCGTTCTACGATGAAATACCCGCCGATCAAAAAGGCTACAGTCAGGGCAGAAATCCATATTTTAAAAGCTTTTGACACAGTGACATTGATTTTCGATTTTGATGTGCTTTTCTCTTTTAAATCAACAGCAAGATTGGCCATCGCCAGTCCCTCCTATCTTAGATAAATGACATTCGGATGTGTTCCAAGCTCTTCCTTCAGGCGGAAAGCTCTTGGACTTGCAGCAAGCTTTGATACCACGCTGTTCGGATCGCTGATGTCTCCGAAGAAGCGAGCATCGCCAATGCACGTTTCCACGCATGCTGGCTCTTCTCCCCTTTGCAGGCGGTGGAAGCAGAAGCTGCATTTACGGACCGTGCCTATTGGTGTCTTGCCTTTTTCGCGGTTGCCGCGCTCGACGCCATATTCAGGGCTTGTTACATCATTTGCGCCTTGCACTTCCTGCTCATAGCTTTCTCCAAAATCGAATGAACGGGCGCCATACGGGCAGGCAACGATGCAATATCGGCAGCCAATGCAGCGGTCATTATCAATCGCGACAATACCGTTTTCCATTTTATAAGTCGCCCTTGTCGGACAAACCTGGGCACAAGCTGGTTTGTCACATTGCATGCATGGCCTTGGCAGGTTGACTGCCTTGATATTCGGGAACTCACCTTCAAGCGATTCCATGACGACGTTGTAGGAGATGCCCGGCGGCGTCCTGTTCTCTGCCTTGCAGCTGACGGTACACGTATCACAGCCAACGCATTTTTTCAGGTCGATGACCATCGCCCATTTCGGGCCGTCACCCTTCCTAATGTCTGGTCCATCACCAGATGCATAATAGTTGCCAAATTCCTTTGTCAGCGAAGAAGAGTAGATTTTATGGAAGTCTTCGATTTTCAGTTTGCCGCTGATGACCTTTCTGGCATCACGCGCCATGTTCAGGCCGAGCTCTGTGTCATACTGTGATTCATCCATTTCTTTTTTAGCATCTGGCAGCATTTTGTCGACTATTTTATCGTAATCTACCTTTTTCTCATTTAAAAAAAGACCCATTTTACGTCACCTCTTTTTATGCGTTTAGATTTCTTTCTTGATTTCCTTGATGTCATCCACAATGTCGTCAGTAATGTCACTAGTCAGCTCACGCGTCGACTTCTTGAATTCCTTCAGAGTCTGGCCGAACGCCCTGCCGATTTCAGGCAGCTTTTTCGGGCCGAAGATGATCAACGCTAAAGTAAGGATCAAAATCAAACCAGGAATACCAATATTGGATAGCATGTTGCCACTTCCTTTTTTATTTTTTCTTGCCTATTTATATTGCAAGCTGCGTGCCAACTTTTTTGGCATGGAGTGTTTTCGGATGAATGGGTGCTGCGATTCCTTGGGGCAGTAAGGCTCGTGGAATCGTGACACTTCTGTGAACAAGAAAAAGCGTCTGAAACCGATTTTAATCGCCGGTTTCAGACGCTGCTTGTGTGCCATTTTGTCATGATGCTGCAATTTTGGCATATGACATTTTGACATGGTGTGCAGGAATGACATACGCTTTGGTGATTTGATTAATCCCATAAGGGGAAGTTCTTGCCAGGGGTATAGATTCTTCCTTTGGTAGAACCGCTGCTATCTAGGTCTAACGCCAAAAGCAGCCTTTTTGACTGGTGGATGGATGAGATCTGGAGGAAATCGCTGAATTGTCTGCTCGTAATAGCTGGGCCAAATATGATGAAGAAATCTCTAAGTGCTTCTATATGAGCATCTCTTGATAAATGGCCGCATTTTTCACAAATCAAATTGCCATAAATTTTTTTCATGCCGTTCTGCTGGCACTCCGGACATTGGACTCCTTTCTTTACTTGATCCATAGGCAAATTCATTGAAGAAATATCAGGAATATATGGTTCATGGCTTTTCAATAGCAGCTTGGTGATTTTTCTTATTTCCTTTATTGATAAAACCCCATTTTTATATTTGTCATTAAAGGACTGAATCTTATAGGCAACAGCGGGAGTTTTACCAACCCTTACTCTTACATCATGGTGGTTTCCAGGATTCCTGATAATTGCCTGTGAGTTGCTAATAGAAACAAGGAATTCAATAGGAGGTGGGGAAAAATGATTTTTAATTAGGAAGGATTTTAATTGCGCAGCTTGGGTTCTTGTTTGCAGTATGGGATCAGGGTAGACCTTTTCAATTCCATTCAAAGTTTGAAGCAAATAGTTGAATTCCGGATGAAAGTCCAAAGTGCCAGCGAAATTTTTTGAGTCAATGACAAGCATGAAGGTTTCTGATATCAAGAGGGAATCAATCTGGAAGTGGGTATTATTATGGGGAATTATTAAATCGTGTAAAATATAGAATCTTGTGTGGTCAAATTGCGATAAATGATAGTCTAGTTCTTTTTCACCTTTGTAGCCTGCTGATTTTCTTGATAATTTGCTCTCAAGATCCGTTTGCAGCTGCGGATTTAAGGTGAATCTCCTTAAAATCGCCTTCAAAACAGTAATTTCTCTTGGAAAATCCCTATTTTTTTCAATCAAGCACATCACTCCCTCTTATTTTTCTTCTATAATAAATAATTCTCTTTTCACATTTTAAATTCCTTTTCTCTGTTCCATAAAATTTTTATAGCGAGTGTTTGGATTATATAGCGAGTTTCCATTTTTTATAGCGACTTTTTCATTTATATAGCGACTTTTTCATTTATATAGCGACTTTTTCATTTATATAGCGAACTGGAAATTCCACGCGTTTTTTTCCAGTTCGCCGCCCTCATACAAACTACTCTTTCAAATCATATTGGTCAATCTTTCGGTAGAGATTCCGCACACTGATGCCGAGCACATCTGCTGCTTTTGTTTTGTTCCAGTTCATCTGCTTCAAGGCGTTATCGATGTGTATTTTTTCGACTTCTTCCAGTGAGCAGAGTCTTGATTCCCCACCAGCGGGAGCAGCACCAACCGCTGCCTGTTTTGGCAAAAGCAAATCGTCGGTTTCAATCAGGCTGCCCTTCGACAAGAGCACTCCGCGTTCGATCAGGTGGCTGAGCTCGCGGACATTTCCCGGAAAATCGTATTGCTCCATCGCAGCAAATGCTCCTGCCGACAACTGCTTCGACGGGTCTTTCGTCCTCGCGATAAAATGCTCGATCAGTGCAGGCAAATCGCCTTTCCGTTCGCGGAGCGGCGGAATCGCCAGCTTGACGACATTTAACCGGTAATATAGGTCTTCACGGAATCGCCCCTCGGCAACTTCTTTTTCCATGTCCCGGTTGGTGGCGGCGACGACGCGGACGGTCACATGGCGCTCGCGGACATCGCCGACACGCCGGAATTCACCTGTTTCGAGGAACCGCAGCAATTTTACCTGAAGCGCCAGCGGCATTTCACCCAACTCATCCAAAAACAGTGTTCCGCCTTTTGCCGCTTCGACTAGGCCTTTCTTATCCTGGCTCGCTCCGGTAAAAGCGCCACGGGCGTGGCCGAACAATTCACTCTCCAACAAGTGCTCAGGCAGCGCACCGGAGTTCACGGGCACAAATGGCTCATCAGCGCGGCAGCTCCAGTAATGGAGAGCCTTCGCGAACAGCTCCTTCCCAGTGCCGCTTTCGCCCTCAATCAGGACAGGCACGTCGCTGTCGGCAATCCGTCTCGTCATCTCGATCACTTCTTTAAAATTGGCACTGTCACCAATTATCCTGAATTCATTATGCTGTGCGATGATTTTCTTCATTGAGTCGTTTTTCTCTTTGAGTGCCTTATTTTCAGCAGCCTTCCCTATCGTCAATTCCAACTCTGACAGATTATATGGCTTGGTGATATAATCAAAGGCGCCCATCTTCATCGCTTCAATGGCGGTATCAATCGTCCCGTGCCCGGTCAAGATCAACACTTCGATATCGGGCTGAATCTTCTTCGTTTCTTTTAACAGCTCAATGCCATCCATGCCTGGAAGTCTGATATCATAAACGCCGATGTCGTATTCATTCTTTTTCACAAGCTCGAGTGCATCCTCAGCCGTACCCGCGCTGTTCACATCGAACCCCTTTCGCCTCAGCCGCCTTACCAATAGCTCCAGCAAATCCTGTTCATCATCAACGACCAATAATCTTGTTGCTGACATCGTAGCCCACCTCCATTGTTTCTAGTCCAGAATACAGGTTAGCATCTGTTTGCTGTCTGGAAAAACCTGGTCCGTCTTCCTCTTACTGATCTTCACCTTCTATTCCCGCTTGCAGTTCTGCCGGCAGTTGGATTTCCACCGTTGTTCCTTCCTCTGGTTTGCTGTCAATCGTGATTGTCCCGCCAAATTGCTGGATGATGCCATAGCAGACGGACAATCCAAGTCCGGTTCCTTTGCCGATCGGCTTCGTCGTAAAGAATGGATCAAACAATTTAGCCATCGCTTCGGCCGGTATTCCGTGGCCGCTGTCGGTCACTTTGATGGAAACCTGCCCGTGCTGATCTGCGGAAGCGGAGACGACCAGGCTGCCTTCGCTTTCCATCGCATCGACTGCGTTGTTGATAAGGTTGACGATGACTTGCATCAGTTTTAGTCCATCCCCGGTCACCATTGGCAGCGAATCAGGGACCCGAAGCTCAAGCTGAATCCGCTGCTTTTTCAGCTGGTGTTCGACAAGGCTGATGCTGCTTTCAATGATTTCCCTGACCCGTATATGATCTTCTGTCCAATCGTTTTTCCTGGAAAAATTGAGCAGATTCCCGGTTATCTTTTTGCAGCGCTCAGTGTTCTCCTTGATTTTACGAAGATAGTGCTCCATCTCATCCTCATCCAAATCTTCGTCGCCAGCCTGGATGCGGTCAATCAAGTCCTCCGCATACACATTGATTGTTGCCAGCGGATTGTTAACTTCGTGCGCGAAGCTCGATGCCATGATGCCAAGTGCGCTCAGTTTATCAGTTTGGATCATCGTTTCTTCCATTTGTTTTTGCTCGGTGATATCCTCGAGCACGACGAGGAATTCGCCTTCTTCCTCAATCGCGTGATTCAGCGGGAACACCCTGTGCCTGAATATCCGCTCGCCATTAGGCCCATCCTTGAACTTCATGACTTCATCGGCAATTTTATCAAGGTCTGGACAAGTAATCGGACAGTTCAGGCATGGCGTATTCTCCCCGCCAATCAAGGCATAACAAGGGAGCGTAAGCCGGTCTTCTTTTAACCAGCCTTTTAAAATCGGGTTCATCCAGGTGATCCGATACTCTTTCGTCACGAGCGCCAGCCCCGCGCCAATCCCGTTCACCACGACATTGAGCCTTTCCTTCTCCTGCTCAAGCAATCTTGATTTTTCGAGCAGCTCCTTGCTCATGTCGTTAAAGGAATCGGCGAGTTTCCCGAGTTCATCGGTACGCCTCATTTTCACAGGACTGATTTTACGTCCCTGCTTCAAATTGTTCATTTCCCGGTCAATCGAAACGATCGGCCTTGTAAAATAAAGGCCCGCCCATACACTGATCAGGCTCACCGTCAAAATCAGGAGGGCGACAGCACCTATGCCGCTTTGCAATATCCTGTTAATAGGAGCAAACGCAGTCGTTTTCGGTTGCTCCATCACGAGAATCCAGTTCAATTCTTTAATTTTCGCTGTCACGCCAATTTCATCATGGCCTCCAGAAGGCTGTTTATGCCAGATTTTGCTGTAATCCTGATGGGCGATGACACGGTCTTTATCATCAACCAGATAGATATAGGAAGAATGATCCTGGCGCATTGAAGATATTTTCCCGATGATTTTTTGGAGCTGGACTACTACCCCAATCGCTTTCTTTGTGCCATTTTCATAAAATGGGATCGCCAGTTTCATGACCGGCTGGCCATACTGGTTGAAGTCTACCTGGCCATATACCTTATCGCGGGTCTGCAGCTGGAACCACATATCATCCGCGAACCAGCGCTCCATGCTTCCAGCGATATTGAGATCATATCGGGACACCCGTTGCTCTACAAAACCTTTATCATCCGCGATCACAACCTCCTCGACAGATTCGCTTTGCTGCAAAAGCTCATATAAAGCACTTTGCTTTTTATCTAATAGATTGAGAGATGCAAGGACCTGGATCCGCTGAAATGTCTGGCTGAATTCAAATTCAATCTCACGGGACAAATTCTCAAGCACAAGATCCTGTTTTTCCATGATCCGCGTTTCCAAATCCGCTTTTACAAAAGAATAATAAAATAAGCTGATGAGCAGCAGTGGAATGGTCGACATGGCCACTCCAAACACAAGGACCTTATTCCGGATTGTCTGCGATTGCATAAAATCAGTCATTGCTTTCATTGACTTCGGCCTCCTTGCACTTCGGGATGGATCAGCTCCGCCAACTTCAGCAAATCGTCATTATATTTGACGCCAAGTGCGTCCTTTGTCTGCTGGTTGATGACAAAACGGATGCCATCCGGCAGTTCGACCGGAAGTTCTCCCGGCTTGTTTCCCTGAAGGATCAAGCTGACAAATCTTGCCGCCTGGTAGCCTTGTGAATGAAAGCTGGATCCGTAGCTTGCCAGGAGCCCCTTTTCCGCTTCAAAATCATATAATCCCATAGCAGGAATTTTTTTCTCTTCGGTCAGCCTGACAATGTCATCTGTCAGCGATTCGATCCTGAAACTGGGGAGGATCAGGATCGCCTCCTCATCTTTAACCGTTTTCCACAATGTTTCCAGGCATTCCTTCGAGCTTGCATCACATGGGGATATCTCCACGCCAAGTGCCTGGGCAGCAATCCTTGTTTCTTTAAGGCTTAAGTTGCTGACGTCAATCTTGCTGTCATATATGACATGCACCTTTTCAATTTTCGGAACCAGTGATGTCAGCATTTCAAGTCGTTTTCCAGAAATACTGGCATGATAGTTATTGATTCCGGTAAAAATCCCGCCAGGTGACTTGTAATCCTTTATCAAGCCCAATTCCTTCGGTGCAGCAATACCTGCAAAAACAACAGGAATTTTGATTTTCTCCTTATCCAACTTTTCCTTTAGACGCAGGGATTCGATCCCTCCAAGCGTAACAATTAAATCTGGCTCACTTTTTAGTAGATCATCGATTTGCTTATCAAGCAGCTTTTCATCATCATCCGCATTCTTCACTGTAAAATGGATCTCCTTGCCGCTGTAACCGAGATCCTTAAGCCCTTTTTCCAGGCCAGTGAACTTTTCATGGCGATTTTCCCCGATCATCAGGACCCCAATTTCCGCAGGACCATCGCCCTTGAACCCAAGAAAAGCATATATAATAGCCGAAACGGCAACTGTCGTCAGGAAAAAGAAATACCACTTTGTTTTCACGTTTCGCGCCTCCATTTTCCGTATTCACTTTCACTATAACGGAAAAAGCAATGTAGCCATCTTGCAAAATAGGATAATTTTATGAACAACAAAAAAGGTCCTCCTCTATTAGAGGAGAACCTGATTTCAAGCTTTTACTTTTTTTCGACAGCATGTCCGCCGAATTCGTTCCTTAATGCAGCAACAACCTTGCCTGTGAAGGTATCATCTTCAAGTGAACGGTAGCGCATCATCAGTGACAGCGCGATGACTGGAGCTGCTGTTTGCAGGTCTAGTGCGGTTTCGACTGTCCATTTTCCTTCGCCTGATGAATGCATGACGCCTTTTATGCTTTCAAGCTTTGGCTCTTTTGAGAATGCGTTTTCCATCAGTTCCATCAGCCAGCTGCGGATGACAGAGCCGTGGTTCCAGACGCGTGAAACTTCTTTGTAATCGTAATCGAACTGGCTCTTCTCAAGGATTTCGAAGCCCTCTGCGATTGCCTGCATCATTCCGTATTCGATACCGTTGTGAACCATCTTCAGGAAGTGGCCGCTTCCAACCTTCCCTGTGTAAAGATAGCCTTTTTCAATTGAAATGTCCTTGAAGATTGGCTCAACATGGGCAAAAACCTCTGCGTCGCCGCCGATCATTGTGCAGGCTCCATTGCGTGCGCCTTCCATTCCGCCGCTTGTTCCCACGTCCATAAAGTGGATGCCGGCAGCAGAAAGCTTTTCTGCACGTCTTAACGTATCCTTATAGTTGGAGTTTCCGCCATCAATCAGGATGTCGCCTTCTTCAAGGTAGGGCGTGAACTTCTCGATTACCTGGTCGATCAAATCACCAGCAGGAATCATCAGCCAGATAACGCGCGGCTTTGGCAGCATATCCGCCATTGCCTGATAGTCTGCTGCAATTTCAGCGCCTTCTGCTTTGATTTTCTGCATTGCTTCTTCATTTATATCATTCGCCACAACCTCATGGCCGTTTTCCATAAGATTCAATACCAAGTTATAGCCCATTTTACCAAGGCCAACCATTCCTAGTTTCACTTCGATGCACTCCTTTTTATGTAACTCTTTTCGTGCAGATTCTGCATAAGAAGAGAGCTTGAATATAATATGATAGTATCAAATATTTTTTCATATGTATATAAAATCGAAGAAAATAATTTTCGCGAGTTAATATCTTTTAATGGAAATCGCTTCCCTGATTTTCTGCAGATTTCCTAAAGTCTGTTCCTGCCTGCGCACTGATACTGCCACATGGAGCACATCAATCAGGCTCAATTGGACGAGTCTGGATGCGAGTGCCTCAGACCGGAAAAGTGTCTCGCGTGATGTTGTGTAGAGAACATAATCCGCTTCCTTTGACAGTGGTGACTTATAATGTCCGGTGATTGCGATGGTCGCTGCCCCATTAGCTTTTGCTATTTTTAACGCTTCTATGACATCTTTATTGCTCCCGCTATGCGAAATGCCGATAGCAGCCTGACCGGGTCCAAGCAGCGCGGCAGAAATGATTTGCTGGTGTCCATCACAATAGGAATTGCAATGGATGCCTGTCCGCAGGAATTTATGATAGGCATCCAGCGCAATGGCAGATGAGCCGCCTGATCCGTAAAAATCAATTTTCGAAGCTTGGACAAGAACATCGATAATCTTCTCAAGAACTTTGGCATCCAAAAGGTTTAGCGTTTCCTTCATGGCCTCGATATGCCCGGCGAACACTTTTTCCGCAAGCGTTACGACCTCATCCTCTTCTTTTATTTCTTCATGGATATTCTTGATCGGTTCCACGAGTTCACTAGCCAGGGCAATCTTGAAGGCTTGATATCCTCTGAATCCAAGCCGTTTGCAAAAGCGGAAAATGGTTGCTTCGGCAACAGAGGCATACTCCGCAAACTCGGTGATCGAGAGGTGGATGATTTCCTGGGTGTTCTTTAATATATAATCTGCGACCGCCTTCTCCTTTGATGAAAGCGATGAGTAGATAGCTTTAATTTTAACGATGACATTTTGTCCATTCAGTTCACTGGCCATGTTTTTGCCCCCTTTTTTAACCACTTTATTTTACCAAAAGATTTTCATCATTATTTAAGCAGGATGAAAATTTTTTTCACACTTCGCAAAAAGAAAGGACCGAATTTTGGTTCAGCCCCATACATTTTTTAATCCTGATCCGTTAAGATAATCGGACCATCCTTTGTGATTGCGATTGTGTGCTCATACTGGGCAGATAGGGTTCCGTCAACCGTTCTTGCTGTCCACCCGTTTGAGTCCATTTTCGTCGGCCATTCTCCGACATTGACCATCGGTTCGATGGTGAACACCATGCCTTCCTTGAGTCTTGGCCCCTTGCCTGGCAAGCCATAGTGAGGGATTTCCGGCTTTTCGTGAATGACCGAGCCGATCCCATGGCCAATGAACTCGCGGACAACTGAAAATCCTTCTGCTTCAACATATGATTGGATCGCATGGCCAATATCGCCAACCCGATTACCCGGTACGGAAGCAGCAATCCCGCGGTATAAGGCCTCTTTCGTCACATCCAACAGCTTTTGCGACTGTTCGCTGATTTCTCCTACAGCATAGCTCCAGGCCGAATCAGCAAGGGCACCGTTCAGGTTGACGACCATGTCGATCGTCACAATGTCGCCCTCTTTCAAAGCCTCTTTCCGCGGAAAACCGTGGCAAACCTCATCATTGATGCTTGCGCATGTTGCATATTGATAATTCCGGTAGCCTTTTTGCTCTGGTGTGGCTCCATGCTTTTTCAGATAATCCTCAACAAATTGGTCAATTTCCCAGGTCGTCACCCCTGGCTTGATGATCTTGCGAAGCTCTTTATGCACAGAAGCAAGCAATTTTCCAGCTTCCTTCATGTTCTCAATCTCTCGAGCCGATTTCAAAACAATCATTCCGTCATCTCCCTGATTCATTTCACCCTCTATATTATCTTATACGTAAAATTTCGCAAAATGAACCAGTTCCTCACAAGGTAAAAGCAAATAGGCTTAGTTTACTGGATGACTACCACAGAAAATCCACTTTAAACGGTTTTATCAAATCTCTGCAATCACTTTTTATAGCAAGAAACTAATTTTATAGCGAGTTTCACCTTTTTATAGCGACTTTCTCGTTTATATAGCGAGTTTCACCTTTTTATAGCGACTTTTTCTTTTATATAGCGAGTTTCCTCTTTTTATAGCGACTTTTTCTTTTATATAGCGAGTTTCACCTTTTTATAGCGACGACTTTTCTTTATATAGCAAGTTTCACCTTTTTATAGCGACTTTTTCTTTTATATAGCGAGTTTCACCTTTTTATAGCGACTTTTTCTTTTATATAGCGAGTTTCCTCTTTTTATAGCGACTTTTCCGTTTATATAGCGAGTTTCACCTTTTATAGTGACTTTCTCGTTTATATAGCGAGTTTCATTTTTTTCCAGTTTGCACACACAATAAAAAAACCCTTCTGCCTAAGCAATAGGGTTCTCAATCCATACTATTCCAGCACTTTAAGTGCTTCGCGATTGAACGCTGGAATATCCTTCGGTTCTCTGCTTGTCACCAGCTGGTTGCAGCAGACGACGACTTCCTTGTCCTGGTATTTCGCACCGGCGTATTCCATGTCGACACGAATGGATTTATAGCCTGTCGCACTTCTGCCTTCAAGTGTCTTGGCTGTCAATAACAGCTGCGGACCATGACATATTGCGAATACGGGTTTTTTCTCATCCATAAAGTACTTGGCGAATTGGACGAATCGTTCATCCTCGCGCAGCTGGTCTGGAGAAAAGCCGCCAGGTATGAATAATGCATCAAAATCTTCCGGCTTGACGTTGTCAATGCTTTCATCAATCTTGACTTCGGCTTTTCCCTGCTTGCCTTTTACCGTCTTCCCCTTTTCTTTTTCGATCGTCATAACCTCATGTCCGGCTTCTGTAAATGCACGAGAAGGCTCGAGATATTCTGCGTCTTCAAATAAGTCTGTTATTAAACAGGCAATTTTCTTACCCATTGATTCAACATCTCCTTTAATAAATTCTCCACTATTAAATCTTCCCTGTCTGGAGAGGACAAAACATCAATAAACACTTCCACTTTTTACAATAAAATTATGTAAATAGACCCATCTTAAGTTGAAAGCAAAAAAAAGATTTTATATTTGCGTAATTCGTCTATAATTTATTTAGGACATCTTTAGGGAGAGAAGGAGCACCATGAAATTTGGTTATATCAATGTAATGGAGGAAGTGGTTTCGACTCTTGTCAATGTGTTGATGATGAGCCCCGATTACCAGACTTTCTGCAATTGCCAGAAGTGCCGTAATGATATCATCGCCATCAGCCTGAACACTCTTCCAAGCCACTATGTCACTACGGAAGATGGCCGAAAGATGGTTTATGAACAGCTAAACACTCAGGAGAACAGGGCCTGGATCAATAAACGGATCATCAGTGCCATCCATCTAGTCGGAAAATATCCGAAACATTAATAAAAGCTGCCTAATGACAGCCTGGTCGCCCAGGCCTGTCAACGGCAGCTCTTTTTTATATATTCTGTGTATCCATACGTCTGGCGAAATCCACGAACCGGAACTTGTCGGGACGATGCCTTGACTCGGTATACTGGAAAAGTGTCGCATCATCGAAATAAATATAGTTTTTCACGATGACAATCGCATGGAATCCTTCCATATCCAGAAGCTCCCGATCCTCTTCACTCGGTTCCTCAACCGTGAATTCCTTTTTGGCAAAACTGATTTTTTTATCCAGTTCCTGCTCAATATATTCAAAAATCGAATTCTCGCATTTTTGGCGTGACAGGCCTGGCACATGCCTTTCGACGATAAAATCCTTATCGAGGATGACCCGTTCTTCATCAATATGCCTGACTCTCTTCACCTTCCAGACCATCTCATCATTGTCAACATTCAGTTCCCTCGCGATATCCGCTCCTGCCTGTTCGAGATCAAACCCATCCACAGTCGTCTTTGCTTTTCCGCCCATATTTTTCGCGAGTTCTTTAAAACTGATTAGCCCGGAAATCGGAAACTGGTGCCTTTTCAAATCGAGCACGAGTGAGCCTTTGCCGCGGATTTTTTGGATAAAGCCATTTTGTGCGAGAAGATTCAGGGCTTTGCGAATTGTTTCGCGTGATGTCTGATACATTTCGGCAAATTCATTTTCAGATGGCAAAATTGTTTTGGCGTGGTAATGCCCCTCCTGGATTTGTTTGGCGATTTCTTCATAGATCAATAAATACTTTTTCTGCATATCATCACCCGTACCTTGTCTGATTGCTACCATTTTACCTTTTTTTCGAATAAAAGAATATTATAGACTATCCTGTTTACTTTTTATAAAAATTCACCGTTAACCGCCGATAACTATAGAGACTATTTTTTTCCCAACCTTTTATTAAAAAAAACACCACAAAAATTGAGAAGATTGTTTATAATTGTTCTGTAAGGTGTTCTTAATATGGAACTATTTTATCAGATTTGTTATGATATAACTATAAATTGACAAGGTGTGTGGATACTGTGATTGGTGAACGCGTCAAAAAACTTAGACAAGAGAAAAGAATGTCCCTATCCGAGTTGGCTGAGCAAGCTGGCGTCGCAAAGTCCTATTTAAGCTCTTTGGAACGGAATCTGCAAACGAATCCTTCCATTCAATTTCTTGAGAAGATCGCTGGAGTCCTGAATGTCCCGGTTGATCAATTGATCCATGAACAAGTCGATAAAGAAAATATTGATTCTGACTGGGTTAATCTTGTGAAAGAAGCAATGGATTCCGGAATCAGCAAAGACCAGTTCCGTGAATTTCTCGAGTTCAACAAATGGAAACTCAATAATAAATAATCACAAGGGACAGCCATTTCGCTGTCCCTTTTTTGTAAAATAAAAAGCACCTCTGTAAGGAGCTGCCCGAGTATATAACGATTATCTTTATGTATCCTTTACTCCTGCCTATTGGTCATTAAAAATTTCCTGATTTCTTCTTTATTTATTCCCATCTCCAATGCTTCCATGATCAGCTGCATCCATTCTGTATCCAATTCTTCGAAAATTACCTGTTCTTTAATCAAGTTCTTCCCCCCAAAATACAGTTAGTATCCCAGGCGGCCCGGCCATCATAGTACTTTTGTACCTTAGATCCGTGACTTTGCGTCCTGGTTTTTCAACCAGTTTGCCTTTATCTGTACCTTTTTGCTTAATCGTTTACTCCCAATGTCATTGTACCTTGTTCTATATATTTAACATGTAAATATTTGTCGGCGAATTTCTGGAACTATCCTTCTTTTTCTTCCAAACAATTACAAATTTATGAATTAAAACATTATTTTTCTGAAAATTTAAATCTTTTTACTAGTATTTTTTGTCGCATCCTATCCTTAAATGTTGAACTCTTTTTTTACATTCACCCCCATAAATCTGAAGATAAGCCTTTGGACTGTGAAGTTTTTGGATAGGTTTGCCTTTTCCCGCGATGCTTTAGGACTACTTTTTCAAGGCTGATGGCATTGAAAAACGGGTACCTTGTTAAATCATTGCCACACACCGGACATAGCCATTCACCCTGTTCACTGCTGCTAAACGAGGGACGATTGCATCGATCGCAGTTTTTTCTGTACATTGCCATTTGCCTCCTTAACTCGGTACTACTACACTCCATTCGAGTATAGTTCAGAGGAACCATTTTTGAAAAAGTCCATAATAAGGCGAATTTTCTTAAAAAAGAACAATAATCGTTCTTTTTTAAGAAATTCCTTCCATTCTCATACTATTTCGTATTTTTTAAAGAATCTATTTGTTCGTTATAATGAATACAGTTGATTTTAAGGAGATAACTAGATGAAGGTTGGAGAGAAGATTAAAAGATTAAGATTGGAAAGAAACTATTCTATTACTGAACTTTCTCAAAAAGCGAATGTTTCCAAGTCATACCTCAGTTATATCGAAAGAGGCATTCAAGAAAATCCTTCGCTCCAGGTTTTATCACGACTTGCCCACAATCTGGATACGTCTGTGGAGAACCTGATGGGCCAGCAAACAAAAAGGATTGATTCGATCCCCGTTGATGAGGAATGGATCGGACTTGTTGACGAAGCAATAAAAAATGGGATCAGCAAAGAAGATTTTTCTTATTACCTTGATTTCATGAAATTCAAGAACCGTATTGATAAAGAAAAGTAGCGAGTATTATAAAATACAAATTAAGAATGCATCTTAGACCAAAATACCAAAAAAAACAGCCTTAATGGCTGATTCTCTGTTTGGAAAGGCTGGCGGCAATCTTCGCTCCCACCCTGGCGTTATTTTTGACAAGCGCGATATTAGCAACAAGGCTCTTTCCCTCGGTCAGTTCTTTAACCTTACCCAGCAGGAATGGGGTCAAATGCTTGCCGTCTATATGCTTTTTCTTCGCTTCTGCCAGTGCTTTTTCGATTACGTCAGCTATGAAACTTTCTTCCATTGCATCACCTTCAGGGATCGGATTGGCAACGACGATTCCACCATTGAGCCCAAGATCCCATTTAGTTTTGATCATATCCGCGACAGCCTCGGGAGTATCGAGGCGGAAGTTTACATTATACGGGCTCGTCCGTGTATAGAACGCTGGCAATGAATCGGTACCATAGCCTACAACAGGTACACCATGGGTTTCAAGATACTCTAGAGTCAATCCCAGGTCCAGAATCGACTTGGCGCCTGCACATACTACTGCTACATTTGTTTTTGCCAGTTCTTGCAGGTCGGCAGAAATATCCATCGTTGTTCCCGCTTCACGATGTACACCGCCAATTCCTCCTGTCACAAATACCTCTAGATTTGCCAGTTCTGCGCAGATCATTGTGGCTGCCACTGTTGTTGCTCCATTTTTACCGGTTGATAACAGATACGCGAGGTCCCGTCTGCTGGTTTTTTCTACATTCTTGCTTTTGCCCAGGTACTTCAGTTCTTCATCCGAGAGCCCGATCTTAATTTTACCATCAAGAATGGCAATGGTTGCAGGAACCGCCCCATTATCACGGATGATCTGCTCTACCTCCCTTGCTGTCTGGACATTCTGTGGATAAGGCATCCCATGTGATATAATCGTAGATTCCAGAGCAACGATCGGTCTGCCCGCGTTCTTCGCTTCTATTACTTCCTGTGAAAAATCAAGCCACTTCTCCAGCATGTTGTACCTCGCTTATTTAAAGTTTTGTTTGAAAGTTTCGAGTAACTGTTTATTATTCAAGATGGGGTTCACTGTTTCGATCGACTGTAAGGTAATAATCGAACAGGCCATCCCGATCTTACAGGCATCCTCAGTCGGGATTCCATTAAGATGGGCATAGATGATCCCGGCGACGAGCGAATCACCCGCTCCAGTCACATCGATGACAGAGATCGCTGGGGGTATCAGGACTCCAGCTTCACCTTTTCTTGTAAAATAGATCAATCCTTTATCTCCGCGACTGATGACAACCTTTTCGACACCTTTATGTATGATGATCTCTGCAGCCCTGAAAAAGTCGCCTTCGTTTTCAATTGTGATGCCCGAAATCGCTTCCGCTTCCTCCTTATTGGCAATCAGCCAGGTAACCCCCAGCAGGTTGTCAGGCAATTTCCTCGCTTTCGGCGATGAAACAGGTGTGATACAAAGCTCTATGTTTTCCTTGCGGCATCGCTCGATAATCCGCTCCAGCACATCTGCCGGAAAATTGGTGTCCAGCATGATGAAATCCGCTGAAGCAAAATAACCCCATTTGGGATCGATGAATGCTGGAGTGATAGAATCATAGACTGACATCTCGGCTAAAGCGACAGTCATTTCCCCATCATGGTCCAGGACTGCCGTATAGGTCCCAGTAGACTGACCATTGAGGAACTCGGACGGAGCGACATCGACGAACGCCCTTGTGTATTCCATCAGCCAGTGTCCTTCATGGTCATCGCCCACAACTGTCAGCACACTGACATTATTCCCGAGTCTCCCCAGATTCTCCGCAATATTCCTGGCAACCCCGCCGCAAGACTTTGAGCTCTCAGCCGGATTCGAAGTGCCGAGTTCCAGCACACCTTTCGCCCATATCTTTCGGTCTATATTTGCACCGCCTACACATAACACTTGGCGTCTCTCTGGCAACATATAGGCTCTCCCCAAAATTTTCCCTTGCTTTGTTAAGGAGGAGATATAGCCGGCAACTGCATCTTTCGGCACATCCGTCTTAGCGGCAAGATCATTCAGTGAAATGTACGGATCCTCTATTATCAATTTTAAAATAAGAGCCTCTACATCGTTCATGTCGAGCACCTCGCTATTTCCAAAATATAGCTATCATTTAAATCTTATACTTTTGTCCAAATATACTCAAGACTATTAAAATTCAGTTAAATTATCACAAAGACATGAATAGTGATATTCCCGCACTTTTTGAATTCCTGTCATAAAATCGTCAAAAAAAACCGGTGTATCTCACTTTTTCCCCACGTTTTTTTCGCATTTTAATCACAACTCCCTGATAGGATTATATTCGATCAAAGGAGGAGATTGTATGAAGAAATTCCTTGCTGTCATGATGGCAATAATGTTGATGACAATCGTTTCAGCCTGCGGTAATGACTCTGCCAAAAACGAGCCAAAAGATGACCAGGATACCGCAGCTAAAGAAATGAAACATGAAGAGAATGAAGCAGATGATCACGCAGACGGCCCACATGAGCCAGGCGCTGACGATGTCTGTGCTTTCTGCAATATGAAGGTATATCCTGAAAAAGATCCGATGGGCGTTTTCACGGCACAGGCGAAAACCAAAGACGGTGACTATGTGTTCTTTGATGATTCTGGATGTCTGTTGAATACACCCAGACGCGATGAAGTTGAATTCGAGGAAAAATGGGTGCGTGACTACCTGACATCAGAATGGATTGATGCAGATGCCGCCATACCTGTTAAAGCCGAGATTAAAACACCGATGAAATACGGATATGCTTTCTTCAAAGATCAGGGAAGCGCCGAAAAATTCATCGCAGAAAACAGCGATAAAAACGCAATGATGGCTTCATGGGAGCAAATCGACCAGATGGCGAATGAAAGATATATGAAGAAAATGAAGATGAATTCGGGCAGCCTGAATAAAGATAATGAAAACGATATGGAAGACATGAATAAAGATAGCGAAAACAATATGGAAGACAGCAGCAAAAAAGAAAGCGGTCATTGATAAGTTTTTTCCGATGCTTCAAAAAGGAATAACAGCTCACGTTTCGATAAGAAAGCCTTGATAAAACGAAGAAAACTCCCGGTACCATTTTACCGGGAGTTTTCTTATTCACCAGTGCCGCTAGTGGAACGGAGGAATGCTAATTGAAAAATACTTTTTCCAATGGAAGGTAGCTGCCGTTCTGATGGATAAGTGAATCGACGGCATCACAGACCTTCATCTTCCCTTCTTCCATGAAGGCAGCCCGGTCAGCCAATTCCTCTACAAGACTGAGAATATGGGTAGTGAAAAAAATCGTTTTTCCCTGCCGCTTCTCTTCCTGAATAATTTCCTTGAAGCGTAACACCCAGAGTGGATCAAGCCCATTAGTCGGTTCGTCGAGAATCCTTAATGGAACATCAGGGAGCAGTGCCTGCGCCAGGGAAAGCCGCTGCTGCATGCCTTTTGAATATTGTTTGATCTGCATATGACGCACTTCAAATAAACCGACCTGCTGAAGTGCTTCATTCACTCTTTCATCACTGATGCCTCTTAATCTCGCAAAAAATGTCAACACTTCAAGAGCAGTCAATTGGCGCGGGAATAACATTTCATCTGGCATATACGAAAACAGTTCTTTAAAATCATGGTTTCGCGGGTCGATTTCACTCCCTTCGAGAAAAACCTTCCCACTGGTCGGCTTCATGATGCCTGTCAGCATTTTAATCAACGTACTTTTTCCCGCACCGTTTCCGCCACAAAGAGCGAAGATTTCCGGCTTGTTGATGGAAAAACTGATATCTTTAACCTTTTTTGTCTCACTGTAATGCTTGGCCAGTGCTTCAATCCTGATCCATTCCTCATTCATCTGCAACACCCCTTTTCAGCCTGCGCACCGAAAAAACCACCGGCAAAACCATCCAGAGCAAGACAGCAAGAATAAACAGCATTTTTCCCATCATGCCATCCGCCCAGATCGTCAAATCATATAATCGCGGGCCAAATACCGATGCGCCATCAAGCGATAGGATCGACTGGACCCGGATCAGTTCTATCGGGTTCAGGAAAATCGACACTGTCAACATAGGCAGCAGCCATTGCTTCATTAGGAGCATGCTTAAACCCATAATGATAAATTCATAGAACAGGACCAGGAATGCCCAGACAATCAAACTGATGCCAAGCGCCTGGAATCGCGATTTGGCAATGGTCCCAATCACCATCGCCAGTGACAGACAAATCGCCGCAAGCAATATGGAGTAGAGATAAAATAATAACAGCAGTGATATAGAAACACCCGCGCCTAAAAAGAAAATCACCAGCAGTGCTGCTCCATATCCAAATGTCAGCACAGACCAGATGGCGACAAACAAACCTGTATATTTTCCGAGGATCACACTCCAGGGCGATACAGGATACGTCAGAAGCAGCATCAGCCACCGATCCTCCTTTTCACCAGACAGGAACAGGCTCCCAATTAAAAGTGAAAGCAGGGGGATCAGCAATAAATTGATATTCAGGAGGCTCGCTGTCATCCGGTTAAATCCATCGAAGCCTGAGCCTCCGGTGTTCCCGAGGAACGCAACCATGACGGCAAGAGATGAGAACAGCAAGCCAAAGCCTGCCAGCCAGTGGCTTCTCATCAACAGGGTCATCTGCCGCCTGGCAATATGCATCATTGCTCCCAGCTCCACTCATGTTTTTCTAACTCTTTATAATTCAGCACTTCTCCCACGCCCTGTTTTTTCACATATTGTTCAGCACTCTCCTTGTCCTTGAAGCTTACCACTCCATTTGCCATCGGTGTCCAGAAATCAGGATGGTAGGCATGGAAAGCGTTTTGAAGTTCCACCCATTCACCTGTATCCACATCTCGCACATATTTTTTGGCTGCCTTTTCATCCTGAAGATCTGCTTCCCTCTCAAGGAACTCATCCATACAGCCTATATCATCAAACTTATATACTTCCCCATCAGCGGCAACGACCTCAGTGGCATAGTGCTCATGGGCGAGACCCATATTGCAGACTTCGCACACATCAATTTCCGGGTTGATTTCCTCCGGCTCCATCACATTGTTGCTGCAGCCAGCAGCGGTCGCTGAAAGGAGCAGTAATAAACCAAGCTTCTTGATCATCTGAATTTCCTTCCTTTCACTATGACTAATAACGATATCGCAATAAATACCATTCCGATCACTCCGGACATCCACTGGTCCCCATTCTGCTGTGCAGCAGAGAGTTTGATTTCTGCCGGTTCTATCAGCGGACGCGCATCATAGACCTCTGCCGATCCAAAGCTTGGAAATAAGGATTCCGCCTTTGTCCACAGCTTGACAGACGGGCTTTCGAAAAAGAATTGCCAGTACGGTTGTTTACGAAGAATACGGTCATATAAAGAGCCAGCCTTATAGGCCTCTTCGCCAATGCCATCATCCGAAAGGTCAAAACTGCGGTAATCATCCCAGTAGTTTCCCTTCAAGCCATCATCCAGCCTCATGTCTTCTCCCGAAATCCTGGACTGGACCACATTGCCGATAAAATTGTTTTCAGCAAAAAGATTGTTTTTATTTTTTCCCACGAATTCAAGCCCAACCTGGTTGGCCGCAATCAGGTTCCTGTTTATTGATAGATTCACTCCGTTTTCCAGGGACAGTCCTGTGCTGTTCCGAAACATTTCATTGTGCTCAACCAGGACATTCTTCGTTTCATAAATGAGTATGCCAAAACCCCGGACATGAAAGTGATCGGTTACCCTGTTTTCAATGAATGTGATGTCTGCCGAATCCATCACCATGAACCCGGTCACATTCTTTTCGATATGGTTCCCCACTGCAGAAATGTCTTCACTGAACATGAAATGCATTCCATATCGTGAATCGCTGACATGATTTCCTGTTACTTTGACATGTTCCGTAAAATCATAGTAAATACCATCCTGGACAGCAGCAATTTCATTCTCCTTCAGCAAATGGCCGCTGCCCTTGAACATGTGGATCCCGTTTCCACGCTTCGAAAAATGGGATTCATAACTTGTTATGCTATTTTTCAGCACCCGATTATCCTTGCTGTTCGCTATATAAATTCCATTATGGGCATCTTTCAATGTATTGTTTTCAATAATATTTCCATCAGCTTTCTTAATGAAAATCCCGCTGTCTTCCTGCCCTGAACCGCTGTTTTGTATCGTCAGTCCTTTAACGGTGACACCAGGTGCGGTGATTTCGATGACATTGCCTTTTCCCCCGCCATCAATTATTGCCCCTTGTTCTCCTTTCAGTGTCATTCGCTTATTGATCACAATATTTTCCTTATAGGTGCCTGGAAAGATTGTGAGGATGTCTCCTGCTTCCGCCTGGTCAAGCACCCTTTGGATCGATTGGCCTTCCTCCACCTTAAAATCTTCGGCGCTGGCATCAACAGGCATAAGCCAAAGAAGCAAAAGTATGATAAACCAAAATGGCCCTGGCAGCCTGTGCATACTGTCGCCCCCTCCCGGAAAGTTTCTCTTTTAAAATTAGCAAATAAATGTGATGAAATCTTGAAATATTTGTTGGGAAACGTTGAAGTCCATACGGAGTCTTAAGAGAGGATATATAACGCAATGACAGATTCGGACTATAAATTCAGAATAATCAAAAATCAAATGTGTCTATTTTGTGACAAATGCAATATAATGTAAGTAATATGTATATCTAATTAATTCGAGGAGGTAATGGGCATGACGATTGTTCATATACTGAACTTCTCCATTCCGATTGTCATGATGCTAGTGATTGGCGTCGCCGTTGATAAAATGTGCCAGCCAGACCCACCTGGCAAGGAAGCCGAGTAATGAATTGACCGGCTTCTTTTTTTCGCCAGTTTTTTCCAAATCTCTATAAAAAAGAAATTCTCGCTATATAAATATGTTTTTCGCTATATAAATTATTTTCCCGCTATATATTTAGGGTTTCCGCTTTATTAATTATTTTTACCTATATAACATTCTGTTCGGATGATCCCTTTCCTAAAAAAACGCAAAAAGAACAAGATTCTCGATCGAATCTTGCTCTTTTTGCTAGTTTTCAATAGCAGGGGGTATTTTTTTTACAAAAATTCTGTTGCCCTGGACGAAAAACAGGATACTGCCAAGCACAGCCAGGGATATGAACATAAATAATATGGTTCCGCCTGCTTCCTTCAATAAATATCCGCCCGCAATCGGTCCAAGGAAATGGCCGATTCTCCGAAATTGTGCCGCTCCGAAATAGGTGCCCCTCAGCTCATCCGTTGCAAGCTGATCGACCAGATAACTGCTTGATGGGAAGATGAGTATCTCTCCAACTGTAATAAAAACAATTGCCGTAATGCCTGTGACCCAGCCAGTTACAAAGCTAAACGTCAGCATTCCCAATGACAGGAAGACCGCACCTGCCATCATCACCTGCATCGTTTTGAACCTTTCCGCAAAGTGGCTGATTGGCATTTGCAGCAGAACGACCAGAACTGCATTGATGGACAGCATCACTGAATAGACAAATACACCGTTTGCAATCGACGATTCAAGATATTGCGGCACAGTGGATTCCATTTGTGAATACCCAAAATTAATGATGATCGTTCCCAATATCAAATATCTCAATGCCTTATCTTTGCTGATGATTTTTAAGGAACTGGCAATCGTTACTTTGCTTGCCCCTCCACCTGCCGGGTTGCCCAGATCGTATTTCTTCATCATCAGTGCCAGGATCAAAACATAGATGAAATACATAATCCCCGTCACCATGAAAGCTGATTTGGCAGAAACCACTGCCAGATAGGCACCAAGCAATGGACCGACTGATGCTCCGATATTGATGGCCGTATATCTGAGTGAAAAGGCCCTCATCCGCTTGCTTTTTTCCGTCAAATCGGCAATCAGTGCCTGGCTGGTCGGTTCGAAGAATGATCCGCTCAAGCCATTCAATGCATTTAAAATAATGAACCAGCCCGGTGTCTCAGCGATCATGAAGCCAAAATAGACAAGCGACATCGCGAACAACGAACCGATCATGACTGGCTTACGGCCATATCTGTCTGACAAATGGCCGCCCAGAAAGCCGCCGATCACACCAGACAACGGGCTGATTCCAATCGTCAACCCAATCAATACAGGATGCAAATCCAGATTCCTAGAAAGGTAGATGGCCAGGAACGGCAGTGTTGCAAACGCGGATCCCCTCGCAAGGACAGTACCGCTCAGCAGCACCCAGACAATCGGATGGAATTGGCGGTAATAGTTTTTTAGTTTATTCATTTCTTTTTACCTCGGAAAGTTAGATTCCTAAATCATAGCAAATATCCAATATTATGAAAATACCCAAATTAAAAAACCGCCGCCATTCGTCTGGCAGCGGTATTGTCTATTAACTTGGATTATTGCTTGTACGCGGAAGGATTAGGATTTCTACCCTGCGGTTCCTTGCCTTGCCTTCTGCTGTGTCATTCGCTGCGACTGGCTGGAACTCGCCAAATCCTTTTGCGCTGAACCAGCGAGGGTCGAGCTGTTCATTTTTCAAAATAATTTTCATGAATTCCACTGCCCTCATTACGCTCAGTTCCCAGTTCGATTCATATCTCGCAGTCCTGATTGGCACATTATCTGTATGTCCGCTGATGATGATATTCCGTGGGGGCTCCATGATCAGCAGGTCCGCGATTTCATTTGCGATGTTGATATCTGATGAACGAACTTCTGCCCTGCCCGACTCAAACAGGACATTGTCACGGATTGTCAGCAGCAGTCCTTCATCCGTCAGCTTTGTATTCAGCTTGTCTGTCAGCTTTTTCTCAGCTATATAAGAGTTGACCTTCTCTTGGAGGGCCATAAGCTCCATCTGGTCTTTGGCGGCATCAGCCTTGTCTTCATCATTCTTTTCGACGTCTTCCTTGCGTTCATCAGGCGATTCCATCTGGCCTTCTGGCATCGGGCTCTGGAATTCAAATACCCCTGTCCCTCCGGAGAAAACATCATTGAACGCTTTCGACATCTGCTGGAACTTGACGGCATCGACCGAACTCATGGCGAACAGGACGATGAACAATGCAAGCAGGAGCGTAAGCAGGTCCGCATACGGGATCAGCCAGGACTCATCCATGTGTTCCTCATGATGCTTCTTTTTCCTTTTCTTACTCATCCTGAGTCACGACGCTTTCTTCAAGTATCAGCTTCCGTTCACCAGCTGGCAGGTAGGAAGCAAGCTTCTGCTCGATTACGCGCGGCGCTTCCCCTTCAAGGATTGAAAGAATGCCTTCAATCATCATGTATTTCACTTGTGCTTCCTGCTTTGATTTGCGCTTCAATTTATTGGCGAATGGGTGCCATAACACATACCCAGTGAAAATCCCCAACAACGTCGCAACGAACGCAGCACTGATTGCCCTGCCAAGCTCATCGGTATTGTCCATATGACTCAGTGCAGCAATCAGACCAACTACTGCCCCAAGAACCCCGAGAGTCGGCGCATAAGTACCTGCCTGGGTGAAAATGGCCGCACCTGACAAATGGCGTTCTTCCATCGCTTCAACCTCTTCCGTTAACACGTCCCTGATGTAATCGGCACTCTGTCCATCCACAGCAAGCGATAAGCCATTTTTCAAAAATTCATCTTCAATCTCACTTGTTTTTGCTTCGAGCGCAAGCAGGCCTTCCTTTCTGGCAAGCTGGGCCCATTCAGAAAACAGGCGGATCAATGACGGTAAATCAGTACTTTCCTGTTCCTTGAAGAGGATTTTAAACAGCTTGGGCACTTTCTTCAGTTCTTTCGCCGGAAAAGCGATTGACACCGCCGCAACAGTACCCACAATTATGATTAAGAACGCTGCCGGATTCACGAGCGCATTGACGCTTACACCCTTCAATACCATCCCGACTCCGACTGCAATGATCGCTAATATGACACCAATGATCGACGACTTATCCATGTACGACTCCCCTGTCTGCTTTACTTCTATTTCTGTCTCTAGCTCTAAACTGTCATAGTATCTCTTTTTATTTCGACACATTTTTATAAATCTTAAGTGATTTAGCGATCAAAAATAATTTTTAGCCAAGCGTTTAAAATTGAAGATTTCTATGCCGATATAACATAAGCAAAGACAATTGATTAGTTGAGGAGGATTTTACGTGGAGGCTATTGAAAATCTCCGCAGGCAGGATACAAGAAAAAAGAACGTTTTGATGCTAAGTACCTATTCGGTATCCTTGATTGCGACTTCTGCCTATACACTGATTGAAAAAGAACCATTCATTAAAACGATGGTTTATGTAAGTGAATTATCATTTTTCATCCTGTTTTTCCTGATTTTGCAGCTATGGCTTAAGAAAGAGGCTCTCTTCCCTTATGCCGCATTTGCGGCTATTTTCACCCACCATTTCATCTATATCGGAATGTTTGGCGGCAATGGGGCATTCTTGCTGGTACTGATATTCCTTGCTGTCTTCTCAGCCATCCATTTCAACCTGAAAATCTTCATTACCGGTTACAGCCTCGGCTTGGTTGCGGTCATCATGAACAATTTGCTGGCCAAAGAAAACCAGGACTTTTTAAGCAGCACCTTCGCCGCCATCGTGCTCTGCTATGTGTTGATGGGTGCAGTATTGTTTGTGCTGATCCGCCTGAACAGGAATTCCTTTCATTCCCTGGAATCCTTCCTGGCTGAATCCGAAAATGAAAAAGTACGGAAAGAGCAGCACAGTGCCTTGCTGCATAGCGAACTGCTCGTCGTGACTGAGAGTCTTGGTAAAATAAATGAACAAATCCAGACCCATCTGTCTTCACAAACAGAAATGAAAATCGCCGTCAATGAAATTTCTGCCGGAAGCCAGGTTCAGACTGAACAAATCAATCAGATTTCTGAGAATGCAGAGCTGACAAAGCAAAGAATGGATGAAATGTCGGAAATGTCTGTTCTGCTCTCAGATAATACTCTACAGGCTGCCAAAGCGACAGAAAGCGGTTCTGGAAAAATAAGCGAGCTCCAGGGTGATATGAAAGAGCTTGCTGCTTCAATTTCCGAATTGAGCCAGACATTCTCGATGCTGACGAAGAAAATCGAAGAAACCAATGGCTTCATCGTCAACATCCGCAACATCACTGAGCAAACAAATTTGCTTGCCTTGAATGCTTCGATTGAAGCGGCGCGGGCTGGCGAGGCTGGCAAAGGCTTCTCCGTCGTGGCCAATGAAATTCGCAAGCTTGCGGAAATGACGAAGGAAACCGCCATCCAGATTACCGAAAACCTTACTTCTGTAAATGAAACTAACTCGGCTGCACTGGAAAAAATGAATGACAGCAGTGAAAAACTGGCGGATAGCCGCACTGCTGTGGAGGAAGTTTCTGGTTTCTTCGCAGATGTCAGTTGTACCTTGCAAGTGCTGACAAATCAATTCAGCCAATTCGAATTGATGGTTGGCGATGTCCAGAATCAGACAGGCGATGTCGAAGCTTCAACACGTGAGCTGGCTGCAATCATCGAGCAGGCAACTGCCGGCCTTGAAGAGATGAACGCCACGATCGAAACATTGAACGATGATAACCAGACAATTGCCGCCTACGTCAGCCAGACAGCCGCTGCAGCTGAAAAAATCGAGAAACTTGGTGCGTAAGATACCTTACAGGCATCTTATCCTGCTGAAAAATTATCTCTAATAATCAAAACCACCAGTGTGAACTGGTGGTTTGCTCTGCGGCTGAAAGCCTCTCTTACCGGCCTTGGCCTTAAAGGCCCGCTGAAAGGGTTTCCCTTCTGCACCACATTCACTCACCAATTCTAAAGAATTTCTTTATTTATTCTTATTTTTTTGTCCTGTGAAAGGATCAAACTCTTCGAACAATGTTAACTGGTCAGCTTGATAGTCTTCCACGAGCTGATTTCGAATGTATTCTTGTATTTGCTTTTTGTTTCTGCCTACTGTATCAACATAGAAGCCTCGGCACCAAAATTTCCGGTTTCCATACCGGTATTTTAAATTGGCATGTCGATCGAAAATCATGAGGCTGCTCTTTCCTTTCAAGTAACCCATGAATTGAGACACACTCAATTTCGGCGGGATACTAACTAACATATGAATGTGGTCCGGACAGGCATTAGCTTCATGGATCACAACACCTTTTCGTTCACATAAATCTCTGATAATTTGGCCTATACTCTTTTTATATTTTCCATAAATGATTTGTCTTCTGTATTTTGGGGCAAATACTATGTGATACTTACAATTCCATGTTGTATGTGCTAAACTGTTCATGTCCTTCATAGGGCATACCTCCTTCTACGGTGAGATGAAGTGGTCGGGAAACCAACTTTATCCTACCATGAAGTGAGGTTTTTTTATTACTACCACGCTATAAGCTCTCTGGAACCCCCGGCATAGCCAGGGGTTTTCTAACACAGTAAATAAGATGGCCAGGTTGGATTTCTCCACCTGGCCATTTATTTATAATAGTTTCTTTTCAATTTTCCGTTCGTAATTTTTAAAGATAGAAGAATTTGTCCTGGCACCCCTGCTGGACATGATTTTATTGTACTTGAGCAACTTGGCGCTGAGTTCCTGGTTCAGCCTGTTTTTCTCTTCGGGATTTTCACAAGTTCGGATCAAGTCCTCGATTGACATCACTTCCTGCCTAAGCCTCTGTTCTTCTGGTGAAAAACCAGCGTTTTTCAGCATCTTGTACGCCATTCTAAGGTGTTCCGGCACAGCTGACAAATCTTCCAGAATCAGCGGTTTTCCGTAGCCTGGCAGATTTTCGAACTCTCCATCTTTATAAGCACGCTTGATACGATCCTCAGAAACCACTATTGAAAAATCCATCTGAACCACTCCAGTCCATTAAATTCATCATAACTACTATTAGTATATTACTTTCATCCATTTTTTTCTAATTTAAATATTTGGAAATAATATTTTATCGCGTTAATGGTTTAAAGAGACAGCAAGCAGGCTATTAAATAGTAAAAAATTACACATCAAGGGGTGTTATTGAATGAATGTTGGGGGAATTGGATTCACTCTGGTTTCGGCTGCCTTTTTCATGGGTCTGGTAGCCTGGTATTCTTATATAAAAACGAAAGGGGAGGTCAGTGATTCAGCCGGTTATTTCCTCGCTGGACGCGGCCTGACAGGCGGTTTCATTGCCGGTTCCCTGCTGCTTACCAACCTGTCAGCTGAACAACTGGTCGGCTTGAATGGCCAGGCTTACCGCACCAATATGTCAAACATGGCCTGGGAGGTTACAGCTGCCTTCGCGATCATTCTCATGGCTACCTACCTTCTGCCGAAATACCTCAGGGGCAACTTCACTACCCTTCCCGAGTTTTTGAGCAAGCGGTTTGATGAAGGCGTAAGGCAATACACTGTCCTCCTGTTCATGCTCGGATACATACTCGTGACTGCACCTTCCATGCTGTATTCTGGTGCCCTGGCTGTGCTGCAGCTTTTCAACGTTCCTGAACTATTTGGCATTTCTTATGAAGCATCGGTTTGGATTGTCATCTGGATCATTGGCATCATCGGTGCCATCTATGCAATTTTCGGCGGACTGAAAGCAGTTGCAATTTCCGATACTTTAAATGGCGTCGGCTTGATCATCATCGGACTGCTTGTTCCGATCCTTGGTCTGATCGCATTGGGAGACGGCAGTATCGGCGATGGCATGAAGCAAATCGCCACGACCGACACTGAAAAAATGAACTCCATCGGGACAAAGCAGGATTCCGTGCCTTTTGGGACCATTTTTACCGGTATGATTTTTGCCAATCTATTCTACTGGGCTTCAAACCAGTATGTCATCCAGAGAACCCTTGGCGCAAAGAACCTTGCTGAGGGACAGAAAGGTGTATTAATCTCCGGGTTTTATAAGCTGCTTGTGCCACTTACAATGATGATTCCCGGTGTTATCGCTTTCCATATGTATGGAGGCGGCTTGAAATCGGTGGATCTCGCCTATCCGGCATTGATTTCCGATGTCCTTCCGAAGTGGATGTCAGGCTTTTTCCTGGCCGTCCTCCTCGGAGCAGTCCTGAGCTCGTTCAACTCATTACTAAACAGTGCTGCCACAATGTTCGCACTCGATATCTATAAAGCGCGCTTTAATCGAGAAGCAGATGATGCAAAATTGATTTCCGTAAGCAAAATTTCCGGCACGCTTCTGGCAGTCATTTCATTATGTATTGCACCATTGTTGATGAACGCGCCTGAGGGCTTATGGGATCTGATCAGGAGATTCACAGGCTTTTTCAATATCCCGATCATCGCCATCCTGCTTGTCGGCATCTTCTCAAAACGAATACCAGCACTGGCAGCAAAAGCTGTGATCATCTTCCATGTCATCACATACTATATGCTTGTCTGGGGAACCCAGCATCTTTTCGATTATGCAGTGCCAATCCACTTCATCCATATATACGCAATCCTGTTCGTGGCTGAAGTCGCCATCATGGTCGGAATTGGAATCTGGAAGCCAAGAGCGACACCATATACCTTCCGATCAGAAGCAGCTGTTGACATGGTTCCATGGAAATACACATTGCCAGTATCCATAATCCTGCTTGCATTCGTTGCCATCACCTATATTGTGTTCTCACCGATCGGATTAGCCTACGACGGCGGTTATGTATCCACAGCATTTTGGCCAGTCATCGCTGGTATCGTCATAGTCACAGCGATTCTATCCTATGCTGCCATAAAAAAATGGAACAGATCCTACGCCAGATACCTGAAAAAAGAAAATACGGTTATTGAAAGAAATATCAGCACCAATGCAAATTTAAAAAGTACGGTTACGGACTTAACATAGAAATGTGACCTATTAGAGTGAATTCTAATAGGTCTTATTTTTGCTGTATTGAACGCTCTGTTCATGTATATTTCATTGGATATTTTGAGGTGAGTCTTTCTCTGAAATGTTCATGAACCCCCTTTTATTAGACATTTTGGAACGGAGCTTTGTTTGAAATGCCTAAGAAACTGCTTTTATTAGACATTTCGGAACGGAACTTGGTCTGAAATGTCCAGGAAACTGCTTTTCTTAGTCATTTTGGAACGGAACTTTGTTTGAACTGTCCAGGAAACTGCTTTTCTTAGACATTTCGGAACGGAACTTGGTCTGAAATGTCCAGGAAACTGCTTTTATTAGACATTTTGAAGCCAAACTTAGCTTGAAATGTCCAGGAAACTGCTTTTATTAGACATTTCGGAACGGAACTTGGTCTGAAATGTCCAGGAAACTGCTTTTCTTAGTCATTTTGGAACGGAACTTTGTTTGAACTGTCCAGAAAACTCTTTAACCCGAATGCCCAAAGAATCCCTGCTTAAATCGCTCCTTCAAAAAGAAGGCGTCTGGCAACCCAGACGCCCTTTCTTATTGGTATCCTTTCGCATTCTCTTTTAAGATTTTGTCTTTGAACAATGTGTAACTCCATGATTGGTAGGCAAGGATGATTGGCACGAAGATGATTGCGACAATGAACATGATCGTCAGGTTGAGCTTGCTTCCGGCGGCGTCAAATAGACTGACACTGTAGGTGCTGTCTATTCTTGATGGCAGCATGTTCGGGAACATCCCGATGAATCCGAACGCCATTTTTGTGAATATGGTTAAGCAGACTGAAGTGAACGCATAGCCGATTTTCTTTTTAAAGATAAAGTAAGCCGATGAAAGCATCGCGGCCAAGGCGAGAATTGGTACAATCCAGAGAACTGGATGCTCCGAGTAGTTATCCAGCAATGGAGTCCGGTTCACTGTTGCCAGGAAGAATAGTGACAGCATTGCTGGCGCCACTCCTGCCAACACACGCGAAATCCTGTAAGCCCGCACTGCCGTTTGTCCTGATGTTTTTAACTGGATCCATAATGACCCGGATAAAAGGAACAGCGAAACAAACAGGAATCCTCCCAAAATCCCATATCCATTGAGAAGGCTGAACAAATTCCCTTCGTAGCCATTTGCCCCGATCATCAGGCCGCGATACAAATTGGCGAAAGTGACTCCAAACAAGAAGGCGATCAGGAAGCTTCCGGCAAAAAAGCTCCATTTGCAGGCTGCCTGCCAGATTGGGTTGTCATCCTTATGCATGAATTCGAGCCCGACGGCCCTTATGAACAGGGCAATCAAGACGAGAAATAACGGTGTGTATAAAAAGCTGAACATGTCGGCATAGACGGATGGGAATGCGGCGAAGGTCGCACCTCCGGCTGTAATCAGCCAGACCTCGTTCCCGCCCCAGAACGGTCCGACTGCTTCCTGTAGCTGGTTTCTTTCCTGGCGGTTTTTAGCTGTGAAGGGCAATAGCATCCCTGTTCCGAGCGTGTATCCATCAAGGATGAAATAAACGGTCCAGATCAAGCCCCAAAGACCAAACCAAATAATCGCGAGTGTATCATGAGACATGCTTCACGCCTCCTTCAAGACCATATTGGGCCTCTGATTCCGGCCCTTTTTTCGCATACTTTATGATCAAATAGACATCTGCAATCAGGAGAACCGTGTAAAAAATGACGAGCGCTGCCAGTGAGAAGACCACTTGTGATACAGCAATCGGAGACACACCCTCTGTTGTCTTCATCAATCCATAAACCACCCACGGCTGCCGTCCCGCCTCTGCCACCATCCACCCAGCGTTAATTGCAAGGTATGGAAGGAGCACGGAGTAAAGGACGAGTTTCAAATATCGAGGGGAGCTCTCGAGCTTATTTTTCCGGTGCAAATACAATCCATACCATGATACAGCCAGGAAAAAGACGCCGAGCGCGACCATCACCCTGAAGGCGTAAAATACCAATTCAACATTCGGCCGTTCATCCTTCGCTATATCATTCAGGCCCGTTACCTCGCCATCGAAGGAATTCGTGTAAAAAAAGCTGCCAAGTTTAGGAATGCTGATTGCTTCAAACGCATTCCGCTCATTTTCCTGGTCAGGAATCTGTATAAGATGGAAAGGCATGTCCTTCTGGGTTTCCCAGACTGCTTCCATCGCCGCTCCTTTAGCCGGCTGCATCTTTGCCGCGAATACCCCGGATTGGTGGCCGATGAATGGAGTCAGCGTGGCAGAGAACAGTGCCATTGCCAGCCCGTATTTGAAAGACTTTTTATAGAACCCTGTTTCATTTTTCCTCAGTAAATGATAGGCACTGATGGCCATCATGAAAAACGCGCCAACGATATAGGCACTGACGACTGTATGTACGAACATATACCATGCATAAGGATTGGTAACGAGCTCCGTAAAGCTGTTCAGCTCTACACGGCCATTTTTCAGGACATAGCCTACAGGATTTTGCATGAACCCATTGGCAGTGATGATCCATAGTGCAGAGATATTCGTGCCGAGCGCAACCATCCAGATTGAGATAGCCCGCATTTTTGGCGAAAACTTGTCCTTGCCGAACAGCCAGATGCCCATGAAGGTCGATTCAAGAAAAAAAGCGGCCAGTGCTTCAATCGCGAGCGGCGAACCGAAAATGTCCCCCATATACTTCGAATACTCGGACCAGTTCGTCCCAAATTGGAACTCCATTGTAATGCCGGTGATGACTCCAAGAACAAAGTTGATCGCAAACAGCTTTCCCCAGTAATCCGCCATCCGTTTATACGTCTGGTCAAGGGTGCGAGCATACTTGGTCTCCATGATGGCTACAAGAATGACCAGTCCAAGCGTCAGCGGTACAAACAAGAAATGATAAAACACGGTGACAGCAAACTGAATCCGGCTTAATATCAGGACCTCATCCATTTTGATTCCTCCAAAATTCATTAGTTTGTGAAAAGATTAACATAGTCGTAATTCTATTTTAAAAAAACTTTGTGAGTGATATCGAAGATTTTTGTAGATATTTTGTGACATCTTTCCTATATTTTGTGATGCGCGTCACAGACATAAAAAACAGGCCCTGTATTAAGGACCTGCACTCATTAAATATTTCCGATATTCGAGGGATTTGTACTGACTCCAGGCTGCCCGGGCACCCAGTTCGCCGGTACGCCTTTCCCTGTTTGCTTCGCATATTCCAGTGCCTGGAGAATTCTCAGATGTTCCGGGAGATTCCTCCCCACGTTTCTTGGATAAGTCAACTTGGCTCTGATAATGCCTTCGGGATCGATAAAAACTGAAGTCCTGAAGCAGGCACCTGTCGTTTCATCCAGCACCCTGTAGGCACGGCTGATGACCTGTGTCCTGTCACTGACCATCGGGAACGTCACATTTTTCAGTAATGGTGAAGTTTCTTTAAAGACGCGATGGCTGTAAACACTGTCCGTGCTGATGGACATCAGTTCTGCACCAATCGACTTTATATATGGATAAATAGCGGCGACCGCCGCCAGCTCTGTCGGTCAGACAAAAGTGAAATCGCTCGGATAGAAAAATAAAATGACCCAATTCCCACGATAATCCTCCAGATTGATTTTCTTGATATCACCATTGATCAAGGCATCTGCCGTAAATAATGGTGCCTGGTCGTCACGGTTTGCACAAAAAACAGTCGGGCATTCCACTAAATCTTTGGCATACACTTTTTCATCCATTCCAGCGCCCTCCTTTCATAAAATTTGTATCTATACAATCATATGCCGTTCATTTTTTATAAGGCTCTTTTCTCAAACTTTATTGCTATTGACTTCATATTGGGATTGAATGAGCTAGTTTTCTACACAAAATTAAAGCTCGTTATGAGAAAAGAGCTTGCACACTTAAAAACGAACTGCAAAATGGCTTTATAGCACGTTAAAATCGGCTTTAGGATTTTAACATAAATCTTTACGAAAACAGCCTCTATATTTCAGGTTCCCTCAGGAAAAACTACATGAGACAAGAAAGGAGGGTTCACGAATGGGCAGAGGAAAAGAATTCAACCATAAGAAAAAAGGCCATCCAGGAGACTTGCCTGCAGATGCACTGAAAGCAAAACGTCCTGAAACCGAAGCACAGGAAGACGAGGAATTCCTGGTTGTCCAGGAAGCTTTCAAAAATCGGATTGAGGAAGATGAAGTATAAGTTATTCCTGAACCTGGCCAATAGCCGGGTTCTTTTTGTGAAACTTTTTCCACCGAACATCGTATAGTTATCCATACACAATCTTTTCACAGTCAGCACATAAAATTCGGGGAGGAATAAACATGATCGTAAGCACTACATCGACACTGCAAGGCAAGGAAGTTGAACAATACATGGGGGTTGTTTCTGGAGAAGCGATAATGGGCGCGAATGTCGTGCGCGACTTTTTGGCAAGTGTCACCGATGTGATTGGCGGCAGGAGTTCTGCATATGAGAACAAACTGGCGGAAGGCCGTGAAATCGCGCTTCGCGAAATGGAGGACAAAGCACGCCGCCTGGGAGCAAATGCCGTTATCGGTGTAGACCTTGATTTTGAGACCTTGCGTGAAGGCATGATGATGTGCATCGCAACAGGGACAGCCGTCAGGATTAAGGAATAAGGTTGTTGGGCTTCGTTTTCAAGAACCATTGTTTAAAATAAGGTATAAGGTTTATGTGCATCACTTCAGATAAAGGACCAGGCACACTGCCTGGTCCTTTTTATGATTCTTTTTTAAAATTAGCGATTACCAGTCCGTTTCCGACTACTGAGTCATGTTGGTGCACAAAGCCAAGTTTTTCATAAAGCTTGATGGCAGGCGTATTGGCGGCCCCGGTGGAGACAAGGATTTCTTGGCAGTCCTGGCGCTCAATCTCGGCCAGCAGCTTCCCGGCAATTCCCCTGCGGAAAGAGTCTGGGTGGACCATCATCCGATGAATATCCAGTACCTTCCCTTCCTTCTTAAAGGAAACCGCCCCTGCCAGCACACCTTCAATATAATAACCCATAAATGTTTCACCGCAATTCTGCAGTTGTTCGAATGTTTCTTTTAACGGAGGGATCTCGTCCGTGCCAATCAGATCCGCTTCAATCCTGTACGACTTTTTCTGAAGATCAAGAACTTCAGCAGCTGCCATGACGTCATTTAGTTCTATTTCCCTAATGATTGGCAGGATTCCATAGTCCTTGATTTTGTTTATTATCAATTCCGGCCTCCCCTGGAGTGAAGGCAGATTGTCCAATGCAAAAAAGCGCAGCTCCTTGCTTTCGCCATCGAGCATCTGCAGCTCTCCGCCCCAATCAGTACAGGCATACAAGGCAATCGCATTATAAATTTCATCGCCATTCGGATATTGAAAGTAATATTCCTTACCAGCGATAACATCCAAAAACTTCAATGTATTCAGGCGCAATCCCGTTTCCTCATATAGTTCTCTGCGGGCTGTCACTTCAAAACTCTCGCCAGGTTCCATCGCACCCCCTGGAATCCCCCACCTGCCAGTATCAGCGCGAAGCTGCAGTAATACTTCAAACTCCCTATTAAAAACAAGTACCGCAGAACCAGCCAGGATGAATGGACGGCTGCCGATCAAGGTACGGATTTCTTTAATATAATCGCTCATGGTTCCCTCCATTACAAAAAATCGCTTTTTTCTATTATACTAAGTAAAGCATAAGCAAAACTGTTTTGTTTTGAAAGGAGCAATCATGAAATCATTAGTCCTTGCAGAAAAACCAAGTGTTGCCCGCGAACTGGCGCGTGTGCTTGGCTGCAATAAAACGCATAAAAGTTATTTTGAAGGAAATCAATACATCGTCACCTGGGCACTTGGACACTTGATCGAATTGAAGATGCCGGAGAACTATGATCCGAAGTATAAAGTCTGGAAGCTTGAAGAACTCCCAATCATCCCTGAAAAAATGGGGCTGAAGGTCATCAAGCAGACGAGCCACCAATTCAAGGCGATTGAACATCTTGCTGAGCGCAAGGATGTAGGTGAATTCATCATCGCGACCGATGCCGGGCGTGAAGGTGAGCTTGTCGCAAGATGGATCCTTCAGCGCATCAACTGGCGCAAGCCGATCAAGCGTTTGTGGATCTCGTCCCAGACAGACCGCGCCATAAAGGAAGGTTTTAAAAACCTGAAGCCTGGCAAGCAGTATGAAGATCTGTACGAGTCGGCTGTCTGCCGTGCCGAGGCTGACTGGCTAATCGGCTTGAATGTCTCCAGGGCTTTAACAACCAAATATAAGGATCCATTATCTGCAGGGCGGGTCCAGACTCCAACACTCGCAATGGTCCTTGAACGCGAGGATGAAATCAATAAATTCGTTCCGAAGGATTACTGGACCATCCAGGCAAAGGTTGGATCTCTAAATGCTGAGTGGGACCATAAAGGCGAAAAGCGTATTTTTTCACAGGAAAAAGCAAACCAAATTCAAAAGAAGCTATCCAATAAGAATGCAGCGTTGAAGTCACTCGATCGCAAACAGAAATCCGAACCGCAGCCGCTGCCATATGACCTGACAGAATTACAGCGTGACGCCAATAAACGCTTCGGCTTCTCGGCAAAGAAAACATCCAATGTGCTTCAGGGTTTGTATGAGCAGCACAAGCTCGTCACCTATCCGCGGACAGACTCGCGCTATTTGACGACCGATATGGAAGCCACGATGCTCGACCGCCTTCAGGGAATCATGTCAGGTTACCGGGATGAAGCGAAACCGGCAGTCGCTCAAAAAGGCAAAGTCGAGGCACGCCGGGTCTTCAATAATGGAAAAGTTACCGACCACCATGCCATCATCCCGACAGAGGAACGGCTTCATCTGGCAGATTTGTCACCTGATGAGCGGAAGCTGTACGACTTGATTGTCCGCCGGTTCCTGGCTTTATTTTATCCAGCTTACCAATACGAGGTTGTCCATGCCAGCTTCGAGGTCGAGGGAGAAACATTATCTGCCCGCGAAACGAACATCCTTGAGATCGGCTTTAAAAAGGTACTTGGAAAAGATGAGGATGACGCCGCTACTCAATCCCTTGGCCATCTGGAAAAAGGTAAAAGCTACAATGTCGGCCAGGTGACTGTGAACAAAAAGAAGACTGAGCCGCCTTTGCGTTTGTCTGAATCAGATATTCTTTCAAAGATGGAGAAATTCGGCCTCGGTACGCCGGCAACAAGGGCAGAAATCATCGAACGCCTGATTTCATCAGAGGTAGTCGAGCGCCAGAACGGCCGCCTCTTCTCAACGCGGAAAGGGAAACAGCTTCTTGATCTTGTCAACGAGGAACTGACCTCCCCTGAACTCACCGCGAAATGGGAGAAAGAACTGGAGGAGATTGCCCGCGGCAAAGGCGATCCAAAGGCATTCAAAAAACGGATACGTGAACAAACCTCCCTCCTTGTTTCCGAGATCAAGAAAAGCGACAAAACCTATCGTGCCCATAACCTGACTGGCTCAAAATGCCCTGAATGCGGAGAATTCATGAAGGAACGCAAGACAAAAGAAGGACGCATCCTTGTCTGCTCAAGCCCTGAATGCAACTTCCGCAAGCATAAGGACCCTAAGCTGTCCCAGCGCCGCTGCCCGCAATGCCACAAGCGGATGGAAATCCATAACGGCAAGGCAGGCGCCTACTTCCAATGCCGACGCTGCAATGTCGTCGAAAAAGCTGAGGATAAGAAAAAAGGCGTAACGAAGCGCGAGGAACGCAAGCTGAAGGAAAAATACGCTCCATCCCAGGAAAACTTCGGCACAAGCCTTGGAGATCTGCTGAAAGCAGCACTTGAGGATAAGGAATAGTCTTAGAGCAGCACCCCAGACCATCATCTGGCGGTGCTGTTTTTATGGAAGCGAAGGATGTGACTTGTAAAAAATTCCTTGGGAGTAGTATGATATTCGTTAGTTGTCATTAAAATCGAAAAGCGCAAGCTCCTCGAGGGCCAGGCGCTAAGAAAAGCTTATATTTTAAAAGGAAACTAAGGAGCAGCATCATGAGAATAAGAGATTGGGACCGGAACCTGAAGATTCGCCTGTTTGGCGAAGCGTTGATGAATATTACATTTTGGATGTTTTTCCCGTTTTTAACGATTTATTTTGCCGAAAGCTTTGGGAAGGACAAGGCTGGATTCCTGCTGATTTTTTCCCAGTTGTTCTCGGTGTTCGCCAATTTGCTTGGGGGCTATACCGCAGACAGATTCGGCCGCAAGAGGATGATGGTGATATCAGCATTCGGACAGGGCATCGCGTTCCTTATTTTTGCCTACGCGGTCTCACCGTGGTACACCTCACCAATGCTTGGTTTTATCTGTTTCGCGCTTGTTGGCGTATTCGGCTCCATCTACTGGCCGGCGAGCCAGGCGATGGTCGCCGACGTCGTCCCTGAAAAAGACCGCAGCAGTGTGTTCGCGATTTTTTATACACAAATCAATATTGCCGTCGTTGTCGGCCCGATATTGGGGGCAATTTTTTACGTGAAATACCGATTTGAATTGATGATTGCCGTGGCGATTATCTCGATCCTGCTTGCGCTTGTCCTGGCAAAATGGACGCGTGAAACGGTGCCTGCTTCCGCGAAGCAGGCACGTGCGGAAAATGGGAAATGGTATGATTTCCTCAAAGAACAAATTGCTGACTACAAGGTCATAATTCAGGACAAAGTTTTCCTCATGTTCATCATCGCCGGGATTTTAGCAGCACAGACTTTCATGCAGCTCGATTTGTTATTCCCTGTTTATACAAAAGAAATGGTGAATAATCAAACCGTTTTAGAATTTGGCAGCAAGGTGTTCACCGTGAATGGCGAGCAGGCCTTTGGCTTGATTCTTTCCGAGAACGGATTGCTTGTCGCTCTCTTCACCGTCGCTGTGACAAAGTGGGTGACGCGCTTCCCTGAACGGAATGTATTTGTGTTATCTTCATTTGTTTATGCCGTCTCCATCCTGATGTTCGGCGCGACACACTGGATCTGGGGGTTGATTTTAGCAATGGCGGTCTTCACACTGGCTGAGCTGATGACGGCCGGTTTGCAGCAAACCTTCATTTCGAATCTGGCACCCGAAAAAATGCGCGGCCAATATTTCGCAGCAGCTTCGTTGCGCTATACCATCGGCCGGACGATTGCACCAATCAGCATCCCGCTCACCGTGTGGATCGGTTATGGCTGGACCTTCACCATCCTGAGCATCCTCGCTGTTTTAAGCGCGGTGCTGTTCTGGGTGATGTTCCGAATGTATGAGAACAGGAAGGCAGCCGATGTTTAGGAAGTCTAATCTTCTGAAACAACCCATGCAGGGAACTTGGCCTGCATGGGTTTTTCATGACGGAGATTACAAGCATATTTGTAGTTGCTAACAAGCTCTCCCATTGTCTTCAAAAGTCGAATATCTTAAGTTTCTTTTTTTTGGTGAAATCGGTACAATATAAAAGAAGATTCAGAAAAGGGGCGAAATATATGAGTGATTTCCAAACGAACTTAGAAAAATATGCGGACCTTGCTGTCAAGGTTGGCGTGAACATCCAGAAAGACCAGACGCTTGTAATCAATACGACGATTGACTCTGCTGAGTTTGTCCGTCTTGTTGTTAAAAAGGCATATGATGCAGGTGCTAAAAACGTTGTCGTGAACTGGAATGATGATGTTGTAAACAGGACAAAATACGATCTTGCGCCTGATGAAGCATTCAACGAATATCCTGAATGGCGCGCACGTGAAATGGAAGACCTGGCTGAAAATGGTGCAGCATTCATGTCAATCGTGTCTTCAAGTCCTGACCTGTTGAAAGGTGTTAAGTCCGAGCGCATCGCAAACTTCCAGAAAGCTGCTGGAACAGCACTTTCAAAATACCGCAAATACATACAATCTGATAAAGTCAGCTGGACAGTTGTTGCTGCTCCTTCTGAAGGATGGGCAAAAATGGTGTTCCCTGAGGATACTCCTGAAACTGCTGTCCAAAAGCTTTGGGAAGCAATTTTCAAGGCAGTCCGCGTAGATACTCCGGATCCGGTGGCTGCATGGAAACAGCACGACTCTTCCCTTCATGAAAAAGTTGACTACCTGAACAGCAAGCGTTACAAGAAGCTTCACTACAAAGCACCTGGCACAGACCTGACAGTCGAGCTTCCAGAAAAACATATCTGGGTTGGCGCCGGCAGTGTGAACGAGCAAGGTCACGAATTCATGGCCAACATGCCGACTGAAGAAGTCTTCTCTGTTCCATCAAAAACAGGCGTGAACGGTTATGTTTCTAGCACAAAGCCACTTAGCTACGGCGGAAACATCATTGACAACTTCAAGCTTACTTTTGAAAACGGAAAAATCGTCGGCGTCGAGGCAGAAGAAGGCGAAGAAATCCTCAAGCAGCTAGTCGCGACAGACGAAGGTTCACACTATCTTGGTGAAGTTGCCCTTGTACCATTCAACTCGCCAATCTCTCAATCAAATGTACTGTTCTTCAACACATTATTTGACGAGAACGCATCCAACCACTTCGCAATAGGAAGCGCTTATGCTTTCTGTGTAGAAGGCGGCAAGACGATGTCTTCCGAAGAACTGGCTGAAAACGGCCTGAACGAAAGCATCACCCACGTCGATTTCATGATCGGTTCTGATAAAATGGATATCGACGGCATCACAGCCGATGGTACAGCTGAACCAGTATTCCGCAATGGTGACTGGGCACTGTAAGATTGTGATTAATATTCAAGGTAACAGCCGGACATTTTTGTTCGGCTGTTTTTTGTGAGGACTTTCCGGACTTCGGCTCTGCTTCGGACAGCTTTCCTGCTCTTGCCCTCCAACCTGTCCGAACTTGACTCTGTTTCGGACAGCTATCCTTCTTTCCTCACCAAACCTGGCAAAATCATGGGCTTTTCTTGACAGCTTTAACCCTCTTCCCATCAAACCTGTCTAAATCACGCTCTTTTCTTGATAGCTTTAATCCTCTTCGCATCAAACCTGTCAAAATTACATGCTTTTCTTGACAGCTTTTCCTCTACTCAGTCAAACCTGTCAAAATTACATGCTTTTCTTGACAGCTTTTCCTCTTTTCTCATCAAACTTGGCAAAATCATGGGCTTTTCTTGACAGCTTTAACCCTCTTCCCATCAAACCTGTCAAAATTACATGCTTTTCTTGACAGCTTTTCCTCTTTTCCCATCAAACCTGTCAAAATCATGGGCTTTTCTTGACAGCTTTAACCCTCTTCCCATCAAACCTGTCAAAATTACATGCTTTTCTTGACAGCTTTTCCTCTTTTCTCATCAAACCTGGCAAAATCATGGGCTTTTCTTGACAGCTTTAACCCTCTTCCCATCAAACCTGTCAAAATTACATGCTTTTCTTGACAGCTTTTCCTCTTTTCTCATCAAACCTGGCAAAATCATGGGCTTTTCTTGACAGCTTTAATCCTCCTCTCATCAAACCTGTCTAAATCACGCTCTTTTCTTGACAGCTTTAACCCTCCTCTCATCAAACCTGTCTAAATCACGCCCTTTTCTTGACAGCTTTAATCCTCCTCTCATCAAACCTGTCTATATCACGCCCTTTTCTTGACACCTTTCCCCCTCCTCCCATCAAACCTGTCAAAATCACAAGCTTAATATAGTTTTACAAAAGATCCTGCTAAAATTAAAACTTCCTTTTCCCTTATGCACCCTATATCACTGTGCTATAATGAAGTTATCAAGGAAACTTTACATATAATATTAGATATATTGTTAACCTAATTGTTTATCTGGGGGCGACGTCTTGATTCAATTACAGATTATTGTGTCAGGAGAGGTTCAGGGTGTTGGGTATCGGTACTATACACAAATGAAAGCTATTCAGTTTGGAATTACAGGCTGGGTAAGGAATCTTCGGGAAGGCGGCGTTGAGATTCTTGCTTCAGGTGCTAAAGTTGATCTCGAGAAGTTCATTGATGAGGTGCGAAGGGGCAATCCTTTTTCCACTGTTGACCACATAGAGGTGAACGAGATTGAAAATACCGAAACCTATAAATCTTTCGCAATAAAATATTAACAGGCAGAGGAATGATCCTCTGCCTTTTCTGTTAGTCAAAATCGATGATTGATCCATCTGGTTCCTTTAGAATGGCTTCTCTCATCTTCTTCAGCTGTTCTTCCTCGCTCGGTTTCAATCCCAGCAGGTTAAGCAGGCCCAATGAATCGAGCAGGCCTTCCGTCAAGCTTTCAAGCTGATCTGTCAGGGTCTTATCTGTTGGACAAAGTTCATCCAGCATCTTGTTTTCCGCCAGGGCTTCGTCGATCAATTCCAGGCCCAGTTCTTTGGTAATTTCACCATTCGCAGCTTTAAGCTTTTCACAGGCAGATTTTGCGGTGGCGTCAACTGTCCCTTTCACTGGTTCTGTCACGGGATCAGTCACTTTTTTGACGGTGTCAGTCGTTTCTTTGACAACCTCTTTCACGGGCTCTGTTACTTTGCCCACCGTCTTATCCACAGGTGACACTACCTTGTCTACTGTATCTTTGACCGGTGTGGTTACCTTCTCAACAGTATCTTTCAGCGGATCGGTCGCCTCCTTGAGTGGGTCGGTCACCTTTCCAATTGTGTCATCCAGTGGGTCGGTCACCTTTTCAATCGTATCATCGAGAGGATCGGTCACTTTCCCAATCGCGTCATCGACTGGGTCGGTCACGTCGTCAAGAAGCTCATCGGCTGGATTTGTGATGGATCCGACCGCATCCTCACTTTCCTCCTCTCCCTCGCATGTAAGCGGAAGCTGGCCGCTGGTGATTTTTCCAATCTCCTTCTTCATCTGTTCGAATGGCATCGATCCAAGTTCCTGTAAAATTTGCAAGGTGCCTGGTTTCTGGACTCCGCCATTGCCGCTGACTGTCTGAAGCTGCAGCTGGTCGAGGCTGCTGTTGGCGGCTTTCATGGAATGGGCGACCATCGTCACTCCTTCGAGCGCAGCATTAGGTATGATTTTAGATGCGTGCAAGCATGCTCCCTGGAAAGAAATCGCACTGGCATCGACCTGCATCCCTTTAATATGGACAGGTCCGCTCGCTTTCATTGTGATGCTTACAGTTCCTCCTGGAGTCGCGAATTGTTTAGTCAGTCTCATGCCATAAATCTGTGCGGAATCGTAGGTGATCCGCAGCATCGGCTTTGCCTTCGAGCCGGACGTCTCGCCAGCCACGATCGTTGCCTTCATATTCTCTCCGACGACTCTGTCAGCCTGGATGATGAACCCGTCGCTGTCACTTCCCGCTGCATTCGCTTTTTCAATAAATGGGAGAAAGGATAATGCAGCCAGTTGAATGCACATTCCGATTAAAAACAATCGATGTTTGACAATCTTCATTTTTTCTCCCCTTTACCCCGTTTTGGCTGGCTGCTCTGTAACGTCCGAGCGTGGCGATTTTGATGACTCTTCTGCTGGTACGATTCGCCATGCAGTAAGCAATGCACCGCCAATAATGCCGAATATTGTTCCGAACAGAAAGCCTCCCAAAGCGCCAATGACTGATAGAATGGATAAAAAAATGACGATGATGCCTAATGCTTTAGAGGCACCTGGCAAAAAGAATGACAACAATCCCATCAGCGTGATCAATCCGCCAAACAGCAAGCCGATGACTGCGACCGACCCTGGGAGGAATGTGCTCATATAAAGGTTCAACGGCACCCATAGAATCATCAGCCCGCTTAGTACGGTCAATATCGATCCGAAAAAAGGCCTTGTATGCCTCCATTTTTTAAAAACCATATCTATCACCTCGATTATTTCTTATCGATTTTTTCTACGGTCAATTTCATGCCCGCCATATTAATAGTTTCCTGGAATAAATAATGCGTTTTCAATTTTGCATTCTCAAGAGTGATCGTGCTTGAAGTCTGCTCGAATTGCTTTGTCCAGTCCGTACTGTTGTTTTCCTTAAGCGCGAGGTTCTGGAACTTGGCATTTGCTTCAATCAGCCCGGCATCATGCTGGAGACCTGAAATCTGTACTGGCTTTGAAGCCTGGATTTTTACGCGGATCCACTCCCCGCCTACCTGAAAATCCTTATATAACTTCAGATTGTCGATTGTCAGGGTATCGATGATATTGGTTCCTTGCGGTGCAGCGTCTGAGCTGCTCGTCTCGCCGAGTTTTGGGTAAAATTTATAGCCTTTTCCCTCAAGCTTATCGAATTCAACATAAAAATCCCCTACTCCGGCAATCGGTACAGCATACGCTACTCCGGATACCCCGAAGGACACCAGCAGGATTCCAAGCGCTAGCAATCCTGATGCGAGCGCACCCCAAAACACCTTTTTATTCGTCTTGCTTTCCATTACGACAGCTCCATTCAAGGAAGCCACCTCCGTTAAATATTTTTAAAATTCAAAATTAATTCTCCCCATACTATACCCCCGAAAAATGAGGCGAACAACTCCGAAAAAAATCGTTAACAACAAGTTAACCCCGTTAAATGTCGGGGTATAAGAAGATGACGGACAAAAATCTGAATTTTTAAACGAATGATATTTTACCAGAATCTGAGAGTGGGGTTGCCTGATGGAACATAAAATTGAGGATTTAGCCATAAGAGGGTTATTTCTCTTAAAAGAGTACGAGAAACCTTTTCTTAAGGAATGGTCCTTTTTAAAGAAGGATTTAAGGGCCTGGCAAAACGACCTTGTATCAGAGTTTGAGCGGATGATTGTTTATGGCTTCAACAGTCTTTCGAAAACTACCTTTGTTTCTACAAATGATTTCATCCAGTTGCTGGTCCTGAAATGGCAAAAGCGGCATCACGAATTTGTCGATGATTTTGATGCGATCTTCCTGATCAGCGCAGTGGAAAATCTATTTCATAAAACATTAAAAAGAAAGAATGCTGGATTCCTTGATCACCAGGCAATTCAGGTTTTTTTCACGAGGATCATCGATAAGGTCCTGCGCACACAGCGGCTGGAATACCAGGATGACAAATGGCTGAAGACCATCGTCGGGCTGCGGACTGTCCGAAGCAATTGGCTCGCGGTGATCCGTAATGAAAAAAACCGATACAAGGTTAATAAAGTCGTCTGCGCTGAAGCTCAGCCGGCAACCGAACAGCTTGTCACCATGTGTGAGAGCCTTCAAGCAGACCATCTGGCTGATTTGTCGACGGCCCTTAGCAGATTGCTGTCTCCAGGCCAGGAAGCACCTCAGATCATCACAATTCCCTGCTTGACTGAAACCTTGATGATTTGTATAAAGGACCCGGCTGAGACAATCACAGATGGGCAAAAAGAAACTCTGAGAAAAATGTACTTAAAGCAGATGAAACTCAATCATCTAGAAAGCGAGCTTGAGTGGAAGGATGCCACACTACTGTTCCAGCAGCGGCTGATTCATTCGCAAAGCGCCTCGGAAGCAGTCAAAATGATCACCCAGGGTCTTGTTGATTACCTTCCATTTTCGCGCTGCGCCCTTTTCATCTACTCACCAGGCGAGCACAGCGGTGTTGGCGTCCACGCACATAATGTTAATACGGGCTCGGTCCAGCATATTAAGGAGAGTATCGCCGAATTTCCGCTTTTGCGTAAATATTTAAAGCATTTCAGCCACTCAAAGCCGATTTTCATCGAAGCCGCCGCCGAAATTTTGCCAGGAAAATATGTAAGAGAGTATAGTTTGAAGTCCCTTGTCGTCCTGCCGATTTACGTACCGGCTGAGAATAAACTGATTGGCCTCGCGCTTCTTGACCGCGGAGAAAATAAGTCATTCACCGTCAACAATCAGACTCTGACGGCTCTCATCAAGTTCGGACAATATGGCGGCGAATTATTGAACCAGTATTACGAGGATGCCGTCCAGCTCTTTGGCGTCCAGCACGCCGTCTTGACCATACGTGAACGAGAAGTACTCAAGCTCATCGCGGAAGGTGCCTCTATCAATGAAGCAGCCGACGCACTTCACCTCAGCGCCTATACGGTACGTGACTATATTTCTGCCATTATCCATAAACTGGACGCCAAGAATCGGACCGATGCTGCTGTAAAAGCTTTGAAAATGAGACTGATTCAATAAAAATAGTTAGGTCTGCTCCCACTAGTGGAACAGGCCTATTGCTTTTTCCCTCCCCTTCTCGCAAAATATAATAGATATTAGTTTTAGGGGGTACATATTGAATGTGGAATGAATTCAAGAAATTCGCCTTCAAAGGCAATGTGCTTGACCTTGCAGTCGGGGTCATCATCGGGGCAGCTTTTGGAAAAATCGTTTCCTCACTTGTAGATGACATTATTATGCCGATTGTAGGTCTGCTTTCATTTGGAGAGGATTTCTCAACACTTACTTACAAAACGATAAAATACGGCGCGTTCGTCCAGTCCATTGTAGACTTTTTCCTCACGGCCTTTGCCATCTTCATTTTCATCAAAATCATCAGCCGTTATCGTAAAAAGGAAGAGGCTAAGCCTGTCGTTCCTACACCAGATGTAAAAGAAGAGCTTCTAAAAGAAATCCGAGATCTTCTAAGGGAAAAAAATAGCATTTAAATTTTTTCTCTCTGGATGAAACCAGCGATGCCTGTCACCCGTATACATAATCAAATAATATTATGAGGTGACTTGTTCATGTACGCTTACTCTGATCATTCCATGATGCCATCGGTAATGAGAACTTTCGCTTTTTCCCTGGCAATCGCCTTCATTGGCACAATGGCAGGAGTGTTCGTTCCGCCAGCACTGTTCCTTCCGCTCGTTATCATTGAGCTTGCGATGCTGATTGGGGTGTTCTTTTTACGAAAAAGGAAGGCGATATCTTATGCATTCCTCTATGCGTTTACGTTCATCTCCGGAATGACGATGTATCCGGCCATTGCCCATTACATCGCGGTTTCTGGTGCCAATGTCGTGATCAACGCGCTCGGGGCTACAACAGTTGTTTTCGCTGGTCTTGCAATTTATGCGACAAAAACAAAGCGTGACCTCAGCTTTCTTGGCGGCATGCTGATGGCAGCCTTGCTTGCTTTGATTGCGGTTAGCATTTTTAACTGGATCTGGCCGCTTAGCTCAACGGGTATGATGGCTTATTCCTTCATCGGAATACTTGTCTTCAGTGGGTATGTTTTATTCGATTTCAATAGGATGAAACATTATGGAGTGAGTCCGGAAGAAGTGCCGCTGATGGCTTTGAACCTGTATCTGGATTTCATCAATCTTTTCCTATATATCCTTCGTTTCTTCGGGATCCTATCCAGTAATGACTAAATATGATTCAAAAGGCAGTCCACTGCGGCTGCCTTTTCGCTTGCTCCAATATTTGGTTAAATTACCATGTTTTTATCAAGTTTTAAGAGTTTTCTGTGATTTCATCCGGGTATATATATAGTGCAAGGCCAATACAAAAACTAGAAGGGACTGGTTAAAGTGCAAAACTTTACGGCGACTTCGGAATATGTCATTGGCTTAGCACATGGAGGAAGATTTGCGTTGCTATCTCAAGGAACGCTGGTCTTAAATCGATGGACTTAACATCGATTGACACCATTGTTTTTGAATAGCTTGAGCAGGACACTCCTCTAAGTTAGTCCGCAGGATTGGAGCAATGCCAATACTAGTAAGGAAGGGACTGGTTAAGTTGAAAGACTTCACGGCGACTTCGGAATACGTCATTGGCTATGCAAGCGGAGGAAGATTCGCGCTGCTGTCTCAAGGCACGCTGGTCTTAAATCGATATATTTAATATCGATTCACCCCAGAGCGCAAAATTGAATAGCAACAGCTGAGATACTCCTCCCATCGTCCGGATGTCGGACTCAAAAAAGGTGCAGGCCAAGCGGCCAGCACCTTTTTTGATTAAACTCTTTTGGGTTGTATTACACACAGGGCAATTTCGTCACCTTGTTTCTAAGCTCTACTAAAGTTTTAAAAACCACTTCATCACATACCAAAAGAGCTTCTAAGTATTAAACCAATCGGCGTTTAAACACATGAAAAAGAGCGGTCACTATATGCTTCATTAACCTTCCAACCTTGAATGTGCTCCCAAATGTTTACTAGATTCCGGCAACAGGGTATTTAATAACTATCTTTAACGAGGAGGTTTTTACACATGGAAAAAGATCATATGATTCATAAAGATGGCGAAGTGGATACGAGCAAGGTAGAGGAGACTCTTGATCGCATGGATACGCAGCAGGCGGATGAGATCCTTGGTGATTTCAATGAGTTCAGGACCTATTTAAGCAAACGGATCAATCTTGGTAAAACAGCTGGTTTAAATGAGGAGCAGTTGGCAAAGACCGCCGAAAAGGTAGCCGGTTATCTCGCGGAGAACGTAGCACCTCGCAATAAAGAGGAGCAGCTTTTGCAGGAGCTTTGGAAGGTTGGCAATAAAGAACAGCAGCATGCCCTTGCCCATATGCTTGTGAAATTGGCTGAATAGAAAAAATCGCCCTCGGGCGATTTTTTATTTTATCCGTATTAATTCTTACCCAAAGAATCGGTTCTTCTTTTTCACCTTCAGAATATCACCCATCCAGCCTTTTACCTTCAAATAATAATATAGACCTGCTGTTGAGGCGATGATTAATACTCCTGCAAATAAATATCCTAACTTCCACTCCAGTTCCGGCATCACTTTGAAGTTCATTCCCCACACAGCACCCCATGCGGTCACTGGCGTGAATAGAATCGTCATGACTGTCAGGGTCTTCATGATTTCATTGCCGCGGTGGGTGGACACGACTTCTTCGAGATTGATCATCGTATCAATTGCCTGCTGGTATTCGCTTAGCAGCATCCTTATCCGTTCTACCCTCGTCTCTACCCGGTTGAATTCGGAGTTTTCATGGATTCCTTGTCCATACGCTTCCTCAGCGATGAATTTTATCTCCACGATCGGGACAACCAGGTTTTTCCAAATGAGGAGTTCATGCCGATTTTCATAGATTCTTTCGAGGATTTTCAGATTGTTCTGTTCCTTCATTTCCCATAGTAGATTATGAAGACGTTCTTCATAGCCATCTATTTTTTGTAAATAGGTCGATAAAATTTCTCCGAGAAGAATAAAAAAGCCTTCTATCCCATTTTCTGCCTGATCCATCTGTTTCTGTACTCCGATTGGACTTGCATCAATAATGGAGAAATCAAAATTAACTGTTATGAAAAAGTCCTTACGGATGTAAAAATGGAAGATATTTTTTTCACCCTTATCCTCGATATCCTGTTGGTAAATCAGTGAGCCCCAAATGTATTCCTCTCCCCTTATTTCGGTGTTAAGGTTGAGCAGGTTGGCTTTCCGGTCTATAATATTTTCAAACCATTCACCACAGTTTGAATTTTGCGAGACCAGCTCCTTGACTTTCTCCTCGTCTCCCTCATCGAAATCAAACCATGTCCATTTTTCCTGATTAAATGTATATTTCATATGGTCTCAGACCTTTCATATGATTATCAACTATTAATCTTCCCCTTATTAGCCTGCTTGAAACGGATAGGCTAATACTTGGCAGGACTTCCATTTTAAAAATGTTTCTGAATTTTATCGACAGGGTAAATACGAATATAGACAAAAGAAAATTGAAACCATTACAGGAGGGAAAAACAATGCAAACCAAAACTAAAAATGCTGTCATGTTAGGTGTTGGAGCTGCAGCCTTGTGGATGGCGATGAAGCCGGAAAATAAAACAAAACTTACCGAGATGGCTACGCAAGTGAAAGAAAAAGTAATGCCATCGAAGACAGATGTCTTACCAGTCCAAAAAGCCGGCAACCCTGATCCTCTGGACGTTGAAGACAATAAAATGGTCAGCGAAGGTGCAATGTACGGAGTGAATTATTACAACGAGAATCTTCAGGAACAACGATAAAATTGTCCGGGGAATTACTTCCCCGGTCTATTTTTGTTTAAATCACACCTCGGCAATCAATACTAAATAGTGCGAGGGGGATGGAGGTAATGGGCATATTATTCATTTTCATATACCTGTTCATCGTTTTTACAGTGATTGAAATTAATGCATCCATTTTTGTGGCAACTGGTTTGGAACGAAAAGTAGCCAGATTCCAGGTCATCTCGATGTTAACCGGAACTGGATTTACAACAGGGGAATCCGAGCTGATTATTGACCATCCTGTCAGGAGACGACTTGGAGCATTTCTGATTTTGTTCGGAGCTTTCTCGCTGGCTGTCATTATCTCGGCCATCAGCAAACTTTTAGAGGATGAATTCTATACAATGGAAATCGGCTATGTTGCCGGAGGACTTTTGGTCCTTTTGTTAATATTGAGAGCGCCAATAGTGCAGCATTTGATGTCTGGGAAATTGAAAAGCGAGTTAAAAGAAAACTATGAGCTGGCTGATTTGCCGATTAGCGATGTCCTTGTAATGGATGAGGACGATGAGGTAAGGGAGATTGCCATTAAAGAAGATTCGCGCTTGGCTGATATGACATTCGATGATATTGTCGATATGGAAGATGACATCATCCTTTTATTCATTAAAAGAGGCGAAATCAATATCCGCAACAAAGCACATGAGACGAAATTGGAGCCTGGCGACAAACTGGTTTTATACGGCAATAACCCTAAAATCGAAGAAAAATTTAAAGATGCCTGACACTTTGCTTGTATGCTGCAAACACAGATCAGGCATCTTTTATTGTTCTTTCAGATTTATTCCACTGAGACCCTTGCGGTATTCTTCTCACGAAGTTGCGCGATCCCTTCCTTGCATACCCCATATTGCAGCCAGGAGCAATTTTTGCAAAGTTCATCAAGGTCATCGGGTTCAACTTTTTCAGCGGTCCAATTTACCAGCTCTGACTTTAAATAGCGCTCGCCGGGCACAAGTCCTAAATGGCGGATGACTTTTCCGTCCATCGATAAAACATGCTCATTGGAACCCTCGCTTGCCTCGCAAATCTCAAGCCCGCGGTGCGGACACGACATGCAGGCATCATCGAAAGCAGCAACCACTTTTATGTAGAAATCCTGACCGGGATCACGGATATCCTTCACGATCCCTTCCATTTTCTTAACAAACTCAACACTATAGCCCATCCCCCTGAAACCATGCACACAGAGGAGATGGTGCCCACGCAATACTTTTCCCACACCATCACTCCTGAAAATATCTTCTATCTATTAATTCTTCGAAAATGTCCAAATACCTTTTACAATCGGGAATCTCTGATCGTGTTCCTGGACAGCCAGGTGATGCCAATCTTTTTGCAAATGGTCATGTAATGCATCAGCAAGATGACCATACTGCCAGTATTCATGCCAATGATAACACCCTCCATCCCCCATTCTGGCCTTGATCCGACCAGATAGATGAGCGCAAAGGTAACAATGGTTGCATAGACGGAATGGATAAAAGCATCCTTTACCAGACCCAGCCCGATTAAATAGGCCTGCATCGGGATGGTAAAATAATGGAACAGGAAATATGGTGCCAGCAGCTGCAAAAAGACAGCCGCTTGTTTTGAATGGAAAAACGTCATCGTCAATGGCTCAGCCAAAAAGTAAAAGGCTGTTACAGAAGGCAAGCCATAAAACAGGGTCAGCAGCATCACCTGCTGAAGCAATTTTTGCAGCTTCACGAATTCTTTTTCCGCATAGGCCTTTGAAACAGTCGGAATCAGTATGATCAGGAAAGAATGAGCAATGAATGCCGGGAAAAAACCAATTGTCATCGCAATCCCCGCCATCATCCCGAATTGTTCCGTTGCCATATCCGGGGTCAGTCCTGCGCTTACGATCGCAAATTTGATCAAGAAGGGCTGCACTGCATGGGTCAGGGAATGGAAAATCCTCAATCCTGTCGTCGGAACCGACACTTCCACCAGATTTTTTCTGACTTCCCGGCCGCTTACATGCTTACCTGGCACCTTCTTGATTTTTTGATAGGACATGATGAAATGGTGCAATAAATACAGGAAGACGACGAGTTCACTCCCGGCAAGCGTGCAAAAAGCCACAAGCAGAGCGGTTTCACTGCCAAACTCGAAATACTGGAAAACAGCCGATAACAGGACAAGCTGGACTGCGCGCCGCAGGAAATGTGAAACCGCGATCCTCCCCATTTCCTGTTTTCCCATGAAAAACCCCCTGGCAATTGCCGTGATCGTCATGACAGGGATGAGCGACATAACCACCCATTTCAGCAATGGATGGTATTCATTGAAAACCGGAATGATTGGAATCACGATAGCAGCCAAAATCAGCAGAACCGTTGTAAACACCACTGCCAGCCTGATGGCATGGCGCATCATGCTCCGATGGTAGGACTCATCATGCTCAGCAATCATCTTGGATATCGACACAGGCAGTTCAAAATTTGCCAGCAGCATGATCAGGAAAATCGTCGGCAAAATCGTCATGTAATGCCCCATCCCGCTTTCACCAAGCTCGCGCGCAAGAATCATATTAACGAGGAATTCCACTATTTCGCCTAGAAAATTAGCGACCACGAGGATGGACATCCCTTTTAAAAAAGTACTCATAGCTTCTCTCCCAATCCTGTCTCATTTACTTTTATAAACATATGAGACAAGTCCGGACAATATTAAAGAAAGTGCAAATTGGCGGTGAGGGAGGCTAAAAAGTCGATTTCAACGGTAAAAGTCTTAGATTTGGAGTGGATTTTTTCAGCAAGAGTATAGGTTTATAGCGGAAATTCTGATTTCATAACGAGTTTTGGTTTTTTTACGGAAGTTTTATAGCAAGTCTTGCTCTTTTAAAGCCTTTTTCAAAATTATATAGCGACTTTTCAATTTATATAGCGAGTTTCAATTTTATATAGCGAGTTTCAAATTTATATAGCGAGTTTCAAATTTATATAGCGACTTTTCGATTTTTATAGCGAGTTTCAAATTTATATAGCGAGTTTTAATTTTTTATAGCGACTTTTCGATTTTTATAGCGACCTTCACTTTTTTATAGCGAATTGGAAACCCACTCGTTTTTTTCCAATATAAAAAGAACTGCCGGCTGCCAGCAGTTCTTATCTAATCACTATGAGATTTCCTCCAGTTTTTCATAAAGCTGATTGCATTTACTTTCCAGTTCTTCTTTTTTCGTGTGAAGCTCCTGCAATACAGCTAAGTCTGAGACAAAGGACATTTGGTCTACAATCAAAGCAATTTCCGCTTCCTGTACTTCTATGTTCTCGAGCAGTTCCTCTTCGTTGGGAGCAGCAGTAGTTTTTTTATCAGCCTTTTCCCTTACTATAGGCTCTTTAACGGGACGGATAACCTCTGAATCTCCATCCTCAAGCTGCTTCCGTTTTTCTTCCATCTTAGCCCTCGCCCGGTCGTAGTTACCGGGTATTTCGGTCAACTCGCCGCTTTCAAGCCAGTATACCTTGTCAAAGAGTTTATTCAGGAAATAACGGTCATGGGAAACAGCCAGCAGCGTTCCCTCGAATCCATCAAGGGCTTCCTCCAGCACCTCCCTGGAGTCGATATCCAGATGGTTGGTCGGTTCATCAAGGATCAGGAAATTGAGATCCTGATGCATCAATTGGGCGAGCCGCAGCCTCATCCGTTCTCCTCCGCTCAGCTGGGAGACTTTCTTGAAAACCGCTGGCCCGTAAAAGAGGAATCCTGCCAGAACATTCCTGGCTTCCCCCTCATTCATGACAACTTCATTCCTGAATGCGTCCAGAACGTTTCCCTCTTTGCTGGAAAGCTCCATATGCTGGGACAGATAGCCAATCTTGACATTGCTGCCAAGCCGGACTTCTCCCTTGTCGGGTGAAATTTCATTCCTGATGAACTTCAGCAGTGTCGTTTTACCGGAACCATTCTCGCCGACAATTGCCGCACGGTCCTGATATTTAAGCTGCAGATGTATGGTGTCAAAAAGCTCCCTGCTGCCAAAGGACTTACTCACATCCTTGAGAACAAGCACATCTTTTCCGCTGCGAGCTCCAGTCTCGAGTTCAAAGCTCATTTTTTTCCTGTTCAAAACCGGCCGGTCGAGCTTTTCAATCCTGGCAAGTGCCCTCTCCATATTCGTCGCCCGCTTATGAAGCGCTGAGCTTGGAGGATTGGACCGGTTCGCCCAGTCTCTCAGCCTCTTGATCGCTTCCTTCATTTTCTTGATTTTTCGCTGCTGCTCTTCGTACGCTTGGAATTCACGCAGCAATTTCGCTTCCTTCTCCTTAACGAATCCTGAGTAATTTGTGTGATAGAGATCGATTTCTCCATCCTCCATATCGAGGATCTTGGTCGCAGTTTCATCTAGAAAATAACGGTCATGAGATATGATGACCACGGTGCCTTCATATTCTTTCAGAAATTCTGCCAGCCACTCGGCAGCCATGATATCAAGGTGGTTGGTGGGTTCATCTAGAAGCAGCAACTCCGGATTACGCAGCAGGCTCAGTCCCAGGCCCACCTTCGTCTTCTCTCCGCCGCTCAATCTGTTGAAATTGGAATCCAGCAGGCTTGCAATCCTCAAGCCGTTGGCAACTCTGTCAATATTCGCTTCCATTTCATAACCGCCGCCAAGAGCAAACCTCTCCTGGAGAACTCCGTATTTTGCCAGCAGCCTTTCAAGCTTATGCGAGTCCTCGCCAGCCGCTGCCATCTCCATTTCCATGTGCTTCATCTCACCCTGGACATCCAGCAAGTCTTCAAAAGCTGTCGCCAAAACATCTTTCGCAGTCATGCTTGCATCATATTCCGGTATCTGGGCCAGATAGCCGATCTTCAGGCCTTTTTTCCAGTGAATCTTTCCATTGTCCGGCTCTTCCATTCCGGCAACAAGACGCAGCAATGTGGTCTTGCCGCATCCGTTTGGTCCAACCAGGCCAACTCGGTCTTTTTCATTTATTTCAAACGACATATCTTCGAATATGAGATTGCCGCCGTACATTTTGCTTATTTTGTTCACACTGCATGTAATCATTATGATTTCCTCCTAAATCGATCCCCCTCTTCACCTGAACCTGTCTATCGGTAAACGCAAAAAAGCCAGGGGCAGATGGCTCTGCTCCTGGCTTTTGAATTCCATGAATACAAAGGAGGACAAATGTGCCCTCCCCATTCACCTAAGCGGGAAAAGAGATGATCGTACCGTTTGTTTTTGATATTGAGCTGTTAAAAAAGGGCATACGTATCCCGTTGACAGCTGCAACAGCAAATTTTGCACGACAAAAATATAGGAACTCATTCCAAAATCCGCGTACAAAAACAGTCTTGATCATCTCTCCTCACCTCCGTTCATTAATAGTTAGTTTCATTCTACAATCTCATTATTATTTTAGCAAGTTTTTCCTGAATTGCATGCAGCCCATTTTCCGCAAATTCCAATAATCAAACGTTTGATTGAATTGTGCAGGAACCCACCAGGGCAGGCTTTTTATCAATTTTTCCCATGCTGATATTCTTGTGGATAAAGCGTTTAAACTGGCTTGGACCGCGGGTAAGGATAACTAACGAAGGAGTGGGTGACAATGCTTAGACACGTGGAACTTTCAGATTACCAGCTCTGGATGTGTAAAAAAATCAAAGAAAAGTTAGCTGAAAAGCATAACTATATAAATTGTGCTTCCCATTTTCCAAATGAATTTGAAGAACGGGAAGTCATATCCATTGCGCTAAGCGAAATGCTTATGAAATTAGATGTAATCGAAGGGAAAGCAAATTAGTTTTAACAGGGGCCATTGGCCTCTTTTTGTTTTTCTAATGGCTTCTGGTTGTGTTTTTAACGATCCAAATAGCTTTTATCTGATTGATTCTTCCTTAGCTCTTCAAGAATTTCCTTCATCAAAGCTTCCTGTCTTTTTGTGCTCGTCACCAGCATGACGAACAGGATGATCATGGCCAGTGGAAGTACAAGTGAAATTAATACTCCCAACAGAGGGAATACACCAAACAATGGTTCCATATCCGGGACCTCCTTATCTTAGGCTGTTTTCGTATGCTTCTCAGCAGAACCCATTTCCGCAATCAGTTTCCATTAAGAGCCCAATTGAAAATCATAACTTTTTCAGCAAAGCTTCATTATTTTACAAGTGAATGCCTGAACGCGTAGATCACTGCCTGGGTGCGGTCCTGAACCTGCAGCTTGCTTAAGATATTGCTGACATGCGTTTTTACGGTTTTCAGGGCAATGAACAGCTCATCGGCGATTTCTTGATTCGTTTTGCCTTCGGCGATCAGCTTCAATACTTCCATCTCGCGCTCGGTCAGCTCTTCATGCAATTCGACGCTGTTCTTCTGTCGCATTTTCATCATCATCTTCCCGGTCACTTCGGGTTCAAGCACAGGCTGGCCGGAATATGTAACCCGCACCGCATTGGCAATTTCGCTGGCCTTAGAGGTTTTCAGCATATAGCTTGTCGCACCGGCTTCAAGTGCAGGATACACTTTTTCATCATCGAGGAAACTGGTCACGATAATGATTTTTGCTTCCGGCCACTGCTCAATGATCTGCCTTGTCGCTTCGATGCCATCCATTTCCTTCATGACCAGGTCCATCAAGATGATATCCGGCCGCAGTTCGAGTGCCATATCGACTCCCGCCTTGCCGTTATCCGCTTCGCCGATTACCTCGATATCCGGCTGGGCTGATAAATACGATGAGACACCGATCCGAACCATTTCATGATCATCTACAAACACTACTTTAATCATTTTTCCTCACCTGCCGCCACTAATATTGGAACTTTGACCTCAAGCCTGGTCCCTTTATTTTCAACACTTACAATCTTCAATGTCCCGCCGATTTCCCCCGCACGTTCGTGCATGTTTTGAAGCCCGTATGATCCCGCTTTCGCTTCTTCAACATTAAAGCCTATTCCGTCATCAACCACTCTCAATATGACTTTACCATCACGATGGATCAGCAGAACTTCCAGCTGATCCGCCTTTGCATGGCGCAGCGTATTCGAGATTGACTCCTGCAAAATCCGGAACAGATGGTCTTCGACGCCCTTATCAAGCGGAAACGGCTCGACCTTCCAGTTGATATTCATGGTAACTTTTTGTCTTAATTCGAGCAGCAGTTCCTCAATCCCTTCCTGCAGGCTCTTCCCTTTCAACGCGACCGGCCGGAGATGCAGAAGCAGCGCCCTCATTTCAAGCTGAGATTGGTGGATCATTTCCTCCACCATCTTCAGCTGCTTCGCTTCCCGTTCCTCCGACGGCCCCTTCGTTTCATTTATCGCCGACATCAGCATCGATGCCGCAAACAACTGCTGGCTCACCGAGTCATGCAGCTCCCTTGCAAGCCTGTTCCGCTCCTGGGAAATGATTTCCTGGATCCGCGATTCCTGCTCCTCCGCTTTTTCGGTTGCGAGCCTTTGGGATAGCATCGCTTTTTCTGAGATTTGTTTATACAGTTTGCTGACACGTTTCGAGATTGAAGTGATTTCTGCGTATGCCTGGTTTGCTTCTATTTCAGGCTGCTGCCCTTCCTCAAGCTGGAAGAGCCAGGTGTCCACTGTCTTGAATTGCTTGCGCCAGTATATGCCTGAAGCCATGCCGAACGCAATTCCAAGCACAACGCTGATGCTGAAAGTGAAGATAACAAACGGAATGTCCATCAGCTCACGGTTCCATAAATCGGAAAAGCGAGCTGCCGGGAAAGCCAGCCAATAGGACAGTGTCAGCGCGATAAACGATATGATTCCAAGGGTGAGTCCCCATAAAATCTGGCGCGTGGCAGTTGTCATATGCGTTTCACCTCGATATTCCCGACGATCATCGAGGTGAAGATTTTCACCTTTTGCCCGGCCTCTTCGTAACCAGGGGTCTGCACGTACAGACTTTGGTTCAGCACCCTGCCTTCCTGGTGTCCGAAAACTTCGGCAGAGCCAACAATCGATGAATGGCGGAGAGTGACTTCCACATCATATGGCACATATACCTTTACATTTCCGATGATATTCCGGATGAAAATTACCGTCTCGCCTTTTGGCAGCACCGTCATGCTCAAGTCGATCACGCTGTCGCCAATTGCGGTCTGGATGTTGACATCATCCCACTCATACACATGTGAGGGTGTTTCCTGATGTCCAAACAAGCGATTTTTAAAAAGCGGCGGTTTCTCAATCACCATTTCCTTGCTGACTTCCTTTTCAGGCTTCTGTAAAACTGGCGTAATCAGTTCAGGCTTCTTTTTTGATTGGATATATTGATATACCAGATAGATCAGTACCGCCAACAGGAAAAACCTGAAGGTCATCATGCTGAAAACGCTGCTCAGGAAAAAGAATAATCCCGCCCAGAACAGCACCTTTCCTGATTTTTTCGGCATTAAAGAGCGTCCAAAGTAAATCATCGCTCCACTTGCCAGAAGGGAGAAAATCAGCCCTTCGTTGAAAAAAGAAACTTCCAGCAAAAGGAGGATCACTCCGGTAATCACAATCCAGCTGACATAATCATTTTTCATCTTGTTCAACACGGTGTTTTCCCCCTTCCTTTTTAAATATTTGGGATTAAGTTTACTGTGGAATGAAGTTGAAGTTCAATAGAGGTGATATCCAAAAGGCGCAGCTGCCTGCGCCTTTATAGAATACCATGTTTTGCCTATTAAATAGTATGGGTTTCTTTATTTTTGAACTCTTTTTCGAGCTGGGCAATCCTTGCGTCAATCGTATTACGGTGATAGTTGCTGTTCACCTTTTCTTCTAATTGATCAAGATAGGCTTCCATATCCGTGAACCTAGAATAGGCTTTGTCGGAGCCATCGCTGTGGTCAAGCACCTGGTCCATCCGGTAATTGGCACGAGTAACATTCTCACGGCCCATCAATTCGAGTCGTCGGATGTGCATATCCTTCAATTTATGCTTCATGTCTTCATATTTATGTTCGAGCTCCACCTGCTGCTTGCCTGCATTTTCCATCGCTTCCTTCAGTCGGGCTGAGCGTTCTTCATATTGAACCTGTTCCCTGCTGGCGAACTCCTGAAGTTCCGCTTCCCCCGCTCTCATCGCGATTTCCGTCTGATGTCTCCGTTTGTCTGCCATTTCAATTGCCTGCTGGTATTCCCGGGCAAACTGTTCCTTAAGCTGGCCCTGGCGTTCAAGCAGCTTCGCGACCTTTTCAGTCTCCGCTTCACATTCACGAAGATACTGGTTCAACAGTGCAATCGGGTTCTTTCTTTCCTTCTGGTCAAGTGCCTCATGAAGATCTGCCATTACAGTGTTTTTGATTCTTGTTAATAGATTAGCCATTTACAATCTCTCCTTTTTTTTCGCATATAGTAGTGTTTCAGCAGCCTAGTTGTTTTTCATTTCTGCCCATTGCTTCTCGAAGTTGACAAATGGATCGTTTGCTTCTTTCATTGCTACTTCTTTTTTGTCCCAGTTCTTGTATACAAGGTAAAGGACGTAAGCTGCTGCGATTCCCAGGATTGCTGGCACATTTGAAGCTGCAGCCATCAAGATGATGAACCCGGCTATTCCCCAGCCGATTTTTCCGGCTGTCGAGTGAGCCTTTAAAAATTGCTTTACGACAAAGTAAAGCACCAGCAAGCTCACGCCGAGACCCACAAGCGGACCAAGGTTTGACATCAGTACCATTGCAGCGATGAAGCCGGCAAACAGTAAACCAAATTTTTTCATGTTCAATTCCTCCTTATCTCTTATGTACTCATCTTACCTTTGCCGTAAAAAATCCATAACGTGCCTGAGCTTGATTTTCAGGTAGGTCCTGAGGCTTAGCACCATACCGGACCGGTCGTCACTCTTGCGTTTTCCTCTCATAAAAATACCCCGGTGACAGCTTCACCGGGGTATTTCTTCCGTTCCTTATTTTGTGATGAACATCTGAGTCCAATAGTGTCCATAATCCCCGCCTGCAGCATGCCCGACACCAATGTGGGTGTATGCAGGGCTAAGGATATTTTTGCGATGTCCAGGGCTGTTCATCCATGATTGGACTACTTCGTGGGGGGTCCTCTGCCCCGCTGCTATATTTTCAGCCGCGCTCCTGTGGTTGACTCCAAAATTCCTCATCATGGTGAATGGACTGCCGTATGTAGGGCTTGTATGGGAAAAGTAACTTTTATCTCTCATTTCTGCAGATTTGTAACGCGCAACCCTTGAAAGCTGCCAGTCAGCTGCCACTGGCTTAAGTCCATTCTTCGCCCGCTCGTGGTTCGTCAACTGGATGACCTGGCTTTCAATACTCTTTGCGGCGCTTAAATTAGGGATATTGACTCGCTGGCCAGGATAAATCAATCTAGGATTCTTGAATTGCTGGTTAGCACCGATAAGTTCCGAAAGGCCAACCTTGAACCTGACCGAAATTTTCCATAAAGAGTCCCCATTCTGAACCGTATAGACTTGTTGCGCGAATGATGCGGTCGGAATAGCCATACTCATTAAAACAAGGGCCAATATGATTTTTTTTACCATCTTCACTCCTCCTCAACTGATAGGATGAGAAGATTTGATAAAAATATACAGTTGAATATTGAACTAACAAGAAAACATCACTTTAACAATGCATATAGTTTTATCAAGGGAGGAATGAGGATTATGGGATATCTATGGGTTATGACGATCGGTTATGTCATTTGTCTCGGCCTGCTTGGCGGTACTTTAATGTTTTTCATTACCTCTGCTTTTGATTTCGATGATGCAAGCCGGATTGATTTACTGGATACTAAAGAGAAAGAATAGCAAAAGCTGGCTGCTAAATTGATGCAGCCAGCTTTTGCCGTTTGAAACAGGGAAAAGGGCATCGCGGAATCGTAAATTGTCATTTTCAGAGACAGTAAAAAAAGCTGCCAATGGCAGCCTTTTCTATCGATTAAAAATCACGTGTGTTGTCAAAACGAGTGTTAGCCGGGTTGTCCGATGTTAGAGGTGCATCAACCGGGTTGGTCGTTCTTGTTCCATCCAAACCAGTGGTTGTTGTACCATCATTCAGGCCGACTCTGTTCTCTTCACGCTCGACGACTACAAGGATTTTGCCTTCTTTTACATAGCCTTCGTAACGTTCTGCTTCATCTTCCGGAATACCCATTCCGATTAATGCTCCGGCCAATCCGCCGGCACCTGCGCCTACTGCAGCACCAGTAAGTGTCGCAGCAATCGGGCCTGCAGCTACGATTGGGCCGATTCCAGGAATCGCTAGGGCTCCGATGCCTGCCAGTAATCCTGTAAGGCCGCCTAATATACCGCCTGTTGCCGCACCTGCAGCAAGACCTTCCTCAGTCTTTGTACCGGTTGCTTCGTTGACGTGATCAATCTCATCGTCGTTTTTACTAATAACAGAGATATCATCGGTATTGTACCCTTGCCTTTTCAGGTCCTCTACGGCCTGGATTGCGTCTTGCTCGTTATCATATACTCCAACAAGATGTTTTTCATGTTCAAACATATTAAAAGCCTCCTTTAGACGAGTAGTCCTTTTTAAAGATACCCGCATACAGGATGTGTAAACCTGATGTCGAAGGATTATTGACTGTGTGTATAGACGGATACGGTCTTGTTCAAGACCGAAGAAACTTGTGTCAGGTTCTCAGCCGTCAAGGTCAATTCCCTGACCGTCTCTCCCTGATTCTCAAACCCTGCTGCCATTTCGGCAATCCCGGCTGCATTTGTTTGTAAAATGACATTCGTTTCATTATTCATCGTCAACAATTTATCTGTCTGCTGATTCAAATCTGCAGTGTACTGGCTGATGGTGCCAATTTCCTTCTGGATGGACAGAATCCCATCCCGCATCTCATTATATTGCATTTCAACATTACCGAATAACTTGCTGCCCTTTTGTACTTCCATGCTTCCGCCAGACATGACATCCACCATCTGTTTAATGTCACTGCGGACAACCTCGATTGTATCCTGGATTTGCCGGGATGCATGCAGCGATTGCTCTGCCAATAATCGCACTTCACCGGCTACGACAGCAAAACCCTTCCCTTGTTCCCCTGCGCGTGCAGCTTCGATTGCCGCGTTTAATGCCAGCAGATTTGTTTGGTTGGCAATTCCAGAAATGATACTGACGATCTCTTCGATTTTATTCGTCTTTTCAGCCAGTGATTCAGCATCCCTGGCAGCCTGCCTCGTAATCTGATCCATCCGTCCCACCTGTGTGCTCGTTTCACTGATGAACGTCTGGCCTTGTTCACTTTTAACAGCATTGGTCGTGGACATTGTTTCAATCCGATTCGATAGTTCAGCAATCTCGCTGATTCTTTGCACCATATTATCAACAATATCACTCAGCACTGCCGAATGGCCCTGCTGCTGTTCAGCACCTGCAGAGACTTGAAGAATGGAAGCTTTTATTCTCTCGCTTTCATTTTCATGGACCTGTGAATTCTCGAATAGCTTTCTTGCAGAGTCGTGCAAAACCCGGGTATTGTCCTGGCATTGGGCTACGAGCAGCCTTAATTGACTGATCATCGCATCAAAATGGGAGGTCAGCTTCCCAATCTCGTCACTTGAATCACTTGCCAGTTCCACCGCCAGATCACCCTGAACAATTCTCTGTGTCGCTTGTGTGAGGCGATCGATGGGCTTGAATACCCTTTTGAATAAAATAATGATGAAAACAAGGCACCCTATTGAAATTAGTGAACCCGCAATGGCTGTCGAATACATACTCCTGGATACCAGTTCGGCTGGATCAGAGTCTACTTTGAATGAATTCAGCAAGTAAAAATTGTATAACGTCGAAATGGCATAAGCAAAGAATAACAAGCCAAAAAAAGCAAACACCTTTGTTTTCAACGAAAGGTCCCGCATACTATCCACTCCTGTAAAATCCCCAGCGCGAACACTGGGGATGAATGATCTTTCTATCATAATATCGGCATTTCCAGAAAATTTTCCATCCTATTCAACAGCTTTAGCCAGCGCAGCTTCAAATTGTGAAACGATATCCTCTCCGTGCTCAATTCCGACCGAAATCCTCACCAGACGATAAGTGATGCCAAGTTCTTCCTGCGCCTCAGGAGGGAGTGCGCGATGGGAGGTTTTCAGCGGATGGGAGACGGTGGTTTCGACGCCCGCAAGTGTCGGAACGATTTTTACCCAGCCAAGCGATTTGAAAAACTGGGCAGGATCCACATGCTCCGCCAGCTCAATTGATACGATAGCCCCAAATCCTTGTTCAGCTTCTGCGAATGGATAGTATACCTTTGCGATATTCTTATTTTCACGAAGACATTCGGCAAGCAATCTGGCATTCTCCGATTGTGCTTTCATTCTCAAGGCAAGCGTCTTCAAGCCTCTGCAGGTCAGCCACGCTTCAAATGGACTCAGATTCGCCCCAAGGTTGACGATTCTCGCGCGTGCTTCGGCAATCAGTTCTTTCCTGCCAACAATGACGCCTGAAGTGACATCGCTATGCCCGCCAATATATTTTGTCGCACTGTGGACAACCAGATCGGCACCGCCTTCATATGGACGCACATGGAGCGGAGTGGCAAACGTATTATCAACTAATACAACGAGTTTTTTAATCTTTGCCAGCTCGATGACTTCATCCAGCTTTTCAACGCGAAGCAGCGGATTCGTGATCGACTCTGTGTATAGAAGCTTTGTATTATGCTTGATGGCGTTTGTGACATTGCCCAAATCCGAGAACGGCACGAACGTTGTTTCAATCCCGAAGCGCTCAAGCTCTGCTTTTAGCATATGGAAGCTACCTCCATACACATCGTCCGCCGCAACAATATGGTCCCCACTCTTCACAACTGCCAGGACACCTGCCAAAATTGCAGCCAATCCAGATGAAGCCGCCACACCATCCTCTGCATGCTCAAGAGCCGCTACCGCTTGCCCGAGTTCATCCGTATTCGGATTGCCGACCCTGGAGTACAAATAATTGCCCTCACCCTGATAAAAACCCTCCAATTCATCAAGATCATTGAAGGTAAAAGCCGACGTCTGGTAAATCGGTGTTGCCTTGCTTTTAATACCCTGCTGCTTAGTATGTACAGAGTGAAGCACTTCCGTTTCAAATCTGTTGTTCGTCATTTCATCCACCTGCTTTTAAAAAATATAAAAACCTCTCCAAATAAGGAGAGGTTCCAATTGCTAAGCCTCTCTTATCTTCAGAAATCGTTCTTCAGGAATTAGCACCTTTCAATGAAAAAAGAAGGTTGCCGGGCTTCGCAGGGCCTGTCCCTCCGCCGCTCTGGATAAGAGTTATTGATTTAAAATAATTAATATTAGCAGAAGTATATCAATATCGCTGTAAATTCGTCAATGAACGATTTTCTAAAGATTTGTGAAGTCAATCTTCTGGATCACTGTCAAGCAAATCCCATGGTGTGATGACACCGATTGGCTTTCCGTGGCGGTCGCCTGTTTCCGTGATAATGACCGCCTGGAGCTTCTTGCCCCTCGTATGGTAACGCTCGAATAATTCCTCAATATGGTATAAAGATGCTTCCTCATCCACAAACGTCACGAAATAATTTTTCCCCTTGGTCAGCAATTCTTTCACCCGCACATCTTCAAAGTGAACGACACTGTCGGAAAAATGCTTCGCCATCCACTGGATGATCTCTGTTGAAGTCAGCAGTGCAACATATTTATCATCCTTGTCATAGACCGGGAATCTCGTAAAATCAAACTTGTTGATGACCTTAAGCACATCTTTTAGATAAGCATCCTCATAATAATAAAACACAGGACTGGTCGCGATTGATAATGCCGTCTGCGGCTTCTCGAACTCCTTCGCGATTTCCTCAATCCGCTCGACTACCTCGATATGCGGCTCGGCAATATAATAATCCGCATTCACCCGTTCATGGACAATCGCATTCCGCAGCTTGGCAAACTGATGCAGCTCACTTTTATACTTGCGGACCAATGAATGATTCTTATAGCCAGAGTACAGCAGCTCGACAAACGCATCGCTGTCCGTCCCCTTCACCATTTCCTTCAGCGCTTTATGGATCCGGTTAAAAGCCGTTTCAAACTTGCCGGATTGTTCTTTATGCTTTACCTCTTGATTTTCTGAAGACGCCTGAGAAGCAGAAGCTTTTTGCGATTTTTCATTGCCTGTGTTTTGGTTTTTTGCTTCGTCACTGCTTTGATTTGTTCCATTTGTGCTGTTCTGATTCATTGTTTTAGCGTTACTTTTTGTTTTTTTGCTGTTGTTTTGATCCGTTGTTTTACCGTTTTCTTGAGTTGCTGCTTTGCCGTTGTTCTGTTTTGTTGTTTTAGCGTTATCTTGGGTAGTTGCTTTGCCGTTGTTCTGTTTTGTTGTTTTAGTGTTATCTTGAGTCGTTATTTTGCTGTTTCTCTTTTTTGATGGTTTACCATTATTCTGATCGATTACTTTGCTTCTATCCTGCTTTGTTATTTTGCTGGAATCTTTTTTCGGCAGATCGTCAACGTTCTCTTCGGCACGCTTGAGGCGGTTATCGTCAACTGCCGGTCTTGGATTGGTTCGAAGATATGAATTGTTGCCGGTTTTCTTATTCTTGTTTCTATTGTGTTGATTTTTCCTTTTTTTCGACGTTGTCTGTTGCTTATTGGATCTATGTTTAACCTGAATTTCGTTAGCCAAAATGGTCCCTCCGTTGTTTCGAATCACTTCCCTACTCATTACCCCAAAACACGCATTTACTAATCATGGATATATAATGTAGAATTTCCAGATGACTTTTAAGTTTGATACAATAAGTATAGTACATACAATGCAATTAGAAAGTAGATTTTTATAGAAAAGGGTTTGATATTTAGTGGCAGCAACAAAGAAAAAAAGAGTCATAAAAGAGGTCACACAGCTTGTGACAATTACAATCGGGGCGATTATCGCTGCATTCGGGCTTGATATGTTCCTCGTCCCCAACGCCATCCTTGACGGAGGTGTCATCGGCCTTTCGATTATCGCAGCGGAATTGACCAACGTCTCGATGAGTATTTTCCTGATCCTGTTCAATCTGCCTTTCCTTTATATCGGATACAAGAGGATGGGTATGAAATTCACGCTTCGGACGCTGTACGGTGTCATTATTTTATCCGTAACGACAGCGTATTTCCATCACTTCGACCGGGTGACGGATGATTTATTTTTGGCCACCATCATCGGTGCCGTCATCCTCGGAACCGGCGTCGGCCTCGTCATCCGCGCTGGCGGGGCGCTTGACGGCACCGAAATCATCGCAATCCTTGTCAGCAAGAAGCGCACTGTGTCCGTTGGGCAGATCGTCATGATCATGAACTTGTTCATCTTCCTTTTGGCCGCCTTGCTCGTGTTCAGTTGGGAAACAGCCATGTACTCGATCATCACCTATTTTATCGCCTTTAAGATGATTGACGTCGTCGTTGAGGGTATGGAAGAGTTAAAATCGGTCACAATCATTTCCGATGTCCCGGAAGAAATCGCCGAAGCCCTTCTGAAGCAATTAGGACGCGGCATGACCTATATCCAGGGCCAGGGCGTTTTTTCAAGCGAACCAAAGAAAATCATCTATACGATCGTCAGCCGGATTGAATTGTCCACCCTGCGCTCGGTGGTTGATGATATCGATCCGAACGCGCTCGTCGCAATCGAGAATGTAGCCGACGTATCGGGGAGTAATTTTGATAAGGGCAGCGGGCATTAAAAAATGCAGACTTGGTCGAATAATCCATGAATGTGGTCGAATAAATTAAAAATCCGCCAAATTATTTTAAAATGTGGTCGAATTAACTCCAAAAGTGGTCGAATTATTTATTTTTTCGCCAATAAAATTTCTAAAAGAGCTCAATCCTGATATAAAAAATGCCCCTGAGAGGAAATTGCAGGGGCATTTTACTGTTAATCAATCGGATTATTGAATTTTTTCTCTTTCTGGCCGGTTGTAAACTCGACTAGCTCTTCTGGTGTGTTATTGCCTTTTTTCTTATTGTTGTTACGCTGGGCGTTTCCGTTGCCTAGCTTTTGCTTACCCATGCTTCTTCGCTCCTTTTAATGGATTCAAGGTGTAGTATGGATTTTTTCGCTGGCGTTTATTCCAAGTTCGGGTGCACGGCGGACCCTGGTTGCCTGTTCGTAGGCATAGGCAAGCTTGATCAGCAGCGGCTCGCTGAAGGCTGTGCCCGTGAAAGTAATTCCCACCGGTTCTCCTTCTTCCGTGTAATCAGTTGGTACCGTAACCGACGGATAGCCCGCCTTAGAGCCGATCGTCGAGCCGTCCATAGGGAAAAGCACCACATCTGCTCCGTATTCCTTCAGGGCATAGTCAATTCCCTGTTCCCTGGCCATATACAGATTGTACTCGAGTTCTTCGAGGTACTCTGCCTCCGTTAAAGTACCGCTTGTGGCTTCTGATTCCAGCAGCACTTCCTGGCCGTACTTCAACGTTTTCTCACCATGCTCATAATTAAAGGCAATGACATCCGCGAGCGTCTTGATTGGGATATTCAGTCCCTTTAAATAAGCATTCAGATCAGCCTTGAATTCATAGCTTAAAACATTGTGTCCCCACTTCGCTTTTGCTGCTGGGATTGCAGCTTCAATAACCTCAGCGCCAAGTTCCTCCAATTTTTCAAGCGCTTTTTGAAAAATTTGTTCCTGTTCCTTAGTCCATTTACCAATATACTCTTCCCTGGCAACTGCAATCTTTGTGCCTTTTAATGCTTTTTTATCGAAAAGAGAGTCATGGTTGAATTCAACTAAACTTACCATTGTTGCCTGGTCTTGCGGATCCTGCCCGGCAATCGCTTCTAAAAGATACACTGCATCCTTGACGGTTCTCGCCATCGGCCCTGCCGTGTCCTGGGTGTGGGCAATCGGGATGATGCCGCTGCGGCTGACCAGTCCGACTGTTGGCTTGATGCCAACCAGGGAATTCTGTGAGGAGGGGTTTAAAATCGAGCCATCCGTTTCCGTACCAACCGCAGCCGCCGCCAGATTCGCTGCAATCGACGCTCCAGATCCTGCGCTTGAGCCACCGACCTCGAACTTGCCGGGGCCATAAGGATTCAGTACCTGCCCCCCGCGTGAACTGTAGCCGCCTTTCATGCCATTTGCCATGAAATTGGCCCACTCGGTCATATTTGTTTTTCCGAGGATGACTGCGCCGGCTTCCCTGAGCTTGGATGCAACAAACGAATCCTTCAAGGCGATGGAATCCTTCAAGGCCAGCGACCCGGCGCTTGTATGCATTTTATCGCCAGTATCGATATTGTCTTTTACCATGATCGGGATACCGTGCAGCGGACTTCTCGGACCCTTTTGTTTTCGCTCAGCATCCAGTGCAGCCGCGATATGCAGAGCATCTGGATTCAATTCAAGCACCGATTTGATTGTTCTATCAAAAGCAGCGATCCTTGCCTGATACATCAGCACAAGATCATGTGAAGTCAGCTCGCCGCTCTCCATTTTCCCCTGCATGTCATCGATTGTCACTTCCGGGAGCCATTCTTCCATCAATGTATGTAAACGTGGATTTTTCATGTTCAACAGTTCCTTCCAATAATAAACTTCGGAATATATATTCTTTAAATTTCACAAAAATCCCTTTATTTATAGAAAAAAGCTATAGGACCGGCCTATAGCTTTTGAATTCCCTTATTCTGGATCGACAATTTTGCCACCGTAAAATTCCTTCAGCACTGGCTCGATATTAAGCGCCTTGCAGAATTTCTTCAAATCACGTTCTTCTCTTTCATTGACGATCGAGATGACAGTCCCTTCTGCGCCAAAACGGCCAGTACGTCCGGAACGGTGGATATACTTATCCTGTTCTCTTGGAAAATCGAAATGGACGACATGGGTGACACCTTTAATATCAAGCCCGCGAGCCGCGATGTCCGTGACAAGCAGCATCTCACTGTTGCCTTCGCGGAATTTATTCAAGTATTTCTGTCGGTCCTGCTTTGTCAGTTCGCTATGCAGCTGTCCAACCGGGATATCCTTGAAATTCAGCTTCTCAGCAGCGATGATCAGGTTAGGGATGTCCTTAATGAATACGAGCGACTTTGTACCGTCAAGACGCGCGATTTTCTCAAGAATTTTGATCTTGTCACGCTGCTCACTCAGGAAGTAAATATGCTCGACCTTCGCTGCATCAATGGTATCATCCTTTTTCACCTTGATGATTTCAGGATCATTCGCCAGCCTGTTGATTGATTTTTCAACAGCCTCTGGCAGTGTTGCTGAAAATAGTAATAGTTGCCTTTGATCAGCAAGAGTCGATTTTACAATACTCTTAACCGTCTCATTATGTTCAGGGGTCAACAGCTGGTCACCTTCATCAAGCACGATGGTGTGCACTTTGTGCATCTTCAGCTTTTTCTGCTTGATCAGTTCATTCGTCCGTCCAGGAGTGCCGACGATGATGTGCGGGCTCTTTTTCAGCTTGTCAATCTGGCGCTTAAGGTTCGCGCCGCCGATCAGGCTTGCCGATTTGATTCCGCTGCCTTCTCCCCATTTTTGGATTTCAGCGAGGATCTGCATGACAAGCTCCTGTGACGAAGCGAGGATGACAGCCTGTGTATTCTGCAGCTTCGCATCGATTTTATTTAAAACAGGAAGCAGGTACGCTAAAGTTTTGCCAGTACCAGTCGGCGATTCAGCGGCAACATCTTTTCCTTCTATTATTAATGGGATCGTTGTCGACTGGACTGAAGTCATTGCCTCGAATCCAGCCTTCTCCCAGGCCTGCTGCAGGAAAGGGTTCAATTGAGCGATTATTGGTTGAGTTTCTGACATGATTTTCTCCTTCACGTAAACATTCTAGTATTGATACTAGCTAAAACCTGCTTATAAGTCCAGTCTTCCCACGCTGAATCGCGATTTTCATCTAGTTTGTGACTCGGATTTATTTTATTGGCGGAGTTCACAACTTTATTGGCGAAAATATAATTTTATTGGCGACTCATGGACTTCTGTCAATAAAATAGATTATTTTATGCCAGGGATTGGCGTATTTTTTATTCCGCACTCCGTTTACACTTCGTTTGGATGCCTCAGCCAAAAGGAAAAATCAAAAACCGATTATTCCTTTAGGCTGAGGGCAACTCTTTTTTATTGGCGTCTTCTCTTTGCGCCTTTTCGAACGCCAATTCACATTCAATTGGAGTGGCGTATTCAAGTGTGGAATGAATTCTTTTCCTGTTATAAAATTGCACATAAAACTCGACAGCTGCTACCGCGGCTGCCTTTGTGGGAAATACAAATTTATAAAGGTATTCTTTTTTCAATGAAGCAAAAAAGGACTCTACACAGGCATTGTCATAAGGAGTCGCTTTCCTGCTCATACTGATTGTGGCTTTAGCTGTCTTTAGGGCTTCGATATAATTGTTCGAACAATATTGTGATCCACGATCTGAATGGTGGATCCAACCCTCTTCGGGGTTTCGTAATGCAATAGCTTCATTTAAGGCACGGAGTGGCAGAGTATGCTCCATATTATCGTCTATGGCGTAGCTTATAACCCGGCGTGAAAATAAGTCAATAACAGGGTTCAAGTAAATAAAACCTTCTCCTGTATGGATATAGGTAATATCCGTTACCCATACTTTATTAGGCGCCTTGGGGTTGAAGTTACGGTCTAGTACATTTGGATATGTTCTCTTATCATGGTTTGAATCGGTAGTATGAACATATTTTTTCGGTGGCGTCGCATAGAGACCAAGCGCTCTCATACGATTGGCTACCTTCTTTTGTGAGACCTTTATATTATTCTCTGTCACAAGCTTTTTGTGGATCCTAGGACTCCCGAATGTAGAAAGGTTCTCATAAAAGTGGGAAATGATTAGTTTATCCAGATGAGTATCTTGTTTCTGCTTTTCCGTTTCGCCCTGTTCCTGACGCTTTAGCCATGCATAATAACCTGAGGTAGTAACGCCCAGTGCTTTGCACATCCTCACGATGGAGTGTTCATCCCTTTCTGAATGGATGAAAGCAAACTTTACTTCTTTTCTTGCGTGAAGATGTGCATGGCCTTTTTTAAGATTGTATTTTCCTCCTCCAGCTCCAACTTTCTTAATCTTTCTGCTTCATACAATTCTTTGTATTCTGAAGCGGTTAATAAGCGATTCTGGCGGTCTTTCTCTGCATCCTGTTGTCTTTTTCGATAGGCAGCTACCCATTTCTGTAGAGTGTCATACGAAATCTGAAGCTCGTTACTCACATCGACTATTTTTCGACCATCAAAAACAATCATTTTACAAACATACTCTTTAAATTCTATAGGATATTTCTTATATTTTTCCGCCATGTTTACACGTCCCTTATATTGTTGATTATGATTTAAACATGACGCCAATGCCTGTGTCCACTTTTTATACTAGCTTCACTCACATAGCTTTTCTGGCGAAAATTTTATTATATTGGCGATTTCCAACTTTTATTTGGCGACCTGGAAATTCCGCGTGGTTTTTTCCAATTCATATTAAAAAACATCGGACGAATAGTCGCCCGATGTCTTGAAGTTTTATTTATGGATCCAAACTGCACCAGCAGAGTTGTCTTTCGCTTCGCCGATTACCTTGAACTTGATCGGGAATTGAGCTGGAACTTTACGTCCCGCGTCTGGAATCAAGTCATTCATGTAAGACTTTGTAGAATCGAATTCTGTTACTCCTGGAAGACCTTTGTAGTCAAAGATTCCGCGAGATGGAGAATCGACATACCACGCAGGTGTCTGATCCATTGAGAATGCAGCATCTGCTACCTGGTAGCGTGTGCTTTGCTTAACAGAAGGCTTGCCGTTAAGAGTACCAACAATCGCTTCTGGATGTGAGTCGACTGGTCCAAGGAAGCCTTCACCCGGGTGGATACCAACCCAGTTATCTGTGAATGAATCATCCGCATACCATACGACCATACCAGTGTTGTACTTCACGCCGCGTCCTTCAAGCAATGCTTTGTCAGAACCAGCGTAGTTTCTCCACTCCAGATAATAGTAGTGGTCTTTAAAGAACGTGCCATTTGTTTGGATGAAACCATCAAGTGTTACGGCTGCGTCGCCTTCAGCACCATCAGCGAAAACTTCTTCGCCGTCAACTGTCAGCTTAAGCTCGTCCATTGCGAAACCTTCTGGAGCAAGGCCGCCGTCCGTTACGTATTCAAACGCAAGTTTTACTTTCTTGCCTGCGAATTGGCTTAAATCGTACTTTACATCAGTCCAGTTGCCTTCAGTAGTATCCATTCCACCGGCAACGTTTGTATCACCGATTTTGTCGATTTCTACTTCTTTGCCATCCACAAGTGCATTTACGTATACATAATCGTAATCGAATTCAACTTCATAATTCGCTTTGTATGAGAATTCAGCACTTGTTGCGTTTGTCAGATCAAATTCAGGTGTAACAAGTGTTGTATGAAGGTCATCGCCTTTTTGGCTGTAGTAGTACTTTTCGCCAAAGTCAGTTTGGATTCCCTTTACTTCTTTACCAGGAAGGTTTACTTTTACAATTCCCGGATTCTTTGATTTTGTAACACTCTGGTCAATGATTGTTGCCAGACCTTTAGAGTCGATGTCTTCGTAATTCACTTCTGTAATGTTAGCCCAGTTGCCGCCCATTGTCTTTTGGAAGAATTCTTTGTTTTGCGGTGAGAAGCTTGGTGCTTCTGTTCCAGCAATTTTCCCGTTCCAGCTTCCGCCAGACATGATGGACCAGGAAGCTACAGGGTCACCTTGTCCAGTGTACTGAGTGTCATACTCATCTGGAAGACCTAAGTCATGCCCAAATTCGTGAGCGAATACACCTACTGCGCCGTCTTCAGGCTCTACAGTGTAATCGAATGCAGCCATTTGCCCGCCCCAGTAAGGAACTGCAGCAGTTGTTCCAGGTACTCGGAAAGGAGCGTTGCCGACTACCCAGCGGTGTGACCAGATTGCATCGTCACCAAGCTTGCCGCCGCCTGCTTCCTGGCCAACGCCAGAGTGAAGCACCATCAAGTGGTCAACAAGGCCATCCGGCTCATTCTGGTTTCCATCGCCATCGAGGTCGTACTGGTCAAAGTGGTCATATTCAGCTAAGTCGATTCCGGATTCAGCTGCTGCTACCAATGCATCCTTAACAAGTCCGCGTGCACCCTTTGCCCCAGGTGCATTATCATGGCCGCCTTCAGGATTGTCGCCGCCATATTCAGCAGCTGTACCAGGCACCTTCAGCCAGTTGGAAACTTCGCCTGTAACTGTGTAGCTTCCGCCTGATTGCTCTTCATAATATTGCTTGAATGTCTTTACCTTTTCCCCATTGAAAAGTGTGAAGTCTTCATCACCGAACAGCATTTTTTGATAGTGTTCGCGATTGAAGTCATCAGCCCACATATAGCCTTCTTCTTGATCGATGTTATTGTGCGGGAAGTCCGCATATTCTACTAAAAGAACAAGTACCTTATCCTCACGAACGTCTCCATTGTAGTTAGCCTGCTTAGCAGAGTCTACCTTTACTGCACCAGTCGGCTTTCCTTTTTTGAAGTTTTCATGACCTTTATCAAGCTGCTTAGCAAGCTTGTCCTTTTGTTTTGAAACAAAATCTTTGGCTTTTTTATCAAATGCCTGCTCTTCTTTTGTCAAAGACTTATCAGACTTTCCAGGCTTTTCACCTTGCTTCTTCTCGATATAAGCAGTGACTGCCTTGTTTACTTCTTCCTGTGAAGCTCCTTTAGAAATCAGCCCGCGCTTCTGCAAAGCTTTTGCCAGCCGATCTTGGTCGACGATATTCAGGTCGATTGGTGCAGATTCCGGTGCAGTGGCAGCAGCCACATCCTTAGTTGCTGCAGGTGTACCTGCAAATGAACCAGCAAATAACGTCGAAGCGAATACTGCGCTTGCCGCAACGCTGGAAAGTACCTTCAACGAACTCTTTTTCTTCAAAAAGATTACCCCCTGCTATTTTCCAAGTTTCGATTATTCATATATTCTGAAGAATCTGATTGAAATTGTAGCAAGGTTTTGAAAAATTGTAAATTTTTATAATTTAATAATATTTACCTATAAAATTTTGTATTTTTTGTCGGAATAACCCAATCTAAAAATTAATTGATTCTTTTATCCTGTTTTAATCTCAACAATAAGTGTAAATGGAACTATTTCCTTAAACTCATTTATTGGGAAAATTTCTTCGCGTCTCTAAATTTGATTCTATTGGACTATTAGGTAAATACTGGTTCCTAATAAAAAGGAGAGCACAATGGTGTGCTCCCCTTCTAAACTATTAATTTAATTTTGTTACACGGCCCTCGATTTGAGGATTTACTTCACCATGTGCCTTAATATAGTTGACCAATGCATCCAAATCTACTACATCGATTGTCTTATCAGTGATTGTTGCCAGTATTGCATAACCATCCCCGCCGCCTGCCATGTAGTTGTTGACGGTGATCGAGTAAGTTTTATCCATTTCAACAGGTGTGCCATCATTCTTCGTGATCGACACAATGCGGTCTCCCGCAGCTCTTGAATCATCATAAGCTACCTTCAGACCGGAAATAGGCATGATACGGACTTTGCTGCCCCATTGCTGCTCAAGCAATGTTTTAATGACTTCACCAGTCACGTTCATTTTCACAAGATCATTTCCGAATGGCTGGACGGTAAAAGCTTCCTTCCATGTGATGTCGCCGGCGTCGATGTCAGCACGGACTCCGCCAGAGTTCATGAAGGCAAAATCAGTGCCTGTCTGCCAGCGCATAGAATCAGCTACCAGGTTGCCCATAGCAGATTCACCAGCAGCACTTGTATCACGGCTAATATAAGAAGGTGTTGTTCCAATTACTTCATTCAGAATCGGTGCGACATCAGCTACATAGCTATCCAGCATCGCTTTGATTTCAGCATCCGGCTGGATTTTGTCACGGTATGTCGTCACGATTTCAGACTTGCCAACCATGACATCCTTTGTAACAGGGTTGATCAGTAAGTCTACATCAGAAAAAGCAGTACCTGAAGAATAAGACTGGACAACAATCTTGCCATCTACTTTAGTGTTCGTGAAAGCATGATTATGCCCGCCCATTAACACATCTACTTCATCATCCACATTTTGAGCGATCTCAACAAGTTCTTCTCCAGCGTTTGATCCATCTGGTTTAGAGGTTGATGGGTTATGTGCTAATACAACAATTGTTTCTACACCCTGAGCTTTTAACTCCTCAGTATAGCGGTTGATCGCTTCCGCTTCGTCTGTGAACTTTACATCTGTGACAGCACTAGGGATAACAATGCTTGGAGTGTCAGATAATGCTACTCCGATTATTCCGACTGGAATTCCGTTCACATCGATCACAGTATATGGATCTAAAACATTTTCACCAGTCTCTTTGTAAACAAGGTTAGCGGCAAGATATGGGAAGTCAGCGCCTTCGAATTCACCGTACTTATCCACTGTTTTTGGATGGCTTCCACCATCGATTAAGCGCAGCATTTCTTCTACGCCTTCATCAAATTCATGGTTGCCTACAGTACCAGCGTCAAAACCAATCTTGTTCAAAATCTTGATCGTTGGCTCGTCCTGAAGCAACGCTGAAACCGGGGAGCTTGCTCCTACAGCATCGCCAGCATGAAGCATCAATGTGTTAGGATTTGTCGCTTCACGTTCTTTCAAATATGCAGCAAGGTAATCAACACCGCCCGCATTGATTTTAGAATTGTAAGTGTCCAGCTGTCCATGGAAATCATTGATTCCTAAAAGCTGAAGGCCGATTGGCAAATGAAGCTGGTATTTAGCAAATCCATTTGCAGCCTCACCTGCATAGTTAATCAAACCACTCTCTGGCAATGCATTTTGCGCATCAGGAGTTGAGTTGAAAGTAACATTCAAATCTTTGCTTACCCCTGCAAAGCTCCAGTTGTTATCAGCTGATGGATCGATTGTACCAACTTCACGGATATAATCGATGATCGCCTGGCGGTTCTCATCTGGATACATTTCTACTGCTGTCTGGTTTACCACGCCAGGGAATGATCCCGTAGCACGATAGTTGTTTGTTACAACAAGAAACTCTTGCTCAAGGTCGATTGGCTGTCCATTATATTGAAGGTTTTTGATACGGTTTGCCCCAGCATCAACCAGATTGCCCTTATCATCGTACTTAGCCGGCTCTGTCACATCGATTTCATAAGTAACACCATCAATGACATCATAGTTATAAACCGGGAACTTCGGATTGATTAACGGCTGTTCTGTTGTGATGTTCTCATCAATCTGATTGAATTGTCCAGCAGACATTTCAAGCCATTCTTTTACATCGCTGCCTTTGATTTTGATTGTGGAAACTGTATTTGGGTACAAATAAAGATCTGCCACGTTCTTGATTGCAATCGTTCCTTTTGGAATATAAGTGTAATCACTCACACCGCCTCTTCCAGACTTGAATGGAGCACCCGCGGATAGGATTGGCAGATTTTCATCAGACGTTCCTTTTACCTGCTTTTCCACATACCATTTTTGTGCGTTCGTTACGATCTGGATTGATGGGTCATCTTGTACAAGCGCGAAGTAACTGTTGATGTCGGCAGCAGTTTCCCCAACAGGCTGGCGGACATAATTGACAGTTCCTTCATGGTCCTCTTTTACAGCTTCTAAAATCTCTTTGTCAGCCTCAACTAATGGAGTCTTTGTTCCTTTATCGTAAATCGCTCTTAACTCGGACTTAGAATTTTTAACATTCCATTTTCCTTTTTCCTTGGCAATTGTTATGTCCATAACGCCAAGCTGGTTGCCCCAGTTTCCTGCCATGACAACAGGTACACCGTTGATCGTGCCATTGTCAGGGTCCACTCCAGGCAAGTCCGTAAAGCTGCCAGGGAATGTTAAGTGGTTGTGACCAGTGATGATCGCATCAATGCCGTCAACCAGTGACAGGTCGTATGCAGCGTTCTCTTCCATTTCCACAACTTTTTCATCGCCAATTCCAGAGTGGGATAGCGCGATGATGATGTCAGCGCCTTCTTCCTTCATTTTCGGAATTTGTGCTTCAACTGATTTTACGATGTCCTTTGTAATCACCTTGCCATCGAGATTTGCTTTATCCCATTGCAGGATTTGCGGTGTTACAGCACCGACAACACCAACCTTGAGCACCTGTGTCTTGCCGTTATTATCGGTGACTTTCTTGTTGAAAATCGTATATGGCTTAAAGTAGTTTTCATCATTGTCTGGATTATCGTCGCCATCATCCTTGAATACGTTTGCATTGACATATGGCATTGGCGCATCGTCCAGCACTTCGTCAAGGTAATCCAACCCGTAGTTGAATTCATGGTTGCCGACTGTAGCCGCATCATAATCCAATAGTTCCATAGCTTCAAAGACCGGATGCATTTCACCGTCTTCCAGTACATCAACCTTGGCTTTATAGTCGCCAAGCGGATTTCCCTGGATCAAATCTCCGTTATCAAAAAGGAGATTGTTCTTTCCTTCTTTTTCCGCCCTTGCCTGCTTGATCAGGGTAGCCGTCTTGGCCAGGCCGAATTCGTTCGTTGGTGCATCTTTGTAATAATCATAGTTATATAAATGTGTATGAATATCAGTAGTCCCCATGATTCGCAGTTGTACTTCATGTTTTCCTGCTTTATCAGGCTTACCTGCCGCAAATGACTTATAAGAAACAGGTCCTGCCAATACTGACAATGCCATTGTCGTAGCAACGACAGTTTTTCCTAGCTGGCGCAAAGGCTTCTTCAAGAAAATCCATCTCCTTAATAATTAATTTGGTAACATACGAGTTTAATTATAGTAGGATTCATGTAGAAGGAAATGGACTGATAGACCTGACTTTTCTAAACTTTTTGTAAAATTCGAGCTATTTAATAGGTAATTTTTACTTGTTTTTGCAGAAACCCCTCGATATATGTCAGTAATTGCGAATAGTATAATTATCCATTTTTCCGCCAAAAGGACTACAATTGATTTATAAGATTGAAACAATCATAGAGTGGTAATGTATAGGTAGAACCTTTTCAAGGAGTGTTGATAAAGTGAAGGAATTATTGAAAGAATTGATCCTGATTGACAGCTCCACCATGGAAGGGGCCAATCAGGCGGTCGAGTTTTGCAGACAATGGCTGATTGAGCAAGAATTGAAGCCAAGTTTAATCGAGAATAATGGGTACAAAATGCTCGTATGCGAGATTGGCGAAGGCGATAAAACGATTGTTTGGAATGGCCATGTAGATGTTGTCAGCGGGAAAAAGGAGCAGTTCGTCCCCGTTGAGAAGGATGGCAAAATTTATGCCAGAGGCTCAGCCGATATGAAGGCCGGCGTTGCCGCGATGATGTTCGCCATGAAGGAATTACGGGATCAAAAACCTGGTGTGAAAATCCAGCTGCAGATTGTCTCTGATGAAGAAATTGGCGGCCAAAATTGTACAGGCTACCTTGTCGAAAATGGCTATCGCGGAGATTTCGTGATCGCCTCAGAACCGACACAGCTCGGGATTGCCTTGCAGGCAAAAGGCGTCTTAAGACTTGAAGTGGAAGTAACAGGGAAATCTGCTCATGGCAGCCGTCCGTGGGAAGGCGAGAACGCAATCGTCAAAACCTATCAGGTTTACGAAAAACTGCTGGAATTGCCTTTTACCAAAGAAAGCTCGGAGTTTTATCAATCGCCGTCTATTAATCTTGCCATCATCTCAGGCGGTGAAGTTTTCAATAAAGTGCCGGATCGGTGTATCATGTCCCTTGATATCCGTTATCTTCCGGGACAAAAACCTGATACCATCATTCAGCAGATCGAGAGCATTTCCGATGGTAAAGTTACTGTTGGATTAAAAGGTATCCCAGTCGCGACGAAACCAGACGATCCATTCATCACCCAGTTAAAACCCGTCGTGGAAAAGCATATCGATGGTGAAGCCATTCTATTTGGCCAGCACGGAGCAGCAGACACCCAATTTTTCGCAGCCCATGGAATCCCGGCAATCGAGTTCGGGCCAAGTGGTGCGAACTGGCACGGTGACGATGAATTTGTATTGCTGGAATCGGTGGAAAAGTATAAAGAGATTTTAATTGATTATGTAAAATCCTACTAAAAAAGACAGCCACCCGGCTGTCTTTTTATCTGCTAAATCGATATTTCTTTGTCCAAGAATAAAACAATAACCCTAAAACCAAAACAATTTGCAGCAAAAAGACAACCGAATCCCAAAAACGTATGCTGGTCATTGGCTCTGTAAAACCAGGAACCATCATTTCTTTCACCGCGAAAATCATTTGCGGGATGTAATAATAGGCGGTTATGGCGATGGTTAAGAGGACTCCGGCCAGGTAGAAACCCGCATATGTACGGACAAGCCTTTCCTCACCGTCGAAGGTTTCCGTCTGCGGCACCCGCAAAAATGGCAGCCACCGCGCCAGAAAGTTTCGCCCATTTTCCATCAAGTTATAACAACCCGTTTTATTTTCAATCACATAATAAAGATCCGTTTTCATAAAAACAGCAGCCTGATACACCAGGCGTATGAATGTATCCAGCACCACCAGCTTCAATAAACCCATGATGAGCGAACCTTCACTTGTAAACATTTGGGCCAGCAACGCAAAGAATAACACAACAGAATCAAAATACATCCCTGCAAGGTAAAGCTTATTGCGCTTTTCAGCCGGCAGCTTCCAGACCTGTGACATGTCCGTTTCCAAAACCACTAAAAAGAGCCGATGTCCGATTTCTATCTTTGCGGGTAGACCTTCTGACCTGACCGCTAGGACATGACCGAATTCGTGGAGGAGGACGAGAACAAATGTAATCACCAGTAATACCACAATGTTTTTAATCATTATGTCAAAGATAAAAAGATCCGAATAGCGTGGAAAGAGTGTTGGCTTGGATAGCATCAGTCCAATACTTATCAAAAGGAAAACAAGATAACCCTTTGAACTTACAGAATTGAAGAAGAATTGACCTAACTTAGGTGGTATCCATGAAAAGCTTTGATAAGTTTTTATTTCTGCACTCGTCCTAGGTATTGATTCACCGTTCAACTCCCTTACCAAATCTAGATTGATAAGTTGTGATACAAAATCATATATATTTACACCTTCTCCAGGATATTTAGAATTTAATATTTTTTCGATATCGCCAAGTGCCTTATTTTGATTAATCAATTCAATAGCATCAATGCAAATTCTTGGCATTTCGTAGTAATCTGTACTACTGATATCTTCAACAATAAAGTGTTTAGTATCTTTACGAATAATTATAGGACGAAGGGATACTTTTGAGCTAGCAGTAAGATTCATATAATCACCTATTTAAATATATAGGGATGCGGCTATTAGCCAACATCCCCTCCCTATTGATCAGCCCGGCCAGTATGCGCACCACCAGCATGTAGTTTTGATTTTATTTAATTTACGGATTTTCATTTTGTCACCTCCTTTATTCTCTCAATGCTTTGAATAGGAAGGGGTTCTAGCCATTCATACCGTTCATGGAATGAAATCCATTTTGGAAAAACCTTTTCAAATAGTTCTACTAATTCTGGGTCAAATTGTGTACCCTTACCTTCTAATATTCTTTTATACGCTTCTTCAACCGGCATAGCTGACCTATAAGATCGTGATGAGGTCATTGCATCAAATGCATCTGCAATAGATACAACTCTTGCCAAATAAGGTATTTCTGTACCTTTTAATTGTTCAGGGTACCCTTTACCATCCCATCTTTCATGATGTGATTTAATAATATCAATACTCCCCGATAGTCCTCTTACCTTATTAATTGCATCAGCACCAACTTCTGGGTGTGTTTTTATAATTTCATATTCTTCTTTAGATAGTTTTCCAGGTTTCATTAGTATCGAATCTGGAATGTTCACTTTCCCTATATCATGCAGTAAACATGCGTATGTAAAAGATCTGAGTTCATCTTTAGAATAATTCCCAGTTACTTCTGCTAGAGATTTTGCATAGTATGCAACTCTTTCACTATGGCCTTTCGTATACGGATCCTTAAGTTCAATTGTAGCAATTACACCCTTAACAATCCCGGAAAGTTGATTGTCATAAGAGGTTTTTATTGCTTCAATATAGCTTTTAAAACGTTTTAAGATAATAAAACCAATTAATGAAAGAAGTAAAATCAATGCTATAGGAAACAACACTGACGAGGTTTCAAGTAAAATTCCTAAAAAAGCGTATTTCACTATGGTTCCAATAGAAACCGTCCAAAAGAAAATAGAATTAACGAAAATTGGAGCAAATAATATTAAGATTACTTCTACGATATTTCCGCTTTTATATTCCAAATCACTTCCGTAATAAGTAATTGAATCATACATAATAGTTAATAACGAATAACTTATAAAGAAAAAATATTTAATTGTAGATATATATCCTTTTTTTGCCATGAAATATACAATCGGCAACATCAATACTATTAAACAATAATAGTAATATCTAGAATCACCAAAAAAATCCACGGACTGATTCAATACTAACTTAGGGTAAAAATAAAAATAAAAAATATCAAAAGAGATAAAGGAAATATAAAACAAAGCCAAGAACCACTTAATCGCTCTTTTTTCCTCGTGGTGCAAAGATGGATCTTTAAATGAATTTTGCATTATAATACCTCGTTTTCTTAAAAGTACCTAGTCAATTTTCCCTTCATATCGCCATTATTTTGTATAAAATTAATACTTTAAATGAAATAATAAAAAAATGAATAATTTAGCCTACATCATTTTTTCACAATTCGACAATTTTCTCCATTATAAACCAAAAGAACTATTTGGTAAAATAGTCCTTTTGGTTTATTTATTGGGTTATTTTTCATTTTAATTTAATGTATTAACTGGAAACGGGCAATTGGATCGTAATAATCGTACCTTTTCCAATTTCACTTGAAATATTAAATTTCCCATCATGTTCTTCAATGATTTTTTTAGTGACCATCAAACCTAATCCATGTCCATTTTGCTTGGTTGTATAAAATGGTTCTCCCAATTTAGCGAGTGTCTCAGGAGGGATTCCGCACCCTTCATCCTTAACAGAGACAAACACTTTATCATTTTCAACTTTACCATGAGTTATTATAGTTCCTCCATTAGGCATCGCTTCCATCGCATTTTTGATTAAGTTGATAAAAACCTGTTTCATTTGATTTTCGTCGCATAACAGCATAGCGGATTGATCTACATCATATTCAATGTAGATTTCTTTCCTCTGGGCATGCGGGTCAATAACAGAAATAACATACTCAATTATATCGATTAATTTTTTCGGCGTTTTGACTGCAGTATTTGGCTTTCCCAGAATCAGCAGATCATTTACAATAGCATTTATCCGATCAATTTCATTTAGCATGATAGGATAATATTGTTCATCACCCTTATCCTTTTCTTGCTGTAGTTGCGTAAACCCCTTCAAAGAAGATAAAGGGTTTTTTATTTCATGCGCAATCGCAGTAGCCATTTGTCCAATAACAGCCAGCTTTTCTTTTTGTCGTAAATCTTCATAAATAGAAGTAATTGCATTAACATAAGATTGGAAACGATTAAGCAAAATCCATGCAATAGCAGCTATGAAAATAATTAATGCATTTGCCACTAAAACTTCAGTAGTTTGGAAAATCAACCCAGATAGTAGATATTTCAAAAAAATACCCACGCTAATAATCCAGAAGAAACGACTGCTTACAAAAATTGGAGAAAACAAGATAAAATAAATTTCTAGAATATGTCCACTATTAAACTCTTTTTCTGTTCCCCAATAAATCAAGAAATTGTTAATAGCATCTATTAATGTAAAAGATATAAAGTAAATATATTTTATTTTTTCGGGTTGACCTATTTTTACTAAGTATCTTGCTAAAGGAATCAGCGCAAATAAGAATACATGATATAGAAAACCCATTCCCCCTAGAGGTAAACCTATTTCTTCTTTAGTTAAGTATGGGATTAAATAATAATAAATAAAATCATAAGGAACTAATATAATATAAAAAGTCCACAAAAAGAACTTAACTGCTTTTACTTCTTCATAAACTAAAACCGAATTTTTTTTGAATGGTTCCATACGGAATCTCCTTAAATCTTAAAACTTGATAGCCTTATTATAGCAGGATGTGTCATATCTTGTTACTTTTTGTCTAATTTGGCAGAAGATTTTTTAATAAATATTTTTTATAGATTGAAAGGAATCTTTTATAGAATAAATGTGGACCAGGCGATTAATTGCCTGGTCCATCCTGTTTTATGCTGTTTCGCTCAGATTGTATTCATTTAGGATTCCTTCTAGTTTAAGCGCGAGTCCCATGCTGCCCTGGATTTTGAGTTTCCCTGTCATGAAGGCGGCTGTTCCATTCAGCTTGCCCATGATCATTTTCTTGAAGTTTTGATCTGACAGCTTAAGGGTGCAATCTGGAGCTGCTTCTGTTCCTTCGACAACATGTGCCGTTCCGTAAGAGATCAGCAATTGGAATGTTCCGCTGTCATCTCCTGTTATGTCATACTGATATACAGCCTTCATTTTTAGTATTGGCTCTGGTCTTTCATTCATGACCTTCTCGATTTCCTGCCATACTTCTCTGACCGACTTGCTTTCCAACATCCTCGCCACCCCTATCAATCTATTTTTTTCATCATATCCGACTGAACTCCCAAGGGGCAATACGACAATGGCAGTGTTAAAAGAAAATCCCCTACATTCATCGGGTTGCCTTCAACTTAACTACCCGTACTTGCAAAGGCTTTAAGCCCTCTATTCCAAAAAGCATAGGCAATCACACAGCAAACAACCGCAGCAACCGGGGTCCATAGTGCGAATTCTTTATAGCCTGACTTATCGATAAAATAAGCCGCCGGAAAAAATGCGGTGAACCCGTATGGAATAATCCATGTCAGGAACATGCGGATACCCTTATGATAGATCGTCAGCGGATATCTCGCAAAGTCGCTCAGGTTGAAGACGGCCCATACAATAGGAAGACTATCGATCATCCAGAAGCTGAAAGTCGCGAAAAATAAATTAATCGCCACGAAAATCAACCCAGAAGAGATGATCATGATGACCAGCATGGCAATTTCTGTCGCTCCCCAAACAAGGTCAAGCTGTGGAATCGCTGTTCCGAGAATGATCAACCCGATGATCAGCTGGCCAAAGCCATCCTGATGCAGACGATCTGCCACGACATGGAATAGTGGATTGACCGGCCTGATCAGCAGACGGTCGAGTTTCCCCGGTCTTATATACTGCCAGCCAAGCGTCCATAAATTATCAAAGAAAATCTGATGGATCGACCGGCCTGTTGCCGCTATTCCGTATATGAACAATATCTCATAAAACGACCAGCCATTAATCTGTTCAATGTGGTCAAACACTACTTTTACAAAAAAGATCGAAGCGAACTGCTCGAGCATCACTGAGGCGACACCGATCAAAAAGTCAATTCGGTACTCCATCATCACCTTCATATGGCTCTTCGCAAACTCCCAATATAATCTCGTATAACGGCGCATATAATCGCCTCCTAACCTCCAAAAATCGTAATCTGTTTAATCGCCTGCGACCAGATTACCCTTACCAAAACATATAAAGACACGAGCCAAAATAACTGGACGCCCAGTGCCATATAAGCGTCCGTCCCGCTAATGAGGCCTGAGTAAATCGAAACCGGAAGATAGACCATCGCCTGGAACGGCAGGAATTCTGTAATGGTTCTCAGCCAATCCGGGAAAAGCGTGATTGGAACCAGCGCCCCGGAGAAAAACGTAATCAATGATTCCTTCAGCACTCTCACACCCCAGACATTGACCGTCCAGAACGCAAGCACACCGACAAGGAAATCGAAGAATGTACCGATCCAGATGCCCACTAGTGCACTGAGGATAAATAAAATGATCGTCTCAGGTGATTTCGGAAAGCTTAAATCCATAAAGAAGTAAGCAATCAGCACCATCGGCAGTGTCCCCTGGATCAAATACATGATTTTCGAGCCAATATCGACCGCGAACAGTTTAAAAATCATATCGTACGGACGCATCAATTCGATTGCGACCTGGCCGTCCTTAATATTTTCCGCAAGCTCATTGCCAACACCCCCGACAAATCCCTGAAGCATCATCGCAATGACGATATACGTCAGCATCGTCTCAAGGTTGATGTTTTCAATCGTCGTCTGGTTAGCGTAGACCGCCTGCCAGAAGAAGTAAATAATCAACAGCCTCATTACCGCCGAAGCGGTCCCGGCCCAGTACCACGCTGAATAGGCCGTATTCTCCTGCATCCGTCCTTTAGCTATTTGCCAATACTTTCTCATGCTCTCCCCCCTGTTCCTGCTTGTTGTATAGCTCCTCTACGATCGTTTCGATCTTAGGATCCGCAATATTCAAATCACCAATTTCATACATGCCCATCATCTCTGAAATGACGAACGAGCTTTTAACAGCCTCATGGTCAAAAGACAGACTGACCTTCGTTTCTTCTTCATTGGGTAAAATATCTACGTGTCCATTGAGAGTATCTGGCAAAACGAATTTTTCCTTGTCAGCCAGTTCAAAATGGATCACGCGCTTTTGCCCGAATTGCTTTTTGATCTGCTCCAGCCCTCCATCGTACAAAATCGTACCGCCATCAATAATGATGATTCGGTCGCAGATTTCCTCAATATCCTGCATGTCATGTGTAGTCAGCAGCACTGTTGTGCCCCAGCGCTGATTCATTTCTTTGATAAACTTTCTGATTTTCACTTTTACCGCAATATCAAGACCGATCGTCGGCTCATCCAGATAAACAACTTTTGGCCTGTGGAGGAAGGCCGCAGCCAATTCACAGCGCATTTTTTGCCCAAGGGAAAGCTGTCTGACCGGAATGCTGAGCAACGGTTCCAGGTTCAGCACCCCTGTAAACATCGCGATTGTTTCCTGATATTCCTGCTCCGGAATCTCATAAATATGTTTTAACAAATTATAAGATTCACGAACCGGTATATCCCAGAACAGCTGCGTCCGCTGTCCGAAGACCGCCCCGATATTCACCGCATTCTTCTGGCGGTTTTCATACGGCACCAGTCCATTCACTGTCACCTTGCCAGATGTCGGTGTCAGGATTCCCGTCAGCATCTTGATCGTAGTCGACTTCCCTGCGCCATTCGCGCCAATATAGCCAACCGTCTCACCCTGTTCAATCGTAAAATTAATCCCCTTCACCGCATGCTTCGTTTCATACTTCCGGTTAAAAAGCGACTTCACCGCACCCTTAAGACCAGGGTCACGCTTCACCAATTTATATTCCTTTTTTAAATTTTCAACAGTAATCACATTATCACTCTCCAAGAACATACATTCGATTTTCAGGCACAAAAAAACCACAGACATCTGAGTCTATGGTTAGGCAGTTATTTTTCATGACAAAAATAAGCGCTACTACACACAATACAGGCAGGCCGAAGGTAAAACATATGAAATTGTCTTAGTTGCTTGATTCAAATCAATCATTTCGACTGCCTCCTTAAGTTAATACTTTCATATTGTACCTGTTAAAGGAAAAATTGGCAATATTTTTATAAAAAAATAAATAGTGCCTGATTTTACTCAGGCACCGTGAACTAATTTGTTATTGAACTTTAAAAAAGTGATTAATTCTTCCATGGTTTCAAAATGCCCAGTTGTGCCAAATTCATGGAATATATTCATCTTGCGAAGGATCCCGCCGAGGTCAAGGTCGTTGCCGACTAGATAAAGGTTCTGGCCACGTTCTTTCAATTGATCTTTAAGTTGGAGCAGGAGTAATGCTCCCGAAGCATCGACTATAGTGACTTTTTCGATATCAATCACGATATCCTCACTGCTATCCGAACTAATCGTTTTAGTGATCAATTCGGTCGCACCAAAATATAGCGGTCCTTCGAGCGTGTACACTTTTAAACTATTTTCAAACCTACTGGTGATTTTGAAGCCTTCATCGCTCATCCGCTTCATAAAAATCAGCGCGCTCATCACAATTCCAACGCCCACCGCGACCATCAGGTCAATGGCTACAGTTAAGATCATTGTCACCAGCATCACTGCAGCATCGGTTTTCGGCTCGTCCTTAAGAATTTTCAAACTGTCATAATCAAACATCGTAATCCCTGTCATGATCAATATCCCGGCAAGCACTGCAAGCGGTATCTCCTCAGCAAACGGTCCGAACACTAGCATGAAAAGTAGCAGGGCGACGCTGTGGACCATCGCTGACAGAGCAGTTTGGCCACCACTGCGCAAATTGACAACAGAACGGACAGTTGCACCTGCACCAGGCATCGCACCAAACAAACCAGCAAGCGTGTTGCCAATCCCCTGGCCGATCAATTCCTTGTTGCTCTTGTGCTTCGTGCCTGTCATATTGTCCATTACAACAGACGTAAGCAAAGAGTCTATAGATCCAAGAACCGCGATACTTAATGCCGCAGGAATCAATTGAATGATCGTGCCTAAGTCCGTAATTGGCAGATGGAATTGGGGAAGCCCTTTTGGAATTTCGCCAATCCTATCTACACTATCAAAGAATATGAAATCGTTTATAAATGGCAATGTAAAATGTACAGCAGGAAACACTTTTTCCAGAAGGATTACCGCCACTGTACCCAGAATCAGTGCCATCAGACTTGGCGGGATAACCTTGATCCATTTCATCGCAACCAGCATAAAGACAATCGTCAACAGCACAACCAAAAAGCTGCCTGTCACATACTGCAGCTGCCCCATAATAATGATGATGGCAATCCCGTTCATAAAACCGCTAACCACCGGTAACGGAATGAATTTTAAATAATTCCCGGCCTTCAGCAACCCAAAAACAATTTGAAATAACCCGCCCATGAATGCGGCAATGAACGCATACTCCAAACCTTGAGTCGCAACAATCCCTGTAAAAATAATTGTAATCGGCCCAGTCGGACCCGTAACCTGGCTCTTAGTCCCGCCAAACAAAGCCGCAAAGAAACCCGTGATTATGGCACCATACAAACCAATGATAGCACCATCAGAATTACCCGTCGCCTGCATCCCAAAAGCCAATGCCAGTGGCAGCGCCACAACCGAAACCGTAATCCCGGCCAAAAGCTCACGCTTCAGCGTCTGAAACATGTACAATACGCCTTCTTTCTTATACATTTATAAGAAAAATTATACGCCTGTTAAAATCGTTATTGAATATGAAAATAGTAAAAAGAAGTGAACATTTCGAAGTATATATTGGGGGAGTTAAAAAATATGGTCTGACTGATCAGGCAAGGCGGACCAGCCAGAAACTATGCAAGCCAATGACAGCAGTGTAACTAGCAGCAGCAAATAGTGTCAGACCTTTTACGAGCTTTGATTTTGGTACTTTTTTATACAGTGTAAGCAATACTAAAGCCACAGAAAGAAGAACTTTCAGCGCAATGAATACTCCAAGACCAAATGAATAGATCATCTCCATCAATGGATTTGCTTCAGTTATTAGTGAACTTTCAATTCCGGCAACTGTTAAGACTGCGTCGATGAGATTGAGAAGGGAAAAACAATAGAATAACAGGACCAAGTGCATCACCTTCCTTTTCATATTATTATTCCCATGCATCTCGCTGGTAACACTATTTCTTGGCCGGAATGATTGTAGCAAGTATTTCCTTAATCGTATGATTTGGAGTGTCATAACTAAAATATTGATAATTGATAAAATCTGAATATTTTTGGTAAATGTTGCTTCCTTCCTTTTTACTGTTAAAATCTAAATACTTCTTGCTAGATTTATAAGGAAAAGGCTTTATACATTCCAGGAAAGGAAATTCTTGATATACGGAGGATAGTGTCCGGATAATCCTTTTTTTGGTTTTGTGCCTTTCAGCGATTTTTATTAATAGATCAAAGTCTAAATCATCCTTCAAAAAATAAATCATCTGAATAATATCCAAATAGTATTTTAGAGAGTCAAGATTGTGGCGCCATCCATGCAGAACAATCATGTAAAATACATGGGGTCTTGATAACTCTTTAACCGAAGAGTATTGACCTAATGGCTTTGCTGCCAGCCAAAATTCTTCTATATTAAACTGGGCTGTTGACTCCTTCAGTAAATCCCAATGCAGTTCAACCACGAGAGGAATTTTTGATCCAGGAAGCATCTTACTGTAACTGCAATGAAAATGACCAGGAATTTTCTCCTCTTCCACTGTAAAACCTAGTTGGTTCACTAATTTTACGGTTGCATCAACATCATCGGTCTTCACCAACAGATCTATATCAGATGTCTTCCTCGCCCCTAAGCTCCCGAAATAGGATTCCGCGAAGCAGACACCCTTTAGTGTGATGACTTTCATACCTCGATCCTCAAAAGCATTGAGAATCTGAGTTGTTTCGTGTTTTACAAATAAATTAAGCTGTATGGTTTGAAGGTACTGCTCGTATAAATATTGGCGGAAAAAGTCTGGTACTCGCTCAAGCTTTCCTTGTATTTTCAACAAATGATAGAGCTGAGTGGAGATTGAATCTATGTCCTGATTTGTTAAAAGCTGCTCATAATAGACTTCATCACATGGCAACTCAATTTCATTTATATATAACGCTGCCATCAATTGATTTATCATGTTCATAACTCCATTCACTTAGATATCAAGTATAGATGTTCAGACTTTTTAGGCTTCAGTACAGATGAATTCAGCTTTCTGTAGAGACCATTTTCTGAAATCAACTCCTCATGAATACCCATTTGTACTACTTCTCCTTCATCCAGCACAATAATTTGATCAGCATTCTGGATTGTGGATAACCTGTGAGCAATCACAATGGTCGTCTTTCCTCTCATTAAATGTTCAAGTGCTTGTTTTACCTCCGATTCAGTATGACTATCCAAAGCAGAGGTCGCTTCATCTAGCAGCAGAATTGGGGCATCCTTTAAGATGGCTCTTGCAATAGCGATTCGCTGCTTTTGCCCGCCAGAAAGCTTAATTCCCCGTTCACCAATCTCCGAATCATATCCTTGAGGGAGTCCCATTATGAAGTCATGGATGCAGGCCTGTTTTGCAGCCTCGATCATTTCCTCCTCTAAGATTCCTTCTCTCACTAAGGAAAGATTTTCACGGATGGTTCCGGCAAATAGAAATGTCTCTTGTGGCACATGGGCAATGGAGCTTCTTAATTCTGACAGTGTCATTTCTTCTGTGGAAATGCCGTCTATTAAAATCCGACCTGCTTGAGGCTGATAAAAACCTTGAAGTAGATTGAATAACGTCGTTTTCCCTGCCCCGCTCGGACCTACAAGAGCGGTCATTTTCCCTGTTGGAATTTGCATGCTTAAGTTTGAAAAAATCATTTTATTTTCATCGTAACTGAAAGTAATATTCTTAAACTCTATTGATTTCATACTGTGTTTTACCGGTAAGTTAGTTGGTAATTCTAAGGATGCTACTGGTTTTTCAACCAATTCAATGATTCTCTCGATTGCTGTAATTGATCTCTGAAAACCTGCCCATTGTCCCGCCAGGCCAGTTAGCGGATAAACAAGATAACCAACGAGATTGGTAAAGGTTAATAAAGAGCCAATCGACATTTCTTTTTGGTAGACAAAATATGCACCGAGTGACAGACAAGTAAGAAAAACAACAGAACTAATCAGGTACCCACCGGAATAATACCAGCCCTGCAGCTTCGCGTTTTCAAGCTCTAATTTGAAATAATCATCGTTTTCACGAGTGAATTTTTCAAAGACCTTCTTCTCCAGCGTAAAAGAGCGTATAACTTGGAAGCCCTGGAAAGTTTCACTTAAAGTATTGTTGATTTGAGCAATCAAACTATGAAGCTTGCGCCCATTCCGTTTCAGCAGCAAGCCAAATCCCGCACCCGCGACAATCGCTATCGGAGCGATAAGGATGCTTATCATGGACAAAAACCAGTTAATTTGGAAGAGATAAATGAGGACTGCAATATAGGTGAGCGGCAGACGGATTAGATTAATCAAGCTGCTGCCAGTGACACCATCTATGCTATGAATATCATTGGTAAAATACGAAAGAAGATCGCCGGAACGAAGGTTGGAGGCAACACCTGCAGGCAGGCTGAGAATATGCTTGAATAAATGTTCTTTCAAATCCTTTTTCAAGCCATTTGAAGCAATCGTTTCAAAATAAATATCACAGAAATTCGAAATGATGTTCAGAACAGTAAGCCCAATCCCAATCGGAATCAGTCTTTTCAATTCCTCAAAATCACTGCGGATCGCCGCGTCGGTAATATTCCCAAAGAACCAGGCAAAAGCAATGGTAAAGAAAATATCGAACAGTAACAAAAAAAGGAGTGCCGAATAAGCCTTCCAATGTCTAAGGAAAAACGGCTTCAACATCGAAAAGGTATTACGGATATCCTTCATAGAAAAATATTGATTCGCAATCGTTATAAGCTGTTTAACTTTCGCCATAAGGTACTCCACATTTCTGCATAATGAGATTTCCAGTTAAGATACTTCCTCAAGATTCCCGACAGGACAGGCAAGGTCGTGATCAGCTTTGCCCATAGTTCAACTGAGGAACTATGCACAGATAGATTGTGTCTATTCTTTTTAATAGAAGAAAGCTTTCCGATGAGTTGTTCAGGGGTTGCGGGAAAATCATATCCAAGATTTGTATCGCCTTTGAAAAGATAATGTTGGAAGCCATCATTTGATTCTGAACGGATAAACCGGTGAGCAATCAATTGTCCGTGATCGGTGTGGAATAAAATGATCTCTCCCTTCCCAAAAGAACCCGGGCTGCATGGTACGAATTTGCATACATCCCCTCTCTGGATTAGAGGAAACATGCTGTTCCCATGAGCAGGCAATTCAAGAAAGCCATCCTTCTCAATCGCAACCTTTAAAAAACGAATTGTTTCAAGATCAAATAGCATGACAAATCAACCCACACTTCTCCAAATCAGATAGAAATTTATCAATAGCTTCATTTTCGCACTCTGCACCGTATTCCTGGTCAATTGCCATGTGCAGACTCTTCACCGTCTGAGCTTCGCGAAGCTTCAGCCAGCAAAATCCCCCCAGGTCATTAAGCCTTGTGACCGTATATTGATCAGTATCCAGAATAATCCACTCATCCTCAATATGGGTTGCCTCAAAACTATTTTTTTGAATAAATTGAACCATTATGAAATCAGCTCCCAAAATGTAGGATCTTTACGAAAATACAGTTCATAAACAGGGACCTTCTCAACCAAGATCCGCAATAATCCCATAATCCGCTGCGTTTCAGCCGGATCATGGCTCCAGTAAAACACCTTATCCATCAGTGATAATAGTGCATCAGGCTTCCTCATCTTTTCCAGACTGTTAATCTCCGCCTGGTGCAGAAGCTCTATTCCCGCTAATGGAGTTGGCTGTTGATAACCTGTGGATTGCAATTCACTGCGGAAAGGCGAATCAAATACAGTGATCCCATCCTCTTCGATTTTAACGATTGTGGCTTCGTCCGATAATAGATTACGAGGTTGCGATAGCCTTGCAGCAGTCGACTTCCCTGCTCCTGAATGACCAGCGAAGATATGCGCCTTGCCATTCTCGATTGCGCAGGATGAATGAATCAATAAACCCCAATTGTGATAGACAATGTAAGAGCTGTAGAGATTCATTAGCGCATGTTTTAAGGCTAGTTCGTCGTGGACGTGGATGGTAGCTTTTGCATAGTCATGACTTGCTTCTATAAGATAGTCTGCGCGTCGGAAATAGATTTTCTTGGTATCATTGGAGATTTGAACATAGTAATCCTGAAATGGAACTCCGTATCCATCTAGAATTGTGACATTCAAATTTGTCAGTTCATTATTAGATGGAGAAATTTGAAAAGTTCTATAAAAAACTTGTTCGTTTGTTTTATCCTCAAAACAAACTATAAGGTTCCCAAACAACGCATGCTTTTTTGTCATAACTATCTCCTCGAAATCATTAAAGTAAAATTAATTACAACGATCATTACCGTTATAGTGTCCATTATGCTTTCCATTGTTATGACCATTTCCAGGATTAACCGGACCTACGGGATGACCACCTCCAGGTTCTGTACCATTATTAGGTGGAATCCTTCCACAACCAGGATTCCAACTTTGTGCAGTTTCAAAACTAATGGGCTGATGACTTAAAACTAGTGGACTTTCGTTTATTTTAATTTCTTTCATGACACGTTCCTCCTCTTGTTCATTATAAAGAACAATGAAACTAAAATAATAGCGCGTATTCCGCACTTCGCCTTCTTTACTTATGCCATTTTATTATAACAATAAACTCTGTTCTTTTTAAAGAATATGTTTTCGACAATTTCTTTAATGCTATTTAAATTGATGTTACATTTCTTAACCAGCGACCAAACTTTGAACTCTTTTTAAAGTAATAATTCCGGTGCACCAACCACCAAAATACAAAAATACCTATTATATCCTTCACAATGTCTCCTAAAGAAAAGGATCGAAACGGAACATATAACTGGTGTATTTCATCAACTATTCCGTACCCAAGAGCAATTACAGCAGCAGTTACCTCTTGCCAGGTTCGCAACCTACCTAAACTGAGGAATACAAGGATAATGCATAAGTACAACAAGCCAAATTGAAAAAGATGAGCTAACTCCAAAGCAGCACCGATAAGCAGAAAAACAGATCTGCTCAATGAACTGGAAATACCCACTAAACTTTCAGGATCAAAGTAACTTGATTGAATCCAAATAAAGGCCATATAGCAAATGGTTAAAAGTATAAAGAATAAGCTTTTGAAAAACAACCGCATGTTTACCACCCTTGTTTAACTTTGTTTTTTATGTTTTAGCGTTCTTCAGAAGTCTTATCATTAAATCCTTATTTGGATAATCTGTTTCATTAAATTGTTTGATTACATTGTTAACGTCATACCCTACTTTAATGATGGAAGTTTGATAGAAGTTACTATCAACTTCCATGATTGTATAGGAAGCTCTTTTATCCCCATCAAAAGGCAATCCTACACTCCCTGTATTAATAATACATTTACCTTTGAAAAACTTAATATATGGTTTATGGATATGGGCACATACATATATATCAGCTTCTTCAACCATCATTGTCTTCAGAAGGTTTTCTTCATTTTCATCAGGCGGTACTATTTCAAACATGCTATGCGGAGTTGCATGAAAGGCACATATTCGGATGCCCTCGATTTCAAGCTTCATACTTTCTGGTAAGCATTGTAGATATTGAATATCATCCTTAGCCAAGTTAGATAAAGTCCATTCTCGTTCTTTATTCATCACCTCCAAGGAATTTTCCGCTACTTCTCCCAATTTAATTCCTCTTACTAGCCATTCATCAGCATTACCTTTAATCACACTTGTTTGCAGGCGTCTAACTAGGTTTAGTGAACGCTGTGGTTCTGGTCCTCTAAAACAGATATCTCCCAATATAATAATTTTATCAACACTTCTTTGTTGGATATCCTTTAATACTTCTTCCAAAGCCACTGCATTTCCATGTATGTCAGCTGCAAATGCTATACGCATGGTTTGCCCCCCATTTAGTTTTGTGCAGTTAGATAAATGGTTTCCAAAGTTTTAACTTCTTTTGCAGGTACACCCGCATAAAGGGTATTAGGTTTACAATCTTTATTAACTACCGCGCCTGCTGCGATAACGCACCCATCACCGAGTACCACTCCTGGGAGTATCGTTGCTCTAGCACCAACCCAGCAGCCTTTTCCAATTACTACTGGTTTTCTATCTGATATCCCTGCTCTTTTTCCTGGTTGCCCGATTTTGTGGCTTGATGTACATATTAAAACATCAAATGCTATTGCAGCTTTCTCTTTGATGATTACGGTTTCCCAAGCGTCAATAAAAACATTATGATTAATGAAAACGTCTTTTTCTATAACTACACTTTTACCTCTGAATATGCAACCTGCCCTTATGTTGCTTGAATTTGTTCTCATTCCAGATAATTTGTATAAGTAGTACCTTACAATTTTAGGAATTAAAAAGGACTTTGCCATCCCATTAACGACAAAGTTCCATGTAAATGATGAAATAACCCCTTTAATTTTTGACACCAAATAAACACCTCATTAGCGGAATTATTCAACACTATATACCCTTACCTTGAAGCCGTTTTTTAAAATAATAGTGGAGAGGAAATGTGATTAGCTCTTTTTCATAACGATTCATTGCTGTAATCCACATTAAAATTAAAAAAACTAATGTAAAAATAGATATCTTTATAGCGAATAACAACCAGGAATCCACTGGGAATTTACCGTTTATTGTAAATCCGAATAATAAACTGATTATTAAAGGAACACTCATGAGGATAATATTTTTCCAAAAGTCCGGAATATTAATCTGGATTTTTTTCCAATAATAAATATTTATTATTAAGACGTTTCCTATAAAAAAAGCAATAGCTGTCCCTATTGCTGCTCCAACAGGTCCCCACCACTGAACAAAAAGAATACTTAAAAATACATTTCCAACTGCAACAGCGGCGTTGATTATTGTCTTGAATTTTTGCATATTCTTTGCTTGGAGAATAACCCCTCCCATACTCTGTAATAGAGATACAATCATTGGGATTAATATGATGATCGCTATTGTGTAAGAAAGCTCATAATCCTTTCCCACCCATAGGATAATGAATTCTTTGCCAAAGACTATAAAACCACTTAGAGCAAAAGATACAACAATGTATTGAAGCCTGCCTATCCGAATAAACAAATTAGAAAGCTCTTCATCTGAAGTTTCTTTCGTCGTCATCCTGGTGACTTTACTTAAAAACACATTGGAAATTGCTGATGAAAAACCTGAAAAATAACCAGTGAACATAGTACCGATTGCATAAATTGAAATAGCTGCTGTCCCACTATATATACCCAATAGAACCTGATCTGTTGTATCATAAAGCTTGCTGATGATTAGATTTAAAAATATATAGGATGAAAAAAACATGACTTCTTTAAATAAAGAATTCTCAACTTTTTTAAAGCTTATTTTTATCCTTAAAAATCTAAAACAGTAAAACGCATTCAGAAAGATAGTGACTATATTTATAATGGCAGTGATGGTTACCATTGCCACAGTGCCATATCCCATAATTAATAAAGGCAGCATCACAAGAGGACTAATAATGGAACCTGCTATGACGACTAACTTTTGAAAAATAAACTTTTCATGTGCAAGTACAATGACACTAAATAACCCTAATCCTATACCTAAAGATAGATTCAAAGTTACTATAGCCATTAAAACTTCTAATGTTTTCTGTTCATGAACAGTTAGGGAACTTCCGAAGATAGTACCAGAATTCCAAGTAAGGAATGAGCCTGCGAGGAGAGCTATCAAACCCAGGACGAAATACATCCGAAAAAACATTCCATAAATTCTAGAACAGCTTTCTTCATCATTTAATGCTTTATACTTTGCTGTATATCTTATAACTGCATTGCCTAAACCAAAATTTAAAACCCCAATATAGCCTGTCGCTGAATTAGCTAAACTGTATAAACCGTATTCAGACTGCCCAAGCAAGTTCAACATAATTGGAGTATACAGTATGGATATTAAACTATTAATAATTAATGCAGTATAAGATAATATCGCTCCGGCTTTTAATTGATTTTTCACCTTATTAACCCACCATTATTATTTATATAAAAACTTCTATTACCTTTTGAATTTCTTCTCTATTTTCTCCAACATTGATTGTGCTAAGTTTTTTTTCGCTATGATCGTGTAGAATCAACTGTTTTAATGCGTTATAAAGCTCACTTTCTTCGAAGTTAATAACTATCCCTCTTTGTTTCGATTGAATTTGTTCCATTGCACCCACAAAATTCGTAGCAATAACATTAGTTTTGAATAGTAAAGCTTCTGCTAGAGTTATACAATATCCCTCGTGCCGTGAGGGTTGAACATAAATATCACACTGTCTCATGAAAGGATACGGATTACTTTTTGATCCCAATAATATAACATCTTGGGTTAAGTTATAATTATTTATTAGTTTTTCATATTCTCTTCTTGAACTTCCTTCTCCTATTAAGTACCAACGAACATTAAGTCCAGATTTCTTTAAATTTGCCATTACTCGGATAGCTAAATCTTGGCCCTTTTCTTTACTCAATCTTCCCACTGTTAAAATTCTGATTCCATAAAATTCATCTGTAAACCCTTCGCCTATCCTTGCTTCATCGAGCACTTTCTTTGTTGGAACTAAGTTATGAAAAACCTTCACTTTATTAGTCAAACTAGGTATGATACTTACCAACTTATTTTTTGCTTCCGATGATACAGTATAAATACTATCGAATTCGGGATAATTATTGAACGCAAAATTCTGATTGAAGCCTATTTTTGTAACATCAAAATGAATCCATTGAAATTTCTTTTTAGCACTTACTTTTCTTAAAATAAAATAGCTTATGAAGTCCATTGGACCAGCATAAGCTATTGCTGCATCATAATCATCTGAATGGAATGAAATTTTTTCCATCAAATATTTAAACAGGGAGCTTCGATCTTTTTTCATAGCTGATATAAAATAACACCAAGATAATTGGAAAAGTTCATTTATCCTTTTATTAATTAATGTTCTTATCAATATCTGTTTTGGTGGATTGTTCATTAAACTTTTTATACTTTCATATCCACTAAGCTGAATCACCTTAACTCTCTTAGGAATAAACTCTAAAAAACCGCCATACTCCTCAAGCATTAAGATGGTAATATCATACCTATCCTCTGGCATTGCATCTATCAGATTTAATAAAGCTTTCTCCGTTCCACCAATATTCATGTTAATAACCATAAATAGTACTTTTTTCTTCATTTTTAGTTTCACCTACATCAACTGATTAGTCGATAAAATTTTTCGATTTCTTCCACATTTCCTTTCTTCTCTGTTAATAGGTAATTTTTAATTTCTTCTCTTAAATCTGGGTTCTCAACTAACTTAAGAATGCCTTCACAAACTGCATCAGCATTCATTTCAACAACCAGGCCATTCTTTTGATCAATCATCTGGCTAAAAACAGCATCAAATTTAGTTGTAACAACCGGAGTATTTAGCATCCTTGCTTCTGCAATGGCTAACCCAAACCCTTCAAATCTGGAAGTTTGTACATAAATATCTGAATTTTTTATATAAGGATAGGGATTTGCTTTTACTCCTAATAATATAAACTCCTCAGTTAAATTATTTTTTTGTATTAACTGTTTTATCTCTTCTTCTAATGGTCCTTTTCCCAATACATACCATCTAAATTTCACTCTTTTCTCTTTTAGCTTTTTACCTGCTGTGATAGCGATATCATAGCCTTTTCCGTAAGCAAGTCTTCCAATAGTTAATATCCTGATTCCTTTAAATCCATCGTTGAAGATATCTAGGTTAAGATTAGCCATTTCTATAATTGTTTGTGGATTATTGATATCATAGATCACCTGCGTTTTATTTTTAAAGTTGCGAAATGTTTCTAAAAAAGCCCCTTTTGCCGAGTCAGACACTGCAACAATTCCATTATATTGCCGATAGAAATTTTGTTGATATTCCTTTTCTAATTCATCTAAGCTACTACAAACATTTACCCAAGCAAACTTTTTAGTAGCTTTTACTTTTTCTGCAACATAAAACGTCGGAACTCCTTGCGCATAACTTATTGCAATATCATAGGTTTTAGGATTTTCCTCGATTACCTGTGAAGCACTTTGCCAAAATACTCTTGCTTTTTGAGCGTTACTATATTTCTTTCTCCTGAGTTCTATTGTGTATCTTAACCTGGAAAATAACATTTCATATTTAAAATTCCTTGCTGAATACCAAACAGCCCTTTTCAAGGGCATACCGGTAAACTTTGTGTAGCGTATAGGTTCAAGTATATTCACGTATGAAGGAACTAATTGTTGTAAAGCTCCTCCATGCCCAAATAACATTAAATCGACATTATATTTGGTACGATCGATTAACGACAATAAAGTTACCAGACTCTTTTCTGCGCCTGCACACTCGAGAGAATCAATTACAAAAAGCAAATCCTTTTTCACTTTTTCGATCACATCACTTCTGGTTATATTTAGGTTTTAGATTACTCTTTCTTTCACCTGAATTTTATGTTTTAGTTCAGTTGTTGAAACCCCTTTTGTATAAGGAAAATAAACAATTTCCACCCCTACTTTATTAAACATCTTATCCACCTCACTGAACAAAGGGCTTCCTTTCCAGTCATCACCCACGAACATGACATCAAACTTTAAGTTTTCCCACGCCGAAAATTTATCGCGATTTACTTGGGGAACGACCATGTCTACATATTTAATTCCTTCAATAATTTCTGCTCGATCTGCATATGGAATTACCGGTTTCTTATTCTTGTATTCCACTACCAGCTCATCTGTACTGACACCAACTATCAAGAACTCACATTGCTCTTTCGCTCGCCTTAAAATATTTAAATGACCCACATGAAACAGGTCAAAAACACCTGTTGTATAACCGATTTTATGCTGCTTCATTCATTACTCTCCTTTCTTTGCCAAAACAGATTTCTTCCAGGCGGGAAGCCAGGTTCTTTGCTGCATTTCCATCTTCATAAGATCCTATTTTTGATAAAAAGCTTTCAAGCACTTTTCTATATACTGTCTCGTCATAGCTTTCAATTTTCAGCAAAAGCTCTTCGTTGCTTAAAGCTCTAGTAAACGGCATATCCTTCAAATCAAAATATAAGCCTCGTTCATTTTGAATGTAATCTTCCAAGTCAGGGATGTATAAAAAACAAGGTTTTTTAGTGACTGAGTAGTCGAATACCAAAGAGGAATAATCCGAAATCAGGAAATCCGCGATACATAATAGCTCCTGGATGTCATCATATTGGGTGACGTCTATGACTTGACCATTTGCTTTTATTTGATTTGACATTGATATAAGGTGAGGGTGCAGCTTCACTAAGAATATCCACTCTCCACCAAACTTTTTCGCTAGTGCTTCCTTTACTTTTGCAAAATCGATGTTATATACATCAAGGTTTTTCTCTTTTCTGAACGTTGGTGCATAGAGAGCAATTTTGCAGGTTTCTCGAATATTAAGTTTTGAAAGTGTGGATAATCTCAGGTCGTTATTTGAATTGGCAAGGATATCGTTTCTTGGGGTACCATATTTAAAAATCTCTCCATCATACCAAAAGGCCCGCTTAAAGATTTCGGTGCTGTAGTCACAGCCAGATAGTAATAGATCACATTTTTCCGAATCCTTTTTTGCCATTTGTACATAATTGGAAGGAAGATGTTCCTCAGCATCTTTTTCAATCTGCTTTAAACGAAGTGAACTGTGCCAGGTCTGTATGTAATATTGCTCTTTTCTTTTTACAAACAAGTCAGTGGTTCTGAAATTTGTTATTAACACCTTGGAGGTACAAAGCTCATAAAAATAGCGAATAGACATTGTTTTCACTTTTCTTATCCCTTCAATATCCACCTTGGAATCTGGGTTATTCAATGCCCATACCAGGTCAAAGCAATCTTTAGGATAAGTTTTTAGAATATACTCGGTAATATACTTCGGATTGCAGCCATATTGGCTTCCGTAGTAGCTGAAAAGAAAAATTTTGTTCTTCTTAATAGGAAAACAATTAAAAAGAAAGATTATTACAATTGCGACATACTTTTTAAAGACTCCCATAAAATCTCCTCTTTATACAAAGTAAAAAAAACTTCTTCAAATTTTGAGAAGTTTTTCAGGTTGAGTATTCTTTTTGTTTAGTGGTACCATCTGAAATCCTGAAGGCTCAGAAATGATCTCAAGTTGCCTGAAGACTTTCTTGACAGCAGTAAATAAAATATTTAGTATTGGGTGCAGCAAAAACATTGTTAACTCCGTTTTAAGAGTTTTATCTTGAGCTACTGCATTTTTCAGTTCTGCTGAGTTCTTTCTAATATAATCTCTTATTTCTTTCCGATACAAACCACTTTTATTTTTTCTCCAATTCAGTATCAACAAGTTATAGTGAATTAAACTGTTTTTTAATATTCCCTTATATGATTCATCTACCAAGTCTTGATAGTTTTCTTCTATAAATTTGTGCCTTTCTTTTAAACCTGCCAGGATATCCAGGTTCCTCGGTGTATAAGAAGCAACGATACTGTCGCTTCTTTGCATATAGAAATACAATGGCTGATTTATAAGGATGAATTTTTGGACACGGTCCATCACTTGATGCGCCCAAAATACATCTTCAAACAGAACACCCTTTTTAAAAGGAATGTCTTGAAGGATACTGGTTTTGTAGAGCTTTCCCCAGGCAAAATTCTTAACTCTTTCATTTTTCACTAATTCATACATTAATGACTCCGTATTTAGTATTACAGGTGGTCTTTTCGCATTGTAATGCTTGCGGTCAATGAGTAAATGGTCTTCATAGGCATAATAAAAAGCAGATTGAACTACATCTGCTTTATACTTCTTACTGGTGGATAATAGTATGTCTATTGCATTAGCTGCTAACCAATCATCACTATCCACAAAAATCATATATTTGCTTGTAACCTTCTCCATTCCTGCGTTCCTTGCATCCGATAAACCGCCATTTTCTTTATGGATCACTTTTATCCTTGAGTCATTAGCAGCATATTCTTCTGCAATACTGCCGCAGCGGTCTGGGGAACCATCATTAACTAAAATAATTTCAATATTTCTATAGGTTTGATTCAATATACTATCAATACATCTATTCAGATATTTTTCTACTCTATAAATAGGAACGACTACACTAACTTTATCAGGCATTCTATTTCCGCCTACCTTCGAATATTTTACAGGAGTTGGACGAAAGTCGGCTGATTGACCACTCCTTATTTATTTGGATACTTTCTCATTCTGCCACTTGATAAATTCTATAAGCTGTTTATATTCTTGGATATTATCCTTTTTAATGCCTGTTTTTTTCAGTTCTTCTGCAAATTCATAAAGTTCTTTATCGTGGCGAACTCTTTCTGTACTATGACCGTTTATCAACAATGCTTTAAGGTCTACGTCTAAAACATCCGATATCTTCTCCAGAATTTGTATGGAAGGATTTTTATGTACATCCCGTTCTATATTGCTTAAATATGACTTGGAAATCCCGGATCGATCAGCTAATTCAGAAAGGCTCAGCCCCTTTCTTCTTCTAAGTTCAGATAAATTTTTTCCAATCATGTGGGTTACCTCATTATCCTTGGATATTAAACTATTTTTCTTTCAACCTCTTTTACGTTAATAAGATTTTTAATGCAATTAATGACTCGTGATTGGTCTAGTTCCTCCATATTGGAGCCTGAAGGCAGGCAAATTCCGTGGGAGAATAATTGATCTGAGACACTTTCCTTTTCACCATGTGTAAAATACTTGGCACCTTTGAACAAAGGCTGCATATGGAGCGGCTTCCAAACAGGTCTTGCTTCAATGTTTTCTGCAGCTAACCCCTCTATTAGTTCACTTACTGTAACACCTGCTTCTGTTTCATCAATCGCCATTGCTGTCAGCCATCGATTTGAATAGGTTTCATTTAACTCCGGCATAAACTGAATTCCAGGTAATGCAGATAACTCTTGATAATACCTTTCAAAAATTGCTCTTCTTGCTTCGACTCTTTCTTCCAGGACCTCTAGCTGCGCTCTGCCAATTCCAGCTAAAATATTGCTCATTCGATAGTTATAACCGATATTGCTATGCTGATAATGAGGTGCTGGATCTCTTGCCTGTGTTGCCAAGAAGCGAGCTTTATGGATTGCTTCGGTATCGTTTGATACAAGCATGCCGCCACCAGAAGTGGTAATAATTTTATTCCCGTTAAAAGAAAAAACACCGAATTGGCCGAACGAGCCGCTGGGCTTTCCTTTATAGGATGATCCAAGGGATTCTGCTGCATCTTCAATCATTGGAACTTCATACTGAGCGCACAAAGCACTCAGCTCATCCATCTTTGCGCTTTGGCCATATAGATTAACAACAATCACTGCTTTAGGAAGCCTCCCCCTTAAAGCAGCATCTCTAAATGCTTTTTCTAACGCTTCCGGGGACATATTCCATGTCTCTAGTTCAGAGTCGATAAACACCGGCTCAGCACCCAAGTACAAAATTGGATTAGCACTTGCGATAAAAGTTAATGTGGAACAAAATACTGTATCCCCTTTTTCCACTCCCAATAAAGAAAGAGCCAAATGAATCGCAGCCGTTCCAGAACTGACGGCAGCAGCTTCATTGACTCCTGTATATGCGGCTATTTCCTTTTCAAATGAGTCTACATTTGGTCCAAGAGGAGCTATCCAATTTGTCTCGAAAGCTTCTTTAATATATTTTTGTTCATTTCCGCTCATATGCGGGGAGGAGAGGTAGATTTTTTTTTGAACCGTGGTATTAATCATTTATACACCCCCAGTTACTTCTTTCATTTTCACAATCGCGGGTACACCTACTGCGGTACTGTTTGCTGGAATATGATGAATCACTGTCGCACCTGCTCCAACCATTGCCCATTTCCCGATTTCCATACCTGGGATGACAGTTGCACTTGCCCCAACGTGAGCTCCTTCTCTGACCGTGACATTCCCGGTCAAAGTGGCAGTTGGGGAGATATGGACGAAATCCTCAATTTTGCTATCATGCTCAACAACTGCAGATGTATTTATGATCACGTGCGTTCCCAACAAGGAATCCGAATTGACAACTGCACATGGCATTACGACGCTTCCGGGTCCGATCTTGGAGTATTCACTCACTTGAGCTGTCGGGTGGATCAAAGTTGTATAGAACTCTTCGGGAAACCCAAGTCGCTTTACAATTTGCATTCTTACTTTGTTATTTCCAACAGCAACAAAAAACTTCACCTCAGGGAATTCCTCAGCAATCCTCTGGGAAGCATCCACAGGCCCATACAAGATCTGTTCATGAAAAAATTCAGCATTAAATTTATCATCGAGGCAGCCGACTATTTCTGCATTTCCCATGGCTTTAATGACATCTCTAACGACTTTACTATGTCCTCCCTGACCTATAATGGCAATTTTCATCCGTGACCCTCTTTTACGATAGATTTTGAACCTCTAAACGGTTCCATCGTCACATTGCCCGGCTGTGTGACGCCTTCGGATTGGACTACTTTGTAAAGTGTCCTCCATAAGATTTTCAGATCCAGAAGGAAAGAATGATTTTGAACGTACCAAACGTCTAATTTGAACTTTTCTTCCCAGGATAATGTGTTTCGGCCGCTGATTTGAGCTAATCCGGTGATTCCGGGTTTAACAAGATGGCGTTTCGCCTGATCTTTAGTGTATAGCGGAAGGTATTCCATCAATAACGGCCTTGGCCCCACCAGACTAAGATCTCCTTTTAACACATTGATCAGCTGCGGCAATTCGTCCAGACTGTATTTCCTTAAAAATTGGCCCGCTGGACTCAAACGAATTTTATCTGAAAGCAGCTTTCCATTTCGGTCCCGCTCATCTGTCATCGTCCTAAACTTATAAAGATAAAACGGCTTTTCATTTAATCCTGGCCTCTTCTGTTTAAAAATGACTGGTTTCCCCAGTTTCACTTTTACAAATACAGCAGTAGACAAGATGATTGGTGATAATACAACAAGGAGTAAAATTGAACTACTTAAATCTAAGAGCCTTTTCATTTTTGCAACCCCTAGCAACGGTTATGATTAATGTTTATTTTCTAAAACTAATGTGAGCTTCTCTTGGATTTCTAAAATTAATTCTTCGGTTTTGATGTCCTCAATTAATTGCCCCCTAATATAAACTTCCTGCAACAATTCCTTGAAGCGTTGTTGTGGCGTTTCCTGTACACTCATTGCAAAATCCTCTTCTCATTCATTTTTTCGCATAAAAAAAATCCCCACTTTTTGATAAGTGCGGATTGCTTTCTTCATATCCGTTCGGATTCTTCGATTGCCATCTCCATGAATCTTCACACATTTGATGAAGATCCTTTTCTGCTGCCCATCCCAACTCCTGCTTCGCTTTCATTGGATCAGCAAAACAGATAGCAGCATCTCCTGCTCTTGATTCAGCAATTCTATAGGGAATAGGAATGCCAGCGGCTTTCTCAAAAGCTTCTATCATTTCAAGTACACTGTACCCCTTTCCGGTACCAAGATTAAAAGACTCGACTCCATTACTTGTATCTATTTTTTCAAGCGCCTTTAAATGACCCTTGGCAAGATCAACTACATGAATGTAATCCCTCACCCCAGTTCCATCAGCTGTTGGATAATGATTGCCAAAAACACTGAGCTCTGGCAGTTTACCGACAGCAACTTGAGTGATAAAGGGCATTAAGTTATTTGGAATTCCATTTGGATCTTCACCAATCATTCGGGATTCATGGGCTCCGATTGGATTGAAATACCGCAACAAGGTGATGCTCCAGTTTTGATCAGATTGATAAAGATCCCTTAATATTTCCTCTATCATTAACTTCGTCCGCCCATAAGGGTTCAGTGCTTTTAAAGGGAAGTGTTCTGAAATTGGAACTTTCTGCGGCATGCCATATACTGTCGCTGAGGAACTGAAGACAATTCTGTTAACATTGTATTTCTTCATGGTGTTTAATAGATTGATTGTACCGGTGATATTATTATGGTAATACCTAAGCGGCAATCGAACAGACTCTCCAACAGCTTTAAGACCGGCGAAGTGAATGACAGCATCAATCTCATTTTCAATAAAGACCTTTTCAAGCTCTTGCTCATTCAATAAATCAACCTGATAGAACGGAAAGCTCTTCCCGGTGATTTCGCTTATTCTGTTTAATGCTTCTTTCTTGCTGTTCATCAGATTATCAACAACAATAATCTCATTTCCTGCATTTAGCAATTCCACACATGTATGACTGCCTATATAGCCTGCACAGCCTGTTACAAGAATTGACATAGATCCACCTCCGTTTATGCATTTATTAAGCCGTAAATCTTCTGGACTTCATTTTCATTTCCATAATCCATTGACTTTGTATATTTGATTAGCTCATCTCTTAAAATCGGATTATCAAGTAACTCTTGCAGCCCCTCAACAATCCCATCTGCTCCCATTGAGGTTATAAATCCATCTACCCGATCATTCACCTGGCTTTTCGCCGTTGGAAAGTTGGTTATGACAACTGGCTTACCAAGTATCTGCGCTTCACGAATGGTTACTGCTTTCCCCTCATATCTGGAGGGCTGGACATAAATATCGCATGCTTTTATGTATGGATACGGATTCATTTTTTTACCGAGAAGGAAAAAATGATTTTCTAGCCCTAACTCAGTTATAAGCTTACGCAGCTCATTTTCCTGTGAACCATATCCTACAACATACCAAGCAACATCATATCCTTTATTGATTAATTGCCTGCATGCCCTGATTGCATTGTCAAACCCCTTCGCATGAGAAAGCCGTCCAACGGACACTAGAATGGTTTTGCCTGGTTCTTTTTTGATCTCATGCCCACTCTGAATTTCAGATTGCTGTCTTACAAAATCCTGAGAAAGGATATTTTCTATGACCATTGTCTTTTCTTTTAAATGTGGAAATTGGTTTAAAAAGGTGTTCGAGCATTCCTCTGAAACTGCGACTATTTGGTCTAGATTTTTCCACATTTTCATTTCCGACTTTTTATCAATAAAAATATTGGAATAATCCGTATGGACCCAGCCGACCTTCCTTTTCGCCTTTACTTTTTCCCCGATGAAATGATGCGGCCATAAGAATCCAATTGCAAGATCATACTCCTTTGATAATTCAGGCAAAAATGGGCGTGTAAGCTCCCAGCCATATTGGATCGTTAAATATCCCGGTTCCTCAACCTTCATCATTTTCCCCTTGATGCTGCCTTTATACTTCGCTAATAACCTAGAGACCGCAATAGGGTATCGGCCATCTCGTATAATCTGTAAAATCGATTTTCTGAATGTACTATAAGCTGGATTCTCTGGGAGCAATTTCGGTCCTTCAGGCAATAACGAAAAGAACTCTCCTTCATGCTTAAAGAGCATTAAATCGACATCATATTTTTGATAGTCAATGCTATTGAGCAACCCAATCAAACTTCGTTCAACCCCGCCTATGGCTAAATCAAATGAAGCAATCAATACCTTTTTCTTCATTTAGCACTCCGCCCCAATAGTAAATTGCTAACCAACTCTGTAAAGCTTCATCCACTCCTCAATATTTTGTTGAATACTAAAGCCTTTTTCAGATAACGCTTTAACTAAAGTGTCTCTTTCTGGCTTTTTTATATGGATTGCTTTTTCTACTTCTTCTCCCCATTTATCTGGACGCTCACCGAGACTTAAATACCTTACTAAGCCGAGCCCCATATCTGTACTAATGGGAACCGAATTCGACAAGATACAAGGAGTTCCGCTTATCTGGGCCTCAACTGTCACTATCCCGAAGCCCTCAAATATGGAAGGGAAAAGAAAAACATCGAAAGCCTTCATCAGTCTCGGAATATCAGAGCGTACTCCTAAAAAACGAACATGCTTGGAAAGGCCCATATTCTCTGCTTCTTGTTCAATATTTTCTTTTAAAGGACCATCTCCAACCAGCAGCGCCACATACTTTTTATCTTTTTTCACCAGTTGTTTTAGAACTTGCAGAATAAAAGCCTGGTTTTTAGACCTTGAAAACTTTCCAACATGACCGATGATCTTGGCATCTTGCTCGAGCCCAAGTTCCCTGATTACACTCGTTTTAGTGATTGTTTCATCAAGATACTGTCCTAAATCAATACCATTCTTCAGTATTGTTACTTGATTTTCATCAACTGCCTTTTGACCAAATAAAAAAGCTCCAGCCTCTTGGCTGCAGCTGCAATATTGTGTCGCAGAGATTTTAATGATTGACTGCAAACCCTTTAGTACAAGCTTTTGTTTAAAGCTGTTAATCATTGGCCAGTTGTTGCTGTGAGAGTGACAAATACGATGTGGAATTCCTGCAATCTTTGCTGCAAGGGCAGGAAATCCACTCTGGTAATCGGTATGTGAATGAACGGCAATATAGAGATTTGACGACATGATTTCTGCGAGTTTTTTAACGTAAGATATTGGCCCCGCATTTCCTAGGCTGGGAACGCGATAAATCTTTCCGCCTAATTTTTGAATTTCATTATCGTAATCTCCTTGGTCATCGCGATGGACAATAAAATCAAATTGAAGCTTGCATCTATCCAGATTTCGATAAACATTCATAAGTAATGTTTCCGCCCCGCCTCGATCCATCGTACTTACGATATGCAAGACCCTATCGATATGATTCTTTTCCACATTTTATCCCTCCTATCATTAAAAGCTGATATAGTCGCTTTTATAGTTAATATTCAAGCTGATTACGCTCTCGTAATAATAAAAAAGAAAATAAAACACTATGATACCTAGGTACACGAAACGCTGTTCTTTAGGATTAAATAATTTAACGATCCAGGCAATTAAAATCAATTGGTATAAAGTAAAATAAATCGAAAACCGGGCAAAGATCCAATTCTGTGTCGATATAATCATAAATACCAAACCGATTAGAGACATATTCACTATATAATCGCTTTCAGGAAATATTTCCCTTAATCTATCCCTGCCCAGGAATGCAATAAATAACGGAGCTCCAAAAACAGCCACTCTAATTATATTGGCACCACCCTCTTGAAAATCTTTGTAATGACCATATTGTGTATTCTCTATGCTGGAAAACAAGATTGCTGAGAATTTATCAAAGCCTGCCACAATAACCACAGCGATGACCAGTAACATTATAGTTGCTCTTGACCACGCTTTATAACGAACTAAAAAATATATTGGCAGCAAAATTAAAGCACTTTCATGGAATGTAGAAGCAAATAAAACGATTAGTGCATATGCAAAAAAGTTCCCACTGATAATAAACCTGGTGGCAGTAAAAGCGATCGCCGCTGTAAGAACCTGCCTTAGACCGTTCATGGAGACGAGAAATAATCCACCTGTAATATAAACATATGCACTGAGCTCGAATTGTCTAGAGTACTTAAGAAATATGAGTACAATTAGAACATTGGAAATTACTGCAGCTGTAAATATCAATATTTGTGGATCGTCTGATATTCTTTTTAAGAACATTTGCAGGATCCAAAAACCTATGTTTTCTTTCTCTTTTATCTGGCCCCAAGTAAAGTCATTTAATTCGTAGGCATACTTATAAAAGTAAGTATCCCCTATATTGGATCTTAGTCCACCAACTAACGCCAATGACAAAAGAGCTCCAAGCGCGAATATTTTATTATAAGAAATAGACGTGATGGATACCGAGGAAAATGCAGGTTTGGCAAAATATCTGCTTAAGAAAGAAAAGACAAAGACAACTGCAAGGTTCCACCATAAAATGGTCATATTTTATTCCTTCCACTTTTATATAGTACGGGTTTTAAATGAGATAAATATTGATAATAGCACACCAAAAGGGAATGCAAGTGCCGTCAATGTTTTGTTGGGTGTCTCCTTTAATACGTTAAACTCCTTACTTAACAGAGTACTCGAAACATAATGAATTGCTTGCTTAAATTTAAATCTCCAATTGGCAAAAGGCAATTTCATTAATTCTTTACGATAAAACGCGAACCCTTTTGGATTCTTCCGAAATTGCTTTATCATATTAAGTGAGGAACCATCGGGTAAATATTCTACATGGCATAAAACATCATTCATTAGGAGCATTTCATATTCTTGATCAAGTTTATAATACTTATAGGCCAGCCCCACATATTTTTCATTTTCGAATACTGGATATGGGAATTTTTTCGTTAATTCCGTCCGATAAACTAACTTCTTATCTCCAGTCACTCCATATTTATAGTAAAGATCGAATAGTGTTGAAGTTTTCAGTTTATCAGGCAGTTTTGACCCTATAACTGTCCCGTCAGAAAAAGAGTCCAGTCCTATCAGACCACTCACATTTTCGCTTCCTTCTCTCTCCCACATTCCCAAAATCTTTTCTACTGCCTCATTTGGGAGATAATCGTCAGAATCAATACAAACATTCAATTCAGTTTTGATTAGTTCATATGCCGTATTATGCGCTCCATGCATACCCTGGTTTTCTTGCCAAATATATTGAATATCCATTAAGTTCTCAGTCTGCCAATTACTTACTAAATCCTTCGTATTATCAGTAGAACCATCATCAATGATCAACCAAATGAAGTCTTTATTGGTTTGCCTTTTTAACGATTCATAACAATTACCCAAACAATATGCCCTATTGAATGTTGGCGTAAACACCGTTAACTTCTTCATTCATCACATCCCCCGTGACAGTAGAATAAAATTTTTGAAGATAGCCGGAAGCATTCTTTATATCGTAGCCATTATCTGAAATCAATGAGTTTACATTGCTATTCCGGGTAGAGTGTTGATTTATTACATCCTGCATCCTCTCAATCCATAATTTTTTATTGGTGAGAGATATAGAATGAACTAAACCAAGTCCCATGTCTATCTCTTTGGTTATAGAATCAGAGATAAGACAAGGAAGCCCTGAAGCCTGAGCCTCAATTAATGAGACTGGAACCCCTTCAAATATAGAGGGAAACAGAAAAACATCAAATGCCTGCAGAAGTTGTTCTACATCCGATCTGCTTCCAAGAAACTTAATATTCTTAGATAATTCCATCTCTTCTGCTTTCCTCTTAATCTCAGGAAGCAGCGGGCCATCTCCAACCAACAAAAGAATGGCCTCTCTCCTATAAGACAGGAATTCTTTAAACAGCTCTAATAAATAGGAATGATTCTTTGGCATAGAAAATCTACCTACATGGCCGACTAAAAACTGATCTTTCTCCATTTTTAATTCTGACCTGATCAATTCCCTTACTTTTGGAGAAAATTTAAATTTGTCTAAATCAATTCCATTTTTTAAAAATATCGTTCCATTGGCTTTTTTCCCAAATAGCCATTCAGCAGCTTCTTTTGAACATGAAACAAAATCAGTAGCATACTTTGGAATCATTGTTCCGGCATACCATTTGTATATTCTCGCCGCTGCCCCACCTTCACTCCTTGTACTATGGCTGTGAGCAATTCTTACAGAAACTCCTGCTTTTTTAGCGGCACGCAATACAAATCCACTCATTTTATCCATATGTGAATGAACGATCTGGTATTGTGGATACTCAATGAAAAATTCGGTTAATGCCTTAAGATATTTTGAATGTCCTACCTCTGTAATATATGGAATTCTATACACTTTCCCACCCAGTTTTAAAATCTCTTCGTCAAAAACCCCTTCTTTACAAGTCAAAAAATCAAACTGGATTTTTGATCTATCAATGTTTCGATATAGGTTCATCAGCAGTGTTTCAGCCCCGCCACGGTTCATGTTGACGACTACGTGTAACACTCTTAAAGGACTGCCCACTGCGACTCCTCCGTTTCTGCCATATATGGTTTGTAGATTGCACTCTTTTCTTGGAGTATTTTATTTGTGCTGAATTTGTTTATAATCAGCCTGCGGCCATGGGATCCCATTACTGCTCTTTGCGCTGGATCCTTTGCCAGTAGCTTCATCTTTTTCGCAAACATATGTGGGTCAGACCCCTGAATTAACCAGCCTTCTTGCTGATTTGTAATTAGTTCTCGGTGGCCTCTGTTTTCTGTGGCGATAACTGGCAAGCCGCATGACATGGCTTCCATAATATTTACAGGGAGACCTTCCCTAAAGCTGGATCCAACCGCTACATCAGATATTTGCAGTAACTGTTCAATGTCTTTTCTGAATCCTAGAAAATGAACCTGATCTTCCACACCTAGCTTTTTAGCCAATTTGCGACAATCCTGCAATGAAGATCCTTCTCCAGCTAAGAGAAGCTTTGCTTTTGGAACTTCCTCCATTATTTGTGCAAGGACTCGAATTAACAGTTGCTGGTTCTTGTTTTTATTGAATTCAGCCGCGTAAAACATTAAAAAATCGCCAACGTTGTAGCCGTAGGCGATTCTTAATTCCTTTTTGTATTCTGTTTCAGCTGGCTTGAATTTATCTGTATTCACTCCCACTCCATGGACATGTTCAATACGGTCCGCCTTGAATTGATGCTGGTTGGCTCTATTGAAATCCTCTTCATTAATTGTAATCAGGCAATCGGTATATCTTGCCAGCCATTTTTCAATAGGATAATAGACTAGCCAGTTTACTGCCGGTGAACCTTTGCAGAAGTGAAAACCATGAGCTGTGTACAAAACTTTTGTTCCTTTTTCTCGCGCTGCCCTAGATGCAAGTCTGGCCAACACTCCCCCAACTGGTGTATGGCTATGAATGATTTGATAGTCATTTTGGTCGATGATTAATTTCAATTGCTGATAGGCCTTCACGTTTTGCAGACTGAATGGTGACCTTTGTATTGGCAAATCATATTTTTTATCAACAAAAGGGAGGTCCATATCACCGTTAGCAGCAACATGGACCTCCCAACCTTGCTCTTTGAACCATTTCATGTAAGGTAAATGAAATGCATTAAAATGATAATCAACCGTAGCACATAATAAAATTCTCTTTTTCAAAGCCATAATCTTAACTCTGCCTAGCTTTTTCAAGATTTAAAATCGAAGAAAAGTAATCTAGCAGATCAGAGCGCAAATCATCCCGTTGCAAAGCGAAATCAATCGTTGTTTTAATAAAGCCCATTTTTTCACCAACATCATATCTGGTGCCTTCAAAATCGTATGCATAAACAGCTTCATATTCGTTCAAGCCAGCGATGGCATCCGTTAACTGGACTTCGCCGCCAGCTCCAGGTTCTTGCTGGTCAAGAATATCAAATACTCTCGAATTCAGAATATATCGGCCCATGATTGCCAGGTTTGATGGAGCCTCTTCAATCGCTGGTTTTTCTACTAAACTGCTGACACTGTAAAATCGTTCGCCAATACAGTTTCCATCTACAATCCCATATCTTGATACTTCAGTTGGATTCACTTTTTGCACTCCAAGAATCGAAGCATTATATCTTTCATACTGCTCCATCATTTGTTGGAGGCAAGGTTTTTCCGCCTGGACAATATCATCACCTAAGAGAACTGCAAAAGGTTCATTCCCGATAAACTTTCGGGCACACCAGATCGCATGGCCAAGCCCTTTTGGTTCTTTTTGGCGAATATAATGGATATCTACGAGTTTTGATGACTTTTGTACCTCAGTTAGTAACTCGAATTTCCCTTTTTCTAACAAGTTTTGTTCCAATTCAAAGGAGTGATCAAAATGGTCTTCAATCGATCTTTTTCCTTTCCCAGTAACAATGATAATATCTTCAATTCCTGACTCTATCGCTTCTTCGACGATATATTGAATAGTTGGTTTATCTACAATCGGCAGCATTTCTTTCGGCATCGCTTTTGTTGCCGGCAAGAATCTCGTTCCCAGGCCCGCAGCCGGGATAATCGCTTTTTTTACTTTCATCTGTTTCCACCCCTAAACTGAAATTGACATAACCTGAGAATTCGCAAACTTATTATTAGCTAATGCTATCAAACGATCTCTCAATTCTTCTTTTTCCATACTTAAGAAGGTGCCGATAATCTCTTCTATCTCGGATATATATAATTCTGATGTTTTTCCTACATAGATTTTTGGATGCACTTGATGTTCGCCCACTTCATCATCCTTCAAAAGCTCTTCATATAGCTTTTCACCAGGCCGTGTTCCTGTATATTCTATTCCGATTTCTTCAACAGAATAACCTGACAGCTTTATCAAGTTTTTGGCCAGGTCTACTATTTTTACAGGTTCACCCATATCCAGCACGAAGATTTCTCCTCCGTGCGCCAGAGCTCCGGCTTGAATCACCAGCCTTGATGCCTCAGGAATCGTCATGAAGTAACGCACCATATCTGGATGCGTTACTGTCACCGGCCCGCCTTTTTCAATTTGTTTTTTGAAAAGTGGTATCACACTTCCTCGGCTGCCAAGAACATTTCCAAACCTGACTGCGACAAATTTTGTGTTACTGCTCTCATCCATATGGTGAACAATCATCTCCGCTAGCCTCTTTGTGGCGCCCATCACGCTTGTTGGGTTAACCGCTTTATCGGATGAAATCATCACGAATGTTTTCACTCCATGCCAGCTGGCAGCATTTGCTACATTCAAAGTACCAATCATATTATTTTTTACTGCTTCTTCAGGATTGCGCTCCATTAACGGCACATGTTTATGGGCAGCAGCATGATAGACAACATCCGGCTGGAATGTCTCCATCACGGACATCATTTTTTTGGCATCCTGGATTTCAGCAATTACGGAAATGAATTCAATCTTTGAACCTCTAAAACTTTCTTTAAGTTCCATTTCAATTGAATAGATACTGTTCTCACCGTGTCCTAAAAGAACTAATTTTTCAGGATTAAATTGAGCAATCTGCCTGCAAATTTCAGACCCGATTGAACCTCCGGCACCAGTAACTAGCACTACTTTGTTTGTGATATCCTCAGAAATTTTGTCGTCATTTAACACGACAGGTTCTCTTCCCAGTAAATCTTCCACCTGAACATCGCGAAATTGGTTTACAGATAGCTTGCCGGTCATAAGATCCTCCAGCATTGGCAGGATTTGCGTTTTTGCATCCGTTTTTATACATTCTTGAAAAATGACATTAAGTTCCTTCCTGCTTAACGATGGAATCGCAATGACAATATTAGTAACTTTTAATTGCTTAACAATCTCCTCGATTTCTCCGACTCCTCCAAAGACTGGTATGCCCATTATGTCCAAGTGATGCTTTTTGACATCATCATCGATAAAACCAACAGGCTGAAGGTCAGATTCATTGCTTTTCAGCAGCTGCCTTGCAACCATTGTCCCGGCGGAACCTGCACCAATAATTAGTGTCCTGTCGCTATATGATAACCGACTTAAATATAAATCTCTGTAAATCCTCCAACAAAACCGAGATCCCCCGATGAACAAAACCAACAGTAGCCATGTTACGGATAACCTTCTTATAAAAACTTCATTAAGTAGAACTCCGTGGAAAATAGCTGCGGTCAGAATCGAAGCAGATGCTATTTTAAAGATGAGGATTAACTCTCCAATACTGGCATATTCCCAGGCTTTTTTATAGAGTTTGAATTTAAAAGAAAATAAATGATGACTTAATAAAATGGCTGTTGCACTTACTAAATAAAAGAATGGCGACGTATCGATTGTCCCGCGTACAAGTAAATGACTAAAGAAAATCGCTGCCAGGACAATTGCAGAATCAATAATGATAAATAATGAAAGCCTCTGCTTATAGGTCATGCTTTTTCTCCTTCCTTATTTTAATCCAATCTCACACTCCGCAGCTTGATTGCATAGTCGATCAACTTCCTGATTTCCTCCAACTGCTCTTTACTGGCGTCCTGCTTTATGTACCGCACTGCTTTTTTTACCGATTTTGGGAACTTATCAATTTCCTTCATATACTTCCTCCTTAGAAATAAAGTACTTACCTATTTGTTCTTTTCAGAAAACAAATAAGTAAGTACTTTATAATAAAATGGGGCATTCAACCCCCCCTCACATCACACTCTCGACGACCAGAGCGTCTAAGGTCTATTCAACCCACAGCATGACCGAGTGCCTCCTTTGATAATGGCCAGGAGACATCACCACAAAACGAACAAATATTTCTCAATAACGAACAAGGCGGTAAAAAAAATAACTATTTCTATGTCTCATTCAATATGACGCCATAAATTTTAGCTTTAGCGAACTCTAATGCCTTTTTAGCTTCCGACGCTTTTTCAATGGCTGTTCTTCCTTCACCTATAACCAGGATTACACCATCACTTTTATTCGCTAGTAATTTTGTGTCTGTCACATCCAATACAGGTGGGGAATCGATAAAGATATAATCGTATTCTTCTAATGCCTTTTGGAATAATTTCTGCATGGATTCTGAACCAAGTAATTCAGCCGGATTAGAATCAAGCTGGCCGCTTGTTAATATGGCCAAGTTCCCTATTTCAGTTTTATATACAGCATCCCTTAATTCTTCTTGACCAGATAATACATCCGCTAATCCCTTACCGTTAGAAATTTTAAATATATAGTGTATATTTGGATCCCTTAGATTAGCATCAATTAGCAACACTTTTTCTTTTTGCTGCGCCATAGATAAAGCAAGGTTCGCTGCAGCTGTGGATTTTCCTTCACTCGAGCCAGGTGATGTCAGGAGCAAGATACTCTTTTTGCCGCCAGTCAAGAAGTGAATATTGGTACGCAGCGTTCTAAATTGTTCAGCTATGATGGAATCTGGATTGGAATAAACAATCAAATTTCTTTTTTGATTTGCATTTGCTGACCTTCGTTTACTTCGGAACACCGGAATCACCTCGCGGGAAGTCAATGGGATGAATACTTTGCTTCTTAATATTCTTTTTAGTCATTTTTGAAATCCTTCCTACTACAGGGAGACCAAGATAATCCTCTACATCCTTCTGGGATCTGACAGTATCATCTAGTGAATCCAAAAAGAAAACGAATCCTATACCTGCAAATAGACCAAAAACCAGTCCGATAATTCCCGATTTGCTTTTTTCCTCATTAATAGGGGTGGAATTGATTTTTGCTGGTGAAAATATCTCCATGTCACTAAAGTCAAGCAGTCTGGTTATCTCAGTCTTAAACTCCTCCGCTGTCGTATTGGCGATTTCAGCTGCCCGATTAGGATCGGTATCTATCACGCTTATATTTACGACCTTAGAGTCATCAAGAATACCAACATTAATCTGATTGGCTAGAGACTCTGGACTTCGATTCAAATCCAGCTTCTCAACTACCTTCTCTAAGACAACCGGATCTTTCAATATAACCTGCAAAGTATTCATATCCGCTTCCTTGCCTATAATGATCCGTGCCGAAGATTGATACAGAAGAGTGATATCCTTTTCCCCATATAAATATCCGGCAATTGATGCAAAGGCAGTTATGATAGCAATGATCCAAAGACGTTTTTTAATGACAGAAAAAATTTCTTTAAGATTTATTTCTTTGGCTATCCCTTTTTTCGTATTACTCATTGCGCATTTAACCCACCTTATAACTTAGTTTGTTCTAGATAAAGAACATTAAGACCAAAAAAATATTCGTTCTTAATTACCGATTATATATACCTATTTTAGTTCTGTATAAAGAACAAGTCAACGAATTTTTTTACTTTTCATTCTTTTTATGATGACAAGCGATCAGCTTGCTTTTTTAATAATCTGTTAAAAATACCTGAGGAATCATTTTCAAGTTGACGAAACTTTCCACTCTGGATGACTTCTCCATCCTCCACTACGATTATTTGATCCGCATTCCTTATTGTCGACAAGCGATGGGCTATAACTATTATTGTCATCTTTCCTTTTAGTTGTTCGATTGTCTCTTGAATTATTGATTCATTTTCTGAATCTAATGCACTGGTAGCTTCGTCAAGGATTAAAATATTCGGATTCTTACTAAGGGCTCTTGCCATTACTAGCCTTTGCCGTTCTCCACCGGAAAGCTTAATTCCCCTATCCCCTATTTCTGTATCGAGCCCATTAGGTAATTTCCTGACAAATTCTTCAGCAGCTGTTAATTCCAACGTCTTCCATATTTGTTCCGTTGTTACTTCCGGATTAATCATTTTAAAATTCTCTTTTATACTCATATTGAACAAAAAGGGCTCCTGTGGAACATAACTAATAGATTTTCTTAATAAAATTAACAGCTCATCTGTAATTGGCTTGTCATCTATTAAGACCTTCCCGTCTTCAGGCGAATGAAGACCCATTAAAATATCAACCAATGTACTCTTTCCCGCACCTGATGGGCCTACTATTGCTGTCATTTGATTTGCTGGAATTCTTATATTAATATTTTTCAAAGCAAAGGTTGAAATTGAAATATCGTATCTAAAATAAACACCCTCGCATTGGATCCCCTTATTCAAAGCGATTCGCATTGCCTTAGTTTTTTTCAAATCAGATAAAACTTCTCTTGCTGCATTACATTCTTCCCGAAGGGCATTTAATGACTTAAAGGCGTGAATTGTTGATGCTACTTGTTCTAGGTTAGATTGAATTCCGATTACTTTCGGCCACAGGCGAGAGAAAATCACAATAATTAATAAGAACTGGGATGGCTGCGAATTGAACATCTTTACAGAGAAAAAAATAAATATCGCTATAAGAATAGCTGAGGAGATTTTATAAAATAGCTGAGAAGAAATTTTATTATTTATATACTCGACTTGCTCTGAATACATTCCTTGAACTACTGATTGAAGCCAGCTCATTTGCGTCTCTTCTAACGCGTTGCTTTTTATATCCTTGATGCCATTTAATTGATCTGTAATCCCTGCTAAGTATTTCTGGGATAACAATGAAGTTTTTCTGCCTAGCTTTTTCGCTTGTTTAATAAATTTCCGAGAAACCAATGATAATATTAGCCCACTGAAAATAACGAATACTGTCATCTTTGCAGATAACCAGAGGGCGAAGCCAATTTGAATAATACTAAATATAATTGTGGTTAATAGCTGAATAAACTGGTATACTCCTCCCGAAACTCTTGCCAATTCAATCGTCATAATATTGATCAGATCAGATTTTCTTTTTCTTGTGAAAAATCCCCAATTAGCATTTAATAATGCATTATATGTGTCTATTCTTATTTTCCCTATAAATCCATGCGCAATCTTGACATTCCTTATATTTAAGTTTCTATCCACCAAATTTTGTCCAGTAATTAATATTACGTAAGTGAGCAGGATGAAAGGAAATTTCAAAGCATTAGGCATGGATTCCCAGAAGCCAATGGGGCCAGTATAGATTTCGAGGTCTAAATTCATTACCCCGCTCTCGCTAAGTAAGGGAACTAGCAGCAATACACTGAGCCCTTCTATAAAACCAATTAATGCCATTCCAACAATATTCCAATAGAGGATGCTGCCAGAGTAGGTAAATAATCGTTGTATATAATACAAGAAGTGTTTCATGTAATATCCTCCTGTAACAACGCCTGCTTCCTTTTCCTTCTAATTACCCAAAGAAATGGCCTTAAAGGAAAATATAAAAAATGAAGGGCCTTTGGCAATGGCAAAGCTTGAGCATCCTCTGGATATGGATATAGGAAACTAAGAATAAATAATACTTTTTGCTTAAACGACATTAATAAAAACAAATGACTTTTATGGTAGTTTGCAATCTCTTCAGGTAAAGGTTCGACATGGAGATTAACTAATTGCTTAATGTAAAATAAGGCTCCTTCAGCCAGTCTTTTTGATCTTTTCGAGTTGGATATTCCCTTTAGTTCGTGTGGACTGTCAGAATTCAACAATTCCGAAGAAAGGAAAAGGGCCTGCCCTCCTATTGCGGTGAGATGATACTTTTTTAGCAGACTTTTAATAGCGTTCCAGTTCAAATCTTTACTAACCAACCTGTCTATATCTACCAGCCAGCGAAGCCGCGACCAACCATGGCGTGCTCCATGTGAAACCAAAAAAACAAATAAATCTTCCTTACCTAACATATACAAAGGTATATCGGTGATCGTACTTTTGTTCTTTCTTTCCCATAAATCTTCAAATGACGGATTCCATGACGGACCTGGGTTCAATCTCCAGTGTATTTCCACCTTTATTTTCTTTTGCGGATGGATGAAAGTGATATGATGATGTCTCCATTTCCAATCATTCAGGACAGTCAGTATATAATCGTCTTTTACATATCCAAGTTTTAAGAGCGTCATCTCAGCTCGTTCTAAATCTTCAATTGGTATAAGAATATCAATATCAGAAGATGTCCTTAAAGAAAGATCCCCATACAAATATTCGCCAAGAGTAGAACCTTTTAAAAAAATTGTTCGGATTTTCTCGGCAATAAAAGTGCTGGATATACTTTCTGATTCTCCTGTCAGCATTAGCATTTGAAAAATGTTTTTTTGATAATAATGCTGCAGCTTTCCTAATACCTTTGCAGGGATAAGGCTGCAATTTATCCCCTTTAACTTAGTATAAAGTATAGGGTAAACACGATGATGAAGTGTTAGCTGTAAAAAATGATCCCAGTTAATATCTCTAAATCTCTCTTTCTCATTCGAGAGATTCTTATCGTCTATTTTAGAATCCAAGATAAAAAGCAGGAGCTGTAATTCTTTTGAAAAATATTTTCTTTCAACCATATTTTCCATGGTAATTTCCTCTTATTCTATAACTTATTTATTCGCAAACTTGCTTATTACGGTAAACCGTTTCATTTCTTCTGCACCACAAACGTAATATGAACCACTTCGCAGCCAAGCATGGGCAATCATTTTCCCATCTTCATCTTTTGCTGTTCCTAGATACAATGTACTTTCAATTCCCCGTCTTTGCAGCATTTTCATGCCTGCTATTGCTTTTACTAAACATTTACTTTCCCAGAATGTATATCTGCTCATGATATGAATAGCACATGATATCGATTTAATAGTGCCGTATAGGGAAGGATCTTCTTGAAAAGAGGATTCACACATGTGATTACCTAAAGTGCGTGTTAACCGCTTAAACGGTATTACTTTAAGGAAACGCGCCAACGCTAGGAACAGAATGGCCTCTAAAAAAAGCAATTTTTCCGTCCTGCTCAAATGGAATATCGTTATTAGTTTTTGAGGAAATAGCATTTTGCCTCACCTGTTTACAGCGGAAATTAAACCTTCTGAATATAATTTATTTGCAAATGAGATTACATGATTCTCACAATCTGATTTATCAACTTCATATTCTACAAGAAGATTATTAATTAACTCATCAATAGAAATTGGTTCTTTTATAATTTCCCAAATAGCTCCACCAATTTCACCTAGGTTATAGTAATTTCCATTATCCATATTAAGCATCACTTTCTCTCCATCCATATCACTAACGATACTTCCCGGCTTCTGAACGATTTTACTTTCCACTGTTAGTTTTTCTTTTATCAGCATCTGCTTCACTCCTAACATAATTCCTTTAAGATTTTCTCCACCATCTCAGGTGCTGTAAAACCATCGATAGGGCGTTGAACTTGGTACATTTTAATCTTTTTTATAATCCCTGCCGATTCTGTAAAGTGCCACTCCATTAGCCCCAGAAGCTGGATTAAGGAGTATCGAAAAGTATGATTGTATAGTGTTTCAAACCTTTCCAGACTTTGAATTGGTCCTATCTTTACACGGTCTTCCTCTGCTCTTGTGATCTCAAATACTCCCGCAAGCGGTAGTTGCTCCTTGCAGTAACTGGAGTGGACAGGAATAGCGAACTTTGTTTCTCTTTCGAATAATGGAGTAAAAACAGAGGAATCCATCCCAAAATTCTGAAGGCTTTCCTGCCATAATTTCTGTTGAGGGTATGTAGGTATAACGAAAGGACATCCTTCCTTATCCATTACTACAGGTATAATATCATCGCTTAAAAGCTGATATCCATGATTAACAAATGTTGAAGCCAGAGTAGACTTTCCTGCACCAGAATGTCCAATAAATGCATATGCCTTTCCATCGATTGCAATAGCACTTCCATGTAGTGCCATCACTTTCCTTTGCATAAGTAACGCACCCATACAAGTTCCGAGAATATAGAGACGAATCTTGTTATCGTCAGATTCTTTCATGGGGGACACCAGGATTTTTTCACCTTTTTCTATTAGAAACGTAGCAGTTTCAGGAATACGAAACATGACCATCTGATCATCCACAAAGAATTTCCCTGGTTGAATCTCTTTTTCTGCCCATAATTCATTTAATTCTGCAATATCGATATTTACTTCATTCATTTCAAATGATTCTTCTGAAACAACTAATTCTGGTAAGGGAATAGTGCTTTTGATTTTTAGGCCAAAGGCGTGATAAACCATTTTTGCTTTTGCTCCAATCATTCGACTCACTCCAATTAATCCATTAATGACTGTTTTTAAAAAACGCCCTCATACGGAAATTAATTGTATAAGGGCATTTGTTCAGGTATGAATCATCATTGCAAATTAACTGAAGTGAACCATTTCATCAACATCTGGTTGAGTGGCATCTGGGGTCTTAATCCCTGGTCCTGCCATTGTCATGCTAACATTAAGTACTTCTAATTCAGGTCTTTGCCATTGCTTTTTCATTCTTTCACCTCCTCTCAAGAAAGTTTTTTTATAAAGCGATGAACTATTAAACTGCGCATTAAAATCCTAAAATCAAAGTCAAATGCATATTCAGGGTTAGAGTTATCTTTTATCTTTGCTATCGCTGTTTTAATAACTTGAGTATCCAAGAAATTCATAGTTACAGCATCACTACTCATTTTTTCCAATTCCCCTATAAAAGTGTTCCAATTATGAGACATTCGATGAACTCCATCAGCGCCTTGCACACCTCTTGAACTCATATTGAGTCTAACTTTATCCGGTAAATACTCTTTTGTTGCCCTTCTGATAAGCGAACGATCTAACCCTTGACTCACGAATTGATTCTCAGGTACTGATAAACAAAACTTGATTAGACGTAAATCATTGGTCGGATCTCTGTCCCATACGGAATACCTCAAGGAAAATTTCGCCCCGTAAGTCCCCGTTATATTCCAATAATAAAGTTGCCTAAACTGTCTATCCCTTACTTCATAAGCTGTTGGAAGTTTAGAAAGGGAAACATCGATCCCCTGAACATGAAGTTTATTGAAAACGTCAGTTTGTTTTGCAAAGTCTGGGTTAATAATTGTTGGAAAATGAAAAGGCTCTTCAGTATTAATCAAACTATATAAAAAAGGGAAGGCCTTTTTTCGAGCGGCTGCCATAATTTTTGATTTATGTACACCCATGTTTCTGCTATATTGATTTAGTTCTTGATAAAGTTTTATCCATTTGATTTTTTTCATTAAAATAGCATAAAAATCTAACACCGGACCCCAAGAAATAGTCCAATTTCCTCGCTGTCCATTCAGTAGAACACCTATATTTTGATTTTGAGCTTGCTCATACATTCCTCTCAGCCAGAACGTATTCTCAAAGAACTTATAAGGCATTTCCAAAGTATCTAGCCAATCATCAATCTCAGTATATGGACTTCTATCTTCAAAACTCAAATAATGATCATTGATATTTCCAACATGGTTTACAGTAGCTTTTATATAGGGACTTTCATCGGCAACTCTGCTTTTATGGGTCCAATCTTCAAATCCATCAACCGGGATATAACTAAATGTATTCAATTTTTTATTTTCTTGTTTTAATGCTTTTGATGCAAAGCTTACTACTGACCCTGAATCTAATCCCCCACTTAAGTGCGCTCCTACATTATGATGTGTTCTAATTCTAGATTTAACAGCTTTTTCAAACATATCCCGAAAGGCTGTTTCATACTCTTCATCTGATTTTAGTTTTAATTCCTTATTACCTTCCATAAGGTAACAATATCTAGATAACTGAACCCTTTCATTCTTCAAACTAATAGAGTGAGAAGGAGCCAACTGTTCTATTCGTTTATAAGTAGTGGAAGTCGGCTCAACTGATTCAAAGTTAACTGGTATAGCCAAAAACTCTGCCATCCACTGCTCATTCAATTCCTTCTTAACCCCAGGCAACGTAAAAAGAGGCATAATAGTAGTACAAAAAGCAAATCTCTCATCATCTTTGTAATAATACAAAGTCCGTGACCCTGAAAAATCCCTCGCACCAAATAGTTTCTGGTTTCTCTCATCCCAGATCATATAAGCGAAGTCGCCTACAAGGTGTTTTGGAGATTCTTCTCCCCATTTATAGTAAGCTAGCAAAATGAGCTGGCTGTCTGGCATGTGTTTCTGTTTTGATCGCTCGACTTGCAGCTTTTCGAACAATTCTTCGCGATTATCGATGATGGCATCTGCAGTGATCACGCATTGTCTTTCGGAATCATAGAAGGGTTGCTGCTCTCCGACGGATTCTGGAGTGATCCATTGCGCATGATTTCCAATGAAGGCATTGTGTTTGTGCCAGACTTGGATATCGTCTGCCGGGAATTTTTCGAGGCCTTTCATTATGTTCCTTCCATGCTCGAAGGGAACTGGCTCTTTTTTTAAATGTATGATTCCTGCAATTGCGCTCATCTTTTCCTCCTGCCATGGATATCTTAATATAGAATACATTTGTTCTTTATATAGAACATATGATAAAAATACCATCTATGATTTACAGTGTCAACATCCTATAAAGAATTTATTTTCAAAATATTTTAGTAGTCATAATTCCTGATTTCTCGACAAAGAAACAAGCCTAAGCGGACTTAGGCTTGTTTTGACTTTTAGACAGCAGTTTCTTTCTCAAGTTTCTCTATTGCCATAACTACATCAAAGTAATCCACTGATTTCAATCGTTCATTAAATTCATGTCCTGATCTCCAAGTTTCTTCCATATAGACTTCCGTCACCTTCTCTGCCCGTTCATCCCCACTAGCTGAATGCTCCAAAGCATTCACACTCTCAAAGATCTTCACCATCAATTCAGCAACACGCTTGGAGTGAAATGTCTTATGGTCATATGATGCGGTCTGGAGAGACACCAGCAGTTTCTCGAGCTGCTCTATTCCACCACGTACTTGGTCGACATGCTCTCCGTTCATTCCAGCAATTCGCACCTTCATCTCCTCCAAAAACAAACCTCCGGCATTAAACTTCTCCATCAATCTCAATACCTCAAGTCCGAGAATATTCGCCGTACCTTCCCATACGGTCAACACTTGCGCATCTCTTAACAACCTTGGTGTAACAAAGTCTTCAATATACCCATTCCCGCCGTGCATTTCAATGGCTTCATGTGCAAAGTGGACGGCCTGTTCTGCGGTTTCTTTTTTCAAAAGTGCTATGTAGAGTCGATTCAAAACGATGTCTTTTTCTGATACTCCTGGCTCATTCCTCATAACTTTTTCAAATAGTGGCAGGTACTTGAAGACGGTTCTGGTTTCGACTTCGAGTTTTACGGCCATTTTAACTAGGGAGTCTTTGATCATTGGGAAGTCGGCGAGCTTTTTGCCGAAAGCGTCCCTCTTTAGTGCGTACTCCCGCGCTTCGCGATATGCGCGGCGCATGATGCCGAGTGAGGCGACGGTATTGCAGACTCGAGAAAGATTGAGTGCTTCCATCATGTAATAAAAGCCTTTTGTAGGATCGCCAACTACATAAGCTTCTGCACCTTCAAATTCGACTTCTGCTGATGGGACTGCCCTAACGCCGAGCTTATCTTTTAGCCTTCGGATTTTGATGCTGTTCAGTTTTCCGTCATCTTTGCGCCACGGTGCGGCGAACAATGTCAAACCTTTTGTGCCAGCTGGGGCTCCTTCTTTTCTTGCAAGCACCATTGCGGCGCCGCACATTCCTGCGTTGGAGGCGAAGTATTTTTCACCGTAGAGCTTGTAGCCGTCACTAGTCTGGACTGCCTTAACTAAATTCGCACCAACGTCGGATCCACCCTGGCGTTCGGTCAGGAATGTCGCGCCTTCGTATAATGTTGTTTCACCTGTAGATAAAACATGTGGCAGGAATTTCTCTTTTAACTCTGATGATGCATACTGATCCAGCAAATAAGCTGTTGCCATAGTCAGCGTCACCGGACAGTAAAAGCCAGGCTCCGTTTGGGACAGGAGGTAGCCCTGGGCGTAGGAATATATATAATTCCCGCGATGCCCGAGCTCGGGAATTTCTTTATGGACATAACCGACAATCCCTGTATTATATGAATCTTCGACCGTTTTCCGATAGCCATCGTTCACCCACACTTCCGAAATATCGTCACCATAGGCATCGAATTTGATTAGCTTCGGCTGGCCTTCTCGGTCAGTGAACCTGGCGCGCTGGTCGATTTCGTTGGCGCATTTTTCGCCGAACGCCCGCAGCTCCCGATCTGCGTACTCAAAAAATTCTTCATCCATTAAATCCTTCAATAAAGCCCGAAGCTGCGGGTCTTCCTCGTAAAAATTCATTCAATTAGCCTCCTTTTAAAATCCTTCATCAGCCTTTCGATTTCTTCCCTGATTTCAACCAGTTCACATATTCTCTCATTTACTTCTGCCAGTTTCTCTTCCCCGTACTCAATCGTCCGTTTCAACTGCTTTTCACCTGAGCGATCCTCGTTAAATAGCAGCACCATCTCCTTGATTTCCTCAAGTGAAAAACCAAATCTCTTCCCTCGAAGAACAAGCTTTAATCTTGTCAGGTCGCTGCTGGAGTAAACACGGCGGCCGCCTTCGGAACGTGATGGATTCAAAAGACCAAGTTCCTCATAATACCGGATGGTCCGAGTTGTGACGCCAAATTCTTCAGCCAAATCAGAAATCGAATACATAAGCAAAACCTCTACTTTTAACAGAATAATCAGTAAATTAATTATACCATTGACGTTAACGTAAAGAGCAAGCCAGATTTCCCAAGGAAACCTGGCTTATTTTTTCACATATTGCAGCGGGTCGACGCTGTTTGATTTTTCATAGTTCCACTGGCCTTCGTGGATTTCGAAGTGGAGATGCTTGCCGCGGCTGTCTCCGGTATTGCCCATGTAGCCAAGCATTTCCCCTTTATTAATGCTCTGTCCGGTTATCACTGTGCTTTTTTCCAGATGGGCGTATAGTGTGGTGAAGGTCTTGCCGTTAATCTTGTGGGTGATCAGGACGCAGTTTCCGTATGTCGCAGAATAATAGGATCGGATGACGGTTCCGGATGCTGCGGCGACAACGGATGAATCTGGAGATTCATCGGCAATGTCGATTCCAGCATGCAGCCTTCCCCATCTTGGACCGTAGCCGGATGTCAAATCGCCTCTGGCTGGCATGATGAATCCCTCTTCTGGTTGAGTGCTACTAAACTCCACTCTCTGTTTTTCTTTCAAAATCGCAATCTCCTGGGATGCCAGGTTGACATAGACTTCATACATATCCATCAGCTCGGATTCGTTCTCCTGTTTCTGCTTCTGAACCGAATCAAGCAAACGCTGTTTCTCTTTGACCCTCTTTTGCAATTCAGCCTCCAGTGAATCCAATTCAAGCTGGTCTTTTTCCAGCAAAACAATTTTCCGCTCCAACTCTGATCCCTGCTTTTTTTTCAACTCCAGGTCTGCCTGATGCTTTGCCAGTAAATCTTTATCTGCTTTAATGAAGGTGCTGACAGCGGTTGCCGCATCAAACAACTGGGATAGATTTTTCGAATCAAAAATCAGATCCACATACAAGCCTAATCCGTCCTGATTCTGCATGGTCTGCAGACGCTTTTTGATTAATTGCTCTCGATGCTTTATGTTGTGAGCCAGCTTATCGATTTCAATTTTCATATCTGCTGCAATTATCTCCGCCTCAACCATTATGCTTTGCAGATCACGGATTTCCTGATTAATCCTCGACACCTCGTCATCCAGTGCCTTCAGTTCAGAAAGATATTTTTGCTCCGCCGCATCCATTGATTTAATTTGCTTTTCTTTCTCAGTGAAATCCTGTTTCAGGTCAAAACGTTTCTGACGGATTTCGGGCAGATCCTCCGTTGCTTCAGCATAGGCTGAACTCATGCCAGCCAGTCCAATCGTCACTGCGAGAAATACACTTCGTTTAAACACCCTTTTCCTCCGTTATTCAAGTCTGCATGACTGATTCTATGTATTCTTTCATCCAGTATACAGAGGCGAAGGTGCTAAATCTGTCGACTTTTGGGTTCGGGAAAAGTAAAAAACCACCCTCGATAGAGAGTGGCTTACATCACTTCTGAATCAAATAATCTACGAGTTTTTCCTTTGGCTTCCCAAAGATTTCTTGCTCCAGGCGACGGCCTGTTGGTGTTGCCGCAAGTCCGCCTTCTGCTGTTTCCCTCAGCGCGGATGGCATCGTCTGACCGATGGCATACATCGCACCGATGACTTCATCGCAAGGAATTCGGCTTGTGATGCCGGCAAGTGCCATGTCGGCAGCAGTGATGGCGTTCGAAGCACCCATCGCGTTTCTTTTTACACATGGAACCTCGACTAGCCCTGCAACAGGGTCACAGACCAGTCCGAGCATATTTTTCATCGTAATTGCAAATGCTTCAGATGACTGTTGTGGTGTTCCGCCTGCCATTTCAACGATTGCCGCCGCGGCCATACTTGCAGCTGAGCCTACTTCTGCTTGACAGCCACCCGCAGCTCCGGAAATCGAAGCGTTGTTGGCAACGACAAAACCGAATGCTGCTGTCGTGAACAAATACTCGATCATTTCCATGCGTGTTGGGTTCAATTTCTCTTTTACTGCAAAAAGTGTCCCCGGCACAACGCCTGCTGATCCTGCAGTAGGTGTTGCACAGATGATGCCCATTGCTGCGTTCACTTCATTCGTCGCGACCGCTTTGCTGACGGCATCTAATAATAAGTTCCCACCCAAGGATTTCCCGGTGGCGATATAGTTTTGCAGCAAGACTGCGTCTCCGCCGGTCAGGCCGGTCTGGGATTTAACGCCAGCCAAACCTCTTTCCACAGCGCGTTCCATGACCTGCAGGTTATTGTCCATCTGGGCAATGATTTCCTCGCGGGAACGGCCTGAAACTTCTATTTCCTGCCGAATCATGATTTCGGCGATCTTCACGTTATTTTTTTCAGCTAATTCAACAAGCTCCGCAACATTACGAAACATGGCTAGCCCTCCTGATGTAACTCATATTTAGTCAACGAGACGGATGACCTGGTCAACACCATCAAGTGCTGTTAACTCCGTATAAACTCCGTCGTCGAGTTTGTGGTCCATTTCGATGACCATGACGGCGATGTCTCCCTTGTCTTTGCGGGAAACTTCCATATGGCCGATGTTAATTTGATATTTGGATAATACAGATGTCACTGCCGAGATCAGCCCGAACCTGTCATGATGGACGACAAGGATCGCCGGGTTGGCGCCGGACAGCTTCAGCTTGAACGAATTGATTTCAGTGATCTCAATCGTTCCGCCGCCGATGGAAATCCCGACAATTTCAAGCTCCTTGCCCTGTCCATCGTAAAGATTTATTTTTACCGTGTTCGGATGCTCTGTGACAGCATCCTCGGTAATGAATTCCACTTCGAGCCCGGATTGCTCCGCGATTTTCAAAGCATCTGGAATTCGTTCATCAAATGTATCAAAGTCCATGATTCCGGCAACAAGTGCCAAATCTGTTCCATGTCCTTTATAGGTTTTAGCAAAAGAGCCGTACAGGGAGATGACGGCCTTTGTCGGCTGTTTTTCGAACAATGTGCGCGCCACGCGGCCAATCCTTGCAGCGCCGGCTGTATGCGAACTCGATGGCCCGATCATCACCGGACCTATAATATCAAATGCAGAACGATATTTCATGGTGCACTGCTCCTTTTACAAATCTATTGAAAGCGATTTCATATACTATTATTTTTAAATAATCCTAGCCATAGTTATCTTACCACATTATCTATATAGTTTAATCATTTATTGTTGGAAATTTAAAAAACCATCCCAGAACAATCAGGATGGTTCCTTCACGCTGACTTTATTTCTGCCGCTGTTTTTCGATGCATATAATGCTTCATCGGCACGGTTCAGCAATGAGTCAATATTATCGCCGGACTGGAATTCCGTTACTCCGAAGCTCGCAGTCAGGCTGCCTGCTCCTTTAAAGCAATGGTTTTCGACGATTTTGCGTAAATGTTCTGCCTTTTCATACACTTGTCCGCCGGTATCATTGATGATCAGCATGAATTCCTCTCCGCCCCAGCGGCCGAAATGGTCTCCGTCTGTTAGATTGCCAGCGATGATGGCAGACAATTCCTTGAGCACACAGTCACCGATTTTATGGCCGAACTCATCATTCACTTTTTTAAAATGGTCAATATCGAAAAAAATGATCGAAAATGGCTTCTTATCATCTTCTGCAGCTGCGAGCTTTACCTCTAGCCAGGCGTCAATCTGATGGCGATTGGCAACGCGTGTCAGGGAATCGATATAAGCGTGCTTTTTAAAGAAATCTCTTTCTGTAAAAGCACGGAACATATTTTGCGCATAAAAAAGTACGAGAATATAGACGATGTTCGCTGCATGAAATTGAGTCAGGGAATCGATGGGTTCTGATGTCAATTGTCCGCTGTGGATCACCGCGATGGTTAAGGTAATCAGGAAGATGAAGATTGAGAAATACAACCCTCTTTTTGTTCCCAGCACAAGAAAGAAAAACATGATGATTAGCGGCATCCAGACGATGAAATCACCGAGCGAACCGCCGGTTATCGCCAAATCGTTGTGGACAACGTCAAATAAGGTAAAGACATGATATATACTGACTAATAATAAATTGGAATACTCTCCAAACCGGATTCCCCGATTGATAAATGCCAGGACCCAGCTAACAGAAAACCAAAAAATAAGTGTAGAGTTTATGATCATATCAACTTGGCTCTGCTTATTCAGGAAGCTATTGATGACAAGGGCAACCGTGATGATCGGCAGCATCCACATGTAGACGCTTCGCTTCAATTCGTCGATACTATCAAATTTATTAAACATCTATCTCATCTCCCCAGCCGCCAGACATCGATAACGATCCAGCAGGCTCTGCCAAGCTTTCCCTCGAAAATAATTATTATGAATTTGAAATAAATGGGTGTCTTATACGAAGATTACAGCGGGAATCCTCTACTTCTATTGTACTAGAAGACACTATTTTAGTATATTTCCAACTGCAAAAAAAGAAGCAAAAGTCCTAGAAAAGACTCCTGCTTCTTTTTAAATTTATCTTATTCCTCCGTCCAGTTCCAGTACGTCATATCCCCAAGGTTGGCACCCTGAATCTGCTCATTTTCTTTCAGCTTGAGCAGTTCTTTTACAGGTCCGGTCACGACAGCGCCGTAAACCTGGAAGCCTTCCTTCATCAAATAATTGTACCGCTCCTCTAGATGGGAAAGGCCTAGGAAATTTTCACGGTAGCTGGTTGATTCGTTATCCAGGAGGTCTTTCATTTGTTGTAACATCAATTTCTTATTTAGCTCAGTGAATTTCTCATCAAGAGAATACTTACTCTGCGAATTATAGTCATCCCCTGTTTCACGTCCGCCTGTAAAACCAAAAGGTGCGACTGACATAAAATCATTGCTTCCCCACGAGCCTTCTTCATACTCCTTCAACTCCCCAGTATACAAAGGCACCCATAATACATCAAGATCATAGGGCTTCAAAAACTCCAGCATTTCTTCAGGTGTCATATACTCTTTTGTTGAAAAAGAAAGCTCGGCAACCGTGCCTTCATGGACCTTCTCAAGCTTCGTCCATACCGAAGGGTCCTCATTCCCCTCAAGCTTCTTTCCGGTCTTCGGATGCTCCGGAAGGTAAAAACGATACTCACTTTCCGTTTTTGGTTTTAGGTATTCAGTTGTATTTGTTGAAAACATCGTAATCAGCCGTTTGGCCAACTGCTTCGTGCCTACCAGTTCCGGCTCCTTTCCAACCATTTTGTAAACTGGATAAGAAATTTTTTGCGTAAATAAAGGTGTGATTTCCGCTGATTCGATGCTGCCAAACTCCTCCTGCATATTCGGCTGCGTCCAGTCCATCGCCACCCTGCTGTAAAAAATATGTTTCTTATCAAGACCGAGCGCATCATAGCTGATCGAAATCACCAGCATATACAGCCAGAAGAGGAACAGCACGGCTGCGATGACTCTGATCACCTTCACCGTCAATGTGAATCGATATTTTAACAGGATTTTCTTTTCCTTGTCTTTATTCCATTCCATGTTCATCGTCCTTCCATCCCTGTTTTTTCGCCATTTGCGCGAGCTTTTTCCGTGCCCGATGCAGTGTCACCTTCACCTGGTTCTCCGACAGGTCAAGTGCTTCCTGTATTTCCTGATAACTGAACATTTCGACCTCGCGCAAATAGAGGATCGACCGATACTGCTCCGGCAAAAAAGTCATCAGCTGCTGCAGGTCATCGAAAGTCTCCGCCTGTATCGCCTCATCCTCTGGCAGCCCATAAGGACTTGCCATCTCATCCTTCGCAAACAAATAATCGGCAAATGGCACCCATTTCCTTCGCTGCCTCTTGCGCCATTCATCCAGGTAAGCATTGCGCGCCACCTTGAACAGCCAGGCCCTGACATCCTCATTCTCATAAAAAGAAAGCGAAATCGTTGCCCGGACAAATGTTTCCTGCGTCAAATCCTCGGCCAGCTGCGTCGACCCTGAAAGCTTCAGCAAAAAATAATACAGGGGCTTCGTGTACTTCCTATACAAATTTTCGAGTTCATTCCTTCTGCTGTCGTCCATACAATTGCCCCTTAATTTAAAATCCCGCTACTAAAACGATGAACTATGTAAAATGTTACACTCTATTTCCGGTTTTTTGGAAAAAACTTTAAAAAACACTATTTTCACGTTGATTGGCTTGGCTTTCTTTTTTAAAAATATGGTACATTAGATAGGAACATACGGAAGGGAGTTTTTTCAATGACTGAACAAAACAATGCTTTGCCGCCAAAAACATGTGAGATCGAGCGTCTGATTACAATGGAAGACGATATTAATTTAGTGCTGGAAGGCAAGAAAACAGCGACTCGCCGTAACGGCCGTTATGCCGATGTAGGCGAAATCATGGAGTTAAAAGGAAAGAAATTCGTCGTGGACAATGTCTACTCACAATCACTTGGCGAATTGACAGCTGCCGATGCACAGCGCGAAGGCTTTGAAACAGTCGAGGAGTACAAGCAGTCGATCCTAGCTTATCACCCGGGAATGCCATGGCTTCCGCAAATGCGCGTTTGGGTGCATGAATTCAGCCCTGTCGAAGAATAAAAAATGGATTTATTGTACCGGATCATCATTTATCTTCACGTCGCAAGCGTGATTGCGTCAATCGGACCTTTCTTCATATTGATGCCGATTGTAAAAAAACTGCCTGATGCTGTGGGAAGAGAACTGGAAGCCCACTTGGCTTTGCTGAAATCAGTCGTGCGTATGTCCAAGCACGCCGGCCACGTACTGATTGGATCGGGAGTGCTGCTCGTCATCCTCGGCCCATGGACATGGAAAACACCATGGATTGTCGGGACCCTGGCGCTGCTGTTCGCTTCCCTGTTTTTCCTGGCACGGGCATTCTCGCCAACACTTCGGAAATTTGCCGAAGAAGGTGCAAACAAAATTGAGCTCGCCGCTAAGCTGAAGCGCACCATCTGGACCTACATCATCTTATTGATGTCGATGCTTTGGTTCATGGTCGTGAAGCCGAATTTGTGGTGAATAAGTGGAAGCCCGGGCTGCGTAACCGGGCTTTTTTTTAGTGGAATGACCGACTTGGTCGATATAATTGGAAATGTGGTCGAATTAATTCAAAATGTGGTCGATATATTCCAAAATCCGCCGATAAACTCAAAAATGTGGTCGATATATTTAAAAATTCGCCAATAAATTAAATTGGCAGTTTGAAAGTTTAGTTTTTTTCAATGAGATAATTAACTACATGGCAGATGATTTCCCTTTTTCAACAGTCTCACCAGCATAATTCATACATAATACATAGACAAAGGCTGTCCTCCATCATAAAGGACAGCCTTCGTTCAACTATTTACCTATTTTGATCGTTTCCTCGCTGTTCGCGGGAACCGTCAATTCTATTTCAAGATATTGCTTTTCTCCATCACTGTAATTTTGTTTTACAGTACCTGATGAAGCCTGGTAACTTCCCGCAGCCATGTAAAATGGAACCGTTACAGTAATCGCCTTTTCCAGCCTGTTTGTCACGGTTGCTTCCTGGCTGGAGGCTTGTCCATTATTAGGCAGGCTGTAGCTCGCTTCGAATGACATGACTCCGCTTTTTGTATCTCCATTTTGGTAGACTGGCGTGGAGTGTCCCTGGTCATCATATTTATGGGATGTGACCTCGCCGTTCTTCACTTTGAAATTTCTGAATCCTACCCACGGTTTTCCTGTCAGTTCAATCGCAGTTGTGGTTGTATACAGGATTCCGTCCTTCTCTGTAACATCATCAGTGTGGGTGTGTCCATGCAGACTAAGATTCACATTGAATTGTTTCATAACATCTGTCAGTTCCTGGGCATTTTCACCGTGCCATTGCTGGTCATACTTGATTCCAAGCTTTTCCCCAAGCAATAAAGTCGTCAATGACCGCGGATTATGCTTGGCATCATACTGCTTCCAATAGCTCTGGACCTCTGGGTCGCTTTGCGGCCAAATATCACGGTCACGCCATAGTGGATTGTGGTGTGAAAACAACCCTTTAATCTGGCCAGATCCAGCTGTCCTTGCATTGGCGGCCAGGTCTCCCTTAATCCAGTTCAGCTGTTCTTCCCTGATTTGCCCGCCCCATGTCGGAACGGAAACAGTTCCTGTGCCGCTGCGGTCAAATTTGTGCCAATCAAAGGAGTTGTAGCCAATATAATGGGCATATGGGCCATAATCAAATGAGAAATACTGCGGGCCAAAGTATTGTTCCCAATACTTTGCACCATCTGCAAGTGTTGCATCCTGGGCATAATAGTCATGATTGCCAGGGACGATGTAAACAGGGACATTCAGTTTTTGCAGAACACGGAATGTCTCTTCATACTCATAAATATATTCCTGCGGGTTCATCTGTCCATACATCATGTCGCCAGTCACGACAACAAAATCTGGATTCGAAAGATTTACTTCTTTAATCGCCTTCTGGAGATATAACCAGCGTTTACTTTCATCCGGATCCCACATGCCAGCTTCTTTAGCGATAGCTGGATCCACTCCGGAAGGATCATCGGGATCACCTAGATTACGGGGAGAACCCACATGTGTATCTGTCAGATGTAAAAAAGTGAAATCCTTTTTAAATTGGTCAACAACCTTAACGGAGTGTGGCTGTTCATCCGTTATACGCTTGCCGTTCCCTGTAAAAGAGACCTCCAGATCGTATAATTTTTCCGGGACATTGTCAGGGATTTGTACTGTCACATCATAAATAGTGCTGCTCTTTTTCCAGTAAGAATTACTTTCAACAGCCTTTTGTACCGGAAGATTGTATTCTGTGGTCAAAGCAGAATGATTCGTTTGTTTTAATTTTACATTCCAGCCACCTGCAACGGCGCCTTTGCTGTCTACTTTCACAGTCAGGGTTTGGCCCTTCTGTTTGATTGCCGGTGTTGCAAAAAGAGGGTAAATGATTTCGTTTACTTTTGGATCAATTGCGATGTTCGGTGCAGAACCCAAGAAATTTGTGCTGTTTCCGATGCCGCCATCCTTAGTCCCTGCAGCATTCAGTAAGCTGCCATTCGCTATAGTGGATACAGGCAAAATGGCAACAAGAAAAGAACCGATGAACAATTTCATTAATATCTTTTTCACTGATTGAATACCTCCTTTTCTGCCATAATCGTAGCATGGCACTGTAAAGGAGGTATGAAGGTTTCATGACAAAAACGCAAAGGATATTACATGATTCGGCAGTCTTCCGCAGCTCTGCGAATCTAATTTTTTCCTTTTCATTTGCATACATAGCCATTTTCCATTTTAAAAAGAAAACAGCCACTTCAGTAGCGGCTGTCAGCAAAAATTCTTATTTGTCAGTACAAAATCACCTTTTACATAGTCAATTGTCACCGTTTTTGCTTCATATTCTATTGAAGGATCCACTGCGACCTTGATTCCATCGACGAGCATGATCTCGTCATCTTCGTCCGGCTCATCCAGAGCCAGTCCAATTCTGGAGCTCCTTCAGCTGATGCCAGCGAAGTAAAGTCGGATGCATGGAATCTGTTCCTTCATTAGTTGCTCGCGTGCGTTGTCCGTTATCTTCATTTTTTCTCAGGGAAGATTCTTTCAAGGGATGTAATCAATTGTGAATCCAAATTCAGTACTTCGCGGACTTCTCTTGCCTTCGACTTCGCTTCCTCGATGCTGTCTGCTCGATTCAGCTTTAGCAAAGTACCTGCGGCCAGCGTGCCTGTTCTCGTTCTGCCCGTGGAGCAGTGGAAGTAAATATTTTTTCCGGACTCGTAAGCAGTTGCCACCTCATCCATAGCCTTTTTGACCGACTCATCCTGCTGTGAGTCATTATCAAACATTGGCAGGTGGGTGCGTGGATATTCATACTCCCCTTCTTTATTTTCCGCACGCAGATCATACACCATATCGATTTTTTCATTTTCAGTAATTCGGGGATTGCGTTTTCGCCCCCGATAAAAATCCTGCCTGGAATTAACGCCTGATAGTTCTTGCTCATTCACTATTCCTCCTTTTTTAAAAGCCAGGAGTTTCCCCCTGGCTACGATAATTATTTCCCTGTCTCAGCAAATGTCTTGATACGGTCACCGATTTGATCACGCACTCGCTGGAACACGGCCCACTTTTCTTCATCGGTTCCCTCAGCCTTCGCCGGGTCATCAAAGCCCCAGTGTTCACGTCTAACATGCGGTGGTGTTGTTGGGCAATGCTCGTCCGCATGGCCGCAAAGTGTAACAACAAGGTCAGAGTTGTTCAGGATTTCAGAATCAATAACATCGGAAGTGTGGCCTTTAATATCGATGCCGATTTCGTGCATAGCATTGATGGCATTGGGATTCAAGCCGTGCGCCTCAAGACCGGCACTCTTAACTTCCCACTCGTCACCCAAGTATTTTTTTGCCCAGCCTTCAGCCATCTGGCTTCTGCAAGAGTTTCCCGTACATAGGAAGTAGATTGTTTTTTTAGCCATAGCAGATTCGCTCCCTTGTTAGATAATTAGCAACCAAATATATAGACCTACCAATGTGATGAACAAAGTAGGAATGGTTAAGATAATTCCTGTTTTAAAATAAGTGCCCCAAGAAATTTTGACGCCTTTCAATGAAAGGACATGCAGCCACAATAGTGTTGCCAGTGATCCAATCGGCGTGATTTTCGGTCCTAGATCAGAGCCTATGACATTCGCATATATCAACGCTTCGCGGATGACACCTGTTGTGTTAGTATCCGCAATTGCCAGCGCATCAATCATGACAGTTGGCATATTGTTCATGATTGAAGAAAGGATCGCAGCGATGAAGCCCATACCGATTGTAGCAACAAACAAGCCCTGGTCAGCCGCTGCCTGGATGACATCAGCAAGGATGTTTGTCAATCCTGCGTTACGCAGTCCGTAAACGACTACATACATGCCAATTGAGAAGAATACAATCGCCCATGGCGCGCCTTTTACGACAGTGGAGGTATGGACAGCCGGACTTCTTCTCGCCATCATCAAGAAGAAAATCGCAACAACCCCGGCAATGAAGGAAACAGGGATGTTCAGGAATTCACTGCCGAAATAGCCGGCAAGCAGGACGGCCAACACAATCCATGATAAGCGGAACATCTTCATATCCTTGATTGCCTCAGCGGGCTTTTTCAAATCTGACATCTCGTAATTTTTCGGAATGCTCTTTCGGAAAAATAAATACAAGACCAGAATACTTGCACCCAGCGAGAAGAAGTTCGGCACGATCATGCGTGATGCATATTCGACGAATCCAATATTAAAGTAGTCAGCAGAAACAATGTTCACCAGGTTGCTGACGATAAGCGGCAATGATGTCGTATCGGCAATGAACCCGCTCGCCATGATGAATGGAAACACCATTTTTTCTTCGAATTTCAGGTTCCGCACCATCGCCAGTACAATTGGCGTCAAAATCAATGCTGCACCGTCGTTTGCGAACAATGCCGCTACGCCTGCACCCAGCAGGGTAACGTAGACAAACATCCTGACTCCGTTTCCTTTTGCAGCACGCGCCATATGTAAAGCCGCCCATTCGAAAAATCCGATTTCATCGAGTATAAGTGAGATAATAATCAGTGCAATAAATGTAAGGGTTGCATTCCAGACGATTCCTGTAACGTCGATTACGTCCTGGAAAGTAACAACACCAAATAATAAAGCGATTAGCGCCCCACCGATGGCAGACCAGCCAATGCTAAGCCCTTTTGGCTGCCAAATGACCAATGTCAGCGTCACGAGAAAGATCAGTGAAGCAATGATTGCTGTCGACAATTTTCATACCCTCCGTTATTCACAGGAAATCCGTTTTCCCTGCTTTTCTAGTTCTATTAATTTTTCATCCTGGCTTGGCAGTGCATCCAAGAGCAATTGAACAAAATCGAAATGCTCAAATTGCCGGTTCAGTGAGTAAAATATCCACTGGCCCCTCCTGCTTTCTTTTACCAGACCTGCGTCTTTCAGCTTACGGATATGCTGGCTGATCGCCGGCTGGCTCGCCTCGAATATTGCCACAAACTCACACACGCAACAATCCTGATCAGCCAGAATCCTCATCATCGTCAGACGAGTCTTATCACCAAGCAGCTTCAGCAAAGCAGCAGCCTGATCCATTTCAATACTTTGCTTAATCAATTACTCTCCACCTCCAATTACCGTATCATCATATAATGATTTGCTTATATGTTCAATACTTATTTATGAATCCTTTACCAAAAATAAATCAAAAATTTTTGATTTAACAGTTGCAAACTGGTTTTATAGGAAATATAATACAATACATCAAGAGATTTTGATTAAGGAGAGCTGAAAGTGGAAAAATTCATTCCTTTAACAGACCTGACTACTGCCAACCAAACCGCTAAGGAACTGCCGCTACAAAGCACCTTTGAAAAATATGAAAAGAAGTTCAAAGCCCTTTCCGACCAAAAACGCCTGCATATTCTTAACCTCCTATGCCAGCAAGACTCCAGCTGCGTTTGCGATCTAAGTGAACTGATTGACATGCCGCAATCAAAATTATCATACCATTTAAAAATTTTGCTTGATGCCAATCTGATCCAAAAAGAAACAAAGGGAACCTGGAGCTACTACGCCGTGAACACGAAAGAAATCAACCACCTGCTATCTCCAGAGCTTTGCTGCCTTTTCAGACCTAGCAACTGTTGTTAGGTTTACTTTTCAAATATTTAATCAATTTTTTTTGATAAATAAATCAACATATTTTGATTAAGGAGAGGATATACATGTTTTATCAAGATTATCAAACAATGGCCCAGTTAAAACAGCGGGAAGTGGAAAGGAGGGCTAGAGACGCATGGAAGTTCTTTGAACAGCCTGAAATGAAAAGATTATATTGGGTTTCCCCAAAACAAGAACAACAGCCAACATGCTGTCCAGTACCCGCCAATTGCTAAAGGAAGAAGGGAGAAGAAAATGATTGAATTTCTAAAAAGTTTTATATGGATTGCGGTTGAATTAACCTTGCTTTTCATTGGGATTTCCTTTTTGATCAGCCTCCTCCAGGGCTATATCCCTTACGAAAAAATCGAGAAAAAATTAACCGGCCGCAACAAGTTGCTCGCAAGCTTTGCCGCCATCCTGTTCGCCTTTATCACACCTTTTTGTTCCTGCTCGACGATACCCGTAGTTGTTAATATGCTGAAAAAGAAAATCCCGTTTTCAATCGTCATGGTTTTCCTCTTCGCTTCTCCTGTGCTTGACCCAACAATCTTAACGATCATGGGGGTCGTGATGGGCTGGAAGGTGACGATTTTGTATACGGTCATAACAAGTATTTTTTCTGTCATCATAGGTTTCACCCTTGATAAACTCGGCTTCCAGCGCTATGTAAAAAACGTCATCATGTCTGGATATGAAGAAAGCAACCAAAAATTCAATTGGCGGTTCGCTGTAAATGAAACCTGGTCGCTGATGAAAAGCGTGTATCCATACTTGCTGATAGGTGCTGCGATTGGTGCTGTCATTCACGGTTTGGTTCCGACAGAGTTCATCACAAAGTGGTTTGGGCACGATGCATGGTGGTTGATTCCGGTTGCCGCTATCGCAGGCATCCCATTGTACATCCGTTTATCAAGCATGATCCCTATCTCACAAATGCTGATTTTAAAAGGAATGGCCCTTGGCCCGGTGATGGCGATGATGATCAGTTCAGCTGGTGCTAGCTTGCCGGAAGTCATCCTGCTAAAATCAATCTTTAAAAAGCAGCTTGTGATTGCCTTCATTGCATCCGTGATCACAATGTCCACCATATCTGGTTTTGTATTCTATTTTGTTTAATAAATCAATTTTTCTTGATGAAAGGAGGTGAAAATCAATGTCTAACTTTATTAAAATCTTGATGGGCAGCAACTCAAAGTCTGATTGCTGCGGCGTGGAAATCAAGGAAGTCCAGGAAACAGAAGATAAAGCTGAAGCTTGCTGCGGCGGGGAAACAGCTTGCTGCTAGGTTTTCACAGTAAAGGGAAGACTGTGCAATTAGCGATTTTCACCGTGCAATTCCCATCATTGTGCGTGCACTTCCCTGCTTTACAGTGCAATTACAGGCAGTATCCGTGCAAATCTCAATTATCATCAAGAGCAGTAAACAAAAAAGGTGGAACCAGGCATCTAAAACGCCTGATTCCACCTTCTTTTTTACTCTTCCACCTCTAAAATGGGCAGGATATCCACTTTTATTTTACGAATGCGGTGATTTTCTACTTCCTTGACGATGATTCTGAGGTTTTCATAATCAAATGAATCACCGTTTACCGGTATGCTTTCCAATGTTTCAAAAATCCAGCCGCCGAGGTTATGATAAGACGTTTCTGGCATCGGCACCTTGAACAATTCGGCAAAATCATCAAGATCATATGCCGCATCGAATTCATATGTGTTTTCATCGATCTTCGTCATGATGTTGACTTTCTCATCATGCTCATCCCAAATCTCGCCGACCAGCTCTTCAAGGATGTCTTCGAGGGTGATCAAGCCGCTCGTGCCGCCAAACTCATCAACGACAATGGCCATATGGCTCTTCGTCCTCTGCAGTTCAGGCAGCAGTGTAGCGATTTTCATCGACTTCACCACAAACATCGGCTGGCGCAGCATCTCACGGACATTGACTTCTTTATTCTGGATCAGTTCTGCAAAAAATTCACGTTCGGATAAGAATCCGATGATATTATCTATATTGTCTTCGTAAACCGGCACCCTTGAAAAACGTTCCTCAAGGAATATTTGCTTGATTTCCTCAAGTGGCTGGCTTACTTCGATTGTAATCATATCCATTCGATGTGTTAAAATTTCGCCGACAAGAACATCGTTGAATTCCAGGGAACGGTGTACAAGCTCCCTCTCCTCATTGTTGATGACGCCCTCTTCTTCACTGATGTCGACCATCACCTTGATTTCCTCTTCTGTAACAGATGGCTGGACTTCCCCATCCTTCGAAAAGACCTTCGATACAAATGCCTTTAGTTTACTGAACAGGAAATTAATTGGCGTCAGGATTTTGATCAGCAACAGCAGAATACCAGATATTTTTAACGAATAAGTTTCTGCATGTTCCTTTGCGATCGACTTCGGCAGGATTTCACCAAAAATCAGGATCAAGATTGTCATACCAAAAGTACTGATGATAAGACCCGTGCTTGCTCCAAAGATATCAACAGCAACCTTTGATGAAATACTCGCCGCCGCAATATTGACGATATTATTACCTACTAGAATAGTAGACAGCGCGTCATCGAAATTCTCAGCAATATACAGAGCATTCTTGCTTCCAGCGCGGCCCTCAGACTCATAGTTTCTCAGCCTGATTCTATTGACACTGGAAAAAGCGGTTTCTGCCGATGAAAAGAAGGCAGACAAAAGAATTAAAACACCTAATAAAATGACTAAACCTATGGGAACTTCCAAAAAAATTCACTCTCCGAAAAAAAATTTGTCAGAATATATTTTACTTGTCTGGCACAAATAAATCAAATAACTCTACCTCAGCCTCACCTATGTACGGTTTACCCGGCACAAAGGTTTCATAATCAGAGATTCTTCATTTCTTCGCCTGTCAATTTATTCTTATTCGTCAACTTAATCGTTGGAATCAAGCGGTAGCCCAGATAAGCAAATGCTGATCCAAGAATCGCCCCGACAAGGATGTCGGCAGGGTAATGCACACCGACCCATATTCGTGAAAAACCAACGACCAGAGCAAGTAATATCCATAAGTATGTATGCTTTCTTTTAAACAGCCAGAACGTAACCGCCATTGTGAAAAAGATAATCGTATGGTCACTCGGAAATGAATTGTTCACTTCCATATCGATCAATTTATTTACATCGGCCAGCTCAGCAAATGGCTGGTTGTTCGAATGAAACATGCCAGCTATCTTCCCGGTGATTTCCGCTAAAATCAGTGCTGCCAAGCCGCTCATAATCATCAATCGGTTTTCATCCTTCCGGCTGAACAAGTAGATTATCACTGCTAACGCCAGAAGATAAATCGTATTTTTTGCAATCAGGACCATAATCGGATTCAAAAACGTGAATTCCTTTCCTAGGTCATTGACCATTTTGAAAAGTTCAATATTCATATAGTGATGCACACACTCCCCATGACAAATTAATATGATTATACAATATTTCCCCTGTCGAAAAACAAAAAACGAAGGCTTTAATCAAAGCCTTCGATCCTAAACAGGGATATATTTATGATTGTGATTGAATGCATCGGCGAACTCATGAATCGCTTCCACATCGAACCTTGATAGATCTTCCGTCTCACCATTCACACTTTTCGCGATGATTTTTTCAAAGAAATTCATTTTCGAAAAAATGAACTCGCCGCCGAAAAGCCCTTTCGCTATTGCAGCTTCTCTCAGATTGGCCGGAAACGCCGCTTCAAACTGTTCCTGCGCTTCCTTCCCTTCCCTCATGCAGCAGAGAAATAATCCAAGATTCTTCCTCTGAAGCACATCCTCATGCTCCTTCATGAATTTCTTGACTTTCCCCTGAATGCTGCCGCCGTGGATGGACCCGCCAATCATCACCGAATCAAACAGCTCCAAATCTGAATGAAGCCTCGTTTTATCAAGATTGATGGCAATCACATCCCCCTCAATCCGCTTTCGTAAAAGATGCACCGCCTTTGCTGTCGTACCATGTGTTGAGCAGTAAACAATCAAACTTTTCATTAGATCGCCCCCATCACTCTCTGGTATTCTGCAATCGTCCATTTGGGTTCATTATAGCTGTTGGGTGCAGAAAAAGTGTGAGAGATGTATGACAGATTTCTTACAAAATCATTCCAATACATCAGGAATACTTCACTTAGTGAAAAAGATTTGGTCTTCTCACCACGGTAGCCTTAATCTCTCTGTTTTTGCAGGGCAGCTTCTCCATTTCTCCGACCGTAACCTTGAGCTTCCTTCTTTTTCGGGCGGAGCTTCCCTCTTTCTCCGACCGTAACCTTGAGCTTCCTTCTTTTTCGGGCGCAGCTTCTCTCTTTCTCCGACCGTAACCTTGAGATTCCTTCTTTTTCGGGCGGAGCTTCTCCCTTTCTCCGACCGTAACCTTGAGCTTCCTTCTTTTTCGGGCGGAGCTTCTCTCTTTCTCCGACCGTACCTTCGAGATTCCTTCTTTTTCGGGCGGAGCTTCTACTTTTCTACTACTAATATCCTAATACCCACCAACTTCTGCACCTTACCCCTTACTTTGTGCTTTCTCCAGCTCCAACAAATGCTGCTTCATCTCAATTCCGCCACGATACCCTGTGATCGCCCCATTTTTCCCGATGACTCGGTGACAGGGAACTGTAATCAGGACCGGGTTTGCGCCGATAGCGGTTCCGACTGCTCTTACTGCGGCAGGCTTCCCGATTTTTACGGCAATTTCGGAGTATGTATATGTCGCACCATAAGGGATTTCTCTCAATGCTGTCCAAACGGCTTCCTGGAATGGGGTTCCTTTTACATCCACTGGCAGGGAAAAATCAGTGCGTCCTCCCTCCAGATATTCCTTCAATTCGTTTGCGTATGGTTCCATTGCTTCTGAATTCTCTGCGAAATCCGCGGCCGGGAACCGTTTTACCATATGTTCGAAGTCTTCCTCAGGCGAACCAACATAGCATAAGCCTTGAGGCGTTGCTGCAATATAGATTGGGCCATGCTCAAACTCAATAATCCCCCAATGAATTATTTGTTCCATGTAGCCTCACTCCTCTTTTTTCTTCATTATATCGAAAAATCTTGCAAACTAAATAGATTGAATTTTCTTTACACTAGCAAATTTTCCCTTTACGATGAAGATGGAGTGCTTAGTACACTCCCATTAAAACAAAGGAGGTTATAAACATGGACAATGCAAAAAAGCAGCTTATTTTATCTAAAAAGGAAGATGGCCCGTAGTTAAGAGAGGAGAATGGACGTGACACAATTGAACAAGGTGATTCAAATTGAGAAATACCACGAAGGATTGGCGGCAGGAGTCGCGAAGATGTGGAACCTGAGCCGGGATGGCTGGGGCGGCGATACGCGAGTCATGACGGAGGAGCAGGTCAAGAAGAAGGAAGCGAACTCGGACAATATCGAGCTGTACCTGGCGCTGGACGGAGAAGAAGTCGTCGGTTACTGCGGTCTGTCGGAGTACAAGGAGGATACAGGTTCGCTGTATATTCCCCTGCTCAATGTACGCCCGGATTATCAAGGCCACAAGATCGGCAAGAAGCTGGTGCTAGAGGCGCTGAAAAAAACCGTTGAGCTTGGCTGGCCGCGTCTTGATCTTTATACATGGGCCGGTAACACGAAGGCCGTTCCGCTTTATAAGAAATGCGGTTTTTTCTGGGAAGATAGGGATGATTCAACCCATTTGATGAATTTCATTCCGCAAGTGCTGAACACGCCGCTGTTACAGCCAGTGTTCGAAGTGCTGAATTGGTATGAGGATAGTACGAGAATGATAGAAGTGAAGCCGGACGGAATCAGGAAAAATGGTTTTATCTTCTATGAATATAGATGGCAGAACGGAAACACGAATGCCCGGGTTCAATTCGAGAGAACGAGCCGTGGCATGTCGCTGGTTGAAACAGATGACTTCCTTATCGAAATGAAGATGGCCGACCATGAAGTCATCCAGGAGGAAGAACGAAAATTTGAAATCAGGATTGTCAACAAGAGCGGCGAGCCACTCAGATTCAAAGCAAGCGGCGCCTCCGAAGGCCGTGTCTCTTACCAATTCGACTCCGAAAAAGTAGTACTTGATGAATCTACTATTTCGGCAGCTTTTACCGTTAAAAAAGGTGAGGAACCGAGCAACTGGCGGACCCACCCAAGCGTTAATGCTACGGTCTTGGTAAACGGGCTTGAATGCGAGCTGAAACTGGGAATCTTCCCAATCGATCCGGCAAAAATCGAAGCCAGTTACAATGGCAATCTCAGTTTTCTAAACAAAGAAACTACTATTCAAGTAGAAGTGAAAAATAATCTCCAGGATGACGCGGAGTTCCTTTTACAATTCCCTGATACGGAACAGATAGTTTTAGAGAATGATACTTACCGTGTAAATGTCCCCGCGAAAGGTCGGAATACCATCACAGTTCCTTTAACGGTAAAAGAACATGGTTTTTACAACCCTGAACTTAAGATTACCGCCACAAAAGAAAACGGTGAGCAGTTGACATTTGAACAGAATATTTCTGTTGCCTTCAAAGGGCTGGGCAAAAAATTCGGTGGTGAATCGAAGGATTTTTGGCATATCTTCAATGGTCTCGGGCAAATCAATGTCCGCAAGCGGGACCTGTTGACGACCGCAGCTAAAAATACCAAAAGACAGCAGCCATTTGCATTCCTGACACCCAAACTCGGGAAACCTTATTCACTCGAGTTCACGAAAAAAAGCCCGGAAGCAGTCACCTGGGAGGCAAATGATTCTTTCATCGATCTGAAAATAAAACTGGAATCAGGCGAAATGGAAGGCCTTATTTTAACCCAGACCTACCGTTTGTTTGGGGACGGCATCATCCATACGTGGGCCGAAATAGAAAATCAGGGAACAGTGGTCCACGAGAACGTTGCATTCAGCCAGCCTGTCTATCAGGAGATCGAGCAGGCTTATTTCCCGCTCGACAATCAGGTTGTCCATTTTTCTGGAAATCGCATCATCGAGTTCGGGGATCTGGATTCCAAGATGATCACAGGAAACTGGTATTTTTCCGAGGGTTCTTCAGGTCCAATCGGGCTGAGCTGGTCTGAAAAAAGCAACGCAGCTCCTGAGGGCTGGCAGTTTGTCATTGAAGACCAATTCGGCAAAATGGAACCTGGTGCGAAGGCGTTTTCTGAAACAATCACGCTGTCACTTGGAGCATTCCAGAACTTCGAGGAATTCATTGCCTATGCAAAGCAGTCTCCAGTTTCTAAAAAGCCGGAGACGACGGGCGAATTTGGATTCCAGGCAGAACGGCTGGTCGTCCGTCCTGATGCCGAGCCAACTTTTAGGTTGAAAACGTTCAGGAACAGTTACCTGGATGGCACGCTTACCGTTGGAAATGAAAGTCATGCTATCAACTCTGATTTGGAGAAGACATCTCATTCTGTTACCTCCCAACTGCAATGGAATCCCATTTCCATCGTTGAAGCTTTCTATGGAGGAAACGGGACTGAGGCAAGATTCTCGGAATTGCTGCTGTCTCCTGCTGGCACAGTTTCTTCTGGCATTGAGGGCGGGGGTTTCACTGTTGATAATGGTGTCATTAAGATGAAGGCAGACCCTGATTTTTATCCAGGAGTATTCTCCCTCCAGTTGAACGGCCAGGAATGGCTCGCCCATTCTTACCCAGAACCGACAGCGAAAAGCTGGTGGAATCCATGGGCAGGCGGCATGAAAACAGCTCCAAACGGAATCAACACCTTCTCATTGTTAAAAGAAAACAGCACCGCTTCCGTGGTCGAACGGAAGGACAATGAGGGCAACAAGTGGATTGGCCTTGCGATCACTACCGAGTTCAAGGAGCATAAAGACTGGAAAGGCGTTCAATATGTCCAATATTATTTATTGCTTCCAGGCGTGCCGGTAGTCGCATCTTTTGCCGAAGTTGTGAATGATGGCGGCAAAAATATTTCCAGGGAAGTGTGGATGACAGACATCTTTGCCGGAGCCGATAATCTGGCGGATTTCAGGATTTCTGTTAATGAGGGTAAAACTATGCGTTCCTACCATGCTGGCAGTGAGGAGATTCCGCTTCTGCTTGATGGCGACTCCCATATCGAGTCGGTTCATTCTCAGGATAAGCTTTATTTTGTTCCAAACAACGACGCGGGACCTACCGAGGCTTATACGAATAAAGAGGTGCTCCAGCTTGCTTCCAAACATCAGGGCAATTTTGAAAAAAGCGCCCCGCTGTTCCTGTTGTTTGATGATCGTAAATTGGCAGCAGATCTGTTGAAAAAACTGAGAAGAGTTCAATTTTAAAAGGAGAAAACATGAAAATCATCGATGCCCATATCCATCTATCAAATATAAAATCCTTTTATGAAACGGCCGAGAAGCTGTCGTTTGTCGACTATTCCGCTGCCGGCATCCAGCAGGAATTCAAGGATGCCAATGTGGTTCTCGGGATTGGCATGGGGTTGACCGAAACCGACAAGATGGGGTTTCCGGATTATGAAGCCCGGACTCCGATGGGACTGGATTTGGAGTCTGAAGTGCCAGCTAATATCTTCTGGTGTGCCGGGGTAAATCCATACGACCTAGATGAGGCAGCACTCAACCGGCTTGAGGATGAACTTCAACATCCAAAGACAGTCGGAATCAAGATTTATCTTGGATACTATCCTTTTTATGCCTATGACGATGTGTATGAACCAGTCTACAAGCTTGCTGCAAAATACCAGCTCCCGGTCGTGTTCCATACAGGCGATACTTATTCCGAACGCGGATACCTGAAATATTCCCATCCGATGGCGATTGACGAGGTCGCGGTCAATCATCGTGATGTTAATTTCTTGATGGCCCATTTTGGAGATCCATGGACCCTGACCGGAGCGGAAATCATTTATAAGAATCCAAATGTTTTTGCTGATTTGTCAGGGTTGATTGTCGGCACAAAGGAAGACTTGGATAAACGCAGCAAGGGACGTTTCCTTGATCACCTGCGCCATGCACTGGAATTCGCCGATTCCTATGATAAACTGCTGTTCGGCACAGATTGGCCGTTGATTCCAATCGGACCATACATCGAGTTTATCAAAGCTTTGATTCCGCCGGAGCATCATGAGGATGTATTTTACAATACGGCACTTAAGTTATTTCCGAAAATCAGGCCGTTTGTTGAGTAAAGAAAACATTCAGCATGTAGTGTACTTTTCCCATAAAACATGAAGAAGTCCCGTTACCACTATGGTAATGGGACTTTATTTTCACCGCCGCCGGAAAGAAGGACCATTCCTGCTGCGGCCTGATTGTGTTCAGGGCAGCACTGATCAAGCATCCTTCACTGTGTCCCATGATGATGATCTTGCTTCCATCGACCTAGGATGAGCCGCAAGCATATCAAGAAATTTTCACCAACTAAAAAGCCCATCCTTTTTATTGGATGGGCTGCCACAGTTATAGGAATAAACCGCCATAGGCTAACGATGCTGTAATGACATATGCGGGATGAACTTTCCATTTTTCCAATAGCAAGTAGCTGACAGCAATTAAGAGGACTGTTTGTATCATTCCACTGTCTACATAAGAGCTAAAGAAAAAGTTAAAAGTCATGACACCCAGCAATACTGCAATGATTGGTCTGATATAATTCGTCATTCTTTTAACCTTTGGGGAATCTTTATAACGGTACAAGACTCCAAGGAGAAAAATCATTAAGATCAGTGAAGGGGCGACTGTTGCGAATATGCCGACTGCAGCTCCTAGTATCCCTCCCTGTTCATATCCAATATATCCTGCCAGTTTAGTGGCGATTGGTCCTGGCAGGGCGTTTCCGATTGCGAGAACTTCGCTGAATTCCGGTACTGTCATCCAGCCATAGCGGTCGACCACCTCATTTTCTACCAGAGGAATCGATGCCGGTCCTCCTCCATAACCCAGTATTCCCGGAATGAAAAAGGCGAGGAATATATGCCAATAAATCATTAGCCTACCCCTCTTTCACTCTTATTCTCCACCCCAGGAGCCTTATCCTTTTTAGCTATTGCAAGAATTAACAATACAAGAATAAGGATAGCAGGATGGATGTTAAGTACTTCCATCAGTATTAGTCCTCCAACAATCATCAAACCTGCATTCACTTTTCCCAGAGTTTCATTTGATTTCTTGAAAAAGTCCCATGTCATGGTTGCCAGCATTACACCAACCACCGGTACCACAGCTTTTGTCATCCCGTCAACCCAGGGTAAATCTTTAAACGAAGATAGGGAGGTTAATAATATAATCATCAACAAGATTGTCGGAACGATTGTTGCTGCTGTGGCGTTCACCATTCCTGTAAAACCAGCCACACGGTAGCCGATATATCCAGCCATCTTTGTAGCAATCGGGCCTGGAAGGGTATTACCTAAAGCTAATACATCAGCGAATTCATCATCATTCATCCATTTATATTTTTCGACAACCTCTTTATGAACGAGCGGGATGGATGATGGTCCGCCGCCATACCCCAGCATTCCTACTCGGAAGAATGCCAGGAATAGATCGAGCTGCTTCATTTTCATTCAACACCTTTTTTGAGATTACCAAGCTGCGATTGCACCGTCAGTCCTCGACTCTGTTCCGCCCGAAAGCACTCCAGTGGCAGGGTCTCTCCAGATAATTTGGCCCCTTCCAAATCCTCCTCCATCCAATGCGACTTGGATTTCGTGGCCTTTCCTGGCAAGTGCCTGGGCAATATGGGGAGGGAAAGTGTTTTCAACAACCACCTTGTTACCCTCCATCCATTGCCAGCGCGGCGAATCAAGCGCAGACTGTGGATTGAGGTTGAAGTCGATTGTGTTCATGATGACCTGGGCGTGCCCCTGTGGCTGCATGTATCCTCCCATGACTCCGAAAGGACCGACTGCTTCATTATCCTTTGTCAAGAACCCCGGAATGATGGTATGGTATGTCTTCTTGCCAGGTTCAAGGCAGTTATCATGAGATGGATCTAATGAAAAATCGGCACCTCGGTTTTGCAGGGCGATTCCTGTTCCTGGTACGACGATTCCTGAACCGAAGCCCATATAATTACTCTGGATGAATGAAATCATGTTTCCTTCCTCATCCGCTGCAGCGAGATAAACGGTTCCGCCCTTTGGAGGTGTACCAGGCTCCGGCAGTCTTGCGGATTCACCGATCAAGCTTCTTCTTGTTTCGGCATATTCGTCCGATAATAGCTGTTCCGAGGATACTGTCATTTTCTCAGGGTCGGTAACATATTTCTTTGCATCCGCAAATGCAAGCTTCATTGCTTCGATTTGCTTGTGGTATGTATCCACAGACTCTTTTTCATTCAGTTCATAGCCCTTCAGCATGTTCAGCGCCATTAAAGCAACAATTCCCTGGCCATTCGGCGGGATTTCCCATACATCATAGCCTCTGTAATTGACTTTGATCGGCTGTACCCATTCAGGCTTATATGAGGCTAAATCCTCTTTTGAAATAAAGCCGCCATGCTGCTTTGAAAATTCATCTATTTTTTCAGCCAGTCCCCCGCGATAAAAACTTTCCGCATTGGTTTCGGCAATTTCACGCAAAGTGCTTGCGTGGCCTTCAGATTTCCACACTTCGCCTATTTTCGGCGCCTGCCCATTTGGAGCAAATGTATCAAACCAGCCTTTGTATTCGTCACCTTTAAAGATTTCTTTGAATTTTTCAAAGGCAATATTCCAATACTTGCCGAGGACTGGCGATAAAGGATATCCCTTTTCTGCATATTCAATCGCCGGCTGCAAAACTTCGGTCAGCGGCAGCTTGCCAAAGCGTCTTGACAGCTCCGCCCATGCTGCCGGTACACCGGGAACGGTAACAGGAACCAGGCCAAAGGTCGGCATTTTTTCATGACCTTTTTCCTTAACAGCATCGATTGAGATGTTTTTTGGAGCAGGACCGCTGGCGTTAAGACCGTGGAGCTCACCTTTTACCCAGACTAATGCGAATGCATCCCCTCCAATGCCATTGGAAGTTGGCTCAACTACGGTTAAGCATGCTGCTGTTGCAATGGCAGCATCAATGGCATTTCCCCCCTTTTTCAAAATATCCAGTCCCGCCTGTGCCGCCAGCGGCTGAGAAGTAGCAACCATGCCTTTCCTGGCAAAGGTTACCGTTCTTTGTGAATGGTATGGATAATTTAAATAATCTAAGTTCATGACTTTCCTCCCTCTTACTTTCATTTGTAAGTTAATTTACCTTATTAGCTTTACAAATGAATTATTCTCTTTTTATAAAACAGCATTTCATTTTCATATCGAAAGAAACGTCCTTACCTCCCTGGTAAGGACCTTGCACATTATGCATAATGGCAAGCAGCAAAATGATTCTCGCTTACCTCTCGAAAAGCCGGCTCCTCTGCCCTGCATCGATCCGTAGCCAGCGGGCACCTTGTATGGAAACGACAGCCGCTCGGAACATTGATCGGACTCGGGACATCACCTTTTAAGATAACCCTTTCCCTCTTCTTATCTTCTTTGGTTGAAGGAATGGCAGAAAGCAATGCCTTTGTATAAGGGTGGAGCGGATTATCGTAAAGTTCTCTCTTATCAGCCAGCTCGACCATTTTCCCTAAATACATAACCGCGACTCGGTCGCTCACATGCTTCACAACACTAAGATCGTGGGAAATAAATAAATATGTCAGCTGATGTTCATTTTTCAAACGCTGCAGCAGATTAAGGATTTGGGACTGGACGGATACATCCAATGCAGAGACCGCCTCATCGCACACAATTAATTTCGGGTTTGTGCAAAGTGCACGAGCAATGCTCACACGCTGCCGCTGTCCTCCTGAAAATTCGTGCGGGAATCGATAATAATGCTGTTCTGAAAGGCCAACTTCGACAAGCAGATTGCAGACATAATCATATAGCTCTTTCTTCGGTACAATTTTGTGAGTTTCCACGATTTCTGACAACATGGATCCAACAGTCATTCGCGGATTGAGTGAACCGTAAGGATCCTGGAAAATAATCTGCATATCTTTCCGATTATCGCGCATCTGACGCTTGGAAACCCTGGTAATATCCACTCCGTCATAAACGATTGTTCCAGAGCTTGGTTCATGAAGTCTGAGGATGGCTCGGCCCATCGTAGATTTACCGCACCCCGATTCGCCTACAATTCCCAGCGTTTCCCCTCTTTTCAGAGCAAAGGTGATACCATCCAATGCCTTTACCACCTGTTTTTCTCCAAAGAACCCTTGATCACCGACAGGAAAGTGTTTCTTCAAGTCCTGTACATCAAGAAGATTTTCCGACGGCAACTTCGCTAATGGCTGGCCCATTTTTCTCACCTTCCTCCCATAAATTTGTGTATTTCCAGCAACTGACTGTGTGGTGTGAATCGACTTGCTCAAGATCTGGGGATTGTGCCCTGCAGATATCCTGTACATACGGGCATCGGTCCGCAAATCTGCAGCCTGCTGGCATTGCATCCGGAGATGGCACAGATCCTTTTATCACAAAAAGTTCTTCCACATCTTCCTCAGCGTCTACATCAGGGATGCACTTCATCAGACCTTGTGTATATGGATGCAGCGGATTGTTGAAAATGGATGTTCTCGAACCATATTCCACCGCTTTACCGGCATACATAACCAGTACTGTATCTGCCATTTCAGATACAACCGCCAAGTCGTGGGTAATCATAATAATTCCCATATCCAATTCTTTTTGCAGATTCTTCATGAGATCAAGAATCTGAGCCTGAATCGTCACATCAAGCGCTGTGGTCGGCTCATCTGCAATTAGCAGTTCCGGGTTGCAGCTAAGCGCAATCGCAATCATGACCCTTTGCCTCATTCCACCGCTCAGTTCATGAGGATAGGCATCGATTCGTTTGTCCGGTGAAGGGATTCCTACTAGCTGAAGCATTTCAACCGCCTTCTGGCGCGCTTCTTTTTTGCTTACCTTCTGGTGGAGAATAATGGTCTCAGCAATCTGCTTTCCCACTGTCTGTACAGGATTGAGAGAAGTCATAGGTTCCTGGAATATCATCGAAATCTGATTGCCCCTGATTTTACTCATCTGCTTCATTGACTTCTCCGTAAGGTTGTCACCCTTTAAAAGAATTTCTCCTTCAATTTCCCCTGTCTTAGGAAGCAGGCCCATGACCGAAAGGGAGGTCATACTTTTTCCACAGCCTGATTCCCCAACAATACAAAGGGTTTTCCCTTTTTCCACATTAAAGGATAATCCGGCTACAATATTTGTCGTCTTCTTTTTCCCAGCAAAGCTGACCTTAAGATTCTTTACTTCCAATAATGGCTGTGTCATTCGATTGCCTCCTCCCTTCGTTTTACTAGATTAGCAGTGTATGGAAATAGATCTTCCTGGCATTGTTTATAGATTCTAATTAGTTCTTGGACAGGCTCATGATGTTCATCCGCTCTGACATCAACCAGAGGATACTCTTCTTGGTCAACAACATAAAGAGCAGCTGACTGCCTTCCACGTTTGTCTCCTCCTGCTTCCTGTCCGCTGGCAAGAGCCGCTAATAGTCTTTCTGGCAAACTTTCGTTTTTCAGTGCCTGATACGTTTCAAACATGGCATCGATCGTTTCGGGTCCTGTCAGCATATTGCCAGCGACAACGAACTGAAATCCGATTTTATGTCCTTGCCATGGAACAGTGTCTTTACCTGTAAAACCAGTAGCATTCCCATACTTATCAACGATGGCACATTGCCTTCTCTCCGGATCCGGGTCTGAAGCCAGTAATTGCTCCAGCACTTCAGCTGGTAATTTTCCTTCAGCTAAAAGCTTGATTCCGTCAAGGCCATAAAACGGATTAACAGTTGCTTGGGTTGCTATTGCTCCTATACCGGTTTTCACATAAGGGACTAGTGAGCCGACTGCTGGTCTTGCAGTTGATACCGCGACGCCCAGCATTCCTGTTTTCTCACATCTAGCAGTTATCGAAAATGTCATTCTAATAACCTCACTTCAGCTTCGGATCTAATGCATCACGCAGTCCATCACCAAATAAGTTGATTGATAGAACCGTTAAAAAGATAAACAGTCCAGGAAACAACGAAATCCATGGCGCGTCACCAAGATACCCTTGTCCCATTGAAAGCATGGCACCCCAGCTTGGTGTTGGAGGCTGAGTACCAAGCCCCAAATAGCTTAATGAAGCTTCAGAAATGATTGCCGCGGCAATCGATAGAGTAGCCTGGACCAGAATGGGCGGCATGCAGTTCGGCAGGATATGCTTGAAAATGATTTTAAAATCACTGATCCCGGATGCTTTAGCAGCCGTAACATATTCCCGCTCTCTCTGGCTCAATACCTCTCCCCTGACCAGACGGATAAAGTTAGGGGTAAAAATGATTCCAATCGCAATCATGGCATTTTGCAATCCAGCTCCCAATACAGCTGCAAGAGAAAGCGCCAGTACCAGCGGCGGGAATGAAAGCAGGGCATCCGTAAAACGCATGACAACAAATTCATCTAAAACGCCGCGATAATATCCTGAAAAAAGACCGATCGGGATTCCAATCAATAATGCGATGCCTACCGAAATTATCCCGGCCTGGATTGACACTCTCGCCCCATAAATGATCCTGCTGAAAATATCACGGCCAAGCTCATCTGTCCCAAGAAGATTCTCTGAATTCGGGCTTTGGAGGAATTTTGCATAATCTTGCTCACCAGGATTATAAGGGGCGGCCACCGGAGCAAAAACTGCCATAAGGATCAACAGCAATGTAAAAATACCACCAGCTACAGCCAATTTATTTTGAAAAAAGCGGGAACTCATCTCTTTCATTCTGCGCTTTTTCGGGCTCTCAACAACTGTCATTTTTTGATTCAACTGTGCTTCCATGGTCACTGGCCCCCTGTTAGCTTAATTCTCGGATCTAGAATCGAATAAAGAACATCAATAAAGAAGTTAACCACTACAACAGCGATAGCCATGAACAGCACGGCACCCTGCACAACCGGAAAATCCCTTGTCATGATGGCATCGATGACAAGCCTTCCGAGTCCCGGAATTGCAAAAATCGTTTCGGTGATCACCGCACCTCCAAGGAAGGTGGCTAATTGCAATCCGCTAACTGTCACGACAGGAATAAGTGCATTCTTCAAAGCATGGCCAATTACGACTCCTCTTTCAAGAACACCTTTCGCATAGGCGGTCCTAATGTAATCAGCCTCCAGTACTTCAAGCATGCTTGAACGCAGCATCCTTGTGATTTCTGCACTCAATCTGACCCCTACTGCTAGGGCTGGCATAATCATTAAAAGCATGCTTTGTTTAAAATTCGTCCATGGCTCCACATACCCTGAAGGTGCCAGCCATCCCAATGAAATCGAAAAGATGAAAATCAGTAAAATTCCCAGGAAAAACGGTGGAACTGAAACCCCTGACAATGCAAATGTTGTTCCAAAGTAATCCCAGAAAGTCCCTTTTCTTGTAGCTGAAATAATACCGGCTGGAATGGCAATCAGCATAGCAATGATAAATGACATGATGGATAGCTGGATTGTTACCGGCAGCTTCTGAAGCAGCACGGTAAGAACCGGAGTATTATCTTTCAATGAATTCCCAAGATCTCCCTGAAGGACATTTGTTACCCAGTTAAAATACTGGACATAAAGAGGATCATTCAGGCCCATCTGCTCCCTCAATGCCTGCAGCGCTTCTTCAGTGGCCTCCTGCCCGAGAATCATCCTTGCAGGGTCGCCTGGTGTGAGATGAACGAGTGAAAAAACGATTATGCTTACTAAAAATAAGATAACGACCATAAGTCCTAATCGACGAAGCAAAAACTTTACCACGCTGCTCCCTCCTTTTTTTTAAGGTTCAATAGTATTTCGGCCTGGAGACGGGTCTCCAAGCCGAATCAAGTAAATTGCTTATTTAAATGAAACGTCATGGAAGCGCATCATTTGATCCGCTATGTGTTTATAGCCTTGCAGGTTGTTCTTATATGCTTTGTAATCCTTCTCATGATAAATGAAGATGAACGGAACTTCTTCCTGGCCAAGCTTTGTAGCTTCTGAGTAAATCTTCTTTCTTTCCTTTTGATCCGTCTCCACACGGGCCTGTTCTAATAGCTCGTCCATTTTTGGATTGGAATAACCATAGTTGATTGAACCTTCAGTATTGAATAGCGCGTAGATATTTCCATCTGGATCGGTTCTTCCGCTCCAGCCCAAACGGACAGCATCAAATTTGAAGTTATCCATATTATCAAGCATGGTTCCAAACTCAACCATTTCAAGATTCACCTTTATCCCTGCTTCTTTAGCCATGGATTGGATCATTTGCGAGATTTGTTCCTCGACCGGCTTTGGAGACAACTGCAGCGTGAACTCGAATCCATCCGGATAACCTGCGTCAGCCATAATTTTCTTCGCTTTTTCAATATCCTTCTTCTTCGGCTTGATACTTTCATCATATGCCCATGTTCCAGGAGGGATTGCTCCCGCTGAAGCTACTGCTGTATCGCGAAGGGCAACCTTGATAATCGCTTCACGGTCGATGACTAAGTCAAGTGCCTGGCGAAGTGCTTTGTTATTGAATGGTTCACTCTTATGGTTCAAATACAGACCCTGGAATCCAAGAGCTCCCGTTTCAGATAAGGTAAGGTTTGAATCATTCTTAAGCTTCTCGACATCCTTTGGCGGAACCTTGCTGATGATGTCAACATCACCTGATGTAAGGTTTGTCAGTCTGACGTTTTCATCAGCATAGGGACGATAAACAATCTTTTCAAACTTTGGTGCTCCACCCCAATAGTCTGCATTCTTTTCTACTACGATTTTGTCTTGCTTAACACGAGACACAAACTTGAATGGACCAGTACCTACAGGTGAATTAGCGAAGTCTTTGCCCTTTTCCTTTACTGCTGTTGGTGAAACCATCATCCCTGCACGGTCAGATAACGCCGCAAGGAATGGGCTGTAAGGCTCGGAAAGCACAACCTTCAATGTTGTGTCGTCGACTACTTCAATCTTTTCAATAGAAGATAATTCAGATGCACGCGGTGAACCAGTATTAGGATCCATCATGCGTTCAAAGTTGAATTTAACCGCTTCTGCATTGAACGGAGTTCCATCATGGAACTTTACGTCCTTTTGCAAGGTAAAGGTGTATGTCTTACCGTCTTCGGAGATGTCCCATTTTTCAGCAAGCATTGGCACAAAATTAAGCTCTTCATCAACATCAACTAGCTTGTCATAGATACTGTGGAAGACTTGTCGGTCAACAGCAGCTGTAGAAAAGTGAGGATCCAATTGCGGCGGATCATCATCCAATCCAACCACCAATTCTGATTTGTCCGTTTTCGCCGGAGCGCTGGCAGTTGTTGATTTTTCTGTTCCTGTACTGGAAGAATTACTATTGCTGCATCCAGTCAGAAACAATAAAAAACTCATAAATACTGCTGCAAATACTTTTACCTTTTTACTCACTTTTGCTTATCCCCCTTTTTTCGCAAAACAACTCCCTTAACATAAGCAGGCAAAAAGTTACAATCACCTACTTTATGAAAGCGTTTTACTACTTTTAATTTCATTTCGAATTTCGTATTATTATAATACAGGGAATTTAAAAAATCTATATAATATTCAGAAAATATTAAGATTTTTTTCTACTATAATTATTTGAATCTTTTTCCAATTTTTATTGATAATCCTCTCATTTGTAAGCTAAGATAAATCTACTAATTCTAATGGAAAAGTGGTGTTTGGATGAATATTGATGAAACGGACCGTATGATCTTGCAACTTTTATCTGAAAATGGACGAATGTCCTATGTAGATATCGGTAAGGAGTTGAATCTATCCAGGGTATCAATCCGGGAGAGAGTCAATCAATTAATAGAGGATGGTGTCATAGAAAAGTTTTCCGTCGTAATCAATTCGGAAAAAGTAGGAAAAGCTGTATCTGCCTTTTTTGAGGTTGATTGTGAACCCTCTTCTCTCGTAAAAGTAGCAGAAGCGCTCGCCAACAATCCAAGTGTCGCAAGCTGTTATCAGATGACAGGGCCAAGCACCCTGCACATGCATGTTTTAGTAGAGGACTTTATCAGGCTGGAGAATTTTATTAACGAAGAACTGTATAGCCTGGAAGGGATCACAAGAGTCGAAAGCCATATTTTGCTTCGGAGATTCAAAAGCCGTACCGGTATGAAATTGTAGATGGGGGCTGCGAAAGTTAAGGCAGAAATTGAAAAACGACACAGGCAAATTTCGTCTGTGTCGTTTTTTATATTTTATAAAAAGAAAACCAAAACCTGTGATGCAATCGCGACTGAGATCAGCGCAAATGGATAGGCCGCGGCATAAGCGATGGATGGGTCTTCGGAGTCCATCAGCTGGTTGGCTGCGCCGAGTCCGGGGGTGCTTGTCATTCCGCCGCATAATGCGCCTAATGAGTGAATGATGCTGAGCCTAAAAAGCTTTCTTGCGATGAAAAAGCCGGCGATCACAGGCAGAATGGTTATGATTGCTCCGCCGATGACGAGATTGAACCCTTCCTGCTGGATAACCTGGACGATGCCTTTTCCGGCAGTTGTACCGGCACCGGCAAGGAAAAGGACTAGGCCGATATCACGGATGACCTGGTTCGACGGCTGGTAATAGCGCGCGTGGATTGGTCCAAGTCTTCCGAAGTGGCCGATGATCAGGGCAATGAACAAAGGCCCGCCGGCGACGCCGAATGTAATCGTCCCGAGTTTTGGGAAGTGAATCGGCACCATCCCGGCAAGGACGCCGAGCAGCAGCACGAGACTGAGTGACAGGATGTGAATATTGGTTACGGTCAGTTTTTTTCTGCTGAATAATTTTTCGACGTCATCCAATCGGGCCTTGCTGCTGACTAGCGTCAGGACATCGCCGCGTTCAAGGCGCCACTTTGGATTCTGGTTGAATTCGAAACCGCCGCGCTCAATTCTTGTAACTGTGACACCGTATGTGCGCCTCAGTTCAAGTTCCTTGATCGTTTTCCCAATCAGTTCAAGCGCATCGACGGTGACTTTGCGAAGCTCTACATTGTCATGGTTTACGGTGTTTGTCTCCACTTCACGGCCGATATCCACGCAAAGCTTTTTCAAATCGTTTGGCAATCCGACAGCGACAAGCCTGTCCCCTACCAGAATAACGGTATCATTGAGAGCGATGATATTTCGGTCGCCCCGGATAACCCGGCTGATGACGACAGAATTGTTTCGATTGAATTTGAGCTCTTTTAGTGTTCGTTTATTAATGGAAGGGCTGGTCACCTCTATCGTTATGACTTCAGGCGACTCATCATTGCGGACAGGCCCTGACTTCTTTTTCAAATCCTCCGCCAGATCGACCTTCAGCACGCGCGGCAACAGCTGCACGAACAGCACAACTGCTAGGACGCCGAAAGGATAGGCAATCCCGTATCCGACAGAGGCAAGCGGATCTCCAGTGGCCTGGAGGGCGGCAGCAAGACCGGGCGTGCTCGTCAGCGCGCCCGTCATGATGCCGATGCTCAATGCCGGCGACAGATGGAACAGCTTGGACACGATAATCGTCGTAATGGAAGCAACCAGGACAATCAGCAAGCTGATTACGCCAAACACGATCCCGCTTGTTTTCATCATCCGGAAAAAGCGCGGACCGGCTGATAGACCTACTGCAACAATAAATAAACCAAGTCCCAGCTGCTGGATGACCGGTGACACCTGGTAGCCGAAATGGCCGAACACCATTGCCGCCAATAATACTCCCGACGTCCCCAGGCTTAATCCTCGTATTTTGATTTCACCCAGCGCCGAGCCAAGAAATAGTATGACAAATAATATAATTAACGGTTCCTCAAGCAAACCCTTTATGCCGTCCACAGTTGATTCCTCCAAATTAAATCCGTTTGTGAAAATCTACACAACATAGAATAGCACGACAAATGATCATTTCCTAACCAAGACATTGACGAATTTATTACAAAAACAACATCCCCCTGGTGAAAACGCTTTTCTATGCGTTTTCCTTAAAGGAGGAATCTGTAAACTAAAATTATTGCGGCTTTTGTTAAAAATTACAGAGTTCCATGTAAAAGGTCTCTCTTTGACAAGCCGATTTTTCATAAAATCGTTGCTAACGAACGCTTTATAGCGAAATTTTAGTTTATATAGCGACTTTTTGTTTTTTATAGCGAGTTTTCTATTTATATAGCGACTTTTCCATTTTTATAGCGATTTTTTCATTTTTATAGCGAGTTTTTCATTTTTATAGCGAGTTGGAAAAAAACGCAGATTTTTTCCAATTGAAAAAGAGACTCTAAATTGAGTCACTTAAATCATTTCATAAACCCCCTGCGAGGATTCGAGGATATAGTCTGGCTTTGGCTGGCTGATATTGTTTTTTGTGTCCGGCGATGTGGTCAGGGTGCTTCTCCCAATTTTTCCAGTCCTGTTCATTTTGCCAGTTGATCATAACCCGTGGCTTGAAACGAAAAAAAGCCCCTAATCAGGAGCTAATATCCAATGATTTTTCAAGTAATTTTTGATGCCTGAGTTCGAATTGGTGGATGTGGTTCAATTCTTCGAGCAGGTCATGGATCGATACCAGTTCATAATAGATAATCGTTTCTTCGGAGAACCGATTGGCGTCTGCTTCACGCTCATCTACCTCATGTCTTAATAAGCCGAGCAATTCATTGACAACGGCATCATGATCCTCGTCCAGCAAGAAGTCGGGATGATGGAGTGCGGTTTTGATCGATTTCACCATCGCTTCTACTACACCTGCCTTAGTCTCCGATAAATGAATCGAAGGCAGCGAAAAAAGATTTCCGACATGGTAATGGATTTGTCTCAAAATCGTCAGCTTCTTTAATTCATAATGGATATTCTTTAAAAATGAGGAATGAGAAAATGGCTTTATTGAAAAAATTCAACTTTGTTGGGGGCAGGGTCCTTAAAACGGGAATTGCTGTCTTCATTACTGCACTGATTTGTGACCTGCTTGGCTGGCCGCCAATGAGAGCTTTTTCATCCGCCTTGGGACGACGTTGACAGGGCTGACGGTTTCGACGCTTGTAAACCTTTTGGTGATCCGGCCTGATTACTCCAGGCCCATCAAGAGTAAAATTCAGCAACTGATCCACGAGACAGGGAACCTGATTGCCAGCAGAGGAACAGAAATCACGAGGCATCAGCCTCTGCACCGGGAAACGAGATCAGACTTCCAAAGGATCCTCAAAGACATGGAAAGTATTGAAACATTATGCAAATACCAAAAGAAAGAATGGAAGCTGCATCAATTTGACCGGAAGAACATGCAAACGTATACCGTACTATTATATCGTAACGTTCCTGATATACGAAAACAGCATAAAAAAAAGAAAACCCCTCAAGGAGGAGTCTCCTATTCGTTGATCACATATCCATTCCCTGAGACTTCAGTATTCATTGGAACCTTGATATAGATGAAATTCAGTCCCTGCATCATTCCGTAACCGCCGTTGAACTGCTCTCCATTTTCAGCAAACTGGTTAAAAGGAAAGGCATTCGTGTATTTTACAAGTTTGACGTTCACAGGCTCTTGAGGGAATACTTTCAGAGTTGTCTCGCTAAGTTGGATTTCCGGTGAAGTGAAACGATCCGTGATATCGATATTATCTATATATGAAAAAGTGGAGTAATGAGTCACTTCGACCTGATTCTCGAGAGATTTTACCTTCTCGATGAATACCGTGGCATTGATGCTCAACGCATTAATATTCAAAGATTTTCCTTCCAGCGGGAATTCCCATGATTTCATTTTTGTAAGCCCTTCTGCTTCCTCAATTTTTCCAGACTCGACAATCGAATAAACATCACCGTTTATTCGTTCATTTTGCTGAATTTCTTCGTCGGTCAAATAATCTCCCTGATAGGATTCACCCTTTGGAAGAATGAAGGAAATGATTCCAGTGCAAAGCAAGACAACCAGGTAGCCTGTAAATACCTTTGTGGTGCGGCTCCCGTTCATGAACCTCGGACTTATGAACTTATTGGAGAAACTTCCGTAACTAATCATGGCCAATATGATAATAAAGATCAATAAAATAAAACTCATTTCCTCACCTCCAGACTGTCCGAAATCAATATAGCCGATCCAAATGCAATGGCCGATGTAAATAGAACCTTTAACAGGAACAGCAGAAGGGAGGTTTCCTTCACAAAAATTTGTCCAATATCAATCACCAGGGTCGATTCGCTGCCCACAAACACATTGATAAATATGCTTCCGAAAAACAATGCAGGAAGAATGATAATGAAAATTCTGTTTCTTTGGACGAGCATCCCGACCAGGTAGCCAAGTGCCGTGAAAAGGAACAGATACAGGATGGTTCCGGCAAGGCCTTCTGCCATCTGCAGCGTTGATAATCGCTGGCTTTCGATGAACTCCCGCTCCTGCAGGAACAAGACAGATAGCTTCAGCGACTGGCTCGCCAGCAGGAAGGTCACTCCGCCAATGACACTTGCCCAGGCGAGGAACAGGATATTCGCAATATGGCTGCTCATTCTGTTGGCCACAAACGCATAATCATCAAACCGATACGCCTGGGTCGTAACGACAATCGCCGAAATGAAAGCCCAGATCATCATGAAGGCAAGGACGATATTCCCGGAATAATTTTTCATATCATAACTGAAATTTTCAGTACTACCACCGCCGCCTCCTTCTCCGGCAAGCGAAAACAGAATTCCGATGATTTGCAGGATCATCAGTGAAGTGAACATCCCCCGGTAGGATTTCAGTTTGAATCGGAATTGCTTTTTTACAATATCCCAGAGGTTAATCTTTGTTAAAGACATCATCAATCCCGCCTTTCTCCTGGCTCGTCAAGTATAGACAGAGATCTTCGTTTGAAATCGTCGAGAACTCCAGGTCGTTTTTCATTGCTGCTGTAACCTGGTCATCAGACAAGTCGTTGCGGATGACCGCATAGCTCCTGCCAAAACCAGCACTGCTACGATGGAATATCTCATGTCCGCTAAGCCAGTCGTTCAGCATTTCTTCTTTCCCGCTGACAACGACCGCATACTCCCGCAGGTCCTCAACCGTCATATGCAAAAATTGCTTTCCATCCTTTAGGAGCAGGATGTCTTCAAGGATGTCCTCGACCTCATTGAGATGATGGCTTGAAATGATGATTGTCCGTGGGTTGGCAATATAGTCTTTTAGCAGCGCCCGGTAAAAGTCTTTTCTGACGCCAGCATCCATCCCGTTTGTCGGCTCATCAAAGATTGTCAGCGGACAGCGGGAAGCCAGCCCCAAAATCGCATTGAAGGTATTCTTCATTCCCTTCGACAGCCCGGTATGGTGCTGTTTCAGGTCAAGATGGAAATATTCAACTAGGTTCCTGGCAAATTTCATGTCCCAGTTATCATAAAAACTCGCTGCCGTTTCCAAAAGTTCATCAAGATTCAGCGCGGCTGGCAGATTCATATCGTTATCGACCATGATCATGTTCGCTGACACAGACAGGTTATTGAACGGGTTTTCCCCAAATACCCTTACTACACCTGAACTCTCACGCATGAAACCAGCGGCGATTTTCAGCATCGTCGTCTTGCCGGCTCCGTTCCTGCCAATCAGGCCTGTGATTTTATTCTCCCCGATTGAAAACGTCAGCTCATCCAGTGCTTTTTTCCTTCCATAGGTCTTTGTTACATTTTCGAATTCCAGCACACTCATCATGTATCCCCCTTCAAGTCCCGCTTGGCTTCCTGGATCATCGCGATCAATTCCTCCTCAGTCACCTGGAGATGCTCCGCCTCCCGCACCAACTCTAGCACCAATGACTTCAATGTCTGGTTCCTCCGTTTCGCTGTGATAATCTTTTTCGCATCCTCCGATACAAACATGCCGAGACCGCGTTTTTTATAAAGAATGTTTTCATCCGCTAAAATATTCAACCCTTTTGCCGCTGTCGCCGGATTGATATTCAGCATTTCCGCAAGCTGATATTGTGAATGAACCTTCTCATCCTTCTTGATGCTTTCGCTGAGAATTTCCGTTTCCAGCCACTCAGCAATCTGGACATAAATCGGTTTCATGCTATCTGAATTAAGTATCAACCCCGCACCTCCTCTAACAGGTCACATAGTGCATTACTGTTGTAATGTACTATATTATATATTATGCAATTACTCAAGGGATATTTAACCAATTTTATAAAAATTTTTAAATTAAGGGGATTTCTCTCCATAAAAAAACCCCCTCGCATTACACGAGAGGGCAGCTGCTATAATACATGCGTCTTATCCAGCGGGCTTTCCAGCTTTGATAGTTCCAGCTTCATTTTTTCTGTTTCCAGCAGGTAGTTTTCATGCTTGAGCCGTTCAAGTTCAATTTCGTCTTTAATCATGTTGTGTTTGATTTTGGCAACTCTTTGATAATGGCTTGTTAAGATTGCGACGAGCGGAATCGAAAACACCATTATAATCGTTATGGTTCCGGTCATGGAACGTCACTCCAAACTATCATGATTTTATTTTCATCATAGCAAAATAGGTAAAATAAACCAACCCTAAATAGAAGTTTCGAATTGGACCTTGTGAAGCTTGGCAAAAATGCCGCCTTGCTCGATCAGTTCATCATGAGTACCCTGTTCGGCGATTCCATCCTCGGTGACAACGACGATTCGATCGGCACTTCTGATCGTTGCCAGTCTGTGCGCAATGACCAGCGTTGTCCGGTTCTTTGATAGTTCTGCGAGTGCTTTTTGAATGATCCTTTCCGTCTCGGTATCAAGCGCTGATGTCGCTTCATCGAGAATCAGGATTGGTGGATTTTTCAAGAACATCCTAGCGATGGCAATTCTTTGCTTTTGCCCGCCTGACAATTTTAAGCCCCGTTCCCCAATTTGTGTTTCATAGCCATCTGGCAATGCAGCGATAAAGTCCTCAAGATGTGCCTGTTTTGCGGCTCTGACAATATCTTCATGTGTGGCCCCCAATGAACCATATGCAATATTCTCTCGCAGCGTCCCGGTAAAAAGGAACACATCCTGCTGGACGATCCCGATTTGCGAGCGCAGCGATTTTTTCGTCATATCGCGAAGATCGATGCCATCAATCGTGATGCTGCCGCTGGTCACATCATAAAAACGGGGAATCAACGAGCAAATCGTCGTCTTCCCTGCCCCCGACGGACCAACGAACGCAACTGTCTCGCCATGGTTGATTTCCAGATCAATTCCTTCCAAAACGGGTTTGTTCTGGTCATAGCTGAAGGTGACATTCCTGAATTCGATATCCCCTTTCAAATGCGGGACCACAATCGCGTCCTCACGATCGACGACGTCCGGATTCTGGTCCATCAGCTCGGTAAACCGCTTAAAGCCTGCCATTCCTTTCGGATACAATTCAAGAATCGCACTGATTTTATCAATTGGTTTAAAAAGGACATTCACATACAGGACAAACCCGACAAGTTCTCCATAGCTCAGGCTGCCTTGAAAACTCAGCCATGCACCATAAACCAGGACAACAAGGACAATCAGCCTTGTCAGCATATAAATACCGGACGAACTGAACGACATCACCTTATAGGCCGTCAACTTGGCACGGCGGAACTTTCGGTTGTTCTTTGTGAATCTCTCAATCTCATAATCTTCATTTGTAAAAGACTGAACCACCCGAATTCCTGAAACGCTATCTTCGACCCTGGCATTGACGTCGGCAATATCTGTGTACATGTTTTTCCAGGCAGCGTTCATTTTCAAATTTGAATACGTAATCAGCCAAATCAGGAATGGTACGATGATCATCGTGATCAGTGCCAGCTTCACATTGATCGTCAGCATGATCCAAAACGCGCCAACAAATGTCATCACGGCAATGAATAAATCCTCAGGGCCGTGGTGTGCGAGTTCCCCCAGATCAAACAGGTCATTGGTGATCCGGCTCATGATGTGCCCGGTTTTCGTATTATCGAAAAAGCGGAAGGACTGCTTTTGTACGTGCTGGAACAGCTGCTGCCTCATGTCCGTCTCAATATTAATGCCAAGCTTGTGGCCCCAATAATTGACGATGAACTGGAGCAAGGTGCTGATGATGTATAACAGCAGCAATCCGATGCTCACACTGACGATCATGTTCCAGTTGCCGCCTGGGAGCAAGGTATCAATGAACCATTGGACCGCGAGTGGGAATGCCAGCTCCAGCAGGGCAACGATGACGGCACTACTGAAATCAATAACGAAAAGCCTGCGATGCGGCCGGTAATAGGTAAAAAATCTTCGTATCATAACTTGTTCTCCTTTAATATCTTCAAGTGATTATATGTCAAGCAGTGCCACTTTTTCAATAATTATGAAAAATAAACCGAATGAATTTCTTATTTTTATACCTGATTAAAGTTTCTAATTTATGGCTAGTTTATAGAAGGATTAAATGGATTTGAGGTGAAGACATCTGAAGATTACGAAGAGGCATTTCGTTTTTAATCTTGTATTGATTATTGTTCCATGGTTGTCGTTACTGTTCATCGGCAAAAGAAGCTTCAAACGCTACTCATTTGCAGGCATTTTTATCATTGTTTTTGAAATTTTTAACCATATGTATGGCCACAAGCGGAACTGGTGGAAGTTTTACAATAAACGAAAGTCATTTATGCGGGATGAACTCCCTTTCAGCATTGGACCTTATATGCCGCTGTCGATGTGGCTTCTGAAGATTTCAGAGGGGAACTTCAAAAAATTCATCACACTCAATGCGATTGCCGACGGCGCATTTGCGTTCTTCTTGATTGATGTGCTAAAGAGGCTTAAAATCATCAGGCTGAACAAATTGAGCCATATACAGTTCTTTTTCTATTTGCATTACAAAGCATACTTACTGTATGGGTTCCAGTATCTTTTTGAAAAGTGGCGCGGTTATCGCGTGTATATGTAGAAAGAAAGCTCCCGGAGTAAACTTCCGGGAGCTTTCTCTATATTAAGATGGAACGAGGACGCCTTCGAGTTCTTTATTGATTTCTTTCGACCGGTTTGCCGCATGGCTGACTGCCTGGGAAATTGCCGTACCGCCGTTATATTTTCTCAAGGCGTTCAGTCCGGAGGCTGTCGTTCCATTCGGAGAGGTTACATTTTTCCTTAGTACCTCTGGTGTTTCATCCTTTTCGAAAATCATTTTCGCCGCACCGAGGATGGTCTGGGCAATGATTTCACGGGCCATTTTTTCGTCCAGGCCGTTTTCTTTGCCGACTCGCTCCATGTGCTCCATCAAATAATAAAAATAAGCAGGGCCGCTGCCGGCCAATCCAGTGAAGATATCCATCTGTTCCTCTTCAATCAGGAACACCTTGCCCATGCTGCTTAACAGTTCTTTTGCATCCTCTATATTTTCGTTCGTTGTATGTCTGCCTGGAGACATCGCAGTGGCAGATTCCTGGATCATGCTTGATGTGTTCGGCATGACGCGGATCACCTGCTGGCCAAGGTTTAGATTTTCTTCCATAAACCCAGTTGATATACCCGCCAGAACCGAAACAACCACCTGGCCAGGCACTACTTTGCCTTTCAAATCCGCAAGCGCATCCGCTGCTCCTTTTGGCTTCATCGCTAAAATAAATAGATCTATTTCTTCATATGGCAATTCAGCCTGAGGCATCGCAATGATTCCATATCTGGATTCCAGTCGTTCCAGTCTGGCTGCATTGCTTTTGTTCGTAACATAAACTTGTTCTGCACGCATTTTCCCTGACTTGACCACACCAGAAATCATCGCTTCCGCCATTGATCCTGCACCTAAAAACGCTACTTTTTTATGTTTTAACAACCGCATTCACCTCATCACTTTTATTTCCGTTCGCTTTTTATCAAGGCTCTTTTCTCAAACTTTGTTGCTTTTGGCTACAAAATTGGATTGAATGACCTATGTTTCTTCACAAGATTTATGCTAATTATGAGAAAAGAGCCTGCTCACTTCATTCCGAACTTCAAAATGGCTTCTTATCACGTTAAAATCGGCTTTAGGATTTTAACAACAATCTTTACGAAAACAGCCTTTATCAACGTTACTTATGGTAACATCCTGAGGATAAGTTTCAAGGGATACGAGGTGATTCGCGAGCATATGGCCGAGATAGTGAATGAAAGCGGGAACATTCTAAAGAATTACACCTTTATTTGCTTATAAAGAGTCTTAATCACCTATTATGCTAAAATATGAAGATATATAAGGATTCAAAAAATTAGAGATAATTGAGGGGGCGGACATGAATTTAAAAGAAAAGGTCAAAAACCTTCCTTTGACTCCTGGGGTTTACCTTATGAAAGATCAAAAGGGCACAGTGATTTATGTCGGGAAAGCGAAAAACCTCAAGAAACGGGTCCAAACTTATTTTCAAAACTCTGCAGCCCATCCGCAAAAAATTAAAAAGATGGTTGCTAACATAAATGATTTTCATGTTCTGCATACTGATACGGAATTCGAGGCATTCTTGCTTGAGTGCAAGCTCATCAAAGAATTACAGCCTCTTTTTAACAAGAAAATGAAGAGCCACCTTCCTTACTCTTATATTGCAATTAAGATGGACGGGCCTTACCGGAAAATTTCAATTGCTTCTGAAAAATCCGAAGGTAGCGGCACAATTTATTTTGGACCCTATACCAGCATGATTTATGTGAAAAAAGCAATTGAGAACTTGAAGGAGTATTTTAAAATAAATTGTCTTCAGCCACTCAAGGGTTCCCCTTGCCTGAACTATACCCTGGGGAAGTGTAATGGTCTGTGTTTAGGAGGAACAGAGGTTGAGCAATACAATAGGATCGTGGAAAGGTTCATTACTTTCCTTCAGGGATCTAATGAAGAGATCTTGGACGAATTAGAGCAGAAAATGAATCAGGCCTCCGAAGAAAACCAATTTGAAGAAGCAGCAAAATACAGGAATTACATGAAATCACTCTCCATCCTTTTGTATAAAGAAAATATGATCCAATTCACTGGAGGAAATAAAAACATTGTTGTGGTTGAAAGGATCAATGACCGCACACTGAAGGTTTTCCTGATCAAAGGGCATAAAGTCATTTTTAGCAAGGAATACCATTCAGAGAAGTTCAGGCAGCTAGCAGTGGAGATCAGGGACAACATCTTTTACTTCTTCCAGCAGAGTAAGAAAAGGAAATCTGTCATCATCGGCAAGGAGGAACTTGATGAAGCTCAAATCATCTATAGTTATTTAAATGGGGGCAACGCCAGATTCATTACCATTCCAGAAGAATGGCTGGATGGCAGTGAATCTGAAAAACTGGATGTATCTATTAATCAATTACTAAACGCTTAAGTGGGCTGCAAAGATAGATGCAGACCTTTTCTTATGTTTCTTTTGGCCACAGTAATGAAAAGGTCGTGCCGCTTGAATTGCTCTCCTTTAAAATCAAGTCTGCCCCGAGCGACCGGGCAAGCATTTTACTGAAAGGAAGCCCCAGTCCAAGTCCCCTGACCTTTAGTTTTTTCGTCTCACCACGGAAGAACCGTTCAAATACTAGCGTCTGCTCTTCCTCTGGTATGCCTGAACCCGTATCTTTTACATCTATTCTTTCCTCAGACAGGATGATGGAGATTGAGCCTGAATCGCCTATAGCCTGATGGGAGTTATTCAACAGGTTGATGAGGATTTGCTGCAGCCGGAGCGGATCAGTCATTCTGTATACCGATGATTCCGGTGTGATCACCCTGAGGTCAACTGGTTCAGTTTGTGTCAGCTGCCATTGTCGGCCAATGTCCTCAACCAGCTTGTTCAGATCGCAATTTTCCGGCCGAATGGTAATGGCGCCGGCAGCCAGGGAATTGAAGTCGAGCAAATCGGAAATCATGCTCTGCAATCTTTGGATTTCTTTCAGCGTGATATCCAGGAATTCCTGGCGCTCCTCCCCTGTGACGATTCCATCCCGAACTGCCTGGACAAGGCCGCTGATCGAAGTAACAGGCGTTTTCAGATCATGCGTCACACCAGCCAGCAGCTCGGCACGCATTTGCTCCAGCTGTGTAAGACGATTGGTCATTTCTTTAAAGGAAGTTACAAGTTGATGTATCTCAAGTTCTTTTGGATTAGAATCCAGTTTGATGTCATAATCTCCTTCCCGTACCTGTGCCGCAGCCTGTGCGACATCCTGGATGGGCTTGAGGATTTTTTTTGTAAGAAGATAAATGACGACCCAGCCAAGCAAACCCAATCCAAGCAATAAAACGATCAACAAACGGTATTCCTGATTGACATCGGCCAATTCGTCCGCACTCTGCATCACAACTACCCAGCCGGTTTGAAGTTCATTCATTAAGATAGGAGATTTAACGGCATAGATTTGCTGACCATTTATACTCTGCTTGTTAATTGTATCTTCATTTTTAAACACGGAGGCAGGAACTTCTCCCGATGTGTGATGAGGACCTCCTCCGCCCTTCATCGGCCCCGAATTAAGGATATTGCCTTCCAAATCAGTAATGAAAAGCTGAGGCTGATTTTCCATTTGAAGGATTCTGGCTCTGTCCTGCAGCCTGCGGTCAAGGCGTCCATAATCATTATTTGCCGTGGATTGCCCGAATCGATCCGCTGTTTCGACCGCCAGATACTCCATTAAATTCAACCGGTTCTCCAGCGTGGTTTGCCTGATCCACCACATTGACCCGGCCCCTAGCAACAGCAGTCCGACAACAAGGGTAAAAAGATACCTGGTTGTCCAATATCTCAGAAGAGTTGTTGGTTTGTTATTTGTCGTAAACACTGAACTGATACCCCAATCCTCTTAATGTCCTGATTTCACCCTGTTCTGCAGGCCAAGCCGCCAATGATTGGCGTATGCGTTTGACGGACAGGTCCACAGCCCGGTCGCTCCCGTCATAATCCATTCCCCAGACACTTTCAATTAAATCTTCCCTCGTAAAGGTCCGGTTTGGCCTCTCAGCCAGGAATAACAGCAAACTGAGGTCCTTTGGCGTCAGCACCACTTTTTCACCATTGACTGTGACAACATGTGAATCCATATTGATTTTCAGGCTGCCAAATTGTTTCTCATTTTCGGTATCGAGGACATTGGAGGAACGGCGCAGCACCGCATTGACTCTGGCAACCACTTCTTCGCCGACGAATGGCTTGGAGATATAGTCGTCCGCCCCCTGATTCAAACCTTTTAGACGATAGTCAATATCTCCGAGGGCTGTCAGCATGATGACCGGACAGGCACTGGTTTTACGGATTTCCTTTAAAATAGACCAGCCGTCCATTCCCGGCAGCATGACATCCAGCAGCACAAGATCAGGCTTACGCTGAGCAAACAATCCCAGCCCTTCGCCGCCATCATAGGCTTGTACCACCTCATAGCCTTCATGCTTCAAGTAAACCGCCAGCACTCTCGAAATCGTTTCTTCGTCTTCTACTATCAAGATCGTCTTCATTGCCGCTCCTCCTGTTATTCTTAAAAGCCACACTGCCTAAACGTCCCGGCAATCGCTGAAGCTGGAACTACTCGAACTGAATATCTATATTATCATCTTACAAGAAAATCCCCCGTTTTTACCGGGGGACTTTGACAATATTTTTTAAAAAGGGGCTTTTAAAGGCAGCAGGTTATTAAAAGCCCTGACCGGCACCTTTATTGTGCATGCCGCCACGGCCGCCTTTACCGCCGAACCCGCCGTTTTGTCCGATTTCGCCTTGGCCGCCGCCGAATCTGCCGTTTTGTCCCATTCCACCATGGCCGCCGCCGAATCCCTCGCCGTGTCCAAAGCCGCCGCCCATGCCTTTCATACCAAAGCGGCCCATTCCATCTTCAAACAGCTCATCAAGCTTGTCAGCATCCTTGTCCCTAATCTCCTGGATCAGTTCCTGTGAATCCTTATCCGCAGTGGAAATACCCAGTTCCTTCGCAAGGTTCACGACTTTCTTTTCCTGTACTTCCTGGGCAATTTCCCCAATCGTCTTGCCATCGATAGTAATGTTCAGTTCCTTTGCATCTGCTTTTACTTTTGCCGTCTGGACTTCTTGCATGATTTCGCGGATATCCTTGCCTTCTACTGTAACTCCATACTTTTTCGCCTGTTGATTGATATAGGCAGTATGGACTTCCTGCTGAAGCGTCTGCAGGTCTTTGCCTTCCGCAGAAACGCCCAGCTCTTTCGCTTTTTTATTCAAGTTCGCTGTACGGATATCTTCCATTAAAGTCTGAACATCCTTGTTGTCGGTAGACACCCCAAGTTCCTTTGCTTTATCCTTCATGTTTTCTAAGCGGATGGCATCGCGAAGCGCGTCTGCATCCTTCCCATCTGCAGAAATGCCGAGATCCTTCGCTTTTGCCTTCAGATTGGCCAACTGTACTTCCTCGGCAAGTGCTGTGATATCCTTGCCGTCTGTCTTGATTCCCAGATCTTTGGCTTCATTTTTGATTGTTGCTTCCCGGATCTCACTCATCAATGTTTCTGCTGTTTTGCCTGAAGTGCTGATTCCAAGTTCTTTAGCCTTTTCAATCAAGGCTTCGGAGTTGCCTCCCATATATCCTTTATGGCCAAACCCTTTTCCAAAGAAGCTTTTAACTGTGCTTGCGGCTGTGCTGGTGGAGCTATCATCATTCGCTAATGATGTGGTAGCATAGCCTCCCAGCAATAATGCACCCGCGATGGTGAATCCTATGACTGATTTCTTTTTCATTTCTGACATCCTCCTATAAACAATCTTTTTTTCAGATCCGTGATGGACATGGACCTTATACTTATAATTTACAGAGTGAATATGTCAGGAAAATGTCAGGCGAAAAAAAGAAGTAAAAATTTCAGGCAAGTTGACAGTGATCTGGAATAGCGAGTTTCAGCCTGCCTGTTTTGCTATTTAGAGTTTTTTCATGTCCGGAAGATGTCAGAGACAAAATACCCGGCACACCCCGGGTTTTGACTCTATTTCAGCTGCACTTTCTCGCCGCCTACCTCGATGAACCATTTACCTGCAGCAAAGCTTTCCTTTGATACTTCAAATACTTTCGTATCAGTCACAGTGATGCCAGGGTTCAGGTCGCTCGCAATCTTGGCGTTATCAACATTAGTCTCAATCGCGTAATTGGAAGATGCATCAATGTCAGCGTCATACTCTGTTCCTTCTTCATCGACAAGGCTGACAGCAGGGTAGTCGAACATTCCAACCGGTTTTTTTGAAGTGTTCTTGATTTTATATTGGATCGCTACGAAGGTGCCCCCTTCGGATACTGCCTTGTTGACGAACTCATTGCCTACCTGGTCTTTTTCTTCAAATTTAGTGACGGTGATTTCCACTTTATCTGTCTGAACAGCTTCTCCCAACTTATATACTTTTTCTTCTTTTGCCGGGGCTGCCGCGGTTGTTGCTGAAGCACCGTCTGCCTTACCCTCTTCCTCTTCCCCGCCACTAAGTGCTGGACCGACGATTCCAAACAAAATCAATATGCCTATGAAACTCAAAATTTTATGCCTTCCAAAAATCTGCGCTGGTCTTTGCCGCAATGAGGGCATTTTTTCACACCTTTGGCGATTTCCTTTCCGCACGTCTTGCAGTTCCCCAATTTATTGTCCATCATGGTCTGCCTCCTGATTTTATTTCATTCTTTTTTCAATGATTGATTCTGAAACCATCTCATACATCATTTCGATGCCTTTTTCAGAGGCTTCGAAGTTAAAAGAGTTATCAAGGTTGATTCCGAGATTTTCAGCTTCATTGGCAACATCGATATTGGCGCCCATGAAGATGAACTCCCAGCTGTACTTTTCCTGCTGGTGCTGGATCAGTTCCTTCACTTTTCCATATGTGAACTCCCGGCTCGCATTCTCCATTCCATCCGTGGTGATGACGAAGATGATTTTGCCAGGCTTGCGGTCTTCCGAGGTCTTTGCCAGCCGGCAGCCGACATCCAGGATGGTTTTCCCGACGGCATCCAGCAGTGCAGTGGTACCGCGGACAAAATACTCGTCTTCTGTCAGCTTTGCATGCCTGGCATCGATTCCATTCCAAAGGACCTCATATTCATCATCAAAGAGTACGGTTGTCAGGACCGTTTCGCCTGCAAGCTCCGACTGTTTTTTCACAAAAGCATTGAAGCCGCCTACCGTGTCGCTCTCAAGCCCTGCCATCGAACCGCTGCGATCGAGCAAAAAAATGATTTCTGTTAAATTCTTGTTCATGTCTATCATCCTCCTAAGCTGAATCTGATATAATCATATCTAGATTCATCCATATATTGGTCGCCTGTTAAGCGACATTTTAAGGAGGCTGGCCACATGCTGGATCACAGGATAATGGAAGAACTGCAGCAGTATATTGAGCGCAATATGATTTATGTTGTATGTGAAAAGTCAATGGCCCCAATCGAGGATTATGTGCTCGAAAGCATTTCCCCGATGGAAATTGAAAGTTTCATCGAGCAAAAACGGAAGCCGACATTGCACAAGGTACTGTTTGGCTTGATTGATAAAAAAGGGGTCACCGACGCTGAGGTTTATAAAAAGGCGGGCATTGACAGAAGACTTTTTTCAAAAATCCGTTCGAACCGTGACTACAGACCGGGCAAGAATACAGTGATCGCCCTTGCGCTGGGACTGGAATTGGACAAAAAAGAAACCGACAAGCTGTTAAGCTCTGCCGGCTACTCTTTATCGGACAGCGAAACCTCCGACCTTGTCATTCAATTTTGCATTGAAAGAAATATTTATGACATCCACCAGGTCAATTACGCATTGGATTATTTCAGCCAGAAGCCTTTGGGCGGAGTCTTATAAGAAGAGTGTGTCATTATCGGCAAACACATAAAAAGAGCCTGGAGAATCTCCAGGCTCTGGCTGTTAATGAATGGCTGTGCCGCGCTCAAAATGATTCATGCAGGTCAATTCTATAATGTAATCATAGTTGGCAATCGCTCTCTGAAGTTCGTTTTTTTCTTCAATAGACAGGTCTGGATGCTGCATCTTATTCGCCAGCTGCATTTGCAATGCTTCTAATTGAGATTTGACTTCTTGATAGTTCATGTCCAACACCCTTCCTTGAAATGAAATCGCTTTCTTTCTTATCATTATTATATATCGATAACCCCTTTGGGTATCAATGGATTTATTGATAATTTGTGAAACTTTTATTAGGACTCAGCCTTTTACACGCAGCCTCAAATTTATTTTCTTCAGCATATTTCATCAGCAGCCTGAGAACGCGGTTTGTTCCCAGGCTTTCCTTTATTAAATAAAAGTCGATTAGTCAGGCGTTTGAAGTATAATGAATACTATTCAGTTTATGCATATGACGATTCGTTGCGAGAATCCTATATATAAATAAGTGGGATAATAAAATAAAAAGAGGTTTTTATATGAGTAGAAGAAGTTTTGACGATTACAACTTAAGCGACGAAATTAAACGCGCCCTGACAGTGTTGAAATATGAATCGCCAACAGAGGTTCAGGAAGAAGTCATTCCGTTAGCATTGGAAAAGCAAGATCTTGTTGTTAAATCCCAGACAGGAAGCGGAAAGACGGCTTCATTCGGAATTCCCATTTGCGATATGGTTGAGTGGGAGGAAAAAAATCCACAAGCGTTGATTCTCACTCCAACCAGGGAGCTGGCTGTTCAGGTTCGTGAAGATATCACGAATATCGGGCGGTTCAAAAGGATCAAGGCTATGGCCGTTTATGGCAAGGAGCCTTTCTCGAAACAGAAAGAGGAATTGAAGCAAAAAACTCATGTCGTCGTCGGAACCCCTGGCCGTGTGATCGACCATATTGAAAGAGAAACACTCGTTTTAGACAAAGTAAAATATCTGATCATCGATGAAGCAGATGAAATGCTGAACATGGGGTTCATTGAAGCTGTTGAATGGATCATCGAAGAACTTCCACAAGACAGGGTAACGATGGTTTTTTCTGCGACTTTACCTAAGGATGTTGAAAATCTCTGCCATAAGTATATGAAGGAACCAGTTAATATTGAAATTGCTTCTACCGGTGTGACAACGAGTACCATTAAACATTCATTGATTGAGGTAAAGGAAGAAGAGAAAATTTCGCTTCTGAAGGACATTACCGTTGTTGAAAACCCTGACAGCTGCATCATTTTTTGCAGGACGAAGGAAAATGTCGATACCGTGTTTGCCGAGCTTGAGGGTGCCAATTATTCCTGTGAAAGACTTCATGGCGGATTAGAGCAGGAAGATCGCTTCGCGGTAATGGATGGCTTCAAAATGGGCAATTTCCGCTATCTTGTGGCTACCGATGTCGCTGCAAGAGGAATTGACGTCGATAACGTTTCGCTTGTCATTAACTATGACGTACCAATGGAAAAAGAGGGCTATGTGCACCGTACAGGCCGAACTGGCCGCGCTGGAAACAAAGGAAAGGCGATTACGCTTGCTACACCTTACGAAGGAAAATTCATCAGGGCAATCGAACGATACATTGGCTTTGAGATTCCTGTGAAAGAAGCTCCGAGCAAGCAAGACGTTGCAAGAAACCAGGCTGATTTCGATGAAAAAATAAGCGGGCGCCGCGTCGTGAAAAACAACAAAACAGCCCGCATCAACCAGGATATCATGAAGCTTCATTTTAGCGGAGGCAAAAAGAAGAAGCTCCGCGCCGTCGACTTCGTCGGTACAATCGCAAAAATCCCTGGAGTAAAGGCAGACGATATCGGCATCATCACCATCCACGATACCATGTCCTATGTAGATATCCTGAATGGAAAAGGCTCACTTGTCATTCAGGCGATGGAGAATGCAACGATCAAAGGAAAGAAGCTTAGAGTCAGCAAGGCGATTAAATAGAGGGTTATAAGAAAGGACGATTATGACATGCATAATCGTCCTTAAATTTATCTAATTTTTTTACATACAATAATTTCGCGTTCGAAGGTCCCTTTTCTCACGACACAGCGATCAGCAATTTCAAAGCCTGCATCTAGTATGATAGAGTCGATTGGTTCAATCGTGACGATGACTACTTTATCAGCGAATCCGTATGTGCTTTGGAGCATCTCGAGCTGCTCTTCGGGTGTGATGACCGAGCACAGATTGTACGGCATATCAATAAACGCCACATCATAGCTCCCATTGACCCTGCGGATGTCCTTAAAAGTCACTTCCGTTGCATAGCCAAAATGCGCGATATTCTCCCTTGTTCCAGGCAGGATGAGCGGGTTGATATCACTGGCAACGATGTCGATCCCCATCGACAATGCTTCCACCACTACCGTTCCTATTCCGCAGCATGGATCGATCGCTTTAACACCAGCTGGATCAGGAACGGCAATATTGGCGACGGCTCTTGCGATACGGGTGCTTAATGAAGTTGAGTAGCTATGCGGTTTTTGCTGATGGTTCAACCAGACCGCTTCACTGCTGTGGTATTCACCAAAAACCCAACGCTCGTTTACATTCATGATACCAAACAGCACATCTGGATTCACGAGCTCCGGCTCACCGGGAATTTGCAGTCCCACTTTGCGTTCGATTCGGCGCCTCTCTTCAAAATCCACCTTTTCAGGTCCAGACACTTTTACATACATCACTTTAAAAGTAGCGGCATTCAATTCTATCTTCTTTACTTGCTCAATAAGGTCCTCCAATTTCTCACCTTCAAGGATGACATCCATACGTCCCCTCATGAACGGACTTCGGCTTGGATCAATTTTCAAAGTGCTCTCCAGGATGCTGGATTCAGTATCCTCTCCAAAAAATGAGCGCATTTCCAGTGCGCACAACTCTTTTTCTTCACCAGGATAAGCATAATTATATATAAAAAACTTAGGTTCAAAGTTAGTGAATTCCAATCAATTTCAAATCCTTTCGCTGCACAAAACAGCTTTTATCATTCCACATCATATAACCCGCCTTCTGGAAATCGAAATAAAAATGACTTACCCCTTGGGCAAGTCAAGTGCTTGGTATGCGTGCTGATACTTTCCGCCTTCAGCTACTTCAGAATGATACAAAGCCTTAAGGGCAAAGCTTTTCTCTAAATCATGTTCTTTTATCAAACTGGATAAGCGCGTTTGAAGTTCTGGGTTATCCTTAATCAATTGTTTCATTTGAGATTTTACAAACTTCATCAATTTTTACCTTTACCTTTCGAAATCTAATAGTTCCGCTAAGTATAGCATGAACAAGTCTATAGTCGTTCATAACTTTATTCTTGATCAATCCGGCTCCACATGAACATGGACGTCATAAATGTCGAAGTCTTCCATCAGCTTTTGTTCGACCCTTGTGGAAATATCATGTGCAGTGCTGATATCAATTGACGGATTCACTGTAATCACACAGTCGACGACGATATTATTGCCGTAGTTTCGTGCCTTTAGATCATTAATTCCTTTTACGCCAGAAATATTGCAGATGGTTTGTTTATATTCTTTAATTAGGTCTACATCAAAGCCGTCTGTCAGCTGGTGTGATGCTTCGCGGAAAATGTCCCAGCCTGTTTTCAGGATCAACCCGCCAACGATGACGGCGGTGACAGGGTCAAGCCAGGGCAAGCCGAACTGGGACCCGATGATGCCGACTGCTGTTCCGATACTTACCCACGAATCGGACAGGTTATCTTTAGCAGCAGCCATGACCGAGTGGCTTTTTATTTTGCGCGCGAGGTTTCGATTATAGCGATAGACGGTATACATCACTAATGCAGAGAACAAACCTGTCCAGGCGGCAATCAGATCGGGCGCTTCCCTGGTTCCTTCAAAAACCGAGGTGAATGCACTGATTAAAACCTCGACGCCGACAAGGATCATGATAAAGGACGCAACCATCGAAGCGACCATTTCTGACTTCCAGTGGCCGTACAGATGATCCTCATCTGCCGGCTTTTGCGACAGCCTGAGTCCGATCAGGACAGATACCGAGGCCAAAATATCAGTCGTATTATTCAATCCATCCGCCTTCAATGCCTCTGAACCGCTGATATAGCCAACAAATAATTTTAAAGCGGACAGCAATATGTATGCAGCGATGCTTATGATCGCACCACGTTCGCCTTGTTTTAAATTTGAATACCGTTGTTCATTCAATGGACCAGCCTCCAATCAACTGCTAGAACATTTTAACAATCAGAAAGCGAGTGAGTCTATAGAAACCTTTTTACCTTTATGCACGTATATAATATGCGGGCAAAAAAGTTTACTTAATCAAACTAACACATTTTGCCAGGAACGGCAGCGCCAACTCCGCAGTACAATAACTATCGGAAAAGAATGCGACTTTGGTACAGCTACAAATCTACTTACGTTTATGGTAAAATGTAAGCTTCAATAGATTCCTAGGAGGGATTGCATGGGGACAAATAAGAACAAATTGTCCATAAGTTTTGTCTTGATTGCCATTGTTTTATTATGGCTTAAAACCTACTCTGTTTATAAATTTAATTTTGATATAGATATTGAAAATAAAATGCAGGAATTCATTCTGTTCATTAATCCATTAAGTTTCCTGATGTTCGTACTGGGGCTTGGGATATTCATGGCAGGAACGAAACAGAAGATCTTTGTCATTGCGACAAGCTTTATCACTTCCTTCGTTTTGTATGCCAATGTGGTTTATTATCGCGAATTCAGCGATTTCATCACGATACCGCTCCTGACTCAGACAAGCAATATGGGTGATTTGAAGAGCAGTGTCGGAGAGTTGATTGGATGGGGCGACATCGTTTATTTTGCGGATGCGCTGCTGATTCTGGCACTGGCCTTTGTAAAAACGCCAAAGATTACGTATAAAAAATATAAAAACATCTACGCTGCTGCTTTTTACTTCAGTGCGATTGGCCTGGCATTTTTCAATCTTGGCCTTTCTGAATCAGAGCGTCCTGAATTATTGACTCGTACTTTTGACAGGGAAATCCTTGTGAAAAATATCGGGACTTACAATCACCATATTTATGATGCCTATTTACAAACAAAGACGACAGCACAAAGAGCTCTGGCAGATGGCAACCAGCTCACCGAAATCGAGAACTATACTAGAGCTCAATACTCAGAACCATCCAAGGAATTATTTGGAGCCGCTAAAGGCAAGAATATTATTGTGATCTCAATGGAATCTACCCAGAACTTTGTCATCGGCCAGAAGGTGAATGGCCAGGAAATCACGCCATTCCTGAATGATTTCATCAAGGACAGCTATTACTTTGATAACTTTTACCATCAGACAGCTCAGGGTAAAACATCCGATTCAGAGTTCTTGTTGGAAAACTCGTTATATCCGCTCGGCCGTGGTGCAGTATTTTTCACCCACTCCGGGAACGAATATAACTCACTCGCTGAAAAGCTGAAAGAGAATTCGTATTACACAGCGAAGCTTCACGCGAACAACAAGAGCTTCTGGAACCGCGATGTCATGTACAACAACTTCGGCTATGACCGTTTTTACTCATTGCCAGATTATGAAGTGAATGACGAAAATTCAGTAGGCTGGGGCATGAAGGACATGGATTTCTTTGACCAGTCGGTTGAACACTTGAAAGAAATGCCGAAACCGTTCTTCGCAAAGTTCATCACCCTGACAAACCACTTCCCATTCGAATTGGATGAAGAAGATAAGTTCATCGATGAATATGATTCAAACAGCGGTACCTTGAACCGTTACTTCCCGACCGTCCGCTACACGGATGAAGCATTGAAACAATTCATCGAGAAATTGAAGGCAGAAGGACTTTACGAAGATTCAATCATCGTGATTTACGGTGACCACTATGGTATTTCCGAAAACCACAACAAGGCAATGTCACAATATCTTGGAAAAGAAATCACGCCATTTGTTTCAACACAATTGCAGCGTGTTCCGTTGATCATCCACATTCCGGGACAGGAAGGCAAGACAATCTCTACTGTTAGTGGCCAGATTGACCTTCGCCCAACATTGTTGAGCCTTGCCGGTATTGATACGAAGCAGGATATCGAGTTCGGCGGAGATTTGTTCTCCAAAAAGCAGGATAACTTCGTAGTCCTGAGAGACGGAAGCTTCATCACTGAAGACCTCGTTTACACAAAAGGTACTTGCTACGATAAAGCGACAGAAGAGCCTACAGACATGGCAAGCTGTGAACCATATATCGAGACCGCCAAAGATGAATTGAGCTACTCAGACCAGATCATTTACGGCGATTTGCTTCGCTTTTATGGCAAGCAGGAAGAAGAATAACTAAAACTGGCAGCCCCACTGATTTTTCTGGTGGGGCTTTTTTGTGGTTATTGATTAGCATGGTGAGAGGCTTCAGACAATTATTCGCGTGTGTGGCTGCGTTTTGTCCGAACTTGGGGTCACTTCGGACAATTTCTCGAGTTAGTGCACTCGTTTTTGTCCGAACCTGGAGCGACTTCGGACAATTCTGCGAGTTCGTCACCCCATTTTGTCCGAACTTGTGGTCACTTCGGACATTTTCTCGAGTTAGTGCACTCGTTTTGTCCGAACCTGGAGCGACTTCGGACAATTCTGCTAGTTCGTCACCCCATTTTGTCCGAACTGGGGGTGACTTCGGACATTTTCTCGAGTTAGTGCACTCGTTTTGTCCGAACCTGGAGCGACTTCGGACAATTCTGCTAGTTCGTCACCCCATTTTGTCCGAACTGGGGGTGACTTCGGACAATTCCTCGAGTTCGTCGCCGCGTTTTGTCTGAACTTGGGGTCACTTCGGACAATTCCTCGAGTTCGTCGCCGCGTTTTGTCTGAACCTGGGGTCACTTCGGACATTTTCTCGAGTTAGTGCACTCGTTTTGTCCGAACCTGGAGCGACTTCGGACAATTCTGCGAGTTCGTCGCCGCATTTTGTCCGACTGGGGGTCACTTCGGACAATTCCTCGAGTTCGCGGCCCCGTTTTGTCCGAACATGGGGTCACTTCGGACATTTTCTCGAGTTCGTCGCCGCGTTTTGTCTGAACTTAGAGTCACTTCGGACATTTTCTCGAGTTAGTGCACTCGTTTTGTCCGAACCTGGAGCGACTTCGGACAATTCTACGAGTTCGTCTCCGTGTTTTGTCCGAACCTGGGGTCACTTCGGACATTTTCTCGTGCTTCTGGCTGCGTTTTGTCCAAACTTGGGATCACTTCGGACAATTTCTCGTGGATATTGACGTGCTATGTCCGAACATGGGATCACTTCAAACAATATCACGAATCCCTGACCTCATTTTGTCCTAACAAACAAAAAAAACGACCCATAAAGGATCGTTTTTCGAATTATACTTCCATGATTATCGGCAAGATCATTGGCCTTCTGCCAGTTTTGCTGTACAGGAATGGGTTTACGACGTCGATGACGGCCTTTTTGATGCTGGACCAGTCTCTTGTGCCGCCTGCCAGTTCTGTTACGATTTTATCGGTAATCAGTTCTTCGACATTTTTCATTAGGTCGCCTGATTCTCTGACGTAGACGAATCCTCTTGTGACAACGGTCGGTTTGTTGACAAGCTGCTTTTTCTCACGGTCGATCATCATCGTGACAATGACCAGTCCGTCCTGAGACAGCACCCTTCTGTCTTTTAACACGATGTGTCCGATATCGCCAATCCCGCTGCCATCAACATATACAGGCTGTGCCGGTACTTTTCCTGCAAGCTGTCCGCCGTCAGCAGATAACTCAAGAACATCGCCATTATCTAAAATAAAGCTGTTTTCCCTTGGGATGCCGCACTGCTCTGCCAATCTCACGTGCTGATCCAGCATGCGGTATTCACCGTGAATCGGAATGAAGAACTTTGGATTCAGCAGCTTGATCATCAGCTTCTGTTCTTCCTGCTTTCCATGTCCAGAAGTATGGACCTCACTGATTTTATGGTGGATGACATCCGCGCCGATACGGTGCAGTTTATCAATTACCCGGTTTACACTGATCGTGTTGCCAGGAATCGGTGATGATGAAAAGACAATCGTGTCTCCAGGTATGACAGCGATTTGCCTGTGCGTGCCGTTGGCGATTCTCGCAAGCGCCGCCATCGGTTCACCCTGGCTTCCCGTACAGATAATCGTCAGCTCGTGGCTTGGAATCTGGTTGATTTCATTGACACTGACGAATGCTTCGTCCGGAGCCGTGATATAGCCTAACCTGCGGCCAATCTCGAATGTTTTTTCCATACTGCGCCCGACAATCGCCATCTTGCGATTATATCGAAGGGAAGATTTCACCACTTGCTGCACCCGGTCAATATTCGATGCAAACGTAGCGAAAATCACACGGCCGTCCACTGTCTGGAAAATATCCTCGATTGCTTCGCCAACACGTTTTTCAGAGACAGAAAAGCCTGGCTGTTCACTGTTGGTACTGTCAGATAACAGGCACAGCACTCCTTCACTGCTGATTTCAGCGATCTTCTGGAAATCAGTGCCCCTTCCAACCGGAGTTAAATCAAATTTGAAGTCGCCAGTGTGGACAATATTCCCCTCGGGAGTTGTCACGACGACACCGAATGAATCGGCGATACTATGCGTTGTCCGGAAAAAGCGAACCTTGATATTCTGGAACTCGACGACCGTATCATTGTCGATCTGGTGGAACTTGACTCCCTTGATTTTGTGTTCTTGAAGTTTTGACTTGATTAGCTCGACTGCAAAATCACCGCCATAAATCGGTGCTTTTACATCCTGCAGCAAGAATGGCAAGCCGCCAATATGGTCTTCATGGCCATGTGTGACGAAAATCCCCACCAACTTGTCCTGATTTTGCTTCAAATAGGTATAATCAGCGAGCACATAATCAATTCCGAACAATTCGTTATCCGGGAACTTGATTCCGCAATCCACCAATACCATTTCATTTTTGTATTCGATTACATACGTATTTTTTCCGATCTCACCAAGACCGCCCAACGCGAAAATCTTGAGATCTTTTTTCAATTTCTTTTCCATAGTTCAGCTCCTGTTTCTTTGTGCAAATGTATTTATCAATTCCCATGGGAATCATATTATAAAAAGAATAGTGAAGAAATTGGTTGGAGAAAATAGAGGGTTGAATTCTTAAAATATATCACAAATTAAGCGTTTCAACAAATAATGCTCATCCCTTTTCCTATTGAGACGAGTATTATAGGAGAAAAGTTGCTGAGAGTACTGATTTTTTTTGCTAAAATGCCGGGCAGTACCTCCGCTTATTCCTTCTCCAACAAAAAACACCGCAACCGGATAGGCTGCGGTGCTCAACGTCATTACAATATATCTTTAAATGTTTTGGCCTGCTGATCCAACTCACGGGCGGCACTGCCAATTTCTTTAAATGCAGCAACAGCCTGTTCATTAAGCTTCTGGTTATTGGTAATCCCATTTTGTGAGTGCTTGGTGGCTTCGTTGATCTTGGTGATTTCGCCTGTTATGCCTTCAATATGGTTATTGACTTCCTGGATCGAATCCTGCACCCGGGTCGCGAGCTTCCTGACTTCTCCTGCTACGACATTAAAGCCTCTTCCATGTTCGCCCGCTCTTGCCGCTTCGATGGCTGCGTTCAGGGCAAGGAGATTGGTTTGGGCGGCAATCTCGCGGATGGTCTGGACGATGCTGCCAATCGATTTTGCCTGGGATTTCAGTGACTCGAGAATCTCCTGGTTTTCCTTTGATTCCTCCACAAGCCTTGAGGCTGCAATAGCTGCTTCTTCACTTCTCGTAATACCCATTTCTGCCCGGCCGCTCAGATCTTCCGACATTTGCTGGAGCTGTTCTGCAAGTCTGTTTGCATTCAGTTCACGCTGCGTTATGTCTGTCGCAACCTTAACCACGCCGGCAACCTTGCCTGCAGAATCGTACACTGGCGTATAGGTCGCTTCCAGCCACAACAGCTTCCCGCTTTTCGTTACTCGCTGGATCTTTTCCTGAAAGCTTTTGCCGCTCCGGAGGTTTCTCCACAATTCTGCATATCCCCGGCTGCCCGCAAATTCAGGTGTGCAAAACTGTTTATGTAAAAGTCCTGGCATTTCGTCCACTCGATAGCCCATCGTCTTCGCAAAATTTTCATTAGCCCAGAGAACTTTTCCATTTGGATCGAACTGGATCATCGCCAAAGACCTTTCAATCGCAGCCAGGACAGCGTCTTCCTCAAAAACCTGTGTACTCTTCTTTTGCGTGCTAATCTGCATGTTTTTTCCTCTTATCATTGTGTATTTGTAACTATCGTACTAGTACTGTTGCTATTACACAAATCTGAGTATGCTATTTTGTGTATACAATTTCGCTGACGCATAGAATCTCCCGAAGGTCTCATGGTAAGATAATGGATAATCTATGTTAAGGAAGGGATTCCTTTGAATCAAAAAATCTTGCCAGCGTCTTCAAATATGAAAGAGTTTGAGCAGTTCCTGGAAAGCCCTTTTGAAATTGGCGTCATGCTTGAAGTGCATATCGCTCAATTAAAAAATATTAATGCAATGGCAAAACAATATGGCAAAAAAATGATCTATCACGTCGATATGATCCAGGGGCTGAAAAGTGATGATTATTCCACCGAATATCTTTGCCAGGAGTACAAACCGTATGGCCTGATTTCCACGAAGTCGAGTGTCATTTTAAAAGCAAAGCAAAAAGGCGTGCTTGCTGTGCAAAGGGTATTTCTGATTGATTCCCATGCCCTTGAGAAAAGTTATAAACTTATTGAGAAGACACGACCGGATTATATTGAAGTTTTACCTGGAGCCATGCCGTGGATGATCCAGGAGGTTAAGGAACGCGTCAATATTCCGATTTTTGCCGGAGGTTTGATCAGAACCCCTGAAGAGGTAGAAAACGCATTGGGTGCAGGCGCCGCTGCGATTACTACTTCCAAAAGGGAATTATGGGAAATAACGCACTTTCAAGAATCCGACACATGAAAATCCCAGTTATCTGTGATACAATGATTACAAGTTAATAAATCGGGTAGGAGAAATGGAGAGACCACGATAACATTACGGCTTTTGGTAATGTTGTTTGTGGTCTCTCCTTTTTTCATATTCAAGGAGGCGTATCGTATGAGATTCTCAAATCTCGACCGTAAAAATATAGTGACGAAACTTAAAAATGAGGCATTTGACGTGATTGTGATTGGCGGAGGAATTACTGGTGCCGGAATCGCGCTGGATGCGACAACAAGAGGAATGAATATCGCTCTGCTGGAAATGCAGGATTTTGCGGCAGGCACCTCAAGCCGTTCCACAAAGCTGGTCCACGGCGGCCTCCGTTATTTAAAGCAATTCGAAGTGAAAATGGTCGCCGAAGTCGGTAAGGAACGAGCGATTGTGTATGAAAATGGCCCGCACGTCACGACACCAGAATGGATGCTCCTTCCCTTCCATAAAGGGGGCACTTTCGGCAGCTTCAGTACGTCGATCGGACTAAGGGTGTATGACTTTTTGGCAGGTGTCAAAAAATCAGAGCGCCGGAAAATGTTCAGTGCAGCCGAAACACTTTCAAGGGAACCACTCGTGAAAAGAGACGGTTTGAAAGGCGGCGGCTATTATGTTGAATATCGCACCGATGACGCCCGCCTGACCATCGAGGTTTTGAAGCAGGCTGTTTCGAAAGGTGCGTCAGCATTGAATTATTCCAAGGTTAAAAATCTTATATATCAAAATGGAATTGTTGCTGGAGTATTGGTTGAGGACCTTTTAACAGGCGAGGAATACGAAGTGCATGCTAAAAAGGTTGTCAATGCAACGGGCCCATGGGTCGATGGCATCCGTGAAATGGATGATTCGAAAAAAGGCAAAACGCTGAAGCTGTCAAAAGGCGTCCATATTGTCATCGATCAATCACGTTTCCCGCTCAAGCAGGCGATTTATTTTGACACACCAGACGGCCGAATGGTCTTCGCGATTCCGCGCGAAGGCAAAACCTATGTCGGCACGACCGATACTTTTTACAATGAGGATCCCATTAATCCGGGCATGACGGAAGAAGACAGAAGCTATCTGCTGAAGGCAATTCACTACATGTTCCCGGAAGTGAATGTCACGGAAAAAGATGTAGAATCCAGCTGGGCAGGAGTAAGGCCGCTGATTCATGAGGAAGGCAAGGCGCCTTCTGAAATCTCCAGGAAAGATGAAATCTGGGAATCCGATTCAAAACTGATTACGATTGCAGGCGGAAAATTGACTGGCTACCGTAAAATGGCTGAAACAATTGTCGACCTGCTTGCTGAAAAATTTGCAAAAGAAGACGGACGCAGCTTCCCTGGATGCCAGACGAAGAATCTCCCGATATCAGGTGGAGATGTGGGCGGTTCCGCTAATCTTGACACCTTTGTTGAAAAACAGCTTGATGGTGGCATGAAGGCCGGCTTCACAACTGAAGAAGCTCGCAGTTTGGCCTACCAGTATGGTTCCAACGCTCCGGCTGTGTTCCAGCTTGCCTCAGAACACAAGAAAGAAGCAGATCAATTTGGCCTGCCGGTAGAATTGTTTGCGAAATTGGTTTATGCAATCCAGTATGAAGCAGCCGCAACGCCAATCGACTTCTTCAACAGGAGAACAGGCGCGATTTTGTTCGATATTCATGCCGTGCGTCAACACAAGGGAAATGTCATCCACTACATGCGCGACCAGTTTAAATGGAATGAGCAGCAAACCAAAGCTTATACTTTGCAATTGGAAGATGCCCTGACCGAGGCAGTCACTCCGGTAAAATAAACTATTGAACCCTGTTCCACGATTAGGATCAGGGTTCTTTTTAATTGAAAAAAAGACGTGTTTTTTTCCAGTTCGCCAATAAAATTCAATTATCGCCAATAAGTTTTGTTTACAGGCAAGATCATATGCTGAAAATAGCGGAAAGCAAGACCAGCAGGCATTAATCAGACGTCTTTTCACTTAAAAATCACGCGAGTTGTTGCTTCTCGATTAAAATCATGTCAAAAACTTCGCCAGCACCAAAATAACTCTTGCTATAGCACCCCAGATAGATGGTGCAAAGTCGTCTTCAATCAGTTCTTGATTAGCCATATCCTTATTATAACGGTCTCTAACACGATAAAATAATCTCCTCAGATAAGGCCATTCATCCATATTTTCTCTGGTGTTCCTTTTTCATCTCTAGATACTCTTGATCCGTTCTGGCCTGTTTCCATTTTCCCATGAAAATTGCGGCGGATTCGGCCTTCACTGAATCGTTCTGCCGCTCCTTCACCTTGCCGTCCTCATCATATTTCCTGCCGCCCTTATAGTTTGTATACCGTCGGGCACGTGTATAGCCCATCTGCAGGAATTTCCTCGCCATATCCATGCCGACAAAATCATTATTCGCTTTGTAATCAAGGAACATCTGATAGATTTTTTCTGATGATTCCGTTGCGATGTCCGGAGTTTTGAATCGCCAGTGCGGCAGGATTTCACTTTTATAGGGTTCAACCAGCAAGACGCCCTGCTCTCCCCTGCCCACACGGTACAGTTCTGGCTGCTCACGGAAATCAATGCTGTCAAAATCGAGATCATAATTGAAAGGCATGTTACCATTCCTTTTTAATGGCTGTTTACCCTTTTATACAGCCGTGTAACAAGCACGAGTATGGGCTGAACGAATAGACTATTGGCATGAGTATGATGAGTGGGGTGAGATGATTGGTTAAGTACCAGCCTTTCAGCGGAACAGTAAATATGATCAAGGATTTTTCGATTACGCAGTCCGGCGAAAACTCAGGATGTTTTCGATTGATGTCCGTCATCGATGGAACTGGGAGGCAAGTGAACTTTGTGATCGATCCGAGGACTTACTTTGTCGATCAGGCGATGGTGGGCATCGGTGACCTGGTGACGGGTTATTTTGACGCAGATGCACCGGTTCCAATGATTTATCCGCCACAATACCGGGCGCTTGTCATGGTAAAAGAAACCCAAGGGCAGAATGTGAAAGTCGATTTTTTCAACAGCCAGCTGATCAGCAGCGATGGCATGCTGAAGTTGAATCTATCACCAGGGACAGCGATTTTATTGGAAAATGGCCAGAGGTTTACAAAGAGCCCCGCAAACAGGAACCTGATCGTGGTTTATGGTCCTTCCACCTTCAGTATCCCGGCGCAAACGACGCCATACAGGATTATCGTTTTATGTTAAAAGAGACAGCCACGTGGCTGCCTCTTTTTTCAGTATCACCAATGGTTTAATCCTATTTAATCAAACGTTTGATTAACTTCCCCATAATGGATTCTTCCTGACATCCTGCCAAATTTCTGATTGCTCCAGTTCTCCTGCCAGCTGGAAAAGCAAATCCTCTCTTCCCCTTGCTGCCATCACCTGCACTCCGACTGGCAGTCCCCCTTTTGTTTGGTGCAATGGCAGTGACATGGCTGGCTGCCCTGTAAGGTTGGCGAGTTGAGTGAATGGGGTGCGTGCCAGATTCTTTTGAGCAATTTGATCGACTATTCCCGCCTTTTTCAAAATGCTTCCAAGTCCCAGTTTGCCAACAGTGCTGATCAGAAATTTTTCCGACGGTGACGGTTCCAGTTCTCCTATTTTTGCCGGCGGGTGTGCAGTTGTCGGTGTGATGTAAAAATCATAGGTTTCATGGAAGGTTTCCATCATTAGAGCCGCCTTGTCCCATTCTCTTAAACTTAAAACAAATTCCTCTGCAGAAGTGGCTTTGCCAAGCAAGCCGAGCAGCCAGGTTGTTGGCTCCACATCAGAAGCAGTCGCTTTTCGCCCAAGCACTTCTTCCAATGAGGTTAAAAGCGCAGCCGTCTCGCCGAAGTACATGGTCAAATAGCTTGTTGCGATTTTATGGCCGTCAACCGGCGCTTCCACCTCTTCAATCTGGTGCCCCATCGACTCGAGCAGCCGGACCGTTTTCAGGACACCCTCCCGGCAATCAGCGTCAACCTTCGTCCCGATTGGCGATTTCACCGAAAAAGCTATCCGCAGCTTTTTCCCGAGAGGTGTGCTTGCCGTTGATAGATAGCTACCTTCAAATGGTTGGGCAGAAAATGCACCGGCTTTTTCATGTCCGTGAAGGGCGTCCAGCATGGCCGCGCTGTCCCTGACCGAACGGGAAAGGACATGTTCCGCCGAAGCGCCCTGCCATGCCCGTCCATAATTCGGGCCAACCGGTGTGCGGCCGCGGGTCGGTTTCAATCCGAATAATCCGCAGTAGGCTGCAGGAATCCGAATCGATCCCCCGCCATCATTGGCACCAGCAATCGGAACCATGCCCGAAGCAACAGCTGCTGCTGAACCTCCACTCGACCCGCCAGGAGTGTGATCGAGATTCCACGGATTTCGGGTCGGTCCGTAGTGGGCGGGTTCCGTCACCGCGACCAGGGCGAACTCAGGCACATTTGTCTGGCCAAGGAAAACCAACCCAGCCTGGCGCAGGCGTCTAGCATACTCTGAATCTTCCTTTGCCCGGTATTTTAAAAATGCCATAGAACCGGCTGTGATTGGTTCTCCTGCTATTTCCTGCGAGATATCCTTCAGAAAAATCGGTACTCCTGCAAAAGGACCTGTCAGTTGCTGCCCCGCGGCGATTCGCGCCTGCCCGTACATCTTATTGATCACCGCATTCATCTTCGGATTCAGTGAATCCGTTAACCGGATTGCTTCTTCTACCAGTTCAATAGGCTGCACTTCTTTTCTTCTGACTAACTCCGCCAGCCCAAGACCATCATGCTCCTTATAATCGAAACCCTCCAACCCCATCACCACCGTGTATTTTTTATATCTACCATTCTAGAAAAATATTAAATTCCCTCTTTCGTTATACCTGCGGGTAAACTGTTTTCTCCTAATCTTGTGTTTTCGGTTATCAATACGCAACATTGGTGACCTATTTTCTCTGTTTTTGGATTTTCACGGCTCTAATACGCTCCATTGGTGACACGTTTTCCCTGTTTCTGGATTTCCAGGGCTCCAATACGCTCTATTGGTGACCTATTTTCCCTGTTTCTGGATTTCCAGGGCGCCAATACGGTCTATTGGTGACCTGTTTTCCCTGTTTCTGGATTTTCAAGGCTTCAATACGCTCCATTGGTGACCTGTTTTCCCTGTTTCTGGATTTTCAGGGCTTCAATACGCTTCTTTGGTGACCTGTTTTCCCTGTTTCTGGATTTTCAAGGCTTCAATTTGTAACCGAATAACGATTATTCCCGCCAACCAAACACCAGTTGAACAAAAAAAGAACCTACTCCCTGGGGAATAGGCCCATCGAAATAATCTTACGGCTCTTGCCAGCCATCATGAAGGTTAAGGCTTAGAGAATCAACTTCATTCCCATCAACATAGATTTTCCCTTCAAGTATCGTAAATGGTTGGTCAAAGTTAAACCAGCCAATTTGATGGTCGACTACCTGTGAAACTTTGTATTCGCCATCTGGAAGTCGTCCATTAAAGGATCCGTCATAGACATAGCTATCTGTTACCCAATCTCCATCCAATGTAGTAATTGATACAAGACCCTCGGTTACCGGATCCTGGCCATTGTACAATGTGCCCTTCAGACTGACTGCAGGTACAGTAATATCCAGGCTTTGGGCCGGTTCTCCCTTGATATATAGCTTCCCAGAAACCACGCTAAATTCCAGACCGGCATTAAAAGAGGTTCCATCTTCAACGCCGATATCTAATACTCTGTATTCGCCATCCGGCATGCGCAGCTGGAACTTTCCACTGTCAATCCAGATCCAAGTATAGAATGGATTTTCCTCATTGTTAATTTCTATAACGGTCATGCTTCCAGATACAGGTGTCCCTTGATCAGTGAGTGTACCTGATACGGAAATCGGAGGAACTTGAATATCCAGTTGATCCCTCTTTTCTCCATTTATATATAGTTCTCCGGATTCTACGGTAAAAACGGCACCTGAATTAAACGTTGTGCCATCAAATAAATAGACACTGCCGACGGAATACTCTCCGTCAGGGAGACGGAATTTGAAAACTCCTTCTTCATTTGTCATGCTCCAGGCTTCTACAGGCATATCTGCTTCATTCATTTGCGTGACATATATTTCGCCCATCAGCGGAGTTCCTGATTCGGAAAGGGTTCCTGTCACAGTGACGGATGGAAGATTGACCTCCAGTACCTCCTGCAGTTCTCCGCCGACATAAAGTTTTCCGTCCTGAATTGAAAATGCAAGATTCATAGGGACGCTTGTACCTTCCAGATAAACTTCTCTAATATGATAACTTCCATCAGGCAAGCGCATCGTGAATGTTCCATCAGAATTGATATTTTTCCAAACATAGACACTGTAATCCTCAGAAGCTACAACTATACCACCATCGACAACCGGATTCTCTCCGTCTTTCACTAATCCATGGAGACTGACAGGAGGAATTTCCAGCTCAAGAAGAGATTGTTCCTGGCCATCGATGTATAATTTGCCGTTTCTGATTTCAAATTCTGCAGCAAATGGAACTCCTTCTCCTTCCTCGAATAAGTAACCATATGTTACCCGGTAGCTGCCATCCTTCAAGCGCATGGAATAAATTCCATTCTCGTTTGTCGTAGCATAATAGGATTCGTAATTGCCGTCCTGAGAAAGAGTTTCTACCGCAACCTCACCCTGCAGAGAAACACCATCCTCGACTAACTTTCCGGAAAAAGTGACCGGCGGCAATTCGATGTTCAACGAAGGTACAACTTGTCCATTCTGAACCATTTTCCCGCCCTTTATTTCAAAAGCAACGTTTACCATGGTGGTTCGGTATGGTTCATCGACCGTATAAATAGTGTATTGCCCATCAGCCAGGCGATATTGGAAATTTCCTTTTGAGTCTACAGGAGGTCCAAATCCGTATTCATTTCCTTCAATAATTAGATAGGCATTGGTTATCGGCTTCTTTCCATCAGTCACTGTCCCTTTAACATTCAGGTCAGGTACTGTGATTTGGAGAGAAGAAACTTCTTCTCCTTCAATGTAAATAACTCCATCCATTACTTCAAAAGTTAACTGGTTCCAGGCAGAATAGGTTGCATGATCAACACTTACCGAATAGATTCCATCTTCCAGTTTTCTTAGAGAGAATTCTCCCTTTTTATTTGCAGCAACATATTCGATGAATTCACTTTCGTAGTCTTCACCCAAAACCTTTTTTTCCAGAGTAATAGATGCTTCAGCTAAAGGCTTCGCTGAATCACCGACTTTTCCACTATGAGCCTTGACTGGAAGGGTAATTTCCAGGTTCGATTGTGGTTCCCCATCGAGTTGGACCGCTCCATTAACAATAGTAAATTGCTTTGAATAGCGATAGAATCCACCCGCTTCTTCCACACCATATAAATAGTACATGCCATCAGGCAGGTAGGCAGAGAAGCTTCCGTTGTTCTTCGAAGAAATCACATGAATTTCCTCATCATATTCACCATATCTGGCCAGGATCAAATCAGCCTTCAATCCTTTGTCGCCTTCTTTAAGTACACCGCTAAAATTGCTGGCTTCAGATGATGTTTTTTTCTTTTTCTGTTTATCTGAAAGATGAATTTCACCATCTTTATTACCTTTAATTTTCCCTTCTTTTACCGCAAAACTTTCATTTGTACTAAACCACTCATTCTTGCTCTTTATCGCTTTAACTGCGTATGTTCCATCAGCTAATTTTGCCTTGAATGCACCGGACGCATCAGTCGCTGTGAACATGCGGTCCGATTTCCCCTTTTCCTGCAGGATGACCAGACTGTTTTTAACAGACTTCCCGTTCTCCTTAATCGAACCCTTGACTGTTGTCTTCATCTCCTCTTTCTTTGGCGCAGCACTAACACTCCCAAAAGCTGTTGACATGACAAAAACCAGCGATAACAGCAAAAACACTACCTTTTTGGCCATTCATCTTCCCCCAATAATTTAATAGAAAAAAATAGAGTTCTCTACTTTTTCCAATTAATTGTATTCGATGTAAAACCTCCTTCACCTCGTCCTTTTTACCCAGGAAAAATAATTTTATTTCGACAAGATTCCCCTTGATTTTGACTCTACTTTCTCATCGAAGGAGTTCATAGAAATCAAACAGATACCCCTCCATTTTTCGCCCTGCCCAAAAAAGCCTGATCCACAATCAAATCAGGCTCCTGCTTATAATCTTGTTTATTCTTCCAGTATTTCTTTCAAGTTAACCCGATGCTTCTCAAAATCAAATTGGGTATTATTCAGGATATAAGTCGTCAGCTGCAAGTTTTTAAGAATACTGTACTCGAGTTCCTGTCTTGCTTTAAGGACATCAATGGTGCCTTCTAGTTCACTTAATCCGTTAACCAGCCCGTATCCCTGGGACGTATAATAATGGACAAAGCCATTAAACCATTCATCAGGGCGTTCGGTTACTGCCTTGCGGAAGGATTTCTCTATGTCTTCCTGCTTAACGTAGACAAGCAATGGATTCAGAGATTCAACTGCCTCGGCAAGTTTTTTTATATACTGAATGGTTGCTTCATCGGAAGCTCCATACTTGACCATGCCCACAGTCACAGGGTTTTGAATAAAACAGCATTCAAAAATATAGACTTTTTCTTCTGCAGCTGCTTGTGTTGCAAACTCTTCCCAGCTTTCGGAAATGACTGCGATATTTTCTTCCATTGGAAGTTCATATACATCTTTTTTAGAAATAGCGGCTAACAATTCGTCTGGAAAACTACTGCCTAATTCATTTTTGATTTTCATATATGGCAGCAGATGGCGCCCCCTCTTTACGGTTACCCGATCCTGAAAAACCTTGCTGAGACTGCCGCTCTTTTTAAGAAGTTCTTCAAATTCTTCTTCTGTAAAATAAGCAACCCCTTCATAATCTGCCGGATGATCGAGGTTCCCTTCCATATAAAGCTCAGCCGGTACTTGATTCTTAGTGAGGAGTTCATGGATTAATCCTGCGGTTGTCGATTTTCCCGATCCCGGAAGCCCCTCTACTAAAATTAATTTAGTCTTCATTCCATCCACTCCTAAATATCAGTTCTCACGATAATTCTCCATCATTAGCAAGTTTTCCTTTTAGACATAAGAAAAAGAGGCTAATCCGGATTGGATTAGCCTCTTGTAAATACCTGTTAGTCTTCCTTCTCCTCAAGGTCCTTAATCAGTGCCTTCATTTCACCGATTTCTTTGCGCTGAGCTTTGATGATGTCATCTGCTAGTTTTCGTACGCGGGGATCTTCGATATTGGCACGTTCACTTGTCAGAATCGCGATGGAATGGTGCGGGATCATAGCTTTCATCCACGACACATCATCGACGGTGGTCTGGCTCCGGACGAGGAACAGCGAAACTGCAATCACCAGTGCGCTGCCTGCGTATATGCCAAGGTTCATTTTCTTATTTGTGTACATTTTGCTCATGAATGCGAGCATGACAATGGCCATGACCCCGCCCATGATCAAGGCCATATATAATCTTGTTTCGCTGAGGAATACATGATCAATACTGTATGCATTTAAGTACATCAGAATCAGCATGATGATCGTCGAGGTCAGGACCATCAGGCCAAATCTGCCGTAATGATTTTTCATTTTTCTCCTCCTTATTAAATGTGGTTATTTGTTGAATACCCTGATACCTAATAGATATTCATTAAATATTTTTGTTTGGAAATTCTCACAAGTGGGTAAATACTTTTTGGCCCTGCATGGTATTTTTTTACTAAATCACCTGATTATTTTTGTTTTTCTCACTTATTAGATAATTTTTAATAAACTTTCTTTAAAGAGGAAAAGGAGAAAAAACCCCTTTAAATCAACCTTTTAAAGGATCGCTTCCTAATATTGTTTTTGACAATTCACACATCGGAAAGTATTCTAAAATAGAAAAACAGGGAGGGGTAATTTATGTCAAACCTTAATAGGCAGAAAATTGTGGATAGTGTGCCTCAAACAGGATTCTTCGGACACCCTAAAGGTCTCTTCACACTTTTCTTCACAGAGTTCTGGGAACGTTTCTCTTACTATGGAATGAGAGCGATCCTTGTATTCTACATGTACTACGAAGTATCAAAAGGCGGATTGGGCCTGGATGAAACATTAGCACTTTCCATCATGTCCATTTATGGCTCACTCGTTTATATGTCAGGGATCATCGGCGGATGGCTTGCTGACCGTATGTTCGGTACATCTAAAGCTGTATTCTACGGCGGAATATTGATTATGCTGGGTCACATCGCGCTTGCGATTCCTGGAAACGTAACAATGTTCTTCTTATCAATGGTCCTGATCGTAATTGGTACAGGTTTATTGAAGCCAAACGTTTCAACTGTCGTTGGTGAAATGTACAGTGAAAGTGACGCTCGCCGTGACGCTGGTTTCACAATCTTCTACATGGGTATCAATGCAGGTGCATTCCTTTCTCCACTTATTGTCGGCGCAGTATCTGACGCATACAACTTCCATTATGGCTTTGCCATTGCTGCAATCGGTATGTTCGTTGGACTAGTTGTATTCCTTTTAACAAAGAAAAAGAATTTGGGTCTTGCTGGTACAGCAGTGCCAAATCCGCTTTCACCATCTGAAAAGAAAAAAACATTTACAATTTTTGCTATCGCAATCGTTGCAATCGGTATTTTAAGTGCTATTTTAATTCCTGCTGGCCTTTTAACATTCGAAAGCTTTATTAACCTTGTAACGATTCTTGGTATCTTAATTCCGACTGCTTACTTCATTGTTATGTACCGCAGCCCTAAAACAACAGAAGTTGAACGTTCACGTGTTCTTGCTTACATTCCGTTATTCTTGGCTGCTGTTATGTTCTGGGCAATCCAGGAGCAGGGTTCAACCATCCTTGCGAACTATGCGGACAAGCGTACACAATTAGAATTCGCTGGAATGACGATTTCTCCAGCATGGTTCCAGTCATTGAACCCATTATTCATCATCATCTTCGCACCGATTTTCGCTGGATTCTGGGTGAAGCTTGGTGATCGCCAGCCATCAATTCCAAAGAAATTCTCTTTCTCATTGATTTTTGCTGGTCTTTCATTCCTTGTCATCCTGATTCCTGGATACTTCACAGGTTCAGATGCACTTGTTAGCCCATTATGGCTTGTGCTAAGTTACCTGATCGTTGTATTCGGTGAATTGTTGATTTCCCCAGTTGGTCTGTCAGCAACAACCAAACTGGCTCCGGCTGCTTTCTCTGCACAAACAATGAGCCTCTGGTTCCTTGCAAGTGCTGCAGCGCAGGCGATCAACGCACAAATTGTTAAATTCTACTCTGCAGATACAGAAATGACTTACTTCGGTACAATCGGTGGAGCATCCATCGTTCTTGGTATCATCCTGTTCATCATGTCACCTAAGATTCAGGCATACATGAAGGGAATTAAGTAATAAGAAAAGCGTAAGTGCCTTGGTCAGCCCCGACAAGCGCTGGAGGGCTGACCGGTGAAGTCGTTCTTTGACTTCATTGGGCAGACCGAAGCGACTCGAGGGGCTAGGCGCTGAAGCTGGACATTTCTCGAAGTGAAAATTAACTTTCTTATCTCAAAAAAGACGGCTTACTCCAATCCATGGAGAGCCGTCTTTTTTATAAACTTTTTATTTTATTCAGGTTTGATTCTTTCCGGTACCGGATAATCGTCATATCATTATTGATTTCTTTGTTTTCACCGGTCCTCATGTACCCCATTTTTTCATATAAATAGCAATTCCGCTGTTCAGTAAGGATGGTGTCCAGTTCCCATGCATCTGCCTCGGGGTGCATCAGCTCGAGACGTTTCATGACCTGCTGGGCAATGCCCCTGTTATGGAACTGTCCCAAAATATTTATAATACGAAGCCTCATTAACCCAGGGGACTTTTCATGGACATGGACGCTTCCGGCTAGAGTGCCTTCAAAGAATATTTTGTAGTAATCCCCTTGTTCGAATCTTTCTCTGAATCTCTCCATCGTTTGCGTGACAGGACTTGTCTCATGGTCCTGGTATTTTTTATAAAGAGGCATGAAAACTTCCTTCTGCAGGGCTAAAAGCTCCTCAGCATCCTCAAGGGCAGCTTTTTTCAGGGAGATGTTTGAATTGACCATTGCAAATAACAGGTCAAAATAGTTAAAAGGGATAAACTCACCGTTTTTAACCATTTTCTTTATCTCCTCTTCACTTGCCCACTTTGCATCTGCCACTTCCTCTTCCTGAAGTTGCAGCTCCTCTATGGCGATATTTTGCCGGACCAGCCAGATATCATCGAATCCAACAGGAAATTTCACGGTGAATAAGCGTTCAGCCCTTTCCATGTCCAAGTCGATTCCGATTTCTTCCTTTGCCTCGCGAATGGCAGCCTGCTCGCTATCATCACCCATGATGGCAGAACCAGCAGCCGAACAGTCCCACATATTCGGAAAGCCCATTTTCCATGGCTGCCTCCTTTGAATCAAATACTGGCCATCATCATTCACGATCCAGACATGGACAACCAGATGATGATCCCCCGGCTTCATCTCCTTCCCCCGTTCGTGAATCCTGTCCGTCATATGCCTGTATTTGTCGTATATATTCCATAGTTCCATATATTAATGCTCCCCTGTCCTATCTGTTGTTCTTAAATTATACAGGTTTTTTCTGGAAAAAGTATAAAAAAGAAGCATGTACTCACCATGCTCCTCCATTCTCTATTTCACGCTTTTCCTTCTCATCCACTGTGTAGCTGCCCATTTGTCGCCGATGACAACTGGGGCTCCGCCGTGAAGGGTCAAGTCGTTCAAGTCTTGATTGTCATAGAAATATTCAAAATACACGGCCATGCCTTTTTGCGGGGATACAGCGAAGTTGAGTTTAGGGAAGTAGGTTTCTCCTCCCTCTTCGACATCATTCAAATACATGACGAGTGTGCTGATCCTTGGGTTGCTTACATTTGACGCGAAAAAGTCAAAATGTGCTTTGTACTCCTGGCCGATTTTATAGTTCAGGATTTGCAGGCCTTCACCGTGTTCATTGGGAATGTCCATGATTTGCGATATTCTTTTTTCAACACGCGCCACCACGTCATTTTCAGTTTCATCGATAAATGTGCTGCTGCTCGTCCTCAGCTCATCTACTTCACGGGTGTTGCCGACTTTTGAGCGCTTCAGCTTGTCCTTTGACAGCTTGATCAGCTCATCGCATTCTTCGTCACTTAGGACATTTCCCAAAATGACAATTAACGGCTCTTCCATCCTGGCAATAATGTTGATTTCACGATCGTCGGTTTTGATTTTGTTTCCGATGTGATTAAAAATCGTAGGTTCTTTAACAGTTACATCAACAGCATCCATTCTCAACTTTCATCAACCTCTTAATTATGAATTTTTCCAAAAATCAGATTGATCTATATACGAAAGTATCATTCATTCTTTAAGTTCCCTTGTTTCCTCCTGTAATTCAAAATGGATGACAAAACCGAATCTATTACTCTATTCAATTTTTCAATTTATTTTACAACGCGGGAAGGTGATTTACTATCTTTTTTTGGAAATGAAGCCATGAATAAAAAAAAACGCCGCAAGTTTGCGGCGGCGCATTTCACCCATAAGCCTGTGATGCGATTGTGTATAGTGTATCGTTTCTGTACGGCATTTCCTTCGTATGGATTGCCATTACTGGAGGGTTGCTGACTTTTACAAATCCGCTTTGTTCCAAAAAAGCCATCAGCTTTTCCTGGCCTGAAGGTACGTCTACCCTTAATTTCCCTTGATGTTTGGAAGCAAGGCGGTCGATGATTAATTCTGCAATTCTATGATCGGGCGCAACGACCGGGCCCAAAATCATATTAACAGAGCCCAGTACAGAAAGACCAAAACCAATGATTCTTGAATTCTCATCCTTCACGACGATACATTGATATGACTGTTGAAGCCTATTGCGAAGGAAGATACTTCTTTTCTCCCCGAAAGCTGCTCCATCCAGTTCAAGTATATCTTCCAGTTCCTCGTCCTTAAAAGCTTCTATTGAAATCCCGCTTATTTTTTTCAGATTGGTTGGTTTATATTTGTCGCACAGGTATTTATGGACAGAGTCAACCACTGTAAAACCCAATTTCTCGTATAGTGGTTGGCCATCAGGAGTAGCAATTAACAGGATGGAGCGGTCACGCCCGCTTTCTATACATTTTTGCATAACTTCTTTTCCCAGACCGAGCCCTCGATAATCGCTATGAACAATCACCATACCAATTGAAGCGAGCCTACGGTCATATTGAATGATCGCCGCACTGGAGACGACCTGGCCTTCGCTATTCTTGTGGCCATAGATTTTAAAGGATGAGGATAATAGTGTTGCAACTTCCGCCTCGTCATAATCCCAGCCGACAGATGCTGACAGCTCAATCAAGCCTCTCGCATCCATCACGTCCATTTCGAATAATTCAACTGATTTTTTTGATCGCTTCATAAAGACTTCTCCTCTATTTTTCAAAATTCTTCATCGCCTGTTCCATAAATTCAGCCAGGGCAGCCTCATCTCCGGGAAAGGCCGGCCATAGTGGAACGATTAATATAAGATGCAAACAATCCGCTCACCGTCCGGCTGTTAATATGTTTTTCCCCATCCAATATAGCTCTCCTTTCTTCCCTGGAAAAAACAAAGAGAATCCCAGTATTTCTCAGGATTCTCCCTTAACCTATACCGTTTCATATCTCTCATATAACTTGCCAGCTAGATCGACAATCAATTCTTTTAGCTCTACTTGATTCGCCCATTCTTCAGGCACAGCCTTGAGACCCTGGCAGGCACCGATAATATTTCCGCAGATCGAGCCCGTTGAGTCACTGTCGCCATCATGATTTACTGACAGGATCAACGCCTTCCGGAAGTCTGTTTCCTTCAAAGCACAGTACAACGCAATCGCAAGTGCTTCCTCGGCTACCCAGCCTTCGCCAAGCTGCGATATCGCTTCTCCAGAATCCACCTCACTCTTTACAAGTTCAACCGCATCCTCAATGGACTTCAATGTCTCTTCATGATGACGGTAGCTTTTCAAAATGGCAATGGCATCCTCGATGCTTTCGGATAAACTTTTGCCATTGAGCAGTTCTGCAATGATCACAGCGAGTGATCCAGCTGCCAAATATCCTGACGGATGTCCATGGGTAATCGCGGCGATTTCCGCAGCCACTCTGAATGCTTGCTCCGGGTCTTTATGTAAAAATAAGCCGACTGGCGCAACACGCATGACCCCGCCACATCCCTTGCTGTTGTTGATCGGCCTTTCGATCGTTCCCATTTTATTGCTTTCAAGCGCCGACAGGCATGTGTTGCCCGGGGCCCTTGCTGAATACAATTCTTTATATTGTAAAATGCTGCTGCCCGCCTCATGGGGCTGGGGATCAAGCAGCCAGTCATAATGCTCATCCGGCAGGGCTCTTGTCTGGGTATAAAGCCAGCGGAGATAAGATTGATAGATGCCGCTTCCTGCAAAGCTCCCAATCCCCCGTTCGCTCATGCGGTCATATGCCCAGATCAGGCCATCAGCCGTGAACAGCGTCATCTGGGTATCATCGGAAAACAAGGCCTTTCCTGTGTAACGATCAAGCTCTAAATCGGTTATACCTTCCTCGCCAAATCTCGATTTAATCTCATCAAGCTTCATGAACTCTACCGTGTAACCAAGAGCATCTCCAATCGCACCGCCAAGCAAGGACGCTATGAACAAATCTTTTTTAGACATAGGGACTCCTTTGGATTGAAATTTATTAATAGTATTCTTCGCCAAACAGACCTAAAATCCTCCCTTTTTGTAATTCTTCCGGGAAGAGTAAGATGACAGGCACCATCATGCGTTCTTCGTCCAGAGCTTCGTCAAATCCACATACCCAAAATGCCTAATCTCCACATTCATCAGATTGATAGAAAACGGGATTTGCCGTTTTGTGTAATACAGGGGAACACACAGGGATTCGACTTTCATATATTGTTCGATCTGCAAATGGAGGCTGTTCCATTGCTCAAATGGCGTTGTTGTATAGTCTTCAACGACTTGCTGTAAATATTCACTCTTTTCAATCAAGCAATGAAGCGGTGAGAAGCTGTTTTTCAAAAAGAAAAAGTAGGAGAAACTCTGGTTCATTTCGAAAATTTCTCCGTGGATAAACAAGTCCGCTCCCATTTTTACTTTAGGATCATAAAGAGCGTCCCGGAAGGATACTTCCTCCATTTCGACATCCAGGCCAGCCTCCTCGAGCTTTTCTTTTAACCATAAAGACGTATTCGTCGTGTAATTCACATAAATCATCTTGAGCGGCGCTGATAAGGACGGCTTTGTAAATTCCGGCATGGTGTAGGGCCGGGATAAACCGATCAGGCAGCCTTCATTGTTGCCGGTGATCCTTCCATCAACTTCTGGAAGTTCATGACGATGCCGGTCTATGACCATGTGGATGTAGTCACGGACTTCTTTACGAGCCATATCCGAGCTTCTATATGGATTCATGACCACAATGCCAAAGCCTGAATCGCTTTCCACCTTGAAGGTATCGACTTGTTTCGATTCATGGCCGGCATGATAGACAACCTGGAATTCTTTAGGTACCTGGATGAACTCCACACGGTCAAGCAGCGGCCGATACCCGTAGTATTGCTTGAACGCGCTTAAAGCTGTTTTCTCTGCAGATTCCTCTGCCAGATAAAATCCTCCTGTCCCCAGCAGCTTTCCATTCACTTCTTTAAAAATGCTTGCGGTCAAGAGGCCCAAGAGCTGGAGTACATAGGAACAGCCGCCAGGAAACTCAAGCTTCACCACCAGTGGAGATGGAGTTGTGATTGCCGTGATGGGTTCCCACAAGTCTGCAAAATTCTCATCCTGTTTCATTTGCTGCAAACAACCGACGGCATCCTCAGCTTTTAAAATCGAGCCATCATGGAAGGCAACATCCTTCCGTAAATATAATACGAGTTGGTTATCTGTGTATTCCCAGCTGTGGGCCAGTTCCGGGTCAACCGAATCGTCGGCATTCAGAGTGACGAGCCTGTTATAGAGATTGGCGATGATATTTGCGCTATGGGCATCCGCCAATTTTAAAGGATGGAAGGTGACAAAAGGATAAAATCTTGGGATGATTAAGCTGTCCTGTCCTTCCTGGTTGAAGCCAAGCTTTGCCTGGAAAGCAGTCATCAGCCGCTGCTTCGTTTCCACCGACCAATCCAGCAGCAGTAATTTGCTTACAGACTCGATTGGTTCTTTTTCAAGGCTCCTGAAAAATAGATCTTCATATTCCTGCTCAACTTGACGATTCCACTCCAGAGAGGAAGTATTGCCCCTTCCCCTGCCGGACTGGAACGTGAGCCAGCCTTCCTCCTGCCATTGCTGCAGCTTTCGGCGTGTCTGCTTCGTACTGAGCACCAGGACTTCAGCAAGTTCCTCTACTTTTACAGCTCCTGATTTGACCTGATTCCATAACAATAGTAAATGGCGATCCATACGTTCTCCTTAAAAGTGGACAATTTTATTTTAAAAGGGAATTTTTAGTTATATTCGTCTCCTTTAATATACAAAGTATAGAAGGAGGCTGGCAATATGAAATGGAAAGAATATCCTCAAAACTTGAAAGTCCGCTTAATTACTTCTTTTTTTAACCGGGCAATTTCAAGCGCAGTCATGCCGTTCATGGCCTTATTTTTCGCGCAGCATAAAGGAGCAGTGTGGGCCGGGGTTTTTCTCGGGATAAATGTGTTCATTGCCTTCATAGGCAATCTTGTTGGCGGATATATATCAGACCGTTTTCACCGTAAAACGATTCTGCTGCTTACGTCTGCAATCAGTGCTGTCACTTTTGGGTTGATGACGGTCAGCTTGCTGCCTGATCAAAAATGGATAATAGCCTTCGCTGGCGGATATATGCTTTTCATGCTATTCAGCAGTTTGGGCCGTCCTTCGATGCAGGCGATTATCATCGATTCAACGACAGCTGAAAACCGCAAAGCGATTTACGCGCTCGACTATTGGTTCACGAATTTGTCTCTGGCAATCGGGGCTGCCCTCGGCGGGTTGTTTTATGCCCATCACCAGCTGGCTTTGTTCACGGCATTGACAATTGCCTCTGCCTGTCTGCCAATCGCCTATGCGATCTGGCTTCAGGACACATCCGTTCCCCTGCTGGCGCAAAAACACAAAAATATCTTTATCGACCTGATTGCCAACTACAAAGTAGCATTGCAGGATAAACCGTTCGTCATGGCGATTGTTGGTAGCATGTGCATTTACGCAGCTGAATTCTCTCTCAACAGCTATATTGGTGTCAGGCTGGCTAATGAGTTTCGCCCGCTATTTGTTGGAAACTTTGAAATTTCAGGTGTTCGGATGCTTAGTATCCTCAACATCCAGAACATGCTCCTCGTCGTGATGCTGACTTTTATCGTCACGAAGATGACCGACAAATTTGATAAGAAAAAGATGCTGCTTGCCGGACTGATCCTTTACAGCATTGGATACACCGTGATTACTTCTGCAAATGTCTGGTACGCATTGCTTTTGTTCAACCTGGTTGCTACCATCGGCGAACTGATTTATTCACCAATCGCCAATGCCGAAAAAGCCAATATGATGCCAGAAGACAAACGAGGATCCTATTCAGCGTTTTCAGGCATCAGCTTCAGCGGAGCAGATTTGATTGCCCGGTCGACAATCATCATGGGTGCCTTTTTGGTGCCGAGCATGATGAGTGTGTATATCGGCATCATTTTGATGACGGGAACAGCGATGCTGTATGGCGGTTTGTTTGTGGCTCGTGAGAAGAAACGAAAAGAGTTATATGTGAAAACTGTTTAAAAAAGAGGGAAAACCTTATGTGCAGGTTTCCCCTCTTTTCATTTCACGTCTGAAGAGTCGTCGTAATCATAGCGGAAGCCGTCTGATTGATTAGCATGTTCGTTCTTTTGGTCTTTCTGCTGCTGTTCAATCGCATTCTCGTCTTGTTGTTTCTTGTCAGGATTCAAGTGGTTTGCCTCCTTTTTATACTCTATTATCCCAAGTCAATTCTTCTTATATTCATAAGGCTGATGATCGTGGAAATACTAGGAGTATAAATCCTTACATAACGAGGCAGCCCAATGCAGCGCAATTACGCAATCGACTACATTAAATTTTATGCCATCCTGGCAGTCGTCATCATTCATACCTTCCCGGGCAATGATCAGCCCGGCTATTTTGTCCTTGATAATCTTTCAAGGTTTGCTGTTCCGTTTTTCTTCGCTGCTTCAGGCTATCTTTTCAGTCTTAAGGTGAGCGGCAATCAGCAGTCCTTTGCTTACTTCAGAAAATATGTCACAAAAATACTGAAGATCTATGTTAGCTGGCTTATTTTTTATTTTGTCTATGATGTAGCGAGAATCATGCTGACAAATGAAAACCCTTCGGCTGAACTTTCGAAGTATATGGAGAATATGACGGCCCTTAACCTCCTCTATTATGGCCAGGGGACAAGCGGCTATCAGCTGTGGTTCGTGATTTCACTGGTATGGAGCACCGCGATTCTATACCTCTTTTACAGGCTGAAGAAAGTCAGGCTGCTTTTGGTGATCGCACTTTGCTTCAATCTCCTTGGCCTTTTTGGACAGTCTTATTCCATATTCGATGAGCTGCCGGTCAGTACAACCCGCGCCGCTCTATATGTCAGCCTGTTCTATACGGTTTTAGGATTCTGGCTTGCCACCATTCAAACCTGGCAAAAATATAACGGCAGAATCTATTTCTACTTGTTTTGCCTCTTTACCCTTCTGCAGGTTTCAGAAGGATTCTGGCTGCAAAAGGGATTGGAAGCCAAACATGGAGAGTACTTCTTTTCGACGATTTTCCTAACCTTGTTTCTGTTCCTGTACGCGTTAAGCAATCCCAATCTCGGAAAAGGCCTATTCCTCACCAAAATGGGCGCAAACTCGCTCGGAATATATGCCATTCATGTTTTCTTCATTGATATGATTGATCTCTTCTTTAAACAAATCGGCTTGGAACCGAGCACTCATAACTTACTGCAGAATTTAGTGGATGCGTTTCTTGTTTTTGTTGTGTCGTATGCAACTTATCAATTGCTTCAAAAAATGAAGGCATTTCGCCTAAATCGAAACTAACGAAAAAAGCAATTACGAACATATTCAGTTCGCAATTGCTTCTCTCTTAGTTCACTACAAGGGCACGTTTGCCCATCGCATTATATATGTTGATGAACTTTGCTTTTGGCAATCGGACGTCTTTTTTTACTGCTTCACTGTCGTTGAAATAAACATAGTTTGCGTCTGTTCCGGTAATGACGATATTATGTAATGGCCTTGCAGCATTAATCGTTTTGCCTGCTGTCGTTTTCCATGTCCTCGCAACTGGCATTTCATAATTGATCGTAAACCAGACCAGCACCGGCTTACCTTGTTTCACATAACTTTCAATCTCAGTAAAATTCTTGCCAGTCAGAGCAATTCCTCCCGGCCGGTACTTGTCGAGCACTTTTTTAAGCGGCCCTGGATTGATCGTATAGCCATTGCCAAATGGTGTCCCGACAAAGCCAACATTCGGGTCTCCCCAAATTTTGATCGAACCGTCAGAATTCCGGACTAGTTTGGTTGAATCATATGGCATTTGCTTAGCAAGGGTTGTTTTATCAGCATTCACTCCATAGTAGCGGAGAGCCATGGCAAGTGAGGTAACCTCACAGCCGCTCGGCAATTCTGGACGCTGTGCAATCACAGGAATGTCCATTTTTTTGTTGAAAGATGCATTGCTTGTCGATACATAATCCCCGCTGACAAAACCGATTTTTCCTTTATATGAAATTTTATACCAGCCATTGCTTTCCTGTCGGATTACATCGAGCACTGTACCATTATTGATAAGCCCCATGCTCTTATACTGAGTGCCAGGTCCAGTCCTGAAATGCAATCTTGTAGCCGTAACTCTGTATACTGCAGAACTGTACACATAATCACCGCTGACATAAGCCGTTTTTCCATTGAAGGAAATTTTGTACCATCCATTATTCATCCGTTGAATCACATTTAGCTTGTTGCCCTGGACCAGCCGGCCGACTTTTGCATAGTTCGTACCCGGTCCCGATCTGACATTCAGGACATCTGCTGTTACGGTAAAAGTTGGCCCAGCAGCTTGTGCCACTGTTTCATTGCCAGGAAACAAAGGAATTTCCGGCATCATCAGACTGCTGCTGACTAGGATCGTTGAGGCAACCATGCCTTTCGCAACCCTCTTCTTAAACAATGAGTAGTTGTCCTTTTTCATTCGTCGTTCTCCCCCAGTTTTGCAGAATTTCCTCAAGCTGTGTCGAAAACTATGAATCTACTACAAAACTATCGGGAATGGCATATCAAGTCCACCGAAAACCGCGAAAATCGCGATAATTGAACCCATTGGTTTACATGCACAAAGATTAGCAGGAAAATTGTTTTAGACTTTTTACGGAAAATGAGGATAATATGCCGAGAGACAAGCCGCTAAAGAAAGGTCCCTTTCCCTATTGATTTTTCATACTAAAACCCACTCGATATAGCATCAAGTGGGTTCCCTCATTCTTTTATGATAAATCAGCAGAATCTGAGACCCTCTCAAGCCTCTCCAAAATCCGCCTCTTCTGATAAAGCATCGTCCCTGTCTCGGCAAGGTCGCTGACCATTGAGCGATTGGCGAATGCGCCGAACACAATTCCGGCTACCGGCACCATCTGGAGCAGCTTTTTCCAGCCGAATGATTCGGTGTAGGTCAGCGTCACCTCACGCCAGCCTTGAAGCTCAGAAATGACCTCGCGTGACTTATTATCGCTGTTGAAGCCAGTAAGTTCATTCAGTATTGCCTGTTTTCCGACCACATCTGCGGAGGAGAATTGCAGGCATTTAATGATGAAGACACGCTCCTTCTTATCCTTAGGGTCGTAGCCATGGATGATCGCAATATCCTGGAGTGTTTTCAGCGAGAGTGCCAGGACTGCGGGAATATCGATTGCCAGGGTAAAAATCCCGCCGATTCCTGTGCTCGCACCCTGAATGGTTGCTGCTTTTTTTCGCTGCTCGCCCAGTGCCAATGAGGCTGTCTTCATTTCCCCCACTGGGACGTTCTCCAGATCAGAAAGCTGTCTGACACTCCGGCCAGTTTTCTTCTCGATATGGTTGAATACCGACTTCTCGCTCGATAGATACTGGCCTCCGGTTTGAATGTAGCTTCCCATCTCATCCAGCAGGAGACCGACCTTCTCCTGGATGAATTTTGGCGTGAAACGGTCAAGCATCATGAATGGAAGCCTGGTCAGCTTCTCCCAAAACCATAAGCCCTTTTGGTCCTTCTCCCATTTCTCTATTTCCTTCAATTCACTCAGTAGGTATTCTCTTGAATCCATCCTCAACCATCCACCTGTCATTTTTGATACTATATTAACGGTTTACACTATAAGAAGGTTTCATTTTACATCAAGATTATAGTGTTCCTTGGCAAGCTGCTTGAATTTGCTCGAATCTATTTCTTCTTTCGTAACCTGCCCATCCTTCCAGCGGGTGAAACTGGATTCTGTCAGCACCATACTGCCGTTAGCAGTCACCCTGGTCAGCAGCGGCTTCTTGTTAAACGCAGACTGCGGATGTTCAGTGATGATTTTCTTCATTTCTGTTAAATCGCCCATATTCTCCACGGGCTGTCTTGATTCAAAGGCGTATCCAATTCTCCAGTCAGTGTCTTTATGCTTAAGTTTCATCTCTAAAAAGTAGTCACCGAATTCACTTTCTTCTTTCCTCACCCGGAACTCCCCGGTCGGTGTCATGATTTCTGAGCCATCAAGCGGAACTGGCCTTAGCGGCAAATTGCCTCCAAAACCTGTATCAACCAGGTACCTCTTGCCATCATCGTTCAAAATGATCGCAGCATGCGTCAGTCCAGTTGGACTAAAGCCGTTAAGTTCAGGAACGTATACTGCCCCGAGGATCAGCTGGACATCAAGGCCATTTTCTTTTAAAAACAGGTACAAAACCCCGTTAAGATCATAACAAAGTCCGCCTTCGTTTCGGTGGAGAATTTTATCCACCAGGCTGTCCTCGTTCAATTCACCTGGGTCGCCAGAAAGCGTGCAAAGGTTCTCGAATGGAATCGCTGATGCTGTCAGTTCAAGAATTCCGGCAAGATTTTCGAGTGTAATGGGTTCTTTTGAATTCAAGCCAATTCTTTTGCGGAAAAGAACATTTATATCATTCATCTCTCTATACCTCTTTCCAATAGTAGACATACTTCAAGAATACTTGAAAATACCATTCAAATCCCAATTAACTAATAGTTCTATTTCCTTATTTTTTCTTATTTCCTTAACTATAGAATGGTAACATCCCTGCCGTTTTTTGACGAATCCGTGACATTTATTGAAGAACTAAATCATTATCCCTAGAAAACTCCCGATTTACGCAGGATTTTGGAACTATTTGTTTGACAGATGAACGTTGACATTCCATTGCTGGTTAGGCAATTCTATTGTAAAATGAAAAAGATAGATTATTGCAAACGCTTGCATTTTTTAGGGGATTAAATTTTTTTGCCTGCTTGTGCAAACGGTTTCATAAGTTGCGCATTTGAGAAAGGAGGACCTTGAAAAAACTGATTTTGAAGCATCAATCAATCTAGGGAGGAATGGATTCAGATGAGAAGAAGCACCAAACGCAGTTTCTCAATTTTCATGACAGCAATCATGCTGTTGAGCTTGTGGATTCCTTTTGTACCTGCACAGCAGGCTAACGCAGAAGGAACTGCTACAACTTCGGAATCAACCGATCGCAAAGTCCGCTTTACCTATATACGGGAAGATCAAAATTTTGGCGAGTGGAATATTTGGACCTGGAATACTGGTGTACAGGACGGCCAGGTTGATTTTACAACAAAGGAAGGCAGAAAGGCGGTCGCGAACATCCCTGTAGGCGCAAATACGGCCGAAATGGGCTTCGTGCTTCGCAGTACTTATGATTGGAATACTGCACAAAAGGAATTTGGGGACCGTTTTATCAAGGTTAATAAAAATGATTCGATTACTAAAGTGTTCGTTACAAGCGGCGTAGAGCAAATCCGCATTGTGCCTGATGGGTCGGCTCCTGTGATCGCAGATGGAAATGCGACTTTCTTTTACCGGGACAAAGAGTTGTTTGCAAATGATCAGATGAACACAATTGAAAAAGTAGATTTGAAGATTGATGGCAAGACTTTACCAATGACCTATGAGCCTGAGAATGAGAGATTTGCAGTTTCATATGAGAACATTCCAACTGGAACACATGGGTACACATATTTAGTTACAAAGGATGGCGTCACTACCGAAGTAACAGATCCTTACAATCCAGCTTCGGAAATCACCTACGCGAACGCTGACCTGACAGTTTCAGGTTCTGTCAACCCAGCAGAAATTGATTATAGCCAGAACGCTGTGCTGAAAGTTGATGTAGAGGGCCTGACAGATGGAGTTGAAATCAGCAAGATTACGGCTGATGTGTCCGAACTTGGCGGGTCAAAGACTCTTGCAATCGATCCTTCTTTAATGGAAGTTACCATTGCAGTCGATGACAACATAACAGCAGGTGCGAAGACGATTCCTGTAACGGTGACCGATTCATTTGGCAACCCGCATACCGGCAATGCCAATGTTACGGTTAAAACAAGACAATCTGTCGGCGATAATGATTTTGACTGGGATGAGTCGATCATTTATTTCATGCTGACAGACAGATTCTTTGATGGGGATTCCTCCAATAATGATCCTTATGGCTTAAACTATGACACTACTGATCGCGGTACGTATCAGGGCGGCGATTTTAAAGGCATTACTGAAAAATTGGATTACCTGGATGAACTGGGTGTCAACACAATCTGGATTAGCCCGATTGTTGAGAATGTTAAGCATAATGTCCGCTACAAAGATGGCGACCCTTCGTACTATGGTTATCACGGATACTGGGCAAGCAATTTTGGCGAATTGAACCCTCACTTCGGTACGATGGAAGACTTCCATAACCTGATAGATTCTGCCCATGAACGCGGCATCAAAATCATGGTTGATGTGGTATTGAACCACTCTGGTTATGGTTTGAAAGATATTGATGGCCAGGTGACGAACCCTCCTGCCGGCTACCCAACAGATGAAGAACGCAGCACTTTCAGCAATCTTCTTCGCCAGGGTTCCAATGTAGGATCGGATGAAGTCGTTGGGGAACTATCAGGCCTTCCTGACTTCAAAACAGAAGACCCTGAAGTCCGCCAGACAATCATCGACTGGCAGACCGACTGGATTGAAAAAGCAACAACGAGCAGCGGAAATACAATTGACTACTTCCGTGTGGATACTGTAAAGCACGTAGAAGATGCGACCTGGATGGCATTCAAGAACGCCATTACAGAAAAAATGCCGAAACACAAGATGATTGGCGAAGCCTGGGGTGCAAGCGCCAACGACGATTATGGCTATCTGGAATCAGGCATGATGGATTCCCTGCTTGATTTTGACTTTAACAATATTGCGCATTCTTTTGTAAACGGAAACCTGAATGCTGCCAATGATGCGTTGATCAAGCGTAACGCGAAAATTGATAACACCGCTACACTCGGCCAGTTCCTGGGAAGCCATGATGAAAATGGATTCCTGTTTGATGCTGGAAATGATGAAGGCAAGCTTAAGGTTGCCGCTTCCCTTCAGGCAACAGCTAAGGGCCAGCCGGTCATTTACTACGGTGAAGAACTTGGGCAAAGTGGTGAAAATAACTATCCGCAATACGACAACCGTTATGACCTAGCCTGGAATCAGGTGGAAGGCAACGATGTCCTCGAGCACTACAAAAAGATTTTGAACTTCAGGGGCGACCATTCTGAAGTATTCGCAAAAGGCGAACGTACGACAATCGCTGGTTCAGACAGCGACCAGTTCCTCCTTTTTGCACGGAAGCATGGTGATGATGCTGCCTATATCGGATTGAATATTGCTGATGCAGCAAAAGAAGTGACATTGACTGTGGATTCAGCAGATGCCGTTGTGACAGACCACTATTCAGGTGAGACATATACTGCGACAGCTGGAAAAGTAACATTGCCAATCCCTTCTAAAGCAGATGGCGGTACTGTTTTACTAACGGTGGAAAATGGTTCAATCACTCCTGGAGAAGATGGCAATGGAGATGATAATGGCGATGGGAACACTGTTGAACCGATCCCAGCCAATCACATCCGCATCCACTACAAGCGTGACGACAACAATTATGCAAACTATGGAGCATGGCTGTGGAACGATGTAGCCTCCCCTTCTGCCAACTGGCCGACTGGAGCTACAATGTTCGAGAAAACAGACAGCTATGGCGCCTATATCGACGTTAAGCTAAAAGATGGCGCGAAAAACATCGGCTTCCTCGTTATGGACGTGACAAAAGGTGATGCCGGCAAAGACGGCGGAGACAAAGGCTTTACGATTACTTCACCTGAGATGAACGAAATTTTCATCAAGCAAGGCGATGACAAGGTTTATACCTATGAACCAGTCAACCTGCCAGCAAATACCGTCCGCGTTCACTATGTACGTGACAATGCTGACTATGAAAACTGGGGTCTATGGAACTGGGAAGATGTCGCGGCACCTTCTGATGGCTGGCCTACAGGCGCAGCTTCCTTCACTGGAACTGACCGCTATGGTGCCTATGTCGATATCAAGCTGAAAGACAATGCTAAGAAAATTGGCATGATTACCCTGAACAAGGCAACTGGCGACAAGGATGGCGGAGACAAAACCTTCAACCTTCTCGACAGATACAATCACTTATGGGTAAAACAAGGCGATGATAATGTCTATGTATCTCCATATTGGGAGCAGGCAACAGGCCTTATATCTGCAGAAGTCATCTCTGAAGATTCGATTCTATTAGGTTTTACCATGACAGATGGATTGTCGGCCGATGAACTGAAGTCAAAGCTGGAAATCAAGGATGCCAGCGGTGCAGCAGTTTCAATTGAAAGTGTTGAAATCAAAGGCAAATCCGTTACAGTGAAAGCCGCATTCGATTTAGATAAGCTTCCTCTTTCAGTCACATATTCAGGCAGAACAGTGAAGGCTTCTACCAGCTGGAGAATGCTTGACGAGATGTTTGCCTATGAAGGCGATGATCTTGGTGCTGCCTATAAAGACGGGGCAGCAACTTTGAAGCTATGGGCTCCTAAAGCAAGCAAGGTTGTGGCAAACTTCTTCAATAAAGACAATGCAGCTGAGCAAATTGGCAGCATCGAATTAACAAAGGGTGAAAAAGGTGTCTGGTCTGCGGAAATCGCACCTGGTGACCTGAATGTAGCCGATGTTAAGGGTTATTTTTACCAGTATGAAGTGACAAATAGCGGAGTCACAAATAAGGTTCTCGATCCTTACGCGAAATCGATGGCAGCGTTCACGGTGAATACAAAAGGTGGAGCTGGCGCGGATGGGGATACTGTCGGTAAAGCGGCAATCGTTGACTTGAGCGGCACAGATCCTGAAGACTTCGATCATGCGAAAATCAAAGGCTATGAAAAGCGCGAAGACGCGGTAATTTATGAAGTGCACGTACGTGACTTCACATCGGACCCTTCTATTGAAGGCGATCTGGATGCAAGATGGGGCTCTTATAAAGCCTTCACAGACAAGCTGGATTATATTAAAAAGCTTGGTGTAACACATGTTCAATTGCTTCCTGTCATGGCATGGTATTATGGCGATGAAACAAAGATGGGCCAAAGGGAACTTAATTACTCTGCCGGCGGAAATGAGTACAACTGGGGCTATGACCCGCACAGTTACTTCTCTCCGGATGGCGCCTATTCAGAGGATGCAACTGACCCTGAATTACGCGTGAAAGAACTGAAACAGATGATTGATGCAATCCATGATGCTGGAATGGGTGTCGTTCTCGACGTGGTCTACACTCATATGGCAAAAGCCAGCCAGCTGAATGACATCGTTCCTAACTATTACGCGTTCCAGGATGCACAAGGGAACTTCCTTGGCGGCTTCGGGAACAACCTGGCAACAAGCCACAAGATGGCTGAAAAGCTGATGGTAGATTCAGTTAAATACTGGTTTGAAGAGTACAAGATTGATGGCATGCGTTTTGATATGATGGGTGACGCCACCTATCCTTCGATCCAGAACGCTTACGATGCTGCGGCATCTGTAAATCCTGATGCGTTATTCATCGGCGAAGGCTGGAGAACATTCGCAGGCCACATTGCTGAGCCGGATTTAGCTGGCATGGGCGCAGATCAGGATTGGATGGATAAAACGGATAATGTCGGCGTCTTCTCTGATGAAATCCGCAACGAGCTGAAATCAGGCTTCGGTTCTGAAGGTGAGCCTCGATTCATCACAGGCGGTGCCCGCGATATCAACACGATTTTCAACAATATCAAAGCACAGCCAGGCAATACAGCTGATGATGATCCAGGAGATATGGTCCAATACATCGCGGCGCATGACAACCTTCCGCTTCACGATGTCATTGCCCAATCAATCAAGAAGGACCCTGCTGTACCTGAAAACGAGCTGGAAATTCACAAACGAATCCGAATTGGGAACTCCTTGATTCTAACGTCACAGGGCACTGCTTTCCTACACGCAGGCCAGGAGTACGGCAGGACCAAGCAATGGAAAGGTGAAGGTGTCCCTGAGCAGAAGTATCACGAATTGACTGATGAACAAGGAAATCCATTCGGCTACTTCATCCACGATTCATATGATTCATCCGATGCCATCAACATGTTTGACTGGCAAAAGGCAACAAATAAAAAGAAATACTCAGTCAACACTACAACACAAGCCTACACGAAAGGCCTGATTGAGCTAAGAAAGTCAACAAATGCTTTCCGCCTCGGCGAAAAGGATCTCGTTGACCAGAATGTAAGATTGCTTGATCTGCCTGAAATCAAGAACACAGACCTTGTCATCGCATACGAAAATGAATCTACAGATAACACTGGAACATACTACGTATTCGTTAACGCTGACACTCAAGCACGCACATTGACACTAGGCGATCTTGACTTCTCAAAAGGAAAGGTCCTGGTCGATAATGACGAAGCCGGTAAAACTCCGGTATCCAAAAAGTCCGGTTTCAAGCTGTCAAAAGACAAGTTAGCACTTGATCCATTGACAACAGTCGTCATCAAAGTAGACCAAAAAGGCAAAAAGAAATAATCATTTACGGCAGGTATCATCCTTACCAGATGGTACCTGCCGTTATTTTTGCCTTAATCGTTTACTGACAGCGCTATCAAGGGTATTATTAATGAACACACCTAGAACGACTAAGGAGAATCTGATGCTGGATTACAAGTTATATAAGGGCCGCGGCTCGGAGTATATTGTGCTGCTGCACGGGATTGGCGGGAACTCGAACATTTTTTACAAACAGTTGAAACCTTTCCTGAAAAAATATCATATTGTTGCGATCCATATGCCTGGCCATGGAAAATCACCAGACATAGACTCGTATAAAGATGGGTTTTCCTTTGACGTTATTGTCCGGGAAATCCTGCGCACCCTTGATCATCTCTCGATTCGAAAAGCGCATTTTGTCGGGATTTCGCTGGGTTCGATCATCGTCCATCATCTTCTGCAGACACGCCCGGATCGAGTCAGGTCGGCCGTTCTGGGAGGCGCCATCACCAGGTTCAACCTGTTCGCAAAATCTTTGATCAAATTGGCAGGGATAATTAAGGACTTCATCCCTTTTATGTGGCTGTACCGCATTCTGGCCCTGGTTTTGATGCCGAAGGACAACCATAAAGATTCGCGCCGTTTTTTCATCCAGGAGGCATATAAGATGAAGCGGAAAAACTTCCTCGCCTGGTATCATCTTGCCGGTGATGTCAAAGCCACCTACAGCAAGGTCCAGGAAAAAAGTGAGGATGTCCCAAAGCTCTATATATCAGGGGCCGAGGACCATATGTTTGTCCGCGAATTAACCGAGGACCTCCGCAGCGATAAAAGCTCGGAGCTGGTCATCCTTGAACAATGCGGACATGTCTGCAATATCGAGAAGGCCGATGATTTCAACGAGCTATCCCTCGAATTCATGGACAAGCATCAGGTTAAGAAAGCGTATATCAGTTAATGAGAAAAGCTCAAGTCCTCGAAATATAAAAAGGGAGCAGGCCAGGCGGCTTGCTCCCTTTTGGTTGCTTTTTAGTAATAAAATCCAGGCCCACAGCATGGGTACATCGGATATCCGTAACCATAGCCATAACCACCATAAAACGGCCGCGGGTAAAATAAAGCGCCTCCCAATAATCCACCAGCCAAACCACCTAAAAACGGTAATCCAAATCCCCACCTCTGGTCCTGCATTCGATAAGGATGTCTGTATGCGTACATACGGCTTACCTCCCTCTTCTCTATTTTGTATCCACTACCTTTATATGCATTTATCACGGTTTTGGCTTGGGCGAATACCTGTAAGGGAGACTGTTTCTTATCTGTATTCATGAGTTGCCACTCTGAACAAATGCACTTTTTTACTAAAAAAAGAAGAGCATGAGATTCTCCAATCCCATGCTCCTCACTAGACATATTAAACCTTAAATTTTGCTACCATTTCCCTCAAGCTCTCTGCCAGCCTCGCGAGTGAAGCGGAAGATGAGGATACCTCTTCCATGGAGGCCAGCTGCTCTTCCGTGGCCGAAGCGATTTCCGCCGTGCTTGCGACGGAGCCGCGGGCAATTTTTGTTACCTCCTCGATCGAAGCATTCACCTGCATGACGCTTGCCGACATTTCTTCAGAAATCGCGGAGACCTCCTGGATTTCCGAGCTGACATTCTCAATCGATTTTAAAATCTCATCAAATATCCGGCCTGTATCCTCAACCAATGATGTTCCCTCGGAAATTTCAGCTGCCCCTTTATTCATCATCTCGACGACCTGATGGGTTTCTTTTTGGATGACTTCAATCAAGCTGGAAATCTGGCTGGCAGACTGCCTTGAAAGTTCAGCCAGCTTCCTGACTTCATCTGCGACAACAGCAAACCCTTTTCCGTGCTCGCCTGCTCTTGCTGCTTCAATGGCGGCGTTGAGCGCCAGTAAATTCGTCTGGTCAGCGATGCCTGTAATGACCTCGATGATTTTGCCGATTTCAGCCGATTTTCGGTCCAGATCCTTGATGACAGAATTTGTTTCACTCGTTGTATGGTTGATTGTTTTCATCTTTTCAATGACTTTTTCCAGAGAATCATGGCCAAGTGTTGCCTGTTTCGTCGTATCAACCGCAGACTCTGCAACTGTGGAAGTCGTAACCGCGACACGCTGGATGGCACTAGACATCTCTCCTACTGCCTTCGCGCTTTCCTCTGTATTCTTGCTTTGTAGCTCTGCACCGCCGGCGACTTCCTGGATGGCTGTCGCCACCTGGTTCGTGGCAGAATTCGTCTGGTCCGCACTAGCCATCATCTCCTCAGCTGATGCCGCAACCTGCTCGGAAGTGCTGCTCACCTGAAAAATGATATTCCTTAAATTTGTTGCCATCTCATTGAAATCAGTTGCTAATTGCCCGATTTCATCTGTATTCTTCACATTGATTTTTTCAATGGCCAGATTTCCGTCAGCTAATTGCTTTGCTGCCTGAGAGACAAGCTGGACAGGTTTTGAAATCATTCTGCTAATATATGTAGCAATCACAGTCCCAATGACAAATGCCGCCACAGAGAGCGCGATGATGAGCAAGGCTACCTTCTGGACATTTCCGGAAAGGGTTTCACTCGTTGTATTCAGGGCAGCTTGCTGGTACTTAATCGCATCTTCGGCTGCTGAATTCAAGCTAAAGATAAGCTTATTTCCTTTTTCCTGCATTAAAAGCCTTACCTTTACCGTTTGTTCATCCCGGATGAGAGTAAAGGCTTCTGAAGCGACATCATAATATTGCGCCTCAGCCGCGACCAGATTCTCTCCCACTTTCTTCTCTTCAGCGGATTTTGCTGAGCTCAAGTACTTCTTTGAGCTCTTAGCAAAATCCTCTACCGCTCCTTCAAATTCGATCAGGCTCTCACCATCACTATTTGCCATGTATTTTTGAAGCGCAAGCTGCTCCCGCATGACGGCATCCTTCATTTCGACAATCAAATTCAGCTTCCCCATCCGGTCTTCAATCGACGTAGAATACTGACTATTCATCTTGTTAAATTCGAAATTCGTGATGATTGCCACGACTGCCAACAAAGCCAAAACCGAAAAAAAGCCCGCCAATAACTTGGCCCGAACACCAAACTTCATCTGTGGTTTTCTCGCAAAACTCTTCCTGAATTTCATTTTCCGCTCTCCCGTCCAGCAATATAGTCAATTACCGTTTCTCTTCATATTAATTATTTCGGTTCGATTTCAGAAAATTTTAGGACTTTAGCCATAAAACTAAAAAGAACGGCACTCCTACTTTCGATGGAAGTAGAAGAACCGTTCCTATGTTTATGCTTATGAGAGACTGCGATATTTGATTTCCCCGCCGATGATTGTCATATCGATGTTCATGGATAATAATTCGTCTGGATCGGCCATTTCAAATGGGTTGGATGAATACACAGTCATATCCGCAAATTTCCCTCGGGCGATTGTGCCTTTTACCGTCTCTTCATTTGTTGGATAGGCTCCGAGTTCGGTGAACAGGCGGAATGCATCGAACATTGATAATTTTTGCTCAGGTACATAACCCTCGTGGTTTTCACCCGGCTTTTTGCGTGTCACTGCCGCATGGATTCCGAGAATCGGGTCGACCGGTTCTACTGGAGCATCTGAACCTCCAGCGCAAATCACGCCAGCATCCATCAAGGTTTTCCAGGCGTAGGAGAGCTTGATCCGTTTTTCGCCAAGTCGTTCCTGTACCCATGGGAAGTCACTCGCAAGGAAACGCGGCTGGATGTCGGCAATCCTGCTAGGTGCCTTGAGACGTGGAATTAATTCCTCCCTCAGAACCTGTGCGTGGATCAAGCGGTCGCGATAGGCTGCAGCCGGGAACTTGTCCAGCACATCAAGGACATTTTCCAGTGCCTGGTCACCAATCGTATGGACTGCAATCGGCATGTCCAGATCACGCGCCCCTTTTACGATTTCATATAGCTGTTCCTGGTCATACATCGCATCGCCGTAGTGTCCCGGCGCATCGCTATATGGTTCTGTCAGGAGCGCCGTTCTCCTACCAAACGCTCCATCGGCAAAAATTTTCACAGCGCCGATTTGCAGTGTATCATTGCCGTATCCAGTGTACATTCCCGCTTCTTTTAAGTCCGGTAAAAATTCATGGTTGATCAGGAGATTGCTGCGCAAACCAAGCTGCTCTCCATTTAACAGCTCATTGAAAAGATTCCATGTCTGCTCCAATCCGCCGAGATACAGCGGATCATTCGTATGCACGCTTGTCAGCCCCTTGCTGATCGCAAACTGCATCGTCTGGCGCATCGCTTTTTTCCAGTCATCGTAGGAACGTTCCGGAATGTACTGTCTGACTAGATTCGCCGCTGATTCCAGGAACAAGCCCGTCGGCTGCTTGGTGATTTCATCCAGTACGATTGTGCCGCCCTCTGGAACACTTATATCCGGATGATAGCCGATCACCTCGAGCGCCCTGCTGTTGACTAACGTCGCATGCAGGCACGTCCTTGTTAAAAATAGCGGGTTTGCCGGCGCGACATAATCCAGCTCTGTAATTTTCGGAATCCCTCCGTCGGTAAAAAGGTTCTCGTCCCAGCTTGAGCCGACAATCCATTCGCCAGGCTTAAGCTGGTTTGCTTTTTCCTGTATTTTTTTTAGCATCCCCTGCTTGGTTGTGATTCCGACAAAATCTAGGTTGATAAAACTATCTGCCATGATCGATAGGTGAAGATGGCTGTCGATCAGGCCAGGGGTGGCTGTTTTCCCTTCGAGGTCGATAATTTGTGCCTGGCTGCCCCAATGCAGCACCATATCCGCAGAAGTTCCCATATCGATGAACCGGCCATTTTCAATGACCACAGCCTGAACAATTGGGTTAAGTGAATTGAATGTATAGATGGTGCCATTTTTGTAGATGGTTCTCAAGATGATTCTCTCCTTTTTGGTAAAATGAAAGCCAGGAGAGGCACATGCCCGGGAGTGGAGTTTAATAGAAGGAATGGAGGAAAAGCTCTTGTCTATAAAAAGCAACGACAGAAATAACCGGTCATTGCTTTTACAATACACGTTATCTCCCATTTCGATCAGTAGTTCTCCATGCGCCAATTCAAGCATGACAGTCTGCTCCTTTTTCAGAAAGCATCCCAGCAGTAACCAGTCTGACCCTGGCCACGCTTCGGCAAACAACCCTTCCAGCCACCATCATTGATGTCATACTCCGATGGCCTACTCTTGTTGTTCGCTCCTCTACCTCACCGATCTGATAAGATCATATGAAATTAGCTTAATAGTATCATAAATGCCCCAGAAAGTTCACTGATTTTTATTTTGGATTCTTTTAAAATGAAGGAAGAAAGGAAGTGGAAAATGATAGTTAAAGAACGGACCAAACCAGAAGAATTAGAGATTTTACAAGCGTTGAAGCCCCGGATGGAGCTGGAGGAGAAAGCGGCATCGAACCTGTACACGCTGGAAAAAGGCTATGAAGGCGAAGTGCAATTTGACCAGTGGTTCACGAACTGCCGAGTGGAGAGTCTGATTATCAACGACCTTTTACTGGAAGTGAATGGCACCCTCTTTCAAATCGATTCCCTCGTGATTACCCAGGATCGGCTCCACCTTTTCGAAGTGAAAAATTTAGAAGGAGACTACTATTTAGATGGAGACAAATTTAAAACCGCCGCCGGTGCTGAAACCAAAAACCCCCTCCACCAGCTAAGCCGTGCCGAATCCCTGCTAAAACAACTGCTGAAGAATCTAGGATTCTACATCCCTCTCGAACCACACCTCGTGTTCATCAACCCGGAATTCACCCTTCTGCAAGCACCACTGAAATCACCCATTATTTTGCCAACCCAACTGAATCGGTTTATGGATAGGATGAACAGAACCTCCTCAAAACTAACAAACAAACATACCAAACTCGCCGAGGCCCTCTTGTCCTTGCATATTAAGAAATCACCGTTTACCAGAGTGCCAGGGTACGAATTTGATGGGTTGAGGAAAGGGGTTGTTTGTGAGGGGTGTGGGGGGTTTTTGGATTCATTGGGACAAAAAAGATTTGTATGCAGTCACTGTGGGGCACGTGACTCTATTGAATCCCTTGTTTTACAAACGTTAAAAAGTTTTCAAATACTGTTTCCCGATCGAAGAGTAACCACAACCATCATATATGATTGGAGCAACGGAGACCTACCAAGGAAATCTATTAGAAGAGTTTTAAAAAACAATCTATCAGCCAACGGCGAATGCAAATCTACTTATTACGAGTAATAATTTCTACACGGACTTTAGCCAAGGGGAAGTTTTATCTCCTCTTGGCAATTTATTTGACCCGTTTCCCTTTTTCTTTCCTTAACCGGTCATATATCTCATCTTTATTTGACCGGTTTTTCTCTCACTTCCCCTAACTGGGCACATACCTCTTCTTTATTTGACCGGTTTTTCTCTTACTTCCCCTAACTGGGCACATATCTCTTCTTTATTTGACCGGTTTTTCTCTTACCTCCCTTAACCGGTCACATAACTCTTCTTTATTTGACCGGTTTTTCTCTTACCTCCCTTAACCGGTCACATAACTCTTCTTTATTTGACCGGTTTTTCTCCTACTTCCCTTAACCGGGCACATAACTCTTCTTTATTTGACCGGTTTTTCTCCTACTTCCCTTAACCGGGCACATATCTCTTCTTTATTTGAACGGTTTTTCTCTTACTTCCCTTAACCGTGCACATTTTTTCTTCTTTATTTAATTCCACCTCCTTTTCTATCGAGAATGAAACCAAACTAATTTGGCAAAATAATCACAGTAGAAAACGCTTGCAATTTCTAAAATTCGTTTTATAATACTTGTATACAAGTATACTTGATTAACCAGGAAGGTGAGGAAATGACTGAAAAAAATGAATTTCTTTATCCTCAAAAATGGCTTTCGAAGGCGTCGACCGGTGATCGTGTCGCGAGTGAGCTGCGGATGCAGATTATTTCGGGATTGATTGAAAGCGGTGCCACCCTTTCGGAAAACAAATTAGCTGCGGACTTTGGGGTCAGCCGCTCACCCATTCGTGAAGCGCTGAAAATCCTCGCGGCTGAAAACTTGATTCGGCTGGAAAGAATGGGCGCTATAGTCATTGGCTTGACCGAAAAGGATGTTGAGGAGATTTATGACGTCCGCTTATTGATTGAATCATTTGTTTTTGAACGACTGATAAAAATAGATACTTCAAATCTTGTAACTGAGTTGAGCAAAATCCTCGAAATGATGAAAATCGCCATCAAGTACAAGGACGCTGACGAGTTCAGCCTCCAGGATGTGCTCTTCCATGAGACGATCATTAGGGCCATCAATCATTCCCATATCAGAATGATCTGGGATAACACGAAACCGGTTATGGAAGCGTTCATTCTTTTATCGATGCGCGCAAGGATCGAAGAAAAGTACGAAGATTTCGATCGCATCCTCGAAAATCACGAGCTTTATATTGAAGCCATCAAAACGAAGAATCGCGAACTTATGATTAAATCCTTACACCAAAATTTTGATGATGTTCAAGGTAAGGTTGAGGACCTTTGGATATCGCAGCAGACGCTTTCCAAGGGAGTTGAAAAAAATGACTGAGTATATGCTGGGAGTCGATATCGGCACCACAAGCACCAAGGCTGTACTATTCAGTGAAAAAGGTGAAGTCATCCAGCAGGAGAACGTTGGCTACCCTCTTTATACGCCGGATATTTCAACAGCCGAGCAAGACCCGGAAGAAATATACATGGCAGTCCTGACGGCCATCACAAAAATCATGAAGCACCATAAGCAAAAAAAGCTGGCGTTCATCTCATTCAGCAGCGCGATGCACAGTGTCATCGCTATTGATGAATATGATGAGCCGCTGACGCCATGCATCACCTGGGCGGATAACCGCAGTGAAGCGTGGGGGCACAAAATCAAAGCTGAGCTGAATGGGCATGAAATTTACAAGCGGACAGGAACGCCAATCCATCCGATGTCGCCGTTAAGCAAGATCACCTGGATTGTGAACGAGCGTCCCGAAATTGCTGCAAAAACGAAAAAATACATCGGCATCAAGGAGTTCATTTTTAAAAAGTTCTTTGATCAGTATGTGGTGGACCACTCGCTGGCATCTGCAATGGGAATGATGAATCTTAAAAAGCTCGATTGGGATGAAGAAGCCCTTCAAATTGCGGGAATCACCAAAAACCAATTATCCGAGCTTGTACCGACAACAAAGGTTTTCACAGGCACCAATCCGGAAATTGCGAAGCAACTCGGAATCAACCCGCTAACTCCTTTTGTCATCGGCGCAAGTGACGGTGTTCTTTCCAACCTCGGAGTGAATGCGATTGGCAAAGGTGAGATCGCGGTGACGATTGGGACAAGCGGTGCGATCCGCACAATCATCGACCAGCCGCAAACCGATGAAAAAGGCAGGATTTTCTGTTACGCCTTGACCGAAAACCACTGGGTGATTGGCGGGCCTGTTAATAATGGCGGGATGGTCTTTCGCTGGATCAGGGATGAGTTCGCTGCATCCGAAGTCGAGACGGCAAAACGCCTGGGAATCGACCCTTACAATGTGTTAACGAAGATCGCTGAGCGTGTAAGGCCTGGATCAGAGGGATTGCTGTTCCACCCATACCTCGCCGGCGAACGTGCTCCATTATGGAATCCTGATGTCCGCGGCTCCTTCTTTGGACTGACGATGTCCCATAAAAAAGAGCATATGATCCGTGCAGCATTAGAAGGAGTTATTTTCAATCTATATACAGTATTTTTAGCTCTAACTGAAGCGATGGAGAGCCCGGTTACAAGAATCCAGGCTACCGGCGGTTTCGCAAGGTCCGATGTCTGGCGCCAGATGATGTCTGACATTTTCGACCTTGAGGTGGTCGTGCCTGAAAGCTATGAAAGCTCATGCCTTGGCGCTTGCATCCTCGGACTTTATGCCACTGGAAAAATCGATTCCTTTGAAGTGACTTCCGAGATGATCGGCAGCACTCACAAGCATACGCCAGATGAAGAGGCAGCAAAGGAATACAGGCAGCTCGTACCAATTTTCATCAGCTTATCTCGTGCATTGGAGCAAGATTATTCAAGAATTGCAAACTACCAAAGAAGCTTGATCAAATAAGGGGGCGCCTGCTCCCCTTCCCAAAATGGCAACGCTTTATTTTAGCAAAACCGGCTTTTTCACAAAGGGAACACCCCGCTTCATGCGGGTAATATATATACATTTAGGGGGGAAATTACAATGCCATTGGTTATTGTAGCAATTGGAATTTTAGCATTATTATTATTGATCATGGGCTTTAAGCTCAACACATTCATTTCTTTGATTATCGTTTCATTTGGTGTTGCTCTTGCATTGGGAATGCCGCTTGAAGAAATCGTAAAGACAATCGAAGCTGGTTTAGGCGGAACGCTTGGTCACCTGGCACTGATTTTTGGTCTTGGTGCTATGCTTGGTAAATTGATCGCAGATTCCGGTGGTGCCCAGCGAATCGCGATGACGCTTGTGAATAAGTTTGGTGAAAAGAACATTCAGTGGGCAGTTGTTGCTGCTTCATTCATTATCGGTGTTGCTCTATTTTTCGAAGTAGGTTTAGTACTATTGATTCCAATCGTGTTCGCGATTTCAAGAGAATTAAAGATTTCTATTTTATATCTTGGTATTCCAATGACGGCCGCTTTATCTGTTACACACGGCTTCCTGCCACCTCACCCAGGACCAACAGTTATTGCTGGTGAATATGGCGCAAACATTGGTGAAGTATTGCTTTACGGCTTTATCATTGCGATTCCAACTGTCATTCTGGCAGGTCCAGTATTCACGAAAATCGCTAAAAAACTAGTACCAGAATCTTTTAACAAGACAGGAAACATCGCTTCACTAGGCGAACAAAAGACATTCAAGCTAGAAGAAACACCTGGTTTCGGCATCAGCGTTTTCACTGCATTATTGCCAGTCATTTTGATGTCCATAGCAACAATCATTTCTTTACTGCAAAAAACAATGGGATTCGAGAGCAATGGCTTCCTCGCTGCAATCCAGTTCATCGGTGACGCAGGAACAGCCATGCTGCTCTCCCTGTTAGTAGCGATTTACACAATGGGGATTGCCAGGAACATCCCTATTAAAACAGTGATGGATTCTTGTACAACAGCCATCTCTCACATCGGTATGATGCTCTTGATCATTGGTGGAGGCGGCGCTTTCAAGCAAGTTTTGATCAATGGCGGTGTTGGTGACTATGTAGCAGAACTGTTCAAAGGCACTTCACTTTCACCTATCCTGCTTGCCTGGATCATTGCAGCCATCCTGCGTATCTCACTTGGATCCGCAACGGTTGCTGCTTTAACAACAGCTGGTCTTGTGATTCCACTACTTGGCCAAACAGACGTGAACCTGGCCCTGGTCGTACTTGCAACAGGAGCAGGAAGCTTGATCGCGTCACACGTAAACGACGCTGGCTTTTGGATGTTCAAAGAATACTTCGGTCTTAGCATGAAAGAAACATTCGCAACGTGGACACTATTAGAAACAATCATTTCCGTTGCTGGATTAGGATTTATCCTTCTGCTTAGCCTGTTTGTATAAAAAATTTAGGTCAGCCCTTTCCCAGGGGCTGGCCTTTTAATATTTCTACAACTAAAGTCTGAGTAAAATTCCTGCTTCTCTCTGAATCTCTTTAGCTGCCCTTATTGTAAAATAAACCTATAAAATAAATTGAGGTGCTAACAGTGAAAAAAATTTGGTCAAAAAAAATGCCTGCTGTCCAATTCCGGATTGCCCGGCCAACAGATCAATTAGAAAAAGTAGTTGAATTTTACCGCGATGGACTTGGACTTGAAGTCGTTGGGGGATTTGAAAAACATGATGGGTATGATGGCGTCATGCTTGGTCTGCCAGATTTCAGCTATCACCTGGAATTCACTCAGCATGAAAACGGCAGCCCTTGCCCTGCTCCAACCGAAGACAATCTATTCGTCTTCTACATTCCCGATAAGGAAGCCCGCGACACCATCGCCAAGCGGCTGCATGAGATGGGCTATCCGGAAGTCGAGCCGGAAAACCCTTATTGGAAAAAGGCCGGTGTGACGATTGCCGATCCGGATGGCTGGAGGATTGTCCTGCAGAATTCAGCTGGATTGGGGAATTAAAAGCTAGAAAGGCTCTCCTGCGCAAGGTGCTAGATTGGCTCTTCTTCGTTGGATGCCAAAAAGGCTCTTTTGCGCTTGGTGCAAAAGAGCCTTCTCTATGGGTGTTAGCTAAATGAAACCGGCTTGCTAGTTAAAATTCCAGTTCGCCCACCTTTTCATAGCTGCCGATTTTATGGCTCGTAATCTTCTCTGCTGAAACGGCGTAAAGTGTGTCCCCGATATAAAGCAGGCGCTGGATCTGGTGCTCCCAATCCTCGTAATATGGCATGTCGCCGTTAATATGGGTAACCTTGGACTTCAGCTTAAACCCGGTGGAAGGATTGATACTGTAAACATAGGCTCCCTGATACTCAAAGATTTGTTCGTATTCGCTCTTGTCGCTGTTCTGGTAAACGGAGATCGGGAAGGCAAAAATGTCTTTGTCTTTACTGAACAGCAAAGCTTTATGGTCATCATTCAACGGTGAGTACGTGCCCCGGCCGCCAATCACCTCAGTGAATTTCTCTTTCGGGTTGCTCATATCGCTGACATCGAATAGCGAAATCTTGACGCCATTGGTCAGGATCCGCGGCTGCGAGAAGCCTTTTTCAGAGACGATTTTCGTATCCTGGCCAAATCCGATGATATGGTTTTCATCATATGGATGCAGGTAATTACTGAAGCCTGGGATTTTCAATTCACCCAGCACTTTCGGATTGGCAGGGTCGCTTGCATCGAATACGAACAGCGGATCAGTTTCTTTAAACGTAACCATATAAATACGCTCACCCATGAACCTTGCGGAATAGATTCTCTCGCCTCGCGCCAGTTCCTCGATCTTCCCGGTCTCCTTCAAGTTTTTATCAAGAATATAGAGCTGGTTGGAGGATGGCCGCTTCTCATCCCATGCATAGCCCTTTGTTGTCACGACACGGAAATAACCGTTATGCTCATCCATCGAGAACTGGTTCAGCACAGTTCCCGGTACGGTGGCGGAGTTGTGATATTTGACCCCCATGCCTTTAATCGCAAACTTATGGACATCGGTGTCTGGCGCAAGGACTCCGCGCTCTTTGTAATCCATATCGCCGTAATTTTCAACAGCTAGATAGAGGTTATCCTTCGACATATACAGCTGGTTGCCGCTGCCAAGATAGGCCGTCATGGCGACTTCCTTTTTCGGCTGGTCGAGATCAAGCGCGGCAATCATGGTATAGTTCGGCTGACGGGATTCTGGAAAATAATGAATATCGTCATACGTAATTGTTTTTTCCTCTGAACCTAAAACTGTATCGGTGAATTTCGGCCGGATATCAATCTTCCGGTTCCCCTTTAACAGCCAATAATCCGGGTAATGCTGCGTGACGAGATAGACAAGGTTCTCCACCTTCCTTGCCGATACATATGAACCTTCAACCTTGACTTCACGAATCTGTTTCGGATCAGCAGGATTTTTCACATCATAGACAATGATTGCCGTTGTCTGCATCATCGGGGCAATCAGCGAATCTTTGGCGGCATCTTCATATGACTTGTGGATATCATTGTACTGATACCCGATGACCACCAGCTGATCATCCTGCAGGAACAACTGGTTCGGTGAAAAATTCTGATCATAGCGGATTGTCGATAAAACCTTCATCTGGGCGCCAGGTACCGCCTGGATGACTCGCACTTTATCATACTCAGCCTGAAAAATGCTCTTCCCATCAGTTTTGACGATATCTGCTTCATCAACGCCCTGGACCTGGACATTCGTTTCGGATACCTCCCCGCCTCCTGCCGACTTATCCGCCGCTAATGATTCCTCTGACGCTTTATCTTCACTAGACTTGAAGGAATCCTTCACTCCGCCAAACCAGCCACGTTCCTTCTTTTCTTCATCAAGGATTTTTTCAAAATAACCCGCCAGATTTTCCTGTGTGCCGACAGTCGGAAGTGTTTCTTTTACAACAAACTTCCACGACTGGGCAGAATTCAGCTCCCTACCCAGTGCAGATTTAATTCCCTTTTTAAAATGAACGGTATATTCCTTTGCTTTAGGATCATATCCGTTTTCCGGCGGATGGATGTAAACGGATTTCCGGTCGTCCCCCAGCTCGATCCTCGTGTCGAGCTTTTCACCTTGATCATTTGTGATATAAATCAAGTTCGAGTCGAGACTTTTTTCAGAAATCTTATCAGAAAATTGCAGCTGCCACACCTTGTTCGGCAACACCACATGCTCCTCTTCCCATGCATTCACCACTTTGAACTGGGACAGTGAATAAAAAGCCACTAATGCAAGTGAAACCAGTACTAAACCACCCAGAAACCACCATTTTTTCATCTCTTTTCAGCCCCCTTGTAAAAAATTAGACGGGGATTGATTCCAGGTGTTTCATTTTTTTCCAAAATAATTCTGATAGAGATGTAAGAAAAAATCAGTTTCTGAAGTTTGCTGCTTAAAAAAAGGTTTAGCCAGGTGGTAAAATAGGTATATAAGTATGTTGAATTTGTTTTGGAGAGGGATTACATATGAGTATTCTGATCGTCGATGATAATGAAGCGAATTTATTTGTCATTGAAAAGTTATTGAACCGGGCCGGTTACAAAGATCATCTTTCGTTCACGTCGGCTCATGATTTATTCGGCTATCTTGAATCGGATCATCCTTATATCATCGCTGAACAGGTGAATGTGATCCTCATGGATATCATGATGCCTGAAGTGGATGGAATCGAAGCATGCCGGCGCCTTCAGGAGAATCCCCATTTAAAGGATATTCCGGTTATTTTCGTCACCGCCCTTGAAGACACGGACAAGGTTGTGGAGGCGTTGGATGCCGGCGGAATGGATTATCTAATGAAGCCAATCAAGAAAACAGAACTGCTGGCCCGAATCAGGGTCGCACTAAGGTTGAAATATGAAAAAGATTGGCACAAAAAGCAGGAAGAGAAAATTGTCAACGAGCTTGAACTTTCGATGCAGGTCCAGACCAGTCTGCTCAGCGAGCCTGTCGATGAGGATAACCTTCTGATAAAAGCCTCCTATTTGCCGGCGTACAAGCTGGCCGGAGATCTTTATTACTGGCACAGAATCGACGAACATCGATATGCTGTCATCCAGCTGGATATGATGGGACACGGAATATCCTCTTCACTCGTATGCATGTTCATCTCATCTGTGCTCCGCGATGCAATCCGCTCGAATCCCGACCCCGAGTATGTGATTGGTGAACTGAACAAATGGATGAACTCCTTAAACCTACATAATCAAAAAATCCCTTATTATTTTACTGCGATTTACCTGACGCTCGATACCGAGCAGCGTAAAATTGAGTACATCAATGCTGGCCATCCAACAGCGCACGCGATGATCGATGGGAACCATATCGAGGAACTGAAGAGCAATACATGTGCGGTCGGATTTTTCCCTGATATACATACAAACAAGACGACCATCTTCTACTCTGATTCCCTGCAGCTTCTCATCTGTACAGATGGCGTCCATGAAGCCATCGACAAATACGAGCAAGCAGGCACAGAGTTCCTGAAAAACATCACCATGAAGCTTATGGATGAGGCAAGGAACAAAGAACCTCTTGATCTGATTCTGACACCGGAACAGAAGGAAGCTGGATCAGATGATATGTGCACCGTGCTGATTCAGGCGAGATAATAGAAGAGATAAAAAAGCAGCGTGAATTTTCCACGCTGCTTTCTCCAATTTCATTTTGCACAAACCAATGTAATTCTCTCTAGTAATCATCTTCTATTTCCGAGACGTCAAATAAAAAAACGGCCGAGTCGACACTTTGAAAGCTTTCATGAGTGATAATCCCTTGTTCATCTCTCTCTTCGCCGGTTTTCTCCAACGCAAAGCTTGATATGGAATATCCCTCGACCGGAAGCTCTTCATCCTCTAATTCTTGTATTTCCCCTTCCAAAACAGTCATGTTAGCAAGGTCTTCTGTCGCATAACCCTCCCGATCCCCTGAACTTCGGATAATATAGGATGAATAGCTTCCCTTCGCATCAGTAATTTCTTTTATATTTAATCCATCCAGAATTTCAAAGAAGCGCCAGGCCACAACCAACCGATCATATTGAAGCCATGAATCGGCCTCACTATGCCTAACTTGATACCTGCTCTTGTCAGTATCATATTGAATTTTATAGAGGTCAAAATGGCTGTCATTTTGTATTGCGAGCTGCCATCGTAAATTTATTATTCTGCTATCCTTGCCATATTCTACTTCAAAATCCTCAAGTCTCCAATTCTTCTCATCTAGTCCTATCTCATGAATAATCCGCTCATTTTCATGTTTGAAATCTATCTCATACACGGAGCCAAGTTCACGGTCGATGGATTTTGGCAGGCTTACCAATTGGTTATCCGCAAAAGGCAAAATCCAAAAGGTCAGGATAAAAGCGAATACTCCAAGATAAGCAGCCATCTGTTTTGCACGGATATTCACTCTTGGGCGAAAGAACAATAAATACACAAAAAAACCGAGCGGCAATGAAACCTCATTTAAAGTAAGATTCAATGAACCCAGGATAAAGTATCCGATAATTTTAGGCAGGAAATTAGCCTCCTCCTCAACCTTTTTACGCACTAAATATAGGATACTGACAACGAAGAGAACGGTATAAACACCTGATGCCATTTTGACCTCCACCCCAATCATGAAAAAGAACGATTTGGTTTTTCCTTAATTTTACTAAAATCAGCCCCATTAAAACACAAAAAGCAGTGGACTTTTTTTAATCCACTGCCTTTATGCTTAGTTATTTTTTTCGGTATAGTTTCTCCTTCGAATTGAAGGCTTCCAAAAAGCCAAGTTCCGGCCTGACGGTTTCCTTTGTTCCGAGACCGAGAAAGCCTCTTGGACTTAGGCTTTCATCAAAAAGCTGGAATACCTGCTTCTGCAGCTCCAGATTGAAGTAAATCAGGACATTGCGGCAAATGATGAGATGGAACTCGTTAAAGGAACCATCGGTCACCAGATTATGCTGGGCAAATACGATGTTCTTTTTCAAGGAATGCTTCAGGCGGGCGAATTCGCTGTCCGCATCGTAATACTCAGAGAACGATTTGTTCCCTCCAGCCATGATGTAATTTTTCGTATAGGATTGCATTTTATGCAATGGCATTGTCCCTGATTCAGCCTTCGCGAGAACAGTTTCGTTCATGTCTGTCGCATAAATTTTTGTCCGATCAGCAAGGCCCTCCTCCTCGATTAAAATCGCCATTGAATAGGCTTCTTCCCCGGTCGAACAGCCAGCATGCCAGATCCGGATCTCCGGCAGCTCCCTCAAAAGCGGAACCACTTCTTCGCGCAATGCTTTGAAAAAAGAAGGATCCCGGAACATTTCAGTGACATTGATTGAAAAGTCCTTGAGTATCTCATCCAAAACCCGCTCATTATGGATGATTTTTTCGGTCAGGCTTGTGATGCTGGACAATTTTTCAGCATTCATTCTTGCAGTCGTTCTCCTCATGATCGAAGAGCGCATATAATTCCTGAAGTCATAGCCGGACAGACGATAGATCGCCAACAAAAGCAATTCCAGTTCTAATTCTTCGTTTTTCACCTTTCAACCCTCTGCTTTCATCCTGATCGCTCCCAGCATCTATGACAGCCAAACGCGCATGGCTGACAACAGCTGGTCCAGCTTCATCGGTTTGCTGATGTAATCATTCGCTCCTGCATCAAGGCATTTTTCACGGTCGCCCTTCATTGCCTTTGCTGTCAGTGCGATGATCGGAAGCTCCTTGTTATTTTCGTTCCTGCGGATTTGCCTGATGGCTTCATATCCATCCATGACCGGCATCATGATATCCATCAGGACGATATCCGCATCGATTTCCTTCATCTTTTCAAGACAGTCTTCCCCATTGTCAGCCGTAACCACCTTCATGCCCTCTTTTTGCAGGACATTCTTCAAGGTGAAAATATTGCGGTGGTCATCGTCCGCAATCACAACCGTTTTACCAGTCAGGACGGTTGTTTCTCCAACAATGATTTCTTCTTCCGCTTGCGGCGGATCTGGTAAAAGCGGCTCAGGTGCTGCCGTTCTCTCCAAGGATGCTGCCACCTGATCGTTCACTTCAAAACCGCCAAGGGAAGGATAGCCGTCCGGCAGGTTAGGGATGATGAGTGTGAATGTGCTGCCCTCGCCTTCCTTGCTTTCCACCTTGCAGACTCCGCCAAGAAGCATGGCGAACTCTCTGGAAATCGACAGGCCGAGCCCGGTGCCGCCGTACTTCCTCATGGTCGCGCCGTCTACCTGCTGGAACGCTTCAAAAATCATCCTTTGCTTATCTTTCGGAATGCCAATCCCCGAATCCGTCACCGAGAATTTCACCCACGTATCAGACTGCCCTTTTAGAGGACATCCAATCGTTTCCTTCCCATACGCTTTCTCGATTTTGACGGAGACAGAGCCTTTTTCGGTAAACTTGAAGGCATTGGACAGAAGATTTTTCAAAATCTGCTGCAATCTTTGTTCATCTGTATAGATGATTGGCGTTACATCGTCCGCCTTTTCAACGGTAAAATCGATCTTTTTATTCTTTGCAGCCTGGGCAAATTGGCGCTCCATTCGTTCGGTAAACTCATCAAGGAACACCTCTTCGAAGCTCACTTCCAGCTTACCGGCTTCTACCTTGGACAAGTCCAGGATGTCATTGATCAAATTCAGCAAATCCTGTCCGGACGAATGTATGACCTTTGAGAATTCTTTTTGCTCATCGGAAAGACCGTTCTCTTCATCATCAAGCAGCATCTCGGAAAGAAGAAGGATACTGTTTAATGGCGTTCGCAATTCATGGGACATATTCGCCAGGAACTCCGATTTATAGGTCGAGCTTTGTTCAAGCTCTCTTGCCTTCTGTTCCAAATCTTCCTTCGCCGCCTGCAGTTCTTCGGATTTCAGCTCAGCGTCGCGTGTACGTTCCTCCAGCTGCTCATTCATCATCCGCAGCTCCTCAGTCTGCATTTGCAATTCTTCTGACTGTGCCTGCAGTTCCTCAGATTGGGATTGCAGTTCCTCGGATTGGGCCTGCAGCTCTTCCGTCTGGGCCTGCGACTCTAGCAATAAACGCTCCACTTCCATTCGGCCAATGATATTGGCAAGTCCGATTCCCAGGGTTTCAAGGACATTTTCAAGAAGCTTCAGGCTGGCTGGAGTGAACCTGGACAAGCTCGCAACTTCCACCACTGCAACCACTTCATCCTTCAGCATGACTGGAGCCATGACGATGCTCTTCGGCGCTGCATCACCAAGCCCCGTAGAAATTGTCCTGTAGTCGGCAGGAATGTCATTCATCACAACCGTGCGTTTTTCCTCAGCACATTGGCCAATCATCCCTTCACCTGCTACAAAGCCGTCACGCCCAGCTTCATCAGCAAAGGATGCAATCTTTTTAAAATACGGCTTTCCAGCAGATTCGTCTTTAAGATAAAAAACTCCTAGGTTTCCGTCCATTATAGGTGTCAGCTTTTTCATGAAGTTTTCTGCCAGGGAAGAAACGGTCACTTCTCTGCCATAAAGCTTCACCACCTCCACGGAGTTAGATTGGATCCAGTTCTGTTCTTGCATTTCTTCATTATATTCCTTTTCCTTCTCAGTGAGCTTTTCGATGGAAACGGCCATCGAATTATAGGCTCGGGCAATCTCGCCAAACTCACCCTTTATGCCATCGTCCATCCGAGGAATCGAGGATAAGTCATCATAATTGACCTTCTTGATCGACTCCGTAAAGGAATGGACCGTGCCGACCGTATCCCGGATGACCCAGAGCATCACGCCAGTTATCAGGATGATGGCCAGGATGACCATCCCAACCAAACCTGTGACCAGATTATCATAAGTCCCGGTTGCCTCCTTCATGGCGCTGTTCATCAATTCTTCCTGATAATCTTTAAACTCCTCGATTTTTTCAAATAATACATCCCTGGTCGCCATCTCACTCTGATAGAGGCCGCGGACTTCAGACTGGCTCGCTCCATTCGCGATCAGGCCGTTGATTTTATTTTCCATGACCGCATATTCCCGATAGGCGTCCTGGACTTCAACCACCAGTACTTTTGATGTTTTCCGATTCAGGATCGTTTCCAGCTCCAACAGCGCCTTGCCAATATCCATCTGGTCGAGGGAAGCATTGGTTTCCTCTATTGTCGACCCTTCTTCTTCCCCGTACTCCGTGATTAACTCAACAAGGTTACGGTCCCGCTGATAAAGCTCCTTCCTGATCTCCATAACCGTGCTCACTTTTGCATAGCGATCTTCTACGATCTCAAGCAGGTTTCCCCTGATTGAATTCATCATCGCCAAAATTGTAAATAACAAGATGAACAAGAATAACACCGTCAGCCCCAAGCCGACATATTGCTTCTTTTTAAAGCCCATCTTCTCCCCCGCCTTCGCTCGAATTCTATACTTCTATCAATATACCAAAAGCCCTGTCACTTAGCTATTTTCAAGGTACTATTGGCGAACATTGAGAGGAGATCGACAGATGATGTGGGAAAGAATGGCTATGTTTACGAGAAAACACGAATTCTCATTTATGTTTTCGCAAAACTAATTGCATTCAATATAATGACTAGGGATTTTACATAGAAAAACCGAGTATAAAACCTTGACGGTTTCTTACTCGGTTTCGAATTCCCCCACATGCTTTGACCTTACAAAGAAGGAACTTTTATTCTAGTAAACTCTTCTGCCGGCACAGGCCTGCTGAAATGATATCCTTGTGCTTCATTGCATCGATGCCGTTTGAGCAGATTCAGCTGGCTCTCTGTTTCAACACCTTCCGCGATGACGGATATTCCAAGATTATGGGCCATCAGGATAATGGTGGTAGCGATGTTTTCATCGCTTTTATTTTCCGCGATATCCCTGACAAAGCTGCGGTCAATTTTAAGGTGGTCAATCGTGAACCTTTTCAGATAGCTGAGCGAGCTGTAACCTGTCCCGAAATCGTCGATTGAAATACTGACACCTAGCTTCTTCAGTTCTCGCAGGATGACGCTCGCTTTTTCCACGTCCATAGTCATGCTTTCCGTGATTTCAATCGTAAGGAAATGCGGCTCGACTCCAGCTAGACCAAGGGCTTCCCTGATCATCGAAATTAAGTTTGGCTGGTAAAATTGCCTGATGGATAAGTTCACTGACATGGTCAGATCCTTCATTCCATTCGCATGCCATTTCTTCAGCTGCACTAAGGCCGTTTTAAGCACCCACTCACCAATCGGAATGATCAGGCCCGTTTCCTCGGCAATCGGGATGAACTGGTCTGGCGGTACCATGCCGATCCTTTCATTTTCCCAGCGAATGAGCGCTTCCGCACCTTTAATCTCGTGTTTGCACAAATTCACAATTGGCTGATAATGGAGGACGAATTCATCCCGCTCAAGCGCTTTACGGAGATCATTTTCGATTTGCATTTCCTCATATGCTCTTGCATCCAGCATCACGTCATAAGCCTGGAAGTTATTGCGCCCTTGCTTCTTAGCCTGGTACATGGCCACATCTGCTTTTCGGAGCAGCATTTCTGCATCCTCGCCATCTTCCGGATAAAAACTCATGCCTATACTTGTTGAGATAAAAATATCCGTGCCGTCTATGACAATGGGCTCCTCTAACGTTTCAAGGATGACACGTGCCATGTCTTGAGCTTGTTCTTTGGTTGTATGCTCCAGCAAAATGGTGAACTCATCGCCCCCCTGTCTTGAGAACAAGGTACCCTTGTCAAGAATCTGCTTAAATTTATCCGAGACTTCAACCAGTAGCCTGTCACCTATCGAATGGCCGAGGGAATCATTCACAAACTTGAAACGATCGAGGTCAAGGAACATTAGGCATAGTTTTTCCCCATCTTCCACCTTTGTCTCGGCAATCGCCTTCTGGGCTCTTTCATCAAAAAGCCGGCGGTTAGGCAAACTCGTAAGGGCGTCATGATAGGCCATAAAATCTATTTTCTTTTTGGCCTCATAATGCTGGATGACCAGACTGGTGAGATTCGTCGCTTGCTCAATAATCTCCCTGTCATTTTCCAGAGGAGAACTCACACGACAGTAATAAATATTTAACGTACCAATCACCTTATGGTCATCGTCGAAAACTGGCGAGGACCAGCATGCTTTTAAATGATAAGAAAGCGCTATGTCGCGATAGTCCTCCCATAATGGATCGGCCTCTGTATCGGTGACCACCACGGATTCCTTGATAAAGGCGGCCCTTCCGCAGGAGCCAGCATATTCGCCAATTGGCAATCCATCTACGGCTGAATGATATGCCGGGGGCAAGTTAGGGGACGAACCATGCATCAGCCGCTTCCCTTCCTGGTCAGCAATTAAGATGGAACAGTGTGCACTGCTCGTGAAACTTTCGACGAAAAAGACAATCTCATCCAGCACTTCCTGAAAAGAAGCTCCTTTCGCCATCATTTTCAGGATGCGGTTCTTCCCGCTCAACATCGCCTCAAGCCTCTTATTTACCGAAATATCCTGGGCACACCCCACCACACCGAGGATCTCATCGCCAACCTTGATTGGCACAACTGTCAGCAGCAAATTCACTTGCTCTCCAGTTTCTTTTCTTTTGATAACCGTTTCAAACCTCTCACGCTCACCATTGACTACACGCTTAAAATGCCCGATTGTCTCCTCAAGGAAATCCTCGTGGACAATCGAAACGAAGTTCATTCCCAGTGCTTCATCCAGCGGGTATCCGGTGATTTCTATGGCCGCTTTATTGAATAAAATAAAATTTCCATCCTTATCAAGGGCATAGCAGCCATCATGGTTAAAATTGAATAATGATTGGTACACATCAAAAAAAGAGCTGTTATTTATATCTGGCTGCATGAAAATCACCGTCCCTTATAAAAATCAGAAGTATATACATGTCCTTGTATATATATCGACACTCCCTGACTATGGTTACACTGGTATATGTTTACAAATGATTTTTCCGCCAAAAAAAGCCTTTAAATCAAAGGCCTTCTCCTGGAGCTTTCTTAAATTGTAATCTGTTCCTTCTCGGGGGTGGCTAATATTTTACAAAGGTCGTAATACTCCGCTTTGAAGCAATCGTCTTTCTGGCGAGCTCTTCCTTCCAGGACTTCTCATTCAGCTGATATTCTCCATATTGGTCCATATAGGTTTTTTGATAAAGATTGATGGTCCTAGCTTCTTCTGGATGGTTGGAAGACAATGCCCTTCCCCATTTTCCTTCTTCATAAATATAGTGCTCCACTACATCACCGTACTCCATGAAGCCATCGAGGAAATTTAGAAACTCCATGTCTTCCCCTCCATATTCATAAACATAAGGAAGGGAGAGCGGCAGTTCCTTTTTATAGTCCTCCCCGCTTAAAAATGGGTAATCATTGCACTCCATGTGGAATTTTTCTATCGGTTTCATTGTTGCGATGAAATAATGACACGTCATAACGTACACATCCTCATTTTTGCGGTTCGGAAACAAGTAAAAGTAATTGCCTTTACTCTTTTATAACGACTTTTTCATTTATATAGCGACTTTCTGATTAATATAGCGAGTTTTCCATTTTTATAGCGACTTTCTGATTAATATAGCGAGTTTTTCATTTATATAGCGACTTTCTGATTAATATAGCGAGTTTTTCATTTTTATAGCGACTCTCTGATTAATATAGCGAGTTTTTCATTTTTATAGCGACTTTCTAATTAATATAGCGAGTTTTTCATTTTTATAGCGACTTTCTGATTAATATAGCGAGTTTTTCATTTTTATAGCGACTTTCTGTTTAATATAGCGAGTTTTTCATTTTTATAGCGACTTTCTGTTTAATATAGCGAGTTTTTCATTTTTATAGCGACTTTCTAATTAATATAGCGAATTGGAAATTTTCTGGTCTTTTTTTCAGTTAAAAATGCAGCGAGAACTTTTTCAGGCGTCCGCCGCACTTTTTCCAAATTCAACAGATCCGCATGTCTATTCATATCTCATAGATTCAATCGGATCGAGTGCTTGATGCTTTATTGGCCGGCAGCAGTCCGAAGACGACGCCAATGATCATCGAGTACAGCTTGGCGCCGGTCACGACTGGCCATCCTTCAAAATACGAAATCAATGGTGCCCACCCCAGCCGAACAGGATGCCAAGTACGCCGCCTATCAGTGTCAGTAAGTTGCTTTTCACTTCTTGTTTACGAGATTGATATATAAAAAGTTTCAATATCTTTAGAACTAAACCGGGAGATTAGGGTTATCATGTTGTGGGTGTTATTGTCCTACAACAAAAAAACGACAGACACCCCGATAGCATCGAGTTTGTCTGCCGTTTTAAACAACCTTAAATCAGTGATTGTTCATACGAATTTTTCATTTTCGCTCCTAGCACTAACCTCCGAAACAACAACGCCATAACATTCGAATGAGGCAGTAGGCAAACAGGATGACCACGATTAACCCAATGATGCCTACAATGGTATTTATTGTACCAGCCAATGCGCCAAGTCCGGCTAGGACCGCAGCGACTAAACCAAAAGTAGACAACAGGATCAATCCTACACCTACAAGGATTCCAAGAAACAAATCGAACACGCTGCATGCAGCATGAACACCGTTACTCATATGCTTCACCTCCAAACTATTGTTCACCTTTATGATATGCATGTACGTCATTGCTTGTTTATAAAAGGGGCGATTTTGTTACCTTTTTATGCCATGCACCCATATTTCCATCTATGCTGAAACTGGTTTATGATGGAATCATCCAGAACGAATAGGAGAATTGTAATGGAGAAAGAGAAACAGCCAACAAGTTTAAAGCCCTTCTTATCACTTGTTCTATCCACGAATATTCCAAAGGGGGCTCTTTTTACGGGGATGGCTGCCAGTTTCATCACGACTCTGGCCGGCCTGGTCGTTCCGCTTCTGACGAAGAACCTTGTAGATGGTTTTTCTGTTGAAGCAATCAGCTTTCCGCTTGTCCTCGCCATTGGAGCTGCCTTTATTATTCAAGCGCTGATCAGCGGGATTTCGATTTACCTGCTTAGTTACGTTGGGCAGAAGGTCGTTGCCCGGCTGCGCGAACGGATGTGGTCGAAACTGATCCGGATGCCGGTGCGTTATTTTGACAAGCAGTCGAGCGGGGAAACGGTCAGCCGGATTGTCAATGACACCAGTATTGTCAAGGAGCTGATCACGAGCCATTTTCCGAATTTCGCCACGGGTATCATCTCGATCATCGGCGCTGTGGTGATCTTGCTTGTGATGGATTGGAAAATGACTTTACTGATGCTCATTTCTGTTCCGCTGACACTTGCCATCATGATTCCGCTTGGCAGAAAAATGGCGAAAATCGCACGTGGCCTGCAGGATGAGACAGCTATATTTACAGGTCATATCACCCAGACGCTCGGGGAAATCCGGTTAATGAAGGCTTCGACTGCGGAGAAAATTGAAGAAGAGAACGGTTTTAACGGAATTGGCAAGCTGTTCAACTATGGCTTGAAGGAAGCAAGGATTTTTGCCTTGATTGGGCCGATCATGCAGCTGATGATCATGGTCGTCATCGTCATCATCATCGCCTATGGCGGCATGCGCGTGGTGAACGGAACCATGTCGACAGGCGCACTCATCGCCTTCCTGCTTTACTTATTCCAGATCATCATGCCAATCACCTCATTTGCGATGTTCTTCACGCAGCTGCAAAAAGCAAAGGGAGCGACTGAACGCATCATCGAGATTCTGGACCAGCCTCTGGAGGAAAATGGTGAGGGTGTTGAAATGGATATCAGCAACAAGCAGATCACGATTGAACAGGTTTCTTTCGCTTATAGTGAAGAGGAACCCGTCATTGAGAGAGTTTCGCTGGAAGCACAGCCCGGGCAGATGGTTGCCTTCGTAGGGCCGAGCGGCGGCGGGAAAACGACGATGTTTGGCCTGATTGAGCGGTTTTATGAACCAACCCGGGGAGAAATCAGAATTGGTGATACGAACATCCAGCAGCTTTCACTTAACTCGTGGCGAAGCCAAATCGGCTATGTTTCACAGGAAAGTGCGATGATGGCTGGAACCATCCGCGAAAACCTTTATTACGGGCTGGAAAATGGCGATAAAATCCCGGATGAAGTCCTTTGGGAAGTGGCAAAAATGGCGTATGCCGATCAGTTCATCGTAGATTTTCCGAAAGGGCTTGATACCGAAGTCGGCGAACGAGGCGTCAAACTGTCAGGTGGACAAAGACAGCGGATCGCGATTGCCCGTGCCTTCCTTCGCGACCCAAAAATTCTGATGATGGACGAAGCGACAGCCAGTCTCGACAGCCAATCAGAAGGCATCGTCCAGCAGGCACTCACCCGGCTTATGGAAGGCAGGACGACATTTGTCATCGCCCACAGACTTTCCACGATCGTCAATGCCGACAAGATCGTTTTTATCGAAAAAGGACGAGTGACCGGTATGGGCACACATCAGGAATTGATCCAGTCGCATGATTTATATAGAGAGTTTGCCGAGCAGCAGCTGGCATAATCTAAAAAGCAGTTTTCTTCCATAGTATTTTGGAAAGAAAACTCTTTTTTCATCAGCTCCAAAACAAACATTTTTTTGAACCATCTTTATAGTGAAGATATCTCAGACTATCCTCATGAATGAATCCATCTATCTTTTGTCAGATTGCTAAATCTTTTTGAAAATAAACCTGTTCAAGATCCACTATTTCCTTTTTTAACCTGCTATGAAACTCGTTTTCTAATCAAACCGATCTTCTAAATGATCATCATACGACTGATTATAGTAGCCATCAAAAAAATATCTTATATAATAAAATCTCTCATCTAATTTCACCCTGCAACCATTCCTCATCTATACGAAAATAACTTCCTCAGTAGCACGATAGTCCCTTGGTGACAGCCCAACATATTTTTTAAAAGTGCCGCTGAAGTAGTTGGGGGTGTTGTACCCTAGTTCTTCAGCGATGGCTTCTATGGTGTGGTCGGTGTGGCGCAGCAGCCAGACAGCGCGCTGCATGCGGACGAAGGTGACATACTCGACGAAGTTCCGTCCGGTTTCTTGTTTGAAAATCCGGCTGAAATAGGGAACGCTGAGATTGATTTGATCGGCAACTTGCTTGATGGATAAGTCTTCTGTACAGAACCGGGAAATATACTCGGTGCACTTTGTAATTTGCACGTCCTTCGTAATTTCCTCGAAGTAGCGAAGCTGAAGCCTTTCATATGGAGACGTCCGCCTGGCCTTGCATGCTTCCTTGTAGGAATGGTGCAGGAGCAGCGGTTCGCGGTAAACGGAACCAACACCAATATAAAGCTGGATACCGTATTCAGTTTCGAGTGACTCAATGGTCTCCAGGATACTGGCCTCTCCCTCTTTCCAATGCTTCATTGAGCCATATTCGGTCTGCACTTGGAGCAGCATGAGCAAATGTTTTCGATAGGATAGGAAAGTGAGCTGTTGCCCTTCAAACTGCTTTTTAAAAGAATCCTGGATGACAATTGATGCCTGCCAGCCTTCTTCCCTCCGCTTAGCCGGACAGCGGACGAATCCCTGTATGAACAGGACTACGTTAGAAAAAGCCTCCCCCGGGAGGAAGAAACGCGATTGCAGCAGCTCCTCCTCCGTCTGCACATCCCCTGATAAAAGCCTGCGCAAAAAGGCTTCTTTAAAAGGAAGGGCATTGCCTCCAACACCCGAATCCGCAACGATAGAATGGAATAATTCGTCGCTTTCTGTGAATCTATTGATTTCTGTTTTGATTTCATCGATCGCTCGCTTCAATGTGCGCAGAAAGACGCGCTGCTTAACTGATTTTACAAGAAGGTATGTCAGCTTGAACTCGATTGCCAGTGGAGAGGTGTGCAGCAAGGACGGGTCGAGCAGCGGAATGATTCGGCAGCCTTTATTCCGTTTGCGGAAACGGTGTATTTTTACCCAATCATGCCATTTGTTCACTTCAATAATGGCGATATGTAAATCATTCTCATGTTCTACCAGCTTGCAACTCTCCTTGCATTCTTCATGGATCCAGCCGCCAAGCTTCTGATATTCTTTCACATCTTCAACGGAAAGCAATATACGATACAAAGCCGTCACCCCCTTTCGAATATTCATCCAAATGTATAAAAATTAAATCAATCTTAAATATTTGTATATTTCTGATAATTTATTGTAAGGCATTGGACAATTCTCTGTCGTAAAATCAATTTAATCATATCATGGCTTGCCTAAAGGAGGGAAATGATTACCAGCGGCAGGCAAATTTTTTTCAAGGGGGAGTCATATTTGGCAGGAGATTATCGGGAGTATAATTATGTAGCGGCTGATACAATTGATGTTAGCGAACTCGCGCCGCTTGATCCGGAAACAAAGAAAATCATGAAAAGTGAATTCAGTACTGGCATTAAACTTACGCTCTTTTATTATGTTTTTATCCTTTCGATTCCTATTTTGAACTGGTATGCAGGGGATTTCATGTTCTCGCGCATGTGGGGCGGCATGACTTACAGCTGGTTCTTGACCTCGATCGTCGCAATGGCGATGGCGTTTATCATTGCATTTATCCATACAAATTTATATGAAAAGCGTCTGAAGCAGCATCAAGCACAGCAATCTGCATCTTCTGCCGACGGAAGGAGGATTGGCTGATGTCCACTTTCCTTGAACCAAAATTCCTGTTAACCATGATTTTGATGGGTACTATTGTCTACATTACCTACTTGACCAAAAGAAGCGCGACGGCTTCCGACTACTTCGTCGGCGGGCGCAGCTTCGGCTGGTTCACGAACGGCTCGGCTATTGGCGGCGACTATTTGAGCGCAGCCACTTTCCTTGGAATTGCCGGGCTCACCTATCAGTTGGGCTACGATGGCGCGTATTATGCATTCTGCTTTTCCATCGGGCTGACATTGCTCGCGATTTTCGTCGCTGGACCGCTTCGCCGCTTTGGTGCCTATACTGTCGCCGACTTTCTGGCCTATCGCTTCCACAGCCGCCGGGCCCGTCTTGCAGCCGTGGCTGTTGTCCTGGCGATATCAGGTTTTTATGCAGCCCCTCAGCTGCTTGGTGCAGCCCAGATCCTGAGCATGTTTTTTGGGACTAGCTACGAATTCGGAATCATCTTCACCTGCTCCGTAATGATTTTCTATGTAGGAATCGGAGGCATGAAGGGAACCACGCTTAACCAGGCGCTTGAATTATGGATTCGCCTTGGAGCGTTCCTCCTTATGGTCGGTGCAGCCATCTGGGGCGGGCTCCATTACCAAGAAATCCTTGCATCAATTAATGAGTTCAAAGGGACGATCACAGGTACAGCAGGCTTCACGACTGACGGAAAAGATATCCCGTTCGATGGTTCCGTCTGGACTGGAACTGGCAACTACTTCCCGTCCTTCTGGCAGACCATTTCGATGACAATCGGGCTTTCCCTTGGAACAATCGGCCTGCCGCACATCCTTTTGCGCTTCTATACAAACCCAAGCGCGAAAGCAGCTCGCAGATCCGCCCTGATGGCCATCGGAATTGCAAGCGTGTTCTTCCTGTTCGCTGTTTACCTTGGAGTAGTTGGACGCTCAATCTTCCTGACTGGTGAAGCGGATCCGGCTGTCATGAAAGACCTGATTGCCGGCGGAAACAACATGGTCGTTCCGTCCACAGCACAGGCACTTGGCGGAGAATGGCTGCTTGGCCTTGTCATCGCCGGTGCTTTCGCAGCTGTCTTCTCAAATCTTTCCGGGCTGTTCATCGCTAGCTCAGGTGCCCTGGCCCATGACTTGTACGCAACTTTCTTCCGTAAAAATATTACTGAAAAAGAGCGTGTCATCGCTGGAAAAGTCTCAATCATTGTCCTTGGTGTACTGTACGGAGCGCTTGGCCTGATGGTAAAAGAAGCCTCCATCGGCCACCTCGTCGCCCTCGCCTTCACGGTGGCGGCAAGCACGTTCACACCAATCTTTATCCTTGGCATTTGGTGGAGGGGAATGACGGAAAAAGGAGCAATTGCCGGCCTTGTCATTGGCCTTGCCGCATCCATGTATATGATTTTCTTCAAGACCACCCTGCCGGAATTCCTGCAATTCAACGTACCGGGAATCATCACAGTCCCAATCGGATTCCTGTCCGTGTACATTGTCTCGAAGCTTGATCGCAAGGTACCATCTGATGTAAATGAATTTATGAAGCAAGTCCATTCTAAAGAATCTGAGGCAGCATAATCATTTCCAGGACCCCGGGAGATTTCCCGGGGTCCTTTCTTCTTTTTATAGTCCATACTCCTTCTAAGGATGAATTCTTTTTAAAGAAATGATTTACATCACTACTTCAAGTCTGGATAAGTGGTATTTTTACGATATGAAACATGATGAACTGCATCCTATACACTCTGGGAGGAGCATGGACATGAGTGAAATGATAAATAATCGTGAATTGAAAGCAATGGATCCTACAAAACGTAAGGCAACTTTAAAGCAGCTTTTTAAAGATCTTCATGATGGAAAAAATGTGAATGAGGTCAAAGCCCATTTTGATGCTTTTATTGGAAAAATAACGATCGATGAAATCGCCGGTCTTGAGCATGTTGAGCTGGCCGAAGGAGATTTGTCAGTGGCGGAAATGCAGCGGATCTATTCCGCTCATTCTGAGATGTTTAAAGGGGCGATCGAACAGGCCTACTCCATGAATGGACCGGAGCATCAGCCAGGACATCCCGTTCACACCTTCGAAATGGAAAACCGTGAGATTGAACAGCTTTTACAAAATAGACTTCGAGTTCATCTTGAACAATTTGCCATAGAAGACAGCACCGAGAATATCAATCTTCTGCTAGAGGATTGCAGCCTTCTCTATGACATTGACAAACACTACAGCCGCAAAGAAAACTTGATTTTCCCATACCTTGAAAAGTACGGGATTTACGGTCCAACGACAAATATGTGGAGAATTGACGATTTCATCCGCGACGGGATCAAATTAGCGAAGAAAAAACTGACCAATTATGATGGCGATCAAAATGGCGTGATCGAAGAGGTCCAGTTTGTCCTCAGAGAAGTAAGCGATATGATTTACAGAGAAGAAAACATCCTCTTCCCAATGGCCTTGCAAAATTTTACGGAGGATGAATGGGTAAAAATCGCCCGGGAAAGCGATGAGATCGGGTATTGTCTGACAGCCCCTGCTGGGGAATGGAAACCGGCCAGAAAACACATCGACGCAGACGCCATTTCTGAAGGCTATATTAAAATGGAAACGGGAATCCTTTCCCTTAAGCAGCTCGAATTGCTGCTTAACCATCTGCCGGTCGATATCACCTTCATTGACCAGGATGATGTCGTCCGATATTTTTCACATGGAAAAGAACGAATTTTCGCTCGTACAAAAGCCGTCATCGGCCGGACCGTCCAGAACTGCCACCCGCCAAGAAGCGTCCATGTCGTCGAAGACCTATTACGCGATTTTAAATCAGGCAAAAAGGATACCGAAGACTTTTGGATTAAGGTCCGTGACAAATTCGTCTACATCCGTTACTTCGCAGTTCGTGGCGAGGACAACCAGTACATCGGCACCCTCGAGTTCACGCAGAACATCGACCCAATTAAGGCGATTGAAGGTGAAAAGAGGATTTTGTCGTAACAAGAAAAGGAGGCCCTTAAAAAGGACCTCCTTTCCCTTATACTCCCTCTTCCAGGCTTACCTTCGGAGTCTTTTTCATCAAAGGAACCAAAACGATAATCCCAATAAAGAGCAGGATTGCTGCAGTTTCATAAATGTAAACAATAGAAAGATGCGTTTTCAGCCATCCTGCTGCTGACATGGTGATCACCATCGCCCCCATAAAGACTGGGTTAAGGATACCATTCACGCGCCCAATGAAGGATTCTTCAGTGTTTTGTAAAATCATTGTATTGATTCCGATGTGAATGCATGGCATGAACAATCCGGAGAAAAATTGTGCCGTCAATGTCAGCCAGAATACGGTTGATAATCCCATCCCGATAAACCCGATTGCACTGGCAGCCAAACCGATCGCCAGCAGCACCTGCGGCTGAACCTTCCTCGAAATCGCAACTGTGATGCCCCCGCCCAGAATCATTCCCACTCCAAACGCGGCCATTAGCCACTGCAGCTCTTCCTTAGGCAATCCCAGCCTTTCGGTAATCAGGAATACGCCAAGCGGCTGCGTCAATCCGATGGCAAGGCCGGCTGCCGCGAAACATCCGCCCAGCAATGACAGCGCCCTGCTGTTCAATACATAGCGGAATCCCGCCTTCATCTCTTCCATCAGCGTGGTTTTTGGTTTTTCAGCGTCTGGTTCCTTGTCTGCAGGCAGCATCAGCAACACCGCCGCGGAGCAAATGAAGGCAACTCCCATGACGGCGACAGATGCGAGAATCCCGAAGCGCTGATAGACAAAGGTCCCAAGAACTGGCCCAAGAATCATAAAGAGCGCAAAGACGGTCTGGTACATCGACATCCCCATCTGGACAAGTTCCATTGGTACATGCTGCTTGAACAACTTCATTCCGGACGGCTGTGAAAATTGCGACAGGATGGAAGAAACCAATGTCGCGAAGAAAATCATTTTCCAGCTGCCAAAAAACAACGTCAGCAGCACCGCAAAAACAGATACGGCACTTAACAGATCACACCAGATCATCGTCCTCTTCGGCCGCCAGCGATCCGCGAACGTCCCGCCTATAAACGAAAACAAGAAAATCGGTGCGAATTCAGCAACAGATATCAAAGAAACCGCAATCGGGTTTTCGTTCGTCTTCTCAATAACATACAACAGGATCGAATAATTCCGGACCCAAATCCCGATTTGCAGAAACAGCACCGAAAGCAAAATTGTCCGGATTACCTGATTTTTAAACAATGCACCCATGCCCACTTTTTGGTCATGTGTCACTTCCGACATAAAAAAGCCCCCTATTCTAAACTGGATAGAGAGGCACTTCAACCACAAAAAGAACACAGAACATACCACGGCATATTCCTATTTAACATTGAGTTCTCAGAAGGGCAGGCCTAATCCTATCCAGAAAAATTGATGTATTCCAATTCATTCTCAAACAGGATTAGTTATTCATCGCCCCAAGTCACCCTTCCATAAAATAGTATTACCATACTACCTGAAAACAGAATCTAAATCAATACGGTAGGAAGCATGGAGACTGCTGCCTTTTTACGGTAAAAATAAGACCACAGCCGTACTGATGTTTAAGGCTGTGGAACATTATTGGATTATCCCCCTCCTTCTATAATAAAAAAGCAGCATAAAGTAACCTGGAGGTATAGGACATGAAAAAAATAGGGCCAAAGGGCTTAAGATGGTTAAAAATATTGCACGTCTTTCTGGTGGTGTTATTCTTTGGAGGGATTTTGAGCTCCGTAGCGTTAAACCTCCATATTGATTTCACTCAATATGACGATGCCTACCTTGGCTACAAAAATATCATCACGATCAGTGACCAAATTGTCAGATGGGGAGCGATCGGAACCCTTCTGGTCGGCTTCATATATGGCTTCTTCACCAATTGGGGATTTTTCAAGCATAGATGGGTTGGCGTGAAATTCGTACTGTATATCATTCAAACAATTGTCGGGATCTTTGTAGTGGACGCGCTGATGGTCGAAAATATGGAGTTACTCGAGACACAAAAAGAAGCAGCATTAAGCAATCCCATGTTCATTCAAAATCACGAAACAAGGCAAATTGCAGTCTATTTTCAAGTTGCCGTCACCATTTTCATCTTTATCATTTCCTTTTTAAGACCCTGGAAAAAGAAAAAGATTTAGCAGGTATTCCCATAAAAATACAGAATAAAAGAAAGGAAGATACTTATTTGAGGAGGTTATCGTAATGGTCGCAACTCAAGCAATCCTAGCATGGACATTCATCTCGGAATGCCCAATCCCAAACGATGTGGATGAACTTTTAGTGGAAGGGGAGACAGCAGTCGCCGCCTATAAAACCATCCGCGACAGCGCAATTTTCACCAACAAGCGATTGATCGTCCGGGACGCTCAGGGACTTACCGGCAAAAAAGTCGAAATCTACTCCTTGCCTTACTCTTCCATCAACATGTGGTCCACCGAAAACGCCGGCAGCCTGTTTGATGTGAACGCCGAAGTGGAACTATGGACCAGGGCAGGCCATATCAAGGTCAACCTGAAAAAAGGCGTCGACATCCGGAAATTCGATAAGCTGATTGCCGAGGCACTTCTGTAATATGAGATGAGAAAGCATTCCTGGTTCGGGGACAGGAATGCTTTTTTTATGCCTGAATAATAAAATCTTTTTTTATTCCCTTAGAAAATCCTATTGAGCCTTCTATCGGACACTTTTTCCTTCTTCTCCTCCTGGATTGTCCGTTAGAGCCCTCCTATCGGACACTTTTCCCTTCTTCTCCTTCCGTTTTGTTCGATACAGCCCTTCTATCGGACACTTTTCCCTTCTTCTCCTCCCGGTTTGTCCGTTAGAGCCCTTCTATCGGACACTTTTACTTTCTTCTCCTTCCGTTTCGTCCGATAGCAATCAATCACTCTACTAGATTCCTGAAAAAATTTTCCCGCCCTGTCCTTTTCCCCTCCCCGCCTGTATATAGAAGGTGAAAGGAGGTGAGGCAAATGGCAATGGCGATGTTGAAGGATTCGAATATGAGGCTTGTGTTCGAGGCTGGTCTTGATGAAAAGGGCGAACCGATCTTCAAGGGCAAGACGTACCGCTATGTGAGAAAGGAAGCGACTCCTGATCAGGTCCAGCAAGCGGCTGTGGCTCTTGGCGGCCTGAGCGCAAACTTGTTAAGCTCTGTGGAGCGTAACGACAGTTTCGATATCATCTAATCTGGCATTCTATCAATCTAATAGGAGGTGAAATACATGGCTAAAACTCTTGAGTTGCAATTCGCTACTGATCTTGGCAAATTCGCCAAGCTGACGGTTGATAACCCTACAGAGCCTGTCGATCCAGCGGCAGTCAAGCTGGCAATGGAGCAGATCATCGCTTCCAACGCGTTCCTGCTAACGAATGGCACCCTTGTCGCCGTTGACAGTGCTCGTATCATCGAACGCAATGTAACAGACTATGAACTGATCTAATAAAGCTTGAGCCGGTCTACTAACTGAGACCGGCTCTTTTTATAACAACTAAAGAAAGGAGGAATCGCAAATGGAGCAGCTGATTCCGTTCATCAGCGACGTGGGGTTCCCGATTGTCGTGACACTCTACTTGCTTCACCGGATTGAAGCCAAGTTAGATACCGTCGTCCAATCAATCCAGAGCTTGCCGGCGAGATTGCAGGAAAGGCCTGACCCTGAGACGATGTATCCGGCCAAAGTCACCCAGGACCCAATTCGCGAAATAAACTGACCCATCGGCCATCTTTCAAAGATCCGTTTAAGTTGCATCTATAAAAAAGGCAATGAATGGCGTGCAAACTGACATCAGTTTTGGCATGCCATTTTTGTGATTTTTTCATTTTTTAGTTTCACTTGTTTTATTGATTAAAAGACAAAAAAAGATACCCTGCCGCCGCCCACATGACCAAGGCTGATATCTTATTTAGAATCAGCAAGACTTTTCCGGACTTATCAATTTTTCCAGTGATCCTCCCAATATAGGAAATCGCAAAAAACCAAATCCATGAAACCAAAATCGCTGTAACCGCAAATATTATTTTTTCTTCCCCCTCGAATCTGATGGAGCTTGTTCCAATTACCCCAACAGTGTCCATAATGGCATGTGGATTCAATAACGAAACAGAAGCTGCAAATAATATTTGTTTCTTAATAGAAAATTCCTTTGCAATTGAACCTTTTTCATTATTTGGTTTAGTGTTCCATGTGGTCCATCCCATATAGACTAAAAAAATTATTCCTCCACCGACTAAAATAACTTTAAACCAAAATGAACCCAGAATGAGCAAGGATACTCCTAAAACAGATACCGAAATTAACAGGGTATCGCATAAAGCAGCTGTTATCACAGCTGGAAGTACATTCCTATACCTTGGCTGTAATGCCCCTTGATTAAAGATAAATACATTTTGAACACCAAGCGGCAAGATTAATCCAAGTGCAAGTATAAATCCATGAATAAATGCTTCTAACATCAAAAGCTCTCCCATTTGTTTCATATTATTAAGCCTATTTTATTTTGAAACTGTTTCTATGTCTCCAACCAATCAGAGGAATCCAAGCCAACAAAGCTTCAATAATCATTTAGAAAAAGGATTATTTTTCACCAAATTGTCCGAAAGGTTGACTTCCTGCCTGTCATTTATACGATGGTTAAAAAGCTAATTATTCCCCTTTGAAAAACATTAGCTGGCACAATAGGAAAATGGCGTGGGTAATACCCTCGCCATTTGCTATTGCCCCTTTAGACTTAACGGTTTCTTTTCATTTAATCAAACGTTTGATTAATAATCAAAAAAACTATTTTACCGGTATCCAGACCTCTGAATAGTAATCGTGATCAGCTGAGTTTCCTGCTGTATACACCTCTAGCTCCGGGGTGCCGGCATGCTGGTATCCGCTCGATGGGAACCATTCTGTAAAGATTTGCTTCCATACGTTTTGCATGGCGTCTGGCATCGGTCCGTGGACTTCGAAGATCGCCCACTTGGATGCAGGAATCTCCATTTTCAAATAGCCATCTGGTGTTTCTCCATCATATGCCGCAGCGACCCAATAATCCATCTGCTTTACCTGTATTTTGCTTTGGTCTACACAGACACCAAGAAGACCTTTTACATGCTCGTTGTTTTTACTCAACAAGAAATCGCAGGTTCCATCCTGGTTTGCTTTCTCCCACATTTTTGGAATGCCAGCGAGATTTTCCCCATTTTCATAGGAAAATCCCTGTTTGATTCCAATCACTTCAAAACCTTCCTGTTCCACCACTCTGTACTGCATCGGTTCCGCTCCCTTCAGACTCACCTGGATTCCCAGGCGGCTATATGATTTCAGCTTCCCAGTGTACTTTCTCGCTTCACTTGGCGAAATGCCATGCTGCCTGCGAAAAGCCTTCGTAAATGCTTCGGGAGTGTCATAGCCATATTTCAGCGCAAGATCAATAATCCTGGCATCGCTGCTGCACAGTTCACCTGCTGCCAGCGTCAGTCGTCTGCGCCGCAAGTACTCACCGACAGATATATCTGTCAAAAGGGCAAACGTACGCTGAAAATGGAATGGAGATGAATTGGCCTGTCTGGAAATCTCCTCCACCGTTATTTCCTCGAGCAGATGCTCCTCCATATAGTCAATCGCCCTTTGCAAAGCTTCAATCCACGCCATACAACTCACTCCCTTAAATTCATCCTATCAAGTTTACATTCTGGATTCCGGTCATTTTTTGCTCATGTTTGTCAGTTCTATATAAAATCCCCAGTTCCTTTTTTTCTAAAAAAATGATCTTTATTCATCTTTAAATCGTTAGCTCAGCAAACTCTAAAAATACATCTTTAAATAAATAGGTTATGATGTTACAAAATACATATAGAAGGAGAAACGTATGAGCGAACATGATATCGAGCTTTATGCACGTTTGCAGGCAAAAGATAAACGGGCACTTGAACTCTTATATGACCGATATGAAAAGCTTCTGTTTTCGTTCGCATACAGGTTGACTGGCAGGCGTGATCTGTCAGAGGAAATCGTGCAGGATGTTTTCCTCAAACTGTGGACGAAAACGGGAATGTATGATGAAACGAAAGGGAAATTTTCTTCCTGGATTTTGACCGTTACCCGATATGCTGCGATTGATTGTCTTCGTAAAAAAGATGAGAACCATGTCGAGCTTGAGGACCGCGATGCATTAAAATCCATTGAACCTTCCGTGGAAGAAATGGCAGAATGGAAAGAAAAGCGGAGTGAAATCAGGGCGGCCATCAATCAATTGACTGAAGAGCAGAAGCAAATCGTGGAACTTTTTTATTTTAAAGGACTCTCACAGCAAAAAATTGCCGATACCTTCCAAATTCCACTTGGGACGGTAAAAGGACGAATACGATTGGCTCTTAAGCATCTCCATAAAACAATAAGCGGGATCAGGGAAGGGAGGGATCATAGCTATGACCGATCATAAGACATGTGAATGTTTACTGGATTATTTTAATAACACACTGAGTGACGAGGAAAAATCGTTATTTGTGAATCATTTAGCCACGTGCAAAGATTGCCGTGAAGAGCTGGAGGAACTGAATATGCTGACAGCTGACCTTCCTTTTTCAGCAGAACTGATCGAGCCAAATGCAGGAATGAAGGACCGAATCCTTGCTTCCGTCTTTGAAGAGAGTGAAGCACCTGAGGAACTGGATAAACCAACAGAAATAAAGGAATACCAACGCCGGAGTTACAGATGGCTGCAGCCTCTTCTGGCCGCGTCATTGCTTCTTTCCTTATCGGCTAACGCGTACTTTTATTTGAACCAATCCGGCCAGGAGCTCAGCGAAAGTCCACGGGAAGGAACAGATGAAATCGTAAAACAGGTTCAATTGGCGGTTTCAGAAGGTTACGAAGGAAACGCTGAAGCAGCCATGATCAAAAAAGAAGAAGGAATGGCCCTAGTTGTCCAGGCAAGCAACCTCAAGCCTTTAACCGGCAATGAAGCCTACCAGGTTTGGCTCATTGATGAAGCCGGCGAAAAATTCAGGGCAGGAACTTTCCGCACTACTCCGGAAGGAAAAGGTGCCGTCACCTACTCGGTTAAATACAAAGGTGAGCACAAATGGACCACCATCGCAGTCACACTTGAACCAACTCCTGACAGCCAGCAGCCAAAAGGAGAAATTGTTTTAGCATCACAGCTTTAAAATAAACAGAGCCTGAGCGGGAATTCACCTAACTCCTTCAGGCTCTTCTTTTTACAGTTTAAATCACTACGCCCATAACAAACGCTTTAACCAGTGATCTTTTTCAGAGAAATATTTTAATCTTATATGATTCCGATCCTCTTGCGCTTGCCAGAATTCCACTTCTTCAGCAACTGTCCGGTACAAAGTCCAGGAAGGATACACCAGGTTCGGCTGTTGTTGCAAAATGGCCATCTGATTACGTACCGCCTCATCAGCTTCCTGTTGCCGGTTCATTACGGTACTTTGTTTTCCAAGCAGAGCGATCGCCCGGGCTACAGTCCCCCGCTTTAAGAAGTCCTGCGTACAAACTTCTTGATCCATCTTTACCGCTTTTCCGCGGATCCTCACTTGTCTCCCGATTTCCGACCAATAAAAAGTCATAGCAACATGAGGATTATTCTCTATCTGTTTGCCTTTCTCGCTTTCTGAACTGGAGGCGAAATACCAACCATGTTGATCCACATCTTTGATAATCAGCACACGGGCGTCCGGACACCCATTAGCATCCGTTGTTGAAAGTGTCATCGAGTGTGGCTCATTAACGCCATTATCAATCGCAACCTGAAACCATTCCAGAAAAAGATCATATGGGTGTTCTGCTGTGTCTTCAACATTAAATGGCGGAAACGGGCCAACGAGTGTTTTACTTTGTCTTATCACTTTCCTGATATCCTCCATAGAAACCTCCCAGTCAATGCTTTTTCAGACATAAGTTTACGCATCCAAAGACACATGCTTTAATTTTTCAGGATTCCTGACAATATAGATGTCTGTAATTTGATCGTTTTTGACATGGAAGCTGATTACGGTCAAAATATTGTCCTTTCCTTTTACCAGCAGTCCCAACTCACCATTCACATTGACCATTTTAACAACTGCAGGCTCTTCAGCATGATGATTTTGCTTTATGATGTTTAAAATAAATCGGGTAACCAGATCCTTTGAAATTACAGGCTTTAAAGCAGCGTAGACGTTTCCTCCGCCATCTGAATACAGGGTCACTTCTTTACCCAATAACTCTTCAACCTTCTGAATGTTTCCATGATATAAGGCAGACACGAATGCCTGAATCGTCTCCTTGTTTTTCGGTTCAGGTTTTCCTGTTGATACTTCTTTTAACGGGAATTGTTTCTTTACCCTGCTCAGGATTTTTCTGCAGTTAGGTTCGCTTCGATCGACTATATAAGAAATCTTATTGTAATCGTATCCCAGTACTTCCCTAAGAATGAATACAGCTCGCTCAATTGGATTCAAATTTTCCAGTAAAAGCAGAAAGGCAAACGAAAGGGCTTCCTGGTTCATAACCTCTGAGATTGGGTCATAGTCTTTTAAAATCAGAGGATCAGGAAGCCAAGGACCAATATAGACTTCACGCTTATACCTGGCTGATTTGAAATAATCAATACATCTGTTTGTCACCATTTTACACAGATAAGCTTTTTTATTTTCCACCTGTTCAATCGTCTTTTCACTTATCTGCAGGTACACATCCTGTACGATATCTTCTGCATCTGACACACTGCCGAGCATTCGATAAGCAATCGAAAAAAGCAGCGGTTGATACCCCGAATATAGATCCTTCAACTCCACACTCCCCATCAAGTACCTTCAGTTGATCTTACTTGCCAGCTCCCATGTATACTCTCTGATTTTGCTGGCAGGCTTCCCACAAAAGACAACATCAAGTCCCCATTTTCGAGCCCAGACAAAACCGTCGTTTGGCCCCAGGCCAATGCTAAGAAAGTCCGGAAAGTTCTGATGTGCAGGCACTGTATGTCCTTCCATATGCGCCCTCAGGATTTTAGCCAGTCGTTCCGCTTGTGAAATGGCTTCTTTACAGCTCATATCCGCGGCCATTCCGCTATTTGGATCAACTGCATGAACACAGTCTCCAATCCCATAAATATTCTCGCTGCCAACAAGACGATACCAGGGATCGACTTTTATTTTCCCATCTTCAGTGAGTGGGATATCTAATGCGGAAAGGCTGGGATGAGGCTTTAATCCGACAGTCCAAATGCAAAAATCCGCGTCCAGTTTGGACCCGTCAGTGAAACTCACCTTTCCCTCAATGAATCTTTCAGCCCTTTTGCGATGGAATGTTTGGATACCGTGTTCATTGAGCCTTCTTTCAAGCCTTGAACTGACTTTCACTGGTGCTTCATTCAATAATCTCTTGGAACCGTTAATAAGAAATAATTCTATATTCTTTGATATTCCCCTTTTTTTCGTTTCCTCTTTGAACCATGAATTAACTTCTGCTGCGGTTTCGATACCTGTAATGCCGCCTCCCACAACAGCCAGGCGTATATTGTTCTTGGATGAAACTACAATTTTTAATAGCTGCTGCCTAATATCCCGAGCATTTTTCAGGCTAACGAGCGGCACGCCTCCGCGGTTTGAATCAACCTCCCGAAGTACACTCCCCAATGCAAGTACTAATTGATCGTATTCCTGGCGGTGAATCGTGCCATCCTCACTCGTAATGTTTATGGTTTGAGCATCCTGATTGATACCAGTTAATTCACCTTGGATAAAATGAATATTTCCGCAATACTGTTTCAGCGGGATGCAAAGATTCGAGACATCTTCGTTCACAATCCCCTTAAATAACTTTACCTTTTTAAAATGATAGTCATTTTTATCAACCAGGATCACCCTGATTTTTTCATTCAACTCTTTCTTAAGTGCTGCTATAAGATTTATTCCTGCGTATCCCCCGCCAATAACGACAATTGTTTTCAGATTCATCATTGTCCTTTCCTCCCTAAGACCGTTGTACTTTCCTAACGATTAAAGGAGTCATTTTGTGACCACTTGATCAACCTTTTTAAAAAATTTTAATAAAATTTCATCCAAAAGTGATCCATCCTGAAATTTCTCCCGTTAGCATAGTGAAAACCAAAAACAAAGGAGAGATTTCATAATGAATATTAAAAAAGCAGCGATTGCCGTACCACTCAGCCTATCCCTCTTACTTCCTGTTGCCGCAAACTCGGCAGCAGCCCATGATCACGCAACTCCTACAGTATCCGATTCAGCAGTCGATTTAAGAGCTACCCTTGACCAGCTCCTTAGTGAACATGTTTATCTAGCCGTTGAAACGATGCGAAAAGGAGTCGATGGCTCGAAGGACTTTGATCAATCCGCCGCTGCCCTTCAAGGAAACACGGAAGATTTGAGTGCTGCGATTGCCTCTGTATACGGTGACGAAGCAGGTGCGAAATTCAAGGAAATGTGGTCCGCTCACATTGGTTTCTTTGTAGACTATGTAAAAGGAACAGCGGGGAACGACGAAGCAGCAAAAAAAGCCGCCCTTGATGAACTGGCACAATACAAGGAAGACTTCTCTAATTTCCTCTCCACCGCAACCGAAAAACGACTGGAAGCGGATGCCCTGGCTGAAGGTTTGCAGATGCACGTAGACCAGCTGGTCGGTGCCTTCAATGCCTATGTTGCAGGGGACTACGAAAAAGCATATGAATATGAACGTGAAGCGATCCACCATATGTACATGGTGAGCAAAGGGCTTTCCAATGCGATTGTCATGCAATTCCCGGACAAATTTGAAAACCACAAGGCTGTCACGCCTGCAGCTGATTTACGCTCCGATTTGAACTACCTGCTATCAGAACATGCCGGTTTAGCAGTAACAGCGATGCAGAACGGCATTGACGGCTCAAAGGACTTTGAAGCGTCAGCCGCTGCTCTTTCCGCCAATACGGAAGATTTGAGTGCAGCGATTGCCTCTGTATATGGAAAAGAAGCAGGCGAGCAATTCAAACAAATGTGGGCCGAACATATCGGACATTTTGTCAGTTATGTAAAAGCGACTGGAGCAAATGATGAAGAAGCGAAAAAAGCAGCCCTTACCGCTCTTGCCCAGTATAAAGATTCCTTTGCCAAGTTCCTCGAGACTGCAACTGGTGGCAGACTGCCAGCAGATGCCCTGGCAGAAGGGTTACAAATGCATGTTGACCAGCTAGTGAAAGCTTTCGATACCTACACGGCTGAAGATTACGCCAACACCTACCCTGCAGTAAGGGAAGCTTATGGCCACATGTTTGAAACATCAAAAGGACTGTCGGGAGCCATCGTTGACCAGTTCCCTGACAAGTTCAAAGCAGAAATGCCTTCTGAAATGCCTAAGACGGGAATGGGCGGCACCGCTGCTCAGGGACTTCCTTTTGAGGCAATCCTGATTTCAGCCATTCTAGCTCTTGCAGCTGCAGGATTCGTAACCATGAGACGTCTTGCTGCTGACAAAAAATAATAAGCCAGATCGAGAGAAGGCACTTCCCCTTCTCTCTTCTGCCTTTTTACTGAGGTGATTCTCTTGAAAAAACTTTATGCAATGATTGCTGCACTGATATTGGCGGGCTGCTCCACCCAGCCGGGTGCCGAAATGACAAAAGTAACTCAGGCTCCGATAAAGGAGCAGTCTATGTCCAGTCCTTCCACAGAATCCAAGATTGAGATCATCAAAGATAACCGCAGCGGCATCGTTCCTGCCACAATTGAAATTCTCACGATCAATGTCAAAACCAAGATTGAAGAAGTAGGCACCTTAAAGGATGGGCGCATGGCCGTCCCAAAAGATCCTGACAATGTCGGCTGGTACGAACCCGGAACATTGCCCGGAGCTCCCGGAAACGCCGTCCTCGCCGGACATGTAGACGATCTGACAAGCCCTGCAGTTTTCTATGACCTTCACAAACTGAAAAATGGCGACAAGATCATGGTAACGGGCACTGAGGGCCAGACACTAACCTTTGAAGTATACGATCAACAAAAATTCCCGCGTCTGGATGCACCAATCGAAGAGATCTTTGGCTTCTCGTTTGCGAGCACCCTCAATCTGATTACCTGCAGCGGGGATTATGACCCGAAGACAACCGAACGGGCTGAACGGACTGTTATTTATAGCAAATTGGTTGAGGAGGATCATGACAGTCTTTGAACTTAAGCAACTCCTGACAGAAGCCTGAGAGGGCAGGTTTTCAAGTGCAGAATTGGAATCAAATAGAATTTGTAATCTGAGGAATTAAAAATGCTTGGAGCCTCCAAGCATTTTTTACATACTTATCTGATTGATAAATTCAAAATCTCCCTAACCTATGGATGTTAACAGTTCAAATACTCAGTTGTTGTTAAAACCATAATATGATACATTCATATTCTTTATTAAAACAGATTGGCTAATGGATCGATAACCTATTTAATATATCTCTCGAATGTAAGATGACTTTATTTTTGCCGATAAAATGGCTTTAACCTTTTCCTGTTTTCCATTTTGATCAACTGCCACATCGGGATATACGAGAGGCTGAACACAATCAGCGCGGCCACTTCTAGATTCAGGTAGTACATAATGCCGCTTCCGAAAAAGGAAAGGATCGTTTTCGATTCAGTTGGACTGGCCAGGTAGAAGAAGTTCGTGTCAAACAGGAAGTTGAAAATGAAGATGGGAACGGCAACGATATTCACAATAAGATAAGAGAATAGAATGGCTTTGCGGGGGACTCTGTAACCTTCATATACCATGAAATACAATACGGCAATTGGGATGGCCGAGTGATTGAGGAAATACTCGATAAAATCGATATGAGGAAATGTATAAATCATTTCAGGCGTCACCATCGCCAGAATCGCTGGCAGGGAGCCGATAAAATAGAGCACATAAAATGCTTTTACATTCTTCCTCAAAAAGATATACATCGCCAAAAAGGAACTCATCGAACACAGTTGCAGAGGAAGATCACTTATTTCCCACTGGCCAGTCAGGATCAGCCAGGATTGATGTGTTAACTGGCATGCCACCAGCGTCCAGAAAATGGTCCATTTCAAAACATTTTTATGCGGCCTGATCTGCTTTCTGAACAGCACCAGTCCAAGACAGACAGCAAAGAACAGTCCCAGAGTAACCAGATGCCCAGCAGAAAACAACTCAAACCCCTGCATCCCCGTAACGGAAAACATGATGTCATCACCTCGCTGTATTTTAAAAGTCGGTTAACTATAAATATATGCGCGGGATGATGATTTGAACACTAGTGTATGACTGTTTCCTTTAATAAGGATATTCAGGAAATGGCCTAAAAAACAAAAACGGTTCCCGTGATTCACACAAGTACCGTTTGCGTTGTGTTAAAAAAAGAATCGCTCACTTTTTCACACTACGTTTTCCAAAAAAATCTGAACGACCAGCGCCACTGTCATCACCCGCAGTATTGGTTTTACATAGCGGGGGTTGAGCTTGCTGGCAATCCTGACACCAATCTGCGCTCCTGACACTGAACCTAGCATCAAGGCGATGGTCCCTGGCCAGATCACCGCACCTGTCGAAATATAGGTGATGGCTGCACCGAGGCAGCTTGAAAACGTAGCAAGCCGGACATACCCTACTGCCCGGATATAGGCGATGTTCAAATAGCCAAACAAATACAGCATCAGCGTTCCCTGTCCTGGTCCAAAAAGCCCATCATAAATCCCAATCGCATATAACCCCGGGATGCTTTTTCCTGAAGGCTTCAGTGGCTGATCCCCTGACATGTCCCCTTTCCCTAAAAAAGAGGCAAAGAAGGCAAAAATCAGCAAGCCAATTGCCACGACATACATATCTTCATTGGAGATTTTCGATGCAATGAATCCCCCGGTCACACCGCCGCCGAGGCTTACTGGAATGAGCCAGAAGGACTCCTTGAAAGTGATTTTCTTTTCCCTGTATAGATGGAAGAAGCTTGAGAAGGAGCTAATCGTATTCGAAACCTTATTCGCAGCAATCGCCGAATGCACCGGGATTCCTAAAACGAGCATCGAAGGCAAACTGATTAGGCCTCCCCCACCCGCTAGAGTTCCAATCGTAGTCGCTAAAATGCCAATAAAAAAGAGAATTATATAATCCATAATTTCACACCTCCTGACTTTATTATATTTCTGTTTTCGTAATAAGAATATTCGATGTTTTCGATGGTTGATGATAAGTAATAGTTATCAATAAAGCATATTATGATGCATCGTGACTAAGGAATCACTTGTCAGTCAGAACCTCTTCCGTTTTTAGGACATAAACGGATCACAGTTATACTTCCCTGTGCTCTTTTTTGCCTAAAGGTACCCTTATGCGCTCTTCTCTCCCTCATAAGGGTGTCTTTCTTGGCTAAAGGTACCCTTATGCTGCTCTTCTCTCACTCATAAAGGTGTCTTTCTTGACTAGAGGTACCCTTATGTTGAATTCTTCCCTCTCATAAGGGTACCTTTCTTGCCTAAAAGTACCCTTATGTTGCTCTTTTCCCTCTCATAAGGGTGTCTCTCTTGACTAAAGGTACCCTTATGTCGCTCTTTTCTCTCTCATAAGGGTGTCTTTCTCGCCTAAAGATACCCTTATGTTGCTCTTTTCTCTTTCATAAGGGTGTCTTTCTTGACTAAAGATACCCTTATACTGCTCTTCTCTCTCTCATAAGGGTGTCTCTCTTGACTAAAGGTACCCTTATGTTGCTCTTTTCTCTTTCATAAGGGTGTCTTTCTCGCCTAAAGATACCCTTATGCTGTACTTTTCTCTCTTATAAGGGTGTCTCTCTTGACTAAAGGTACCCTTATGTTGAATTTCCCCTCTCATAAGGGTGTCTCTCTTGACTAAAGGTACCCTTATGTCGCCATTTTCTCTCTCAAAAGGGTATCTTTCCCCAACAAAAACAGGGACAGCATAATGCCCGTCCCTGTTAGTCTTTTGATTATGGCAATTTCACGCCGCGTGAGCTCACATACAATGAATACCATTCATCGCGGCTGAGGTTGATGTTGACTGCGTCTCCGCATGCTTTGATCCGCTCTGGATTCACGGTGCCGATGACAGGCTGGATGGCGGCAGGGTGTCTCATCAGCCAGGCGAGCACGATCGCTTCTGGTGTCGTTTGCTTCTCTTCGGCCAGCTTTTGCACCATCGCTGCGGTCTGCTTGACACTTTCACTTTCATTATCGATATTCTTTCCAGTATAAAGCCCTTTTGCTAGTGAACCCCAGGATTGAATCTGGATTCCCTCCATTTGCAGGAACTCGAGGGTCCCGTCTGGGAAGGTGTTCTGGCGTGCAGCTTCTTGGTTCACATGGACGCCGGTATCAACCCAGCCTATTTTATGCAGGCTCATTTCCAGCTGGTTGACGATGATTTTTTCATCGGTATGCCGCTGCAGCAATCGGATTTGGCCAGCGCTCATATTGGAAACACCGAATGATCTCACCTTGCCTGAGGCTTTTAGCTGATGAAAGGCTTCCCCCACCTCGGCCGGTTCCATCAATGCATCGGGACGGTGCAGCAACAGGATGTCCAGGTATTCGATGCCAAGCCTTGAAAGGATGCCATCCACACTGTCGAGTATGTAGGATTTTGAAAAATCATACCTGCCTGGCAGACCAGATTCCTGGTCACCAAAACGAATGCCGCATTTCGACTGGATGATGATTTCCTCGCGAAGACCGGGCTTTTCTTTTAAAACCTGTCCAAAAACCTTCTCTGCTTTACCCAGCGTATAAATATCTGCATGGTCAAACATATTGATTCCTGATTCTAACGCAGCTTCCACTGCTTCATGTGCTTGTTTCACATGCTCTGGCTCGATCGGACTGCGATCCCAGCCTCCGCCAAGACCCATGCAGCCAAAAACAAGCTGCGAAGCATTCAATCCATTTTCATTAATAGGCAGCTTTTTCATTTCTTTGTACCTCCTTTAAAACTCTTTGCAAGACATTTTACCATACTAAAGGGCAAGGCCGTAAATCACAGGGGCTGATGCCACAAAAAAGAAACACAGGATAATCCATGCCTCAGCTCTCCTTACCTTTCATCAGTTTGTACGTTGTTAAAGCCGTCAACACTAGCCCAAATCCGAGCATGACCCCTCCGCCGACCAAAAAGGAATCAATATAACTTTTTACAATGATTTGATAAAACCCTGTATCGGCCCCGCCACGGTCTGCCAGCCAGGAGTCAGCCATCGATATGCCAAATGAAACGCTATTAAAAGTCAAAATTCCTCCTGCCAAAATGCATAAAGCACCAATGATCACAAAGCCTTGCAAATTTTCTTTCATCCCCGTCTCACTCCCTTCAAAAAATTCATTTGATGATTCCGTAACAGACAAGGTCTTCAAATTGATCCTCTTTCTTCACCTGTTCAAGTAAAATCCCCTCTTGCTTCATGCCCAATTTTTGCATGACTTTTCCGGAAGCTGGGTTCGACTGAAAATAGCGAGCATACACCTTGTGATAGCCCTTTACCTCAAACGCAAAATCGACCATGGCCCTGGCTGCCTCCGTCGCATATCCTTTCCCCCAGTATTCTTCTCCGATCCAGTAGGCGATTTCACCATTACTGTACTTCTGGATATTAGACAAGGCCACCGCTCCATATAACTCGCCGCTTTCCCTGTCTGTTACAGCAAACTCATATAATCGATCGGCGTCAAAATGCTCCTGATGAGCTGCCATCCACCCCAAAGCATCCTCGATCGAGTAGGGATAAGGCAGATTCAGCGTGCTTTTATAAAGATTATAATTATTGCAAAGCCTGGCGACAGCGGGTGCATCCGACTCTTGAAATAACCTTAACAAAAGTCGATTAGTCGTAATTGTCCTGTTTGTTGCATCAAAAATCACGGGAATTCCTCCATTCATGTAAAAAAGAACCTTCTTCCGCCTTAATTAGGAAAGAATTCAACAAAAACCTGTCATTCTCCTTTTCACATTGAGTGGTTTTCCTTGTTATTCCGCTAGTTTGGTTTTTACTAATCCCGCGAAACCAGCTGTCATTTCCGCGAAAATCCACATGAATTCCGCGAACTCACACCGGAATTCTGCGAACTGGAAATGCCTGGCTGAATTAAAAGAAATCCTTCTTTATTCTACAAAAGCAGCGCGAACAAACAAAAGCACAGGAGACAAAATCCCCTGTGCTTGCTGTTCAAATATCTACTTGTTCTGGACACCGGCCAAATCAGGCAGCAGATCCACTACTATTCTGATATTCCGGCAGAATCTTTTATACGTACATTAACCCGGGCAATCCTTCTGTCATCCATTTCGGCAACAGAAAACAAAATATCCTTATATTCCACCTCTGGCCGTTCATCATGTCCCGGAATATATCCAAGCTCGCCGAGTACAAATCCGCTTAATGTATCATAGTCTTCACTAGGAAGTTCTATCTTTAAAACTTCCTCCACCTCATACAGATTGAGGGTACCATCCATTGAATATTGGTTGGTATCAATCTGTTCGATCTCGGCGATATCAAGTTCCGGTTCATCATACTCATCGAAAATATTGCCGACGATTTCCTCAATCAGGTCTTCAATTGTCACTATTCCATCGGTCCCGCCATATTCATCAATGGCAATCGTCATATGAATATTGCTCTTCTGCATAACCTTGAACAACTGATCAAGGCGCATCGATTCCAGGACAAAGCTTGGTTCACGGAGCATGCTTCTCAAGTCGAACTCTTCCTGGTCCGCACATTCTATGAACGGAATCAAATCCTTTGTATGAAGGATACCGATGATATGATCGATGTCTCCATCGTAAACAGGCATTCTTGTGTATTTTTCCAGGTTGACGATCTCGACCGTCTCCTTTAGGCTGGTGTCAGCTGAAAGCGCGACAATATTGGTCCGGTGGGTCATGATGTCGGACACCGTCTTATTATCGAATTCGAAAATATTGTTGATCATTATTTTTTCCGAATCCTGTATCGTTCCTTTTTCCCTTCCGACATCCACCATCATCCGGATTTCTTCCTCTGTCACATTCTCTTCTTCTGCATTGGGATCGACCCCGAACAGCCTGACAATCCCATTAGTGGACAGTGTCAATAACTTTACGAATGGTGAGGATACCTTGGATAATACCGTCAAAGGTGCAGCAGCAAACATGGCAATCGGTTCCGCTTTTTGAAGCGCAAGCCGCTTTGGAACCAATTCTCCCAACACGAGAGTAAAATATGACAACACCAAAGTAATCGTGATGACAGATACCAATTCAAGCATGCTTTGAGAAAGCGGTACTCCCCATTCGTTCAATAATGCAGCCATTCTTCCGGCAAAGCTTTCGGCTGCGAATGCACTCGCCAGGAAACCTGCCAGCGTGATGCCAATCTGAATGGTTGCCAAAAATCGGCTTGGTTCTGACGTCAGATTATCCAGCATTTTCGCCTTTTTATCTCCGCTTTCTGCCATCAGTTTGATTTTATTATCATTTAAAGAAATTAATGCGATTTCTGATGCCGCAAAAAATGCATTCAGGACAATCAGGATCAATAACACGACTATCTCGGTTCCCAAAAGGGATCGACCTCCAAATTTATCTTTTTCATGATTGTATCACAAAGATTGATATAACAGGGCATTCGGAGCATTTCAGCTAAACTGTCTTCAACCAATAAATAGATGCTCATCTATATCCTTTGCAATGACATTTTAAAATCCCCTGCCATATTTATACAACCTGCTTTTCCGACTTATCCTTAGTCAAGAACCAACCAGCTGCTGCAATGCCAACAAGGACAGTATAGAAGAACAGCTTCCACTCAACTGAATGGGCGAAATCGTAGGAAAGGACTCCGATTTCAGGATGCCCCAGCGTCAATACAGTCAGTTTGACTCCTACCCATCCAACAATCGCAAACGCGGCGATTTCGAGGCCTGGCCTTGATTTGAGCAGTTTCACAAACAGGTTTGCAGCGAAACGCATGATGATCAAGCCGATCAATCCTCCGGCAAAGACGACCAGGAACTTGCCGCCATCCATTCCGCCAATTTCCGGCAGGCTGGTGTTCGGCAGAGTCATGGCCAGTGCTACAGCCGCAAGGATTGAGTCAACCGCAAATGCGATATCTGCCAGCTCGACCTTAAAAACAGTCGCCCAGAAACCGGATTTCTTTTTCTCCTCAGCTTCGCGATCGTCTTCCACTTTCTTAAAATAAAGCTTCCTGACGATATGATTGATCGCGATGAATAACAGGTATAGCGCTCCGATTGCCTGCACCTGCCAGACATCGACAAGGAAAGAGATGATAAACAAAGATGCAAAGCGGAATACAAACGCTCCTGCCAGACCATAGAATAATGCCTTTTTCCGTTCCTCTTCCGGAAGATGCTTGACCATGATTGCCAATACTAATGCATTATCAGCTGCCAGCAAACCTTCCAGAGCGACTAACAGCAGCAATACCCATCCATACTCAAATAACATTGTCAGTTCCAATCGCTTATCCCCCTTTTAAAAATTAATAAGATGCGTTTCCAGCTTTTTGATCCAGACGTCTCGCTTCGATCCGCTCTTCGATTTTTTCCATCTGCTTTTCATCCTCCAATAGCTCACGCCTGTTAGCCTTCAGCAATTCCTCAAAAGTCACTTTTTTCTTTTTCATCTGATCCAGCTCCTTTCAATCGTTTGATTGTGAAAGTTCCTGTCCGTCTGGTTCAGGTCTGTAAAATATAAAAAGGACCTTCGCCAGACACGGCAAAGGTCCTATGACAACAAAAAAGACCTTTACCAAAACGGTAAAGGTCTTGCTAACAACGTCAAAGTTGCCAACAAAGCCGGGAGATATCAAACCTCCGAAATGACGACTCTGCTGTAAAAGCTACTCCCCTTTAGGAGAACTATTCAATTAATTACATACAATATAATTCATGGACAGGGTATCTGTCAAGAAGTAATGGGAACCGGTGAGTGGTTCCCATCCATACCCTCATTGCTCTCACATGTACGAAAAGGCGCCCTATGTACCAGGGAACACCTGAACTGCCCTGGAATTTGCCTATTATCAGAGATCTTGAGTAATGTGGGTCAGATTGTCTGTCGTGATGGCCAGGTGATCTACAGCCCGGTTAATTTCCTCGAAGTATTTTGAGAAAGTTTCAAGTTCTGCTTCAATCAGTTGGCTTTGATTTTTGCTTTTGTCCACTTCCTCCAGGATTCTATTGAAGAAGTCTGTGATTTGATCCATTTTAGCAGATCCGCTTCTCACTAATTCATTTACTTCAAATGACTTAGAGCTCACATTCTCAATCTGTGCATTCGTTTTCTGGATAAGGTCGCTAACATTCACTACAGAGGCCTTTGTTTGTTCCGCCAGTTTTTTCACTTCATTGGCAACGACCGCAAAGCCTTTCCCATGTTCTCCAGCTCGTGCTGACTCAATGGAAGCATTCAAGGCAAGAAGATTGGTCTGCTCGGCAATTCCCTTCACCAGTTTAACCACTTCATCAATCTCCTGGGAGATACTTTTTAAATCCTTGATCTCAGTGTTGATCGTGGACATATGGTGCATAATGTTTTGCATCTGTGCCTGCTGAAGATCAATTCCCTCTTTTCCTTGACTAGAACGGTTATGCACTTCCTCTGCTGATTGGACACCAAATCCAGCCAGCTCGACCATCATTCTCGTTTTTTCCATAAGAGTCGTTACAGAAGCACTCGTTTCTTCAGTGACGGCAGATAATTCCTGGGCAGTAGCTGCTACCCTCTCGCCAATTTGCTTCTTGCGCTGCTCTTCCTGTTTAATTCTCTCTACTTCTTCCTCATATGCCTCAAGCACCAGCTGTTGCTCAAGGTTGAGGATTTTCGATACAACATTAATCGCCTCCAAGAGTTCTTCTTTATCAGAGATATAATTCTTCAGGATTGAAACAAAGGTTGTAAAAAGACTCTGGAATGCTGCCATATACCATTTGGTTTTCAATCCGATTCTTACATGAACATGCGCTATCGTGTTTCTTTGCCGGACAAATTCACGATCGATTTTCCCATCAAACATTTCATGAATATGCCTGGACAGCGTATGCTTCAGTCTTTCGACACTGCTGTTATCATCTATGATTTTCAACAGGCTTGCTTCTTTGCGAATTTCTGTATAATAGTTTTCCGTAATTGTCTCAAGATGCTCTGCAATGAAAGGCTGGATTATCTTAGCAATCGCAAGGTCTCTCCTGGTCAAGCTGATGATAGAAAGCTGGTTAGCGAGATCTTGGTTAAAAGAAGTATCCAGCACAATATCGTTCTCCAGGTCCTCAATAACATTAAAAATGTGGTTTATGTGACTTTTTCTCTTTAGCAATATTCCCGATACCTCTTCCCCTAAATAGTAATGACAATATGATTTTCTCATGGAAAAGGACTATCTTCCTGTATGAGTGTGTGAATTTTACAACAAATTCACAATACAAGACACAATTTCGACAATTTTCGCCAATAAACAAGGAGTATAGGAGGGTTACTCGCTCTCATGGGTTACCTCTTTTTCCCATTAAAATGAATTTTGAGGTGCAAGCACTTTTAGGAGAAATTCTGTCTAGCTGTTTCTTAATCAACTATTGCCTCCACCTCCTGCCCTTACAAAAAGTTAAAACAACTTTTACATTGGCAAAATAAAAATCTGAATATTCACCATATAGAATAGAAGCAACGGGACAATGAGCTTTAAATATTTGAATTCTAACCTACAGGAGGCTTTAATCTATGAGAGTTGCCATTTTCACTGATACCTTCTCCCCGGATATCAACGGGGTTTCGATTACCTTGAGCCACTTTACCAATTACCTGGAGAGCCAGGGGATCGTGTACAAGGTTTTTGCTCCTGATTCACGCTCGGGTGAATATATTTCCGAACATATCCGAAGATTCAAGAGCTTTTCCCTTTTCCTCTATCCAGAGTGCCGTTTTGCCTTTCCGAATGTGCGCAGCATCAAAGCAGAGCTTGAAGCTTTTGCTCCAGACATCATTCACATCGCCACTCCCTTCAATATGGGACTTTGCGGTCTCTATCTCTCGAAAAAACTGAACATCCCGGCAGTTGGCTCATATCACACAAATTTTGACCATTACCTGAAGTTCTATAATCTTTCTTTTTTATCTTCTTCACTATGGAAATACATGCAATGGTTCCATAAGCCACTTAGAAAACTTTTTGTTCCTTCCCATGAAACAATCCGGCAGCTCAAACGGCGCGGCTTCAGAAATACGGTACTATGCCCTGCCGGTGTCGATTGCACCCTTTATCAACCTGGATATGATCAAGATTCAACCAGAAAAAAATACGGTTTATCTAAACGCTTCACTTTGAGCTTCGTCGCCAGGCTCGCTCCTGAAAAAGACCTCCACACCCTGATGAATATTGCCTCCTCCATTCCGGCCGAGCTGAATGAACAGATAGACTGGATCATCGTCGGTGATGGACCGATGCGGGAGGAACTTGAGGAAAAGGCTCCTTCTAACATGAAGTTCACAGGATACCGTACCGGAAAAGACCTGGCTGAACTCTACTCGATATCTGATGTTTTCGTGTTCCCTTCTCCTACCGAAACATTCGGCATGGTCGTCCTTGAAGCACTCGCAAGCGGAACGGCTGCGGTCACTGCCAATTCGGGAGGAGTTAAAAACATCATCAAATCCGGAAAAACAGGGTTCACTTGTGAACCTGGCAATGTATCAGCTTTTACAGAAGCGATCGTCCACCTTTTAAAAAATGATCATCTCAGAAGAAAGTTTCAGGCAGAAGCAAGGTTATATGCGCTGGAACAAAACTGGGAGGCTATTTTCGAGGAAATGCTCTGGCATTATCGCGATGCCACTGTTGGAAATGATATCTCAAAATTCGCTTAGACCAGTTTTTTAAGGAGTGATGGAAATGGATACTATTTCGCATATTGTCATCGGCATGGGAATCGGCGCTCTTGCCCACCTAGGTCTTAATTCTTTACATTTATTTAACAACAACTCAAGAATGTCTTAAGTTTGTTCCATTATGATTAGAGAAAGAAACTTTTAGGAGGGATTGGATGAAGATTGCTGTTGCTGGAACTGGGTATGTTGGATTGATAACTGGTGTATGCCTTGCTGAGATGGGTTATGATGTCGTCTGCTCGGACATTCGTGAAGACAAAGTCCTCCTTCTTCAATCTGGGAATGCACCAATTTATGAGCCTGGAATCACTTCTATGCTGAAAAGGAACCTGGATGCTGGCCGCCTTCTTTTTACAGCGGATCCGAAAATCGCTTATAAGGATGCAGACATCATCTTTATTGCAGTAGGGACTCCGGAAAATCCAGATGGAACAGCAAATCTTGATCATGTCTTCGAAGCAGCTTATTCGATTGGTCTGAACCTCGATAAAGATTCTATTATTTGCACTAAGAGCACGGTGCCAGTTGGCACTAACGAGCGAATCAAAGAAATCATCCATAGCGTCAAACCCGCCCATATTGAAGTACACACGGCATCTACCCCCGAATTCCTGCGTGAAGGCAATGCGATATATGATTTTTTCCATGGCGACCGTATTGTCATTGGAACCGAGTCGGAGTATGCCGTACGAACAGTTGAACAGCTTTTTCTTCCTCTTAAAATCCCGATTGTCAATACAGACATCAGAAGTGCTGAAATGATTAAATACGCATCCAACGCATTCCTGGCCACAAAAATCAGTTTTATCAATGAAATTGCCGCTATTTGCGATAAAGTCGGAGCGAATATTGAAGAAGTGGCCTTTGGAATAGGCAAGGACCGGCGGATTGGCCCTCAATTCCTGCAAGCTGGCATCGGGTACGGCGGCTCCTGCTTCCCAAAGGATACGAAAGCACTTGTGCAAATTGCTGGCGATGTCGAGCATCAGTTTGAACTGCTTGAAGCGGTCATCAAGGTCAATAGCCGCCAGCAAGCAATTACTGTGCAGAAGGCTAAGGAATTGTTCGGTTCACTCGAGGGCTTGAGAGTTGCTGTATTGGGGCTTGCATTTAAGCCGGACACGGATGATATTCGTGAAGCAGCCTCACTCACGATTCTGAGGGGCCTGCTTTCGAAAGGCGCTTCAGTCATCGCCTATGACCCGGTTGCCGTCCCAAATGCCCGAATTATTTTTGAAAATGCGATCGATTACACGACTAATATCGAAACAGCCATTTCAGGTGCTGAATTAGTGATAATCGCAACGGAGTGGGATCATATTAAGCACCAGCCACTTGAAAAGTATGTACAGCTGATGAAAAAACCTATTATTATCGACGGCCGCAACTGTTACTCTCTGAGGGAAGTCAGCAAGCATTCCATTACTTATTATTCAATAGGGAGATCCTCAACCCAATCAAAAATGGCTGAATGGCATCACAAGCCCCCAATTCTGACCAGGGAAGGACGATTCGATGAAACTTTTACTAGTATTCTACCAAACTGATCAAAGGATTTTCCGGGGAATCAACCGCCATTATCAAAACAAATTCCTGAATGCCTTTTTCCGTACAATCACCCATGCAGGCGGTGCAAGGTTCACGATTTCATCCATCCTGCTGCTGGTCCTGTTTTTAAACGGACCGATCAGGCAGGCAGCTTTTGCAAGTGCAGCTGCTTTAGCGCTAAGCCATCTCCCGGTACATTTCATTAAAAAATGGTACCCGCGGAAACGGCCCTATATCATCCTGGAGAATGCTTTTTTCCCGTCGAACCCGCTGCAGGACCATTCATTCCCTTCCGGACATACGACGGCAATCTTTTCATTGGTCCTGCCTTTCATATTATTCATGCCAGTCTTATCGGCTGCTTTGGTTCCCTTGGCCTGCATGGTCGCCCTTTCGAGGGTATACCTTGGTCTGCACTACCCAACAGATATTCTCGTCGGTGCCCTGCTTGGGACAACAGCCGGTATACTCAGTTACTCGTTCCTTCTTTGAGAATCCGAGGATTGCATATGTACGAAGAAAACGTGAGAAAAGCTTAGTCTGAGTATGTTTTTATCAAAGGAGGGGCCTGGCATGAAAATCGCATTTTTCACTGATACCTTTTATCCAGAGATTAATGGAGTCGCCCGTACATTGAAAAGATTCACAGACTATCTGGCAGAAAAGGGACATTCCGTCAAGGTGTTCGCCCCCGAGAATCCAAGCGGAGAGTATGTTCCGTCCCATATCCATCGATTTAAAAGCGCATCCTTCTTCCTGTATCCAGAATGCCGGGTCGCTTTCCCTAACTATTTTAAAATCAAGGGAGAACTGGAAAAATTCAATCCCGATCTCATCCATGTCGCAACACCATTCAATCTTGGCATCATGGGTGTATATTGCGCAAAGAAGCTGAAAATTCCGCTGGCTGGCTCGTATCACACCGATTTCGACCAGTATCTGCAATTCTATGACCTAGGTTTATTATCCAGCCTGCTATGGAAATACATGAACTGGTTTCACCAGCCACTGCAGAAAATCTTCGTTCCGTCTCATGATACAATGGCTCAATTGACAGAACACGGATTGAAGAATCTGGAGCTCTGGCCAAGGGGCGTTGACTGTGAGCTGTTCCACCCATTTTATGACAAGCTCGCTGTCCGGAAGAAATACTCTTTTAGAAAAGAATATATCTTATCCTATGCAGGCAGGCTGGCTCCGGAAAAAAGTGCCGGACTCCTGCTGGAGATTGCTAAAAACATGCCGCCCCAGATCGCCGATAAGGTTCATTGGCTAATCGTGGGTGACGGGCCAATGAGGGAACAACTTGAAAAAGAAGCACCTGCTAATATGATCTTCACGGGCTACCTAAAAGGCGGTCAACTCGCTGAAGTCTACTCAGCATCCGACCTATTCATCTTCCCTTCTGCTACAGAAACATTCGGAAATGTCGTTCTTGAATCACTTGCCAGCGGCACCCCTGTCATAGGAGCAAACTCTGGGGGAGTAAGAAGCATCATTGAGGATGGAGTGACAGGACGCTTATGTACACCACATGATATCCATCATTTTGCTGAGGCTATCATTAGCCTCCTTACATCAGACAGCAAGAGAGTTCAAATGGGCTACGAAGGCAGAAACTATGCACTCACCCAAAAATGGGAGAGGATTTTCGATAATTTAATAAGCCATTATCTTCAAATAATAGAAACAAGCATTCAGCCTGCACCCTTCCAAAAAGAAGCGTAGTCCTTACGCTTCTTTTTTAATTTGAAACAGGACTATCTTCTTAGTTTTTTAAGAAAAATTTACGAAAATCTTACAATTTATTAATAGTAAAATAGTACATTTGGATTATAAATCATATTTTAGGATGGGATTATATAATGACAGCGATGATATTAGATTCTTCCAGAGACCGTTCTTTCCAGTTATTTAACTTCCAACATGCATTTCAGCCAATCTACAACTTGCAGGATGACTATGTTTTCGGGTATGAAAGCTTGATCAGACATCCTGAAATCCCGAATCCCGAAGTTCTATTTTCACTTGCCATGCAGCAGAATCAGCTATTTGATTTAGATTTTCACTCCATCGCCAATAGCATACATACATTCGAGCAACAGTCCAGGTACTTAAATCCTCCTCGTTTGTCTGTCAATGTCTTTCCATCCACACTTTTAGACCCTGATTTTCTAAGGCAACTGAATCGATTAATGAACAAGGTAGCTTTAGCACCGGAAAGCATTATTTTTGAGCTGAATGAAGCAGAATCAGTTATGTCATTGGGCAAGCTGACAGATGTGATTCACTGCCTTAGATCCCTTGGTTTTAGATTTGCACTAGATGATCTTGGGAAGGGACAATCCTCCCTGCGGATTGCTTTAGAGCTTGAACCTGACATTGTAAAACTTGATCGATATTTTTCAATGGATTTGGGACGATCCATCAAGAAACAAACGTTCCTGAATTGGATTTCTTCATACTTTATTAATGAGGGTGTCTCAGTCACACTTGAGGGTATTGAAACTGCAGAGGAGTTGACCATTGCCAGACAAGCAGGCATCCAGTTTGGCCAGGGCTACTTCCTAGGCAGGCCGGAGCGTTATCTTCTGCATACATAAATGAAATGAAGGTGTAGTTATGCAAGTGACAATTGGGGAGATTGCAGAGAAAGTGATGGTGGTTAATCCTTCAACCAAATGTGAATACATCTATATGATATTCAAAAACACACCGGAGATCGAAGGAGTCGTGGTTTGTTCAGAAGACCGTCCAATCGGGTTAGTGACGAAAACGAAATTTTACCAGAAGTTATCGATCCAGTATGGGTTCGACCTTTTCATGAAAAGGACTGTTGATTTGGTGATGATCACCGATCCGCTCATTGTTGACCATTCAGTACCGATTACTGAAACAAGTGCACAAGCGATGGATCGCGCACAAGAACATCTGTATGACTATGTGATCGTCACTAGAAAAGACCGCCTGGTCGGCATTGTCAGCATCCGGAATTTACTAATGAAACTGGCTGAAGAGCAAATCAGCATTGCCCGCTATTCTAACCCACTAACAGGACTGCCAGGCAATTTCGAGATAAAAAATGCACTCAAGAAGGCGATTGCATCCGAAAATTACACGGTCCTATATATAGATATCAATCTATTCAAATCATTCAATGATACATTTGGATTCAAGCTTGGCGATGAAGTCATTCAGCACACTGCGACAATTCTGAAAGAAACAGTACTAGAAAGCCACAACAAACTGGATACTTTCGTCGGTCATATCGGAGGAGACGATTTCCTTGCCATCCTTCCCCATCATGATTACAAGGATATCTGCCAAACCTTAATTCATCATTTTGAACAATTTGCCCACCAATTCTACACGACTGAAGAACTTGAACATGGCTATATCCATGGAATCAGCCGAATGGGTGTACTAGAAAACATCCCGCTCGTCGGATTGTCCATCGCTGTAATCCAAAACAAGGACTTCAGCTTCAGTACAATAGAAGAAATAAGCAAGGAAGCAGCACGCATCAAAAAACGCTGCAAATCACTCCGCAGAAGCGTTTACCTTACGAGCGAGGATAAGGTGACTGGAGGCTTTCCACAAACTTGAGAAGATAAACAAGGGCCTGGCCTTCCTTTTCAACAGATTTTTCAACTATCATTTAAGTATGCACCAAAAAATCAAAAGCACAGGGCAAACCCCTGCGCTTCTGTTAAAGAGATTCCCGAATAACTCTCTTAGAATGAACCACTGAAAGTATCGCGAAAATGGAATACAATGCTGTATAAAGTCCCATGACAATCAGCATCGGCCACCATAACTCGGTGCCGAAAAAGAACCAGCCGGATTTGACGGCGAAGTAGCTGTGCAGCAGGCCGATTGATAGTGGGATACCGAAATTGAATGCCTGTTTTGCCTGGATTCCCTTTAGTAGATCACCCTGTGTGAAACCAAGCTTTCTTAAAATCGTATAATTCGGCTTTTCGTCTTCTGTCTGATCCATTTGTTTAAAATAAAGGATGCAGCCCGACGTGACGAGGAAGGTCAGCCCAAGGAAACCGACAATGAACATGACAAGCCCCATTTGTTTCTTTTGGGTATTTTCATTATCCAGGCGAGATTCATTGAGATCATTTTCCTGATTTTCATTGAATAGTTGATTCGCCTTCACTAAATCATTCTCGTTTTTAATATCAACCCCAATATACAATGAATAGTCTCTTTGGATGGAAGAGTCCAAATCACTCTTTAATTTCTCAAATACGGACTCATCGACAACGGCCACAGGAGAACCACCGAAATACCGGGAAACAGGATATTCCTTTTCCATTCCAATGTACTGCAATGGAATAGCATGATTTTTTCCGATGATCTCAATCGGTCCTGAATCTTTCATGGAGATGAATTTCATCATAATGTCACTGTAACCTGTCAGATAGGTTTCATCCTTACTCACTTCACTTTGACCTTCCGTCTTTTCGCTAATGACCGAGACCCCCATCGATTTAGGATCCTGGGTGTATCCATCCATTTTCAGTCCGATGATTTCCTCTGCGTTCATTACCGCCTGGAGAACCTCAATCCTTTTCTCCGCATAACCGATATCCTGCGACTCCAACTTCTCCATAAAATCAGCAGCAGAGTCTGCATCAACAAAAGCAAAGTTATCTGGAACATTATTTTTGGCACTCTGTTCTGCAGAATAATAGGAGATATAGCTTAAAGACAATAAGCCGATCGCAAGCGCTGATACCGTCGTGATGATCGTTAACACCAACGCATTCGACTTCATCCTGAACATGATGGAGGATAACGACAGCACTTCATTTATATTTAAATACCCATCCTTCTTTTTCCGGATGAGATTGGCAATGAAGCTGACAGAACCTTTGTAAAATAGATAAGTCCCGATGATGACCGACGCTAAAATGAACACCATGGCGAAGAAGAGTTCGTTCACGGTTGTAAAGTCCCCTTCGAACAGCTTGGATGACACATAATACCCGATCCCAATCAGTGTAATGCCAAGAATGCCTATCATCATCTCCCAGAAAGAAATCTTTTTTGCCCGGCCTTCAGCACTTGAAATGACCCTGAACAGGGATAGAATGCTCTGCCGTTTAATGAAAAGATAGTTCAACAGCAGCATCAATACATAGATGACCGAAAAAACGATCAGTGTCTGCACGAGGGCTGTTCCGGAAAAATGAAGCTTCGCAATCCCTTCAACCTGAGTGATTTTGAACAGAATCATGATGATTAGCTTGGATACTGAAAATCCAAGGAAAACACCCGCCAGCAAGGAGCCATAATAAAGGAGGAAGTTTTCAACACTCAGGATCCGAAAAATCTTGCCCTTTGTCATTCCGACAAGCTGGAATAGGCCGATCTCCTTGCTTCTTCTTTTGATAAAAATGTTATTGGCGTAGGTCAGGAAAATCGCCACGATGGCCACGAGTAGAACAGATGCCGATTTAATAGCGGCCCCTCCTTTAATCGAACCCTTCGTTTCATGCATGGAAGGATCATATTGGAGGGTGACGAAGGCGAAATAAAGGCCGACACTGAACACCAATGCAAAAACATACAGATAGTAATTTTTAAGGTTCTTCTTCAAATTACGAAGAATCAGCTGGTTAACGCTCATGGTGCACACCGCCCAATACGCTCTGGGTTTTCATGATGTCCTTGAAAAATTCCTGTCTCGTCTGGTCACCTTTATTCAGTTCAGTATAAATAAGACCATCCTTTATAAAAATTACCCTGCCACAGTAGCTTGCCGCAACTGGATCATGAGTGACCATCAGAATCGTTGCCTGTCGTTTTTGATTCAAGTCACTTAGTTTATTCAAAAGGTCTGAAGCTGATTTCGAATCCAGCGCGCCCGTTGGTTCATCGGCAAAAATAATGCTCGGGTCATGGATGAAAGCTCGTGCAGCAGATGTGCGCTGCTTTTGCCCGCCGGAAATTTCATTTGGATATTTATTCTTCAACTCCAGAATTCCGAGTTCCGCGGCAATCGCTTCGAACCGCTGATCCGCTTCCTTTTTAGGCGTCTTGCTGACCGAAAGTGGCAAGAGGATATTTTCCTTCACTGTCAGTGTATCGAGGAGATTGTAATCCTGGAACAAAAAGCCCAGGTGCTGCTTGCGGAATTCCGCCAGCTGCTTTTCCTTCATCCCGGTAATCTCGTTCCCTTCAATCTTGATCGAACCATTGGTGACCTTATCGATAGAAGAGAGGACATTCAAGAGCGTCGTTTTACCCGATCCAGAGGCACCCATGATGCTCACGAATTCCCCTTTGAAAATTTTAAGGTCGAGCCCTTTCAATACTTCCTGTTTATTAAACTTATTTCCATATGTTTTATGAAGTTTGGCCGCTTCCAATAAAATCATGTTCACACATCCTTTCTATGATAAATTCATTATAAAATCCTGCCTGTATTCCTTCCTTCGATTCAGGTAACAAATCAGCAAAGGCATGTGACATTATTGTCACATGCCTGTTATCCGGACAAAATCATTGCTTTTAGGGAAGGTCAGCTTGAACGTACTCCCTTTGCCTGGCGCTGATTCCACATCAATCTTGATTTTCAGTGAGTCCGCTGCTTTTCTCGCCAGGTACAGTCCCATCCCCGTTGCTGCATTGTCCTGATGATGAGCAGTTGAAGTAAATCCTTTTTCAAAAATTCGCGGGAGATCCCTGGAATCGATTCCCCTGCCAGTGTCGGCAACTTCGAGGATAGTCTGTCCGTTCCGCTGGTCGCTGGTGATCAGAATATCAGATCTTTCGCTATATTTAACAGCATTTGTCAGCAGCTGCCTGATGATAAAGGCAAGCCATTTGGCATCGGTCATAACCTCTTTCGACTCCAGGTCAAAGTCGAAGCCGATGCCTTTTTGGATGCACCAGGACTGCAGGGTTTTGACCTCGCCAAAAATCACACTCTCCAAATCAGTCTGCTCTATGTATAAGTCATTTTCCATGAAAGGAATCCGTCTTTGATGCAGCTGCTGATCCAGTAAAAGGTGAATCCGCAGCCACTCATAGGTCATTTCTTTTTTCAGCGTCTGATTCTCAAGCCGATCAATCATCAAGCTCAAAGCTGTCAGCGGAGTTTTCACCTCATGGATCCAGGAAAGCAATTCATCCTTTTCCTCGTCTAGCATCCGCTCATTCTCGGAAACTTTATTTCTCAGCCCTTCGAAATGGCGAGTGATGCTTTCTGCTGCCATCCTTTCAAAAGGACTGAGGAATTCCCTGTGTGAAAAATCCATGGTATCTTGCGCTTCTTCAAGCTCTTGATAAAATTTCATTTCCTTTTGATAACGCATCACTAAAAAAACCATAAAAATAATGAGCGATAGAAAGACATAATAAAGAATTGACGTGAGTGATACTGCCGAATCTATATAAGCGATGAAAACAGCGAGGAACTGAAGCAGCAAAAATAACAAGATCCAGCTTCCCCGTTCCTTCAAGTATGTAGTAAACATCATCCATGATCCTCTTCAACAGCCATATATCCCTGCCCAATCTTCGTTTCGATTTTATGGCCAAGCCCGATTTCATCCAGCTTTTTCCGCAGCCGATTGACGTTGACCGTCAATGTGTTATCGCTAATGAACCGCTTATCATCCCACAAGCTGTTCATGACTTCATCACGGCTGACAATCTTATTCTTCTGTTCAATCAGCAATTTTAATATGAATATTTCATTCTTCGTCAATTCGATCCGGCCCAACTCATTTTCAACGATATTCTTATCATAATCAATCGTCGCCCGGCACCATGTTTTCAACTGGTTCTGCGTCGTATTATAATTATAGGCACGGCGAAGGATTGCCTGGATTTTCGCAATCAGCACATCAAAATGGAACGGCTTCTGGACAAAATCATCCGCCCCCATCTGCATCGACATCACCATGTCTGTTGGATGGTCCCGTGAAGAAAGAAAAATAATCGGCACATTCGAATGGGACCGAATCATCCGGCACCAATGAAACCCGTCAAACCTCGGCAGCTGGATATCGATGATTACCAGGTCAGGTTTGATATTGCTAAAATCACTCATCACATCGCCAAAATCCGTAACCCCATACACCTCATACGACCATTGCGTCAGACGGTCCCGGATCTCATTGAATAACGACGCATCATCCTCAATCAATAAAAGCTTTAACAACTAGATCACCACATTTACACTTCAATATCACTATTGTATAGGAATATTTTTCTATATGCCAGATACAGACTGACCGGAAGCCAGCCCTTTCTCAATCATCTATAACGAAACCGACAATCTCCACAGAAAAAATATCGCCGCAACTGCCAATCCTGAAAAGACGGTCTTTTTACTGATTTTATCGCCTTTTTCATTCGTGGCCCTTAAAGCAATCGATCCTGTTATCAATCCAGTTATAGATAAACCCAGGAATAAGTAGGCATAGGGTTCATTGCCCTCCAAATGAATAGTTCCATCTTCATCTGCTGCATTGAAAGCCCATAGGATGCCCCAAATTAAAGTAACAGGAATAACTATTGCTGTTATGTAAGTCAACACCTTCTTCGACATACCATCACCAGCTTATTTTAATTAGTTTAAAGACCTTACAACACCCCAGGCAATAAAGAGTAAACCCATAACAATGCCTGTAAACACAGCTTTCCTAGTTATTTTGCTGCCCTTTTCTTTTACACTATTAAAACCAACTCCCGCCAAAACCACGGCAATTAACATGAGGCCAATAAATAGAATAAGAGGCATCTCATGTTTTGTCGGGTCGATCACTCCCTCTTCTTTTTCCACAAGATATCCCCATATACCAAAACTTCCGAAAACCAAAATGCTGTATATGTAGGAAATGGCTGTTAAAGTCTTTTTCTTCAATGATTTCACCTCTATAGTTATCTGCTTAATGACATTCTCTCAGAAGAAGGATGACACCCACAGACAAACCGAAATTATCTACTGGTGAAACTATCATCCTTAATCAATTTCTCCCTTCTCTTTTTAACGATAAAATGAAAAACAGGTAAATAGATGACTTTTGCCGGTATAACGAAGATTTGCAGCATGAAATAGATGACATAAAACCAGCCGATTCCCTGGCCAGTCTGGTCTGATACGATATCAAATTGTGTCATTAGGAAGAGCGATAAAGCTACCACCGCGATGGGTCCCAGTACCAGCAACAATATGTTGCCGAATATCTTCCACCCGACATAAGATGTTGGTTGAACTGAAAGTTTATATTGAAGAACACTGCAGCCGTACCATATCCCCCCGATTGCCGTTATCACGAGCACAAACAATACAAATCCCATTTGGTTTCCTCCATACATTCATATTCTTTTTCATGTAATACGGACTTTTTTAAAAGAAGTTCCTGGGTCTTTCGTACCCTTTGCATGTTTTTTCCAAACAGCCATCCTTTGAACAAAATCGGGACGACAACCTAATCCCTTTGATTCCTCAGCAAAATTCTTTATGATGAAGTTAGAATTTATTTCATTAGGAGGGTGTTACGATGGAATTAACTGTATATCTAGCAGGTCAAATTCATGATGATTGGCGCGACCAGGTGGCCCAGAAAGCAAAGGAGCGAAACCTGCCCCTCACCTTCGTCGGACCGCAGACAAACCATGACCGCTCCGACCAGATTGGCGAGGAAATCCTCGGCACACAGCCAGGCAACGTTTACAAAGATGACGCCGCATCAGATATCAACAACTTCAGGACCCAGGTACTTATGTCCAAATCCGATATCGTCATTGCCCTGTTCGGCGAAAAATACAAACAATGGAACACGGCAATGGACGCAAGCACCGCCATCGCCCTGAACAAACCAACCATCATCATCAGGCCAGAATCCTTGATCCACCCGTTAAAAGAACTATCCAATAAGGCAAATGTTACGGTAGAAACGGTCGAGCAGGCACTTGATGTCATCAGTTATATTTTTGAATAATTGCGAAAAGGACGATCCTGGTGGAATCGTCCTTTCGTTTTTATTGGTGACCTCTTTTTTCATTTTCAGGCGTTTTAGGGCACCAATACGCCTTATTGTTGATGCTATTATCCATTTACTGGCTTTCCAGTGCTCCAATGCGCCTTATTGGTGACCCCATTATCCATTTACTGGATTTCCGGTGCTCCAAGACGCTTTATTGATAATCTAATTATCCATATACTGGATTTCCGGTGCTTCAATACACCTTATTGATGACCTCATTATCCATTTACTGGATTTACAGTGCTCCAATATACCCTTTTGGTGACCTCTTTATCCATTTACTGGATTTACCGTGCTCCAATACATCCTATTGGTGACCCCTTTATCCATTTACTGGATTTAGCGTGCTCCAATACATCCTATTGGTGACCCCTTTATCCATTTACTGGATTTGCCGTGCTCCAATACACTCTATTGGTGACCCCTTTATCCATTTACTGGATTTGCTGTGCTCCAATACACTCTATTGGTGACCCCTTTATCCATTTACTGGATTTGCCGTGCTCCAATACGCTCTATTGGTGACCTTATTATCCACTTACTGGATTTCCGGTACTCCAATAATCTTATTGGTGACCTCATTTTCCACTTAATGGATTTACAAAAAGAGGGACGGTTCAAAAAAAAGAATCGTTCACCTTTCCATTTTTGTTATAGCCCTCCACAGTTGGGAGAGTTTTTTTGATCACCCTCTGCGAAATCAGCACCTTCTGCAACGGATTCCAGCCCGTAACCTGTTTCGCTGATTTCCAATACTTCTTTGTTTGGCACCTCAGAAAAGTTTTCGTTATAAATGGCTTTCACTTTATTTTTCCTCATGACAATCCTCCATTTTTTGATTGCTCTTTTTACTCCAGCAATCCCAATAATGTATATTCACGAATCGATACCCCGCCAGTCACAGGCAAATGATTTAGTTTCTGAAACTGTTTGACAGCATTCTCCGTCCCTTTATCATATATCCCGTCAATCGGCCCAAAATAGAGCCCCATGGCTTTCAGTCTATTTTGAACAAGCTGGACAAGATTGCCTTTCGATCCATAAGCGATATTTTTAAACTCTCCCTCTCCCATGCCGGTAAGAGGGCCTTCGATATAAACCCTTGTCCCTTGAGGAATCATATCGAACAGCTCTTCAACATCCTTATTGCGCATCCGAATACAGCCGCTGCTGACATTTTTGCCGATCAAGGTTGGTTTATTGGTGCCATGGATTCCGAAATCTCCCCAGGGAACATTTAATCCGAGCCATCTCGAGCCAAATCCCCCACCCCATCCACTTGATTTGCCTACAACTGTAAACATTCCAATTGGTGTAGGAGTTTGCTCATTGCCAGGGGAAATATCGTACTGTCTGGTTACTTCATTTTCTTTAAAAACCAAAAGCCTGTTTGTCCAAAGATCAATTTTTATATAGATGTCATCCTGTTTTTCTCCATACGTCCTTACTTGTGAAAATAACAAAAGAATTGCAATAAATGTCAGTGTTTTAATGATAAACTTCAAGCCCGTCCCCTCCGAAAGCAACTTACCGTCATTAGATTTAACGACAGGAAACGTAAATATACAGACATTTTTTGGCGGTTAAATCATATGGCTTTGCTGCCTCGTTGAATACTGTAAGAATACAGTAGAACTGCTTGACGAGAAGGATGAATAATCCATAGGGAATTTCAAACACTAAAAAAAATAAAGGGGTGAACAAGTTGCTTGCCAATTTCTTTAGAATTTTTAATGCAGTAGTATTATGGACGATCACTTCAATCTTTCTTCCTAAACAATCCTTCAAAAGGTATTTACCTGTCACTTTATTTTGCTCTTTTCTATTACTAACTGTAGAAATGATAAGTCCAATATTTAATTGGTGGGATGTAAAGGGCGGTTACAAATATATGGTGTTTGACGCATTGGCTTTTATTTTAGGTCCATTTTTCACAGTTAATTTGTGGGTGTTTCATTTTACGTTCGGTAAATTCTCTTTGTATGCCATTTCAAATCTAGTTATGGACTTAATTTTCGCTTATATATTCGTGCCGATTTTCCAGAAAATTGGACATTTTAAATTCAAAAGTTTCACTTCAACTAAAATATTTTTGCTTTACTACTCATTTGGTTTACTAAATTATGCATTTCAAAAGTACTTCGAGAAACCTGCTGCCAAAGAAAATACACCCATAATCTCAGAACACGTTTCCCTTTAAAACTCTTTAGTTTAATCTAGAGAGTTTTTTCACATCTACTGTCCCGGTGCACTGATTATTCAATTGCTAAAAAATCAACAAAAAAAGAGATGCGAATTAGCGTGCTAATTCCATCTCCAAAAGGCGTCTTATCTGTTTTCAGAGTGAGATTCACTCATTCCCCTAAAACAAAAGCATTCACGTTGCAACCGGCCGCGCTTTCCTCTTTTGGCTTACTTTTTTCAATACTAGAAAAATGGTTGCCATGCTGACAATCAAAACAGAGCCTCCATATAAAGCCACGGCCCACAATGATTCTGTATCTGTTCCAAGAAAAAGGCCGTGAATCACTGATAGGAACCAGAGCGGGAACACGAGATAATGTGCTTTTTTCCAGGCTGATCGCCCGACTTTTTTCATGAAATCAGATGTTAAGATCACAATGATCAATAAATAAACCGCGATTGTTCCCAATCCTGACAGGATCGGTTCATACGATGCTGAAAAGGGGATGAGCAGTTCCGAAACAGAAAAAGGCTCATAGTTATCAAAAATCAACAGGTATGCATGGATTCCGATGAATAAAAGGGCTACCTGGCCAATAATTTGATGGAAACCAAGGATTGAACCTCTTTTCCGCGGAATATGGCTGTATATGCCCATCAAGAGTGATAATGTCAGCAAAAAATATCCTGTCAATCCTGTGGCGCGGATCGCAATCCAAATCCAATTCATTTCGCTGCCTCCAGTCGTTTGTAAAGTCGTGTATCCCCGCCGATGGCAATCTTGTCCTTTTCAAAGTAAACAAAATAAGCTATTCGCGGAAAATTCCTGTAAAGCATTGCTTTTGCTTCATCGAATGGAAGGATGCACAGAAGCTTCGCCGCGGTTTCAGCTTCCATTGCGGTATTGGCAATGACGCTTGCCTGCAGCACTCCGTTAAAAGCAGGCTCACCTGTCCGGCCATTTAGGATATGGTGATATTCCTGATTCCCTCTGGTCCATCTCCGATAATTTTTCCCTGAAGTGACAAGTGCTTTATCGGTGATTGACAGTTTGATCATGTCCTCTCCCATCAAAACGGGATGTTCGATTCCGACCTCATAGGATCCGAGCACCGCGAGATCTCCCCCGGCATTGATCAGAAAACGATTCACACCCTTCTGTTTGAGATGTTTAATCCCTTCATTAATGATGTATCCTTTTCCAAAGCCTCCGAAGTCAAAATGAAAATCCCTTTTTTTGATTATCCAGCTTTTCGATAGCCTCTCAATCGGTTCCCGGGAAAAATGCTTTTCGGCAAACCCGGTAAAAACAGGCTGATATTGCTCATGAAATGACTCGGTATACCCATTCGCCCTCATCTCTTTTCCAAGAAACGGATGGACATAGAAATCTGATCTCCTTGCGAGCTGAAGCGATCGATCTAGGAGTTCTGCCAGCGTAGAATCCAAATAAATCGGAACATCTAGTGGACTGTGATTGACGAATGCCAGCTGATTTTCGGGAATGAACCGGCTTGCCTTTTGCTCGAAATCTACAATCATTTTCTTTATCTGTAAATGAGCATCGAGATCCATTCCTGAAAGCAGGATGCTGCTATTCATCGCTCTGAACTTCGTCTCAATCATCGTGATGTCCTCGAGCTGCTTTGCTCCTGCCGGAAGCCTCTTGCCGGAGCATTCACGATTTGGTCTTGTCCCCATGAAGTCCCTTGCTCCTGATATTCGCTTCTGTAGTGATCGTCATCATCGTCTTCATAACCTTCATCATCGTCTTCGTAACCTTCATCATCATGCTCTTCATACTCATCATCCTCATCATGATTTCCGTAATAACCATCGCCCTCATCATCGCTGTATTCGTTTTCCTCATAGCCTTCTTCATTAAATGCTGAAAAATTTTCACGAAGCCAATCCTTTTCCGGAACTGAATTTTCATTGCCTGCAGCCTTTTCGTTATTCATCACCAGGCCGCCAAACGTCAGAGCCATAATTGTACTGACAGAGATCACCGACCACTTTACTTTTTTATTCATGCAGGAACTCTCCTCCTATATCCTTTATGGGTATCACTATATCCGCGGATGGTGAAAATACGGTGAAAAGGAAGAGTTAACAAAACAAAAAAAGTATAAACCATGGTTCGGTTCATACTTTTTCTTTGTCCTGTACATAAAATTTATTTTTTTTAAAGTCTGCAATTTACTGTATTCAGTTTGTATAGTTACAAATGTAAACTACAGTTAAAAGGAGTGCTTTCCATGTTCATAAAACTATCAAAAGAACAGCAGCAGACCATGATTGATGAAATCCAGATTTTCTTTTCACAAGAAAGAGGGGAAGATTTAACTGAATTCGCGGCTGAAAGAGTTTTAGACTTTGTCAAAACATCGCTTGCTCCTCATTTTTACAATGCTGCGATTTCGGACGCCAAGATTGTGTTGGAACAACAGTTTTCATCGCTGGAGGATGAGTTGCTCACTCTGGAACGGCCAATACAACGATAAGTTAACTTCTATTGGCGAAAGGCAGCTGCACCACAAACGTACTGCCTTTCCCATATTCACTGTTCACTACAATTGTGCCTTGATGAATGTCAACAATCCATTTGGCGATCGAGAGCCCCAATCCGTAGCTTCCTTCTTGCCTTGACCTGGCCTTGTCTGCGCGATAAAAACGGTCGAAGATGAACGGCTGCTCTTCGGGACGGATTCCGATTCCTGTATCACGGACTTTAATCGTCAGCTCATTTTGTTTTCTTGATAGAGCCAGCTCAACCTTCCCGCCATAAGGGGTGTATTTTAACGCGTTATCCAACAGGATATAGAGAAGCTGCATCAATCGGTGCTCGTCACCCTTGCCAGGAAGTGTTTCAGGTGCATGGAATTGAAGTTCAATTTGCTTCTCATGTGCTATTGGATTCATCGCGTCCACTGCCTTTTGGGCCACTTCTGTAAAATCAAAAACTTCATCATTCCGCTCGATTTTACCTGAATCTGACCGGGCAAGTGTCAGCAGATCGCTCACCAGTCCTGTCATTCTTTTCACTTCATCCTTCATATTAAAAAGCATTTTACGGACCATATGATCCTGTTTATCATCGATCGTCATCTCGATCGCATCGATGGAAGAAAGCATGACACTTAAAGGCGTCCTGAGTTCATGTGAGGCATCCGCGACAAATTCACGCTGTCTGTCAAACGCTGAACTAATCGGGACCATCGCCTTTTTCGACATCCTGCTGCTCAGGAACCAGGCGACCAGTAAGAACACAAGCAGCAAACCAATCAGGATACCGAACAGCCAGGTAAACATTTGATAGACAAAAGATATGTCCGTACCGACATAAAGGTTCCCGATTTCACGATCGTCAACCGATACTTCTTCCTTTGCAATCAAGAGGCGGATGTCCTTCCGAAATAACTCACTATGATCCTCGTGCTCGTCTTCTTCGTCCTCCTCGTAGGATAAATCGACTTTCACTTTCCGCTGGAAAAGTTCCTGAGGATCAAGTGCAGACAATAACTCCGGCCGAGCCTTCGGAAATGCTTCATTCCCTGCAAGCAAGTCACCTTCCGGACTGATGAGATAGACAAAAACCTGGCCGGGACCTCTTAATTCCAGTTCATGCTCCTGAAACTCGCCAACTCTTTCAGGGTTCCTCTCAAGGAATCTTTCCAATCTTTCAGCTTCTCCTTTTGCCAGGGTCTTCACTTCCTGCTCGTGGTCCTGCATGATCACCAAATAAAGCACAGCGAACATGACGATGGAAAACAGCAGCAGGAAGCTCATCAACTGGCCCAAAAATCCCTTCGTCAGCCGCCGCTGGGTCCGTTTGAAGATATTCTGCTCTCTTTCACGGCGCAAGGACTTAGTTTTCAATTTTATACCCTACCCCTCTGATGCTTTGAAGCAAGTCATACTTGCCAAAGCTGTCCAGCTTTTTGCGAAGCAATTTTACCGTCGCATCGATCGTTTTCGTTGATACATCCGCGTCCAATCCCCAAATCCGCTCCAATATAAGCTCCCGGGGCAAAACCTGTCCCCTGTTTTGCAGCAGCAAATCGAGCAGCTGGAATTCACGAGGACTTAGCTGGATCTCCTTGTTTCCATCACTTAATACCTGGCCGATCCGGCTTAACACAAGATCACGATAATGTACCTCATCTTCCACAATCGGAGCAAAGTTCCTCCTTGTCAGTGCCCTGATCCTGGCAAGGAGTTCGTCAATCTCGAACGGTTTGATCAGATAATCATCCGCACCGGCATCAAGGCCATTAATCCTGTCCTCGACCGAATCTTTCGCCGTCAGCATCAAAATCGCCCCGGCATATCCCTCTTTCCTCAAGCGGCGGCAAACCTCCACACCAGACCCATTCGGCATCATCCAGTCCAAAATCAGCACATCATAATGGGAAGAAGTACTGTAAAAATAAGCATCCTCCCCTTCCTTCACCCATTCAACCTGATAACCAGCTTTCTTCTTTAACATATAACTGATCAGCTCGCCAAGCTTCAGGTCATCTTCCGCCAGTAAAATATTCATCGCCCTACCCGCCATTCCGAATTCTATATTTACTTTTATTTTACCTCTTTTGAAGCAAAGGGACGTACCCTTTGCTTCCGGGATTGGATGCAATAAGTACGTCCCATGCTTTTACAGAAATTGAATCTCAGTCAAGAATTTAAATCTTTATGGTCTCCCTTACTTACCTTTTCTTCACGCTCTCCCCAGACTATGTAAGCTACTCCAACAACAAAAGCAAACAAGCTAAACATACTTAACGTATTGCCCACATATTCTAACATGGCGTCAAATAATGACTTATCCCAACTTGCGACTCCAGATCCGAAAATCGCCGCACTTATATATTTTGATGAAATCAATAATGCAGATATGGCAATGAAAGCCACACCCGCTCCCCGTTTATTCATCTTGAACCCTCCCTCAGATGGGGACATCCCCATGCTTCACTACAGCGGTTTTACCGTATAAGTATTCCCGGCATTCACGCTTACGACATTATAATAGGTGATTTTATCATTCGGGAATTTGACTGCGTATGAGATGCCGCCTCCAAAATCCTTAAGCCCCTTGATTGTCACCGTGCTTGGGACCGGGATGGAAATGGCAGCGGGATTGTTGGCCAGGATAAGTTTTTCTTTCACCGGCTGTCCGTTCACCAGGATTTGGACTTCATCATTGTCTTCACTGTTGAAATCCCAGATCAGCATTTTTGCTTCACCGCCGGAATCTCCTACGGTCACTTCAAAATCCTTGGCAGTGATCCCTGCGTTCGTTTCGTCTGTCATAAGGCTTTCTCCTGCAATCGTAGACTTGCTGATCCGATTGGCGACCACTTCTTCCGCGCTTCCTTCTGATGAATAGCCGCCAGAAACCATGCTTAAGCCAATCGCCAATACAATCGCTAAAATCGTGCCAAAGAATACTGGCTTTCGATGGCTATGTTCGTGGTAAATGATTTCCGGCTCCGCTTCTTCCTCTTCGCCGGCCCATTGATTATCCAGTTCATACTCAGTATCTTTCTTTAATTTTTTCCGCATCGCGAATCCCTCCTCCTCCGTCAGCGCACCATCTTGTAGCTAATCGGGTATTTATAATACCAGTACGATAGAAATGCTCTTCCTAACAGGATTGATAGCACCGATAAAACGATCGCGACCGTTTTTCCGATCATCATTTGATCTGCCCACAGGTTGGCAAATGTCAGGCTGAGTTCCATCACGATAAAGCTGACAAAGCACATCTGGAAAAAAGGAAGCAGCACCGGGAATTTGCGGTAGAGCCACGAGTGATACTTCATCGATAAAAAGAGAAGGAAGCCAAGCAAGGCAATCCCGCCCAAGCCCAGACCAAGTCGCGGCGCTCCTAATTTATAAACATCTAGAAGATCAAAGAAAGTCATCAGCGGTCCAAAAACGATGACGAGTGCAGTGATTGGAAATAGAAAAACGTAGAAAAACAAAGACCATAAAAATTTTATGATTTTTTTCATCTAGCAACACCCCCGGCCTGTAAAAAATCCTCCTGCATAAGCAGCGTCAAATCCTCTAATGTTGGCTCGTCGATTTCACTCAGCCTCAATGCATGTGCCCGGATGGCGGCTTCGCAAATATTCCTTGCCAGTCGGCCATTCCCGGCAGAAGTGTTTCCTTCTACACTCTCAAATATTCCTTTAAGCGCCCGGGTTCCATCAGGGCTCAGTTCGTATCCTTTCGGCTTCAGCAGACGTCTGCTAATTTCCACCAGTTCATCGACTGCATAATCAGGGAAATTGATCACATTCGGGAACCTGGAACGCAAGCCTGCGTTCGAATCCAGCAGCTGTTCCATATCATCCTCATAACCTGCTAAAATCACAATGATATTCTCGCGGTGGTCATCCATGAACTTCACAATCGTATCAATCGCTTCCTGCCCGAAATCCTGTCCGTCGCCAAATAAAGCATACGCTTCATCGACGAATAGAATGCCGCCAAGTGCCTTCTCCAAAACTTCCCGTGTTTTCAGGGCAGTTTGGCCAACATACCCGGCCACCAGTCCGGAACGGTCCGTTTCCACGATATGATCCAGTTTGATCACACCAAGTTCCTTCAGCCTTCTGGCCAGAATCCGCGCAATCGTGGTTTTACCAGTACCCGGGTTGCCTTTGAACACCATGTGCAGCGATTGCGCACCCATATCTGGCAGACCCATCGCCTTCCTTTTATTCGCCACTTCGATCTGCGCTGATAGTGAGCGCACGAAGGTTTTGACCTCATCCAGGCCAACAACAGATGCCAGCTCCTGCAATGCATTTTCCTTCGGCTGATCCTCCAGCAGTCCAAAATCAGCCAGGGTCAATCTGTTCAATTGATCCGGCCCGACATTGTCAGTTTCAACGATCCTGACCGCCTGATTCCTGATGGCCGCCTCAAGCGTATTCCTGACAAGACGTCCGTTGCCGCTGTCGTTTTTTCCTGGAATCTGTTTCTTTCCATAAAACTCAGCCAATCCCTGTTTCACACCTACATCCAGGATGAAGCCTTTGCTCTTCGCCTGTATATCAGTGATTTGCGTAAGCTGTTCCTGTGTATAGTCCGGGAACTCAATTTTCAGTGGGAAGCGCGAGCCCAACCCCGGATTGCTCCGTAAAAACTGTTCCATTTCATCGGTATATCCAGCCAGAACCACGACTAGGTCATTGCGGTGATTTTCAATCAAGCGAACAAGGGTATCAATCGCTTCTTTGCCAAACCCTCCGCCTTGAACTCCTTCTTCCACAAGACTGTACGCTTCATCGATAAATAACACTCCGCCTAATGCAGACTGGACGACCTCGGTAGTTTTGACCGCTGTCTGCCCCATATATTCGGCGACGAGATTGCTGCGGTCCACTTCGATCAGATGGCCTCTTTTTAAAAGGCCCATTGATTTCAGCATCTCAGCAAGCATCCTCGCCATTGTCGTCTTGCCTGTCCCTGGATTTCCGGAAAAGACGATATTCAGTGTCTGCGACTGTTCCGTCAAGATGCCAGCCTTTTTCCGCTTTTCATTCGCGAGGATTTGTTTTTCGAGACTCCTGATAAAATCCTTCACATTCTCCAGGCCAACGACTTTTTCAAACGCTGGCTCGAGCTCAAACTTTGGCCGTTCGGCAATTCCGAAATCCTCGGCTGTTAAAAGCTTATAATCCCGGGCACCTGTTTCCTTGTTGAGACGCACCGCTTGCTTGCGGATTGCATCCTCCAGCATGTTTCGGACAAGACGGCCGTTCCCGGCATCATTCCGTCCGGAAATCTGCTTGGAATCAAATAGTTCAAGCAGCTGTTCCTTGATGCCTGGATCAACCATGAAGTCCTTCGCCTTTGCCATTCCCGTCAGAATCTCATACATCTCCTCGGAAGAATAATCCGGGAATTCGATAATATAAGGGAATCTCGATTGAAGGCCAGGATTCATTTTCAGAAACCCATCCATCTCATTCGTGTATCCGGCCAGAACCATGACCAGATTGTCACGGTGGTCCTCCATTCCTTTTACCAGAGTGTCAATGGCTTCCATGCCGAATGGGTCCTGCTTATTCCTGGACAGAGCATACGCTTCATCAATGAACAGCACGCCGCCAATCGCACGTTCAATCGCAGCATTGGTCTTTGGAGCAGTCGAACCAAGATATTCCCCGACCAGATCCTGCCTTGCCGCCTCTACCAATTGCCCCTGGGAAAGCAGCCCCATCGCTTTTAAAATCCGAGAGACGAGCCTTGCAACGGTTGTTTTACCTGTGCCGGGATTCCCGGTGAACACCATATGTATCGCCATTTTACCTGCCGTTTTGTATCCGGCCTCCTGCCTCATCTTTTCGGCCTTCACCGTTTCCAGCAGTTCATGTATCGCCCTTTTTACAGTATGCAAACCGGTCAGGCGATTTAGTTCTTCCAGCAAGTCTTCTATTTTTTCCTCTGCCACCATCGGAATTGATTTTAACAGGAAGCTTTGCTCACCCTTTACCGCCAGCAAATCATCCTGCTGGAGCTGGATCGTAATGAGGTCGCCTGCCAGGAAAGTCCCTCTAGCCCTTAAATCGACAAGCGCCTGGTAAAAGTCCTTTTCTGCCAAACTCTCAATTGCCTCGCCATATTTTTTCGTTGCCAAAATCCGCTCTACTAAACCAGCAAACAAGCCATCTTCGAATTTTACCGTCAGCTGCGTCTGGCTCTCGAGCCTGCGTGCTGCAGCCTGGAACTTGCCCCTTAAGATTGCCTCAACATCCTCAGGCATGAGTGGTGCCGAAATCGCATAGGATTGAATCCCTTTTAAAATAGGAGCTGGTATTTTGCTCGCTACCTCGCTCGGAAGCTGTCCATGGACTTCTTCCTTCAAATCGACGTCGCTGTAGAAGACAAGAAAATAATTCGAAGCATCGACCATCACACTGTTGGACGTCCGGAAAAAGCCATGCTGCACCAGCCTTGAAACATACTGGAGAACCTCAGCGTCAGCCTGCTCGATCCCCAAAAAGCAAACCGTTCCGACCCCATACTCAAAGGCCGCGGAACAATCGAGGACGAAATTGCTGTGGATATCCTTCTCGGTGTAATTCCGCAAATCAATCGTCGCAACCTTCTTATAAGGTACAAGCTTTTTCTTATAGAGCTGATCAATCAACAGCTGCAAAGTCGTAAACTTACCTGTCCCAGCTGGACCCGCAAGCAGGATGGCATTTTGCACCTTGCCTTTTTCCCTTTTGAAAAAAGCCTTTTTATAGGAAACCAGCAATTCATCAATGAACGCACCCTGGCGCAGGATCCTGCCGTTCAGTTCTTTTTTGATTTCCGCGAAAATCGTATCCAGTTCGTCATTGGATCGATTCAAGCCCATTTGCTTGATGCCATACCGCGCATCCTTGACCACTTCCCCGACCGCCCCAGCAGAATGGGGAACATGCTGCGGATTGCCGCCAACCGATTCCGTCCTGAGCGCACCGGAATGCGTCATCGTCTGAGCCTGTGCGCCCATTCGCTGTTTCTTGCCCCTGAATCCCTTTGCCTGGACATAATCCACCAATTGAAGCTCAGGCAGTAAAATACGAAGCCATTTTTGGAAACCCATAGCCAACCTCACCTTACGAATGATTTACTTTCATTTTAAACCAGTTTATAACATTTACAATTGATTTTTCCAAAAATAAGAAGTACAGGGGTACCTTATGTTTCTAGCTTAAAAGGATCAAAGGATACTTCCTCATGCTTTAAAATAAAAAAAGACAACGGGGGTACCGTTGTCTCAATAAGGATTTCTTTTTACGCTTGAATACTCTTTTTTTCAATTGACATACTCCATCTGGTCAAAAGGATCGCTCCAACTACCATCACGCCGCCGATCCACGGAGTGTGGATCAATCCAATGGAGTCAACAATCATCCCTCCTACAAACGCTCCGATGGCGATTCCGAGATTGAAGGCAGCTATATTCAAAGCGGATGCGACATTCACAGCTGCCGGGACATAGCGTTCTGCCAATCGTACAACCAGAACCTGAAGCCCCGGCACATTCATGAACGCAAACATGCCCATCAAGAAGATCGTGATGACTCCAGCCACCTTGAATGGCGCTGTAAACGATAGAATCACGAGTATGATCGCCTGGGCTATGAACATCCATAACAATGCCTTCAACGGATTCTTGTCGGCGGCTTTTCCTCCGATTGAATTGCCGATGGCAACAGCCACTCCATAGACAAGCAGGATGATGCTTACCACTTTTGGAGAAAACCCTGATATATCCTGAAGGATCGGAGTCAGGTAAGTAAAGGCGACAAAAGTGCCGCCATATCCCAGGGCGGTAATGGCGAAGGCCAGCAGCAACGGCCCATTGCCCAATATTTTTAGTTGATCACTGAATTTTGCCGGTGGTGCAGGCTTAATATTTTTTGGTATAAGGATTGCACTTGCGATAATTCCTACAACACCTAATAATGCCACTCCTCCAAATGTTGCCCTCCAGCCGAACAGCTGGCCGATGAAAGTCCCAAGCGGCACGCCAGTTACAGTGGCGACGGTTAAACCTGTGAACATAAAGGCGATTGCGCTTGCTCTTTTATCCTCAGGGACAAGGTCAGCGGCAATCGTCGAACCAATCGAAAAGAAGACTCCATGAGAAAAAGCAGTGATGATCCTTGCTGCCAACAGCAAACCGAAGCTGGTCGAAATCGCTGCAATTGAATTTCCGATGATGAAAATAACCATTAAAGCCATAAGCAAGGTTTTGCGGCTCATTTTATTGGTCAAAGCTGTTAAAATCGGTGCTCCAAATGCTACACCCATTGCGTATCCGGATATTAACAACCCGGCCAAAGTAATTGAGATATTCAGATCTTCAGAAATCGTTGATAATAATCCAACAGGTACAAACTCAGTCGTTCCGATGCCAAAGGCACTGATTGCCAAAGCTAAAAGGGATAATGTTCCCTTGTTATTATTTCGTGTATGTGAACTCATAAAAAGGTTTCCTCCATTGCAGATTATTAAGTTGACCCGCGAAGGCGCCTTTCACGTTTGGCCAACATGAATGCAATTATGAAGGATACCTGATCGCTTGAGAAGTACGCACTTTAAAGTTCCGTAGGCACCCTCAGGTGATATAGGCACCAAAAAGTGCCCTATACTACTTATAGAGATGTAAGGGTATAATGACACTACAATCGACCGGAAAGACAAGGAGGGTGTATTTTGAAGAAATATAATATACCAGTCGAAGCAGCCCTCGAGGTAATCGGCGGGAAATGGAAAGTCGTCATTCTTTGCCATTTGATCGAAGGCAAGAAACGGACAAGTGAATTAAAAAAACTCATGCCCGGCATCACTCAAAAAATGCTCACACAGCAATTGCGTGAGCTGGAAGAAGATAATGTCATTTTACGGGAGGTCTATAACCAGGTCCCTCCTAAAGTCGAATATTCATTGACAGACTATGGCTGGTCCTTGAAAGGGATTCTCGATTCACTATGCGCCTGGGGAGAACAGCATATTGAGAAAAATCAATCTGCCGAACCGGAAACAAAGGAATTTTAGAGAAACAGCGGAGAGCTCTGCTGTTTCTCTTTATTTCAATTGGAAATAGATGATCTCCGGATCGCCTTCATCCAAATTCTCGACGATACCACTCTCAACAAACCCATTCGCTTCAAATACCTTCTGCATACTGAGATTAGAACGATTGGCAGATGAAAAAACTTTTTCAGTAGGCGAAGTTCGAACCAATTCATTCAACAGTTGGCTTGCATATCCCTTACGTCTTTTTCCAGGTGACACAATCACCAAGGATATAAACGTACATTCAAAAAAGTTCGTATCATAAATAGCAAATCCGGCAGCTTCGTTATTTTCTTTTACAAGAATACAATGTTTCTGCTTAATTGCATTCTCAATCATGTTCCGTCTGCTGGTGTTACCGATCATTTCACTGTCGATTTGGACAATCGCCTGTAAATCTGGCATTTGTGCTGCAACAATATTCATAACGATTCCCCTTTTAATAGGTCCTTTTTTAAATAGAAATGCTTAAATTCCCTTCCCACATTGTCCAATGTCCCATAAACTTCATAACCATTATTTTGATAAAAATCCAGCCCCTGAAAGCTCAGGGTGTCCACCTTAATAAAATCACATTGACTCTCTAACGCGGCTTGTTCAATCTCTGCTAACAATTTCGTTCCATATCCTAACCCTCGAATGTCTTCATCAATCATAAGCGTATGGATCTCCAGCCAGTTCCAGCAGATTTCTCCCAGAATGCCTCCACGGATATTCTCATTCTCATCTAGTAGAATGAGGTTCACTTCTTGGTATCTTCCTCTTAAATCTTCAGGAAAATGGCTTAAGTTATATTCATACAGTTTGTGATTAATCTGGTTTTTGTAGCTTTCGTTCAACTCTTTGGTAATGCGGTAGTTCATTTTACTTCCTCCCCAAACGTTTTCATTTAAAGCTTAACATACGTTTCGTTTATTTTCCCTTTGTCCCATGAGTAAAAAGACTCAAAAAGTGGTAATGCGGTGGTATTTACTTTACATATTTTTCCTATCCCTCTATTATGTAAAAAGTTCCATCTCGGAAAAAGCAATCATGGTAAAAAAGCAATCTTTGAAACTATGGAGGTATTTTAAAAATGAAACTTAAAACGTTGGCCGTTTCCTTACTGACGATGATCACAATGGCAGGCTGCAGCTCCGAGCCCACCGCTGAAAAGAAAGAATCACTTAAGGTTGAACCAGTGGAAGTAACGGAAGAAGACTATCCTGACAAAATCGATGAACTGAACACCAGCCTGGATGAAGGGTTCAGAAATTTAAATGCGGTGGCTGAAGAAGACTCTGGATCCAAAGAACGCGAAAAACGGCTGATTGAACAAGTTGATAACATCGAAAAGGCTGTAAACGGTTACAAAGCCATTATCGCCCCTGAAAGATACAAGGAGGTTCATGATCAATATCTATCGGCCATGGAATTTTATACCGAGGGCATTGATACAATTCGCAAAGCCATTGAAAAGAAGGATCAGAAGCTTTGGCAGAAAGGAAATGAGCCCATCAAGGAAGGCTTTAATGTATGGATTGAGGCACACTCCAAGCTCGCGGATTCCGTTCCGGTCGGTGACGGCACGATCACAGCAGCAGACCTGAAACAGCTGGATGCATTAGCTGGCATTGACCGTGATTCAGTGCAGGAGAATATCTCCAAAGACGGAAAAGAATTAGTCGGAAAATGGGGACCAGCCGGCTCACCCCCTTCCATCGTTCTGAATGCAGATGGCAGCTATGAGGGATATGCAAACGGTACTTACCCTTCAAAGGATCATATGTCAAAAGGAACCTGGAAATACGATTCCGATAAAGGAGCATTGTACTTCACTCATGATGAAGCCTATGCAGACGGAAAACCACTAACCGACTTCCGCAAATCGATGATCATGGGAATCCAATCCTTCAAGGATGGAAACATGAGGTTGCTGGATGTGGAATCGTTGAATGAATTTCTTTATGAAAAGATGGAGTAAATAAAAGGGAGGGAGTTCTTGTGTTGAGAACTCCCTCCCTTTGCTAGCTATGGGCACACACTTCAAGTATGGATCAGATTAGTGATCATCTTTAAACCGTCCCCACCGTTACCCTTTCCCAGCCTGAAACCCAGGATATTGCGTCATGCCGCCATCCGCAAACAGGGTGAGTCCTGTGACGTAGCTAGCTTCGCTCGAGGCGAGCCATACTGCACATGCGGCGATTTCTTCAGGCTTGCCGATATAACCCATCGGAATCAGCTCGATGACTCCTTTTTTCAGTTCAGGGTCATCGAACTTCTCGGCATTAATAGGTGTGTCGATCGCACCTGGTGCAATGCAGTTCACGCGAATCCCATGTGGAGCAAATTCGAGTGCGAGCGTTTCGGTCATAAGCTTAACTCCACCCTTGCTGGCTGCATAATGGACAAAATGAGGCCATGGTATTTCCTGATGGACGGATGACATGTTGATGATGGAACCCTTGATTCCATTCTCCAGCATATAGTCAAGAGCTTCCCTGCACCCCAGGAATTGCCCCGTTAAATTGGTGGAAATCACCTTATTCCAGTCTTCGAGGGAGAGATCTTCCGATGGCACTTCATTTTCAATGCCGGCGTTATTGACCATAACATTCAATGACCCGAATGTTTTCACCGCATGATCGATCATCCTTTTGACATCTTCTTCTTTCGTGACATCTCCCTGAATCGCAGTGGCACTGCCGCCCGCTTTTTCAACTTCATCTATAATGGCTTGCACTTCCTGCTCTTCGTTAAAATAGTTAATGACCACCTTTGCTTTCTCAGCGCCGAATCTCACCGCCATTGCCCTTCCGAGACCAGTGGCAGCACCTGTAATCACAACAACTTTTCCTTCAAGACTTGGATACATCATGTCAGCTCCCTTTATCGTTTCGTTACACCCAGTAACACACCGCCTGCAATTATGAGCACACAACCCAGCAGCACTCGCCAAACTTGCTTCTTGCTTTTACGCTCATTTAAAAAGAAAAGCCCGCCAATCGTTGAGATGACAATGCCTGTCTGGGAGAGTGAAAAACTGGTGGCAACCCCGATTCTCGGCAGCGCCAGCAATAACCCCAGATTACCCGTACTCCAGAGGAGCCCGGTTAAGATGTTCCGGACCGCGTACTTGTTGAATGGCTTATCGCGGAACGTCAAAATCAATGCCCCCGTCACCATCCCAATTGCCTGCGGGAGGATGGCGGCCCAACCATCAATGTTGAACCAGCGGATCAAGACCACATATCCAACAAAACCAACAGTTGAAATGAGCAAGACAAGCAGCCCCTTATTCAGGCTCTTCGTCTCTCCCCTTTCACCTCCTTGTTTAAGCGAAGTGAGCAGAGCCCCTGCAATGATCAGGACAAGCGCCGAGATTCCGACGATGTAATTCATTTTTGTCTGCCATTCTTTAAAAATAAACACTCCGAAAAAAGTGGTCCCGAGCAGCTGTAAGCCTGTCGACATCGGCGCCGTTTTCGCAACACCCAGGTAGCGGACAGCACCGAACTGATTCTTCTGTCCAAGTGACCAAAACAACCCAGAAATAAACCCAACCACCCATACAAGCGTAGGCATGTCCGGGTTTTTGTAAAAAAAGACAGCTAAGGCAAAGATCAAAGCTCCGCCCGTCGTCCCAAGCGTCTGGCTGTCCTCATCACCGCCCAGCTTATTGCTGACAAACACAATACTCCCCCACGAAACCGCCGCAAGCAAAGCTAACAAAATTCCTGACATATTCGCAAACCCCTATCTCATTCGTGACTGTCTTTTACTATTAGACTGAGATAGAAAGGCAAATCTTATTCCGCAAGAATACACCCCAAAATAAAATTGCCGTGACTAACACAAAATAAGTTTAAATCAAATTCAGGAGACAAAAACCGATGCTCGCATACTCAGCAAATAATAAAACAGTTACCAAAAAAGATGAGCTTTCCCTTCCCGACTCCAACGAAGAGATCGCATGGATTCATTTTCATTCATCGAATGCCGATCAATTTGAACCGTTTATCAATCAATTGAACATCCATCCTTTAGCGTTGAAAGGACTGCGCGAATTCAGTGATATTCCAAAGATTGATGTTTTTAAAAATGAGGCGATCATTTCGTTAATTGCAATCCAGCCGGATTACTCTCGAGTGAAAATCACGATATTGGTTGGCCATAATTATGTCGTATCAAAGGCTGAAAAGGACCTTTATCTCGCAAAAAATTTGGAGAAACCTTTTATTGAAAATCCACAGCAGATGTCCCATGTGGGAATGGTTCTTTTTCACATACTCGATGAAACAATTGCCCAGGATTTAGAAATGATTGATCAGATATCAGATGAAATCCAAAGTTTGGAGAAGAGGGTTTTTAAAGATCCCTTTGAGAACAAAATTGCCAGAAGTGTATACCGGTGGAAAGCAACCCTGCATGAATTAAGACAAACGATCGAGGCACAAGAGGATGTAATGGAGACGATTAGTTCCGACAAATTCCCGTTCACGAATGAGGAATCAGGCTATTTCATTAAAAGCCTGAACAATAATTATGCTCGGATCGTTAGCGCTCTCGACACCTTCAAGGAAAGTTTAAACAGCATTTTCAATTTACAAATGACGCTCAAAGCCGACCATTCCAATACAATCATGAAGACACTGACCCTTGTAAGCGTCATTTTCTTGCCTATGACGTTCCTGGCCGGTTTATATGGAATGAACTTTGAAATCATTCCCGAATTGAAGTGGAAGTTCGGCTATCTTTACTCACTGATCCTCATGCTTGTGACGGGCTTATCCATTGCCTTATACTTCCGAAAAAAAGGCTGGTGGGGGAAAGGAGAGTAATAGTCCAATCTTGAGCTATGAAGTTCTAGAACCATCGGATGCCAATTTTCATTATTCTTGCAAATCTTGTGTTACAATGCTTGAAAGGAATGTTCCATAAAGGAGGACGGGTGAAATGGCGTTTTTTATTTCCCTTATTTTCATTGTGATTTCCGTGTTCATTTCCCTTATTTTTAAAAATGAGCTCGAGCGGATGTTTCTGAAAGGAAAAGAGTTTTTCCCCTTTCACATATGCAATGTCCTAATCACCTTGATGGTCGCATTCGCCTCCCAGGCTGTTATGACAATCTATGTTTTCGAACACCAATTCCATATCATCCGAGATGTGCTGATCCTGATCGCCATCATTTTGCCTGTTTATATCTCTGGACATTTAGCCTTTGAAAAATACAAATTCGTCTTCCGCAAATTCTCCGCTTCCGATAACGGAAAAGTGCTGGTACTGAACGAAAAGTACTTAAAAAAGAAAAAACGGTTCAAAAACCTTGAACACTATAATGCTATTTCCAAGGAAAAGTAAATAATCGCCTGCCAAAAACGAAAATGCCAGCAACATTAGCCGGCATTTTCTTTTTTTCGATCACTTTTTAAATTAATTTGGCGAATTTTTAATTATTTCGACCACATTTTGGGTTTATTCGACCACATTTTGATTTATTTCGACCACATTTTAGAATAATTCGACCAAGTGAGGAATATTCACCAAATTGTCAGCTTTTATCAACATCCAAATATACAAAAGGACATGCAGTCCGTCCGCATGTCCCTGTTTGTTTTCATTACCCTATACTCATATAGACCCGTTCCGGCCGCCCAACAGTGCCGTATGTTAAATCCGCTTCTATTTTTTCGATGGATACGAGATGTTCGAGGTAACGTCTTGCGGTTGTCCGGCTGACGCCAATTTCGTTTGCGACGCTTTCTGCTGTAAGTCCCGACCCACCCTTTCCAATGACCTCCATGACTTTTTCGAGCGTCAGCGGATCGATCCCTTTTGGAAGGTATGATTTATCATTGTTCAATTCATTCATTTCTTTCCGCAGCAGTTTATCGACCTGCTGTTGTGTCACGACAGGATTGGCTTTGCCTAATTGCGATAATTTTTCATGATAATCCTGATATCTCAGCAGGGATTGCTTGAATCGTTCAAACACTAAAGGCTTGATAATATAATCGAAGACTCCAATACTGATCGCTTCTTGTACTTTTTCGATTTCCCTCGTGGCCGTGATCATGATGACATCGGTTTGTTTTGAATGCAGCTTGAGTTCCCTCAACAATTCGAGGCCGTTCATATCTGGAAAATAAACATCGAGCAAAAGCAAATCCGGCTTCAAAATATCGATTAAGGTTATAGCGTCTACATAACCGGCTGCAATCCCGACGGCCTGAAACCCTTCAATCTTTTCAATGAACCGCTTTTGGATTTCGGCTATCCTTAAATCATCCTCGACGATTAGAACTTCAATGTCCTTTTTCCCCATCGTTCATTTCCCCCTGCTTTTTGGTATCGCCACAGTGAAAATTGTGCCTTCCCCCGGATTAGATGAAAAGGTGATGTATCCACCTAATTGATTTATCGCGTTTTGCACAAGGCTTAGACCAATACCTGAATTACTGTTGCTGTTCTTCGTTGTAAAACCTTCTTGAAAAATGTGTTCGTTGTTTTCACTTTCTATCCCTTGCCCGTTATCTTCGACTTCAATGATCAGCTCTTTGCCAAGATCGGTCAGGAACAGCATGACCCTTTTTTCGGCTTTCCCGTTCTCCCTGACCGCTTCAAATGCATTATTGACCAGGTTCCCAATAATCGTCACCAAGTGATCTCTGTCAATTTCATTTGGCACATCTTTAAAGCTGCTCTCCCTGTCAATTGTAAAATCAACCTTCAATTCGCTTGCCAGGCTGAACTTTCCAAGGACGAAGGCAGCAATGATAGGGTCTGGCACTTCCTTCATTAAAAATTGAATGAATCCCTGGGCTACATCGACTTCCTTAGAAATGAAGTCGATGGCTTCCTTGTAAGAGCCGAGCTGAATCAGGCCAAGGAGAGTATAAAGCCGGTTGGAATATTCATGGGTCTGGGCACGCAACCCCTCCGCATAGGCTTTTACATGCGACAATTCCTGCAGTAAATTCGCCAACTCCGACTTGCTCCGGAAGCTTGCGACTGCCCCGATCACATCCCCTTTCTTATTAAAGATAGGTATTCTATTCGCTAAATATATTTCTCCTAAAATCATAATCTCCTTATCGTACTCTGCTTGTCCTGTTGCAACGACTGAAAGAAGATGCGTATTCTCCAACACCTCATCGATTCTTTTTCCGCGAAGAAGGATTTCATTCGGCACCCTCAATATCTTGTGAGCGTTTTCATTCACGACCGTGATGCGACCATCGGTATCAATGGCAATGATGCCTTCATGAATGGATTCTAATATGGCGTGTTTCTCCTGATACATCCAGGCAATTTCTTTTGGTTCAAGACCGAACAGAGCCTTTTTTATATTCAACGTGATCAGGAAGGCCACCATTAAGCCTCCTATTAAAATAAGAAACGTAGCAGTGAACATTTTTTTCTGTATAGCTGAGATTTCCTTTTCGATATCGGTCTGAAGATATCCTACAGACACCACGCCAACAACTTCTCCCTTGCTGAAGATTGGCGCTTTTCCCCTTAGAGAAGGGCCCAATGTCCCAACAGATTCGGAAATAACAGCTTCTCCGTTAAAGACACGGCCATTATCGCCACCGACCATTTTTTGTCCTAATCGAACTGGATTGGGGTGAGAATAACGTACCTCATCCCTGTTGCCAACCACAATGAATTCTGCTCCTACCTGTTTCCGGATCCTTTCAGCAATCGGCTGAATAACAGCAGCTGGATCATTCTCGTAAAAAGCTTCTTCAATTTCTGGCATATTGGCAATGGATTCCGCCACAGCCAGCGCTTTAGAGCCAATTTCCTTCTTCATGTTCGTCTCGAGAATATTTTTGAAAGTGATTTCGAAAATACCGCCAATTAAGAGAATAAGAATCACAATTAAGAGCATTAATTTTGAATGCAGCCTCACATCAACACCTCTATCCTCATTATAGTAAAAAAACTCCTTATAGAAAGGAGTTTTTTTACTATTTAAACTATTTAACCTTCTATATTGATGATGACTTCTTTCCCTCGCCTTTTCATCAAGAGCGGAATCACCAGCCATAGGAGGGTGATAAGCAGAAACGCGAGAGAAATAGGCCGTGATACAAAGATACTAAAATCTCCATTGGAAATCGTTAAGGCTCTTCGCAGGTTATTCTCAACCATCGGCCCTAGCACCAACCCGAGAACAAGCGGAGCAATTGGATAATCATTTTTGCTGAGGAAATAGCCGAAAATTCCACATGCCAATAACAGCAAAAGATCATTTGTTGATACCTGGACAGCATACACACCAAAAATCGAGATGGCAATAATGATTGGGATCAGGAATTGCTTTGGTGTTTGGATAATCTTCGCAAACACTTTTACGAGCGGAAGATTCAGGACCAACAGCATGACATTGCCGATAAACATACTTGCAATCAGTCCCCATGCTACCTGCGGATGGTCTTCGAATAATAACGGACCGGGCTGGACGTTATACATCATCAGGGCTCCCATTAAAATAGCCGTCGTCCCTGAACCTGGAATCCCCAATGTCAAAAGTGGAATCAGCGCACCGCCGGACGCAGCATTATTCGCCGATTCCGGTGCTGCCACCCCTGCAATGGTCCCTGTCCCGAATTTTGAAGGAGTTTTCGAGATCTTTTTTTCTAAAATATAAGAAAAGAAGGATGCAAGAGTCGCCCCTGCGCCTGGCAAGATCCCAACAAAGAAGCCTAATATGGAACCCCGTGCTATCGGTGCAGCTGACTCTTTCAGCTCAGCCTTTGAAGGCAGCAAATTATTAATCCTCGCGATTTCTCCCTCTTCTTCATCTTTTTCCAAAATCGTCTTAAAAACTTCCCCAAGCGCGAACAGTCCTACGGCGATCGTCAGGAACTCTATCCCCTGATAAAGCCACGGAACATTAAAGGTGAATCTGGCAATACCTGAAACACTATCAATACCAATTGTCCCAAGCAACAATCCAGTAACGGTCATGATCAATGCCTTTGTCACTGATTTTCCGGCCAGGCCGCTGACAGCTCCAAGTCCTAAAAGCATCAATGAAAAGTATTCTGCTGGACCAAATTTTATCGCCACCGATGATAGTGGCTTGGCCAATGCAATAAGGGCGAAAAGCGTAACGATCCCGGCGACAAAGGAACCAATGGCCGCAATCGATAAGGCACTGCCTGCTCTCCCCTTTTTGGCCATCTGGTAACCGTCCAGCGTTGTGACCACCGAAGAGGATTCTCCTGGTGTGTTCAATAGAATCGAGGTGGTTGAACCTCCATACATGGCTCCATAATAGACTCCCGCAAGTAAAATGATGGCACTGGTGGCAGCGGATTCCGGCGGCAGCCAGCCAGTAGCTGATGCGGTTACAGGAATAAGCAGCGCTACTCCACTCATCGGCCCAATCCCCGGAAGAACGCCAACTGCTGTCCCAATCAAGACTCCAATGAAGGCAAATATGAGATTATACCAAATAAAAGCTGTTCCAAAGCCTTGAAATAAATATTCGAGTGTACTCAAAATTCTACAACCTCCAGCGGATAGGCTGCTCCAAAACTATGAAAGCCAAATTGGCCATCCTGGCAGCGTTCCTTTTAATACTTCTACATACATAAAATAAACAAATCCGGAAAAACAAGCAGATATGATAAGGGAAGTCATCACTTTAGAGCGTTCCATCGTTTGAAAACAAACAAATAAAAATAAGAACGTTGTGATGACGTACCCGATTGTTTCCAATGTCAAAATATAAACCAATGTAGCGAAAAAAATGATCAAGAAAGGTTTATACAGTAATTTTTCTTTCGAACTTTGCTGGGTTTTTGCTACCATGGTTTCATAAAACAAACGAATGCTTAACAGAACAAGAATGATACCAAGTAATAAAGGAAAAATATCAGGACCAACGGAGCTGCCATATGATGAACTCGCAAGCTGTCTGCTCCCAACAATAAAAAGAACACCTGTAGCCAAAAATAGTATCGAGGCAATCCGATCGAATTGAATACTCATTGCTTACTCCTTTCAAGAATGGGGGAAGGGAGGAAAACCCTCCCCCTTTTTGGTTACTTCTGCATGCCCAGGGCTTCTAATAATTGCTGAACCTGGCCTTCCTGGTCTTCCAGGAACTTTTTGAAATCTTCGCCATTCTTATAATCAAGATCCCAGCCCTGGGTCTCTACTTCTTTCTTCCACTCTGGGGAGTTTGCGAGCTTTTCAAGTGATTTCTCCCAATAAGCTTTTGCATCATCAGACATTTTTTCAGGACCAAACACACCGCGCCAAATCGTAAATTCAGCTTCCACTCCCTGTTCTTTTGCTGTTGGAACATCTTTGAAATCACCTGCTAAACGTTCCGCAGAAGTGACCGCCAATACCCTTACCTTGCCAGCCTTCAAGAATTCCTTAACACTGGAAGCGTCCGTACCAATGACATCAGCGTTACCGCCAAGCAGAGCAGTAATCGCTTCTCCGCCGCCATCATAAGAAACATATTTCACTTTAGTCGGATCAACGCCATATTTATAAGCTGGCAGGATAGAAATCAGATGGTCCATCGAACCAGGCGCAGATCCGCCGGCAAATGTAAGTTTACTAGGATCCTTTTTTACCTCTTCCAAAACAGATTTCAGGTCTTTGAATTTCGAGTCCTCTTTTACAACAATGGCTCCATAATCTTTTGTCAGCTGGGCCAATGGCGTTGTATTTTTGACCCCATATGGGCTGTTCCCTTCTTTTTTCAGATTGTTGATGATAATCGGAGGTGAATTGACAAAAAGCATCTCATTATTTTCTGCCTGCGCCGTAGCATATTCAGCCATAAACACAGCACCGCCGCCACCCGGCTTATTCTCAACTGTCATAGGCTGTTCCACAATCTTTGTCTCACCCAGTACCTTCGTCAATGAACGTGCGGTTAAATCCCATCCGCCTCCAGCTCCAGATGGCGCCACCACCGTAATAGCTTTAGTAGGATAATCTGAACCTTCTTTCTTGGCAGAGGATGCAGGAGCATCACTGCTGCAAGCACCCAGGCTAACCGCCAGTGCACCAGCACAAAAAACCGCTGAGATTTTTTTCATAGAAAACATTTTAACTCCCCCTTGTAAGCGTTTTCTTAATTTTACAAAGTTTTTGAAAATAGAATAGATTATTCATTTAAACAGCATTAAAAACTTAGTTAACATTTTGTTCATTTTGTTCACGGGGGTTATTTACACATAAAAAAAGCTAGAGTAATAAAACTCTAGCTTGGCTGGTTAGAAGACTATTAGGTGGTTTTCAGCGAAAACCGGCAGTTTATTCGCTAATATTTATTTTTGTTCGGAAAAACGTTACGTTTATTCGCTAAAAAAAATTTTTATTCGCAAAAACGATGCGTTTATTCGCAAACTGGAAATTTCGACTGTTTTTTTCCAATTCTAAAACTCAGGTACTCTCAAAATTTGAAACAAAAGGGACTCTTTGTTTATGAAAATGGCTGGAGTACCTGGTGGTCTTTATTGTTTAACATCATAACGTTTACTGTCATCCGGATTCACTACAAAAACGCTCTGGCAGCATTCCTTGTGTCGGTACCCATTATTGCGATTCTCCTATTGTTTTTTCGTCCAGCGTTACATGATTTGAAATAGGAGGTGATTCGATGGATACACTGTCCACTCCCTTATTCCTGTTTCTACTGTTTTGCATATACATAGGCATGGCTCTTTACCTGGAGAAACAGAGGAGGAGAAAAAAATAAAAGGTTCCGCTGTCTCAGCAGGAAACCTAAATAGTTATTCTTATATAGACCTGATACCGTCCCAGGTCTCATGGTTATTCCTCTAATTGCAGCTGATACCCCTGGCTCTTTAGAGTCTTATAAAGCTGCTCGATATGTGCATGGTCTTTTGTTTCTACTGAGATTTCCACCAGCGCATAACCCGGATAGATATGCTTGCCGATCCGGTGCAGATTGACAAATTGCACGTTCGCGTCCATCTCGGTTACGGAACTTAACACTCTTTGTAATTCTCCAGGCTTATCTTTTAAGGTCATCGTAAAATGTGCAAATCTTCCTGATTCAACCAACCCGCGTTCAATAATGCGGGAGATGAAATTGACATCTACATTTCCCCCGCTTAAAATTGCAGCAATCTTCTTGCCGCTGAGATTCACCTTGTCATATAGCAATGCTGCAAGCGGACTTGCCCCCGATCCTTCAACCAGCAGTTTGTTCCTCTCCAGGACGAGAAGCATGGTCCTGGCGATTTCCATTTCATCCACACAAAAAATGCCATCAACATACTCCCTAATGATATCAAAAGTCTTCTGCCCGGGTTTCTGGACAGCAATTCCATCTGCCATTGTGGGAGCAGCTTCAACAGCAACTGGCCGGTTTTCTTTTAATGACTGTTTCATGCTCGGACAAGCGAGTGTCTGGACTCCATATACCTTAATTTCAGGATTCTTCTCCTTTACCGCCATCGCAACACCTGCTATAAGGCCGCCTCCGCCAACAGGGCAGATGATCGCCTCAACGTCTGGAAGCTGATCAAGAATCTCTAATCCTACTGTTCCCTGCCCGGCAATGACTGCCTCATCATCAAAGGCATGGATAAAAGTAGCGCCAAGCTTGTCTTTCAGCTCCAGTGCATAGGCCAGAGCTTCATCAAAAACGGCACCTTCCAGGATGACTTCGGCACCATATTGCCGCGTTGCCAGCACTTTGCTAAGAGGAGCCCCTTTCGGCATGACAATGGTACATGGAATGCCAAGCATCTGGCTCGAATACGCAACACCCTGAGCATGGTTTCCCGCAGAAGCCGCCACCACTCCCTTTTGAAGCTCTTCAGGTGACAAAGAAATCAATTTGTTATATGAGCCTCTCACCTTGAAGGAACCTGTCTTTTGCAGATTTTCAAGCTTCAAGAAAATTTCATTATTCGAGAGGGTGCTAAATGTTTTAGAATAATCAAGAGGGGTCGAATGCACAATCCCCTTCATTTTTTCACGCGCTAAAATCACATCATCCAAATTCATTGTGAAGCCCCCTGATCTCCATTCATTTTTTTATAGGTTGCTCAGGGAAAGGAAAAGTATGTAAAATGCTATTTGTGGGATGACTCGGTAAGAGATAGAGCCGCCCTTTGATAAAAGACAATAAAACATGAAATTGGTGGAACTTATATGGAAAACTATGTTGAAGCTTTATACCAGGCTGCTTTAAAACACCAGAATGAAGAAGAAGCAATCAGGCTATCCAATTACATGCGGAATCAGTTCAGCTTTATTGGTTTGAGAGCGCCGCAGCTGAAAGAAGTATTCAAACAGCACGTGAAAAATCATGGCCTGCCAGCTAAAGAAGAATTACACCAGGTCATCACTTCCCTCTGGGAGCTGGAAGAAAGAGAGATGCAGATGGCCGGCCTTCTCTTGTTGGATTTAATGAAGAAACAGTTCACAGAAAAGGATCTTTCCCTGTTAAAATACATCATCACGACCAAGCCCTGGTGGGACACGATCGACCATATTGCGAAAAAACATTTCGGTTATTATCTTGAAAAATTCCCACATACCAGGCAGCCAATCGTCGACAGGTGGATTGCCTCCGAGAACATCTGGCTGATCCGCTCCTGTATCTTATTCCAACTGGGATATAAAGAAAAAACGGACGTGGCTATGCTAGAGGATATCATCTCAAGAACATGCCACACCAAGGAATTCTTTATCAACAAAGCGATTGGCTGGGCATTAAGGGAGTACGCTAAACAAGACCCGGAGAAAGTGATCGAAATAACCAATACATACCCTCTGTCAAACTTGAGCCGGAGAGAAGCATTGAAGCATTTGAAGGTAGATTAATTAGAGAGCTGGGGGATTCATGAAAAAAGCAATTCTTTTGTTTATATTTTGGTTCCTCATCATTTTTTCCGTCATTGCACAGCTGTCTGATCGATTCGTTTACTGGCTGAGTCCAGACGCACTTTCTCTCATCGATGAAAGAATGACCTATACGTTTGTGCCTGTGCTGATCAATTTCTTCATTGTATTTTCACTGTGGAAAATAAGAGTTTCAAAATCTCTTTTCAATATGTCGTTAATCACCAACACTATATTTTTCTTGTTTTATTTTTATTATCAATATGGCGATACGGGCCTTGGAATAACAAGATAGATTTCAGGCCCATTAACGCCAAAAGGGAGCACAGGGTACGTCCCCCATGCTCCCTCTTCAAATTATCCTCTTTTTTTCAAAGAAATAACCAGTGCCAGCAATCCTGCAATCAAAGCAGCGATCGAAAGGTAAAGCGGCAAATTGTTTGTTGCCGATTTTGCTTCCGTGTCATTTGCTAGGTCTCCAGCAGCATTGTGGTCTTTGGATGGCTCAGCTGCTGCAGCTCCATGTCCGTGATCCGAAGATCCATCAGCGGGATTTACTGTTGTCACTGAAGCTGGCTTGTCTGCGTCAGGTGCCCCGATCCATTCCACTGTACTGCCATCGCTGTAGGTTTGATAGGCTTTCCAAACGATTTCAGTCGCTTCATCGCCAACTTTTCCCTGGATGTTGAATTGAACGAATTCAGTTGCTGACAGGCCTTTTTCTTCCGCTGCCCACACAACACTTGTTATTTTTCCAGTGTCATCTTTTTGCACTTCATATGTCCAGCCTGGTTTGTCTTCAAAGCGGGTGATGTTCACCTCTTCAGGGAATTTCACTTCCACTTTCGTCGTTTGGGCATCCTCTTTTTCAGAAGGAATCCGGACAGTGAAGACTTCATAATTCCCTTGTGAAGTCTCCTGAGGCTGAACGGATACATGCGCGCTTGCCGCACCGGCAAAAAGTATGATTGCACCAATCATTGCGATGCCTAAAATTAAAAGTTTTTTCATCTTGAAATCTCCTATATCTTCATTTTAATAAACAATAAAATCCTTATGAAACACCTTTTCATTATCCTCGGAATCTACTATTCGAAGCTCCGCTGTCCAGTTCCCTTCAATTGGCAGATACGAGCCATTAATCTTGAATTGGACTTTCCTGGATTGTTCGATTTCGGAAAAAGGAACTTGAATCGGTTGGATTTCAAGGTTGTCTTGATAGATTAAAAATAGTTCAATCCTTTTAATCTCCAGGTTTTCTTTCTGCGCATTTGCGGTCACTTTAAAATGATTGTAGCCAGGTGCCTTCGGTGAGATAGATGTCGTGAAATCAATATATTGATCTTCATTTTTCCAATCCAAAGGTTCATTTTCCGGAAGTGGATTCAAGTGGGTTAAGACACCAACAATCCCTAAAATGATGACCATCACACTGAAATCGATTTTCACCAGGATGCTGAGTGAACCTTCTTTTTTCTTTTTCATACTATGGCGTAAAAGTGCGCCAATCATGAACACAAGTGTGACCAGGCCAACTTTGACTAGAAGCAGTTTTCCCCATAGTGCATGGAGCAGATAATTGAGCTCCGGCAAGAAGATTAACGTGTAAGACACTCCCGTTAAAATCAGGATCAGCATGCTGATCAGAGCAACCTGCGAAAAGAATGGAAGGAATTGGCCAACGTGTTCCCTCTGCTTTTTCCAGTAGGCCAGAATATACAGGATGCCTCCTGCCCATATCGCGGCTGCGAGTAAATGGACGACATCCAGCTGCAATGACATCGAGCGGATTTCCGTTTCAAAGGCGGCAGCATGTCCGTTAAAACTCTTTGCTGACATCACCGCCAATACCCAAATCAAGTCGAGCCATTTGAAACGAAGCAGTAGCGGTAAACCTAATAGAGACAAAAGCACAGAAGCGACCAGGGACAACCCGACTGTTGTCCCTGTCAGAACCGACCCGATTTCAGTCAGTGTCCAGTGATCAACCAAATCGGATAATTGGACGAATACCAATCCCACAGTGGTGATCAACAGGGCAATTTGCAATCGAAACGCCCGCTGTCTAAAGGATGGCTTCATTTCTTTTTCCAAAGTATGTATGGCTCCCCATATGATCCAGCCAGTCGTCAGGATCATTGACATATAAAACAGGATCCTCACCGACGACTTCAATACATTAACTGCAGCCGAGCTCTCTTGCTTTTCCAGGACCTGCTGGTTAATATCCCTTTTGAAAACCGTTTCTTCCCCTATTGAGACGACATAAGAACTCTTTATGGGATGGCCATCCGCTGAAATGACACTATAGGAAATGACATAATTCCCGTCTGGCAGGTCAGGCAAAGGCTGCGTGATGAATTTTTGATTCTTGCTCATCTCCGGCTTGCCGTTGACCACCCTTTCCCCTTTTTCATTAAAAACCTTAATAGAATAGAGTTCATTTTCAAGTCTTTCATCGAAAGTCAGAACAATCTTTGCCGGGGTATCTGTTAATTCACTATCAGGGGCAGGCTCAGCCTTCTTTAGCGTCGCATGGGCAAAGGCCTCTTGGGGAACCATAAAAGTGAATATAATAAAACATAAAATAAAAAGATTACTAATGGCATTTCGATTGGACACGATCAATATCACCTGCTTTTTTCAAAACTCACATACGCAATAGTGTATCACTTGATATTATATACTATCAATACAAGGTTTATGGTAAAAAACATAGGCACAGTGCTTTTCGCTACAAAGGGACTGTTCTGCTGTCTAATGAAATACATATTTTAACTCATTATGAATTAATCCCTACATATGAAAAAAGAAGCATCGGTTACGTCCCATGCTCTGGTGAAGATAGTTGAGTAAAAAAAAGCACCGGTTTCCCCATGAACTGGCACTATACTTCTAAAGAAAAGACGGTTCTCGATTTCATGTTTGGCTATTTCACCATTTCATGAACCAGAAGAACCGTCCTCGTTCTTATTTACTTTCCTTCAAACGTTTATACTGTTCTACTATAATGTTGAAAAGTGGTGATTCCGGGGAAATCTGGGTAAAAGTTTCGATTGCTTTTTCAAACCCATTTTCCTCAATTGTGTTCTGGATTTTAACTGCCTCTTCGTCACCCTGGAAATCGTATAAGAAAGCTGCGGCTACTCCTTTTAGCAGGTTGACAGGTTCTTTGGCGACTACTTCGAAATACTGTCTTGCCGGACTTACAAGGCGGTCATTCGGACCGAGTTTCCTGATTGGGGAACGGCCGACCCTTGTCACTTCATCGACGATGTGCGAATTAGAGAAGCGCTGAAGAATCTTTTGAATGTATTTAGCGTGATCTTCAGCATTGAATCCGTACTTCTTGACTAGAAACTCGCCGCTTTCGTTCAGCGCACCTTCAACCAGCTCACGGATATGCGGGTTTTCCATTGCCTGATTAATGGTTTCTTCCCCGAAGTAATAACCAAAATAGGCTGCCAGTGCATGGCCCGTATTTACTGTGAACAATTTACGTTCAATATAAGGGACCAGGTCCTGAACATAGGTGATTCCCTTTATTTCCGGCTTACCGCCGACAAGCTTTGTTTCTTCTACTACCCATTCATAGAATGGTTCTACCTTCACCATCAATTTATCTTCATTCGTCTGGTTCGGGACAATCCGGTCGACAGCTGAATCCGGGAATCCGAACTGGCCGTCAAACTGAGCGATTTCCTCTTCCGATAACTTCTCAAATACCTTCTCTTTTAAAAGGGAACTTCCGCCAATCATATTCTCACATGCAATGATGTTCAGCGGTCTGTCAGACTGCGCAGCCCTTTTGCGCAGGCCCTCAGCTACCAATCCCGAAATCAAAGGAAGAATATTCGGCCCAATCGCAGTTGTTACCAAATCGGCCTCTGCAATTGCCTGAATCACTTGATCCGGATTCTCTGCGCTGTTGATGGCTCTGACATTCTTAATGATATCTTCTTGTTGGCCAGGCTCTGCGAGAACCACTTTATACTCATTCTTTTCATTAAGCAAATTAACAATTTCAGCGTTAACGTCTACAAAAACCGTTTCATAGCCTGAGTGATATAATAAATTCCCGATAAAGCCCCGCCCGATATTCCCAGCTCCAAAGTGTACTGCCAGCATATTAGTTTACTCCTTCAAAAATCTCTATAATTTCTTCTGGTGATTTTGCTGAAATAAGCTTTTCGATATTTTCCTCTTCAGAGCAAACGATCGCAATATTAGATAAGATGCTCAGGTGCTCATCGTTTTTGCCAGCAATACCGATCAGAAGCTTGACAATATTTCCTCCTCCGAAATCGACGCCTTCTGGCACCTGTACAAACGAAATGCCAGATTCTTTAACAAACTGCTTGGAATCCTCCGTGCCGTGCGGAATCGCTACGAAATTCCCCATATAAGTTGATGTAAGCTCTTCCCTTTCCATCATTTTTTCAATGTAACTAGGTTCGACATATCCTCTTTCGACCAGGACACTGCCTGTCAGCTTGATTGCTTCTTCCTTTGTGTTAAGAGACTTATTTAATAGAATGTTATCTTTCGTTAAAATTGATGACATGTTCATACACTCCTTAGTTGTTCTATTTTTTCGGTGAAAAATTGCTCGAATCTGGTTGATAGATAGGATGAAATTTGATTTTCATCATTAGATTCGAAAATTGCTGTACTTTCTTCACTTTCAATCAGCAACGAACTTAAATGGCTAAGCGCCTCAAGCGTTTTTTCATCAGGTTCCTCAGGAGAAAGCATCAAGAGCAGGAATCTGACTCCCATTGGGGAACCATCCATGCCAGCAGTGATGACGGGATGCTCCAGAGAATAAATCGTGAAGCTCGAGCGAATGACGCCCGGGGAACGGGCATGAAAAAGTGCCATTGCAGTACCCGGAATACCTAATCCCCCTAATTGTTCCCTTGCTTTCAGCGCATCTACCACAAGATCGATATGTTCTACTGCCTTTTTCCGGTATAGCTGTTGAACAGCCTGATTTAGGATTTCATCAGTAGTTTTCCGTTCCCTTATTTTAACCAATTCAAAACCCAAAAGAAGTTTTGAGATCGTTTCACTATATTTTTGAACAGTTTGCAGTTCTTCAATGAAATTTATTGCGTTTTTTGTCTTTCCAGTTTTTTGGCTCGAAAAAGGAAGACTGCGATCGGAACGGTTGATGATTTTATATTTATTGATGAAAGAACGAATCTTTTCAATTTCGTCCTTGTTCAGCATTGGACTGACAATGATGTAGTCATTGTAATCAGGAATTGGAATCGTCGAAATGACGAGCTGGTAATCAGATTGCTTCAACTTTTTGAATTCCATGACTGATACATTTTGGACATTCTTCAGCTCCGGAAATTCCTTTTGCAGTCTGGTGACAAGCATTTTAGATGTGCCGATGCCGCTCGAGCAGATGACCAGTGTTTTAAAGTCAGCAAGTTCCCTGCGCCCCAGTACTGCTGCACCAAAATGCATGACAAGGTAACCAACTTCCTCATCAGGAACATGATGTTCCGGGAAAACTTCCTCTACCGCCTGTTTAACGATCGAGAACAGTTTAGGATAATCCTTTTTAACCTTCTCTGTTAAAGGGTTACTGATGCCCATCCCCTGTTTGATACGGTACATCGCTGGCTTCAAATGCATGACCAGCCCTTCAAATAATGAATGGTTCGCCGATAGTTCTGTTTCTACTTTTTTTTCAACATAATCAATCAGGTGCTTCGCCTTTAGCGCAACCTGCATGTTTGATTCTTCCATCAGATACTCATTATCATGTCTTAGCTTCGCGCCCTTAAGGTGCATGGTGATGTATGCCACTTCTGCTTCAGGAATTCCGATATTGAAAACCTGCTCCAATTGGGCAACGATTTTTTCGGCGAATTTATATTCCTTTGAGGATTGCTGATCCTCCATATAAGATGGATTAATGGCAATTCCTTCACCTTTTTGGATTCTTTCGATTGCCAGAGCAAGATGGACAACCAGTCCAATATAGGCACTGTCCGCCATTGCAAAAGGCAGCTCCTGTATGATGGAATCCACTACTTTTTCAACAATCAGCAGCTTCTGCTTTTCGACCAGGCCCAACAGCCTATCAGAAATTGTGTTCAATTGCTGGGTTGATCGCTTTTGGATGGTCTCCCTTGCAAGGGAAAGGATTTCTGATTCATCCAGATGAGCCGAAATCAGGTATCTCATAGCCCGCCTTTTTGCAGCTTCGTCTCCCTCAAGTTCGACTCCATACCCTCTTTTTCTAATCAGGCTCAAACCGAAGGATTCCAGCTTGTCCTCTAATTTTGATAAATCTGTGCTGACAGTGGCAATCGTGACGTTAAGGTCATTGGCCAGTCCGAGCAGCTTCACCGGACCCTTTGTTTCCAACAGTTCACACAGGATGATTGTCTGCCGTTCGTCTGGAGTATATTCTGTGTGAAAAAGATTAAACAGGAAAAGCTCCAATTGATGTATTTTCTCTGGGTCACCAGATATTTGGACGCCGACCCCAGCTTTTTTCAGCAAGGTAAGCTCATATTCCGCCAGGATATCTTCTATATTTTTCAAATCCCGATGAACGGTCCTTCCGCTTACACCAATCCTGTCTGCGAGATCTTTCACTGTCATTTCTTCTTTTTCAGTCAGCAAGATTTCTAAAACCTGTCTCTCTCTTGCTGAAATATACATAAAGGTCACCCCCGTCTGATGAAATCCAACTCCTCTTAGGTTGTTGACAAAATTGATATTTCATACTGACAATTCTATTTTAAAATGCAAAATCCCCTTATACAACAAATGATAAACGAAAATTAGTCAATTGAGTTGTTGACAAGATTTAATAAGTTAAAAGCCCAACCACAACTGGCTGGGCTCTTTACTTATTTTTTCAGTGAATTGATCAATTCATCATATTTAGGACTGTTCAGGAAGTTTTCAACAGAAATATGAGTAGCATTTGGCAGTTTTGCCTTCGCACGGTCTGTCAAATCTTTATGTGTAATAACAATGTCTGCGTCCTCTGGAAGATTATTAATCGCAGTATTGATGACTGTTTGATCAAGTCCTGCTTTTTGGACTTTATTTCTTAGGATTCCAGCGCCCATCGCACTTGAACCCATCCCTGCATCACAGGCAAACACGATTTTGTTGACATCAACAGCTTTCACTTCAGCAGGCTCACTTGTTAATGCAGATGAAACAGAGCTCTTCTTGCCTTTCATTTCTTCCATTTTAGCTGCAGCTGCAGTCAAATCTTCCTCTGTCGCCTTGCTTGTTTTCAAGATCAGCGATGCAACTGCGAATGAAACGGCTGCGGCTACGATTACACCAGCAAGAGTTGCGAAATAACCGCCTTTTGGTGTCATCGCAAGTAATGCGAAGATACTTCCTGGTGATGGAGCTGCCACTAGACCTGCATCAAGAAGATTGAATGTGAACACTCCGCTCACACCACCCGCGATTGCAGCAAGGATCAGCATTGGCTTCATCAGGATATACGGGAAGTAAATCTCATGGATACCACCAAGGAAGTGGATAATGACTGCACCAGGTGCTGTTTGTTTTGCTGTTCCCTTTCCAAATAACCAGAATGCAAGCAGGATACCCAAACCAGGTCCTGGGTTTGTTTCAAGCAAGAACAGAATTGATTTCCCAGCATCTGCTGCCTGGTCAATTGCCAATGGGCTTAAGATACCGTGATTGATTGCATTGTTTAAGAATAAAACTTTTGCTGGTTCGATAAAGATGTTAGCCAATGGCAGCATTTTTGCATTGATAATCGCTTCCACGCCGCTTGCAAGTACATTGCTTATTCCTTGTACAACTGGACCGATTCCCTTATATGCCAATAAAGTTAAAAGGCCGCCAAGAATACCAGCTGAGAAGTTATTGACAAGCATTTCAAAACCAGATTTTACTTTTCCATGGATGGCCTGGTCAAACTTCTTGATCACCCATCCGCCAATAGGTCCCATGATCATTGCGCCAAGGAACATGGGAATATCCGTACCGACGATGACACCCATTGTTGCTGTCGCACCGACTACACCGCCTCGGACATCATAAATCATCTTACCGCCAGTATAACCAATCAACAGTGGCAGCAGGAATGTGATCATTGGGCCAACCAGCTTTGCCAGATCCTCATTCGGAAGCCAGCCAGTCGGGATGAATAATGCCGTAATCAAGCCCCATGCGATAAAGGCTCCGATATTCGGCATCACCATGCCGCTTAAATAACTACCAAATTTTTGTATCCTTACTTTGACATCTTGTTTATTATCAACAGATTCATTCATCTAGATTCCCCCTCCAATTAGAAGAATTAACTTTATAGTTTTATATTAAAGCGTTTACAAATCTGTTTCAATTTAATGAAAAGTGCATTTTGGCAAAAGGATTGTTGACAAAATTAAAAAGGGACCAAAAAGCCTAATTCAAAGAATGGCTTTTTGGTCCTTTATGATCATTATTCAACCGTCACCGATTTGGCTAGATTGCGCGGTTTATCAACATCGCATCCCCTGTGAAGAGCTGCGTAGTAAGCAATCAATTGCAGTGGAATGACTGAAATAAGCGGAGTAAGCACCTCATGTACTTTCGGGATGACAAAGCTGTCTTCATCCATATTCAGCCCCTTCATGGAGATGATACAAGGGTTTGCTCCTCGCGCTGCCACTTCTTTGACATTCCCGCGGATACTTAAATTCACACTCTCCTGGGTTGCCAGGGCAATGATTGGAGTGCCTTCTTCAATCAAGGCAATGGTTCCATGCTTTAATTCTCCACCGGCAAAGCCTTCAGCCTGAATATAGGAAATTTCCTTCAGCTTCAGGGCTCCTTCCATACCGACAAAATAGTCGACGCCCCGGCCAATGAAGAAGCAATTAGGTGTTACTGACAAGAACTCAGTCGCGATTTGTTCGAAAATTTCCTTGGAATCGCAAAGGACTTCCATAGCATTCGCGATGATCCCAAGTTCTCTTAAAAGCTCAAACTTAACTGGAATTTGACGGCTCTGCGCGGAAACATCCGCTAAGATGGCCAGAACAGCAAGCTGTGCTGTATACGCTTTGGAAGAAGCGACAGCAATTTCAGGGCCTGCATGCAGGAGCAAGGTAAAATCCGCTTCGCGTGATAAAGTTGATCCCGCAACGTTCGTTATCGTTAATGCAGGGTAACCTAATTCTTTCACTTTTACAAGCACAGCGCGGCTGTCAGCTGTTTCCCCGCTTTGGGAAATAAAGATGAACAACGGCTTTGCAGACAGCAAAGGCATATTATAGACAAATTCGCTGGCAATATGGACTTCAACCGGCTTTTTAGCAATCGTCTCAATGAATTGCTTTCCTACCAGTCCGGCATGATACGATGTCCCCGCAGCAATAATATAAATACGATCCGAATCATTCACTGCATTTACAATGTTGGGTTCAATCGTTAACTTTCCCTCTTCATTTTGATAAGTCTGGATAATCTTCCTCATCACCAAAGGCTGTTCATCAATTTCCTTTAACATGTAATGCGGATACGTACCTTTCTCGATATCCGTCGCATCAATTTCCGCGAGATAAGGTTCTCGTTCAATGCTTTCTCCATTTCGATCCTGAATCCGCACTTGATCAGCTTTTACAATGACCACTTCTTTATCCATAATTTCCACATATCTGTTCGTAACCTGGATCATCGCCATAGCATCGCTGGCAACCACATTGAAGTCATCGCCTAATCCAACGAGTAACGGGCTTTTATTCTTTGCGACATAAATCGTTTCATCGTCCTCATTATCGATCAGTGCAAGCGCATAGGATCCTTGAAGCAGATCAAGCGTTTTCTGGAAGGCTGTTAAAACCTCCTGTCCTTCCGAAACAAAACGTTCCATCAACTGCACAATCACTTCGGTGTCCGTTTCACTGGCAAAAGGAACATCACTCAAATACTCACGCTTCAACAAATCGTAATTCTCAATGACTCCGTTATGAACAAGTGTAAAACGCCCTTCAGCGCTTTGATGGGGATGCGAATTCACTTTACTCGGCACACCATGTGTCGCCCAGCGAGTATGGCCAATCCCCATGGAAGCGTCAATATTCTCATCTACGATCGCTCTTAAATCAGCAATCCGGCCCTTTTCCTTAAAAACATGAACACCCTCGCCATTCATGACAGCAATTCCGGCGGAGTCATATCCCCTGTATTCAAGCTTCTCGAGACCCTTCAATAAAATTTCCTTCGTATCTTTATTCCCAATATATCCTACAATTCCGCACATGTTTGTATCCTCCAATGAAGGAGCAGAACGCTTTAAGGGCTTTTCTGCCCCTGTAATGTTTCGCATATCCTTCTCTTTGTCCAAAGGGTTGCCCCCTTGTTTTAAAGAAGAAATTTCGGCTGTGCGAACCAACCGAGAGGCATCCGCCGAACGTTCGATAAACCTCTTCCTCGTCAACTAACCCACTCCCAGGGTTAGTCCAGGCGCTTTCACATTCTCAAACCTTCACAACCCACCTTTCTTTATATGATGTAAAAGAACATCTTAATACTACCCGATAGCCTGACTTCCTACAATGCAGTTCATTAATTCGTCAATTTTCATAATTCCTGGCACAGCCACTATAGAGTAGTGTGACAAGTTATGTCATCATACTCCTGCTCCCTAAGGCAGCAGGACTTAACCTACAGCTTCAACCATATAGAGTAAAATGAAGCTGGCAGACGTGAAAAGAAGATCATTTTCTTTTAGACAGAGGGACGGTTCTGTAGTCTCACACCCTTAAGTGTAATGTATTCCCCGACCCTCATTAAAGAAACATGATGTACAAAAATACCTGTGTAATTGACTCCGTTTCGAGTCGTCTACACAGGTTCTTTTTTGGATATTTCCGCGATTATGGTTTGATTCTTGCCGTTCCTTTTCGCTTGATACAAGCTGTCATCTGCTGCTTTGAAGAAGTTTTCCTTACCGAGGCCCAACACTAATCGTGACATTCACGCTGGCCCCAGTTTATGATTGAAACGCAACAGAGAAAGTGAAATGGCTCTTAATAGACAATTTATCCCCTTCGCATACGGAATTACTAATCAATTAAACCTGTAAAAAATGCTAAATGACCATTCCATGAGTTTGGGAAAAAGTTACCTGAACGATGTATTCATCGACTTAAAGGTGTGAAAATAGGCGCAAAAAGACGGACTTAAGAGATTACTAGATAAAAATAGAAAGCGGCTCGCCTTTTTAATCAGTTCTTATTGATAAAGCTTTCCTCCGGCTTTTTTAAATTCCTCTGCTTTTTCAACAAGTCCCCTCTTGATTGCGTCCTCCGGCTCTAGCTTATGCTCTTTTGCATAGTTCCGGATATCATGGGAGATTCTCATGCTGCAGAATTTAGGTCCGCACATAGAACAGAAGTGAGCAGTTTTTGCACCTTCAGCCGGCAATGTTTCGTCGTGGTATTCCAATGCGCGTTCAGGATCCAATGAAAGATTGAACTGATCTCTCCAACGGAATTCAAAACGGGCTTTCGACAGGGCATCGTCCCTTTTTTGCGCTCCAGGATGGCCCTTTGCCAGATCAGCGGCATGGGCGGCAATTTTGTAGGTGATCACACCCTCACGCACATCGTCTTTGTTCGGCAGTCCCAAATGTTCCTTTGGCGTTACGTAACAGAGCATAGCTGTACCGTACCAGCCGATCATCGCAGCTCCGATCGCAGATGTAATGTGGTCATATCCCGGCGCGATGTCAGTGGTTAGCGGTCCTAGTGTATAAAATGGAGCTTCCTGGCAAATCTCCAGCTGCTTATCCATGTTCTCCTTGATTAAATGCATCGGAACATGCCCGGGTCCCTCAACCATTACCTGTACATCATGCTTCCACGCAAGCTTCGTCAACTCCCCAAGTGTTTTGAGCTCAGCAAATTGGGCCTCGTCATTGGCATCAGCAATCGATCCCGGGCGCAAACCATCTCCCAGAGAGAAGGCCACATCATATGCCTTCATGATTTCGCAGATTTCTTCAAAGTGTGTATAAAGGAAGTTTTCTTTATGGTGATGAAGGCACCATTGTGCCATGATCGAACCGCCTCTTGAGACAATTCCGGTCAATCGTCTGGCAGTCAGCGGAACATACCGCAACAAGACGCCTGCATGGATGGTAAAGTAGTCAACCCCTTGCTCAGCTTGTTCAATCAGGGTATCTTTGAACACTTCCCAGCTAAGGTCCTCAGCAATGCCATTCACTTTTTCAAGCGCCTGGTAAATCGGAACAGTGCCAACCGGAACAGCTGAATTCCGGATAATCCATTCGCGTGTCGTATGAATGTTTTTTCCTGTAGACAAATCCATGATTGTATCTGCACCCCATCGGGTAGCCCACGTCATTTTTTCCACTTCTTCCTCAATGGACGAGGAGACGGCCGAGTTCCCAATGTTCGCATTTATTTTGACATGAAAGTTCCTGCCGATAATCATGGGTTCAGTCTCAGGATGATTGATATTGGAAGGAATGATGGCCCTGCCCCTTGCCACTTCAGATCTCACAAATTCCGGGTCCATATTCTCCCGTATCGCTATGAACTCCATCTCCGGCGTAATGATTCCCTTTTTGGCATAATGCAGCTGGGTAACATTCTTCCCTTCCTTCGCCCTCAATGGCTTACGCGATAGGTCCGGAAAAACCTTATCATTTGCCCGCGGGTCATGCTCACTTGAGTATCCATTGTCCTCGGGCTTTATTTTCCGGCCCTCATACGCTTCAACATCCCCTCGTCTCTGAATCCACCTGCTCCTCAGTGGAGGAAGACCCTTTCTAAGATCGGGTGTATAAGCAGGATCCGTATAGGGACCGCTCGTATCATATACGCGAACCGGCTCATTGGTTTCCTCTCCAAAAGATCCGCTGGTCGGACTTAATTCAATCTCTCGCATCGGAACCCTAATATCAGGCTGCGAGCCCTCCACATAGACTTTTTTGCTCCCAGAGAAGCTTGCCATAATCGAAATGCTGTCCTGGTTTAATGATTTTGCTGTTTTCACTGATCATCTCTCCCTTTTTTAAAATTGAGGGACGAGATCTGGCACCTGGGAAGTTCCCTAGTATGTAAAAAAGCCGGCCCACATAAAGATGGACCGGCTTTAACCGCGAATGTCTCTGCACAAAAAGACTGTGCACTTGTCAACTTCCCCACGCTGGTATGATCCAGATCAGGTCCAAAGAGTCAAGGAACTTTAACGCGTCCCTTTCTCAGCCCAAGCTATTGGGCACCCCTAGTTATTGCTATTCAGTTCCCTTCGAGTATACACAATACGAAAAATAAAGAAAAGTTTTTTAAGCAATAGAGTGCTTATTGCCTATATGGACAATAGAACACACTTTCAAGGAGTTTAGCTAAAGAAGCCCTTAGACAAATACCGACCAAATTCTCCCTCTTCCTTAGAGAGTACAAATAATTACATGAAATTCTATCATTATTCTAAAAACATGAAGACGATTAACACAGCTTCGTAAAGGCTGGTTGACTTATGTTATTAATCATTTTTAAAAAATCCCTCATTTCAAGTTCATACAGTACCTCTTCTGTTAGAAAGCCATATAAAAAATAAGTTTTACGATAGGGGTGTAGGGTATAAAAATATCGAATGCTTATCACGCGATTAGGACATTGTTTTCGGAAAAATAATGGTTAACTTTGATACTTCTGAAAGGAGGAACCACAATGGCATAAATGGCTATTTTGCGCAGCAGTTCTTGCGGGTATCATTACACTTGCCTATTGGGCTGCCACAGGTGATTTCGAATTTGCTTTGGAACGAATGGTTACTGTTTTAATTATCGCTTGCCCCCATGCACTTGGTTTGGCGGGTCCTTTAGTAACATCACGGTCAACCGCCATAGCAGCGAAAAAGGGATTGTTAATTCCTAATAGAGTGGCATCCGAAGGGACATATAAAGGAGTTCGGATTGTTTTTGATAACACGGGGACACTAACCGAGGGAAACTTCGGAGTAACAGATATTTTTCCTGTCCAGGGAATAAGTGAGGAAGAACTTTTAACCCTGGCATATTCAGTTGAAACCCAATCGAACCATCCTATTGCAAAGGGAATTGTATTGATTAAAAAATCCAAATAGAAGAAAGGATGATTTTTAATGAAATCCAATAAATTTTTGTCCATTATAATCACTCTGATTATGGCTCTCGTTTTATCTGCTTGTAACGGAAACAACAACACTTCAGCTCCACCTGAAAATAACGCAGATAAAAAAACGGAAGAATCCAATGAACATATGGAAATGGATCATTCAAGTTCAGGTGAGGTTCCCGAAGAACTAGAAGTTGCGGAAAATCCAACCTACCCGGTTGGGAGCCAAGCTGTCATGCACGCAAAACATATGAAGGGAATGGACGGGGCAGTTGCAACCATTGCAGGAGCCTATAATACAACAGTTTATTCGGTTTCCTATACTCCTACAAATGGTGGTGAACGCGTAGAGGACCATAAATGGGTCATTCATGAAGAAATTGAGAACGCAGGCAAAGAACCATTCAAGCCTGGCGATGAAGTCAAATTGAATGCAGACCATATGAAGGGGATGAATGGAGCCACTGCTGTAATTGATTCAGCCGAAGAAACAACGGTTTATATGGTAGATTTCAAAAATACTGAAACAGGTAAAGAAGTAAAAAACCATAAATGGGTCATAGAAAGTGAACTATCGCCGCAGAAATAAATTTTCAATAACAAAAAATCCCTCTCTTAATGGCCAGGTACTTTCCATTAAGAGGGGATTTTTTTACATATGCCTGAATCCAGGAAGTCCAACAACACGGGTGCATTCCTAAAAAAGGCAAAAAGGCATGAGATTAACGCATCTGCTCCGATAAATTATTGTAATCCTCCTGCAGCAAAAATAACTTTAATGCAGGCATGTGATTCTCCCTTCCAATACCACAATAAATGACACAGTATTGGGTTTCTTAGTTACTTGGCAACTCGATAATAAAAGTACTTCCTTCATGATCTTTACTATCTACTTTAATATGGCCATCATGCAGCTTGACAACAGTCCAGACAATCGAAAGCCCAAGTCCTGTTCCCTCGGTTGTCCTTGTTCTTGATGTATCTGCCCGATAAAAGCGATCAAAGATCCTCTCTATTTCTGTTTTGCTCAATCCTATTCCTGTATCTTCAAAGATTACTGCGATCATTTCCCCTTTTTCTTCAATCGATATGTCGATACTGCCGCCAGATTGATTATATTTGATGGCATTCGTCAATAAATTATCCCAAACAGTATTCAGGAGAGAAGGGTCTCCGTTGATTTCAATGTCTGGTAAGGTGTAGCTGAGCATAATATTTTTTTCATTTACCAGCCATTGATAATTTCGCAGCAATTCCTTAATTTGCTGGCCCACATTATAACGTCTTTTTTTCAATATATCCTCATTACGATCTAACGAGGCAAGGATTAATAGTTGTTTGGTTAAAGTAGACAGTCTTCTGATTTCACCATTAATAATCGAAAAGTAATGGCCTCTTTCTTCTGCACTGACTGACTTATTTTCCAATAGATTTGTATATGCTTTTATATTGGAAAGAGGGGACTGGATATCATGCGAAATGTTCGAGATGAACTCCTTTCTCATGTCTTCCATTTGCTCCAATCTTCTTGCCATCCGTAAAAAACTATGTGAAAGTTCTCCTAATTCATCATGGCGAGTGATCTCGAGTTCAACATTAAAGTCGCCATTCGAGAGTGATTTTGTGGCAGTTGTTAGTTTCGAAATAGGTTTGACCAAATACTTGGTACTGACCAGTACGATGACGATACTTAACATAATCGTGATTAAAAGCATCCATCCAAATAAAAGATGCATCTCATTAAAAAGAAATTTGATATCAGGCCTGACGAAAAGAGCATAATTCACTCCATTATGTGTTAACGGAACACCGATTGTATTCTTTAATTCATTTGCAAAAAAGCCCGTTACAAACGTTTTTTGCGGAAAATGAAGAATACCATGATAATCATTGCCGTTTAATACGGACTCTTTCGTTGAGGCTGAAAGACTTTTGTCCCTGAACGATGAGCCAAAGAAAGATTCTTCCCCAGAATGGTCAACCAAGTAAATCTGATAGCCAATATCAGAAATATTCCCCAGGTACTCGTTCAGGTTGGCATCAGGATGCTCGTACGTGTACCTGGCAATCGAATGAGCAATCTTTGTGATTTTTTGATCGTTCTGCGGCTTCAAATTTTGCTGGTAATAAGCATTGGATACGATAAAGGCCAGGATACTGCTAAAAACCATGATTCCGATCGTAATGACAACAAACTTCACATAAAGAGATTTCATTGGCGCTTAGCCTCCAGTGAATAGCCGACACCACGGACTGTTTTTATTTGAAAGTCATCTGTCAGTTTAGAAAAGCGCTCTCTTAACCTTTTTATATGCACATCAACCGTCCGCTCATCACCTTCATAATCCAAACCCCAGATATGTTCAATCAAATGGTCCCTGGTAAACACCTGCATCGGTTTGGACATGAGAAAATACAAAAGTTCAAACTCCTTTAAAGGAAGAAGATTGTCCGTTTTCCGATTGTTACTTCATAGCTTTGTTTGTTGATCATTGTACTGCCGATGCGGAGGATGGATTCATCTGTTTTATGATCATATCGGCGCAGCAGAGCTTTAATCCGGAAACTTAACTCCTTCGGTTCGAAAGGTTTAACCAGGTAATCATCCGTACCTGCCCGGAATCCTTGCTCTTTATCCTCAATTTGACTTTTAGCCGTTAACAGGATCACTGGAATATTAAACTGGCTTCGAATTTTTTCAGTCAATGTATAGCCATCCATAAAAGGCATCATCACATCAACAACGGCCAGATCACATACTTCCTTATTAAGAATGTTCAGCGCTTCGAGTCCTTCCTTTGCCTTGTATACTGTATAACCCTGTTCAGATAAATGGATAGTTAAAAACGTTAAGACATTCACATCGTCGTCAACAATCAAGATATTCGCCATATTCAGATCTCCTTGGGTAAAAAGTTGCCGTCCACTTTTATTTCGTCACAATAAGCTATGATTCAAACAAAAAATAGCCTGGCGCAATAAGCCTGGGCTGTTTTTTGTGATAAAATACTGCTTTTCTCATTTTGCAATTTGGCCATCACTCATTTTAATGATGTGGTCAGCGTAACGAAGCATTTCCTCATCATGAGTGACCATTAAGGTAGTAATATTTAATGTCTTGGTTAAATCTCTGATTAATGTCATGATATCTTTAGATCTCTTTGAATCCAGGCTTGCAGTTGGTTCGTCTGCAAAAAGAACTTTAGGCTTATGAATGATGGCACGGGCAATTGCCACCCTCTGTTTTTCCCCGCCTGATAAGGAAGATGGATAAGCATTTTTCCGATGTTCCATTCCCACCAATTCCAGAATCCGTTTAATTTCTCTTTTTTGTTCCCGTTTCTCTAACTTTGCTTCCGAAACATCTAACATCAGCATGAGTTGTTCTTCAACGGTCAGGAACGGGACAAGGTGTGCAAATTGAAAGACAAAACCGAATTTACTTGCCCTTATTTTTCTGACCTGCTCTGGACTCATGTCCGTCAAATTTTCGCCTTCAAAAATAACATGTCCTTCCGATGTAGGCTGGAGGCCAGCAGCAATTGTAAGCAGCGTACTTTTACCAGAACCGGATGCACCCACTAAGGCGATTATTTCTCCTTCTTTAAGTGAGAGGTTGATTCCTTTTAGTATTTCTTCTTCGACTTCCCCATTCGTAAACGTCTTTCTCACTTCATCAATTTGAAATAATGCCATTTTACACCTCTCCTTGTTGTATCGCGTGTAGTGGTTCGACTTTTTTAATTTGAATACCAGACAATGTAGCTCCGACAAATCCGATGATCAAAAATACTACAGACAATTGTGCTATTGTCTCGATTGGCAAACTGAAAGGCATCTCTTTTGGTGCAATCATATTGAAGATTTGGCTGAATGCAATAGACAAAACAAGTGACGTTCCTGTAATAAAAATCATTTGTGCCCACATCATTCTGAATAACTTACTAGTTTTCAGGCCGATTGCTTTTAAGATGCCGTACAAGCCAATCTTTTGAACATTCATCATATAGAAGAAGATCGCGAACAGCATTCCACTGATTACGACTAAGAACCAGACAATCATGTTAAGAGACATTTGTTCCGCATTATAACTTGGAATACTATTGAGGAATTCTTTCTTAGAAAATGACTGCAAACCATTCACTTCTTCTGCTTGATCCTCACCAGGTGCGAATACTAATTGCATTTCCTCTACTCGATACATTTCTTTGTAGTTCTCTATATTAATGAAAGCAACAGGTGCATGGCTGAACTTCGTTTGTTCAACAAAACCTTTTACAATAAACTCGCCACTGAATTGATTGTTCGTCAACGTATCCCCAACTTTTATTCCCTTATCCTCCATTGAACGATCCAACCAAACTTCGCCGGCTTTGATATCCTTAAATAAGTTTGATTTGGTTGAAGTTACAAAAGCCACGCTTTGCTGTTTTCCCTGCTCATCATTCAAAAAGCCCATTTGGATCGAAAGTGCCATAGCATCTTTCTGATCGTTCAGTAACTTTTCCTGAACATTGCTATCTATTTTAGACAGATTAAAGGTTTCATCCGCCTCTGCATTCATGTAAAAATACCCGTCTGGTAAATCTTTGATTAAGGACGCATTATCCTGCGACAATCCATTTGCTAAACCAGAAATAATAAAGGTTAACAAACTAACCAGAAAAACAATCGAACCTAATATTATAAATCTCACTTTATTTTTCTTCATTTCTTTCCAGGCAAGGTTCATCATTACATCCTCCATTCTCTCTTTGACTTCCTTAGAATAAACCTCTTATATGAATGGACGATGAACGGGATGTTACATTTTAAGACCTGGATTAACAAGGACATTGTGTCCCCAAAAATCGATTTCCTGATTAGGAATAAGATGACTCTCCCCCTGCATGTTTCGCTCTTACTTAATTAAAAAAGCATAAATTCTTCGGGCTATATTTTTGGTTAGCGAACCTAAAAATATGTTAGTATCGTGGGGAAGTTTTTTTCTACCGAGCTGAAGTCTTTATGGAAACGCGGGCATAGCCAGGTATTTTCATTTTCAAAATAAAAAAAAGAGCATGCATCGATGCTCTTTTACCACCTATATCGGTTTGTAAGAAGTAACCTACTCCTTTTTAGCTGGCATCTGTCAGCCACCTTCAATGCAAGTAGCGCTTGAGCTGCCGACAACAAGATTGAGCTCTGATAACAAGGCAGATAGAACCGACTCTTGTACCAGCGTACCCAGTGTTTTTTCAGAGATTGGGACATTGTATTTTTTAAAGGTATTCTCTGTGTTTCCCCACACTTCAACAATTGCTTTTGGAGACATAGTTGATTGAATTACCACCTCTATCACTCCCTCTTTTACATTGTACCACTCTCTATTTCTATAGAACATACAACTTTATTTTCCCTGAAACTGCTTTTTCGATTTGAAATAGCTACTAATTTCTCACACGAAATCTCACAAAAAACAGGCTTAAAATCAAATAAAACAGACCACTCCGTCTCCTGCGGAATAGTCTGTTTTTTAACTGCTGCTTTTACCCCATCAGAAGGGAACCCGTTAGGATGGACATGCTGTCCATTAACATAAGCGACAAGCTGTACTGTCAAAAGCAGCCTGCCCTATTTAACTTGATGGAGCATTTTTTCAAGATGCTTGACCGTAGGAGTCAGATTAACAAGAAAATAGGATTCTCTTAATCTTCTTGATGGCGCACTGTACTTCAGATAACCCGCTCCGCCTTGATGAAGCATGCTGCCATGAGCAGCTTTTGAAGTTAGATAGGCAGTACGCAATCGTAATTGAAGGAGGTCTTTCCATTGTTGCAAGAGAGTCTCTCCGCCAGCAAGCTTATATGTTTCTTTACGGATTTGCTCTAATTCTTTTTCTAGATCATCAGGCTGAATGGAAAGATAGTCATTGCAGCCTCCCTGCTTATTGCAAACCTGACGGATGGAAGCGATCGATGCCTCTGTTACACCCAGACCAAGCGGGATTTGATATAGGACAAAGGCCGGCCTGATTTTTTCAATGAATGTATCCACATCATGCGAGACAACCCATTTCTCAGGAATTGTCACTTCATCGAATGCACATGAATAAGTGGCACTGCCGTTCACGCCTAAATACTCAAGCTTTGCTTTCAAAGTAAGTCCCTCTGCATGGCAAGGAACTACTGCCATCATTCTTTGATCGGGGCTAACCTCTGCAATGATCCCGAACCAATGGTCCTTACCCAGATTTGAAACAGAAGGCAATTGCCCATTCACCCTATATCCTTCATTCGTTTTCGTCGCTTTTAAATGCAATGTTTCCAGCCCGGCATAATACTTCATCGGATTGGAAAGCCCGGTCCCGCCCAGAAGCTGGCCATTTTCCAACTGAGGTAAAATTTCTTCCTTTAAGTACCTATTATCACTATTTCGGATATAAGTTAATGATGCAAGGTGGCACCAAAGGTTAAAACCAGTTGTCATGCAGACTTTAGATACTTCTTCTACCACATGGACTTCTGTTGAAAAGTCTACCCCAGTATCGGAATTCAAGAATCCAGCTTTGCCAATGCTTTTAAGAAATTCCTCCGCATAATAGGCTTCAGCGTCAATCCTGCGCACGAATGGCTTAAGCTGTTCCTGGATTAAGACCGCCAAACTCGTCATATCTTTCAAAGCTTCCCTCTCCCTTTTCATGCCGTTTTAAAAAGAAAACCTCCAGAAAAGGAGGTTCCGCACTTATGACAATTCAGTAATGGTATCGATCGGCGCCTTAACAGCTTCGCGAGCCTTCTTGACTGTAGACTCATCTGGAGAATCATAGAAGCAAAGGCATTTTGTCATATCTTCACATACATAGGTCCTTGAGAATGTGACTTCAGGAACTTCCGAATAGTGAACGGAATTCTTGGATTTCCTTTCTAGGTAAGCATCCATTGTCAGGTTTTCTGGAAGGTTCCATTCAACAAGGTAATTCACTTTGTCTGCCTGTTTCTTTACTTCCTCTAAATCCCTTCCGACAAGACGGACAGGCTTGATTAGAGTGACAGGAACTCCTAATGCTCTTAAACCTTCATTGATGACATTTCGCTCTTCCGCCTCAAGAATAAAGAAAGCCCTTGATAAATCCTTTGCCACTTGGACCTCAATTAAAGTGGCATTTTGCTTGCCTAACTCATCACGGATCTCACCGGCCTTCTTTTCAAAAGCCTCTTTATCTTTCACTGCACTGTTAAAAATTGATTCCACTAAATATAAAGTTGCCATTCCTTATTCCTCCTTAGTGTATGTGTATATATCCAATCTGTTTACTTGGTATTACTTATAGATTATTTTATTATACTAAGTAATAAAAAACAACTTAGTTGTTTGAAAATTTTTATGATATGATTTATTTAACCAAGCTTCGGAGGTTTTATCTATGAGAGAATCTAAATATGATTTGCCATGCAATATCGCCCAGACCTTGAATATCATTGGAGATCGGTGGACCTTACTGGTATTGCACGAAATCTTAGCAGGAAGAACCACTTTCAATGAAATAAAGAAAGAACTCAATGGTATTTCATCCAATATACTGTCGGACCGCTTAAAACATTTGGAGCAGGCGGGACTCGTGATCTCTTCCCTTTATTCAGAACATCCCCCAAGATATGAATACAGGCTTACAGAAAGCGGCAAAGAACTCGAAGGAGTTTTTAATGCCATGATCATGTGGGGCAGGAACAATCTTGAAAAATGCTACAAGAAGTTAATTCATACAGAGTGCAAGCACGAAGTGGAGTTAGCCTACTATTGTCCCCACTGCAAAAGAAATGTTGATGAAGTTGAAGCAATCGAGCTTGAAAAAGTAGACACAACTGGACTCAAATAAAACATCATTGAGACAGAGAGCGATCATGCCCTCTGTCTTTTCTGTTTAATTTTTCCCTATCCCCCATTGCCGGTTAATCCAGGCTTCAAATACACCCACTGCTTTATCCAGGAGCAGCCCGGAAATCCCAATAAATACAATGCCTGCCATTACTAAGTCAAGTCTCATTGAGTTTCTTGCATCAATGATCAAATATCCCAACCCTGATTGCGCCCCGACCATCTCGCCTGCCACTAGAAAGATCCAGGCAGTTCCAACCGCAATATGAAGGCCATTCGCAATATAGGGGAAAGCTGCCGGGAAAATGATTTTCGTCAATAGCTTGAACCCCTTAATTTCTAGGTTCTGAGCCACCTTCAAATAATTCCGATCCACTTTCCGTACGGCCGAAACTGTTGACAGCAATACAGGGAAAAACGCAGCAATAAAGATAATGACGATTGCCGGGATATCCCCTATTCCGAACCAAAGGACAATAAAAGGTGACCACGCAATCGGAGAAACTGGACGTAAAATCTGGGCTACCGGGTCAAGAACATTCCATAGTAATGGGATTCGCCCAAGAATCAAACCAAGCAGGACCGCTGCTAGGACCGCGGATAAATACCCTGCAAGGAACCGGTATAGACTGACCTGAAAATGTGTAAACAGGGTCCCGTCTTGAATCAGGGAAAGGATCCCTTCCCACACCTTGATCGGGGGAGGAAACAGGACCTGATCGTAATCGCCAATCACAATGATCAATTGCCATACTGCAATCAATAAGGAAAATCCTATGACCGCATTCAAAATAGTTCTGAGTTTCATGATTTTCACTTCGCTTTATCTATTAAAGAATGGTCGACAAATTCACTGTAAGTTGGAGGGTTTTCCATCAATCCCATTTCGATGAGATTTTCGCTAAGCTGCTCAAATTCCGCTTCCTTGATTTTCAAATCATCATAAGAGATCCATTGGAATGAGAGATCAAGCACATCCTTCTCAACTTTCATATACTTTGAAGACATATCCTGGGTCTTTTCATCCTTTAACTCGGCCACATCACCAGCCTTGACATACTGGTCGACAAATTCCTGCGCAATCTTATTTTCCTTTTTGATAAAATCATTACGCAACACCAAAGTGCAGTCGATCGAGTCTTTCCAAACGTCCTGATCCTGGTAAAGGACCTTGCCCTTATCAATGGAAACGGAAATGGCACCAAATGGTTCTGCTACTACATAACCGGCTATCCTTCCTTCTGCCAAAGCTGCCGGCATTTCTGCAGGCGGCATTTCAACTGCCTTTACATCCTCATATTTCAGCCCATTTTGCTTTAACATCTGATACAACAAAATGTTGTGAGTCGAAAATTTATGCGGAATCGCAAAATTTTTCCCTTTTAGATCTTCTGCACTGTTGATATCGTTTGCTGTGACGAATACATTTCCATCTCGGTGTCCCAAGGCGACGGCACTTAAATCAATCCCCTGTTCCTTCGCCTTCATCGCTAATGTAACCAAAACAGAAGCTCCATCTATTCGGCCTGTATTCAATGCATCCATCAGTTCTGGCCAGGAACCGAATTTGACAAGTTCCAAATTGAAATTCTCGTATTCTTGCATTTCTTTTTCAATATAAAGCGGGACAGCGTGTGTAATTGGCAGATAGCCAATCTTAACCGTTTTTTTCTCGCCATCTCCTGTTGATTGTTTGCTGCCGGAACCGCATGCAGCTAATGACAGGGTGAGGATTGAAACCAGCATAAGCAGGATGACTTGACGCATTGGCTTTTTCATTAAAATTCTCCTTTGTCTTTTAAAATAGTTAAATATGATACTCAATCGATGAGTTTGCACGATTAAAATGGAATTCTTCAAAAATCATCTTTCGGTAATGCTGAAAATCGCTGTGGCTGCGATCACGAGGTTTGGACAAGTGGATGTTGATTTCCTTGTGAATCCTGCCTGGATTGGCTTGCATGATAAAAATGCGATCCGACAAATAGATGGCTTCGTCGATATCATGAGTAACAAGGGCAATGGTCGTTTTTTCCTGGGATTGTATTCGAAGGAGTTCGTCTTGAAGATAGTAGCGATTAAACGTGTCCAGAGCTGCAAACGGCTCATCCATGAGAATCATCTCAGGCTGCAGTGCAAGAGCCCTTGCAATCGCAATTCTTTGCTTCATCCCGCCTGAAACCTCATGGGGGAATAACTCACCTTTATCTTCTAAACCCACCAGCGCCAAATAATGTAAGGCCCGTTCCCTCCGCTCCTTTGCATGAAGGTTCAAGCCCTCAAGTCCAAGTTCGATGTTCTTTACAGCAGATCTCCATGGGAGCAGACCATAGTTTTGGAACAGCATGACACATTTGCGTGTCGGCCTGGTCACAGGTTTTCCTTCTAATACGACTTGCCCAGAGTCAACGTTTTCAAAGCCGCCGATGATGTTCAATAAAGTACTTTTCCCACATCCGCTCTCCCCCAAAATCGAAACGGTTTCCCCATGGTTGATATCAAGTGAAATATCGTCCAGAACCTTCATGCTCTTATTGTTGTTAGGAAAGCTTTTACTTACTTGATTCACTTTAATGATCGGACCCTGACTCACGTTCCTTACACCCACCTTCCTGACACACTTTATAATAATTATATTATTCCTATAAAATTAGTATGAATTAACTTTAAGTTATTTTATTATACTTTGTTCATTTTTACAACTTATAATGGCAGAATATTTTTTCAACAATTAGAGAGCGCTCCGGTTCCTGTTTTTGGTCCATTTATGGGACACAAGAACCGTTCCCGTGACTCTCAGGACACCGTTTCGGCTGCTTTAAGAAGTGGTATATAGAAAAGGGAATTTAAAGATAAGAAAAGGAGATTTTAAAATAAAGGGGGAAGAAACATGACGGAACATAAGGATATGCCGAAAGAGACAGGATTGATTGAAAACTTCCGCCTCCTTAGGGAAGGCTATCAATACATAATGAACCGGAGTGATAAGTTCGGCACTCCGGTTTTCGAAACAAATCTTTTAGGGGAAACCGGCATTTGTCTGATTGGAAAAGAAGCGGCGGAGATTTTTTATGACAATGATCGTTTCAAACGGGAAAATGCAGCCCCTAAACTCGCGCAAAAAACTTTATTCGGTGAAGGTGGCGTACAAGGGCTGGACGGCGAACGTCACCACAACAGAAAAGCCATGTTCATGTCCCTGATGTCAAAAGAGTCTCTTAATGAAGTTCAGGCAATTTTTGCAGAAAAGTGGGAGCGTTATAGCAAGAAGTGGGAAGCCGAAGAGGAAATCATCCTTTATCATGAAGTAAAGAAAATGTTGACGGAAACAGCCTTCGAGTGGACGGGCGTCCCGCTTCAAAATGATGAGTTAGTGGATTGGACAGACGAGCTCAGCGACATGTTTGAAGGCGCAGCGAATATTGGCTGGAAGCATTGGCAGGCACGTCGGTCCCGCTCAAAAGCAGAAGAATGGCTTGAAGCATTAGTGGAAAAAGTCCGCTCTCAAGAGATTCATCCGGATGAACAAAGAGCGCTTTATCAGTTTTCTTTTCATACAAATCCAAATGGAGAATTACTGGCTCCCTCTATTGTTGCGGTAGAACTCTTAAATTTATTGCGACCCATTGTCGCCATCTCTGTTTATGTCGACTTCACTGCCCTGGCTGTTTATGAATATCCAGAGGAAGCCGCGAAAGTGAAAAATGGAGGCAAGGAAGAACAGCAGCGCTTCATTCAGGAAGTGCGGAGGTTTTATCCGTTTTTTCCTTTTGCTGCAGCCCGAGTGAAGCGGGATTTCAAATGGAAGGGCTATATGTTCAAAAAAGACACCCTTACACTCCTGGATTTATACGGCACCAACCATCATCCGGAAGTATGGGAGCAGCCGGAGTTATTTGCTCCTGATCGTTTCCTCTCGTGGTCCGGCAGTCCGTTTGATTTCATCCCTCAAGGCGGAGGAGAATATGAGATTGGCCACCGCTGTGCCGGAGAGTGGATGACTGTGCATCTTCTCAGGGTGGCGGTTGATTATTTAGTCAATCACTTAAGCTATACCATCCCGAAGCAGGATTTAAACTACAGCATGAACGATATTCCAAGTCTGCCTGAGAGTAAAATGAGGCTGGCAGACGTGAAAAAAATATAATTTGCTTTGAGACAGAGGGAACCTTTTGCTCCTAAAAAAAACTAGAAAAGTGCCTGTTCTTCAATGAACAGGCACTTTATACATCATACTCCCATAACCCAAGCCTTCCTTTGGCAGGAATGAAGCTGTCCAGCATCTTCATATCGCTGACTTCCCAGACGTACCCTCCCACTTTAAAATCACCGAGGAAAAAGTCATTGCCTGAGACGATCCGTCCATCCTCCAGCACCGCCCATGTCTCGTGGCTTTCCATCACCCTCAAACAATCCTCAAGCAGGCAGGTGGCAATGATCACACCAGTTGGAAGGTCATCAGCATTATACCCATGCTTTGAAAGCAGCGACTTGATTGCCACATGACTGCAGACAACCTTATCGACCTTTTTGCTGGTATGAATCGCAAGAGGTCCGCGATACTTCGTACTCCATGACCTCGTTTCATATTGAGCCTCGCGCAAGACAAACAGACTAGCCCAAGGCTGAATCATCGACAACACCTTCACTCCAGCCACCCTCACCCTCAACAACTATTTAGTCTATAGCATTTCCCGGCAATCGCCTAATCAAACAGGGGGTGGTGACCCTGCCTTATGGGCCAGAGGGACAGTTGTGACGTCCCACGAATTCCCGGAATTTCCACTTCATCCATATACATTATCTTTTCCTGCACGAGCAAAGGGACCATCAAAAGGGCTGCCTTCATGTAGAGGCAACCAAATTCTTGAGATTAATAGAAGGTTAAAGTTGGCCAGAAGACTCCGCCACTACATCTTGCTCCACAACCCTATCCACAAACTCCTTTACAGCCAACCCTGCCTGTTCCGGGAGTTGCATCCAAACATAGGCATGCATGGAACCTTTGATGTTGATGATTTCAGAGAAATCCACAAGCTTTGAAAAAGCATCCACGCTACTCCTGACTTTTTCATCAGCCCATTCTTCTTCGCTTGGCATAAAAAGGACCGGACATTTTATTTCCTTATAATAATCCTGGAATTGAAGCTCCTAATATTTTTCCATGTACTCCATCCTGACATGATTCCGGTAATGACTGGTTATGAAGCCATCTCCATTTTCTTCTGCTGTGCTTTTCAGGTAGGTCAGGAAATGTTCATTCAAAATCCCCATCCATTCAATAGGTATCTTCGCCTCAGCCAGGAATTCGGTGAGAGAAGGATGTTCTGGCATTCTTCGTTCCAATAACTTCTCCCTTTGCCTGTTTTTTTCAGCGGTAATCCCCTCAGCTATCCCATTGAAAATTCCATAATCCCCAAACTCATTGTATAGTGCACCTTCACAAACAATCGACTTCACCATGTCTGGATGGGACGCTGCCAAACTCAACCCCACTTCTGCCCCCATCGAACTGCCTACAACATGACACGTCTTGACATCTAGGGCTTGGAGCAGCAAGTATAAATCATTGGCCAAATCATCAATATGATATCCCGTAGGTGGTTTGGCCGATTTGCCATGCCCTCTAAAATCAGGAGCAATAATCCGGTATTCCTTACTGAAAATCGGCAAGATGCCATCCCACATATTTAAAGTCCCTCCGCTAAAATGAAGAAATAAGACTGCGGGTTTAGTTGAATTTGAATACTTTACATTCAATGCGATTGAATTAGATAACTGGATTTTACTTTCTGTTAGCATTAACGACCCTCCATGCTTCTTCTACTTGCATTCTTTCAGACAGGCTAGTTCTTGGATGCCCATTGATACTATTGGCCCTGGCTGTCAAGATGGTCTCTTCATTGCTTTTTCCTCTTAAAATCTTAAGAGTTGAATCCAATATTTTTATTTGAAGGACCTTGGCCGTTTCCAATACAGAAGCCAATTGTTGTGGCTGATATTCCATCTCAAAAAAACCAACGGAGATAGATTCATATGTTTTTCCTTGCCCTGAATCGATGAATATCCGATCATGCTCTTCCTTCATGAACTGCTGATAAGCCAATGGATTTTCCCAGAAAGCGATAATCCAGGCTGTGTTTGAATCTTTTTCACACCAGCCGCCCAACTGTCCAAGAAATCCTTTCATATGGCCGAGCTGCTCCCATTGTGTTTGTCCGTCTGAAAATAATTCCTTCTTTTGTTCTTCCACCTGGCACCGGATTGATTTTATGAGCATGATTTTTCCCCTAACCCAATCACAATAGATTCTGCAACCCATTCGTATCCAATTTCCTGATAGATTTTATTTGAAGTAGGATTGCTGAGGTCGGTATACAAGCTCGTTGTTTGGTAGCCCTGGTCCAGCATCATTTGTGAGAGTGCTGCAACACAATCAGAAGCAAAGCCTTTCTGTCGATGCTTGATAGGGGTGTAGACAAAATTGATGTTGATGTTTCTTTCCGTGGGCCTTGAGGCATTTGCCATCGAAACAATCTCCCCTTCTACTTCCCACCCCAGTAATCTTCCTCTCCGAATTAATTCATCCGCTTTGGCTTCCGCTTCATCCATGGTAATCGGCAGGTTCACGTCTTCGCAAAATTGATACACCCACTCTTTTACCAAAGCATGTTCCTCTCCTGTCAGTACCCGAGGCCTTCCTTTTGATACGATATTTTTCTTCACCTTATCCAGTTTGTATAATCCCTGGTTCATTTCCACAGTCGCCGTCACATCTCTTAGCTTAGAAAGATAGCCAGAGAGTTCAATAATCAGCTTCCTGTCACCTATAAGGCCAGGTATCCTCTCCAGCTCGTGATGCATCCGTTGTGCAATCTGGCGAAGTTCGTCCGGTGAAAAAGAAGCAGCTTTCGATAAGATGATCTTATCCGGCTGAGTTTGAAGCATAACCCACACAATTTCTTCATCCCTTTTCACGACAGCCATTAACAGCGGGGGTTTTCCTGCAGAATTCAGCACTCCCAGAGATAAATTATTGACCACTTCATCCTGTTTCAAAAACGCGGTTACCTCTTCTTTAAACTGCAAGGGATTTTCATATTTTTGCAGCTTGATCATTCCATCATCCCCATTCCATTGCCTTTCTCAACGTCTTGAATATCAAATCTATATTCGCTATTACAAAGTTTTATCCTGCTTTTACGGTGAAAGGACCAATGGAACGGTTTTGCTGTCCCCGTATTTTTCATGAGATGCTGTCACCGTCTCCATGTTTCATTCATAACTATAAAAACTCTTTTTCGAAGATATGTATGTGCTTGCGAGTTCTAATGCTTTTTCTTTTTCCCCTTTTTCAAAATAGTACTTAAAGAGCTTTCTTTCATAATGGTCGATGAGGATGACGTATCCGATTTGTTTTAAATGGGGGATTACTTTGTCCTCCAGGAATTGATAGTATTTCTCTTCTTGATTTGTCAGCTGATATATATGGAGCTGGAAGTCGATCCAGGTGTGTGAGTTGCTTGTTTTGGCATGTTTCAGGCCTTTTTCGGCGAGTGGGATGAGGGCAGCCTCTGAATATAGCTTACCGCTGGAACATGTCATGATATAGCCATCTAAACTGGTTAAGTAATGCGGCGAGGCATCTCCCATTAAATCGATTGCTTTTTGGTAGTAATCGGCAGACTGTTTATACATCTTGCGGCGGTAGCATTCAAATCCGAGATTGTGATAGATCTTTCCGATCCTGTCTTTTGAATGAAGCGATTCGCTCAATTTGATCAATTGCTCGTACTTGGCCTTCGTTTCGGCAAAATCGTGGAGCTCTTTGGCATTCAGCTGAACAATCAATAGCATTTCCGTATCAATAATTCTCAGGATATTTAATGTCCTTTGGAAATAGGCCAAAGCTTTTTTCCCGTAATAATAAGCGGTGATATTTGAGTGAATGGAATGATAGGCAATCGCTAAATGATAGTAATATTCTTCATTGCTGTATTGTTCGGGGTTGATGGAAGTTAAACAGTCGATACAATCTCGATATTGTCCCTTTAAAAAGTAATAAATCCCAAGGATATGCTTAAGTGTGTTTTGATCCTGAGGAGACATTTCAGCCTCATGCTTTTGCAGGGTTTGTACTATAGCAAATGCAGGTTCTAGTTTGTGCTCAAATAAGTAATGCCTTGCAGAAAGCAGTTGAAATAAAACCTGGAACTCTGGCATATCTATTAAACTCTCTTTTTCAAGTTCCTCCTTTAAGGCCCTCGGATCATTTTCACGCTGCATGATGATGGATTCTAACCACTGATGCAATTTCTGTGATGATTGATGATAGCGAATGATTTCATCTTCAAGGCTAATGTTCAGTTTCTTTGCCAGCAGCGCCGTTATTTCCGGAGAATATTCGGTAATTCCTCTTTCAATCTTGCTGATATGGGTAACCGAGCATACTCCATGGCATAGCTCTCCCTGTGTCAACCTTGCTTTTTCTCTGTAAAATTTAATGATTTTCCCCTCTATCATACGGCACCTCGACGGAAAATAGTTTTTAACATTATAACAAAAGCGGGAGACATTTCTCCCGCTTTCCTGCTAAAAATATTTATTCCTTTGGTTCAAGCCCAATCATCTTCAAAAAGTCTTTTAATCCCTTTTTCCCAATGGTCGCTATCGGCTTTGCACCTGTTCCTGCTGTCTGGCCTTTGGACATGAAGTTCTTCTCAATGAATCTTACATCGGTTTCATTGACCACGCCATCCTGATTGAGATCCAAGTTGATATTGTCTGGGTTCTTTTCACCATAATGATTTACAGCCTCTTTCAGGTCACGGATATCAATGATTTGATCTCCCGTCACATCTCCAGCAAGATTATCTTCCGGATTGTCCCTCCAGTAAATGCCACGGTATTCGCCCTCTGCTACAATACCGCCCATGACATTCTTCACCTGTGTCAAGTGTCCCGGAATTTCTGCATATATGCTATAAGAAACATCTGCAGGAACAACCACTTCATATAATCCGCGATCATCGATATCGGCAGGATAAATACTGCCGTCTTTTCCTTTTGCATAAACCTTGGCATTCAGCTTTGTTAAATCGTATTTCCGGTCGACCCAGCCGCCAGGCGTCAAGAAGGCCTCTGGTCCCATGTTTCCGGTCAACCGTGTATGCCTGGAAATGACCTTGAAGCTTGATAGGCCATAGGCCGGAATTTTCGTTAATTCTGCCTTCCCATATTCTTTATAAGTCAATTCATTCAAGCGGACTCCCAGGCTATCATTGCTGAACGTATCATCAATAAGTTTGAATGTAACATCAAGGAACGGTGTATCCCCACTGATTCCCTCAAATCCTTGTTTTTCTACTGCAGCTCCAACCTTGACGGTATTATCACCTACAACCGCTTCGTCCAGCTTCACTTCTGCGCCCATGCCAGCTGCGAGCTTTTCAAATTCTTCATTTACTTTAACACCCTGGAATTCCAATGTATCAACGTACGTTTTGATATCCAGGGAACCCGAAACAAAGTTCTTTACATTATTCAAGTCCAGGGTTACTGTGACCTCGTCATTTAACTCCAGGCGTTCCTTATTAAACCGGCTTGTTGCATACCCAGTTCCCTCTTTTATAAAGACGTATTTAGGAGATCCTAAGCTGTCTGCTGCGGTTGCTAAATCCCATGGCATCAAACCGAGCTGATATGGCTTTGTCCCATATTCTTCAGGAAGTACCCCAAATTTCGTGTCACCATTATCGGCAAGACGCAGGAATCCCATGATGAATGGAAGGCCATTTTCATAATAGCCTACAGTATTTGATTTCTGAGTGTAATCAAAGCCTCTTTGCTGCAGTAAATCGACTGTTGAATCGGTTACCTTTCCATGTACCCAAAGAGCGCGGGCACCATCTTCCTCTGTCAGCATGCTGTCACTCACTTCTGTTACGCCAGGTTCAATATCAAGCTCCACCTTTGGCGGTGTATTATCGACTAGCCCAACACTTTCAGAATGATAAGTTTTTCCGTCTTTATCTGTACTGATCAGATCAAGGACATATTCACCTTCCGGAAGCTTGTGAATATAGTCGGCAATTGGCTGCTTCTTATTCCCTGTAAAAGAATAAGCCAGCCCTCTATGTCCGAAGTAAATAAGGTATTCTTTATCAGGAGCAGCAGCTCTTGCATCATAGCTGCCGATCACGCCAACAGCCTCCCCTGTTTTGGCATCTTTTGCAATCAGGTCAAAACGCTCCATCGGGCTTTTGAACTTGAAAACAAAATGAGTTCCAGGTGAATAGTATTGATGGAACGGTGTATCATTCGAGACGGAAGGCGAGAGCGGTTCGGCATAAGCAATGCCTTTATCCGTTACCCTGATGGCAAAAGGAATCTGGTAGCTTTCCTCCGGATTTGCTTCATTTGTAAAATGAATATACCCCTCGTAGCGCCCTAGTTCAGCATCATGCGGAACTAGAATACTGGCTTCGACCTCTTTTACCTCTCCCGCTCCTACCGAGATGGTTTCCGGAAGCTGAACCTGGATTTGATTCTTAATCCCATCCTGCACACCTTCCCTAGCCTGATGATACTCGACTTCTGCCTTGAAGGATTGACTCGCAGTTCCTTCGTTCGTCACTTTAATGGTCCGGCTGTCCTGGACATCCCCGTCCTCTATGTAATGGTTTCCATAGCTGATCGAGCCTGTGATCTCATCGACTTCCACATATTCGCCATTTTCGATGTTGTCTGTTTGATCCATCACCTTAAAAGATACCTCAGAATGGACCGCCTGGTAGGCATCCAAACGGCCTGTCCCTACCTCGTAGACCGAATAATCGCTCTTCAGATCATCTGCCGTGTTCATAAGGGCAGTCTTTACTGCGAATGGGTCAAGCCCGGGATTTTCTTGTAAAATCAAGGCCGCTACACCAGCAACATGAGGGGTAGCCATCGATGTCCCGTTCAACCGGGCATAGGCAGCTGTGTAATCAAGGCCGTCCTCCGGGCTATTCATGAACTCAGGATATGTCGAGAAAATGGATACTCCAGGCGCAACCAGGTCAGGCTTAATGTCATAGTTGCTGTTAACCGGCCCTCTTGAGCTGAAGTCCGCAAGAGAATCTCCTTCTGTTTTAATAGAAGATAGCTGATTGAAAGTAATCGATGCATCATTCCTGCCCTTAAGCTGCTCTCCGTCCGCTTTTGACAGCTGGAACGTCGGTATATATTTCGTATTTTCACCGATATATACTGGGATTTCACCTTCTGCGTTGTTGTAGATGATCACGGCAATAGCCCCAGCATTTTTCGCATTTTGGACCTTGGCTTCAAAGGTCAGCTCTCCACGTTCAATCAGGGCGATTTTTCCGGGCAGATCCTGGCCATTGAAATCCTCTGGCTTGCCCAATCCCGCGAACACAAGCGGATACGATTTCCCTTCTAATTCCTTCAGGTTATCGGTAAAATTTTTCGCAAGCAGTTTCATATTTTCAAAGTTTAAATTCCCGGCACTCGCTTTAAAGGTCGGAATCGACATTGCTGCGTCACTTGCGCCAACTGTAATTCCAAATGCACTTGCACCAGGAGAACCCAGCGTTTTTTCATTCGGACCGTTATTTCCTGCAGCAACAACCGAAACGACTCCGGAAAGCATGGCATTATTAATCGCTACCGAAGTTGGATATAGAGGATCGTTGACGGCTGCTCCAAGTGAAAGGTTGATGACATCCATCCCATCAGCAACCGCCTTATCAATTCCTGCCAGTACCCCAGCAGTCTGTCCGGATCCATAAGGGCCCAACACTTTATAGCCATATAAATCCACATCAGGCGCAACGCCTTTTACCGAGTAATCCACATTGTTATGCTTCTGCGCAGCAATCGTCCCTGACACATGTGTACCATGGGATGTATAGTAGGCTCCTCCTGTATAGCTGAATTCCGGATTCTTTGTTGCCTTCCAATCTGCATAGGTTGTCTCCATCGGATCCGCATCATTATTAATGAAATCCCAGCCCTTTACCGAAGCCGGATCGACGGTTTTAGGATCAATCCCCTCCTGTCCGCGGAAACCTTTATAGGAATCTGCTAAATCAGGATGAGTATAATCAAGACCTGTATCCAACACCCCAACTTTGATGCCTTTTCCCGTTATACCTTCAGCATGCAGTTTATCCACACCAATTTGCGGAATGCTGTCTGCCATCTTTGGGGTAATTTTCGGCTGCTCACCTTTTGGGAACTCCAGCTGAACCTGGGCATTGCTCCAGATTCTTTTTACCGCCCCTGATTGAAGAAGCTCTTCAACGGCTGTTCCAGGCAAACTCATAGACACTCCGTTAAAAGCATTTTTGTATTCTCGTTTAATTTCGATTGTACTAGGATCATAGAGGGTGCCACTTCTCTTACTCTTCAAGGCATGTACATGCTGCTTGAATTCCTTGTGGGATTGCTCTACTTTGTCCTTCGCAGTAACAAGAGCCAGCTTCTTCCCCTTCAAAGATGCTTTCTTCACCTCAACCTTTGCTGGCGCCTGGCTGAACTCGACGATCACATCTACTAGTTCAGGAGTTTTCGTATTCACTTCGGGTGAAATGATGAATCCTGGACCTACCTCCAGCTGCTGCAGCGCCTCTCTTTGTTCTGCAGATAGACTGTTAAGGATCTTCTCAGCTTCTTCAACTGTAACTCTAGGTTTCTCTGCCATAACATTGAAAGGTACAGTAGCTGAAATCATCAAACCAGCTGCCAAGGCACCCGTTAATAGGTTTTTACGTCTCTTCATGCTCATCCCCCTGATTTCTCAAATTGATAGAAAAGTAAAAATACTTTCTATATTTATAGTAAGGGGGCTAATGCTAGGCGTAAATGGGGGTAATGAAAGCGGGACTAATGAGATATGCAGACGCTTATTCTGACCCTGTCCTTCCTGTTAAATGGTGATTTATCAGATAAAAGTACCCATCAACTTGGCCTGGTCTGAGCAAAGTAAAAGGGAAGCATTATTTTGCTTCCCTTTTTCAAGAGACATCGGTCATCTCTGGGTACGATCTTGTGCTTCTTTATATGCTTCCCTTCCGTTTTTTTAAGAGGGGCTTTGGAACATTCACATTTTTAAACTTTTCGGGTTCTGACTTTATGAGGGAGGTACATTCTGCAGAGAAATCAAAAGGAATAAACTGTTGAAAATCTATGGCGAAAATATCAGCATCAAAATTTTCCCTGTACTGCTGATCAATTGCCCGCATGCCATGGTCTTGTTCTCTCTTTAAAAATTTAATAATCTGATGTCCGATTGCTCTTCCTAATTCAATTCCTTCTGAGTTGTCAGAGGGAAAATGGACTCCGGCCAATAAACGGCTTAATGCATCTTCCTCAGCAATTCTTCCCAGCTTCTTTTTTTCAGCAGGAAAGTAAGAACTCAAGATGACTTCCGCACAACCAGACACTGCAGCATGTCCTGACGGATATGTTGGAAACCTGGGGGTACATAAAATGGTTTCCAATTCCTGGTCATACTGATTAGGCCTTGCAACATTCCATTCATACTTCAAACTCCATACAACAACCATTGTATCATTGATCGCTCCATGCAATACGGCCTGGATTCGAGCCGCCTGAGTAGGAGTAACACCATACGTATCAATTAGGCGGTCAGCGACAGGAGTCCACTGTTTAGTCGGTACTCCTGTCCCATAATAGATTGCTATTTTCTCCTGGGTTGGAGTTAGATTCTCGAGGGTCCTTTGTACGACCTTCAATTCTTTTTCAAAATTTATCAATCGTGGATGTCTTATGGGAAGCCTCAGCCTTTGTCCAAAAGGATCAGAAAAATATCCTTCTTCATCTCTTTTCAAAAAAAATAGCGGCCACCGTCCCGCTAAAGGTGTAACCGGATCGCGTGGAGATGATTCTTCTCCAGCATATGGCACTTCAGACCACTTTAAATAACTATATCTCAAATGTTTTCACCTCCAGATTTTTTTATCATTATATGAATGAAAATAAAATGTGGATAGGCTTCGGCGGATTTACTTGGAGGGTCATAGGGACGGTTCACGAATATATAGAATTAGCTTCTCACCGGCTCCTCTCCTTTTCCCCACGAAAAAAAGCATAGGGTACGTTCCCATGCTCCGCTATCGTTTAATATAAGCCACTCTTCTCTACTGAAAATTCTATCAACCCAGACCCCGGATCAAACTCCGCTTCGTCTTGAAGCACACCATTCATTTGCACCTTCAACTCTTGGGTTGCTCCATGGACAACCAAACTCATCCGCTCCCATTCAGGGTCATACTGATTGTGTAAAACATCGACCGTGATATCCAGGGAGTCTTCTGCTTTTTTCCCGCAGATCTCCATTTGAAAATAACTCCCCTGGTGATATTCGAAAGTTTTCCCATCGTCTTCATAATGGACATACTGGTTCAATCCGTTCTCTGAAGGATATAAATGAACCTTGATTTCAGACTCTTTTTCCTCAGCCGAATTTTTCACAGAACCATGAACCAGTGTCACACCTTCTTTTACAAAAATCGGCATCGTCGCCATATCTGCTTCAATCAGGTGGTGTTTTCCACCCTCCAGTTTTTCCTCCGTCCAATAGTTCACCCAGCTGCCCTCAGGCAAATACACAACCCTGTGATAGGTGTCTGGCTTCATGATCGGCGCGACAATCACATGTGAACCAATCATGAATTGGTCAGAAAGGTTAAAGGTGTTTTGATCCTCAGGGTATTCAAACACCAGCGGGCGCATGACCGGAACTCCAGTCAGGCTGGCTTCACGGAATAAGGTATACAGATAGGGCAGCCATACATACCTCTCTTGTATGTACTTCCTGATGATCTTTTCATACTCCTCACCGAACGACCATGGTTCCTGGCGGATTGATTCGAGCACGCTATGGTTCCGGAAATACGGAGTGAACATGCCAACCTGGGTCCAGCGTGTCAGCAGCTGCCCTGTTGTATCATGCGCAAACCCGCCAACATCGGGACCGCAAAACGGAACACCTGACATCCCGAGATTCATGCACATCGGAAGCGACATCTGCAAGTGCTCCCAGAAGCTGCGGTTATCCCCTGTCCAAACCGTACTATACCGCTGCACTCCAGCAAAACCAGCCCTCGTCAGTAAAAAAGGACGTTTGCCATCCAGCTGTGCCTTCATTCCCTCATATGTCGCCTCACCCATCAGCAGGCCGTACAAATTATGCAGTTCACGATGGGTTTTAGGGTTGCCATCATTTTTATGCATGACCTTCAAATCCATCGTTTTCGTTTCATTAAAAACGGCCGGCTCGTTCATATCATTCCATATGCCTTCAATCCCCATCCTGGAATAGAACTTATGCTTCTCACCCCACCATTTACGCACATCCTCGCTCGTAAAATCAGGAAAAGCACTCTTGCCTGGCCAGACATCCCCAAAGTAAAGATTCCCCTCAAGATACTTGCAAAAGTAATCCCCGTTCACACCCTCCTGGTAAATAGGATACTCCGGGTCCTCCTTCACACCAGGATCGACAATCGGAATCACATGAATTCCCTCCTGCTTCAAATCCTCCATCAATTTCTCAGGATTCGGGAACCTCTCTTCATCAAAGGTAAACACACGATAACCATCCATATAATGTATGTCCAAATATATGGCATCAAGCGGAATGTCCCTCTCCTGAAACTCCTTAACAAGCTCCCTTACTTCCTGCTCCGACTCATAGCTATAACGCGATTGATGATAGCCAAGCGACCACTTAGGAGGAAGCGGCATCCTTCCGGTGATTTCGGTATACTGCTCCACCACATCCTTTGGCTTCGGACCTGCAAATAGATAATAATCCAGCTGCCCGCCTTCCGCCCAAAAGGAATACGTTTCGTTCGATGTCCTCATGTCAAAAACACTCTTGAAGGTATTATCAAAAAACAGCCCATACGCCATTCCATTGCGAATACCCATAAAGTAAGGGATCGACTGATACAGCGCATCAATTTCAGGATTATGCGGAGCATACACATCCGTGTTCCACATTGTCATCTTTTCTCCGCGTTTGTCCAGGAAGCTCGTCTTCTCCCCAAATCCATAAAAATGATCAGCAGGATGCATCTCTTTAAAACAAATAACCTCTTTCTTTTCATTGAATCCCATCGAGGACTCATGATCCTGTATGATTGTCCGTCCTTGTTCATCCAGCACCGTAATCCTTATCGGACTTTTATGTATGACAATCGCGAGCTTCCCACTTGAAAGCCTGATTTCATCCTCACTCTCGGCAAAAGAAACCTCCACCTCTTCAGGTTCTTTTACGACTGCGAAACTCGAACTCAATGACGGCTGTTCCTTAGGATTCATGACAACCCGAACAATATCATCCCGGTAAAAACAAACCGTTACATACCCATTTTCACAACTTAGGTTAAGGCTGTTGTTTTCAAGCTTACTAGAAACGACCGCTCCCACACTGCGGAAAGCAGCTCCTTTCCTCTGGCTCTTCATTCCTGGTTGAATTGCAAAGCTAGTATCTTGCATGTATCTGTCCTCCAGACTTGTGGTGCACCATTTAGTATTATTCCAGACAGCGGGGCGTCTTCGCTGTATCTCGAGTGAAGTAATTCAACACTCATTCGAAAAATCGCCCTTCTTCATCAATATACCTTATTTCTTTCTGCTTGACTCCCCCTTTGCTAGCCATCTGACAGTACCTACTTTGTAATTTTTTCTTAAAGGAATTTTTAAGGAATTTCGGGAAGATGGTACTACGTTTTGGAGCGAGCTTAGGATTGATTAACACCCAATTTCTTGAATATACAGAAAAAAGACCTGTTAGTAATCTCCTATGGAGCCAGTGAAGAATCTTTATAGGTTTACATATATTCACATTAGCTTAAAACACCCTCTGTATAATCTGGTTTGTATTCAAAATCATTTTGCAGAGGGGAAGGTTTTACAATGAATGAGAGACCGTTTGATGAAATGATCAGCAGCTGGAGTCAAGAAGGTTTGAAAAAGAACATGGACCGCCGCAGCTTTTTGAATGGGGCTGGCAAGCTGGCAGGGCTTTCTCTTGGACTTGCGATCGCTCAATCACTTGGAGGCGGATTCAAGGTCAATGCTGCCCCAGTGTTTAACGAATACCCATTTAAGCTTGGAGTTGCTTCCGGAGATCCTCTTCATGATAGTGTCGTGCTTTGGACAAGGCTTGCGCCAGACCCGCTTGCAGGCGGAGGAATGCCTCAGCATTCTGTACCGGTAAAATGGGAAATTGCCGCGGATGAACACTTCCGCCAAATCATCAAGCGTGGAACTCAACTTGCTACACCTGCTTTAGCCCACTCTGTCCATGTCGAAGTAACAGACCTGAAACCGAACACCGTTTATTTTTACCGTTTTAAAAGCGGAGAGGAATTCAGCCCGGTCGGCAAAACCAAAACGCTTCCTGTACCTGGAGCAAATGTAGCCGCGATGACCTTTGCCTTTGCTTCATGCCAGCAATACGAACACGGCTACTACACTGCCTACCAGCATCTGGCCAAGGAAAATTTAGATCTTGTTTTTCACCTCGGAGATTACATATACGAATATGGCCCGAATGAATACGTGTCGCCAACCGGCAATGTCAGGGCACACAGCAGTTCAGAAATCGTCACTCTTGAAGACTACCGCAACAGGCATGCCCAGTATCGTTCGGATGAGCATTTAAAATCGGCTCATGCTGCTTTCCCTTGGGTAGTCACTTGGGATGACCATGAAGTCGAAAACAATTATGCCAATATCATCCCGGAAAAAGGACAGTCGGTTGAAGAGTTCATCAAGCGCCGGGCAGCTGCCTATCAAGCATATTACGAACATATGCCACTGCGCGTTTCTTCCATGCCGCATAATGAAGGAATGAAACTCTATCGTGACTTTTCATACGGCAACCTGGCTGATTTTTATGTACTCGATACACGCCAATACCGTGATGACCAGGCAAATGGGGATGGAACAAAGCCGCATTCTGAGGAATCACTCGATCCGAATCGCACGACACTTGGCGAAGAACAGGAAAAATGGCTCCTTGGAAATCTGGGTAAATCAACTTCCCACTGGAATGTACTGGCCCAGCAAATTTTCTTTGCCCAGCGAAAATTCGGGACAAGCACTGCCCCGAAATACAGCATGGATTCATGGGACGGTTATCCGGCTGCGCGCGAACGCATCATCGATTTTGCCGCTAGCAACAGCATCAACAACCTTGTAGTACTCACGGGTGATGTTCATGCAAGCTGGGCGTCGAACCTGATGGAGGATTTCAATGACCTGAATGCGAGGATTCTCGGTGCGGAATTTGTCGGCACCTCGATCACCTCTGGAGGCAATGGCTCTGATGTCCGTGCCGATACAGCGGCAACGCTTGAGCGGAATCCGCATATTAAATTTTTCAATAATTACCGCGGGTATGTACGATGCCATGTAACGCCGGACAAGTGGCAGGCAGATTATCGCGTGGTTCCTTTCGTCACCGTTCCAGGAGCCGATATCTCAACCAGAGCATCGTTCGTGCTTAAGAAGGATGAGCAAGGAATCAAGGAAGCTTCGTCCACGATCGTTCCAAACGGTGTCAAGCTATCAAGTGAAACAGAGGAAGACCGCCATAAGGCACATGCCAAAGCGCATCAAAAACAGCTCGAAAAAAAGAAGCAAAAGGTCACTAACTAATAGCCTTACATGAGGAATGGAGGTACACTTTTATGTTGCAAAATATCGGGATTCCCGGTTTAATCCTTGTTCTTGTCATTGCCCTGATCATTTTCGGTCCATCGAAGCTGCCTGATATCGGACGGGCATTCGGCACAACGATAAAAGAGTTCAAGAAGTCGACGAGGGAATTAGTAGAAGATGCCGAATCGGAACAAGACAACAAAGAGAAGAAAACAGTTTAAACGGGAAGATGCAAGCAGAAATTGTACTGCTTGCATCTTTTTTTACGCTTAATTTGCATTGATCGTTACATCCCTTTTATAACCCTGCCCGATTTTTCCTGATAAACTGCCCATCATTCCGCTAAATGAAATCAGCGTACAGGAGTCTATCTGAAAAATAAATAACAAATAGAAAAGAAGCACTGGTACGAAGAAGTGAGCTCCAGTTGTTTGAGACACCTAACAACTGGAATTGCAGTTCTTTTCCCAATGCTTCTTTCTCAAGTACTATGTCCCCTATAGCATACCTTTCTAATACATACGGATACCCCACATTACCAAGGATTGATCTATCCATTCCAGCTTTAATAGAACTATATTTGCCAACTAAAAAGGAATGGCAAGAGCAAAAGTCTGATAGCGGTTGAATCCTCGGTTCTTTTTGTGCCCGTACTCATAAGATAGAAATTCTAGGACCTCGTGACAGTCATTTAACGACTGTCACGTACCTATCATTCAAGTTTACGCTGCGGATAGTTCAGTTCCCTGTTTTCGACGGTAAACGACCTTTGATAACAAAACACTGCATTCATACAAAAATAACAGCGGAAGTATGACAAGAATGTCCGATAGAAAATCTGGGGGTGTTATAAGAACGGCCGTTACAATCAACATAAAATAAGAATACTTTCTCGCTTTTTGCAGTCTGTATGGATTTAACACACCGAGGCTTGTCAGAAACATAATAATGACAGGCAGCTCAAATAAGAATCCGAAGGGCAGGATCATGTTCAGTAAAAAACGAAAGTATTTCTCTGTTGTGAAAAATTCCATGAACATGTCTTCCGACAGCGATAGCAGGAATTGAAACACAAGCGGAAAAATGACGAAATAACCAAAACTAATGCCCATTATAAAAAGCAAGAATAAGGCCGGTATGTAGGCTACTGTTACCTTTTTCTCCTTTTCTGATAAGGCAGGCCGTACAAAAAGCCAAATTTGATGGGCAGCGATGGGAATCGTACCTGCTATAGCAATCACAGCTGCAAGCATCATATAAACCCACAAAATATCACTCGGACCAAGAACGGCTAATTTAATGGATAAATCCTGGATTAACCATTGGTAAATATTCTTTACATAAATAAGAGCCAAAATGACAAATAGCATAAAGCTTCCAACAATGATCATCAAACGTTTACGCAATTCGCTCAAGTGGTCCACAAGATTCATCTGTTTTCCATCCATGAAATCACCTCTTAAAAAAGAAGATGAAAGGTAGTTACCTGCATCTTCTGCTATTTCTATTGAATTTGCCTGCTTTTCTTTTCATCCTTTTCCGGCTCGTCATCCGAGACCAACTCACGTGTTGATTTTTTAAACTCTTTTAGTGTAGACCCAAACGCCCGGCCTATCTCAGGCAGTTTGGATGGACCAAATATAATTAAGGCAATGACTAGAACTAAAATTAAGCCAGGTATCCCTATATTCTGTAACATTGCATAACCTCCAATACTTCAAATCTTTTAAGTTCGGCCACAGCTGAGATGATAAAAAGATGTAAACCATACAAAGTGTTCAGTTTACATCTTTTTAATGGTATCTATTCTATCGTTTTAACTCATTTTTACTCCGTGCCGCTCAAATGCCGCTGCTTCAAGAATGGACATACCTTGCGCCTTGGCCGCCTCAGCCACTTGTTCAGAAACCTGTGGTGTAAGATTCGCAGGTGCAGCAAAGGACATTTCCCTTGCGCGCGCCACATTACGGCGCTGGAACGGTCCCCAAATGGCAAATGTTTTACCAGGGGTTTGAATATTGACGAATAGCGTATTTCCATCTGGAGAGAAGGTCGGACCAGCCAATTCAGAATCGCTTAAACGGTTGGCCGCAAAAGGATATACCTTGCCTTCTGGAGTAATTCCCATAATCCGGTCCTGGCCAGAACCATCTTCTGCATACCAGAGATCTCCCCAAGGGGTACAGCAAATATTGTCCGGATATTCCATGTGCTTTTTGTCATTTCCCTCATAGAAAAGCTCCAATGTATTCGTGTGCGGAACATATCGATAAACACGGCCAAGCTTCTTGTCACCAGCAGATGTGTCATCGAACCAGAAAACTCCTTCTTGGAAAAAAGCTCCCTCAAGTCTGGAGAACACAATGCAGTTTTGCGCAGCAGCTTCTTCACGGCACCAGTGAGGATCTACTTCCTTCCAAACAATTTTAAAAGTTTGTCCTGTTTTAAATGTGCTGGCTGACGGGTCAGCGACCTCTTCAATCGCAGCCGCATACAGCTTGCCGCCCTTTTGCAGCGCACCCGGCTTTTGGCTCAAGTCATTTGGGATAAAACGATACAGAAAGCTCGGGCTTGCATCTTCCGTTAAGTAGACATATCCTGTAGCAGGGTCAATAGCACATGCTTCGTGTGAAAACCGGCCCATTTCCTTGATCGGTGTTTTGGACATATCATTCTCTGGCTGTGTCGGGTCGACTTCGAACACATAACCGTGACCCTCGGAGCGGTTTTCTTCGCAGGTTAGCCAAGTACCCCATGGTGTCGCGCCACCCGCACAATTGCGGATCGTACCTGATGACGTCACATATTCTTTAATCACTTCACGATTTGCCCCTACAACTAGTGCGGTAGTTCCACCCTGGGCATTTACATCATAAGGATTTCTTCCAAATGCCGGACCTGATGACAATTCATGATTGCGAACAAGAATCGTCGTGTTGTTCGGTCCTTCAAAAGCTGCCATTCCATCGAATGCACCAGGAATCTTGGTACCGTCTGTCATCAAGCCGCCTTCTCTGGAGATAATTTTGTATTGGAAGCCTTTTGGAAGATCGAGGATACCATTAGGATCTGGAACCAAATCTCCGTATCCGCCAAATCCGCTGGCTGGATTTTCAGCAGCATCCGCAAGTGCTGTTGAACCCAGTCCCATTACCCCAGTGGAACCAAGAGTAAGAGCAAGCGCGCTCATCCCACCCGCTTTTAAGAAATCCCTACGGTTCAAGCCATTATTAGACATTTGATCAGTCATACCTTATCTCTCCTCATCTATGTATTTATGAATCTAGTAATAGATTAAAAGGAAATTATTAAGACATAACCAGATTATTGTAAAAATTCAGTTTAAAGATAGTAAATGTAAATTAACAATATATTTGGTAGGTCTATCACCTTCAAAGCCGGTGGAAGTAGCTATTCTCAATGTGGCGATTCAAATATGCAGAGGGAACGAACAATGCTATATAAAATTGAAAACGACTAGAAAGAACCACAATAGCCGCAGACAGCAAATCATCAAAAGACTCAATCACATGATTATTCATAACCACTCCTGAAAATTTGACATAACCAATATATAATTCCACAAATATCCAAATTTCCCTCTTGTAAAAATATGAGTCAAAAGACTCAAATACTCATAAAAAATGCTTGCTATCCAATTAAGGTTAGCAAGCTATATGTAATATTCGAGACAGATCACAATCCCCTGTCTACCATTATGGAGTCAATTCAGTGCCGCCACCCTAATTAACTCAAATTTTTGTAAAAATAATACCAAGCAAAGCTGAAAAAATTCCAACGAGCTGGTACATTTTGATTTTCTCCTTGAAAAGCCAGATGCCAGCAAGTATGACGACCAGGCAATTCAGGCTCACAATTGGGAAGATGATGCTGGCTGTTCCCTCTTGCAATGCATAAAAGTAACAGCTGTAGCCGATGACACTGATCAGCCCAACGAGTGAACCGATATTGGCTTCCGTCCGCTGCCAATGCTCTTTTTCCCGAATGCTGTTAATCCCCAAATAAATACTTCCGCCTCCATACATGCAAATTAATGTATTAAGCGAACTGATTTGCAAATAAGAAGTAGTCTTCATCAAGATTCCTAGAATCCCGAACGAAAGAATGGCCAAAAGTACCCGGAAAAGCCATGGACCATACTCGGTTCCGCGGTTCAAACCTGGCGAATATTGAATCACTAAGCCTGAGCCCAGTATGAAAACAATGCCTAGCCATTGGAGCAGGCTGATCTGTTCGTGAAAAATAATCGCTGCACCAAGAATGGGAAATATCGCGTTTGCCCCTACCAGAGGTGACGTCAGGCTGGCCGGTCCGTTCTCAAATGCCCTCGACATTTGGATATTCCCATTCGCATTCAATATTCCAATCAGGCCGCCAAGGACCATTGCCAGTAAGTTAAACTCCAGCTCCCCAGACACCACTCCATAACCAAGGGTGACCAGAAAGGCTACCAAGTAAAAGAAAAACTGAATATGTACCTTTGATAGATGTCGTGCAGTGCTCCATTTAAAAATCGTATTATTGATCCCAAAGCTCAACGTCGTTACAAATGCCGCGGCAATCCACATGCTGATCCTTCTCTCTCTATCACTTTGACTCCCTCATTTTAAAACTGTATCAGAGTATTCGCAATCTATTTTTTCGTGTTTCTAAATAAAAAAAGAACCTCAATTAAGGTTCTTTTCACTCTACCACGGATAGCCTGATAAAAAAGTGCCTCTATCCAGAGTTTAGTGTTTTTCAATAGATTTAATGAATGAACATTCCTCGTCTTTTTCTTCTGTTTGGCCAGATTTAGTTGTTATGGTTTTCATTTATTATTGAATGTCCTTTATTCTGCATTTTGCGGTTGAAGTGGATTGTTTTCTAGAATGTTTTCTACTTCTTCATACCCCTCTGGAAATGCATAGTTATATCTCGGTGGAAGTGCAAAAACATACTCATTATTTTGACCCAGGATTGATGGGCGAACAGGTGCTGCCCCAATATGAAATTCCCCCTTTTCAAGTACGGACCACTGATTAAGTGTAAAAATCATGATCGGAATATCTTGTTTCGGTTTTTCCTCCGTCCATTCAGGATGTCTAATTGAAAGGATTTGGCCACTTTCAATTATTTGTTGATCAGTAGAAATACCTTCCCAGGAATCAGAGACAATCTTGTAACCCTCCCAACTTTTTGGAAGTTCAAAGTTGAATCCATATTCTGTATTTTCATAAAGAATCGTATCTGTTACTTTATCATCAGGTTCGTTCTGATCTAGAGGATCTTTATTATCGTCCACTTTGTTTTCATCTATTGGAGGATTTTCCTTGCTTTGTTGCCCTTGTTCATTTGAATCAGGACTTGATGGACGTTCCTCATTAAACGGAATAATAAGGATGGCGAATAATAGTATAGCAGCTACACTCGCTAAACCCGCTGTAATCCTTTTCATTGTCGCAGCTCTCCCTTTTTTCTTCTTATCATTTGACCTTGCAAATTTCAGCAGATTTTCATGGATAATATCTTGTGTATCCTTAGTGAACTTTTTATCATAATCAGGTTCTGGTAATGATTTGATTTTTCTCTCTAAATCATAAAATTTCTCATGGTCTTTCATAGTGAAAATCCTCCTTCGCTTTTTTGCAGTATCTTTAACGCACGATGGTAGTTAATACGCACCTTATTTTCAGTCCAATTTAAAATGGATGCTGTTTCAGATACAGAAAGTTCTTTAATACCTCTAAGGATGATGACGTCCCGATAATTTGCTTTAAGCGATTGGACTGCTTGATAAAGCAATCTGTTATTTTCATTAAGCTGGAGGATTTCCTCAGGCGTTGCCTTATCTGTTTGGTCATCCCAGAACCTGATCATTTGCTTCACCCTAAGACGCTTCCTTTTTCTAATTTCATCTATCCCCACATGGCGCGCAATCGAAAAAAGCCAGGTTTTGGGACTTGATTTTTCCTGATACGTATCAAAGCCTTTAATTGCCCGCATAAAAACTTCCTGCACCAGATCTTCCACATCATTTGAGCCGATATAATAAACTAAAAAATGGTATATATCTTTGTTGTACAAGTAAAACCACTCTGAAATTTTGTTGCTAATCATCAGCTGGTCAACTCCATTTTCCCATCAATTTTTTATACTCATAAATTAGTCGAATCCGAACAACATTTATTTCACTTTTTACAGTAATTTTAAAAATTATTTTTAATTAGTTTAATATGAAAATTAATGTCCCACGCTAAACTTTCTGAAAGATAAATAAAAAAAGCAACGGAACTTATCTCCATTGCTTTTCTGTTGAAATTTAATTGTGATCGCTAAAGCTCCCCACTGCTTCTCCTGCTGTGGAGTATAAATTTCATAAGTGCCCTCTACCATCTCTTTCATTGTCCAACCTTCACAATCAAAGTCATGGAATGGAATATTTTCATACATCTCTTTGAAGGTATCATAGCTCCGCAGTTCTGTTACTTTTACAGTCAATGTTTCATCTTGTTCAGGCACCTTAACAAATTCGATCAGATTGCCTACTTGAATTTTTTCGTCTCTTTTCATCGTTCAAACGAACTTCTACTTTCTTCTTCCCCTCAATGATCGATTAAAGGTATTCTTCATACAAACCCATACGATGCAGCACGTACTACACTCAGAAGAGAAAACAAGACGGTTCCGCTGTCCCACAAAACGGCCACAAGTCTCTGTTTTATTACATAGAAATCACCTTTTTGTTTTTTAAGCTAGATAACTTTTCAATCCATGTTGTACAGAGCTTGTAGGAAGCCTGGAAAATAGGACTCTGGATAAATGTATAAATAATGGTGAAAATAAAGACCGGCCCGCCCAGTAACAGGGCAACCACCAGCACGACACTCTCGACAATAATTCGCACTCTGCTGATTGAATACCCGAGCTTAACTGAAATCGCAAGCATAAACCCGTCTCTGGGCCCTGATCCAATTCGAGCAGCATTATACATTCCGCCTCCGATACCCATGATCACCACACCAAGCAGCAACACCAAAACATCAAACATGAGCGTGGAAGCCTGGGGCAAGATATCCAGCCAGAGAAAAAAGTCAACCATCGTGCCAACCATCAGTGCATTAATAAAAGTACCAATGTTAACATAAGTTCGATCAATCAAAAGCGTTACAAGAACTAACATGATACCAAAAATCACGTTCCATGTTCCGATTGTCAAACCAAACTTATCATAAAGTGCAATATTCAATACATCCCAAGGGTGGACCCCTAAGTACTTAACCTTGATTGCCACCGCTATACCGTAACTAAAAAGGATAAGTCCGATTATAAAAAAGGGAATTTGTATTTTCAGCTTCAATTTTATCACTTCACTTCTTTTAACTTGCTTAATGAATTTAGTTTAAATCAACACGGAAAGCATTTAAAGCAGAAGTTTTAGTACAAGTGGCAACATAGCACCAGACAGTGAGGGACATGGGGACGGTTCTTGTATCCTGAAAATCCCTGTTTCTTGGTTATTAAATCACCAAAAAAATTCCGCTCGCATGTCTCTAATCAAATTTAAAGGGAAGCGTTATTTAGCTTCCCTTAGGTTATTTAAGCACCATTCAGCTTTTATTTCGACGCCTGAATGGGACAAGATCATCGTTCCTCTTTCCCTTCCGCTATTTTGCACGAATCATACTAATTCCTAATACTGTGGCCGGAAAAAGTGCCAGGACAGCACCAATAAAAAACTGATAAGATTCCTTTCCCGTATCTGGCTGGGTGAAGATTTTATACCTTATGACATTGAGCATCAAAAATATTAACGCAATAGTTACCACTGCTAAAATTGTTCCTGTTACATAGGCTTTGTAACTATTCATTCTCCGTAGTTTTGGGGAAGAGATAAATAGAGACAAAACAACATAAATGACAGCACTAGCAAAATATACGACTAGGGTTAACTGGGAGTAGTTAACTTCCTCGATAATTTGCCCCTCCCTGACTCCAATTGTATACATTCCAGTTGAAGTCAGGAGGAGCTGAAAGCTTATGACAAGGAGGAAAAAGAAGATTTGGAGTCCTCCATTAAACCAGGATATGCTCTTTTTAAAAAGTGATACTCCATAACCGAAGATCACAATTGAACAGATTAGTAGAATGATGGAACTTATATTCAACCAACTTGGCAGCGTCGAGATTGATTGTATATTCATCAATGAAATGAACAGACTGATTATGAAAAACGCAATAGTTACAAATCTGAAGTTCTTTTGCATCTCGTCTTGAGTTGTATGTCCCGACCGGGCTTTTACCGTCTTCATGGCAAACTCCTTTCTGTCTTGCAAACCTTTCTACAATGCAAAAAAGGAGCACAGGGTTTGTCCCCACGGCTCCTAAATGTTCATAGGAAATCACTTAGCATAAAGGGTATTTTAAGCATAACAGCCAATAGCATTTAAAATTATAACCCCAATTCCAGTTACAGCAATCCCTGTTATGGCAGTGACGAATACTGTTCTTAATTGCTTAGTATCCACCCATACTGTAATCCCTAAAATAATCGTAAATAGAATACCAAAAAATATAGATGCTAAAGGATTAGTTGGTGTTATCCAATCATACCAAGACAAAAAATCCATTAAACCCACCTCCATGAGATCGCAAAAAGTTCTATCATTATATTCTAAATATTACCATAAAAAGTAAATTATTTCAAACGCTGTAAAAAAATTAAAACCCCGGTTACCATCCAGTTTAAATAAGTGTTAATGCTATAAATTAAGTGAGCTTAACAAAGACTCTTTGATGCTAAATGTTTGCAAAAAAATTGCATCAATCCCTGTGGATCGATGCAATCATACAGCCTGCTTATTCATTATATTTTCGGTGATTTTATCAAGTTCTATTAAAACGCTTTGCTTAAAAACTCATCATTCTCGATAATCCTACTTATAAATTAGCCATTAACGAAGTAGTGTAATGGTCCAAAATCTTCTGTTTTTCCTCTTTTGTTAATTTGTAATAGGGTGTCTCCTTTACAAATAGAACATTGCTGACAAGGATGCCGGTAATCTGGTGTGCAAAGATTCCTGGATCGGCGGCAATATTTTGTTTTTCAAAATGCAGCTGGATTCCTGCCTTCAATCCATTATAAATGACGCTCGGAAAATCAAGGTCACCAGTCAGGTTTCCCATCATGCTTTCGGAAACAAGCATTTTAATCAATTGATGGTTCTTGGAGATTACCTCCAGACGTTCATCGAGAATTTCTTCAAAAAATCGGCCGGTTTCCTCTTCCGCCAGTTTAAATATCCTGGTTTTGAAGTGATTCTCCAGTGATTTTTTAATAACTGTCTCGAATAGATTTTGCTTCGTTGAAAATTTCCGGTATAAGGTAACCTCTGCAACATCTGCTTCTTTGGCTATTTCCTGGGTAGTTGATTGCAAAAACCCTTTTTTGATAAAGACATTTATTGCAGCTCTTATAATTTGGTCTGTTTTATCTCTCAAACCACGTTCACCCCGTTTTTGTTTGCACTTCCCTCTCAGCTTTCGTTTTAGTCTTTACCAGCCTGTCTAGAAGGACCAGTATGGCTGGCATGACAATGATTGTGCTGATCAGTGAAAAGAAAACGTTTATTAAGGTCATCATACCAAAATTACTTAAAATAACGAAGTCTGAAACAAGAAGGGCACTAAAGCCTCCTATTACAGATAACCCTGAAGCTAAAACTGCCTTGCCAATTTTTTTGTTGGCAATCATTATTGCTTCAATGCCAGAGAAACCTTTTTTCCTTTCCTCATAAAAACGCTCCATGATCAAAATCGTGAACTCTGTCCCTATTCCGATAATCAAAGCGCCAAGTGTGGCAGTAAGCGGTGTATAGCTTATATCAAACAAATACATGATGCCCCCAGACCACCCAACAATGAAAAGAATGGGAAGCAGCGGAATAAAGGCCTTTACGGGATGTCTGTAGATCGCCAAAAGTCCAATAAAGACAAGCCCAATTCCAAGCAAGGTCATTTCATGACGACCGGTTGTCAGCGAAGATACCATTTCAACATCCAGTACCGATTTGCCCGTAACAGTTGTATCGATGCCATTCTGCTCCTTGTCTTCAACATAGGACTCCAGATTGCCGATAAACTCTTTCAGTTCGCTCGCCTCAAGATGTTTAATGCCAACTGTGATAACGCCTTTAGTCCGTCCTTCATTCACCAGCAGCTTAACCTGATCCTCGGGCATATCATTTACAATTCCCTCTGGATCCTCTGGAATCTTCCCGTCATTTGTCTGTTCAAGGACACTTGCAATCGACTTTGTTTCTACTACTACTTCAGGAAATTCATTACTGATTGATTCTGTCATTCGGTCCGTCCAGTTGATTGTTTCTTTATCCAGTACATTGTCGGTGCTGTACATAATCGTTACCTGGTCGGTTGTTCCAAGTATATCTCTTAATTTGTGGATATCCTTTAATTCCTGTGTATCCTGTGGCATGAAAGTTTCTACATCGGTCTCTACACCTGCTTTTAAATCTCCCCATATGCCAAAAACCGCCGTTGATAGAGCTAGAAAGATGACCAGCCATTTTAAAGAAATTACTTTCTTTGTCAATCCCTCAAGTAATCTCTCTGTTTTTGACGACTTACCTGTTTTGATACCTTTCTTGCTTTCTTTTGCAAAAAAATGGTCCCTTGTAAATAGAATGGGAATCAAGATAAATAAGCCGGCAAAAAAGCTGATGAAGATTCCAAGTGTCAGCATTTTCCCGAAATCCTGGATCATGGGAACAGGTGAGGTAAACAGCGCCATAAAGCCAAGTCCTGTCGCAATAATGGCTGTCATTACAGCAGGCACTATGTGTTTGACGGTTTGTTTTAAACTTAAAATGCTTTTCTGATTATTGTTTTTTTCCATTATGCCTCACCCCTTGTGTCCATTTCTTCTGAATAGCGGCTCTGGAACTGGATCGCATAGTCAATGCCAAGCCCAATTAAAATCGGGAATACAGCCATTGAAACCATTGTCATCGGAATGCTCAGCCATCCCATCAAACCTACAGTTGCGACAACCGCCAGCAAAATGACCACAAGCGGAAGCAATCTCCATCTGACCTTGAAGACGAGCGTTAAAACAAGGATCATGAACAGGATGGACAGACCCATCATTTTTTGCATGCTCTCCTTCATTGAAGTCCTGATCGCATCGTCAAGCACCGGCTTTCCTGACACCATCGTTTCGACGTCTTCCAATTTATAATCATCCAGATATTCTTTAATCGCGCCTGAAATCTCACTTTTCACCGAGTCATCAACATTCCCTTCCAGCTTCACGATGAAAAGCATGTACTTATCGTCAACGATCACTTCACTGAATAAATCGCGAAGGTCACCATTTTCTTCATAAATCATTTTATCCAGCGTTTTTCGTTGTTTCGGAAGGCCCGGGGACATATTATCCGAATAGGAAACCATTGTTTCCAGGTTTTCGCTCATTTTGCTCAAATTGCTCCCCATTTCCGAAAGTCCGGCAGACAATGTTTTTAAATCATTCAATTGGCTCGCTTGCTTCTTATTCAATTCACTGAAGGTCGCCTTTTGACTATTAAGCCCCTGTTGCATCCCGTTTAGCCCTTTAATCGTATTTTCAGGGATGGCCGTCATTTTTGAACCATTCAAGGAGGCTTCATTCATTTTTTGCGACAGCTGGACGAACTGATTGCTCATCTGGATCAGCTGCTGAACATGTTTTTGCTGTTGCGGATTTGAATCAAGCGATTTGCCCAGCTGCTCGCTGACTTTTTGCATGTTCAGAGCAGCCTCGTGCAATTGCCCGCCCATTTCCGCATAGCCATTCGCCATCTGGGCAGTTCCAGCAGATAGCCTTTTCTGCCCATCGATCATTTTGCTTAATCCATTGTTTAGCTCAGCCAGGTTCTGTTCGATATTTTTTCCGCCGGGCGGCTGCCCTCCTGTATTCTGGTTCAGCTTTTTGCTTATATCAGTCAAGCTGCTGCCCATTTTGTCCAATCCAGAAATGACTTCATCAAGACCTTCCTTGTATTTTTCGGACTGCTTGACAGAAATCTGATTGATCATCGTATTAGGACTTATAACCGTATAAATATCCTCATAAGAACCCAGCTTCTTTTCCAATCCTGCCATGTGGTTAACAGTATCGATTGTTAAAAGGTCCTCAGATTTTTCAGCTTCGTATAATACAAGAATCGATTCACCCCCAAACTCTTCCTCCAATGCCAGGTTATCCTTATAGGCTTTCGTATCCTCCTCAATCAGAGTTTCATTGCCTGTAGCCATTTTCATTGCAGGCGCACCAGCAGCAAAAAGCAGGACAGCGACAATAGATAGGATAATAAGCTTCATAGGATTCTTTCGGATCATCTCAGATAAAAACATCAGGATTTTCATAGCTTCCCCCTAAATTAAGTTAGTACAAACTAACGTTTTTGTGAAAATTTTTATTATACCTTTTGATTGAATGTTAGTTAAAACATTGATTGGCCGTTTTTATATAACATTTGAAATTCGTTACGAATCTTGCTTTTCCTGATTGTGTTCGTTAGTAATAACTAACATATCCCTTAAAAAAACTCCTTTTTAACTTACCCTGCCTTTCTCTGATTTACAGGGAAGAAAAACTTTTTCATAAGAATGTTGACTAGCGGAGTTTTGGACATGAATTGTACGAGATATGGACGCAACTGGGATACAACAGGATTTGTAGTAAAAATCAATGATTCCACCTTAATTTGTAATCTTTGAAGTTCATCGGCTTCGGGCTTGCGTTTCTCTTCTATCTCTGACAACTTATTAACCGAGTAGTCACCTTCTTTAAGGGCTTCAGTAATTACTTCAGCAGCCACAATAGAATCAGCTAAAGCCACATTAATTCCGATTACACCAATCGGAGTCATCACATGAGCAGCATCACCAACCAAAACTAATCCATCTGAAGCCCAATGATCCAATGTCAAGGAAATGACTTGAAGCTTGACAAATTGCTTCGAGTTTTCCACCCGTTCTTTTAATTCCGGAATTTGTTCAATTACAAGATCTTTAATCTCTTTATAGTTATTTTCTTTTACCCTGGCTTGTTGTTCTTTTGTAAATGTATATCCTATTTGCATTTTATCTGGGTATTTTGGAATCATGAATAGATTATTTTTCCCCGTAAACATATACATTAATTCATGAGGTAAATGGGATGGCCAATCTATTGTGAACCATATTAAGTTACTGCGGTGATGCTCATTAACTTCCTTAAATGATGCTTCTCTCCTAATTGTAGATTGTCTTCCATCACTGCCTACCGTTACTTTAGCAAAAACTTCTGCTGGCTCCTTTTCAATGGTACCTTGCACTCCAATCACTTGACCGTCTTCATCTTTTAAAAGGGTTTTAACATTAGAGTTGAAATGCATTTTAAAGTTCGGAAATTTTTCCGCCTCTTTTAGTAATGCCTGAATGAATGTTGATTGTGCCATTTGGATGGCATAAGGGTATTCTCTAGAAATGTCATCCATTTTAAATTCCATTATTCTTTTTCCTTTATGATGGATCCCGCCTTGTGCTATTTTCTTATGAGGCTGCTCCAGTATATATTCGAGCAGATCAATCTGATCCAGCAGTTGCAGGGTAGATGGCTGAAGAATTTCTCCCCGGTAATCCCGTTCAAGATTAGTGAACTTCTCTAAAAGCAATACTTCATGTCCTTGTTTAGCTAATAACAAACCAAGTAATGCGCCCGATGGCCCTGTACCTACAATACATACATCTGTTTTGATGTTTTTCATGTTGATTCCTCCAATACCACAAAGTATGTTAGCTATAACTAACATTATCTGTGAAAATTTTTTTTAACCACCTAACAATAGAGATACTCTGTAGCTAATCACCAGAAATGATAAAGAGATTACGAACTCTATTATAAGTGCATTATAGTAGTCACTAACACAAACTAATGTTAGTGATAACTTACATTTATTATATTTGATTGTTATCGAGATGTAAACCCTGCTCTTATTTTTATTTAACTAATTCATTTCTTTCTTCTGGTCTAAAAAAATGACGTTTCTGCTGTCTCAAAAATTTACATATTTTCACTTCTAAAATTAATTCTACAAATGTTCCTCCACCTACGAATACATTGCCACCAGTTGTGAAATTTTCGATTAATTTAAAGTTTATTACACCCCCCGAGACATGAGAACCGTCCCTCTACATACCCAAAATGACCGGATCCTTCACTTTTTAAATTTTCACACAACACCCATTTTGCTATGATATAGATATTCACTAGTTTAATAAATTGGAAATGGAGGAATTTCCAGATGTCAGATACATATTTAAAAACAGCTTTCCAGAACTGGATGAGCCGGCAAAAGAAATCGAATGGGGAACCTTATAAGAAAGGGACCATTAATGCATACACAACCGCTTTAAAAAATGCAGCCGCTAAACTGGAAATAGAGGACCTCAATGAAAAGGATTTATTCAGGATTACATCTTCCAACACTTTCGAAGAAATCTATAAAAAAATTACATCTGCTCCTAATTTTCATGAAGTAGATTTGGCGGCTGGCAACCGGGCATTTTCAAACAGCCTGATTCAATACGAAAAATTCTTAAAGGAGTTTGAACAGCCATCCTGCTGGATTTTTCAAGGCAACCCCAAATATTATGACGTCATTGGAGCGGTTCAAGATCTTGATGAAATTACATGGGCTGTTAATCAGAACAAGAAGCAAATAAAGAAAGACGATAAAGTTTATATATGGTTGTCCGGCTCTAATGCTGGCATTGTTGCCTCTGGAACAATCCTTAATGACCCCTATATGGCCGAACCGGATGAGGAAGATCCATACAACCGAAGCGAGCAATTGAATCGCGAACCCTATCTCGCCGTAAATATTGAACTTGATCGTAAATTTATCGATCCCGTTGTGGAACGTTCAACCTTGCTTAAGGATGACCGTACAAAAAGGATGGAGATTTTAACATATCCTGGAGCCACCAACTTTCGAGTGACACCGGAACAGGAAGTGGTGATTGAAAGCATTATTGACGGGACTTATCATCATGTTCCAATAAGCGGCCACCCAGAACCTCATCCCCAAACTGTGCCAGATAAGAAAAGGTACTGGATGTATGCCCCCGGTGAAGGTTCGAGAATGTGGGAAGAGTTCTACAACAAAGAAATTATGGGAGTCGGTTGGGATGGCCTTGGAGATTTAACCCAATATTCAACAAAGGAAGCCATGAAGGAGAAAATGAAGGAAATCTATGGCGAAGAATTTTCCTATAAAAACGCCGGTCACCTTACCTGGCAATTTGCCAATGAAATGAAAATCGGCGATATTATTTTTGTGAAAAAAGGGATTAAGAAAATCATCGGCAGAGGGGAAGTATCTTCAGAATATAGATATGACAGTATTAGAAATGAGTATAAGCATATTCGTTCGGTGAAATGGACCCATAAAGGCGAGTGGGACCATGAAGGGCAAATCATCTTGAAAACACTAACAGATATTACTCCATATAGAGACTATTATAAGAAACTCGAAGAAATGTTCGATATAGAACAAAATGAAATTACAAGTGATATTGAACCAACCCAGTATCCGCAGTATACAGTAGATGACTTTTTGTCTGAAGTATATATGAACGAAGACCAATACAACACCCTGAAAAATCTTCTACTTAGAAAGAAAAACCTCATCTTAATGGGCGCCCCAGGGGTGGGGAAAACGTATGCTGCGGAGCGGCTTGCCTATTCCATCATTGGGGCTAAAGATACAAGCCGGGTCATGACAATCCAATTCCATCAAAGTTACAGCTATGAGGACTTCATTATGGGTTACCGCCCTACCGAAAGAGGATTCAGCTTAACAAAGGGGCCTTTCTATGAATTTTGCAAAGAAGCGGAGCCTGAGGATGAGCAACCATATTTCTTTATCATTGATGAAATCAACCGAGGAAACCTGAGTAAAATTTTTGGTGAGTTGCTGATGTTGATAGAAAGTGATAAACGAGGAAAAGAACTGAGACTCCTCTACTCAGATGAGCAATTTTCAGTACCGAAAAATGTCTATATCATTGGCATGATGAATACTGCAGACAGAAGCCTTGCCATGATTGATTATGCTCTCCGCCGCCGATTTGCCTTTTTTGAATTTGAGCCTGCCTTTGAGAGCGAAGGATTTAAGCTGTATCAGGAAAACATAGCAAACAGCAATTTTGATAGGTTAATTGATACGATCATCGCCCTCAATAAAGCAATTGATGAAGATGCTTCTTTAGGCAGCGGCTTCCGGGTCGGCCATAGCTATTTCTCAACGGACCAGGAAATCGACCAGGACTGGCTTGAAGAACTTGTGGAATACGAACTCGTCCCCCTTCTCAATGAATACTGGTTCGATGAATCTTCAAAGATTGAGTACTGGTCCTCCAAACTTCGGGGTGCCATTCGTGATTAAAATAAAAAATATTTACTATATGCTTTCATACGCTTATCAATCATTAAACGAAACCGAGTACAAGTCCTTGCATTCAGAGCAGTTTGAAAACATTCATGATTTAATGTCAGCCATTTTAATACGCGGAACCTCAAATCAAATTAAGCGGGGCCTGCATAAGAATTATAGGTCCCACACAGAAGAGACAGGAAATTTGCGCGGCAAAATTGACTCGACCGCTTCCATCAAGCAGAACACTTTTTTAAAGCGGAGGATGGTTTGCCACTTTGATGAGTTTTCCGAAAACACTTTATTCAATCAAATTCTAAAGACCACAATGCTGCTCCTGCTTCGCCATGGCAAAGTGAAAGTAACCAACCAGAAGGAATTGCGAAAACTAATGTTATTTTTCGGAAATGTCGGGACAATCGACCCTCAATCCATAAGATGGAGCTCATTAAACTACCATAGGCATAATGCTGCTTACAAGATGCTCATGAATATTTGCGAACTGGTCATTAAAGGTCTCCTCATAAGTACCGAAAATGGCGAGTATAAAATGAAACAGTTTCTTGACGACCAGCAGATGCATAGGCTTTATGAAAAATTCCTGCTCGGATATTATCAAAAGGAATACCCTCAATATTCCGCAAAAGCATCCTATATTGATTGGGTTATTGACGACGGCATCATCGATTTCTTGCCTGCAATGAAATCGGATATAACACTTACCCACGGTCCAAGAACACTCATTATCGACGCCAAATACTACGGCAGGAGCATGCAGACTAATTCTTTATATAATAACAGTACCATTATCTCTAGCAACCTTTACCAGATCTATACCTATGTGAAAAATAAAGACAGGCATGGCAGCGGAAACGTAAGCGGCCTGCTTCTATATGCCAAAACGGATGAGGACATCACCCCTGACAACGATTATCAAATGGGCGGAAACCGGGTTAGTGTCAAAACACTCGACTTAAGCGGGAACTGGGTGGAGATAAAAGAACAGCTGGATTTGATTGGTGAGATGATGTGGACAAAATAAAGGTGCACTGGCATTACTTTAAATATGGCGAACAATCCTCAGAAGAATATTGCAGGTTAGTGGAAAAAAATATGATAAGCAGCGTGGACTGCTTATCGTATTTTTGGATCTCTTAGTGTTTTATCAAGCACGCACTTTACTAATTTATAATTTCCAACGGCTGGCTCAACCTCAGGTCCGGCAGTCCGTATTATTTCTCTTTAGCGAGAGGGAGATTTCGGTGATTTACGATGTCTTTTTAAATGCAGATATAAAAGACCCGGCCATTAGACGAGCACACAAGCAGGCATTGAAGGCTGATAATACAGAGATTACCACTCAAGCAACTTGTTCAATCTGCAATAAATCCGTGTCTGATAAAGTTAAATCATATTATTTATCAAACCACAAATTCAATTTGAAGATTTATTGTTATGAGCATAAGAAGAATAGCAAAATAAACGATTAATGCGATAAAAGAAAGAGGATCGAATTGGGCTATCCTCTTTCTCTTCGTTTTTCTTTATTACCCTTGTTACAACAGCAGTATAGTAAAAGGAGATTATAACAATTTAGACAATTCCCCCAGTGGTTCCGGACAATTCCACGGCCATACTATTTATTCACAATTATGACTCACGAATCACCCCTATGTTTCTAGTTCACTTTTTGAATTTCTTAACGATAAAAAAAACAGCGGGTATAATCGGACCAATCACTTTACCAATTCTCCCAGTTATATTGCCTATTTTAGTTTTACAGTGAGAACAAAAAAGGTCATTCTTAGTTAACGGCCTTCCGCATTTCTTACATTTATTCAAGATTCACTTCCTCCTTTTTTAACAGTAGTTGTTCGCCTGTTAATCGTATTTCTATATATTCCGAGTCTAATTTGTCGATATGGGAATCAATCATTTCTATAATTTTGTCGGGGTTTTTGTACCACATATCTTCTTTTTCAATTTTAGGATTATATGGGAGAAATTCTGCTACTTTTTCCATTTTACCTGCATATTCATTAATACATGCTTTCAAAGGTATTAAGGATTCTTTTAATGAGTTGACTTCTCCCAATTCTTCATAAATTAGCGCAAGGTAATTTGAGGATTTGATTATACTGTCAAATATAGTCTGAGTGTCGAGAAATTCACCTTCAATTTTATTTGTATCGACTCTATGAAATAAAGAATAGAAGATTTGTTTAAAAGATGATTGAGGTAACTTATTTATAAATTTTGTATGGGCTTCAAGGGATTCAATTAGTTGCCTTCTTCCTTTATTCAACTCAGATACAGCCTGAGTCAATAATTGCCTACTTACGATTTTGTCATTAGCTAGCAAAGCTTGCTTATATGTGTCTATAGCACCTTCGATTACACCAATTCGGTCTGTGAGTTGGCCTCGTAACACATCAGATACTTGTTCATTAAGTAATTCCAATTGCTCTAAAACTGCAGCCATTGTTGATTGTAAGGCTATATTATTTAGATTACTAAAATTAATAGGATTCGTTTCTTCTAATCTGACTTGGCAAACAAAAGAACCATTTTGATCTTTTATAGTTGGTAACTTCATCCCAGTTTTATCAAAGTTCCACTCCGCACTTCCCTCTTCCAATTTCTTACTGATATCTTTAGGGATTATCACTTTGTAGAGACTATCCTTTTTAATTAATTTTTGCGCCTCATAAAATGCCGGGACTTTTCTAAACCCATTTATCACTTGATTTAAATTAAGATTGTATCGTTGACTAAGTTGTTTTTTAGATAATTCCAAAGTAGGGTCATTAGAGGATTGTTTAAAAGTAAGGTTGCTCTGTACATTAATAATTTTTTGCTCATTATCCATTTTTACATCCCCTCTATAATAGATATCATGATAACCTTCCCTTCTTTGAAATACTATACCTTCCTTATTCCTAATAAAACCCATTCCAATTTTAGCATTTTCGAAATATATAGACGAGGGAACTATTGTCTCTCGTCATTTTTAATATAACGCATCAATACTATAGTTTGGTATACCTTCCTCTCTCCATTAGCCAGGTATTACTCCTTTTAACTGCCCACCAGATAGATTTTTGCATTGCCGTTTTATAATAAGATTGAACCTCCTTGTTATAGAAAGAGGATGATTCAAATAGCGTGACCAACTCTTTATTTGTAAAAACTCTATTCTTTTCAACTTTCTTTTCTAAACCACGTACAAAATTTAACGTTTGTTCATTAAGGTTATACTTTTCAACCATCACCTTAGAATTTCCCCATTTCAAATTTATAGAGAAGTTTATGAAGCTTTTGACAGGTCAAAAGCATATTACACAAAAGAACCACCCTTTTGGATAACATCGGGTTTAGAAGACTTAAGGAGCTTGATATTAACTGGTCAACTCAACTGGATCTTTTCTTTCTCTTTCTATTTTTACCTTGCATCAATTTTATGAGACAGGGGACGGTTCTACAGATTCTGATATTTACATATTTTCTCCTTTTATGAGACACGAGAACTGTCCCCTTGTCTATCTTCATCTAAAATGCAAGTTACAAAGCTAGTTATAAGTTCTCTAATTCTGCAAGTTGGCCATGAATAACATTTACACATTGGCCAATGGCCATTACTCCATTAATTTCATTTAAATACTTTACTTCAGCATCCGTCCCATATTGTTCATGACTCAAGTATGAAAGAGACTCAATAGTGTTTGCAATATTATTCCCTATTTCTTGAGAAGGGAATGGCATTTGCCTCAGCTCCGGATATTTCTCGATTACTTCAGTTGCTACCTGTTCCCTGGTGCTATAGAGTTCTTCGCGTGATCCGGTTGCCACAGCACTGTTCAATCTTTCGTACCAGGCTTTTATGTCATCATGGAACTGCCTCGATAGTTGAAGACCTACCTCCTGATTTGAATCCAGTTGAGCCGGAACGGTTTGGTTTACATAAATTGAACCATTAAAAAAATCTGAATTCATCAGGCTTGCATGGATTAATTCCATTGCTCTAAAATACTTAGTTGCTTCTCCAAGCGGAAGATAAGCATCACCATCTTCATTTAATTGATAATGGTTTACATAGGGGTCCTCCATATTTGCCGTATATACATATTCGAGATTATTCTCTCTATCCTCATAATTCACAAGCTTATACAACTCTTCATTCATGAAGCCTTCTTTGGAATTTGCCGATTGAGATTCAATCGTTCCAATTAAGACTTTATCGTTCAGCAATGATTGGTCAATATAATAAATAAATGTTTTCACTCCATGCGTTTCTGGATCTTCTTCAAAGATAACATCTTCCCCTAATCGATCGTCCAACTGAACAGTATATTTATAATCAGAATGCTGAAAAGTCATTTCCTCCTTTGGCGGAGTCTCTTCTTTTTCAACAACTTCATTGGTTTCAGTATCATTTGTCTCTGTTTTTTCAACTGCTTTAACTTCATTCGCCTGAGTCTTTTCTTCTTCCTTTGCCTGACTGCATCCAGAGATGATCAGCAGCATGATAAATAAAGGTGTCATTATTTTTTTCATTCCCATGTTCCTTCCTCTCATTCGATGTACTTCGATATAAGCATCGGGTAAAAGTGAATTATTTTAATATTTTTCTACAAAGAAATCGTGCTGAGCAGTTAAACAAATCAAAGTTTCAAAATGAGGAGGGCATTTTTAGATAATCGGGCTTTATAGTAATTGGAACATGAACAGAAAAATAGAAAATTAATAATTAGAGTATAAGTGGGAAACTACTGTATTATTTTACAAGTAGTAAAATTATAAATTCTCTTTCTTTTGTTCCGATAAATAAACAAGAAATTGTTTTTGAAAAGGGACTAGGGGGACAAAAGAATGTTTAAGAAAATTCAAACGAAGATTATGCTTACAATGAGTGTGCTTATTGCAGTCACGCTGATAGGAGTCTCGGCACTCACGTATTTTCAAACGAAAAGAGAAATTCTATCTAATGTAAATACCAGCTCCAAATCTCAAATCGACGATTTAAAAAGTAATATCGATCTTTATCTTAATTTTTATGGCAGTACGGTTGACCGCTATAGCAAAGATAACCGGATAGTTGAATATTTAAAAGAAGTGAAGCAGAACGAAAAAACAGGCATTGAAACATATTGGCCTATTGTGAGTAGTGATTTTGAGAATTTTATGGGACTTAATCAAAACGTAGCTGTTATTTACGTTGGGGCTGAAACAAAACAATTTAAAACGACCCCAGTGATTGATTTGCCGGCGGACTTTGATCCGACTGGACGGCCATGGTATACAGCTGCTCTTAATTCACCGGATAAAGCACTTTGGACAGAACCATACCTTGATGCCAGTTCGGGTGAATATGTGGTTACGGTTGTTAAACCCGTTTTAGATCCAGCATCGAAGCAAGTCCTGGGTGTTGTAGGATTAGATTTAAGCTTATCAGGTTTGTCAGAAATGATTAATAAGACCGCAGTAGGATATAAAGGCTACTCCTTGCTTTTGGATAGCAATGGAATGGCACTCGTCCATCCAAAAGAACAGGGCAAGGATTTGAGTAAGAAACCATATTTCTCTGTATTGAAGGAAAAGGACGCTGGTTTTAAGAAATATGAGGAAAGCAACACAGAAAACCAGCTATTTTACCAAACGTTAGACCAGACAAACTGGAAAATTGGAATGGTGTATGAAACAAACGAATTATTGGCAAGTGCACAAAAGCTAAGAAATTTGATTCTAATCATCGCTTCATTGACCGTTCTCGCCAGTCTTGCCATTACTTATTTCCTGGCAAGAAGTATCGCCAATCCAATTACGCTGTTAAATAGCCGGGTCCAAAAGGTTGCTCAAGGCGACCTGACCGTCAATGTAGTGGCAAATTCTAAGGATGAAACCGGACAGCTTACCGAACATTTCAATGTGATGGTCAAGAATATGCGTACACTCATTTCATCTGTAGAACATTCAGTTGAAAGCGTAAATGATTCTGCTTCGAGTTTAACGGCTGTGGCTGAAGAAACCATCGCTGCAAGTGAGGAAGTGGCCAAAGCGATTGGTGAGGTGGCTGCAGGAGCTACACAGCAAGCCCAGGATTCTGATGAAGCAAATCATCGTACTGTAAGCCTGTCTCTGCAAATTGAAAAAGTCCAGGAGAGCATGGATCAGATGACAGGCCTATCAAAACAAGCGGAGAAAACAAATCATCAAGGACTTGAACAAATGAAGTCCCTTAGGCATAGTACCGGAGAAAGTGATGAAGTCATTAAGAATGTAGGCAATGTCATTAACAAGCTGGCTTCAAAAGTTCAAGAAATAGAGCAGGTTATCCATTCCATAACGGAAATTTCCGAACAAACAAATCTGCTTGCTTTAAATGCAAGTATTGAAGCAGCACGAGCTGGCGACAGCGGAAGAGGCTTTGCAGTTGTTGCAGAGGAAGTCCGAAAACTGGCGGAGCAGTCCGCAAAAGCGGCACAACAAGTTAAAACCACTATTTCCTCCATCGAAAGCGAAACCAATATCGTCGTGAAGGAAATGGAACAAACGCTTAAAATTTCCCATTTGCAAAACGAAGCAGTCAGCCATACAGAAATTGCTTTTAACGAAATCTCTGAGACCATTCATCATATTGTTCAATCCATTGATACAATAAAGGCGGATGTAGCGAATATCAATGAGCTAAAAGACGATGTAGTGGCATCCATTCAAAGCATCGCCTCCGTTGCGGAACAATCAGCAGCTTCATCTGAACAGGTTAGTGCATCCACTGATGAACAGGTACGTGCGTTAGGTTCAGTCACCCAATCTGCCATAGAGCTTAATGAGTCCAGTGCCGAATTAGCCGCATTGATCAAACAGTTTAAAATTTGATAACAACTTACATTGATCTGTGTAAGCCATTAAAATGATCTGAATATAGAAGCTTAATACCCAGGAGTCCATACTTCACAATAAAGTATGGACTTTCTTAATTAGGCCAATGGGCAGCCATACGAATCACAGAAGTGTAAATCTCCATTTTCACAGTACGAGAAAAAGGACATGATTCTCGTAGCTACTCCACTCTCCTAGCCGCCTGCTGAACAGGATCCCACACCCCATTATACGGGGGAGCATACGCCAGATCTAAATCAAGCAGCTCTTCGGTCGTCATCGAATGAAATATGGCCGTTGCCAGTACATCGATTCGTTTATCGACCCCGTTTTCCCCAATAATTTGCCCGCCAAGGACCTTATGTGTTTCTTTATGATAGACAAGCTTCAATTTTATATTTTTACCATCGGGATAATAACCAGCGATATCCGTTGCTGTAATGGTTACAGAGCCACAGGGGATGTTCAGCTTGTTTGCCTCTTTTTCTGATATCCCTGTTCTCCCCAGGGTTAGGTCGAAAAACTTAATAATCGAAGTGCCGACAATTCCTTTAAATGTTTTATGTACATCAACCATGTTCAATCCGGCGATTTGTCCTTGCTTGTTGGCATGTGTTCCCAATGGGACATGATCATCCTTTTCTTTTACCAGGTGATATTGTGTGGCACAATCTCCTGCCGCGTAGATATTCTCGATACTGGTTTGCATATAGGTATTTACCTGGATTGCACCATTTCCATTTGTTTTAATTCCTGTGCCTTCTAAAAAGGAAGTATTAGGCTTCACACCTACAGCGACCAGCACTAAATCCGTTTCATACTCTCCCTTATCGGTTTTCACAGATTCCACATTTTCACTTCCAACGAATGCTTCCACGGATTCACCCATTTTTAACACAATGTTTTGCTTTACTGCTTCTTCATGAATCAGTTCAGCCATGTCTGTATCAAATATCTTGGCTAATTGCTCATTTCTTTCAATGATGGTTACCTTCTTGCCGAGCACCGCAAAACTTTCGGCCATTTCAAGCCCAATGTATCCGCCGCCAATCACGGTCACATTATGTATATCTCTTTCCAGATAATTCATTATTGCTTTTGCATCAGGGATGGTTTTTAGTGAGAAAATACCAGGAAGTGTCACACCTTCCCACTTTGGAACGACCGAGCTTACACCAGTCGCAATCAGAAGGCGGTCATATGGAAGGCTAAACGTTTCACCAGTACTATGGTTTCTTCCACTTACCATTTTATTTTCTACGTCCACCTTTTGGGCTTCATGAAATACCCGTGCATCAATGCCATATTTCTCTTTAAAAGTAGACGGAGTGCGAGCGATTAACTCATCTGTGGACTCAATCTTCCCACTGATCACATAAGGAAGGCCACATTGTCCGTATGAATACACGCCTCCCTTTTCCAATACAGTGATCTCATGTCCAGAGCTGTTCCGGACCATTTGCATCGCAGCACTCATGCCCGCTGCATCTCCGCCAATAATAAGTATTTTCATCTTCATCCCTCCATTCCTTTTGTATCCATTTATGATTGAGTTTTAAACATTTATATCTATATATAAGTAACTTTAGAAAAATGCTGATTAACATCCTATTTATCCTTTGCGAAAAAACTTCCTCTTAGTCGCTATCTATGTAACTGATTGGAGTTCTTAAATCCCAATCAGTAACTTGATAAATAAGAATATTGATTCTGGTTCACCGCCATAATAGCTCCCTCTATATCTCAAGAAGATTGAGCGAAAATTTGAAATAATCCCCAAAATATGATATACTTAATTTCCTATAAAATTTTTGTGTTTTTAGCCCAGTGCTCAGCGCAGCTGGTTCAATTCCAGCAATCATACTAAGTATTTTATTGATTTATTGTGCTATTAAACTGGAGGTGCTGCCTATGCAAAATAAATATAATGCCCTGAAAACCGTGGCTATCGGAATTCTGATTAACTTTGCTAGTGAGACAATCATGATGGTAGGTCCAGCGCTGGGCTAAGAACATAAAGTAAGACTCCTTTTCTTTTTATGAAAGGAGTCTTTTCTGTATTTAATGAACTATTATTATAGTATAAATTTAGGAATAGATAGACTAAAAGAAATCTCATTTTGGTATAATTAGGATTTATTAATATATTTTTAATTATCTTTAAGGAGGACAACACTATCAATACCAATACCTTATTTGAAAAAATACAAAACAATGTAGATGTAAATAGAACCCTTGTTATGCTTGCAAAGAAGTACATATTAGAAATTAAAGAAAGAGAAATTGATATTTCTATTGCTGAAAATAATTTCTTGAATTTACACGGATACACAAAACCTGACTTTATTAATGTTAATTTTTCTGTCTTTGATGAAAAAGATATATATAAAGTTTCTAATTATATTTCATACTCTATAGCCTATTCAGAAGCTGTATTAGAATTAATACACTCAAACTATTTAATAGCTTATGATGAATATTTATATCATCCAGATTATACTATTCGCTGGACAAGTGTGGTTGGTAATAGTGGGGGTACAACTTCATCATGGAATTTTACCCATTTAAAAACTCAGATCCCTCGGAAAGTTAAAAAGGCTTTATCTTTTAGGAATCAAAATTTTATACTCTTTGATCCGGATTTATATATTACTGAGCTAAATATAAGTAATGCCCATACTGAGGTGTTGGAGGCTTTAAGGGATACAATAGATTGCTTTAGAAAAGAACTTTATAGCCCTTCTCTTACAATGTTAGGGAAAGTTGTTGAAGGTGCTTGGATTGAAATGGGTATTTCTCTAGCTAATTTGGCCATTAAACAAAATATTGATAAAGAAAAGAACGAGATACTTATTGAGTATTTAACAGGACCAGATGGATTCGCTAAAAAGGTTGAAAAAATAGTAAATCTTTATTCGAGTCACCATAAAGATTGGTTTTTAACTGTACGTAAAAACAGTGGGATTCAAATCAATCATCTATTAGAAATCAAGGTCTGGACTGATGTTGTTAGAGAAGCAAGAAACGCTATTCATTTTGGTGCAGCCCCTTCCACACCAAACACATTCGAAAAGGCAGCAATACTTTTACTTGCAGCTTCGAAGAATCTCCAAACCTTATATAAGGTCAAATTAGAAGCAGATAAGTTGTAAAGTTTCAATTCACTGTTTGACCATTGACTTACCAGACCAATTAAATATTCTTAGTAAATCGATGATGGAGGGATTCTATGAAATTAAATGGATTGAAAGGTTTATTTAAAAGTATGAAACACCAAGCTATAGAACGATATAAGTTTGATTTCATTTATCAAAATGTTAAGTTTGATGTACTTTACTTTATAGATGAGGTTCCAAACATATTGGCTTTTGGAATAAAGCAACATAATTATTATTTTGAAATACCCGTACGAAAAGAATTTGAGATTACAGCTTTTCTAGATGAATACAATAAATTTTGTAAAATAATGGGCTTTACATATAATCCTGATAGTCCTTATAAACCTGCCTACTTTTTTGAAGAGTTCAATAAACATATCCCTAATATCGCTATTCAGACAAATATCCCAAAACCGAGCCAGGTTGCTGTTTATAGAGATAAAGTTGAGGAAGCCGACAAGATTTACTTTATTAAATGGAGAGATAATACAAAAACCGGTAAAAATGTTAGTTTAAAAAACCTCGAAAAAACACGATTACTTCTTTCATATGACGCATATCTCATGTGTAAAGCAAAGAATATTAGCAGCTGCTGGAGCTCACTTCCATCTGAAGAAAATCAATTTTCGTTACCATACTAAACCGAAGGAAACTAATCGAACGAAAAAGGGGGGGCCATAGTGACTTTAATAGTTGGTGTTAAACTTCCAAATGGAATACTGTTAGTTAGTGATACCCGCGCAACAAATCCAAAGGATGATAGTGTTCTATCGGATTTAACCCGAAAAATTACTCACATAACTCCAAATGCATACTTAGCAACTGCAGGCACTGAAAATACATTCTTAGCCGCAAGGATTATAAGAGCTACTTTATACAATGCTGATCCTAGTTCATATAACCTAAGGGATACAATCTTAGATCTTTATAGAAAAATAAATGAAATCCATATTGGAATTAATAATTCTCCAGCTGGTCCTATCATGTTAGCAGAATTTAATAAAGTACATAATACATTTAACCTATCTACGGTTGATCCAATCGATAATAACTTTACTGAACTTAACCTGTACGGAGAAACTGAAAATGTTGGCGCTATAGGAGCTAACCGAGTTATAAGAGCCCAAATGTGCACATGGGTTAAGCAATTGCTAGGAATGTATGGTAGGAATTTAGAACACCCTTCTGTTTATGAAGACATTGCAAAGAAAATTCAAAAGCTATTTTGTAACTTTAATAATCCTACAATTAGTAAAAGTGTCTATGTTACATACCTTTCTGCAATTGATAACATGGCTGCGTCAGCCCAATTTTTTATTGATGAAAATGGGAGATTAGAGGTTGGCATTAAAGAAAATGATACAGACGTAATAACGTTTAAAGAAGATAACGAATAATACTATTATCTAAAAATCAGTATTAATATTCGTAAAAATCGTACTACACTATTTCCTTTTATCTCTTTTGTGAGATGTAACTATGAGACGAGGGACGGTTCCACTGTCTCATAGTTACATCTTTTCACCATTTACAAGACATTCGAATCCTCCCCCTTGTCCCTCGAAAAAAATCTTTTGTTTAATTTAAGATACCTCAATATCATAAAGCTCCTCAAAAAAACGCTCCTGGAACTTCTTATTCAAAATCCCGGTAAAATAAGCAATCGGATTCTTCACTTTCACCTTCGATTTCAGCTTCCGGACGAGCTGCCTGAAAGAGTCAAGGGATACAGATAACAGGAGATCCGTATCTTTATCATAGTTATTACGATAGGCAGCAACCATGCTCATCCGCCAGAATTCTTCAATCGACTTTGCGGTTGGATAAAAGTATTTTACAAGATTGACGAAATCAATCGGAATCCGGTCACTGACAAAAAGATGATCTTCCGGTGCTTTTTCAGCAACGGGTTTTATCTCACTGATTTCGGATGATTGTTCTTCAGCAGCCTTTTCTTCACGTTTATTATTCTTTTTAATGTTAGTTTCAGAAGGAATGATAGTTTTATATTGGTGGCTCAATTGATCGCCAACCGGTAGTTCATTTATCGGGAAACGATTGAACACATACAGGTTGCTAGACTGTAAACCATTCTTGCGCGCAGTTTCATATACAGTAAAAATACCAATTCCACTAGCCTTCAGGATCATCCTCTTAAAAGTAGAACAGGAAATCCCCATCTCCCCATACTCCTCATAAATCGCCTTAAGAACAGTCCCAATCTTGGCATTGGCCACCCCAGGAACCTTCGCAGCAAAACGAGCCAGCCGCTTCAACCCAATCAACTCACCCTTACTGAAAAAACGCTTCTTATCCGCCATCCACATCTCAAAATGATTATTGAACTCCTTCAACGAACCAAACTGTGAATACTCCGCAAAACTCTCAATAACCGCCGATTTAATTGTCATGCTAATGCACCCTTTCACCCTTTATATATGGATAAAAGGGTGGAAAGGACAGGGTGGAATGCTGTAGATTGTGGCGGTTTTGTGAACAGTTAGATAGGAGCTTTTAGTTGAAAGCTTACTGGTTTGGACAAAAAAATACGATAAGCAGCACGGCTGCTCATCGTTCTCTATGTATTACTAAATGTATTACTATATTTGATCAACCCGTGTAAGTATGCTAATTACTAACTTTTAATAGCACAAGGCTAATTCAACCTAAGAGCGTTTGAAAACTCAACATTTCATTTCGACTTCCGAATACGAGAACCATCCCCGTGTCTCTCATTTTGATTCATCTTTTTTGCTGATTACTTACAAAGGCATCTATTTTTAAAAATGTTTCTATAAACCGCTCAATATCATTACTACTTGTAACTATCTTTTTGATTTCATGTGCTAATTGAACTTTACTTAATGTTAATTTATACTTGTCCTCAATTCTTTTTAAAGTTCTGTTAAATTTTTGCATTCTTCCTGTATGTTCATTAATTCTTAAATCCATGAGTTCTTCTTCTGAAATAGGTATTCCTAATACTGAACTAAGAGCCTTAACTAAAATGCTATCACTTATGATATCCTCTATTTCAGATTCCTCAAATTCATCTCTTTTTATCTGAAAATGCTCGACCCTAGATTTTAAACTTATGTCCCCTATTATTTTGTTTATAACATTGTTACCTTCCCTATCATCATCTAATATCAAAATAGAGTTTAAGTTTGTTTGTTGGGTTACTACATCTGCAAAATATTTAACGTTCCCTGCACTTTCAGCACTTAATAAGTTAATATAATCAGTATCAAACTTTATAATCCCTTCTTCTTTCAATATAGTTATAAAGTGCGGGAGTAATATTTTTTCCGTTGCTCCTTCGACAATAACGTTAATATCTCCAAGAAACAAATTATCATTTATAGAAATCCCTAAATCCCTTTTTAACGAAAACCAGTTGTCTCCATAGTTGTTTTTTAAAACTATGGTAACATTATCTGTATTTCTACCTATATGAAATACATTATTCGAATCAGCTTTATCAATAAAAATTGGAGAATGAGTTGTAATGAATGTTTGAACACTTTCCGAATTACTTTTTATCAGGTTAAAAAGTTTCTTTTGGACTCCAGCATGCAAATTCATCTCTGGTTCTTCTAATGCAAAGATCCTTCTCTTTGGTATTCCATCTAAACTAGAAGATAATATGAGTGCCATAAATACCACCTGCTGCACACCAGAACTTTTATTTATCAAATCATTCATTGTACCAAACTCGTCAATAACATTAATTTCAAAGTCATCATCGTTTTTTTCGATTGAAACCATTAATGAACTATCTAATATGTTCTTAAGAAGCTGATTACTATAAGTTATGAGGTTCTTTCTAGCCTCGTTCTCATCAGGAATAATACTTTTTATGTATTCCAAAGAAATATCTCTTTGATTAATATCTCCTAAATAAATAAATAGTGGTAAAATATCATCCTGTAAACTAGAATATGAATTATTTTTGTTCCTTATAAGATAACCTTTAGATTTCCCTTCAATATCAAAAACCACTTTAATAACCACATATTTATTCTCAATTATAAAATTAGGTATGTTCTGTCTTATAGATTGGGATATATCTGTAAATGTTAATTGAATGAACGGTTCCTTTCTAGCATTTGAATTATTAAAATCTAGTCGGTACTTCAAATTCTTAGGGAAATCTTGCTCTGTGATTTTTCTTTTATTAAAAAAAACATCTAATAATTTTAATATATTACTTTTACCAACATTATTTGAACCTATTAATATATTCAGTTTTTTGTTTACTTCAAGGTCAAAGTCGACTAAACTTTTATAAGCATTGGTCTCAATTTCCTTTATAATCATGGCGTTTTCTCCTTCTTTGATATCCCTTGTACATAAACAACTTTCTGTTCCCCCACCCTTGACATCTCCCTAAAAAACTCATTCTTCTCATACCTCTTCTGGATATCTCTAATCCGTTGAAGTAGCCCTCTAACTCTTTATCTGTACAATAAACAAAGCACCTCTTTTGCCCACGGGTCATCAATATACGTTAAGTATTCTCAAGAGACAGAGGGACGGTTCCGTTTTCGATAGTTTATTTATTGCTATATGGAAACAAGTTCACCATCTTGAGGAACATCATCTTTAGAAATTGTCATCAACGATTCTTTTGAAATGTGCCCTTTCAACTTCGCCAGCCTCTTCGACTGATTCAGCGTTATATCATCAAACAGATTTCGAACAAGACGACCATTTGAAAAGTCATGTTGTTTTTCATTTAATTTCGTTTGCAACCAATTTTGGACTTTTTCAATAGCTTGCTCATCAGCAATATAATCATTTTGTTTGCAGGTGTAAGTGAATATTCGAACTAGCTCATCTAGTGAATAATCACTAAATGAAATAAAAGTATTGAATCTTGATTTTAATCCTGGGTTGGAATCAAAAAACTTCTCCATCAAATTAGGATATCCAGCTACAATTACAACGAGATCATTTCGATAATCTTCTAGAGCTTTTGTTAGCTCAGTAAGACTTTCTCTTCCATAACTATCGCTATGATCATTCTCAGTTAGACTATACGCTTCATCAACAAATAGGACTCCACCTTTCGCACGATTAATTAACCTTTTTACCTTGATGGCCGTTTGTCCTTGGTACTCAGCAATTAAATCAGTCCTACTTGCTTCAATAAAGTGTCCTTTACTTAGTAAACCGATCGCTTTATACATCCTTCCAACAATACGAGCCACTGTCGTTTTAGCTGTGCCGGGATTACCTAGGAATGCCATATGCATCGTTTTGTTAGACTTCTTCAATCCACTTTTCACTCGTAATTGTTGTATTTGATTAAAGTCGATCAAGTCACGGACTTGTTGCTTCACATCTTCCAGGCCAACCAATTCGTCTAATTGGTTAAGTAACGCATCTAGTGACGCATTTGAAGACTCTTTTAAGTCTTGAATAAGACCATCAACCTTTGATGCTCCTAGATATTTATATAAAGTTTCAATAACTTTTTCTTGCTTTTGCTCCATACTGGGTAAAGATTGTTTCTTTGTTAAGATACCTAGGTTTTTAACGAACTCTAAAGCAGCTTTATCAATTTGTTCGTCAGTTATTTCTTGAGCTAATTTTTCCAATTCAGATGCTTGTCCCAAAGCAACGTCTAACTGCTTCGCTTCTTTTATTAGCTGGCGTTTGTAATGCTCTGAAATCATCATAGCACCTCACTCATTATCAAAAGCACTAAAACACATGTTATAGCTATACTAGCAAATGAAAAAACTCGAGTATTCTTCAACTCTTTCGATAAGCTTACTGTCAACAAATTAAGCTCTTTAATCTCATCTTTTACCTTTGACAATTCAGATTCAAAATATGAAGACATACTTTTTGCTTGTTGCTCCATTCCAACGTTGAGTTCCTTCATAGCATTTTCATAACTTGTATTGTTTTTACTGACTTCGTTTGTTGTTGAAGCTAGTTTGGCCTCAAACTCTGAATGGTTTCGAACGACTTTTTCAGATAAGGTTTGGATATCTTCGTGAAACAATTTTTTTAAAACACCGAGTTTCTCTCCCTGACCAGCAACTTCTTTATTGAGAATTTCGATATCAGCCTTGTTTTCCGTAATATTTGCTTCGATTTTAGATATATTATAATTTTGATGTGATACCAGTTGTTTCACTGTTTGAAATTGCGACACTTGGCTTTCTTTTAGTTGATTCAGATGATCTTGAAAATCTGACTGTGATGATAACAATGATTTCGTTTCATCCGTCAAGTCGGCTAATGTCTGATCTTGTCCTTCTATCTTTGCTTCGATTTTAGATATATTATGATTTTGATGTGATACCAGTTGTTTCACTGTTTGAAATTGCGATACTTGGTTTACTTTTAGTTGATTCAGATGATCTTGAAAATCTGACTGTGATGATAACAATGATTTTGTTTCATCTGTCAAGACAGTTAATGTCTGATCTTGTGCTTCAATCTTTGCTTCGATTGCAGTAACATTCTCTTGCATGGTTGAATAGATAGCAAAAATTGTATCCACGTCTGTTAAGTGTTCTATTCTCTCAACCTTTTCTTTAAAGCTTTGCAATACTTGAATAACCTTTTTCTGTTGATTGATCATTTGTTTGATCTCGTTTTGATTAACCTCCACGCCTTCTATTCCCTTTAATGCTTTTGCATTAGCTTCTTCAGCTGCTTTCAATGAGACTAAGATTCCCTGTATGTACTCTTTATCTAATGCAGAAAACGTATCGTAAATGGTATTAAACTCTTGAATGGTTCTAACCAGAACTTTATTTTGGTCAATCATTTTATCTTGAATACTTTCAGTAAGCCTGTTTAAGTCACTACCCGTCACATCATAGTTAAACCACCCAAATAAGCCTCCCGTAACTGGTACACTAGGTAATTCTGATTCTTTAGGCAGTTTCTCACTGAATGCTTTTAACTCATTTTTCTTTTTATTGAAACTATCACCTCTGGTAGACACCATGATTGTCTGGTCATTAGTTGAGGATTCCTCTTTCGTCATTACCTTTGTCATTTCTCATCACCTTTAAAGTAAGCCTTCTAAGTCTTTTTGCATTTGAAGTAATTCACTCTGATTTTTAGTAATAGTGTTCTTGTTTTTAGAACCACTAGCATGATTATCATCAAATATCTTATTAAGAGATTGTTGCATTATGTCCTTCGCCAAGGCGTGATTCTCTGAGATTTCGTTCATCACATTTTCTTTCAATGCTACTACACGTTTTTCAGCTACAAAACGTTGTACTTGTTGAAGATTCATAATCCCATTTTTCTTATCGATAATTTGTTGGTCTTTTTCTTCTTTTATCTTTTTGGCGATAAACTTATCGATAAGATTCAACACGATGGCACCAACTAATCCAGATACTAAACTTGATAAAAATAAGCCGATCAAATTAGCAAGAGAACCCATTAGAGGGATCTCAATTTGCATTCCAGGAACAGTTAGTAAAAATTTTTCAAACACTTCCCCTAAAAAAAGCGCACTGCCCCCCACTAATCCAACAGTTATGATTTTTCCGACTTGCGCTACCTTTATTGAAAACGGTTTTTCCTTGTTCTTCTTATCACGAAGATAATTAACCGCATCAATAAGAGAAGATACTCCTTGCTTAATAACGCTTGCCAGTTTCTTAAATGCACTTACAATCGGACCGAAGATTTCAGATATAATGGTACCAATTAATGTTGATGCTCCCGTTTTAACAAAGCTGAGAATTTTGGAAAAGAACGATTTTATCGATTCACGCATCTCAGATAAGAATCCATTAAACGACTTAGATCCGGCCTTCAAAAAACGGATTAAGCCGTTCATAATTTCTTTCAACAACGTAAAGAGTGCCGAAACAGCCATTGCCTTTAAGGCATCTTTTCCTGCCTTTTTGCCAACTTCTTTTGTTGCATTAATTGCTATATCTTTATTAATTGCGTTTCTAGCTTCTTTATCAGCTCGCATCATAAGTTCATCATCAGCAGCAAGCTTATCGTTCAATCGTTTATCATTTTCTTCTTTTTGTAAACGTTTATCAACAGCTGACATATTTGATTCATCTACTTTTCTACTCGCCCTTTCGTTTTGTTTAATAAGTGATTTTTCTCTAGTCTCACGGGTTTCTATATACTCTTTGTTGCTTTTTGCACCTTTGCTTTTATTCAAAGATTCGTTTGTCGGCTTTAGATTTTCTTCTTTGTTGGCAAGGTTAGCTACACCTAAATTGGCTTGCTTTCTTCTTTGATTATCAAATAATTCTTTTCTAGATACTACATGGTCTAAATTAGCATTTTCATTACGCTTCAATATTTTTCCTGTGTATTCATCCTTTAAATTTCCAGCTTGTTGTTTCTCCTTCATTGCCTTATTGACATCTTTGTATCGTTTATCTTGCATAACCGAATCAGCGATATCCTCATACTGCTCCGGATGCTCTCTATCATATTTTTGAATTAATGTCTCATTCGTCAAGTCGAGTCCAATTTGATTTCCAAACTGCTTCCAAACCTCATCCAATACTATTTTTCCTAGAGAATCAGGATCTGCTATCGATTCCCTATCATTTTCCAGTAGTTCTAAATTAGAAAAACTGTCCTCTAACTGTTTTGATAAGAGACCTTCCACTTCTTCAAAATCAATGTCAGTATCAATATTATCAATTTCAATATTTTGAATTGCATTCTTATTAGCCATTGATTTAAACAGTCCTTCCGAATAAGTTCAATAAGAATCTTGGTAACAATACCTTAATATTTTTCTACCTAGCATGTTTCTTGGGGTGCACTATGGAACACGGGGACGTATCTTATGCTTCTAAAAATTCACTAGAAACATTAGAACGTCCCCCTGTTCCTTCTTCAACTCTCTTAAAGAAAAAGTTAGTAATTTAGAATTCGCTTTCATATAACTTATTTTACCATTCATTAAAAAGGATAAATAGATTTAACTTTCCTTGCTTGATAAGTCTATCTCCGTTATCAACTAATACAAATCGGGCAAAAAAAAGGCCCGAACCAAAGGCAAGGTCCAGACCATCTCACTTATTTGACAACTTTTTCTCTAACCTCATTACTCTTCAACAACTCTTTAACCTTCATATCAATTCTTTCAATCTCAGCGGCAGGATTTCTCCACCAGTTCCGGCTCCAAATCCGTTCGATTGTCCAGCCTCTGCTTTCGAGGAAGCGCTGGCGATAGACGTCTCTTTCCTTTGCATTGGCGGAGCTGTGGTACATGGCGCCATCGCACTCGATCCCCAGGATGTATTTCGAATGATCGTTTGGATCCACGATGGCCAAATCAATCCGATATCCTGACATCCCTACTTGTGTGACAACATCGTACCCAAGGTTTCTCAGCTGCTTATACACTTGCTCTTCGAACGGCGAGTCGAAGTGCAATACTTGGTCTTGTACATGCGTGTTTACATTTTCGTTGATTTCCTGCACCACAGCGCTGATTTGCTGGGACTGGGCAGCAGCAACTGCTCTGACATATTTTAAATATGACTTTAACAGTTTCGGTCCAAGGCCAGCTGTTCCCGCTACATTCAGCTCCTCAGGTTCGACACTTGAAACAACCATGATTTCTTCCTTGGCACGCGTTACCGCTACATTTAAACGGTTCTCCCCGCCTTTTTGGTTCAGCATACCAAATCGGTTGTAAATCCTACCTTCTTCATTTTTAGCGTAGCCAATCGAAAACAAGATGATATCCCTCTCGTCTCCCTGGACATTCTCAATGTTTTTTACAAACACCCGTTCATCCAGATCCCGGGACATCATTTGATTATAAACAGCGCTGAATTTTTCATCTTCCCCTGCCAATTTTTCAATTAAGTCCAGGATTTTTGATTGCTGTTTGGCATTAAAGGTGATAATCCCAACCGTCTTGTTCGGCCGCTGTTCCAGAATATTCTTTAGTGTATTGACCACTTCAATGGCTTCAACCTCATTACACTGGTTGATCCATCGGCCATCAACCTTTTTCCATTCCATCGCAGGCGGTTTCCTGAACGGCACCACGTTAGGAGCAATTTGGACATGACCATTATAGAATGCATGATTAGAGAAATTGATCAGCTCTTCATATTTAGAGCGATAATGCCATTGCAGGATCTTTTCCGGGAACCTTCTTTTCGACAGATTCAGCAAGCTTACTGAGTCATCAGTTTCATATTGTTCTTCCTCTTCATCTTCATTCACAATAGAGGATTGGAACATATTAAATGGAGGAAGCTGCTTTTCATCTCCTGCCACAATCAGCTGTTTGGCTCTGTAAACTGCCGGAATTCCACTCTCCACAGTACATTGGGATGCTTCATCAAAAATGACTAGATCAAACAATCCTTCTTTTAGCGGGAAAATGGAAGAAACAATCTCGGGCGACGCTAGCCACACAGGCAAAATGTCAACCAGCCCATCACGTGCAAATTCGTTAACCAGTTTACGCAGCGACCAAATCATCCGCTTTTTGCCAACCTGGTGTTTGAGCTCCTTCACCTTTCTCGAGTACTGCTGCTGTGCTACATTCACATTGGAGGTCAAGGTATGGATTAAAAACTGAGCAGCAGCCTTCCGTTTTTCATCAATCAGCTTCGCAAATGACTCCCGGATCCTCGCGAACTCATTAGTCGAAACCTGTTTCACCTGAGGATACTTCTGCTCGGTTTGGTCAATCCATTGAACATAGGCTGAATTTCGGAAAAGGTCTACCCAGTAGTCAGGCAACGCCATTTCGCTGTTGTTGCTTTTCGCCTGCAACTTCGATATTACTTTTCTCTCGATTTCCGAGCACCGGTTCCAATAGTTATCCATCTGTTGAAGATCTTCGAAGTCCCTGTGGATGTACTCCAACATTTTATCCAGCTCGTTCATGGGAATATCTCCTTCAGAAATACGTCCCTTAAACTCTTCTACTAAGCTTTCATTAAAGTACTTCTTCAGATGCTCCATTTCGTCCGCCATTGTTTTTGTTTCCTTGCCAAGTTGATGCATCGTCATTAAGGACTTTCTGATTTTCAGCCAGTCTGAAGAACTGGTTCCTTTGAATTTCTCCCCTTCAATGAGCTCCTCGATGATGGACTTACCAGAAAAGGATGTCCACCACCATAACCGCAAACCCTGCAATGTCCGCTTGTTGCCATCCTCAAGATCCGGATAGATTTTATCCAGCTTATTCTGCACTAACCAGGTATAAGCTGGGGAAATCTTCTCATGATCAAGCGACTCCAGGTATTCAACCGATTTCCTCGCCTGTGAGATCAATTGGTCCATCAACTCAATCATTTCCAATTTATCTTTCATGCTTAGTTCCGCAAAAGATTTACGCTGCTTTAATGGATAGATGTCATCACCAAACCGTTCATACCATTCCGCAAAGCTAAACACCTTCTCCGAAATATCGTCCAAAATATCTCGGTTCAACGACGGCAGCACCTCGGTCAAATCAACAATTTGTGTGGTTTCCCCTACCGGATTGGCTTTCCCGTATAAATCATACAAACGGAAGCCATAGTCCTGATATTCATACAAAGCATTCGCAATACTATTCAATAACTCCTCATGTGTCGCCAGTTTGTTGGAGACGGATGCTAAAAATTGGACCGCCTGCTCATAAGTGATCTGGTTATGCTCCAACACGGAGGAAATCTTACTATAAAGCTTCTTCCGATCATTCTTCTCATCATGCACAAGAGCAATATGACTGCTTAATCCCAGACCATCCAGCCTCTGATACACCACATCCAAAGCTGCTCGCTTCTGGCAGACGACGAGAACTTTCTTTTCCTGCTTCAAGGCATCAGTGATCAGGTTGACAATGACCTGGGACTTTCCGGTTCCAGGAGGCCCATGAACCACAATGCCTTTTTTATATCGGGCTTCTCTAAGGATTTCCTCCTGCGATCCATCCGCTTCAAGGAGATTTAGAATATCAGGATTCTCCCGTTCTAGCTCTTCCTCGACTTTTCCCTCTCCTTCATTGAATTCCAGGTCATCAGGCGAAATCAATTCGCCTGCCAATCCTAACGTCCCTTCCTCTGACAGGTCAATGAGTGTGTCGTAATCTTTCACCAGAGAGGAACTGCCTTGCGGGAAATTCCCAATCACGGCATTCTCCAATAACGTCAAGTTGGCAACTGCAGGTTCATCCTCTTTTTTATATTCCTTTAACTTCGTCAGACCAGTTTGGGTAAAATGAACATCCATTTCCCGTTCTTTGAAAAACGTTATCCAAGATTGATAATCATAATTCTTGGCTATCTCCGCTGCTTCCTCAAAAAACTCTTCCGTAAAGTTGAGACTGTTTAGCTTCTTAAATGCCAAAAACAAAGTGCGATTGACCTGGGGACCCCCTTCATCCAGCTTCAACACCCACTTCTGGGATTGAACATTATTCTTTTCAAGCCTTACAGGATATAAAAACAATGGTGCCTGAAAAAATGTCCCATCTGCCAAAGTGCCCGACAGAAACGGAAAGCCCAGGTAAAAGTCATGAACCCCTGTTTCTTCTTCGATCCCTTTCATGTTCCTGCTGAGGTCAGTCAGCTTTCTTGAAATAGCCATTGATTTCTCATCATCCAACGAAGGCTTCAGTAAAACCATTTCACCCTTGCTCTGCTTGATGACTTTCGATACAATCGACTCGCTGGATACCTCTGTTCCCAATTCGTCCAACTCGGTCAGATCGAAACTCCATTTATTATAAAGACGAAGGAGCCGAATCGAACGATTCCGCCTGCTGATATCATTAAGCTTATCCCTCATGTGGATTAATATTTCTTTCATTTTAAAACCTCTTTCTATTGCGATGTTCTAATATCCCGCGTTTCATAAATACGCATCGAAAGAACCGGAAATGCCAAGGATCTTTAAAAGTGAAATAAATTCCCCTTGCCATTTGATCGTATAGTTTATGTCAAATATTATATCAGATTTTGGAAAAAATTGACGAATCATCTTTATGTATACCTTTATTTACCACAGATTATCCTGCGAAGAAACTGTGGCCTATTTAACCAACCTGCATATCATAAAGCTCCTCAAAATAACGTTTCTGGAACTTCCTATTCAAAATCCCGGTAAAATAAGCAATCGGATTCTTCACCTCCACTTTTGACTTCAGCTTCCGGACGAGCTGTTTAAAAGAGTCAAGGGACACGGATAACAGAAAATCCGTGTCTTTTTCATAGTTGTTACAGTACGCAGCAACCAAGCTCATCCGCCAGAATTCTTCTATTGACTTCGCAGCTGGGTAAAAGTATTTTACAAGATTGACGAAATCGCTTGGAACCCGGTCACTGACAAAAAGATATTCTTCCAGTACTTGTTCAGCAACGGGTTTTACCACTGTGATTTCGGATAATTGTTCTTCAGCAGCCTTTTCTTCACGTTTATTATTCTTTTTAATGTGAGTTTCATAAGGAATGATAGTTTTATATTGGTGGCTCAATTGACCGCCATCCGGTAGTTCATTCATCGGGAAACGATTGAATACATACAGATTGCTAGACTGTGTGCCATTCTTACGAGCAGTTTCATATACAGTAAAAATACCAATCCCACTAGCCTTCAGGAGCATCCTTTTAAAAGTAGAACGGGAAATCCCCATCTCCCCATGCTCCTCATAAATCGCCTTGAGGACTGTCCCGATCTTGGCATTCGCCACCCCAGGAACCTTCGCAGCAAAACAAGCCAGCCGCTTCAAACCAATCAACTCACCCTTACTGAAAAAACGCTTCTTATCCGCCATCCACATTTCAAAATGATTGTTAAACTCCTTCAACGAACCAAACTGTGAATACTCCGCAAAACTCTCAATAACCGCCGATTTAATTGTCATGCTAATGCACCACCCTTTCACCCTTTATATATGGATGAAAGGGTGGAAAGGACAGGATGGGATGGGAGGGATTAAGGCGGTTTTGTGAACAGTTAGATAGGAGCTTTTACAGGAAAGTTTGCTGGTTCGGGCAAAAAAATACGATAAGCAGTGTGAACAGCTTATCGTACTCTTTGGATATTAAAATATTAAATCATGCACTTGTGCTACCGACTAGTTCAACCTATAGCCATTTATCAATTCAACATTTTGTTTCGACTTCTGAATGAGACACTGGACCCGTCCCAATGTCTCATTGGCCTCTATGAAGTTGTGCTTTAATTTCATGCCTTATATATTATAATTCCGTACGCTTCGTTTAAGTTAGCTTACACTATAAAATTTATACTATTAGTATATAAAACAAAAATATGAAGCATGCGGTCCTCCAAATTAATGATGAGCCGCATAATTGAATTGGCAAGGGTTAAAGGAATAATTTATTAATTTCCTTAAACATGTTTTCAAACCTATCCAATGTTTCACCGGAAAAATCGTTGGTACTAACACCTAATTGAGTTAGTTTATAAGCAGGGCGGTAATGGTTAAACCTAGTTTTACCGATTACTTTATTTATTTGTTTTATTATTTGACTGGTATTAGGATCCAAATGTTCATTTTTTATATCATCATATTCATGAAAAGCAAGGTTGAAAAACTTGATATATTCTTCTTTTTCAAATAAATCTTCTATATCTGAATAATTACCTTCAATGCTTGAGAACTCATCGAAGAACCTAATATTTTTTTCTTTTATGATTCTATGCATAATTAAATCCTCGACCTTTTTCTTCCCCTTTTGGTCGGTAAATGAATCCAATAAACAAACCACATTTAATTTACTTCCTCTTAATAAAGATATAAATGACGACACTTTATCAAGTCCACCTACCGGAACAATTGTTATATTGTTTGCTAGTCCAACTCGACCATTAGATTCAAGTACTCCGGACATGACAGTTATATATAATAAATCAGCAGGTCCTTCTACTAGTAAGTTATTTTTTGACATATATAGATTTTGAGCAATGTCATAGCCTAACGCAGCTTGTAATGGGAATAATGTATCAGAATCTTTTTCCTCAATAGCATCAGATATTAGGCTGCCCTTCTTTGGATCCATAGAATCAAATACCGTTCGCACCTCATGAAGTCTAGTTGTATCTATCATAAAGGGGGAATGTGTTGTATAGATCACCTGATAGTTATTCGACAATTTTTCTTCAATAAATTTTAAAAGGTCCCCCTGGGCGGAAGCATGGAGGTTTAATCCCGGCTCATCAAGTAACAATATATATTTCCCATTATTTGCATTTTGTATTTTACTGAACCAAACTAAAAATGAAAAAAACCATATAAATCCTTTACTACGATTCTTCAGCGGCAAAGATACACGGTGTTTGGTATTTCTAATTCTAATATTTAAAATTTTATCTTCTCTCACGATTTGATTATTACCATTTTTCTGAATTAACGGCTCAATTTCAAACTTTATTTCAAGGTTAGTATTAGTTGTCCAATATTCCAAAAACTCATCTGTTATAGCATTTGATGTCGCTTCTAATTCAGATATAAAAGCTTCAAAGCTATCAGCATCTTTTAGTTCATCAATATCAATGTTTGCAAGCTCGAATAGTGCCTTTGCAGTATTAAATTCCTCTTTAGTAAATTCTGCATCTGTTTGTTCATTTATCATCTTATTAAGGCTAATACGAGAAGGAATAGAATAATACTCATCGAAATACCAAAATTTCGGCAAGTTAGGTTTAATATAATGTTTAGCAACATATCCTTGTATAAGATTCTTCCAATCGAATGCATTCGGAATAATAGTTTCATTAAGATACGCTAATAAAGAATTGGCGTCTTCATTTTGTTTACACAGTTCAATCAATTCTCTTACTGTATTAGCCCGATCTAATTCTTTCATTAATTCTTCAGCAAAATCATATTTTTGAAGCAAAGTAGAAATATATTTTTTTTCATTTGCTGCAAGGTAGAAGGTGTTACCATTTTTATATTTAACTCCATAACTAACTTCTTTGGACGATAATACTCCTTCCCCAATATCATCGTTTATTTTTTCTATCAGCTCTTCATCTAACAAGAAAGTGCATTTTACAACTTCTACATCTTCCCCTGATTTTTGAAAGTTTTTCCACTCATTCTTGGGAAAATCAAATGTATCATTAAATTCGAACGTAGGGTCGCTTTCAAAATAGTTGAATTTTGCAAGTGCTTCTAAAAAGGAGGTTTTACCGGATTCATTCTTTCCAACTAATCGTGTGATACTACTTTCTATATCTACAACTTGCTCAGTTATAAAACTTTTATATTTATTAATAACCACTTTTTTCAGCTTCATAGTGTGAAGTATCTCCTTAAATAAAATTAATTATATTTTTTACTATAATATACCATTCCATTATTTTACTAGTCTATATTTCCAACTAGTATGGTGTCTGTTACAAAACATAGAATTTTTTTATGCTTCTGAGACCGAGGGACGATTTCACTGTCAAAAAGCATATTTTCACTATTCACGAGACATTGGAACCGCCCCACCCTTTTGTCCCAAAAAAACTTTGGTTTAATTTAACAAACTTGCATGTAATAAATCTCCAAAATAGCGCTCCTGAAATTTCTTCTACAGGATCCCCGTAAAATAGGGGATTCTTCACTTCCACCTTTGTCTTCAACTTCTGGACCAGATGTTTGAAGGAGTCAAGGGATACGGATAACAAGAGATCTGCTTTTTGTTCATTGTTGTTCCGGTAGGCAGTGACCTTGCTCATCCGCCAGAATTCCTCGATCGACTTTGCAGCTGGGTAGAAGTATTTTACAAGATTGACGAAATCGCTCGGAACCCGGTCAATGACAAAAAGATGCTCTTCCGGTGCTATTTCAACACTGGCTTTAACCCCTGAATTTCGAGTGATTGTTCTTAAGCAACATTTATTATTCTTTTTTATGTCTTTTTCAGAAGGAATGATAGCTTTATATTGCTGGCTCAATTAGTCGCCATCCGGTAGTTCATTCATCGGGAAGCGATTGAATACATACAGGTTGCTAGACTGTGAGCCGTTCTTACGCGCAGTTTCATATACAGTAAAAATACCGTTAAGGTTTTGTGAACAATTAGATAGGAGCACTTAAAGGAAAGTTTGTTGGTTCAGGCAAAAAATACGATAAGCGGTTTGAACTGCTTATCGTTCTCTTTTTATTTTTTAAATCTTTATCATACCCTAATGCTATAATTGCCAACGTCTAGTTAACCTTTAGGTTCGTTTTGACATCTTAACATTTTATTTCGACTTAGTACTAATTTCCAGAATATCTATTCGGTGTTATTGAATAATGATAGATCTCTATGTCACTTTCAATAAACCCTCTCCGTTGAGCAGCCTTAAGTGTATAATACATATTATCACGTCCAACACCGTTATCTGTGTGCAAATATATTTTGTCAGCTCGCAATCCTTTTTCACAGAAATATTTCACTAAATCATAGCCAGTTGGCAATAGATTCCCATTATCATCTTCTCCTAAATCGTGATCAAGAGAAAGTATGTGTATCTTGTAATTCTCAAGAAAATAAGTGGCTTCATCTGTATTTCGCGCAACTATAAATCCTTTAGGACAATCCCTTAAGTCGTCAACATAAAGATTAATTTTTTCATCATTCATGAATGTAAACTCCATAATATTTTTTTGTATGATAGCTCTTTGATGGACAGTCTCTTTGTTTACTAAAAACAAATTCCATTTGTAAGTGACATTTCATGAAGAAGATTATTTTAAATTAACTCACATCTTTGCAATGTTATGTAAGCATATGTAGCAATTAAATCTGAACTATCATTCTTTAAGACACTTACAAATGGTTGCTGTCTATCTATATAATCCCACATGTTATGGGGCACGTGTCGTTCACAAACCAGGATTATCTCTGCCCTGCTAATCTTGCCCTTAAAAAGCTCAAAGCCTTCTTCATAAGGGTTATGGATTTCGACAATACACCCATGCTTCTCAAGACGGTTCTTATAGTCATTCATTTGTCTTGAGCCAACTATTAAAACTTTAAAGTTACCAAAGGGATGAAAATTCTTTCGTTTAGTAACCTTTTTGCTAATATTCTTTTGGCCACTATTCTCCGGATTAAATTCGTGCCTGGAATACACACGGGTTATTTCTGCAATCCCTTCAAATACAATTGCTCTTACCGGTAACTCCGAGTCATCCGCATTTATATTAGCTATATTCCTGACAGGTAATTCTTTTGTTTCGGAAGTACTGGTTAAGTCTAAAAACCTCCATTCACCATCTTCCTTTGTAAGATAACCAAGCCTATCTTTTTCACTACTGTTTTTAGGGTTTCTTATAACGAAGGGACTAGTTGCCATTTTCTTGGAATGGTAGCCAAGCAAACTTACTCTCCTCATGAATGTATAAAAGACATTTTGCCCTTCTCGGTAAAAATATTTTAAATTCCCCTGGGTTATGTACTGCTCCAGGAGATTAAGGAAATAAGGTAAATGTGTGGGATTTATCATTTGGTGAAGGTATTTAAACAAAGCCTCCGGGTTGTTCCTTAACTTGTTTTCCAAGACTTTGTATCGGTTAAGCTCCTTCTGTAGTTTTACTATCTCCTCCTTATAGTCACCTTGCTCTTGTTTAACCAATGAATCATAGTTATCAAGCTTCCGTTTAAGATCCGTGTTAGTTTCTTTAAGCAGTTCTACTTGTCTTGCAAATGCGATTTGCTTTTCAACCCCCTTGAGTTTTCTCGAACGCTCCTTTTTTAGTATGTCTAGTTGTTTTTGCATTCCTTTTGTTCGGTTGAACTCGTTTTTAAGCTTATTATGTAATTCTTTTTTTTCAAATTCATATTCCTTTGTAAAATGATTAATTGCTTCCTGTAGCTGCCAGTTTTCCTTTTTCAATGAACCATTCTTTTGCTTTATTATCCGATTTTCTTTCTTCAAATCGGCAATAAGCTTATTTTGGGCTTCAATTTCTTTTTTGACCTTTCTTAACTGGTTGCGGAACTCCTTAATTAAGTGTTTTTCCTTATTTTCTTCTTTAATAACCTGTTCATTTTCTCTTGTACTTGTTTTAATATGAGCTAAGAACTTTTCGTTTAATGCTTCTCGTTTAGCTTTACTCAGTTCAACATTCTTTTTACAATGTGCTCGTCGCTTTTTTTCGAACATCTGCGGCACTCCCTAACAGGAACATAGGTTCTATCTATTTACCTATAATATACCATATAAAGGGATAATAATGAATATTGAGTCTTGTTTGATTTATAAATAAACCTTTTTCGATTCCCACTCAACATAGGACAGAAAGTATAGTTCCACTAACCGTTTGCCGATGAAGCACTTCAAAATAACGTTCCTCAAATTTCTTATTTAGATTCCCGGTAAAATAAGCAATCGATTCTTCACTTCCACCTACAATTTCAGTTTCAGACCAGCTGTCTGTAGGAGTCAAGAGACAGTGATAACAGGAGATCTGTTTCTTTTTTATAGTTGTTGTGGTAGGCAACGACCATGCTCATCCGCTGAAATTCTCCGATCGATTTTACGATCGGGTAAAAGAGTTTTACAAGATTGATGAAGTCACTTGGAACTCAGTCGCTGACCAAAAGATGCTCTTCCGGTGTTTTTTCAGCAAGGTGTTTAGCCTCTGGGATTTCGGAATATTGTTATTCAGCAGCCTCTTCTTCACGTTTATTGTTTTTATGTTAGTTTTAGTAGGAATGAAAACTTTATATTGGTGGCTCAATTGAGCGCCTCCCGGTGGTTCATTCATCGGGAAATCGATTGAAAACATACAGAATGCTAGACTGCGAGCGGTTCTTTCGCGCAGTTTCATATACAGTGAAAATGCCAATTTCACTTGCCTTCAAGATCATCCTTCTAAAAGTGGAACGAGAAAATCCCATCTCCTCGTACTCCTCATAATTTGCCTTCAGAACCCTCCCAATCCTGGGATTATTAAACTCCTTCAAAGAACCAAACTGTGAGTACCCCGCAAAAGCAAAACACTCAATAATTTTATAAAGAGTTTTAGCATCTATACTATTATTGTTATTTGCGATTACAATTACAAAACTAAATCCTAAACGGTGAAAATTAGAATATGTTAGGTGATTTTTGAAAGACTTTATAATAGTGGTAAAATAAAAATACAAAAAAATTTTTAGGGTGGTGAAAAATGCGCTGTATATGTGGAGGACTATTATCAGTTATACGAATTGAAGAATATCCCGAAAATATCAAAGACAGAATTAAATATGATAGATTGTGTGACGTTGAATGCCTATCATGTGGTAAAGTTTATTACAGTCAACCTTATGATTTTGGAAAGAACATAAATATAGTAAAAAATACAGATAAATAAAACCATTTACTAAGTATCCTACTTTTTCAAAAGCCAGTGGAAAAACAAAGTGTATTTAAAATAAGATAGCGTTTCACAAAATTTTCTCGATTGATTAAATTAATCATAAATGCTCACTCCTAAGACAGCTTTTTGTGCTGGCTTTTTTCTTATAATTCTTCTATTTGTTACATAGAGGTTTTTTCACATCTTTCCCCCAACTTGGAAACTTACATAAAAAAACACTTAAAACCATTAAAAGCAGAAGCTACTTCGACTCTTGCATTCCTGCATCAATTATTAATGCATACCCTTTGAGGAAGTGAAACCACTTGTATCCTCGGTTTATCTTTTTATCAAAAAGGAAATAGGAAATAGTAACTGAGTTGTTTTATGGAGGGTGAATATGGCCGATAAATTTTCGAAAGAAATCCGGAGCAAAAATATGAGAGCAATCAAATCTGTTTCAATGATGGAAAATACCATTACTAAAGAGCTCTGGAGAGAGGGTGTACGGTTCAGAAGAAATGTAAAGGATTTAAAAGGGAAACCTGACATTGCAATAAAAAAATATAAAATTGTAATATTTATTGACTCATGCTTCTGGCACGCCTGCCCCCTTCATGGAAATATGCCGAAAACCAATACTGATTTTTGGAAAAAGAAACTTGAACGGAATACCAACAGGGACAAAGAAATAACTGATTATTACATTAAAAACGGTTGGAGTGTAATGAGGATATGGGAGCATGAAGTAAAGAAGGACTTTAATAAAGTCATAGAAAACATTATTTCATTTATCGGGGATAAAAAACATCCAAGAAGGAAATCCTGAATGATCCCCTACTTTTTTCACATTTATGTTACCTAATTTTTGTTTAACCTCTTCTATATCCTGGTTTGAATGAAGATTTAACATCCCACTATTTAAGGCACTCGCTTTCTTGCCGAAGCTCTCGTCTAACTAGAACAGATTATTGATCGTCTTGGTCTTAGCGACGATCAGATTACAAAGAATGTATATCTTCAAGTAGACACAAGAAATGAAAAAGAAGTTACTCATTAATTCTGTAAAATCATGTGAAGACTCAACTAAAATCCTCAATGTTAGCAACCCACACTAATCTTATCCAAAAACCCAATTAAGTGAGAGCGCTTTTACATCATGCCGCTCATTCGTAAGAAAATAGTTTTTTTAAAACCCCTTCCTATCAATCAAGAAAATAGTTTAAAGCCTATTCACTTTTGAACTTTAAACATCAGAACAAATATTCGCTTTCTCCTATTTACTATTTTCTAATTTAACTATATTATATGCTTATGCTTATGCTTATTATTAATTATGGAGGAATAATATTGGATTGTTTAAAAAGAGCTATTAAGGAAGTTCTTAACCTTCAAAGGGATGAAGAATTTTTAGTTAAAGACTTATTTAAAGGATACGAGTGGAATAGACTCGCTATCGGTGAGCGGCGTATGTTAGGTTCATTATTTCTAAATGAAGTAAGGAATGGCAGGTTAACAGATATTGTAAATGTCGCAAAAAAAAGCAGTGCTAATCAGCAAATTTATATAAAATTGTAAGAGAAAAATTGGAGTGGAATTTATGAAAAAACGAAAACCAACAGTTATCGACATGTTCTGTGGTTGCGGAGGCCTATCTCGAGGTTTCATGGATGCTGGATATGAAGTTCTTTTAGGTATCGATAACAATGTGGATGCATTAAAAAGCTTTAAAGAGAATCATGGAAAAGCAGTTGCAATGGACGGGGATTTATTTCAAAACTCCACAATTTTACAAATGGCCAGCTTGACTGAAAATAAACAAATTGATTTGATTATTGGTGGTCCTCCTTGCCAAGGCTTCTCATTAACAGGAAAACGCGCAGAAGATGATGAACGAAACGTTCTTTTTAAAGCTATGGTTAATGCAGTCGCATTCTTCCAACCTAAGGCATTTGTTTTAGAAAATGTCCCTGGCCTTGCTACTTTATATAAAGGTAAAGCCCGTGAGGCAATTATAAAAGAGTTTAGTGAATTGGGATATACCGTAAACGATCAAATTCTATTTGCACCAGATTACGGCGTACCCCAAATTCGGAAACGTTTGTTTTTCGTCGGTCTATTAAATGGAGAAAAATTCGAATTTCCTAAACCTGTATTAACTCCAGATAAATATATCACTTGTGGAGAAGCTATCAGTGATTTACATGATTTCTCAAATAACCTTGGAACAGAAATAAGCGAATATCAATGTCCTCCTAATAGTGAATATCAAAAAAAGATGCGTAAAAAATCTACTCAATTATTTAATCATGTTGGCACACAACATTCTGATCTAGTTATAGATGTAATCTCTCAAGTTCCTGAAGGAGGAAACCATAAAGATTTACCTCCTGGTGTAGGTGATAGCCGCAAATTTAATGAAGCGTGGACACGCTACCATCGTAATAAACCATCAAAGACAATTGATACTGGGCATCGGAATCACTTCCATTATGAATTTAATCGTGTGCCTACTGTACGTGAAAATGCTCGGTTACAATCGTTTCCTGATGATTTCCGCTTTTACGGAAATAAAACTCAACAATATAGACAGGTTGGAAATGCTGTACCTCCTTTATTGGGCTATCACATAGGTACCAAACTTAAAGATTATTTATAAAGGAGATACAATAATGAATTTCATTGATATTTTTGCAGGTTGTGGAGGTTTGTCAGAAGGATTTAAACAAAATCCTAATTATAATATGCTTGCAGCTGTAGAATGGGAAAGACCTCAAGTTGAGAATCTTAGAAATCATTTAAGGAATAACTATAATATGATTGACGCAAATGAACGTGTCATTCGTTTTGATATTCAGCGTACTGAAGAGTTAATTAATGGTTGGGAAAATGATGAAGTATATGATTCTCATGTTGGACTAGATGCCATCATAGGAGATTTAAACGTAGATTTAATTATTGGTGGACCGCCTTGTCAAGCGTATTCAGTTGCAGGACGTATAAGAGATGAAAATGGTATGCGAAACGACTATAGAAATTTCTTATTTGAAAGTTATATGCGATTAGTTAGACATTACCAACCTAATATGTTTGTTTTCGAAAACGTACCAGGCATGCTTAGTGCAAGACCTGATGGAGAAACTTTGGTGACAGATTTAATTAGAGCTGAAATTAATAATTCCGGTTACGAAATTGTAGACGATTTAAAAACATATGCTCAATATGATTTCTCTGATTATGGTGTGCCTCAAAAAAGAAAACGTGTCATAATAATAGGAGTAAAAAATGGTTTTAAAGAAGACATTCAACAAGCTTTACATCAGTTTTATCACGATATTTTACCACAATATCGTGAAAACAGAAGATCGGTTCAAGATGCAATAGGTGACTTGCCTCCTATAATACCTGCAGAATCGGATTATATTTTAAACGGAAGAAAGTATTCTCATATATTTAATAATGATATTTCTAACCATGTTCCTCGTTATCACAACAGAAGAGATATTAATATATTTAATATTTTGTGTGAAGATATTGAGAGCGGTAGAAATGAATATACTACAAGTCAGGCTTTAATGGAATTGTATACTCAAATGACTGGACGTAATTCAAATATCCATAAGTATCATGTATTACGTTGGGACCAGCCAAGCAATACAATTCCTGCGCATTTATATAAAGATGGTCTAAGACATATTCATCCAGATTCAACACAATCCAGAAGTATAACAGTGCGTGAAGCGGCTCGTCTACAAACATTCCCGAATAATTATACTTTTATTTCTAGTATGGGAGATAACTATAAAATGATAGGGAATGCTGTTCCTCCTCTATTTGCACAAAAACTTGCATCGGCCCTAATAGAATTTAATAATATTTAACTAAAAATTACCTCTATTTTCTATTAATAGAGGTAATTTTTGTTATAATTGATATATATTTAAAATGGAGGTAATTTATGACTTACTTGGTAAAGCGATTACAATATCAAGAACTTGGAAGTGTTAATGGCCCTAATGACAATCCTGCTAGAGGGCGATATCTACTTATGTCCAAAAACACAGATTTTTTATCACATCTTCCATTCCTTTCACAAACAATTTTAAACGACTACAGAATACTTACTTTAATCCCTTTGTATAGAGACCGTTTTGAACGCAATTACTGTACATTCGTTTATAATAACGATAAATACCATGGGGGTGGTAATGGTGGTCAACCAAGGGACGAATATCGACTCTATTCAAATCGATTCTTAGAAGGTAACCAGTGGTTATTCCGAAGAGACGATATTATCGTTTTAAAGCCTCAGACTTTACAACTTAATGATAACGGAGAAACAGTTAACGAAACTGTCTATTTTGCATATTTGGAAAATGATCATACTAGCGATTTATACAATCGATTAAGTAATGAAATAGATAATTCGTCTTTTAGAGGAAATTATGCCGTTTTACATGAAGATATCCAAATTATAGAAGACAGAATTCTGGAAATAATGCGGACTAGACCTGATTATATTAATGGAAATGAAGTTAATGAACCTGGGCTGATACAAGTATCAAATGATATCGTAACTCGTAACAATATTAGCCAAACTAATATTGATTCATTATTTTCAAATCAAGTAATGTTCCGAGATTTTGTTTCTGTCGGATATGAAAACTTTTGTGCCATAACCAGACAAGTCATCAATTGTGGTGCCTATAATAACTTACAAGCTGCTCATATTTATCCACGAAGTCATGGAGGTAGCTTTAACCCTAATAACGGGATTCTAATGAATAGAGATTTACATTGGGCATTTGATACAGGATGCTTTACAATTAATAATAATTATACTATTCGAGTACATCCTGATGTAGATAGTGAAATGTTACAGAACATAAATGGTCAAAGTCTATTTGTTCCTGAACAGGACTTTTTCAAACCTTCAATAGAAAATTTGCAATATCACCAACAAAATATATTTGGTAGTTTTTTAGATAGAGGGAGAATCTAATTTATACTTAGAAATTAATAACACAAATAGTTCAATCTATCGTGTGTTTCTTCATAGAGAGACCATAACCCGAACTGATATATAAGTTCGGGTTATTTTAGTCTTATTTTGAATTGCTTCTTTTGATAGTTTCTTTTTCGTGAGAAACTTGTATTTTTTAAGCGGATTGCGGAAGCACATGAAAATGATGATTCAAAAAAAAATATGTATAAATTTTTTTAAATAGAATCAATGGTTTAAAAAAGGAGAAAACCTTAGTCTTTATTTCTTAGATAAACAAAGAATGTTACGCGAAAGCGTACCACTTCTTTATTTTCTAAATGTTAGCGTTTCCTTATAGTCCATAGAAATGGGTGTAAGGAAACGATGGAAAAAGAAGTTCGGGTTAACTTAAAGCAGCTAATTAAAAAACATAATATATCCTTAAGAGAACTATCTAGGCTCGCGGATATCCGGCACTCCGCTTTGAGCGAACTTGCAAATAATAAACGTCAAAACATCAACATGGGACATATTAAGCGGATTGCAGAAGCACTTGATATTGATGACATTCAAGAAATCATTGAAATTATTAATACTAAAGAATAAAGTGCCAGAGGGTGATAAAATGATTGATAACTTTTACTCATCTTGGGATGTTATGCAATTTATAAACGAATACGGTGACGAAATCGAAATGGATATTATCAGGTATCAAAATGAGTATCAGGTTACAGTTAATATTTGTGATGATAAGCCTCCTTTTAGAGACTATACAGTTACAGCAACAGATCTACGCAGTAAGAAAAAAGCAGCAAAAAAAGCATTGTTGGAATTATACCATCAAGCGTATTCTGAAATAAGCACAAAATAGAGGGATGTATTTTATGCTTCTCATTTAATCTCCAGAAAAGAAGCAATAGGTACGTCCCATGCTACTCAGAAACAAACCCATTGAGAAAAGTTTTTTAACATTATTTACAACATAATTATAAAGACACTGGCCCAGATTACTTGCTAAAAACCAGGATTTCATAAACAAAATAAACTTAATAGCGAAAAAAATAAAAAGGATAACGAAATGGCTATCCTCTTTCTTCTACACTATTTATTTTGTTTTATTCTCAAGCAACAACATTACCACGGTTCCGCCACTTAATTTTATTTTTGAACCGACCGAGCCGTCCCCGGGTCTCTTCTATCCATTATCACTGATCTTATGATCTCTTTCAAATCTTAAAGCATAGAATATATCATTCTCTCTATAACCAAAACATCTACATTTTTGTGAAGTTCTAAATTTATATATCTTTTTATCTGAATATGGTGTATGCAAAAACCAACTTTCCCCTGTAGGAGTATATTGTTTATATTTCAATCCATCATGGGTCAATATTTCATCCCAGGACATTTCGGAAAACATTCTAAATGAAGAAATAAACATTTTTTTCTCATCATGGGTCAAAATGTTAAATGAAAAATTTTGATCTAGGTTTTCAAATGAAAGATTACTATTATCAAAATGATTTATACAATAATCTATTTCACTAATGAGACCTTCTTCAAAAAGAATCTCATTTAATAAATAACGATTGTGAAAATTTAATATTTCTACTCTAGTACTATTTTTATTTATTACTAGTACGTCTTCTAAAAATTTATTATGTTTAAAAGAAAGTACTTTTTTTTCTCTTTCACATGATTCAGCCAAAGAGTAATCATGGGTTTTATTTGTATAATCACATAAATATTTATTTGTATGATCATGGAGTTGATTTTCGTGCCAAAAGGATGGATCAGATAACAACCTTTTCAAATACATCTTAAATCGTCTAATTTCATTAGTAGTTTTTACGCTATTATCAGTTAAAACATCATGTAGTGTATGCGTTTCAGTCACTTGTTCATTTATCAAATTATAATGTTTCGACAATTTTATTTGCGCTTTATCCATGATCTTTTGGATCACAATCATTTCTCTTAAGGAAGTAAGGAATTCATTAATACTAGAAAATTGACCCTCTAATGATAGCTCGTTCATTAAAACTTCCATAATATCACAACCCCAACATTTCATCTAAATCTTCATCAAATTGATCAAATAGACCCTTTTGGTGATTCTCAACATCACCTGTTTTATTAAATTCAATTCTTACAGGTATAGTTAAATATTCTTCGCTCAACTTACAAAAATATACTGAAAGATTATCAGTACTAATAACATTATTATAGATTGATTTCCTGACTCCATTAAAAATATGATCACTATGAGTTTCGATAATCAACTTAATACCCTTTTCCGCAGCAAATGTTAAGAACTCAGCTAGTTTTGATTGAGCACTTGGGTGTAAGTGAATCTCTGGATTTTCTATTATAACTAGATCCTCTAGTTTTGATGACAATACACTAATTATTAAAGAAATAACATAACTTAATCCTGAGCCAATATGTTTTGGTCTAACGTATCTATTTTTTGAATACTTGTATTTAACCCTAACTTGATCAGTACCAGTTATATCTTCAGTAGAAATTTCACAATTTAAAATGTATTTTAACCAGTAATTCACCTGAATTTCTAGCGTACTTCCAAAAGATTTTTCCTTTATCAAATTGTCTTGTACAGTAACACTTTTATGATTTTCCAGATAATCAATTGCGTATTCTCCGAAAATCCCAAAGTTTAAATAACTATCATAGTTTTTATCGTATAAATCTTGCGAACCTATTCTTTTAGACGAGATGTAACTAATCCTATGATTTTTTTGATGTAAATAATCGACGAGAATTTCACTATTTTTGCTTACCTCACAATGGACCTTGTCCTCTTCCCAAAATCTAAAACAAATATTATCGTTATTATTATTTAATAATTCTAAATCAAATTCTTTTGCATTTTTAACAAAGTTTCTAACATCTGAAAACTGTCCTAAAGAAACTAATCTCCCATTAAGGGGGAATCTACCGTCTTCCGTAACATTTTGAACGGCCAAGAGTATTGCCTGAATAATTGTGGACTTTCCGGCAGAGTTCATACCTGTAAGTAAAGTGAAATTATTCAAAGATATATCTACATTTTCAAAACTCTTAAAGTTCTTTATCCTCAATCTAGATATCATGCTAATATATTCTCCTTTAAATTATCCATAATTTTCAGCAATTCTGGTACAACAATTCCTCTTCCTCTATCATTGGTAAGGAGCTTATTTAAATGTTCTTCTTTTAGCAACTCAACGCACGTTTCATAAATTCTCTCGTGATTTATAACACAATACTCCTCATCAAACTTTGTAAATAAATAACTAAATGCCTCAAACAATAACATATTAATTGGTTGCTTTTTACCTTTTTTTGAGACTCTTCTAAAAGCATTGTCTCCAAAAACTATTTGATTATTTTTCATCGTTCTTATAAAGTTACTTCTTAGATTAGCGACCTCTTCGTCACTCATATCATTTATGTAATCCATTATCTTACCAAGAAACTCATCAATATCGCCTTTATAGTCAATTATATCTCCATTAACATTCTTTAAGATGTTTTCTTTCAATAGGTAAAAACCGATGAACCTTAGAATTAGATAACGATCTTTCATTCTCTTGGAGTTAATTGAATTACTGGTTACTTCTAAAAAAACATCCTCTACAGATAAGGAAGCAAGTAATTTCGTTGACTTTCCTTGATAAAGTGCATTTCTCATTTCTTGGTTATTCAGGGGTGTGCCACCACGATTGACTCTATCAAAAATATCAAATTTAATACGATCGGGAGTTGGAGGTTTTATTACCTGAGCAATTAGCTGAAAATCCTCTAAATTTGCCTGTAATTTCTTATCTAAGTCACTAAAATACTTATTATTAAGTGTTTTTAAAATCCTTAAATCCGTTAATTTATAATCTTCATTTAAATACTGAAAAAAAGCTGTTAATCTTTGTCTCCCATCGACCACAACTAATTTACCTTCTTTTGTTTCGTTTAAATAAAAAATTGGTAACGGGATTCCCATTAAAACTGATTCAACTAATTCGGATTTTTGGCGATTTTTCCACACATCCTCCCTTTGGAAATCCGGATCCAAAACAACCTGTCCTCTGTTGAATTTCCTATTTAATTCAAATATTGAATATTGTTCTCTTTCAACTTTGATATTTGCTTCAGGATATATATCCTCTAACTCAGACCTTATAGATTGCGGGTTTAATGCACTACCTTCATCCAAATCAAGATCCTCATTTTCTAACCTATAATCAACACTGGTCATCTGAATTTCACATCCTTTTTATTTTATTAGTTATTCACAAAACTATATTATATTAGACACTTTTAGTAATTATTGGTTATACATCAATATTGTATCATAGTTCAATTTGCTAACTTAAGATGTACAGTAATTTTTCACCTCCATTTTATTATTAAATAAAATGTGTACTCCTCAACTGATTCTGCTGTCTCACAAAATTATATGTTTAAAAAATAAACGTTCCTGCGTGTCGCATAATACGTCCTTTAAGGGTATGGGTCCACTTGTGGTCCCTACAAATAAATATTCTCCCCGTTACCCATTTCCTTCGCCTTCTCAAAAACCCCCTTCGCCACAGCCAAATCAAAATAAGCAGCTCCAACCGATTTAAAAATAGTAATATCCTCAACTCCACGCTCAACCGGATTCACATGAAGTTCAGCTAATGTCCCAGAAAGCCGATCAAAAGACCATCTCCCCCGTTCCACTGCATCAATAAATTCACCAGCTTCTGCCTTCATCCCCTCATAATCATCCGCATAAATCAATGTTGCTTTTTCAATCGCACCTAACGGGATTTCGCGCATTTCAGGTAAGTAACTGCCTACCCCGATGATATGTGTCCCTGCTTTTACATAATCAGCATCAAATACTTCTTCGGTTGACCGTGTAGCACAACAAATGACATCCGACTGGGCGACGGCTTCGTTCCGGTCGACTTCGGTATGGATTTTAGCGGTAATGCCGGCCTCTTTGAGCTTTTCGCTGAATGTGTATGTCTTCTCGATGGAACGGTTTATTAAATAGATGTCTTGTATCGGAAGCACGTTCACTATTCCTAGTACTTGCTCGAACGCCATTCCGCCTGTGCCAATGACGGTCAGCACTTGGCTGTCTGGTCTGGCGAGATGGCGGGCTGAAATGGCACTTAATGCGCCGGTTCTCAATCGTGTCAGATAGGAAGCGGACAGTAAGCTTATATGTTTTCCTGTTTGGAGTTCCGTGAGTAAAATAGCTCCTTGTGTGGTTGGAAGATTGGCTGAGCTGTTTTCAGGAAAAATCGAGACAATTTTGGTTGCTGCCATGGATGTTCCATCTGAACTTGGCATATAGAGTACCGATCCGTTTCGTTCAGGGACATTCAGTACTGTCCGATGAGGGTTTTCAACACGTCCTTCATGAATGGCCGCCAACATGGCTTCGACATCGCGAATGGCATCTTCGATTTTATATATGGATTGGATCAGTTGTTCGTTCAGAATAAGCATATAGAATCTCTCCTTTTATCAGAAAAGCGTAAGCGCCTTGGTCAGCCCCGACAAGCGCTGGAGGGCCGACCGGTGAAGTCGTTCTTTGACTTCATTGGGCGGACCGAAATCGAAATGTATAGCCGACTGCCCAGAAACGCAGAAACTGGAGACTCCGACAAAGAAGCGCTTTTTGCTTCTGTCGGCGGAGTTGAAGTTTCGGAGTTTCTAGGAGGCGACACTAGACAAGCGACTCGAGGGGCTAGGCGCTGGAGCTGGACATTTCTCGAAGTGAAATTTACACTTTCTTATCTCTTGAAAAAACTCGGCCAAATTATTTGGCCGAGCTCATTTTACCAGTGATCACAGTTGGTTCAACGCGGCTTTTCACTGCCCAGATGGCGATCAGTGACACCACAGCAGTAAACATGATGTAAAGTGCAACTGGGACGTAGGAATTATCGAATGATGCAAGCAGTGCAGTGGCAACGAGAGGCGCTGTACCGCCAGCGACTGCAGCCCCGATTTGATAACCGAGTGAGACACCTGTATAGCGAACCTTGGCATCAAAGATTTCCGAGAACATGGTTCCAAGTACTGCCGTAATCGGAGCCCAAATGATCCCCAGGCCGATAATCGTCGCCAAAACCAGCATGAGTACACTGCCTTGATGAATCATCCAGAAATACGGGAAAGCAAAAGCCATCATCGCCAATGTACCGGCGATATACATTTTCTTACGGCCAACGCGGTCTGACAGACTACCCATGATTGGAATAAGGATCGTCGTAATGACGGTTGAAATCATGACCGAACCTAACACAGCGGAACGGCTGAATCCTAGAGTGCTTGTCGCATAGGAAACAATGAACGTACTGAAAATATAGAATGGAGCTGTCTCCACCACTTTCGCACCGATTGTGATCAGTACTTCTTTCCAGTAATAGCGAAGTGTATCGACGATTGGCAGCTTTGGAATCTCGCCTTTTTGCTGAACTTCCTTGAATTCTGGTGTCTCATCGATTCCTTTTCGGATCCATAAACCAAAGACCACGAGCAATGCACTGAAGATGAATGGCACGCGCCAGCCCCATGACATGAATTGCTGCTCGGGCAATAAGCTCATGAGCCAAAGAGCGAGTGTCCCCATCACCATTCCGATCGTCACACCCATTTGCGGAATCGAACCGAAGAATCCTCTGCGTTCTGCAGGAGCATACTCAGTTGCAAGCAACAGCGCTCCTCCCCATTCCCCGCCGATTCCAAGCCCCTGGATCAGACGAAGTGTAATCAAAATGATAGGTGCAGCTACACCAATTGCTTGATATGTTGGCAAAATACCCATTGCGAATGTCGCAGCGCCCATCAAGCTCAGTGTTAAAACGAGTGTCTTTTTCCGGCCGATACGATCCCCAATATGACTAAAAATGATTCCTCCAAATGGCCGGATGAAAAACGAAAGTGCGAACGATGCATACGCTAAAAGCAAGCCTACTGTTGGATCCTCGTTGACAAAGAATAATTGGTTAAATACAAGTGCGGCCATTGTTCCATATAGAAAATAGTCAAACCACTCAATGGAACTGCCAACAAGGCTGGCAATCAATACACGATAAGTCGTCTTCTTATCCAATTGCATTTTCCCTTCCCCCTTTTTTAAAATTGAAGTGGTACTTCAATTAGATTTTAGATAATGGTTAATTTTCTGTCAACTTTGTTCAGATTGACACAATCCATATATAAGGGAAAAATAGGAATTAGGAAGGTGAGATTTTATGATCGGTGTACGACTAAAAGAAATCCGGAAAGAGAAAAAGATGACTTTGAAAGAACTTGCCGAAGGGGCAGGTGTATCTATAAGCTTTTTATCACAAGTTGAACGCGGAAAGTCCAGCGTCACACTGGAGTCCCTTCGTAAAATATCCGAAGTGCTTGGCGTCAATCCAAGTACCTTTTTTCCAAGTAACAATGAGCAGGAGAGTGAACCCTCATTTCATTATCAGGACCTGACACAACAAGTCCCAAACCCGGACTTTCACCCAATACTCGTCACACTCCCAGCGAACCAAAGCGACGGACAACCCTTCGCCCACAGCGGACATGAATTTGTCTATGTAATAGAAGGAACTTTGACCCTGCAAATAGACACAAAGATGATCGAACTCCATCAAGGAGAATCCTGGTTCTTTTCAGCTAGTGAAACGCATTTCTGGTATAACCATACAGATCAGACGATTCGGTTTTTAGTTGTCTCTTCCAAGTAAGATTTGGTGGTCCTCCCGCCCTATGTGGAAAGCATATAAAAACTTTTGGGACATGGACCGACCTCCCATGTCCCCGAGTTCCAATTATACCGTTGCCTCAGACTCGCTCTCACTCATATTGATCACTTGCCCAATCAGCACGATGTCCTCCATGATAGACTCCTTAAGCAGTTCATCCTCACATTTTTGATAATCCTCTTTCAGCCGCTGAAGTTCCTTTTTCAATAATGCCATTTCGATGTCGTTCATCTGTAAAATCCCTTTCGTAGTAAGGTAGATTGGTTGTATGTGCTGCAACAAAGGAGCTCCGATATGCTTTTACTGTGTTAAAAAGGCTGATTCCGCATTGATTGTATAAAAAATTTCCATGCCGCATTCGGGATGTCTTCAAGGCTCTTTTCTTGATGCTCCCTACACTCCTATTTGTGGAAACAGCAAAGTTTACGAAAAGAACTTTTAAAAAAGAAAAAGCCGAAAAAAACAGGGTCTTACCTGCTCTTTTCGGCTTAAGTCTGGCACAATGTGTCCAGTACACCACTGCCTATGCTTTATTTGGTTTTAGAATTAAAGTGATGACACTCTTATCAAGTTCAAAATCCCAGTCAACAAAGACATCCTGGATTTTCGAATCAAGTATTTCAGAAAACTGGGTGCTGCCAGTCAGCATTCCGCCTTCAAGCTGTCTTTTCGCGACGCTTAATGTCTCATCGAATCCAAGGGAAACTAGCTGTTTTTCAATCGGCACTAATATTCCCTCTCGGATGACAATCAATGACCGGGGGCTGAGCATGTAAGAGTATACGCTATCCGGCGCTTTTTCTGCTTGCTCGCTTATATGGATGATTTCCTTGTGGATCTCATCTCTTCCTTTATAATCAGCTCTTTCATCTTTTCCCTCATCCGGACTGTCCGGACTGATGGCCACAAAAACTCCTGAAAGGTTTTGGAGGTTCCAACCATAATAGATATGCTGTACTTCCATGTCCGTTAATGCTTTTATTTGACCGCGTATTTCGGGGTCCAGTGATTTCATAAGATATTCTCTTGTGGTCAGGACGGTAAGTTCTTGTCCCTGTTCCAGAAGTGCCTGTTCCATTGGAGAAATAAAGCCGCTGATATACACCAATACATACGGCTGGGATATGGTAACATGGATGACTTCTGGTCCTTTGCCAAATTTATCACGCAGCAGCTTGCCAAAATTATTCGCCAATTTTGTTTGCTGTGCTTTTTTATCCATTTCATGACTCATCCTTTTAAGAAAGAAGCATCATATCCTCTTTCCTGATTTGATTTTATCATCATTCTAAATAAGATGAAATAGTCCGGTATGCTTTTTCCCAGTTTTCCCCCAATTTAAAAATCAAAACATGAATAAAATCAAAGGGATTCAACATATGGATGTAGAAAGAATAGGTAAGGAAGAATAAATGACACTGTATGCTATAATATAATGAAGGATTTCTTGTCTTATACTATTCTTACATTTCGTCAAAACAATAAATGGATTCAGGATACTAGGCTTGAATTTGAAGAGGATGACGAGAATGGATTTGAAGAAGGAAGAAAAAGCGCTGGGGAGTTACATAGGGAGAATTTTACGAGAACATTTTGGCAAAGGGCCTGGTTCTGTATTCGCTACTATTTCCCACCCCTATATCACTGTGTATATAAAAGACTTTTTGTCTCCGATGGAACATAAATTAATGCTAAATGGACAAAGCAAATATGTCGAGAATATCAGGGACATGGTAATGGAAACACTCTCTGAAGAAATCAAAGCCTATATGAAGAACGACCTGGGTTTAGATTTAAGTGAGTTCCATTATGATTGGAATCTTGACAGCCACTCAGGTATGTTCATGGGAGTCACAGTAAATGAACCCGAAGATACTGGCTGCTCCTATAAAAATCAGGAAGATGTCCATGATGAAGTCATAAAGGTGAGTATAAAAGCAGAAAAGGCTCCGGGTGAAGTCTACTCATGCATGCTGAATCCACGAACATTAGTCGTTGTCCGAAAAAAAATCTTGGTCGCTGTTGAAAAAGAAATGATCAGCATAGGCTTTTCCGAGGCTCTCACCCTTGCTAAACGAAACCTTGAGAAAAGACTTCTCTATGAGCATACAGACTCGCTCCAGACCTACCTCGACGCCAAATTGGAAAACGCTTTTGTATCATGGAATTTTGATTTGGATAATAGCTTGATGGTATTTATTTTAAAGCCGAATAAATGATGGCCGTAATTATCTGGGCGATAGAACCAGACATAAGCCAAAAGAAGGTGAACCCACCTTCTTTTGGCTTTTTTCTTTTTTAGGGGATCTTTTTATAATATCTGAAGGGTGGGGAAAAGAATGATAGAGGAATTCCAGGATATGCATAAAAAAGCATTGGTTAAGATCCAATGTGAAAACGACATCACCACAGCTCGAAAAACCGGAAGAATTTTTTCAAATCACCTTCACTTTAATTCTATAAATCAAGCAAGAATCATTACCACAGTATCAGAACTTGCAAGAAACATATATAGATATGCCGGCACAGGACAAATCAGCTTTGAGCGGATTGAAGAAGCAATTAAAACAGGTTTAAAAATCACAGCCATTGACCATGGACCTGGAATCATAGACATAAGCAATGCCCTGAAACACGGATATTCTTCATCAGGCGGTCTCGGAGCTGGCCTGCCTGGCGTAAAAAACATGATGGATGATTTTTATATTGAATCTTCACCAGTCAATGGGACGAGGGTGACTGTCGTTAAGTGGCAATAAAAATCATAAATTGGGACATGAGAACTCTGCCCATGTCCCTGATGAGAACGGTTCTAATGAGACGCCATAACCGTCACCATGTCTCATACAGGGAAAAAGGCATGGTGAGCAACTATTGCCCCCGTGCCTTTTCATGTGTCATTCCGTTCGTTAGAGTAAATAGAGATCTTGACCTCTCGCAGTTTCAGAATCTCCCGAATTTCGCAGTTTCCCTTTGCTGTGATTATTGGCCAGATTCTTCTTCAGTTTCAGTTTCTTCTTGTTGGTTTTCTTCAGTTTCTGGATCCTCTGAATCTTCATTGCTGCAGCCTGTGGCTACTAAAGCTACCATCAGTGCCGCCATTAAGGTCATAAGCCATTTTTTAAAATTCATCATTTTAATTTGCCTCCTTAAAAGATAGATTAGATCCTGCATTACTATCATACTGCTTTTTATTTTTAAAAATGGCTATTTAACTGAATATTAACAACACTTAACTGATTCTTCACCATTGCTAAATATTCTTAACTATTAACACAAACTTTGACCATATCCTATTCAGAAACCCTTTATGGACATACCTTGAATGAGTAGGTCTTCTGGGCGTTTTTACGGGAAAAGAGAACACCCCATGTCCCCTGAAGGAAAAAAGGAAGCGCAAAGCTCACTATTCGAAACCTTACGATAATGATAAGATGATGCTACACTGAACTATTTTTATGAAATGAGGTATAGCCTTGCTTGTATTCGAGACAGAACGTTTGAACATCCGCTGGCTAGAAGTCAGTGATCAAGAGTTTATTTTTACATTGCTGAATGAACCAGGATGGCTAAAGTATATTGGAGATAAAGGCATTCGGTCGCTTGAGGATGCGAAGAATTATATTTTGACCGGGCCAAGAAAGATGTACGAACAATTTGGGTTCGGGCTTTTTATGGTTGAACTGAAAGAGAGCAAGCTGCCGATTGGTTTATGCGGCCTGATTAAACGGGATGGATTAGAGGATGTTGATATTGGATATGCCTTTCTTGCCGAACAACAATCAAAGGGTTATGCCTTTGAATCAGCAAAAGGAACATTGGAATATGCACGCAAACTAGGATTGGATCGAATCGTTGCCATTACAACCAAAGACAATGCTTCCTCCTCCAAACTCCTTGAAAAGCTTGGTATGCGTTTTGAAGGATACGTGACTCTGCCTCCAAGTGATGAAGAGTTAAAACTCTATGCTATGAATACAGCAAAATAATAGATTTAGGGTAAATGCATTGAGCTATTTACCAAACAGAAGAGCTATTTTTGGAGAATAGTCATTTAAAAAGTTAAACGCCTGGTTTTATCAACCAGGCGTTGTCTTCATATGATCATTTTGATTGTTCATATTAACGAACTTTCCTTCCAAAGCCTCAATATACCTCTTAGCGGATTTTTGAACAGACTGATGGGCATCTTCCTTAATGACACGATGAAATGCATTATATAGTCTGTCAAAATTCAGAACATTGACCTTAGCTGCCATCTCCTGAACCTTGTTAGCTGGCAATGGAATAAGGTTTGGATAACTATACATGAAACTTACCCATTGTCGATCGGCCACTATTTGAATAATATCACCAGTAAGAAGGACCCCTTGCTTGTTCACATCATTTTCCCAGTGTAAAACACTTCCCCCATGAAAATGGCCACCCAAACGATACAATGTTACACCCGCATCAAGCTCAAGGGAATCACCAGACCAGAATATGATCCTGTCACTCGGCCTGGTGACCCACTGGCGGTCAGCTTCGTGGATATAAATGCTTGCTCCGAATCGTTCAGCCCATTCAACCTGTGTCGAATAATAATGCGGATGGGATAATGCGATTGCATCAATTCCCCCTAGAGAATGTATTTCCTTTTCTGTTTTTTTGTCCAGGTAGGTGATGCAGTCCCATAACAAGTTGAACCCTTCATTCCGAACTAAATAGGCTGTCTGCCCAATCGCAAACGAAGGAGTAGTGGTAAGGCTGTACAGTCCTTCCTCTTCTTGTACAATGGTATTTTTATATTCCCCTGAATCTACAAGCTGTTGAAGCGTCGTCCATGACTGCCCATCTGGATGGACATACTGTCTTTCGTCAGCGCAGATCAAGCAGGTTTCAGGAGCATGAGCAGAATTGGGATATTGGACACCGCACGTATTACATATATAATGGTTCATTTTGAACACCTTCCTGTGATTTTTCTTATCTTTATTATAAGAAATCCATTAAGCAATCTCTTCGGAGGAATGGTGTAAGCTAACTACAACTTTTGGATGAGGTTTTTATTTTCTTTATCGGATTTGTAAAAATTAAATTGATCAATAGAAAAAAAGCAGACTTTTTCCAAATAGCATAATTCCTATCCTCTCAATCACCTATGTTCCAGCAGCAGTATAGGAAGAGATTCTTTTAATAAAAAGACTTTTCCAGTGGTGTCCAACGGTCCGTTGACCTAATACCCATTATATTTTTAAAATTGATGAGACGCTGGAACCGCCCCTATGTCCCTCCTTAAGATAAAGAATCCCTTTCCATATTAGGAAAAGACTTCTAAATCTATAGTTATTTTCATCAAATCACTCTAAAAAATGCTCTGACTAACCCTTTAAAACCTCTCTCTACAGTGGTAATTGGATATTCAATATTAATCTTCATAACCAATTTTTTTAACGTTGTTTCCTGGTACTTCATATATGTATTAGTATTATCTACAGTTGGACCGTGAAGTACGTAAGCAGTGGGACCAAAAAGCATATTATTTGTAATAATAAATATACCGTCTTTTTCGGTTCTAATAACATCCCAACCTTTTGGTTCGTAATTCTCAATGTTAAAAGGAGTGTTATTTAGTTTACTCATAAAAAAGCAACATCCTAACTTATTATTCTCATATTTACTTTTATCGCTTTAGAACGAATGAGAAAAGTTTATACATCAAAAATGGTCCTGCAGTAAAAAAGGTGAAAAATATTACAGTCATTATTAGCTTTTGTTGTATAGTATAATTATTACTTCCAAAGGTTGATGACAATGTAATCCCTAAACCTATTAAACTGAAGAGAAGAAAAAAATATTTAATAAACATTAAAGATTTTGACATTTTATTCCCTACTCCCGGAATTAATTTCATTTAACTTGTATATATAATCCTCCACCCATCGGCCCTACACCTACGAATGCTCTTCCACCAGATGGGGAGAATTTCATCTGACCACCTATTGAACCAAGCGCAAGATCCCCTCCAAGTTCTACTGTTAATCCAGCAAGTTCAAAATCTATTTTTGCATCAAATTTAACTATTGATGCAACAGCACCTATTTCAAATTTATTGTCACTAATATTGAAATTTAAGTCCCCAGTTGCTAACTGTACTCCACCTGATACTAATTTTGATTGCAAACCACTATCAACAACACTACCACTAGCGGCTACTCCATCACCATAGTTTATTTTAGTACAGACCAGAAGCATAGGGACGTATCTTATGCTCCCATAAAGAATCAGTTGAAAAAAAGCACAGGGTTCGTCCCCGTGCTTCCAATATACTTTACTCTCCTCCATTTGAAGAAGATGCGACTGCTGCGCCCGAAATAGCTGCAATTGATGCTGCTTGCTGAGCTTGGATCAATGTTTCGATTGTGGTGGAAAGATTGGTCTGAAGCAAGGATGAATGGTCAATTTTGTCGCTGATGACGAAATTGACGGCCATCATAAAATTGATGTCTTTCTTCCACTTGAATAGCTTCTCATCGTTCAGTTGCTCCCATATTGCTTTTATCTCCAAAAGATTATCGTTCCCTTTTTCAATTAAGGTGAGCAATGCAATCTGAGGGTAGAACATGGATTTAGGTTTGATTCCTTCTTTTTTCATTTTGTCGTAAATTTCAGTGGACAGTGCAACCATGTCTTCTGACTGGCTATTTTCATTCAGAGAAAGTATATGACTCATGCTTTGCAGGTCATTTCCTTTTCGGAAACCGTTTTGCGAAAGCTTGCTGTACAAGTCTTCAATATGAAAAATCAACTCATCCGTCTGGCGGTCGTTTAGAGCAAGCATGACAGCAAGCGGATAATCGCTGTGACCAGTCAGGAACAAATGCTCTTCCCTCATTTTCTTGTAGACCACTCTTGCCCGTTCAGAGAGAGACTTAAGGTCTTCAGCATTTGCTGTGACCAGCAGCATCGCGGCAATGTAGGTGAAAGTATTTTTGCTGAATCCGGCTGAAACCAATGAATTGTATGCAGCAATAAAGGCAGGGTAATGATCTTTTGGACTGTCAAACTTTGTGTCAAGCATGGCAGCAAAGGTAAAACGAGACTCAGAGCGCAAAGGCGAAAACAACCCCGATTCTCTTTTTATATAATCTGCAAGCTCCGTAAATCGATCAATATCAAAGGACCGGTTGTTGGAAATATACAATGAAGCAACCATCATCAAAACCGATTGATCATTAACCTTCCAGCGGTATCTTTCTCTAAGCTGGGAATAAATTTGGATATAATCCTGAATACTCCTGTTTGCTTTTTCCATAAAAACCTCCATTGATCAGTCATACCTTACATACGATTCAAAATGGAAAAAGTTTTCTATTTTTATAGCTGAGGGACGGCATTTTACAGAATCCAACGTATAATCACCCTCCAAGACAGAGAAAAAAACTGGGCAAAAAACACTATACCATAAGTTCTTATATAGGATTTCGGTAATCCTAAAATTCCTAAAAATTACAAATATTATCTAATCCTATGATAAAATATATTGGAAAATATTAACTCGTGGGGAGAGTTGGACAATGTACAATGCAGGCATACTAGGGATTGGAGCAAACATTCCGGAAACAGTCATAACAAACGAAGTGATCGCCAAGCGCTTTGGTATTACGGAAGAAGAGATTTACAGGAAGACAGGTATTTTGGAAAGACGCTATGAATCTACCGATGCTTCGCTTACGGACATGTGTGAAGTTGCGGGCATACAGGCTATCCAAGATGCCGGACTTGATCCAATGGACATCGACATGGTCATTATTGGAACGAACACTCATGACACCCATATCACGGCTGCATTGGTGCAAGACAGAATTGGAGCTGTACAATGCGCAGGCCTGGACCTGCACTCTGGATGTTCCAGTTTTATTACGGCTTTGGCAACAGGGGCCCAGTTTGTCCAGACCGGATTATACAAAAACGTGCTGGTCATTGCCGTGGATAAATGCTCTTCCCTCTTGAATCCCATGGACAAGAAGACTGCGCTGCTGTTTTCTGATGGTGCTGCGGCTGTCGTTGTAGGCCAAGTTGGAGAAAACAAAGGGATTCTGGGAATCAATATGCAGATGGACGGAAGCGGAGGAAAATACCTTCACCTCGATGAGAATAAAAATATTAAGATGGATGGAAGGGCCGTTTTCGATTTCGCTGTCAACAAGTTCCCCGAGGCAGTTCATAAAGTATTGGATGTTTCGGGGCTGAATCTGGCGGATGTCGATTTCATCGTTCCGCACCAATCAAACCTGCGTATTATCGAAAAAGGAATCGAGACTCTTGGATATCCAGTGGAAAAAGTCCATACCAAAACCATCCAATATTACGGGAATTCATCTGCACCAACAGTAGCCATCGGCCTTTACGAGGAAGTGAAGCAAGGGAAAATCAAGGATGGAGATTTAGTTGTTCTAGTCGGGTATGGCGCAGGCCTCGGCTGGGGAGCCATCACCCTTCGCTGGGGGAGATAATTGCTTAAACTGAAGTATGAGAGAGACATGGACTGCGGAGTCCCCGGGCATCCGCTGATTTTAATCAAACGTTTGATTAAAGAAGTATAAAGCTAGATGGAGTCAATACCGCTGTCCCAGGGATTATTCAATTGACAACCTCATCGAATCTTCAAGTGATCCTGGAAGTAATGCATGAAAATTTAAAAAATGGTAGCATTGTTACAAATATCCAATTTGAAAGGTGACCATATGATATCAAACTATAAAGATATAATCTCAACACAGGAAGAATTTGAAGAGTTTCGTTCTTCGATCGGAAATCCAAGCCTGAGGGCAGCAAATAAAGTGATTTCTATTATTGACGATCATTGTAAGAACTTCATTTCAAAGTCTCCCTTTTTATCTATGTCCACTTCTAACACCGACGGCCATTGTGATGTTTCACCACGCGGAGATTTTCCCGGATTTGTAGCAGTTCTTGATGAAAAGCATCTTTTTATCCCCGAACGTCCTGGAAATCGCAGACTGGATTCAGCTCATAACATTATTACCAATCCTCATATCGGGCTGCTCTTTCTCATACCTGGACTGGGTGAAACTTTAAGAATCAATGGGAAAGCCTATATCTCCCGTGATTCTGACCTTCTCGAAAAAACAGCTGTCAATGGAAAGACTCCTTTGTTTGGTATTTTAGTAGAAGTCGAAGAATGTTACGCTCATTGTGCTAAAGCATTTATAAGATCAAACTTATGGCAGCCGGAATCATGGTTACAGACAGATGCCCTTCCATCTGTCCCAAACATGCTAGTTGCGCACTCAAAGCTGCCAAACACGACGGCTGAACAAGTTGCAAAGGAATTAAATGAAGGTTATACAACCAGGCTTTATTGATCATAGAGACTAGTAGACGTCTCACTCAAAACCGAAATAGTTATGAAAACCCCTGAGCTGACAGATTAAAGAGGATAGCATAATGTCTATCCTCCTTCTTCAGCACAATTCATTTCATTCCCTTATTACCATCATCATTTTCCAGGGGCGAATTGGAAAAGGAAGATTCACTTTACCAGAGCGCATGGCAACTCCCTGTTTTCTCCAGTTCATGAGACGCCCGTGTCCCCTTCTTGTACATATCTCTATGACCGTCTGGCTCTGTTGTTCCCTCCATATCATCTACTCATAACCAATTTGTGGTATCCTGAAAACAGTGCAAAGGGGGAGTTACGATTAAAAGAATCACTTTAATAATAAGTCTATTACTATTTCTTTTCGCTTTATTTTTCCTCTTCGATCATTCCGTGAAAATTGTTCCAGTTACCGAATTTACTAGTGACCCTAATCTCCATCTTGAAATAACAAAAATGCGCGAACAAAAAGAGGATGGCCGAAATTTGATTGATGTATATAAAGAGCTTCCTTTGATTGATGTACATAGTCACGACGTCCATTTAGTTGATCGCAATGAGAAAAGAATACAGGATTACGGTTCATACATGAATGTTTGGGAAACTTATGGAATTGACCAGACCGTATTATTCGGTGATATATCGGAACCATCTGCTGTCCAATCTGATCGTTTAACCTGGAAGTATTATAAAAAATACACCGATTATATCGTTCCTTCATTTGCGGGAATTCCTCTAAAAAAAGATGAAAACGGGGTTGAACTTGTAAAGGAAAAATTAGAGCAGGGTTACTTGAACATAGGGGAAATTATGGCCTCTTCTACTTATTCGCCATTTGCAAATGTAAAATGGAAGGCTAAACACCCCTACGATGGTGCATTGCCGGAAATTTATCATCTTGCTGGAGAATATAAAGTACCTATTTTACTGCATATCGATCCTCCAAATGGTGTACCCATCAATTCCCTTAAAACAGCGTTAAAGAACCACCCAAAAACAATCTTTATCTTCGCACACGGGAATGTATATAATTCTCCTGGAAATTTAGATTCACTTTTAAAACAATATGATAATCTTTATATTGATTTTTACGCAGGGTTTTCACGTTATCATAAAGGCAGCGAACAAGACCTAGAAGATTTTGTACCTTTGATTGAAAAATACCCCGATCGCTTCTTATTGGGCTCAGATTCCGGGTACGATATTGGATTAGAAAATTCTTATCTAGCGATGTATGAATTAATTGATCTGTTATCTCCAGAAACAGCGGCAATGGTTGCATCAGAAAACTTCAGAAAATTAATAGAAGAACAGCCGCCAACAGATTATCAGATTAAAGAAATTAAAGATCTAACCAAGAATCTGAACATTAAAGATAAAAGTTATTTTCTAAATAAGCGGCAAGCAAATGAACTCATTTTTTCCTTAGAAAAGAACAAGTAGCAACAATGCGACACTGGGACGGAAATATTCAAAAAAACTAATTAATTTTGGCCGTGTCCATATTGTACAAGACGAAAAAAGAAGCAAGGGGGACGTCCCCTCGCTTCTCGGATGGTAATCCTATTCTTTTACCCTACTTCAAAATAGCTAAAATCGTATTCTTAAAACTATCATAAACATCTGACCAAAGAGCTGATTCCTCTGTATACCTTTTTCTTAAAGAACCAAAGGCTTCTTTTTGTTTCTCCGCAAAGGAGGGATCATCTTTTGGCGGCAGTGCCGCACGAACTTCATCAACGATTTGCTGAGCTTTGGGTGCGCGAGGTCCCCACTTTCCAAGCAATTGTCCTTGATTGTCAAAGATTAAAATCATTGGAATTGCCCGTCCGCCGTTTGTTAAGTGACGATCAATCAAATCTGTATCTGCATCCCGCAATGCGACGCGCACTTCAATATCTGCCGCTTCAACTAATTTGCGGATAATGGGATTGATCATCATGGCATCTCCACACCAATCTTCCGTAATTGTCAGGAAATGGAGTTGATGTTTTTTTAACTCTTCAGCCAATCCATCTGCCGGGAGTTGAAATTGTTCATAAACAGCAAAGCTTTCCTCTTTTAACATCCTCATTTCATCCATATAAGTTTGAATCGATTTTCCCTCTTCAAAATACTGTTGTTCTGTTTTCATTTAAATTCCTCCTAAGTTATATCCGTCCTGAAGGTAGTGCAGGTATCGTCACGGCAATTCTTGCTTTCATCTGGATCCAGAATATATACTTCTTTTGTGGCGGCATTAGCCTATTTTATAACGTTTTTCTAAATGAATAGCACCATTTATCATAATCTAGTTTTTCTTCATAAAAACGATGAGCTTTATCTCGCTGAATTCCTGATTCTAATGCCACATACTCAGCTCCATTTTCTTTTGCCCACTTATGTATATAACTTAATAATTTCTCTCCAAATCCAGAAGATCGGTGAGCATTATCAGTCACCAGATCATAGATAAATACATGACGTTTATTATAGAAGTTAACCCTCCAGTTTAAACCAGCCAAGGATACCATCCGATTATCTTTATATAAAGCATATAAAGTATATCCATCTTTCCTCATTTCCTCTAGTAACTCTAAGTATGTCTTTTGTGTCAGATCAGTACGTAACTGATTCATAATTGGAAAAGCTTCTAACCATTGTTCTTTATTGGTTAATTCCTGTATTGTCTCTGCCGTAGAATTCATATTTACACCCCTTAAAAAGTTAAACTCATGCAACTTCCTGGATCAACGCCGCCGGAAGTAGTCGAACTTAGAAATACAGCCCTCAAGGATCGTCGATTTGCGATTCGCTAAACTTTCCCGTTCGTACACAGTAAAAATGTCACCATTGTTTGGTGACACTATGTTCTAAAACGTCCTTTTCTCAACGGGTACAAATAAATCCACTCGGCATTTCCCTTCAGGATCCTCGGATGGGTTATTCATATTGAATTCCAGATTCTCTCTCTGATAATCGGCTGCATAATCGCTATTTGGCAGCCATTCGGCAAACAAATACTGATAGGCGGAATGTAGTTTTTCAGGTTTTTCATAAAAGGAATAAAGTGCGTATTGCCCGCCATCCAACTTCCTGAATTCCATATCTTCATGGTTGTCCTTATTAAAACCGTCTGGTAATGTAACGCAGGCATCGTGACGGCAATCCTTGCTTTCCACTTGATCCGGATTATCTAATGATATGCCGATGAATGACTGCTGAGGAGGGTATAGTCCATTGCTGGCTGCCCAATGGATCAGCTTTCCCCAGTGTTCCTGGGGTTCAAAATAACTCCCCGTTCGCCTGATATAGGCTATTTGCATTTCAGGTAAGTTCTTGATTAGGATATTCATTTTTTCTGCCCCTTTTTGAAAAGATTTGGCCTACCGCATCCTTATTCATTATTCATAAAGTTTTGTCTCTCCAGGTAGTTGAGCACAGTTTGTGAAAATTCCTGATGCGATTGCTTCGTATACTTGGCTATCGTATAAATCTGAGCCAGGTTTTTTAATCCCAATTGCTCTGTCATTTCTTTAAGCTTCGGGACGGCCATGTAACGGTTCCAGCCTTTTTCATTACGATCTTGATAAATTTCCTGAATATCATCATCCGTATAATCGTGATACTGATCGTAGTGAACAAGTCCCTGCAATGGCAGCCTGTCACGCGGGGCAGGGTTTTCTGCCGGATATCCTAATGAATAGCCGACAACGGGTACGACATTTGGCGGCAAGTTAAGCAATTCACCAATTTGATCACAATTCGCAAGCGTTGAGCCCATATAACAAATGCCCAACCCTTCATTTTCCGCTGCTAAAGCACAGTTTTGTGCGGCCAAAGCTGCATCAATGGCTCCGATCATAAAGCTCATGTAATTATCAAAATGTACAGGTGCGTCGTTAAGGGCAAGCCATTTTCTCATTCTATTAAAATCAGCACAAAAGGTTAAAAGGATTGGCGCATCGACCACCATCGATTGCTCCATATGTGCATGGTATAGCTTTTTCTTAAGTTCCTTGTCTTTCGTGACGACGATTGAGTATGTTTGCATATTGCCGCTTGACGAGGCACGGATACCCGCCTCTAAAATCCGCTCTAGCAGCTCTTGACTGACTTCCCGATCTTCATATTCTCGAATCGACCGGTGCCCATGGATTACCTCATTCAACTCCAAAACAAATCACTCCTTTTGTTTCTATTTTTCTAGCTCCACTAAATATTCCTTCAATCGCCCTTTTGTTTCAGAGGAAAGCGGCGTCGATTTTCTAGTGTCGTCATCCATTTGCACAATGACGGTTTCTGCCACGGCAGCAATTTCTCCATTTTGATAGATTCCTTGGAATAAAGACAAGGAACTGTTGCCGATTCTTGTAATGGCACTGCCGATCTCCACCGTTCCAGGCCACCGTATTTCTGAAAGTAAATCCAGCTTAAGGCTCGCTATGACAAACGAGGCCTTTTCAGCATGCAGCGGCTCCTTTGCATAGAGAAGCTCCGTTCTTCCCGTTTCCAGGAAGGTTGAAAACAATGCGTTATTTACATGTCCCTGCCGATCCGTATCTGCATATCTAATCTTATCAAATGTCTTTAGTGGGAAATCTTCATATTTGGGTCTCATCTGCAATACCATCATTCCTCCTGCCACTAACTTTTAGAGTCATATACTAGATACACTCTTCAACACCTTTAGCAATAAATCCTTCTTCACCATACCTTTACTACATTTCTTGCCCCAAAACACTGATGGGACACAGGGCAGGTTCTCGTGTCTCACGCGGGAACCGAAGTATTTTTGTTTGAAGCCATGTAGCCAAGGAAAAAAGAAGCATGACAATGCTCATTTCAGCCTGTACGCGAGATTATACGGCTAGATTCCTAGATTCTTACAATTCACAGGACACCAAAAACGTCCCCTTGCCTTCTCACATTGCCCCTGTAAATTTTATTTTTCAATGAACATATATTTAAGTTTCAACAAACCATTTTTTAGGTAAAAGTATCTAAAACTTTCATCTCAGGAGGAGTCTTATTTGGCTAATGAAGAAATAGTCATTTATCAAGGAAAAGAATATATCATTGTGCATCAGTATGATTCAGGCTATGTAGAAATCAGAATGCTAAAAAGCAGGAGTATTGAACTGGTACACGAGTCAGAATTAAAATCGCGCAACTAATTCTGATTCCTGGAAAAATGGTGATTTCATAAAATAAGACGGAGGTACAATGTCTCTTTTTACACGCAAAAGATACCCTTACGAGGCCTCGAATACTAGCCAAAAGGTATCTTCATGGGGGAAAGGTGCACTTATGAAGACTCAACACCGTGCATAAGGGGCTCTTTATGGGCGAAAGGTGCCCTTATGTGACCTCATTACCCTGCATAAGGGTCTCTTTATGAGCGAATGGTGCCCTTATGAAGCTTCAACACCCTGCATAAGGGTCTCTTTATGCATGAAAGGTGCCCTTATGAGGCTTCAACACCGTGCATAAGGGTCTCTTTATGAGCGAATGGTGCCCTTATGTGACGTCATTACCCTGCATAAGGGTCTCTTTATGGGCGAAAGGTGCCCTTATGTGACGTCATTACCCTGCATAAGGGTCTCTTTATAGGCGAAAGGTACCCTTATGAAGCCTCAACACCGTGCATAAGGGTCTCTTTATGAGCGAATGGTGCCCTTATGTGACCTCATTACCCTGCATAAGAGTCTCTTTATGAGCGAATGGTGCCCTTATGTGACGTCATTACCCTGCATAAGGGTCTCTTTATGCATGAAAGGTGCCCTTATGAGGCTTCAACACCGTGCATAAGGGTCTCTTTATGCATGAAAGGTGCCCTTATGAAGCCTCAACACCGTGCATAAGGGTCTCTTTATGAGCGAAAGGTACCCTTATGAAGCCTCAACACTATGCATAAGGGTCTCTTATACGCAAATAAACTCCCTTATGAGACCTCGAATACCAGAAACGTCCCCTTGTCGCACTCTTATCACATAAATAATCAACAAAAAACCAGCAGTAGCCCCCGCTGGTTTCATCTGATCATTTTGTTTTATAAAACCTGTCCCTAACCCTTTTTAAACGGGCATGATACCTAAGGATATCAAGCCTTGCTTTTTCAGCTTCAGGCGCGATTGGCCGCAGCTTTTCAATTTCCCAGTAGTCCACGATGACATCAAGTACCTGATCAAAATACTCGAGTGGGCCGTAATTGGCTTCCTTGGCAATGATGGACATCCGGTCTTCAAAGTCAGGCATGACGGCACCTGGCATTTTGAAATTCATGATGACATTCCCCAGGTAGTAACAGTAATTAGGCTCCAATTGCAGATGATATTTTATGACATCCCGGTAAAAAGCATAATGCAAGGTCTCGTCCTTTGCCAGGCGCCGCAGCAGGCTGGACAAATCCCGATCGTGCGGCCCTGCTACCTTTGCCACATTATTATAAAAAACCATGGTGGCCAGCTCCTGCAGAGATGTATAAACCATCGTCTCAAATGGCGTATGGAAGTCAGGGTTCCAGCCATTTTCCACGGTTTGCTTATGCAGCTGATGAAGCCTGTCCGGATTGACATTACGCGTGATTAGCAGATATGTTTCTAGAAGGTTTGAATGCTGATCCTCTTCTGCTGTCCAGGTATGGACGAAATCCTTGATGACCGTTAATGATCCTTTGAAGGTCTGATCCAGATAAGAGGTGAACCACGGCAGATTCACTTCTGTTAAGAGAGCTGTTTCAACAGCCGTAATTACAGATGCAGGCAGGGTTACCTGGCTTTCGTCCCATGGAACACGTCTGAAATCCTGTGCCTTATCCCATGGCAGAAATTCGTGATAGCCCCAGTCTATCTTCTCCGCCCTTTTCTTATGTTCTTCATATAATTCTCTGACCTTTGGTTCAAGTCTGAAATCTAAATGGTTAGTTAGCAAAGTACACCCTCCATGACGAATAAAGTTTGTTTCATAAACCGAAATCCAATCCTGAAAACCTTTTACAACTAACTTATAGGACCTGTTACTAATTTAATTCAACTATATCACATTAACACTATAGAAAACTAAAATTTAAATTCTTCTATATAATTTTGGGACTTTTAGCCCTCTGTTACTCAATGGAGGTTTCAGGTCTGATACCTTACTAACGACGCGGCGAAAAAGAGATTAAATGACTGCATTGTGTTATATGGGATTTGCCATTTATGATGTATATATGGAACTCATCACATATGAAGTCATTTCAATTTCTGTATTCTTCTTGGTCGTAACCAGGATAGAAACATTAAGGGGAGAAAAATATGATTAATTATCACAATCGTACATTTGTATCAATTGATAATACTGCTAACGGCGAAGTATCTTCAAAAACAACCTTTAGATATAAGCAAGAAGGGAATATTATCTCAGCAACGTACAGTGGAGGAGAAATTGTCAAAGGCTTACTAATTGGTATTGTTAATGAAGATGGATGTTTAGAGTTTAGGTATAACCACATTAATAGAAAAAATGAAATTAGAGGAGGAGAATGTGTATCAACTCCTGAAATCCTGTCTAACGGTCGGATCAGGCTGTTTGAGAAATGGAAATGGCTAGATGCAGAACAAACTGAGGGAAATTCAATTATTGAGGAAGTTGTAATTTAAATTCATTAAATAGCGAGAGGTCATTTTCAGTCTTTCGGATTTTAGTTACCCAACAAAAAAAACCCCTTGATATCGTTAAAATCAAAGGGCTTACCCACCTTAATTATGTGCCTTTTCTAGAGCTAGTTTTATCCCAAAACCTATCAGTATTGCACCTGTGATTCCTTCAATAATATTTTGTGTTTTAGGTTTTTTCATAAAAGCGCTAATTTGATTGATTAAGGAGACATAAAGCACAAACCAAACCGCAGTCAATACAGTATAAGTGATGCCCATCATAAGGAACGGAATAAAGGTATTACTTCCAGGTTCCACGAACTGAGGCAAAAAGGTTAAGAAAAAGACAGCCACTTTGGGATTTAGAATATTGGTAAGGAAACCTTGTTTAAAACAGGATGCGTTTTCAGGGTGGGTTTTGGTGATCACTTCAGCGGTGGCTGCTTCTTCTTTTTTTCTCAAAGACCATAAGGTTCTGACACCAAGATAAATTAAGTAAACTGCACCTGCGAATTTGAAGATAGAAAATAATAACGCTGATTTTACAATGATTGCCGAAAGTCCTAATACAGCAGCAGAAGTGTGGATCATAAGGGCGCAACAAGTGCCTAAAACTGTTTTAAATCCTCCGATTCTCCCAATGGCAATTGTATTTTTTGTCGCAATGGCAGTATCGGGACCAGGTAAAATAATGAGAAAAATACACATGAGGACAAACAGATAAAAGTTTTCCATATAACTACCCCCTTTTGGTTAACGATAATATGTAATTCTTACACTGTATTATATATAAACCGTATTATTAAATGAATATAAATCTTTTGAAAGTTCAGATGGTTTTACCCGGGAAGGATCAGCATCTTATGTATCGACATCCTTCAGGCCTGGTTTGTTGAAGGAGAATTCCCGTTTTAAGCGAATTAGAATTTCAGATAGTCCTAACACGCATACTGGGTTTAAAAATATCAGGAATAGAAGAGGTGTGAGATATGAAGATAAAAAGAATCGATCATGTAAGTATAAATGTAAATGATCTAACAGAGGCTAAGGCGTTTTTTATTGATTTAGGACTTGAAGTGCAGGCGGAATGGGAAATGGCTGGAGAACAGTTGGACAGAATAGTTGGGCTAAATGATGTTAAAACGACATGTGTAGGACTTGGGATGCCAGATGGTCAGGTATGGATAGAGTTAGTCAAATTTCATACACCATCCGATGAAAAAGGGATTCAGCAACCTTTTGCTAATACGCTAGGTATCCAACATATTTGCTTCTCTGTTGAAGATATTGAAGCCATTGTTGCCAAATTGAAAAATAGGGGCACTGAAATCTTTAGTGAGATCCAGCAATATGAAGAAAGTTATAAGCTATGCTACGTTCGGGGTCCAGAGGGAATTATTTTAGAATTAGCGGAGAAAATTGGATAAATCTTTTAAAAAGTTTCTCCTCAACTAGCGGGTTTACCAAACCCTTTAGATTCTATGCAATATAACAGCCGGCAAAAAAACAGCATGCTAAATCCTATGCGATTTAACATGCTATTCCGGTTGTTATTTCTTTTATCATAATCCCTAATAAGGACTAGCAGCTGTAAAAGTAAACGGTACATTTGCTCCCGAATATAATCCGACATACACATAGCGTGTGCCGCCAGGGATGACCCCTGTTTCGTCAGCCCCAGATGTAGCGACACTTCCAATCAACTCAAAGTTTTTATTATAGAAGTAGACATCATAGTCATATGACCCGTCATTGCTTCCTTTTAGTGTGAAGTTATGGATGCCATCCCCATATTGCTCTGGAAGGGTCACAACATATCCATCTGCCCCCTGGGATGCCGGCTCTGGGTTTTGCGTTGTCACGAACTCATTCTCTGTAACGGCGAGAGTCGCTGGTACACCTGCCAGACTTCCGATTCCTGTTCCTGCATTCCCTGCCTGAACCATGCCTTCAGCTGCAAACGATGCTTCTGGTTCTAGTTTAAGCGGTTCAATCTTGGATTTTTGCTCAGAGAAGGCTTGCACTTCAGCCACTTGAACGAAGCCTTTTGCATTGTCCTGCGCATCATGTGCGACAAATTTAAGGTATTTTGCCTCAACTGGCTGCGGAAGATCGATTCCCTGGTAGTGAAGGTCGGCTACCGTTGGTCTTGGCTTCCCGGCTTCAAACTTTCCTTTCCAGACGGTTGTGAAGTTTTCACCGTCAATTGACGTCTGCAGGCTGAAGTTTTTCAATGTGGCAAATCGTGAACCTGAGATATCCTTCATGGCACTCACTTGAACATGAGAAATTTCCACTGGCTCATCTCCCGCAAGGTCAACGGTGAAGTCCGCACCAAGGAACCCATTTTCCTGCGTATTTGATGCGAACACACTGGCTTCCGTGTCGTCAATCGCAAACTTAACCGGGTTGCTGTCCGATGATCCAGATACGTTGGAAATCGCTGCCCCGTTAAAGGACGAAGCGACGTTTGGCCCAATGGTGAACGTTAAACGGTTCTTCTCCCCTGCCTTGATGGCTACATCACGAATGGTCCTGGATCCGAAGCCTTTTGCCTGAATCGTAATGTCGTAGGTTCCTTCTGTTATATATGCCCCAAAGTCACCCTTTTGCCCGGATATCGCAATTGGGCTTGTTCTTGCCTCGAATTCACCGATGATGATTCGTGCATCCTTGATCGGTTTATTCGTAGCAGCGTTAACGACCTTACCAATTAACTGTCCATTTCGCTGTCCATCTGGATGGTTGAACCCAGGAACTGGATCCGTATCATCACCGCCCTTGGATAATGCATTGGCCCCTAAGCCCCGTTGTGCGAATGCGGTCCATAGAGCTTCATAGTGCTTTCCATCATAGCGTTCAAAATCTGCTGCGATGATGGCGGTTCTCATGTCTTCCATTGATGGGTCAGGAACGGAGATTGGCATCGCATCCATGACAAGATGCTCGATGACTGATTCTGCTTCCGTTTTCCCTAGTCTATCAATCAATGTATCTCTTACATGCCATAAAATCGATGCCCAAATATCGCCGTCTGAGTGAACCTCTGGGCCGCCGACATCATAGCCAACATCCCCATAATTGTATGGTGCCTCATCAAGTGCATAACTGCGGATGCCTCGTTCTGCGTTCCCTGTCACATATGCTCCAACAATTGGCTTTTCCTGCAATCCTTTTTTAACAAGATAGTGCATTCCAAAGAAGTCGCCCCAGCCTTCTCCCATCGAACCTGATTGATGGCTGCCGAGTGCTTCCCCGCCGGCAACGAAACGATTCGTCAACGCATGGGCGTATTCATGATAAATGATTCCGGCGTCAAAATCTCCGTCTGCATATTGCCCTTCAAATGACCCTGGAATCGGTTCCCAAAGGAACATTCCACTCCAAGCCGGTATTCCATCTGGCAGTGTCAGCATGTAGGCATTATCTCGCCCCGTATATGTTGGCTCCCCTCCTGACAGCGCTCCTGCCTGAACAAGTCCCAAGACTGCATCACCGTCCACTCCGCCTTTTCCGAAGTTGGAAAGCTGCAGGTTGCCAGCCGCCTCTGTCCATCCAAGATTATAGAAATAGTCGTGGAACAGATTATGATGGTAAAACAAGTTCGTCGCTGCACTGTTTAAGTCCTCGGCATAGGATGGTGGTGTCGTTTGCCCGTTTGTTTTTTGCCAGGCGTTTTTAAATATGAAGCTAAAATCGCCATCTAATGCAAGTGGACGGACAGCCTGATCCGCGGGGACTAAAAAGTTGCTCCAATTCGCATACGAGTTGGCATTGTTTCCGAATGTCGTCAATCCCAGGCTTGTGCCCGGAATGAGCCAGCCTTTTGGTGACGCCTTTGGATCTCCTTTAAATGACTTCGCAACCTGTGTTCCGCCAGCTGGCGCACCAGGATAGTTCTCAAAGATGAGTCCCTCTGTTTCAAGTAGATAATCAACTAAGGAACGCTGATATAAAAGCTTGCCGTTTGCGGCATCGATCACCATCTCAAAGCCTTCATTCAGCTCCTTGATGAAAAGCACCCGAAACGCTGGCCGGACACCATCCTCCGTTATAAAGGTTGCCTTCTTCACACGCTGCTCAGCCGGCAGTACCTCTCCTCCATCAAAAACGGCCCAGCCGTTTTCCGTACGCAACAGCTTTGAAACAAAGCTTACGCCTGGCAATTCCAGATCCACTGCTTTCTTTAACGCATCCGCTTCTGAAAGCTGGAAGTCTGCAATCAGGCTTGTTTTACGGCTTAGATTTCCGGCTGCGGAAAGGATTTGGCCATCTTTATTGACGGCGATGATCACACGCCCTCCGTACACTGACTCAATGCCATCAAATGTCTGCTGGAGGGTAACGGGACGCAACCCAGTTCCTGGCATTTCGAAATTTTTGCTTACCACAAATGAGTCGATGTCCGAGGGCTGAAGACCATATAGCGCTGCATTTTCCTTTAACCAGTTGCGGGCAATCGTCTCAGCGCTCTCATTAGAAGGAGCTGTTAAATATCCATTTTCTTTAATAACGGTTGATGGGGTGCCAAACAGGTTGTTCCACTTAATCTTCGTTCCGGAACCGATTGATTGAATCAGTTTGTTAGCCGCATCAAGTTGATTCTGGTTCGGCAGAACAGTGTTTACCACATTTCGGACATCATACAGATGGGACTCATGATCCTCTTGGATTCCCTCTGCGGTCACAGGGCCTTTTACTTCATCAGCATGGATACCGCTTGTTAACAAAACCTGGCCAGCCAGCAGCGTCGAACATACAGCCGTCACGAGCTTCCGTTTTTTCATCTATACATAACCCTCCTCGAAAAATCTTGTTTCAAGGAAAGAATACGTGAGTCTCCTCTGTTTTACCTCTCACGCAAGGGCAAAATACATACTATAGGTCATGAAAATACTACTAAGAAACTATGGAGGATAGGACTTGTGGATAGGTCACAGAGACGGTTTGCGCCGGGGCAACCGGACGGTTCTCAGTCCCCTATGTCTCACACGCTTTCCAAGCAGCTTAATTAGCTGGTAAACTATTCATAAATCTTTTATGAACGGAAGGAGCAGCACTTTGAAAAAGCACGGGATTATATCACTGGGCGAAGTAATCGTTGATTTGATCGCAACGGATTTCTCCAATACAACGTTTCAGCGATTATTAGGGGGAGCCACTGTTAATGTGGCAGTCGGGGTTAGCAGACATGGCATTCCATCGTATTATTTATGCAAATTGGGAAGGGATGAGAGCAGTAAATTTGTTGAGAGCGAATTAACGAAGGAAAAGGTTGATCTTTCTTTTTGTTCTTATGATTCGAATAAAGAAATTTGCTCGGTTTATATCTACTTAAACGAGCTGGGAGAACGTTATTTCCACTCGTATGTGAACGAAACGCCTGATGAGTGGATCACTGCAGGGGAACTTGATAACGGCCCTTTTCAAAAAAGTAAGCTATTTTACTTTGGATCTGGCACTCTTTTTCACCCTATTGCCAGAAAAACAACGGAACAGGCTATCCACTATGCAAGAGAAGAAAATTTGAACATTGCATTCGATACCAATATCCGGCTGAAGCGATGGGAAGGTGAGAGCCAGTGCAGAGAAACGATTCTTTCCTTTGTTCAAAAAGCCGATATCGTAAAAATGACGGAAGAAGAATTGCAATTTTTAACAGAAACAGACACTCTTGAAACCGGTTTAGAGTATATTGCACAATTGAAGATCCCTTTCCTATTTGTCACTAGAGGAAAGGACGGCGCATACGCCATACATAAAAATAGGATCGTACATGTCCCTGGAATTCCGGTAAAGGCGATTGACACAACAGGTGCCGGTGACGCGTTCATGGCGGCCCTTCTATCCCGTTTTCATGACAATGGTATCCCTAACAATGAAGCTGAATTAAAGGAGTATACTGAGTTTGCCAATAAAGCCGGTGCACTTTCTGCCACTAAGTTGGGGGCTTTATAAAGAGTCTGTTCTCCACTTTACGGTTGGTCTCTGTCTTCTCTATTACAATTTACAAAACAACCAGTACATGCGGAATTATGAGAAGCCGGATGCGTGCCCATTACTGAAAGATGTCCTTATGTAAACTCTAAGCCTCATCAAAGGGTATTTTCACCCCCGAATGATACCCTTATCTGGCTTCAAACTCACCTCAAAGGGTACCTTTACCCCTGAATGGTACCCTTATGTGACCTCATACCGCTTCCAAAGGGTATCTTTATCCCTGAAAGGTACCCTTATGTGACCTCAAATCCCTCCCAAAGGGTATCTCTATCCCTAAAAGATACCCTTATGTGACCACGAACCCTTCCCAAAGGGTATCTTTACCCCCTAAATACACCCTAATGCGGCCTCAAATCCCCAAAACAAAAGCCCTCCTAATCATTAATGATCAAGGAGAGCCTATTTTAAACTTAAGCAATCTTTACTTTCAATAACCTCTCCATAGCCATATGCAAGTCCGAGGTTACCGGGATGTCCGAAACATTAACGCCTAAATTAACCATGGTTTGCGCGATCTCTGGGCGAATACCAGAGAGTATTGTATTTATTCCTAACAGTGACAATGCTCTTACTACTTTGAAGATCCTGTCAGCAACCATGGTATCAATAATCGGCACACCCGAGAGGTCAATGATTAAATGTTCCAATGAATATTCACTGCTTTTCATCAGAGCTTTGTTCATCAATTCTTGAGCTCTCTGGGTATCTATATCCCCTATAATAGGGAGTACGCCAATCTTATCTGAAATTTTAATGACTGGAATGGACAATTCCAGCGCAGAGGCTTCTGCTACATTAATTCGAGTGTAGAACATTCGTGTGTAGGATATGCTTAACCAATGTACAGCGCGGTCAACTACGGCATCAAAGTCAGATAATAATTCATAAAAGTCGGCTATTGGCAAATTAAGCTCAATCGCTTCATCCTTGATTATGTGTCCTATAAGGTTTCTATAGTCTCTGACTTCATCGAGAGCAATCTCCAGCGGAAGGTTGTAGTTCACTAACGTATCTACTGCTTCCCGCCCCCATTCCTTTAATACTTCGAATGTAGTTTCTAAATCACTCGCAACAGAAAGTGCATATATGTCAACGATATTCTCACGCCACTCTTGTAGCTGGGAGTCAATTCTGGTTGATGTTTGGTGGGAATTCAGCTGAGTTTTGTGTTTAATGAGCCGTTGTTTCTCTAAAAGAATCTTATCAGATATTTTTTGAAGAAAATCAACTTGTGTTTGTTCGCTCATGGTTTCTCACTCCCTAAAAAGGTATTGTCTATTTAAGGGTAACATATAAGCTGATTAGGATAAATATTTGGTTATTTGTACCAATTGCTTTTTTGCCTCCATTCCATAAAAAAGAAGCACAAAATCGTCCTTGTGCTTCTACAGCCCTCTATAAAATTGGCAATGTGATTGTCACGGTTGTACCTTCGTTGAGTTTGCTTTGAATGGTCAGCTGTCCTTTATGGACTTCGATTAATTTCTTGCAAATCATCCATCCAAGCCCGATTCCTTTTTCATGATTGGCAAAGTGGGGTTCTCCAAGTGTTTTCAGTCTTTCGGGACTGATTCCTTTTCCGTTATCTTTGATATTTATAAGGACTAAGTCATTTTCGGTGACTGCTTCCACTACTACTTTTGCAAATGGAAGATTTTCGATTGAATCCATTGCGTTTTCAATTAAGTTATTCAATATATCGATCATCTGCTGTTCGTTGCCAAGCAGCTTCGTCTCTCGTGTCAATCCCGTTGCATTCAGGCTTAACCTGGATTCTGCATCCCGATTTTTATAGACAGCTTCTTCCAGCAAGTCGACTATTACGACTGGATTCAACTGTGAATTCCCATTCTTGCCTAGCTGCAATATTTGCTCAATAAACTTTTCAATATTAAGAATCTCTAATTCCATCAATTGATAATAATGATCAGGAATCCGATCATTCATCAATTGCAGGAACCCTTTAATACTTGTAAGCGGGTTTCGCACCTCATGGGCGATACCGGCTGCAAGGTTTTGCAGCATCAACAGCTTTTTTTGCTTTTGCAATAGCTCTTCTCTTTCTTTTAAATATGTGATGTCCTCTGCAACGCCAGCAATCCTTGTCATGTGGCTGTCAGTATTCCTGACATAAAAGACTCTTTCCTTAATCCAGCGGCGCTCTCCATTTGGAAGTTTAATATTATAAGAGACCATCTTCCCGTTTTCATCGGCACTATCAATATTATCTTGTTCGATTTTATAAGACTCCAAGGGTGACAAATCATGATGTGAGATAGTTTGTGGGGAGATCCCGATTAATTTCTCAAAACCAGGACTGATGTAGGTAAAACACTCTGATGTAATGTCTTTGATCCAGAAAATATCGCTTATATTTTCTGCGAGCTGCCTGAACTTTTCCTCACTTTGAACGAACGATTGGATTGCTTCCCTTCTTAATGAAACATCTCTTGCAAATACTAGTGAGCCTGTTTGATTATTCATAGAGATTTGTGTCGCATGAACCTCCAAAAATAGGATCGTACCATCAAGGCAAATGAACTTTTCTTCCAAAACGCCAATATTTCTATTTACATGAAGCTGAGCAATCCGCTGTTTGACTATTCCATGATATTCATGGTGAATGAAGTCATAAATAGATTTGCCAATAAAATCATAGGCTGAATCTCCTTTCAGCAATTTCACGCCTGCGGGATTCATGTATTCCACTTTTTCATCCTGCTGGACAAAAATCATTTCAGGAGAGTGCTCAATCAGCTTCTGATAAAGATCCTGGCTTGCCTTCAGATCCTTTTTAAGGGTGTTCTCGGCCGTGATATCCCTTGCAACCCCAAGAATGGAGAGAATGGTACCGTCATCATTTCTAATAGGAGAAACAGAAACGTGAAAGTCGACTGACTTGCCATTGATCTCCATCTCGCATTCATAAATATAGGAAGAACCATTAAAAGCAGCATCCATGGCAGCTTTGTGCTTGGAGTCAGGTGTAAATCTCACTACATCTTCTACTCGTTTCCCGATAATTCTATTTCCTTCCGGATGATGACGATCCATCCACTTCCCATACAAACCAGTATAGATATGATCTGTATTGACTGTGAAAATCAGCTCATCCATGGCTTGAATCAATGTATCGAAGCGGTGTTCAGCCTCTCTATAATGAGGTTCGTCCATTAAAGTGGCCGTCATATCTGAAATGGTGATGATCGAATATTTCCAATCTCCCTGAGTATCACAAACGACACTCTTGCTTAATTCAAACAACCTGATGGTCTCTTCATTGCGGACCCTGCATTGAAACAAATGAGTTTCACAAAGCTCCTCATCAAATAAAAATTGATCCATCATACCGTCTTCATCTTCTGAAAGAATCTGTAAAAATGGACTTAATGTGTTTTTTCCGATTAGCATACTTGGCTCTATATGAAGCTTTTCACTTAAACTCTTATTTAGAAACATAATTTCCTGTTGGGAATTAATAATTAAAATCCCTGTCGAAACACCATCCAAAAGAGAATAGTCCGTCAGTTCCATTACTGCTTTTACATCATTCATCGTATAACACTCCCTCTGCTTTCCGCGCTCCTGCCCAAATCGTAGCAACGGGAGTTAGATTATTTGTGATGACTCATCGTAAAATTTTATGTAAATGTTTAGGTGATGAAACTGAATGTAATTATGATGGCTGTCTATTACACGAACCATTGCCCCTATCATAACACACTAAGTATAGAACGAAAGCTTAATCACAATAATTATTGGAATCTTGCGAAAAACTTACGAAAACTCATCATTTCTACTTTCCATTGCCTAAAAAACACTGGATTTGTCCTCATAATGCCATAAATTTAATAAGAATTATTCCCTTCCAAAAATAGAAAAATTAACCTTACAAAACCTTAACATTCAATTTACAATCTGTCGGTATACTAAATTTAATAGGTCGATAGTATCATAATTGGAGGTAATGATTTTGAAGTTTACCACAAGATTTTCATCTTTCACCCTGGGCACTCGCCTTCTGTTCTTATTCCTCTCCCTGCTGATGGTTTCGGTCATCACCGTGGGTGTCAGTTCCTATGTGAAAGCAAGGGATATGGCTGTTGAGACGGTCGAGCACCGCCTTGGAAGAGAAGCGCAATTAATCGGATTCATAGCCGAGAATTTGAAGTTTGTGTATGTAAGTGACGAAGAATATTTCAAACAACAGCTTGAGGCCAATGTCCGCTTACAGCAGAAAACTCTTAAGGATGATGGAATGGTTTCAGATTTCTTTTATATTCGAGAAGGAAAAGCTGCTCCTTTCAACGCAAGCAAAAAGTCTGCATTTACCTTTTCTGATAAGCAAATTCAATCCATCCAAAAATACAGGAACGGGGTGCTCCACTCCGAATTCAATGGAGACGACTACACGATTGCTTTTAATGAAATGAAAGAAATCAACGGGATTTATGTGATTGTGATTCCTACCAGTACATATATGGGACCCGTTAACGAAATGGCCTATTTTACGATCATCGTCATCATAATAAGTCTATTAGCAGCGACGATCATGATCAGTCTGTTTGTCAAAAAACTGACGAAGCCTTTGAACGAGCTTCGGAATACGATGAAAAAAGTCCGCGATGGCCATCTGCAAAGCGCTCCCGTCATACGGACCTCAATCCCGGAAATCAACTCTTTGCAAAAAAGCTACAACAGCATGATTGAGCAGATGATGAAAATGGTTACGGAACTGTCTGCAACGACAAAAGAGTTAAGCAATACCGGCAATTCGCTGATGGATTCTTCCCAAAGCTCGCTGGCAAGCAGTCAGCAGCTCGTCGCAGCCATCCATCTTGTCAAAACGGGAGCAGAACAAACCGCAGCCAGCTCAGAGACAAGCGTTCGAAGCTTTACTGATATGAAGGATATGATTGAAGCAATGGTAACGAATATGGACAGTGTGTTGAGCAGTGCGGCCACAATGAATACTTCCGCGGCCAGCGGCGAAAAAAACCTGAGGGAGTTAATCACAATGATTCACTCTTTTGAAACAGACTTCAAACAATTAGCCAGCACAGTCCGCCAGGTAAAAGAATACTCGCATTCGATTACGAAACTTGTTGGCATGGTAAAGGCGATTGCTGATCAGACAAGACTGCTCGCGCTCAATGCCTCGATTGAAGCAGCCCGGGCTGGGGAAGCTGGAAAAGGCTTTGCTGTTGTTGCCAATGAAGTCGGCAGTCTCGCCGAACAATCCGCAAAAACGGCTGAGGAAATTACCCAGGCCATCGGAAAAATGGAGAAGATTACGGTAGGTGCCACCACAGAATTTGATGAGATTCACACGAAAATCAATACAAATTTATCGATGGCAAGCAGCTCACAAACTTCCTTCGACGAACTGATGAACGGGATATCCGCCGTGAGCAGCAGGATTCATTCTATGCAAAATGAACTAAAAGACCTTGAGAACACCCTTCCGCAACTAGCTGAAGGAGCCGACCGCTTCCTTTCCGTCTCTCAGGAAACCCTGGCAAGCGCAGAAGAAATGCTAGTAGCAAGTGAGGGCCAAGTCGACCAGATGGAAGCGACTGATCAAATCGGCATGAAGCTGAATAGCCTGGCCACGTCATTATCTGAAATCACCAATCAGTTCAGCCTTGAAGGCAAAGCCTGATCCATTGAGATCGGGTTTTTCTTTTAATAAATAACTGAATCTTCTTAAAAAATTCTTAATAATTCACCTGCATCTTCTTAATATCCTTCCTATACTCTATTGGTAATCGTTCCTATTAATCTAAAGGAGGATTCACCAATGAAAAGCAATCTTTCTGCAGAAGAACAAGAGAAATTAACTGACTTAAAGTTACAATTAATGAATGCCCTTGACCAAGATGAACGGCACTCCATTTTGAAAGAAATTGAACAATTGCTCAACAAAGCGAAATATCGGCATAGATTCGTGAAGACGCTGGAGAGAAACTGGGATCATTCCCAGGTCTCATTCGGAAACCAAAATCGTTAAGAGCCCGCGACAAATTTTAGAGGATAGCGAAATGGCTATCCTCCTTCTTCTATATGTTTTATGAAAGAGACTTTTCAAGTTCTCTAAGTTTTCGTTATGTCAGCCTTAACCATCCAATCTTTACGGATATTGAATGTCTAAAGCGGCCTCATCAGACTTTGTCTCTTTTCGAATGTTGCGATTTCTGTGACACCTTTTCCCATCAGCATGCTTTTGATTTGATCCGAGTAAATTCCAAGATCGTTCGGAAAATGTGAATCGGATGACATCGTGAACTTTACGCCTTCTGCGACCAATACATCCAAAAACCGGGGGCTTGGGCACATTTCCCTGACCGGGTATCGATAATACAGGCCAGGGTTGATTTCAGTCGCAACATCATTTTCAACCAAGACCCTCGCCACTTCTTTATACATTCCCAATAAGGATTCTTCGTCTGGACGATGATTGAATACTTTCATATTGTCAAGATGGGCAATAAAGTCGAACATCTTGCTTTGTGCTGCCTTTTTCACCGTTTCAAAATGTTCCTTGTATAGCTGAACTAGATCATATTCCTGGAATGTATCCTGAAGCTCGGGGTTATCAAATCCCCACCCTTGATGGAAGTGAACAGATCCAATAATATAGTCGAAATCATAACCGCTTAAAAGTGACTGCAGCTCTGCTTCTCCGCCGACAAAATAGTCTGCTTCGATTCCGAGTTTCAATTGTACTCCCTTTGCTGCCCATGCTTCTTTCTGGGAATTGATGAAACTGACAAACTCATCGAGGCTTCTGACCATCACCTGGTCCAGCCATTTGGCCTGTTTGCTGCCTGCTTCACTTGATGATACATCCATGAACTTTCTGAAGTAGGCTTCTGTTTCCTTGAATCGGTACAAATGATCCACGATCCCTACTTCTTTTATTCCTTTATTTAAAGCTTCCTGCAGGTAAAGGTCCAGCCACCATTGGGAGTATTCCCCTTCAGCTAACCGTCTGCTTATTCTCGCCATACTTTCATTCAGCCATTGTTTTGAATGCCGCATTTCCCCATTTGGTTCAAAATGCTCCATTGCCTTTAAAGTCTTGTCCACAAAAGAAAGGGAGTACGGACCTTCTTCAAGATGGATATGATAGTCTACTTTCATGATTCCCATCCTTTCTCCATGATGGATCCACGTTGATCCATTCATATCGATTCTGATGCCAGTCATCCGGCTTTTCTTGATCGCAAATAATTTTGGTCAGGTTGGTAATCGGTCCTATTTCAAACAGGGATTTTTTATTCAGTTTTGAGGAATCTGTCAGGAGGATGGCTTCGCGGCTGCACTTCATCATTACCTCTGATACGAGTGATTCCTCGATATCAAAGTCATATACAGCCTCCTTAGTCAGTCCGCCGCAGGATATGAAGCTTTTATTCAAATTAAATCTTCTTAAAAATTCAACTGTGTACGTTCCTTTGACGGATAGCTGGTAAGGATTCGTGACACCCGGAAGCATGATGACCTCCGCAGTGATCCTTCCTTCCTCAATCGCCAGATTAAATCGATTGGCTGCACTCAAAGAGTTCGTCACAATTGTCAGTCCATGCACATCTTCCAGCATATCTGCTATATGCACAGTAGTCGTGCCTACATCCACACCAATGGTATCGCCATCTTGAATCATTCCTGCCGCATATCTGGCAATTTGCTTCTTTTCTTCAAGGTGAAGGGACAGCTTTTTGGCATAGACCATCTCTTTTTCCACTGAACTAAAAGCTACGGCCCCGCCGTGAACCCGGCTGACCTTTTCATTCATTTCCAGTTCAGCTAAATCCCTGCGGATCGTTTCCGGCGTCACTTCAAGGCAACTCGCTAATTCTGTCACCCACACTTTTTCCTGCTTTTGCAATTGTTCTAAAATGAAGTAATGGCGCTGATTTTTATTCATTTCACTGCCCTCTATCAATCTATATTTCTGCTATCCCTCAATCGCGACAATGTGATCCTGATGGATATACAATTCTGTCTCCTGATCCAGTTCCCTCTTATCCAGGTCACGATTCAGCAGATCAACTGTCAGCTTCACTGAACCAGTATTGTAATAGCAGCGAATGGTACTTCCCAATGTAATCGCATGTTCCAGCTTCCCTTGAAAACGGATGGCCTTTTCGCCCATCATCGGTTCGAGACTGATCGTTTCACTGCGGATCGCATATTTGTTGTTTCCAAGTTTCGGAGAAAAAGTGGAATCCAATTGTTTCAACTCGCCAGCTGATAAAATATTGTAATTTCCGATGAAGGTTGCGACAAAGTTAGTTTTCGGCTTGGCATACAGTTCCGAAGGGCTTTCCTGCTGAACGATCTTCCCTTCACTCATGACGAAAATCCGGTCTGATAAAATCATCGCTTCTTCCTGGTCATGTGTCACAAAAATCATCGTGATTCCGAGCTTCTTCTGCAGCGATCGAATATCCATCTGCAGCTGTTTCCTGATTTTTGCATCCAGGGCACTTAAAGGCTCATCTAATAATAACACTTTTGGTTCCGTCACAAGGGAACGGGCTAACGAAATCCGCTGCTGCTGTCCGCCTGATAGCTGCTCAGGATAATAATCGGCCTTATCCTCCAAATTCACTAATTGCAAGGCAGCCAATACTTTTTCCTTAATGACTGACTTTGCCAGCTTTTTAACCGATAGGCCAAACGCGATATTCTCATAGACTGTCATATTAGGGAAAAGCGCATACGATTGAAACACCATCCCTACATTCCGATCCTTTGGCGCCCGATCACTGATTTCTTCTCCGTCCAGATATACTTCTCCTTCCTGGAACGTTTCCAAACCAGCTATAACACGAAGCAGGGTGGACTTTCCGCATCCACTTGGACCAAGTAATGTAATCAATTCACCTTTTTCAATCGAAAGAGAGATATCTTTCAAGACTTTGTTTTCACCATAGCTAAGAGATAAATGATCGATTGCGATAAAGTTCATATTCTCTGCCTCTTTTCTTTTTTGACTCCGATTTTTAAAATGGACACAGATTTTAATGGTTCTGCAAGCGATATTCTGTCGGCTCTTTTGCCAGGAACTTGTTTGCGGTTTGAATTCTTCCGGCCTCTTCTATCCGGAGAGGTTAAATACGTAATCACCAGGCTGATCAGGATTAACAGGATAAAATAAGCGACCATCACGGAACTTGCCAGGTGGCCATTCTCATTCATCCTTCTAAGCATATAAATCCGGATCGTTTCATAACGGCCGCCAATCAATAGATTCGTAAGGACAAACTCTCCAAAAAAGCTCGAAAAGATCAATAAAGTCGTAATCAGCAAGCCCAGCCGAATGTTCGGCAGGATGATTCTGATGAAGGATGTAAATCGATTGGCTCCCAGAATTTCGGCGGCTTCGATTAATTTTTTCGTTTGGATGCTCTCAAGACTATTGCGGACACCCTGGTACATGAAGGGCAAGGAGCCAATAAACAAAGCGCCTACCAGAACCAAATACATCGGGATCACTGAACCGGAATACATCCTGAGCAGCCCCGTAGCTAAAATGACCCCAGGTATGGCATATGGCATCAGGACCAGGCCTTTCATGAATTGATCCACCTTTGGGAAGTACGTATACACCAGGAATACGGTCGGCACCATCACAACTAGTACCACTGCCAATGTCGTGAACGTTAAGGTAAAGGACCGTACGACAGCTGAAATGAAATTTGGATCCTCGATCAGCTGGATAAACCATTTAAAGGTGAAATCATTCGGCAGCATCGTGTTGGACCACTTTGTCGATGTTGCATAAAAGAAAGTAGAGACAAACGGGAAAAGCATATACAATCCAAAAAGGGCGAGGATCAGGTAACTGATGTAATGTGTTTTCTTTGTCTTCATGCCAGATCCCTCCTGACTTTCTTCAGAAGCATTTGTGACAGGGCCAGAATCGCCATCATGATGACGGCAAACAGGACAGCCAGCGTACTGCCAATCACAGGCCGCGCATAAATATCACCTGATACAAGTGCAGCAATCCGGATGGTGACCAGGTTGATATTGCTGCCGGTCAAGGCATAAGCCGTTTCATACGTGCCCATCCCATTGGCAAACATAATGACGAAGGTTCCCGCAATACTTGGCATAATACTAGGCAGTCCAACCTTTCGCCAGTAAGTCCCGCTTGAAGCTCCCAGCATGAAAGCAGCTTCCTTCCACTCTCTTTTGATTTTTTTCAGTGAAGGATAAATAAAGAGAATCCCGAGCGGAATTTGGAAATATAGGTACGTGAGCGCCAACCCCTGCCATGAATAGAGCTTGAATCCGTTGATCAGCGGGAGGTTCGCATCTTTAAGAAATAGAGTGAACACCCCTGAATTTCCAAGAAGGATGATAAAGGCGAATGCCAGTGGAACACCGGCAAAATTTGCTGCTACATTGATATACACAGTCAGTTTATCCTGGACCTTTTCCGGCAGATTCGTCATCGCATAAGAGACAATAATCGCCAATACAAGCCCGGCAACAGCAGAGAACAGAGAAATCAATCCGCTGTTCAAAAAGGACTGTGAATAAAAGGAATTGGTCAAGACTTCTATATAATTGTCTAGCGTAAAGCCTCCTGTGGATTCGCTCGTAAAACTTGATGTAATCATGAGCGCCATAGGAATCACTAAAAACATCACAGTCATGAGAAAGAACGGGACCAATAGCAGTATCGTTTTACGCGATTGTTTCCTTTTCAACTGAATCCTCCTCGCTTTCCAATACACCCCAGTCTAGTTCCTGCATCTTATGCCCTTTTTCAATCCCAAGCATGTTGCAGACAAGCGGAGCTAATTGAAGCTGTTCGACCACTTTTGAACCAATATGCGGTCTGATACAATCCGAAAATAGGAATAACGGAACCTCACGATGTTCAGGCATAGTGCCGCCGTGATTTCCGAAGTCATCCATTCCGTGATCGGAAGTGACCAGGATTTGATAACCCATTTCCATCCAGATTGGCAGATAGACTCCTAATATCGTATCGATTCGATTGACCGCCTGACGGTATTGAATGGAATTCCCAGTATGCTTGTGTCCTTCATCATCAATATTCATCGAATGCACATACATGAAATCAGGCTCGCAGGTGGAAATGATATGATGAGCATCCTGAAAAAGGTGTGAATCCGGATAAGTATCATCCGAATAAAAGATTCCATGCTGGATATTTCTTGATTCGTCATGCTGGATCCGATCCTCGAGCATCGAGTAAGGCGCCCGGTTATACAGCTCACTTACCCAGTGGTAAGCAGCCGCGCCAGTCTTCATCCCCGCCTCTCTTGCCAGGGAAAAAATGCTTTGCTCTTTCGACCTTTGGACAGAATAATTGGTAGAAATCCCATTTTCATGTGTGGGAACACCTGTCAGCAATACTTCATATAATGGCCTCGAATTACTGGGCGTTTCAGATTGCACCTTAAAACGGCTGGCCAGTTTCTTTTCAACGAAATGATTTAAAAATCCTAATTGCTGGATGGCAGTGTCGTAACGACAGCCATCCAACGTAATCATGATTACTTTATTATTTGGCATTGACTAACACCTCTTGTTGCCATAACTGAGGTAATTCCATGGCAGTTTGATCCCATGCACTGTAGTCTTTTACTGGCTTGGCATTCTCATATGCCTTATCCGGCAGAAGCTTTGCCTGAACTTCTTCCGGCAGCTCCACATCACGGATCGGACGAGCATACCCTTTTGCCAGGTTGGTTTGGCCTTCATCCGATAAAATGTATTCTCTCGCTAACTTCGCTGCATTCGGATGCGGAGCATTTTTGTTAATCACTGTTGTATACCCGCTCACTACTGAACCATCTGTTGGAATCGTCACTTCAAAACGCTCCGGATCGATTTGGTCTCGATAGTTCAATCCATTAAAGTCCCATACGATCGCAACATCGATTTCCCCTTTTTCTAAATTTGCCACACTGACATCAGCGGAGGTCAAGCGGCCCTCTTTTGCAATTCCCTTAAAATAATCAACGCCCGGTTTGATGTTTGTTTCATCCCCGCCATTCGCAAGTGCTGCAGCCAGCACACCGAATTGCGCCTGGGTTGCTTTTGTCACGTCCCCAGTGGAAATGCTATAGTCTCCATTCGCAAGTTCTTTCCACGAAGTTGGTGCTTTATCAACATTTTGCTTATCCGTAATGAAAGCAATTGTCCCTGTATAACTTAACATCCAGTCGCCGTTATCATCCTTCGCCCATTCAGGGACTTCATCCCAATAGGAAGTTTTGTACGGCATTGTCAATCCTTTCTTTTCTGCCAGCGGCCCAAAGTTAATGCCAACATCCCCAATATCTGCTGTGCCATTCTTTCCCTCTGATTCGAATTTCGCCAACTCTTCCGCACTTGACATGTCCGTATCAGATTGAGTAATTCCGTATTCAGCTTCAATTTGGTCCCAAGTGTCAATCCAGTTCGCCCAAGTATCAGGCATCCCGACACTTGCGATCTCCCCTTCTGTTTTCGCTTTTTCAATGATCGTATCAACAGAATCTTTTTCATTCACATTCGACGCAGCACTTTTATCATCACTATTTCCACAACCTGCTAACGCTAAAGAAATCATTCCTATTCCAACTGCTGCCTTAAATTTTGTCAATTTCATGATAACCTCTCCCTGTCTTTGTTTTTTTCATTCAATCGATCTTCGACACCAAACAACTCCGGCGCCCCTATGTTTGAAAATCTTCGGACATTCATAACGCACCTTAGTGGAAACGAATACTGATTGCCCCCTTACGTCAGAAGTTGAAAATGAAATTCTTTTCTCGTAATCAGACATGTTTTTGCTTTATGTTTGTTTCATGTCTGTTTACACCTATAAATCTATCAACCAAATATAAAGCAGACATTTATCGTACATTAACATTATGTAAAAGATTATTAAGGTTGATTAACAATCTTTCCTATCAGTCCTGGATGCGATGCACTGCTCCATCCACCTTTTTCAAGAAATATGACATGTTGTTACATTGACATATGACACTGTGTCATATATTATTTAACTATAATATGACACAGTGTCACATCCCTAAACTGAGGTGATTACCATCCCTAAGCAAACGTTTTTTAATTTGCCAGAGCCTAAAAGGAAAAAGCTTATTGAATCAGCAGAAACCGAGTTCACCAGGGCTCCCCTTTTCGAAGCGTCCATCGCGAATATTGTGAAAGAAGCGGGAATATCGAGGGGCAGCTTTTATCAATATTTCGAGGATAAAGACGATTTATATTTCTATTTATTAGAGGATAAATTGAAAATGGCCAAAATCTATTTCAGCGCATTATTGGAAAAACATCAGGGTGACTTAATCGAGGCACTGATTGAACTCCAGAATTACTTCTTGCTTGCCTTATCAGATGAAGAAGAGAAGCAATTTTTAAAAAATGCCCTGCTCTACACCACAAATAGAGTCGAAAGCTCTTTTACAAGTATCTGGGATGCCTATCTGGAAAAAGAGGAATATAAGAAGATTGGGAAACTGATTGATCGAAAACTTTTGAATATCCATGCAGAAAAAGAGCTGCTGCATATCTTCAAAGTCGTCTCTGCGTTGGCCTTTAACAACTTAATTGAAAAAACGGTAAAGGGCTTATCGGATGAAGAGGCAATTGAATCGTTCAAACTTAGCATGAGTTTGCTGAAACACGGAATCTACCATTCGGAGGTGCACGATAAATGACTGTAACGATTTATGGATTAGGATGCAGATCAACGAAGAAAGCAAGAAAGTGGATGATCAATAACAAAATCCCTTTCGTCGAAAGGAATATGATGGAGGAGCCTTTAACGGTTCGTGAACTTCAGGAACTGCTGCGGATGACAACGGATGGCACGGATGACATTATCTCTAAGAGATCCCTTCCATACAAGACCCTTAATATCGATTTTGACAAACTTTCCTTAATTGAGTTACTGGAGATTGTCCATCAACATCCACGGTTATTAAAAAGCCCGCTGATCGTGGATAACAAGAAGCTTCAAGTTGGGTATAACGAGGAGGAAATCCGCCAGTTCCTTCCGAGGAAGGTTCGTAAATTCCAGTGGCTGCAATGGAAAATGGAACATTTATACCCTCTCGAGGGATAGCAGGAAACTGAATTTCAAACTTCAAGGAGCAGTGTACAAATGGAGGAATTGACTCAGCAGTATACCATCAATCCTAAAAAATTGCGGAACGACCTAAAAAGGTTTTCGTTACTCTATAAATTCGCATTGGATGAAATGAATACCAAAATCAATATTTTAAAAGAAGAATTCATCCACATTCATGATTACAATCCAATCGAACATTGCAATTCAAGAATTAAATCACCCGAGAGCATCATGAAAAAACTGCAAAGGAAGAACCTTGAGTTTTCAATTGGATCGATCAGGGAGAATATCAAAGACATAGCCGGAATCCGGATCATCTGTCCCTTCATTACGGATGTTTATAAAATAAGCCAGATGATTGAAAAACAACAGGACATAGAGCTGGTTGAACGAAAGGATTATATCAAAAATCCAAAACCAAACGGTTATCAGAGTCTCCATCTCATTATTAAAATTCCGGTTTTCATGTCTGACCGAGTCGAAATGGTCTTTGTCGAATTGCAGATCCGTACCATCGCCATGGATTTCTGGGCCAGTCTCGAGCATAAAATTTACTATAAGTATGATAAGGAGATTCCGGAAAGGATTAAAAAGGATCTTAAGGACGCAGCCCTTTCCGCTGCTGAACTGGATTTGAAAATGGAGAGGATCAATAATGAAGTCGCCCATTTAAAAGGGCAGGATGATGCAACTGAAGACCTTCTTCTTTTACAAAAGAACAATGTCCGATCCTTCCTTAATGGGTTTTTGGTGGAGGTACCTAAAGACTTAAAAAGGTAGGTCGTCTCAACTCTCGCGAAGCAATGGATAATCCCTTGCTTCTTTTTGCCCTTCAGCCCGCGGGACGCACCGTCAGCTATCCCTCCCTAAAAACAGAAGCATAAGTTTCATCCCTTTGCTTTAAGATATAAGAGAATTAGCTTTTCTGTTGGGATCCTTAAATTCCCAGGGTTCATCATTTGACTTCACGGCTATTTCATACTATATTAGTTGACGTATCAATAATTGAGCTATCAATTAATCAAAGGCGGCGGTTGCAGATGGAGAACGGCAGCATGGAAAATGAACTCATCATCCAAAGGTTGTCCGAGATAAACAAAAAAGCCATGGCGAAGTTTGAGCGCTGTGCTGGCATCAGTCCATCACGGCTTGAGATTCTCCGGGTAATTTATGAATCGGAGGAAATCACTCAGAGGGCACTTCAGAAAAAAGTCAATATTGATCATGCGGCGGTGACCAGGCATCTGAAACAGCTTGAAGATGACGGGATGGTAATCCGCAGGAAAAATTCTGAAGATCAGCGGTTTACCTATGTCCAGCTGTCTGAAGAGGGAAAACGGAGAGTGAGCGCGTACTGCGAAGAAAAACAACGGTTCATTTCCAGCTTCCTAAAAGGTTTTACAAATGAAGAAACTGAAGCTCTTCTCCAAATGCTTACACGCCTCCAAAAGAATATAGAAGAGATTTAACCTTACACCAAGACGAACATAAGGAGAGTGCAACATGACCACACTTACACAGAACGACTTCAAAGAAATCATCACAGGCCGCCGCTCCATCAGGAACTATGATTCAACGGTAAAAATCAGCAAAGAAGAAATGGCCCAAATCCTTGAGGAAGCAACTCTGGCTCCATCCTCCGTGAACCTGCAGCCATGGCGTTTCGTCGTGATTGATTCGAAGGAAGGAAAAGAAACCCTTGCACCTTTAGCAAAATTCAACCAGAGACAAGTCGAAACATCAGCGGCCATGATCGCAGTGTTTGTAGACATGAACAGTGAAGAATACCTGGAAACGATCTATAATACTGCAGTGAAAAAAGGGTTAATGCCAGCTGAAGTCAGAGACCAACAGGTTCCCGCAATCGCAGGACTTGTGGAAACCATGACAACCGAGCAAAAGAAAGAAATGTTCCTCATCGATGCTGGACTCGTTTCCATGCAATTGATGCTCGCAGCTCGCGCACACGGCTATGATACAAACCCAATTGGCGGATACGAAAAAGACCAAATCGCAGAAGCCTTTGACCTGGACAAGGATCGTTTTTACCCTGTCATGCTCATCTCCATCGGGAAAGCCGCTGACCAGGGGTACCAATCAGTCCGCTTGCCTGTAGATGTCATCGCACAGTGGAAATAATAGAAAAAGGAGAAATGAACAATGATTATCATTCATGCCGGTTTTCAAGTAAAAGCAGACGTAGAACAGGAGTTTCTAAAAGAAATAAAGCCATTAATCGAAGCATCAAGAGCCGAGCAAGGCAATGTCTCCTATGACCTTTTAAAAGACACCGAAAAAGCCGGAGCCTACACAATGGTTGAATTATGGAAAGACATGGAGGCCGTCAAGCTTCATAACCAGGCAGAGCATTTCACCGCCTTCATGGCCAAAGCACCACAATTCATGGCCGCTCCAACAGAAGTAAAGCTATTTAATGCCGAGCCGATTTCAAAATAGAAAGCAAAGGGACATTTCCTTCCAGCAAAGTAATGGGTTTTCTTTTGAAGTGCAAATTTGAAAAAAGCATTATGAAATAGCAGGCCAAATCGCTTAATAAAAAAGGAGTTAGATCTAAAAAATCTTAGCTCCTTTCATTTGTATTCTTTGTTCAAAGTAAAGCATCCTATAGTATAGGTGCATTATTTTTGATTTAATTGATTTTTAAAACTTAACTTAATAAATTGTATAACAAATTAAAATAGCCCAATTTCTTAGTAAGAAATTGGGCTTTTACTGTTAATATGAAAAATTTCTATTCTATATTTTCTATTTACCTATATGAATCATGAATTGGATTGAACAAGTCTTCCATTGCATTTCTAACAACTGAAAAGTGTTCCACATTGTAATGACCATGAAGAGTTTTATTATGATGCTTAATAATTTGTTCTGCACTTAAAGCACCACTAGCCGTTGTTGAATGTCCATCACCTACTAATGTAACATCCATCCCATTAATCGTGGCTGTTCTGACTGCACTGTCTATACAGTGCTCAGTTTTACACCCCATTATAACGACATGCTCACTCTTTTGAGATTTTAGGTAATTCAGTAGTCCTGTTCCATGAAAAGAATTCGTTGCAGCTTTATCAAAAATCATTGTATCCGCAGGAATATTAATTTCTTCATGAACTTGAAATCCTTTATCTTTTCCTTTAGCAACATCTAAATCTCTTACAAAGACAACTGGAACACCGAATGTTTTTGCTTTTTCAATTACTGAATTGATATTACTTATTAGTTGTTCTTTATTAAATACAGCACTTTCTTTCTGATTTCCATCAATTAACTCTTGTTGGGCATCAATAATTAATAATGTTTGATTCAAGTGATTTTCCCCTTTCAATTATAGGAAAACGCATTATTAAATTTATTTAGACGTATTCCCCTTAGTATTCATTATCCCAATATATTTTTTCTTTGCCATAATATCTACCTCCTAAATGAAAATATTAGACTGAATTTTCAGACGTTAAAATTTTAACACAAAAATAATAATTTATATAGTACCGTTAGTGGAAAAAGAAGAAACAAGTTTCAACTAATAATTAGCTTGAGTTCTTGCTTAAAAGATCCTTGGTTACCTCTCGTGCCTAAAATACTTGTCGTAATTCAATCTGACCTTCCCCTTGTCCTTGCGGGTCGGGCATCCGCATGGCCCACTCGATGGCTTCTTCCCTCGTATTCACATCAATCAAAATGAACCCGGCAATCAATTCCTTTGTTTCCGGAAATGGGCCGTCCGTAACCACCGGATTTTCACCTGTTTTCGGGAAATAAATGCGAATCCCCTTTGTACTTGGATGAAGCCCTTTAGCCATAACCCGCACACCTGCCTTATCTAATTCCTCATTGTACTTATCCATGGCTTCCATGAGCTCTGGGCTCGGGAGATTTCCGCCTTCTGAATTCTTCGAGGCTTTGACAATCAACATAAACAGCATAAAAAATTCCTCCTTAAGGTTGAATTTGAGTCGTGTCTAACTCATATCTTACTGAGGAGCCCTATTTTTATCAAAGCTCAAAAACAACAATCTACAGGAATGCTAAACTGCCTGTTTAGCTTATTTAATGTTTTATTTTGCTGGCGGAACCCTTTTCAGCATAAATTTATGATAAAGTTATTTAAAGGCTCATATGTCTATTTCAATGGGGTGCAGATGTGGAAAGTACGCATTTAATGGAAGTTAATGAAATTCAAAACCTTACTAAGGGCCATGTTTTATATTTCTATGAGAATCAGGATCAGTATATTTTAAATGCGGCCGAATTTATCACTTCCGGTTTGGAACTGAATGAATATTGTATCATTGTAGAAAATGATCGAAATACATTGTTGATTAAAAAAAGACTCACGTTATTAGTGAATGAATACCAATTAGAAAAAGTGGTGTTTGTCAATAATTATGACTTCTATTATGCCACGGGAGACTTTAGAGTTAATTCTATTTTCGATTATCTTCCTGACTTAACTGGAGGTAATTCAGAAATTGATTTAGTCGCCCGAAGCTGGGCCCATGTAGAATGGCGGGATGAGCGGGAAGTAAGTAAAAAATTATTGGATTCTGAAAATGAAGCTGATAAAATTGTGACCGAAACAAATCTTCTTTCTGTTTGTGCCTACGATTCAAAAAGGGTTAGTAAGGAATTTAAGGAAGGGCTTCTACCTTGCCACAACTTTCTTGTAAAAGAGAAGCAGTGAAGCAACAGGATAAACATATTATTACAGATTTATTTTTTCTGAATATGTCCTGTTTACGAAATTAAGCTCACTTTGAATAAAATGGTTGGTATTATAGCATATAAAATAACAGTGTGATGATGACCATTCTCATGCTGCTAATCAGTGTGCTAAATACAGTGTTAATTCTTATGAAAAAACGTCATAAACCTTGATATATCAATTAAAAGGCATGCAAAATCATATGGATTCAGCATGCCTTTTGTTTAGTTTTTTCACGTTTTGCACTCCAAAAGAGAACCAATATCCTGCAAAGTACCGTTTTCTCTTTTGAAATGCAAAATAGGAAAAAGCATAGCAAATAACAACAAGTTTCATATATGAATTAGCAAACCAAAGCGCATCCTATTTAGCAATAAAGAAGGAACTAGATATGAAAAATTCTAGTTCTTTTCTTTTACTTCTTTATTAAAGTAAAGCACCCTTATGTTTAAGTACATTTTTTCACAAAGCCTGTATTAAGTAGGAAAGCGATGCTTAAAAGCATCGCTTAAACTTTGATTTTAGAAGATACTGTTCCCTGTTTTAAAATTTCATTTTTTATTAATAAAAATGCCTTATAACCAAATATAAAACCTAATGTATTTAGAAGTAAATCATCAATATCAAAACTACGATAAGAATAACCAATAGATAAGGAAATTGATAACTGAATAATCTCAATCAAAAATGAAATTAGAAATCCGCTAACTATTAATTTCCTTAGGCTTAAATTCCTCTTAATAAAGTGGAAATATAATCCTAAGGGAGCCAATAGAACAAGATTCCCTCCTATATTTCTAAGTTCTAAAAAATAGGTATGATAAGTAACTGCGTTCTGAAGTGAATTCCAGACAGTCATAAAAGGAATTAAATTATACTTATAAGGAACATCAACACCAAGGGATATTAAGTAATCATTAATAAAGTTCTTTTGAAATGGAATTGGAAAAATAGTTATATTTAATAGACATATCAAATAAATTAAAAAAACTGCGTCAATAATTGAACGACCGACTGTAATTCTCTTATTTTTCAACCTAATGAAGTAAATTATAAGGAATATAATACTGCTTAAAAACGCTAATGGTTCTATTCCAATCAAAATGATTTCCCCCAAAAAGTGATACCAAAATTTTACACGATTTACAGTGATGTGTCGATAAAGTTCTTAAAGATTACTGCTTCTTTTGTTCAATAAGGAATTCAACAAAAAAGGTGGCTAATCCTTCTGGATCAACGCACCCGTTTCTTTAAAAATACTCATTTGTTACTTCAAATGATCCTTATAAGTCGGATATTTCGGGAAATACATACCTCCACCTGATAGGAATTCTTTTGTTTCAACATCATAAATTGCATATTTACCTCTAAATTCTTTCTCTGTGTCTTTAAAGGAATAGAAGAAAAAAACTTGCCTATTGGGGCTGACTGTCTGATGGTATTTTAAATCTATATCAGGATAGGTATGAAAAACATTTCCATCCCAAGTCATATAATTGAATCCTTTAAGCTCATTAAACAATACCTTTTTCCTAATATTAACTGATGCATCAGTCATTTCTTTAAAGAGACCAGCATCCAAATCTTCTTGGCTATACTTATGTCTTACGTAAAATTCCTGATGTACTGGATACCTTCTATCTCTTAGAGCCTGGTAAAATCCATCTACAGTTTCATCAATTATTTTTTCCGTATTTGCAGGATACAGGTAGTCAACTTTATTTGGATAAGAAGCTCGTGAATAAACAGGATTTCCTAATAACATAAAAATGCTACATACAATGTACAAGCTAATTAATAATGAATTTTTCATTTAGGTTACTCCTTTTTGAAAGTAATGTGCCCTAAATGTTCTTTAACTAACCTGCTCCTTATGTTAAATAAGGAATTGCATTATTCTTCAAGAACAATGCATCCTTGCTATTAATACTTACCTTTTTCAATGTTACTTCCTATCCTTTTCATCTTGTTGGTCGATGTTCTCGCCCCATTTAAATCCAGACTTCCCCATATAATAAAGTATCCCTATAGAAGATAAAACAGCTAATATTGCTATAACTAGCTCCATTTATTACCCTCCTATTTATTCAAGACACCTGTATCTTTACTTAAATAAGAAATTCAACAAAAAATGCGTTAATCCTTTATCGATCATCGCATTCAAACACACCCATTTGTCCATCTAGAATGATTTATTAACTTTCTCTTTTTTAGATTTTTTGCCCCATAAAGCCGAAGCTATTGCACCGAAGAAATTACTTAGAGCTTCTATCATAAATGTTTTCACCTTTTTATTGATGTAGCCACAATTCCTCTTCAAGATTACTGCTCCTTTTGTTCAAATTGTAAGGATATTAGAATCAAAATTAAAAATAATCTCTGTAAACAAAAATCATTGTTATTAAAGAAAGAATGGTATAGGCAATTGCAGTATATAACGCAAAGTTTGGTCTGATTTTAAATTTTTCAGGTGCCATTTTATACATAGTTTGAGCTTGGATCAACATATTGCTATTTTGAGTAGTAAGGCCACCTCTGGAAGTGAAAAATCCAATTATTATTGAAGTTATAAGTCCCACAAAAAAAGAGTAATCTATAAAGGCTGCATTTAAAAAATGGGATACTACATAGTTTATTCCCAATATCAAAACCAAAGTTATAACAATATTAAGAATCTTCCCCACAAATACTCCCCCCTTTTCTTAATTATTACGTAAAATTTGGGGGAAAGTTTCATTTATGTGTGTAAAACCTGGCTGGTTTACTTTTTTAACTATCCTGCACCGTTCGTATTATAAGGTCATCGTATTATAAGGTCATCCAGATAAGAAAATATTTCTGGTTGACCTTTTTCTATATGGTCTTATTATAACGGTAGCCGGGGTAAAACGTAACTGCACGTGGGACCTGGATCCCGTCAACAAAACAGTTTGCCCCCTACTTGTAGAAACATGATTGAGGCTGGTTGGGACATAGATCTCGTATAACAAGCGAAGCTGTGACACTGCAAGGAAAATAAGGGGTACCGGCAAAATAAAAGATTAGGAGATGGTTATGGATGAATCCAGTCGTTGGTCTGGATATTTCTAAGGGGGAAAGTCAGGTTCAAGCTTTTGTCGATAAAGGCAAACCATTCCGTAAGAGCTTTAAAGTAGCTCATACACTTCAGGGGCTTGAGTCACTTGTAGAGTTTTTAGAGGTAGTACAAAAAGAATCGGGTCTAAAACCTCCAGTTATTCTTGAAGCTACTGGACACTATCAAACATCAGTAGTCCAATATTTAGAGGAACGTGGGTATTTATTAATCATTATTAACCCTTTAATTTCCTACAAGGCGAAAAGTTCAAGTTTAAGGAAAGTAAAGACAGATGCCGTCGATGCTTACCACCTCTGCGAGTTGTATTACAAGGAAGAGTTAGAGCCATATAAAAAGCGAGGGGTCCAGCTTTTAAACCTTCGTAACCTTACAAGACAACACGAGAATATTACAGGAGTCATGATTCAGACAAAGCTGCAGTTCCAGGCTATTCTGGATCAAGTATTCCCTGAGTATCGAGGGGTGTTCGGTGATTTATATTCTGTGGTATCACTCTTAACGTTAAAGGAGTTTCCATCATCTGAAGACATATTAAAGGCTAGTGATGAAGCACTCTCAAATAGGATTAAGGAATTATGTAAAAGTCGCTCAATCAGATGGGCCAATGAAAAAGCCTTACAACTAAAAGAGGCGGCAGCTCGCAATCCCTTTGAAAAGACAGTCTATCAGAGTCATATCTTAAGCTTAGGTATGTATATTGATATTATTCTTCAATACAAAGAACACCTATCCACGTTGGAGTCAGAGATAGATGCCCTCGCTAAAGAAGTTGAAGAATATAATATTATCAAATCTATCCCTGGTATCGGAGAAAAGATCGCGGCAACGATCATTTCTGAAATTGGAGAGATAGATCGATTTACTGACCCTAAAAAGCTCGTGGCTTTCGCTGGAGTAGACCCTAGTGTTTTCGAATCTGGCAAGTTTACTGCCACCAAAAACCGAATCACCAAAAGAGGTTCCAGCAGGCTTCGTCACGCCTTATATATGGCTGTTCGATGTGCCATACGCGATTGTCGTAAACAGAAAACGACGGATGAAATCATTCCCCGAAACAAACGAATGCGTGAGTTTTACGACAAGAAGCGTGAAGAAGGAAAGCCATTTAAGGTAGCTGTAATTGCTTGTGTAAATAAGCTCTTACATTGGATATTTGCCCTTTTAAGAAACCGGACCACTTTCCAAGATATAGCTTAGAAACAACATCTAACTAAATTACGAAAAACCTTCCAATTCTAAGAATATGAAGGTTATTTGGTATACCCTTTTTTAGTATATCACGATGAATTTTATAATTTTAATGAAAAATATTGACAAACTATTAGCTGGTTTTGTTTAATAAGGATTTTCACAAAAAAGTTGCTTATCCCTTCCTGGATCATCGCATTGGAGAGAATAAGGTTCTTTCCTGACCTTGAATCATACTTCATTTCAAGATTGGCTCAATAGTTTCAAGTCTGCCTCTGTTAGTTTGTGAATTCCAAACAAAAGTCCCTAAGTATTCCTTATTTAAATCAACTAAATAAAATTCATTCCTTGACACCCTAATTTTTTTATCGTTTAATATCAAATAGTATTTTGTATCTTCTTGAATTTTCTGTTCAACCTTAAATACTCCACCAGTAGAAACTTCTTTAGATTGAAAATTTAATAAAGAAAATATTGTTAATAAGGAGATTATTACTAACACTGCTTTTATAACAGGGTTTATATTCGGCTTTTGGATTCCCCATTTTCGTAAGTATTTTATTACAAAATACATATATATTAAAAACGTTATTGGAACAATAAAAGAAGACAAAGTTGCAGGTATATACAACATCTCGTGTAATGAATAATTAAAATCAGTTATAGCTTGGATCCGACCAAGCTGCACTCCTAAAAAAGAAACATATATTATTCCTAGCAACCAATATAATGATGTTTTCTGGGCTCTCAATAGACTTCGTTTATCTTGTTCTGTTTCATTTTTAAATTTCCTCTCAACTTTCATAACCTTACCCCTTAGAAATTCTTAAATCGTTTACTTCCTTCTTCAACATAACTGCATGTTAGCTAAATAAGGAAATCAATAAAAAAGGCCGTTAATCCTTTTGGATCAACGCACCCCTTCGCCGACCCTTCTTTTGCTAAACTGCTCCCCCCTGTTCGAAAATAAGCAAGAATGTGCCTAAACACTTTTGTATCAATATTTTTTATAAACTAATTATTTCTAACTTATAACTCCTAAATAATAAAGAACAAAATATGCAATAAAGCACAATAGAGATCCTACTAAGAAGGGATTAATGGTAAATGTTGCTTTCTCATGTTGTGGCTTGTAATTTCCTAAGAACATATGGAAAACTGCTACCTGTGAATTCTTTGACAATGCGTCTCCTTTAGAACTAAATAAAAATGCTATAATGGTAAATCCAACTGACCCTAAAAACATTGTATCTACAAGATTTGTTTCAAAATAATGTGATACCCCAAAAAGCAAACCTAATTCTAAAACCAGGACTAGTAAAACGAAAAATATATACCATTTTAACTTCAATGTATCCCCCCTTTTATAGTATTTATTACGAATAAAGTCGTCAGAAGTTTCAAAAATATGTTTATATAGGCATCTAAATCTTAAGAAGCCACTTCCCCTATTCGGGCCTAATTTGACTAATCAAACTCAGTCCGCTGCCAACTGATAACTCCAAGCCAGTTCTTCTCACTGCTGGATCTACACCTGCTCACACCTAATCTGCAATTATTTTTGAACTTCCTACTGACTCGTAATCCTTCATTCCTAACTGTTCTCTAAATTCTTGTTGAACTAACCTGCATCGTTACTTTAATATGAAGAAAAAGGGATTATTCGTTAATGAAAAACCGCCACTTTGCTAACAACCAATTATCATTTTATGAAAAAGAAGAGTTAATCGTTCTGTGTTTCGCTTCTAGAACGATAGTAATTATTAATCATACTATTAGCGATAGATACAGCATCATCTTTAGATAATTGATTTTTTGCTTTAGTTAATGAACCCTTTTCAAACGTTAACAATCCTACACGGTATAATAGCTTACTATTCTTATCAGGATCTCTCCAAGTAATAGCTATTTCCTCTATATTGTTGAGGTAAAAAGCCTTGATATCATGATCCAACAATAACTCTTTACCTGGAATAGAAGTACCATCATGATACCAAACCGTACTTGTAACCCTTTTATTATCTCCAGTGTATAGAATCATTATTGCAGGAATCATTCCTGTTGGGTCATTATCGTAATCTAACTTTACTTCCTCAACTTTAAAAGGGATTTCTTCTAGCGATGGAGCAACAATCTTATCATGAAGTTTTGTAGGTATTCTGTTATATGTGGATTCCAATTGCGGATAATCATCTAGCAGTTTCTCAAACGACGATGCATATAGATTTATGTCTTCCTTATCCTCTGACACATTTGTTGAATTGGAACAACTGACTAAGAAAATTATCAATACAAGATTGCAAATGCAAAGTTTAAATAGTCTGCTCATTCATAATTGCCTCCAAAACTATTCCTGATTAGACAGCTAACTGGATGCTTCTTTAAACACAAATTTGGAATACCTTCTTCCATATAACTGCTTCGTTTGTTCAATAACAACGCTGCCTGTTCTTATGCTATAAAGATCACTTGCCCTCTGAGTGTATATATGATTCATCTATAAGTTAATGTCTTTTTTAGGTAATACTGCTGATTTTCTTTGTTTGGATGTCCTTCAATTACACCGACTATCTCATAACCATTTTTTTGATAGAAGTCCGGTGCTTGAAAGCTAAACGTATCAAGTTGAATTAATTGGCACCTGTTTTCTCTCGCTATTTTTTCTATATGATTTAATAACTCTTTCCCATAACCGCTACCCCTAAGTGATTCATCAACCCACAGGAAATCAATATGTAAGTTATACCAAAAAATTGTTCCTTTATGCCACCTAATATTTCTCCTCCTTCATCCCTAAGAATAAAGCTAATATTCTTAACTGGATGTTTTACATCATCAGGTAGCTTAGAAAGATTATGTTCAATTACATTCTTTCGAATGTATTCACTATCTTCTTGGTTCCATTGTTGAGTTATTTTCAAAATTTCCCCTCCCTAGAAGTCGCTGAATAAATATTCCAACACTTTTGCTTGTTCAACATTCCTGCATCGTTTGTGCAATAAGAAATGAAACATCAAAGTGCGTTAATCTTTCCTAGAGCAACGCACAATTAATAAAGTCATCATTAAATTTCTTATTCCCTCAATTTATCTGACAAACCTTCGTCATTTCCATACTTAAATTCTCCTATTTTTCCTTCTGACATCAAAACCTTACCTTCTACATCCACAGTTTTTTCTTCTTCGCCGCTCTTTTGATAACCAACTTTCGCAACAAAGATATAAAGTCTCGGGTTATGCTGATTTTGCTCGGTGGTAACTCCCTTAAAGCTTAACTTATAACCAGCGTTGTAAGCATATGTCTGGTATTGAGTACCGCCATATGCTGCTATGAAGGAATGGAGACCCGCATCTGTAAAGAAAGAACCGTACTTCTCTTCTAAATATTGATCAAATTCTTTGTTCTCTTCTTGACCATTCACAACAGTCTTATATTTAGGATTCCACATTAGACCCATTAACTTCTCATCTGGACCGGTAAACTCAAGCTCAAGTATTTTTTTAATTGCTTCTTTATTTCTTTGTATAGATGTCGCATCCTCATTTGAAGGCTTATTTAGAGACTCCTTTGGCTCCCCAGCCTGTCTCATGTTAGGTCCATTTAATAAGTTTAGCTGGATTCCAACAAAATATAGAATACCTAAAAACAAGACCGAAACCACCGAAACACTAAGTAGAGTGTTAAATTTATTTTTCAGCTGAAATACGTGTTTTTCAATTTTGGTCTTTTTTATGGAGTTCAAGACTTGCTGATGATGCCTATCATCAAAATTCACATCTTTCAAAATGGTGTTATCCATTTTTTCTTTTAAATTATCAAGTTTATTTTCCATCAATTGCTCCCGCTCCTTCCAATGATTCTTTTAATTTATGACGTCCTCGATGCAGTCTTGTTTTAACGGTATTAGAGTTAATCTCTAACAGATCTGAGATTTCCTCGATGGATAGATCTTGATAATAAAATAGAATAATGACTTCTCTCTGTTTTATAGGGAGTTTTAATACATGAAGTGATATTAATTCATCTTCATGATGATAAATTGCAGAAACAGTTTGATGATTTTGTTTAAAAAAATCAGTCAAAAATAAATTTTTATAATGCCAACTCTTCAATACATCCTTACACCTGTTCACCGTAATTCGGATCAGCCAGGTTTTATAAGATGAATCATTACGAAAGGAATCCATCTTTTCATAACATTTTATAAATACATCTTGCGCCACATCTTCTGCTAATCTTTTTGTTTCAGATATGTAAAGGCAATCCTGATAATATCATTGCCAAATGTATTCATGAGCCATTTCAGTTTTTCCTCTCGGTTTAAATTCTTTACCGGGTCAATCATATTTGCTCACAACCTTGTTTTTGATAATTAGACGATTTGAAATTTTTCAAGGTTCCATTTTTCGGAATCAGCAACAATTTTTTACATAAATAATTCTCAATAAAAAAACCGCCAAGAATGACAGCTTATTACTTATCTCCAAAAATACCATTAAACTCGTTATTAAGATAATTTCTAATAAACTTCAACAAAAAGTCCCGCAAGAACATATATTCGTGTATTATTTATTTATGACTATCAAGGGAGGGGTTCTTTTTGAATTCAATTGACCTAATTATTTTAAACTTTAATGAAGTTAGAAGAAGAAGTATTAAGGTGTGGTCATCAATACCTGAAGAAAAACTAAAATGGAAGCCTGATGATGAAGCCATGAATTGCATAGAAATGATCAGGCATGTTTTGGAAAGCGAACATTATTATCACCTAGCTATCATTAATAGAGGGAGCCTTCCAGAGTTTACTTCTCCTTTCGAAAACAGGCCTTTCACTACAGTAAGCGCGGAAATGGAGTTTGCAAAACCATATCGTAATAAGTTCTTCGACACAATCAAGTCATTTTCTGAGGAAGATTTAACAAAAATAAAGATAGACCGCTCTGATTCAGGATACATAAGAGACTTGGGGGATATGCTCCTCCGTATTGCCTACCACGAATCAATTCACACTGGTCAGCTATTGGATTATTTAAGAACTGCAGGGGTTCCACGGATACGAATTTGGGATTAAATTATAGTACAGGTGCTTTCACTATAGTGAAGTACCTTTTATTTTGTATTAGTTCTTCAGAGACTAAAAAGTGAGATACTATTCAAGAGTTCTTCTTCAACTCCCTGCATCGTTTGTATTTAAAGTAAGGTTCATCATTTTCGACTGCACCTTGGGGAGATTTTACCCCCAATTGTTTCTTTGAGTTTATCTATAATTTGAACTTGGTTTTCATTATCAGAATAAAATGTGCCTTTGAATCAGGGAACTTGTTTATACACCATTTTTTTCTCCACATATATTGATATTGCAAGTAATTCAATAAATGAAAGGAGGATAATGATAATGTGTGAATACTGTGATTCTAATGAGGGTCATCAAAAGAGGACAAGTTCAAGCCGCAGCAGATGTGATAAATGTGCTTGTAATATACTAAACAGGTTAGAGCGAGGAACAGAAGTAGATGTATTTTTATCAGGTGGTAAAGTATTAGAAGATGTAATCTTCTTGAGAATTAATAATAGAACTTGCTGTGCAACATTTAAAGACGAAGAAAAAGAGCCAGGTACCACTCTTTTTGTCGACTGCCGTGACATAGTTGCTCTTCGTATAGAGTAACTTTAGCCGAAATTAAAGCCTGTTTGGGATATCCAAATAGGCTTTAAAATTAAAATAAAATTTTTTATAGTCGGATCCTCCCTAATAATAAAGATTTTAATAATAGTATCTTCATTCTTATTGAACCTATCATGCTGCTATAGAATTCCTGTAGAAAGCTAATTCTCAACTTTGAATAAAATAAGGTCCCTCAGTAAGATATGAGTATAGACACCACTCTAACTCAGAACCCTAAGGAGGAACCCTTACTATGAAGTTTAAAATGCAGGACAAACAAAATCAACTGATAGAGAGAATTTCAGATAGCCACCTTGTAGTTGGTGTGGATATTGCACAAGAATTACATGTAGCCAGAGCTGTGAATTTCCGTGGAATAATAGTGGGAGATCCACTTACCTTCGAAAATAATGAAGAAGGTTTTGCTAAATTACTACAGTGGATAAACCAGTTAAAAACCTTAAGAGGCTTTTCTTCAACTATCATAGGGATGGAACCTACAGGACATTATTGGATTAACCTTTCAAAATGGCTATATGATCAAGACATTGAAGCAGTAACTGTTAACCCTCATCATGTAAAAAAGAATAAAGAAAACCGTGATAATAGCCGATCGAAAAGTGATAAAAAAGATGCTCTCGTTATCGCTGATATGGTCAAGAATGGTTATTATTCCTTTATTCGCCCTAATTCAGAGGTCTTTGAAAAACTAAGAGTTTTAATGTCTAACCGTGATATGACAGTTAAGAGACTTGTTAGTGCCATCAATCAAATTAACCGTTGGGTCGATATTGTTTTTCCAGAACTTCGACAGGTATTCAAAGATGTCAAAGGCAAAGGGGCTATGGCGACTCTGCGCCTATTCCCTACACCACTTGAACTACGCTCCATGAAAGCACCCGATGTCGTTGAAGGTTGGAAATCCCAAATGAAAAGACAACCTGGGATAAAAAAAGCACAAGCCTTAATTGAATTAGCTGTGCATTCAGTCGGCACTCGACAAGCACTCGATGCTTATAAACTACACCTGGAACAGCTAATTGAAGAGTTTGATTTAGCCACTGCGCAACTTGAACGAGTTGAACAGGAAGTCACTTCCCTACTTAAACAAATTCCTTTCGCAAAAAAGTTGCTTGCCATCAAAGGAATTAGTGAAATTGCACTTGCAGGCATTCTTGGAGAATCGGGTGACCTCAGTGGTTTTGCGCATGGTAATTCTCTATTGCGCCATGCTGGATTACATCTTTCAGAGGCCAGTTCAGGTAAATGGAAAGGACAAATTGTCCTTTCTAAGCGTGGCAGATCGCGTTTACGGCGCTTTTTGTATTTAGCCACAATGAGTCTTGTCATGAACAACCCTGATTTTAAAGAGCTGCACGCTAAGAATGTTAATGTGAAGAAGATGAAGAAAATGAAATCAATAATGAAATTAATCCATAAACTCGCCAGAGTATTAGTAGGAATGGCCAGAAAGAATGATTCTTATCGTTCCGAGAAGATCCAATCGATTACGCCAATAGCTGCCTAACGTTTAGTTAATAATTAAAGAAATACTTTAGATTTAATACCTTTCGAATACTGCCTTTTTCGCAGGACTCAAAGAATGTACAAGTACCGGATTTATTGAACAAAAGGGCTCAGACCCGTTTCTTTAGAAAGACCGGCCTCTACCACTTGGATAGGTGTAACGAAGGAATGAGAGGGCTTTTGACCCGTTGAGACATGGGAGTGAAAACCTCCAGGGGTAGCGTGGAGAAAACGTACATTATATGGAAATCATTGGATTTAGCAGTAAATCCTTTATTAAAGTACGCCTTCAGGTAGCCATAATGTTCAGACTCATTCAATCTATCCCCTACTATTCTTTCAAGTGATTTGAAATCCTGCGAATAAGTGAGTATTCGAGAGATAATGGTATCTAACTGAGGGAGTTCAATAAGGAATTCAATAAAAACAGCCGCCACCTATGGAAGCTGGATATTGACCAACGCATCCGTTGTTTAGGTAAGAATCTACTATTGATTTGTTACGATTAATTTTCGTGTTTTAACGTCGTATATTTTATAACTAATTTCAAACATATGATCTTTTGTAACTGTGAGCTCGCAATAATATGGAATTGACTTTCCATAAGCATCAAGTGCAGGAATATCTCTGAAGGTAAATATTTCATCTGAATCGAGTATTCTAAAGGTCGTTACTGATGAACGACCTGATGAATCGATTTCGATAACACATTTCCCTGCGACGACATCATATTCCTTAAGAACCATATATTTTATGCTTGGAAGAGTAATGGCTAAAAATAAAACACCAAGTAAAAGGATTCCCAAGCTCTTACCTATATTTAATATTGAATAATCCTTGTTACTATACATACCACTAAAAATAAACACTGCCCCTAAAACAAACAAGACTCCAAGTATGAGTATTAAATAATACATGAAAATCTCTTGATTTCCCAATTCCAATCCCTCTTTTAGCTTAATCAAAACTCGATTGATTTTGTATAAATTTATACGAGTTAATTGTAAAGAAGGTTTCACATTGTTTTACTTGCAGGTTCTCCAGATGATTGATTAAAATGGTTGGTATTTTAGCAAATAAAATGACATTCCTATGATGCTAATCCCAAGTCCATAAAAAAGAGGATAGACATAGGTCTATCCCCCATTAAAAATCCGAGGCAGGAACCTTTCTACGCCTTACGGATTTTCACTTTATCTTCATTGTCTTTGCGGATTTTTTCCACTAGCTGGGTGATCTTTTCATCTTTCTTTTGTGCTAGAACTTGCTGCTCAAGCTGTGGTTTGATTTTTTCGAGTTCTTCTGGCTTTTGCTTTTGGCCTTCAGCTTGCTGCTTGTATTGATCATACATTGCCTGGATTTCTTCATCGGAGGCTTCTACCTTGCCGATCTTGCTGTCCAGATATTGTGTGACAGTCATTTGCTTTTTCAGTTGGGCCTTAAGTTCTTTCTCACTCAATTTGTTCTTTTTCAATGCTTCTTCATACTGTTTTTCATCTTCGAAGTTGGTTTTGATCTTTTCCAATTCTGCATCGATTTCTTTCTGTTCAACAGAGACGCCGTCCTTCTCTGCTGTCTGGAGAAGCAGCTCCGCATTGATCATTTGATCCAGAACAGACTTTTCAAGTTGTTCCTTCATCTTGCTATCCATCTGGTCTGCCGGCATACCTTGCTGTTCGTAAGTTGCCTTCATGGCATCCAGTTCTTTTTTATATTCTTTTTTTGAAATATCTTTTCCATCTACTGTTGCAACTATATCTTCTTTATTTTCTTTTTCAGCATTCCCTTTCGAGCTATCATTGCTGCATGCGCCAAGCACTAGGGCGGCGATGCTCAAGAAAAGAACGCCTGTTAAAAATCGCTTCATCATAAACAAACTCCCCTTTCAACCAACATGTCCGTCATAGTATCACATTTCTCGAAGAAATAGAAGGTTTTAAAGGAATTGTTATTGGATTGTAATATAGTTAATGATAAAAAAGTCCCGAAAATCACACATAATAGTTTGGCTCCTACAGCACAACCAATCAGTCACCACTCAAAGGGAATAAAGGATATTCCCACTGATGCGTACACTCTTCCAGCATATAATAGCCTCGCTCTTCATTCGGCACGATGCGGTTGCACTGCTGTCTTGGAATGGGTCCCTTATCTTCTTCGCTTGTCACATCAATCCAGCTCTCACCTGTTGCTTCGTCATAACGTGTTGTCAGCCGGTTTCCATTGACTACAATGATGTGGCCGTTTTCTTTCATCTCGGCTTTTTTCATGAAAGTCACGATATCACTAGTGTGATCAGCTACACTCTGCCCTGGCTTGAACGGTCCAAGATGAACCTCTTTCATTCCCTTCCAGGCAGGAAAACGCACCGTGCTTTCCGTCACCCATTCAGCCCTGTCCACACCGAGGATTCCTTCCGCATCCAAACCTGGATGTTCCGTTCCCTGTACAACCATGGTGATCGATTGATCATCAAGCAGTTTGCCAATCAAGCCAAACCTTGTTCTGTAAAAATGGTATTGATACGTCGTTTCGCCTAGCGAAAAGAATCGGTATTCAATGACGACGGACTGGTTGTTCCACGGCGATTCAATTTTCTTAAAGTGATTTTCCTTGACCAGAAGCATGAGACCGTGAAGCAGCATAACCGGAACGATCACGGTCACTCCAATGGCTGCACCCCATTTTTTGCGACGGGATGACCGATAAGCGATGACCGCTAAAACAATCACATTTGCGGCCAATGGAATCAAGTACCCCGTTGGCTTCAAAAACAGAAAGAAGTATCCTGCCATATGCATGATGACAAGCAATAAGTCCATACCAGCTAACAACCATAATGCTATTTTATTGTTCATTGCTTCTTCCCCACTTTTATTTAAAAACATTCGTCAACCCTGACCGATAACATCCAACTTTGTATATTTATGGTAACATAAAAACAGGTCATACATAGCACTGGAGGTTGAATTGAAGAATTTGAATCAGGTTTTATCAGGTATTCACACAAAGATCGATTTTTCAGGTACGGTTTTCGTCCAGCAGGGGAATGCTCCGGCAGCAAGTGCAAGCTTTGGCTTTTCCAACCGCTCGGATCAGGTAAAAAACAACACTGACACGCGTTTCGGCATCGCTTCTGGCTGCAAGCTGTTCACGGCAATTGCCATTTGCCAGCTTGTCGAGGATGGAAAACTCACCTTTGATACGAGATTGAGAGACTGTCTTGACATCAAGTTTCCTAGATTTAATGAAGAGATTACGATTCAACATTTGCTGACGCATACCTCGGGGATTCCTGATTATTTTGATGAAAAAATCATGGATGATTTCGAGGATCTCTGGGTGGCGAGACCGATGTACCACATCAGGAACCTCAGCGATTTTTTGCCGATGTTCCAAAATGAACAAATGAAAGCTGCTCCCGGTGAAGCTTTTCACTACAATAATGCTGGCTATATTTTACTCGGACTGATTGTTGAACAGGCTTCCAAGATGACATTCACGGATTATGTCGAGGAACATATTTTCAAAAGAGCTGGCATGAATGATTCAGGTTATTTTTCATTTGATCAATTGCCCGCCAATACAGCGACCGGCTATATCGATCTTCCTGACGGAACATGGAAAACCAATATCTATTCCCTGCCGGTAAAAGGCGGCTCTGACGGAGGAGCCTATATCACCGTAAACGACATGGCCGAGCTGTGGAAAGCGTTATTTGGGCAGCTTTTACTCACAAAGGAGACCTTGGAACGACTGCTCACCCCCCACGCGCAAGCCAACGAAACCGGCTATTACGGGTACGGCATCTGGATCAAGAATGAATCCGGGCAAGTAGCTAAATACCATGTGATGGGCTATGACCCAGGAGTCAGCTTCCACTCCGCCTACTACCCGGCCACCCAGGCCATCGCCGTGGTCTGCTCCAATAAATCCGAGGGTGCCTATGACATCATGGAGGCTGTGGAACAGGGGCTCTTAAGCGGTATTTGAATTAGCTAGTTACATAGGTACGTGATTTTAATATATGGTGGTGTTGCAAAATCATTTCAAAATGGAAAATCTATCAAGGCATTATGATCATCATTTTGGTCATTCTCGCTTTCATAGCAGACTTGTATAAGGACAATCTTTCTAGCAATACCGTTCAATATCCATATTTGCAATTTCTCTTATCAACTTTGTTCATTGCCGCTGTTTTAGGAATAATTAGCTTGATCTTATATTTTCAAACGAAGACGAGCCAATCATTCTTAATCCATCCGGCATGGGATAAAATGAATATCGTGGTATTGGTGGTCTTTTTCCTTTCAGTCGTCATTTTCATTAGCCTGGTCATGTTTACTCCATTGGCGTCCGCAGTGGAACATAGCCGCTGGATCTTGTATATCATTCTTTACTACTTTCTATTTTTAGCCAATGTTTTAACCTTATCGATTGTTCATAAAAATAATAAAAGTTTAGGAAATCAACAAAAAATCAGATCATCATTTGTTTGGACATTATTGATCCTATTGCTGGTGATTTTCTTCATTCCTGGATTGTAAGCGAAATATAAAGAGGATAGCTTAGTGGCTATCCTCTTTTGTATACACATATTGTCTAAGCCTTCGATTTAAGCAAAGATTTTCTCTACATCAACGTTGAATTCTTTCAAGAACGCCGACCTTATGATGCCTTTATCTTTAGCAACGTCATGTAATTTAAATGTCTTCTTTTCATCTAAGACATACACTTGAATGGTATTTATGAGCGGATTCACGATCCAATATTCCTTTACACCAAACTGCATGTAAAGGTTCAGTTTGAAAACCAGGTCATGCGATTGATTCGAAGGACTAATAATCTCAATGATCAGTGAAGGAACCCCTACATATCTATTTTCCTGGAAACCTGTTTTGTCGCAAATGATAGAAAGATCAGGGATAACAATCCTGGTCCCTTCCATATGATCGCTCTTTAGCTCTACATCAAACGGCGCTTGGAACACCTCACATCCTGAGCCATCAAGCAGCTGGAACAACTGAGCATGCAAACGTCCTGATATTCTTTGATGCTTCGTGGAAGGAGAAGGTGTCATAAAAACCATACCGTCTATATACTCCAGTAGCTGGTCGGAATCCTCTCTATATCGATAAAATTCACTTAGTGATATACGTCGATCTTCTGGTAAGCTCATGATCTCACCCTTCCTGCTTTTAATTTCATTATATAATATACGCTTTATATTCACCAAGGAACACAAACGGGACAGAGGGACGGTGATGTGCCCCAATAAGTTTTATTCCCTTCGCTGAAGGCTAAATGTAGTTATGCACTTGCTTGTTGTGGAATAGTATGAACAAATACGAAAAGGAAAGCTGGGATGAGGATGGGACGATTTCTTTTAATTCTGCTTGCCTCGATCGTTGTGGTCGCGGTCAATGCACTTGCGAATATTCTGCCGATCAATGGGCAGAACACCGGGGAAATTTCGAATAAGCTGTATGTTTTGTTTACTCCGGCAGGATATGTTTTTGGCATCTGGGGATTGATTTATTTTTTATTGTTCATTTGGACAATCAGGCAGTTTCCGGCTTCACGAAGGGATTTGCCGGTCTACCAAAAGTCCGCTCCGCTTTATGTGCTAAGCTCTGTCCTCAATACCGCCTGGATTCTTTTATGGCATTACGAGTTCTTCCTATTGACGGTTTTTGTAATGATTGGTTTGCTGCTGACACTTATCAAGCTTTATCAGCTGATCAAAAATGAAGAACATTCTTTTTGGGATCTGCTCCCTTTTTCTGTCTACCTCGGCTGGATCAGCGTCGCCACCATCGCGAATATCAGCTATTACTTGAAATATATCGGCTGGAACGGCTTCGGTCTATCCGATGTGGCCTGGACACTCATCATGCTCGTTATCGCTACACTCCTGGCTGTTTATTTTCAATATAAAAATGAGGATCGCATCTATCCACTGGTCTTCGTCTGGGCCTTCATTGGAATCGGTGTTAAAAATGCTGCCGCCCATCCGCTAGTGAGCACCACTTCCTATGTCTTATCTGCCATCATCCTGATCACGATTGTATTCGGAGTGTTCAAGAAGCGTTGACACTGGTCATTGTTTCAGGATTCCAGCTACGGTGCCAATCGAAAAAATTCATCTATAAAATCCATAATGATGGCATAGCCGAAAAGACTAATAGGCACAAGATTGACAATCAAGACAAAAATCCTTTTCAATAAACTCTCTTTGCTGAACATCGAAATGATGCTGAAAGGGATGCCAACCAAGGTAAGGATGAATATGAATGATCCAAGTTCTCTTGGTATAGATGTGAAAAGCGAAAGAGGAATCACAATGATTACAGCTATCGCGATAAAGAATGACATGGTTGTGAAGATTTTTAGCTCTTTCCTTTTCAAGTGATTCACCTCTTTCTTCCTTATATAATCATCTCATATTGGATTCTATCTTTTAAAGGATTTTATCGCTTCCCTTCATGCCTCCGTTTAGAAGGATATTCAAAGTTGGTATCGAATAGAGATAGAATAAATAAGCTCTTGTCGGCAGTTTTATGGTTGTGAAAACAAAGGGGGAATTACAAATGATCTCATTAAAAGATGTGAAGGAAGCGCGGGAACGAATTAGCGACATCGTTCATGTAACACCTATCCTAAAATCAGACCAACTATCGATGGCATGCGGCAACCAGATTTTTTTCAAATCAGAGCACTTGCAAAAGACTGGCTCATTCAAGATCCGCGGCGCGAGTAATAAAGTGAAACAAGCTGTCGAGAATGGCGCAAAGTATGTAACCGCAGCCTCCTCGGGCAATCACGGCCAGGCAGTTTCCTATGTGGCGAATAAATATGGAGTGCCTGCTACCATTGTCGTTCCAGAGGATATCAGCCAATGTAAAATGAACGCCATTCAAGCCTATAATGGCAAGACCGAAATGTGCGGCATAACGTCTGCGGAGCGGCTGCCAAGGGCCCAGGAAATCGCTGAGCAAGAAAATGGTGTATTCATCCCACCCTATGACGATCCGTATATCATGGCTGGTCAGGGAACGGTAGGATTGGAGGTTCTCGAACAGATACAAGATGTCGATGCCGTGATTGTTCCGATTGGCGGTGGCGGTCTTCTTTCGGGGATACTCACTGCCATAAAAGAGACAAACCCACGGATCAAAGTAATCGGTGTAGAACCCGAGATTGCGAATGACACTTATCTATCTTTAAAAAACAAGAAGATCACCGCAATCCCAGCCACCTCCACAATCGCTGATGGCTTGAGGAGCAGCCAGCCTGGAGACCTGACCTTCCCTGTCCTGATGAAATACCTCGATGACCTTGTCCTGGTCAGTGAAGAAGAAATCCGCCATGCATTTAGCTTCGTTTTGGAACGAATGAAACAGCTGATCGAACCTTCAAGCGCAACAACAGTCGCAGCTGCCATGCATAACAAACTGCCTTTTAAGGATAAAAAAGTGGTGACCGTCATTTCAGGCGGGAATGTGGATTTGGGGAAGATCTCTGGATTGATCAGCTAAAGAAAAGGAAATGGGGACGGTTCTCCCGTCCCCAAGGTTATATTTTATTCTTCTGTCGGGACACCAGAACCGTCCCCGTGTCCCATCCTTTTCTACTCTTACCTCTCGTGTCCCAGGTACCACTGCGCCGCAGCTTCGACTTCCTCACGGGTCAACTGATGGCCTCTATTCTCCCAATGGAGTTTCACATCAGCACCAGCTTTCTCAAGCAGGGATTTAAGTTGTTCAGATTCCATCGGTGAGCAGATTGGATCATTCGTTCCTGCCGCAATGAATACCGGAGTTCCTGTCAGGTCAGGCAGTTCAATACCTCTTCTCGGCACCATTGGGTGATGAAGGATGGCTCCCTTCAAGGCATTTTCATAGTGGAACAGCAGGCTTGCCGCGATATTCGCTCCGTTTGAATAACCGACGGCAATCACATTGTTACGGTCAAAGTCGTATTTTTCAGCTGCTTCATCAAGGAATTCATTCAATTCTTTTGTCCGGAAAATTAAATCCTCTTCGTCAAACACACCTTCTGCCAGCCTTTTGAAAAATCTTGGCATTCCGTTTTCCAATACGTTCCCGCGGACACTTAAGACAGAAGCTTCATCATCAATCATTCCAGCTAGAGGCAGCAGGTCCAATTCATTGCCTCCTGTGCCGTGAAGCATTAATAATGTTGGTTTTGTTGATACCTTACCCTTGTTGAATATATGTTTCATTGTTTATCTCCCTCCAAAACACGTGCCTCCACCTGCGGAAGCTTGTGCTCTAATTCTTCCCTCTTTGACTCGAGCCATGACGGCAGCATCAGTTTTTTTCCGAGTGCGTTCGCTGGCTCATCTACCCCAAAGCCCGGTGCATCCGTTGCGATTTCAAAAAGAATGCTCCCGCCCTCGTGAAAATACAGGGCCTTAAAATAGTTACGGTCGAGAATTTCTGTTGGATAAAATCCCTTCTCCACTAGAAGTTCTCTCCACCTTTGATGGTCTTCTTCATCTCTCGCTCTCCAGGCAATATGATGGACCGTTCCTGCTCCCATCAATCCGCGTACCGAAGGACTAAGCTTGATGTCAATCGTGTTGCCAATCTCTGTTTTAAACCTGAGGAAGCTTTCTTCCTGGCCAACTGGCTCAAGTCCGAGAATATCTTCAAGTACCTCTGCCGTTTTATGAGGCTGGGCTGAAATCAATGTCGCTCCCCCAAACCCTTTGATCGCAACATCAGATGTAACTCCTCCATAGCTCCAGGGATTCATGGCTCCCTCATTCCTTTCAACCAGTTCGATTTCAAGCCCGTCAGGATCCTGGAACTGCAAATAGGTTTCGCCATAACGGACATTCTGAATGAACCTGACTCCAAATCGTTTCAACCGATCCTTCCAAAAAGACAGGGATCCGGCGGGTATGACATAGCTGGTCACACCAACCTGTCCGGTGCCAATTCGCCCTTTCATCTGGTTTTCCCATGGAAAGAAGGTGATGACTGTTCCAGGATCCCCGGCTTCGTTGCCAAAATAAAGATGATACACTTCAGGCCGGTCGAAGTTAATCGTCTTTTTCACAAGCCTAAGACCTAATACACCTGCGTAAAAATCAATATTCCGCTGCGCATCGTTGACCATGGCCGTAATATGGTGGATACCTGTTGTCTTTTGCATTTCCTTTTCACCCTTTCTCCGATCGGATACTACTTGGGCCTTTCGATTTCAAAAATTTCTCCGACTTTCGCGTAATTATTCCCTGCCAGCCTGCTCACAGCCGCCAGCCCCTCCGGATTGATCCTTCCATGATTGTAGATGCTATCCTCTATATGGAACTGTACGACTTTCCCGATGATGAAATCGCAGCCCGACACATTTCCGCCCCCTAATTCCAACGCCTGCTCCAGCACGCATTCCATCCTGACTTTTGCTTCCTTCACCCCTGGCACTGAAACTTTCACACTTTTAACCGGAGTTAACTGAGCCAGCTCGACTTCACTTTCTTCAGGAGCAAGGCTGGCGGCTGTTTGGTTTATTTTTTCAACATTCTGTTCATCAACGATATGAACGACAAATTCCCCGGATTCAAGAATGTTCCTCGCCGTATCCTTCTGCTTTCCTCCTGACCGCTGGATGGATAGCGAAATCATCGGCGGATTGGACGATACGATATTGAAGTAGCTGAACGGCGCACCGTTCAAGACTCCATCCTCGGAAGCTGTTGTGACGAAGGCGATTGGCCTGGGAATGATGCTGCCAATCAGAAACTTGTAATTCTCTCTCTCGGAAAGCTGGTCTGGGTCAACCGGAAGCATCGCCATCAATCCAGCTCTCTCACTTCGATCGGAATGAGCCTTCTCTCCAGCTGCCCGCGATACTGTTCATATTGTTCTGGCAGCATTAATTTCTCACCCATCGTTTCCTGTGATTCATCGTGAGCAAATCCTGGTGGATCCGTCGCAATTTCAAACAGGATTTCACCATGCTCTCTAAAATAAATCGCATTGAAGTAGTTTCTGTCCCTTACAGGTGTTACACCATAGCCATTGTCTGCCACGTATTGCTGCCAATCCAGCTGGTCTGCGTCATCGACAGCCCTCCAGGCAATATGATGCACGGTTCCTACACCCATCTCCCCACGGCCAATCGGTGTCAATTTAAGGTCGATGACATTCCCGATGTCTGCAGAAGATCGGAAGCGAATGAAGTCTCCTTCTTTTCCGACAACCTCAAGTCCCATCACTTTTTCCAGCAGATCTGCTGTTTTTTCCGGCTGGGTCGATAACAGTGTCGCTCCGCCAAATCCTTTGATGGCAACATCAGGCGTTACCTCACCGAAGCTCCACTCATTGATTTCCCCTTCTTCTCGTTCCACAATCTCCAGGTGGAGACCATGAGGATCATCAAACTCTAAATATTGTTCGCCGAACCGCTCCATAATTGTGAATGGTACATTAAATTTTTCAAGGCGGTTTTTCCAAAAATCGATAGATCCTTTCGGAACCACATAGGAAGTCACTCCTACCTGTCCGTCGCCAATGACTCCCTGGCGAGCACCTGCCCATGGAAAGAAGGTGATGATGGTTCCCGGCTTGCCGCCTTCATTTCCAAAATAAAGATGATATGTCTCTGGATCGTCGAAATTGACGGTTTTCTTTACCATTCGCAGTCCTAATACACCACTGTAAAAATCAACGTTTTCCTGTGGATGGCCGACTATTGCGGTAATATGGTGAATGCCCATTGTTTTTTTGGTCATTATTAACACTCCCATTTATAATCTAATATAATTTAGAATAAAATAGCATCTATAGCGTATCGGCCAGGGCCAATCAGTGCTAATCCAATCGTGACAGCAATCAATGTCAAGTTATACTCATAGCCATTTGAAGTGGACCACAAACCATTTGGGCCATGCACTTTTAAAATGGCCATCAGCATGGTTCCGGCAATCATCAAAGCTGCGAGTGGAGTGAAAAGCCCTGCTGCCAATAATATTCCCCCGAGAAGTTCTGCTAATCCCGCAAAGAGTGCCAGCGTGACTCCAGGCTTCATGCCGATCGAATCAAACCAGCCGCCTGTTCCTTTTAATCCATAGCCCCCAAACCAGCCAAACAGCTTTTGCGCACCATGTCCAATAAATAAAATACCAATTACCAATCGTATGATTAACAAACCTAAATCCATCATTTATATAATCCTCCTGAATTTTTATCTCGAATTCGAGATATATAGTGATAAAAATGTATTTAAAGGCCTTTTGCCCGATAACCGATTCGTTTTAATAAACTGACTGTCTGATTGACTTCCTCGGCATCCAAATCTGCAAAAATCCTGCTCATTTCCATTTCATGCTGAGGAAAAATAGTATCCATCAGCTCTTTACCTTCATTCGTTAAAACCCCATAAGTGACGCGGCGATCTTCGGGACAGGCCCGCCGTCTCACATAATTTTTCTCCACAAGCTTATCAATGACATAAGTTATGCTGCCGCTCGAAATCAGAACCTTTTTTCCAATAATTTGAATAGGCTGCTCCCCCCTGTGATAAAGCAGCTCCATCACAGAAAATTCCGTAGGATTCAATCCATACTGTGCTGCGTCTTTTCGAATCACATCGTGAATAGCCTGCGCGGCACGAATAATCACGGTTACAGCTTTTAACTCTTCTCTTGGCTTTTCCATTTTTCCAACTCCTTTACATTATGCTGGATTCGCATGTAATCCAGCATAATGGCCAAAGGTTTTAAGCTGCAGGGTTTACTTCTAATTCAACTTTGATTTTGATGTCTTTTCCCACCAAGACGCCGCCTGTCTCAAGTGCTGCATTCCATGTCAGACCAAATTCTTCACGGTTGATTTTTGTTTCTGCTTCAAAGCCATAAACTTCTACGCCCCATGGGTTTGTGCCTTTGCCGCCGAATTCCACATCGAATGTGACTGGTTTCGTTACATCCTTGATTGTCAAGTCACACGTTACTTTGTAGTCATCGCCGTCTCTTGTAATGCTTGTAGATTTGAAATCAATGGTTGGATACTTCTCAACATCAAAGAAGTCAGCTGATTTCAAGTGATTTTCACGATCTTCATTACGAGTGTCAATGCTAGCTACATCAATTTTGAATGCAATTGAAGCAGTTGTTAAATCTGTAAGATCCGCTGCCTCAACATCTGCAGTATAAGAATCGAAATGACCCTTCACCTTTGATACCATCATGTGTTTCACTTCAAATCCAATTGCTGAGTGTGCCTGATCGACTGTCCATTTTGCCATTTTAAAATTCCTCCTAATATTGTTTTTATCTCGAATTCGAGATATTGATTTAAAAAAATATCTCGAATTAATTTATTTTTAATTCGAGATAAATTTATCATATATTCCACAAGGATGTCAATAGATAATTTTCATTCTTTTTCTCCTAAATCAAAACGGAACCCAAACGACGATTCGAGTTCCGTTTCTTGTTTTATTTTTCAAAGTGAACTTCTTAAATTAAAGAGTCTTTAAAAAGCAGATGTCCAGCCGCCATCGACGGTAATCACGGTTCCATTAACAAAGCTGGAGTCATCAGATGCAAGGAACAGTGCTGCCTGCGCAATTTCTTCTGGCTTCCCGGCGCGTGGCGATAATGAGTGGGTCAAGCCTGCACGTGACATGCCAAACTCATTAATGCCCTTCATGCTTGATCCGATGTTGGTTTCGACCGCTCCCGGTGCAATCGCATTGCAGCGGATCCCTTTTTGCGCATACATGAAGCCAGTGTTCTTTGTCAGCCCGATCACGGCATGCTTGGATGCACCATAAGCTGCACCAGCATGGGCACCGCTAAATCCGCCGGTGGAGGCTATATTAATGATGATACCTTTTTCTTTTTCAAGGAAAAGCGGTATCGCCTTACGCATCGCGCGCATCACGCCCTTTGTATTCACATCAAAAATCTGGTCCCATCTCTCGTCTGTGATATCACCAACAGGCTCAAAGCCATCCATAATCCCCGCGTTATTCACCAAAATATCCAGTGTTCCATACTCACTTACAGCAGTATCGATCATATTCTCAACATCCGCAAGATCCGCCACGTTCACTTTTAGCGCTTTTGCAGTCCCGCCGTTCGCAACAATCCCTTTCGCAACATCCTCAGCACCATCAAAATTATAGTCAGCCAGTAAAACCTTCGCACCCTCCTGGGCATATAATTCCGCAATCGCCTTTCCCATCCCCGACGCAGCACCCGTCACTACAGCCACTTTGCCTTCTAATTTCATCACGATTCCCTCCAGTCTATTATTTTCCTTCAACTCTATTTTAAGCTTCTGTTTGGCACTTCTGCTAATTTTATGTGAATAATTAGTTAATTTGGTTTGGACAAAGCGAGCAGCTTTGGCCTCGGTTATCTCTTAACCTGCCCTTACTTCAGATAAGTATTATTTTGACTGGTTTTCATCAACTAACCTTAAACTTGTCAAAAAACCGGCAACAATCCTGACTCTTCCTCTCTATAGGAATTAGCACACGATAGTTTCAATTTTCTGTAAGTTTGTTCTTATTCTGATAAACTTGGTTAAAAGAGGGGGAAGATTAAAATGGAATTACAAGTCTGGCAGCCGGTCATATGTCTGGTGAAAGGCAACATTATTGGGGCAACCTTTCAATATTTTGATACAGAAGATCAGGGCGGTCTTAAAATTGTCCTGACGGATATCAAAGGAACTATGGTGGAAGTGATTTATGATAAGCATTCACCAATTGTGGGCGACTGTGTCTGGACGTTTCGTTACGCAAATGAGATAGCAAGGTCTGACCTGAACAAGTTCATTGACCGCGCCGACCACTCCAAACTTACTGACCCGGCCGCGCATCATTTTTATAAAGCCTTACAATCAGACTATATCGCATGGTATGATCAGCTTCCCTGGCTCGGCAGTGAGGATGCCCCACACGTTGAGCATCATATTTATATGTATAATGATGGAGTTTTCGAAGTCATCAGCGATTATGAGCCGAGGTTTATCGTAAAAAAACAGGGTGACGGTTCCTGAAAAATAGGAACCGTCACCCTGTCTGATTTATCTCACCAATCCATCCCCGACCATGACGTACTTTCTCGTCGTCAAAGCGGACAGTCCCATTGGTCCTCTTGCATGGAGCTTCTGTGTGGAAATTCCGATTTCTGCTCCAAACCCCAATGCTCCCCCGTCGGTAAAACGGGTGGAAGCATTATGATACAGTGCTGCTGCATCAACAAGCTGCAGGAACTTCCTGGCGTTGTCTTCGTTTTCGGTAATGATTGCTTCTGAGTGCTTCGTACCGTACTGATCGATATGCTCGATGGCTTCATCGATGTTATCGACGACTTTAACGGCCATGTCGAGGCTCAAATATTCATCGGTCCAGTCGGTTTCCGTTGCCGGGATTACGTTCGGCAGTGCGGCTGCTGCTTTTTCATCTCCATGCACGGTGATTCCGTTATCCTGGAATGCTGCAGCAAGCTTCTCCTTGTTATTCTCAAGCCATCCCTGATGGACGATAAGTGTTTCCGCTGCGTTGCACACAGCCGGGCGGTCTGTCTTGGCATTGATCATGATGTTCAGCGCTTTTTCAGTGTCCGCTTCTTCGTCCACATACAGGTGACAGTTGCCAACTCCTGTTTCAAGCACAGGAACGATCGCATTTTCGACGACTGCTCTAATCAGAGCTCCGCCTCCGCGCGGGATTAAAACATCAATATGCTCTTTCATCGTGAACAGCTGCTGGGTTGCTTCACGGTCTGCTGTCGCAATGAATTGGATGGCGTCTTTTGGCACCTTTGTGTTTTCCAGAGCCTTGTGCAGGATGTCGACTATAGCATTGTTCGATGACAATGCAGAAGATCCGCCTTTTAAAATGATTGCGTTGCCTGATTTGAGCGCCAGCCCTGCTGCATCGACGGTCACGTTCGGGCGTGCTTCATAAATCATCCCGATGACACCAAGCGGAACACGGATTTCTTTTACATTGAGTCCGTTCTCGAGCGTCCAGTCTGAAAGGACGTCCCCGACTGGATCATCATGCTCCGCCACCTGGCGCAGCCCTTCCGCAAAGTCCACGATTCGCTCGCGAGTAAGTTCGAGCCGATCCATGAATGCATCCTCGAAGCCTTTTTCCCTTCCGTTCTGCAGATCCTTTTCGTTCTCTGCTAAAATGGCTTCATAATTTTTCTCCAGTGCAGCAGCGAGGACCAGCAGTGCTTCATTTTTTTCCTCAGTGGAAAGGATGCTCAGCTGTTTCGCTGCCTTTTTCGCTGCAATGGCCTGATCTTCTACTGTCATAGTTTTGGTCATGGTCAATGTCATCAAAACGCCTCCTGTAAAGTTTTAGACTGATACCGGTAATGCAAAATCAAGTGAACAGACAAAGGTGCCCTGTTCGATCGCTTCTTTTCGCTCACATTCTTCTTCAATCAGTGTTTCTTCCAATTTCACGCTGGAATAATTGATTCGTCCAAGGCCGATCTCTTCTCCGTCTACATCCATTACTCTGACGACGGCCCCCTCACCGAACTTCCCTTTTACCTGAAGGATGTCGGATGGGAGGATATTTTTCCGGTCTTCAATGATCGCCGCACTTGATTCTGGGCGGATGATTACTTCCCCCTCAGGCCCGGAATGGAAAGCGATCCATTGCTGATTGTTATCGAGGTTGAAGCCCTCCGGATCCTGGTTGAAATATGTCCCCTTTGCACTTCCAGTCACCGCCTTCATCAAAATGTTTTCGCTGTCGGCCTTTCCTAAAAATGAATCAATTCCCGATGCCATCGCAATTTTTACAGCGGAGATTTTCGATTTCATTCCCCCAGTACCAACAGCGCTTCCAGAACCGCCTGCTGCCGCTTCGATTTCGGGAGTGATTCCGCGCACCTTATCAAGCAGCTTAGCCTCTGGGTTCGAATTCGGATTCGCATCATACAACCCATCGATGTCGGAAAGGATGATCAACTGATCTGCCTCTATCAGCGCCGCGACCTTCGCCGATAATGTGTCATTGTCGCCGAAACGAAGACGGTCGACCGTAACCGTATCATTTTCGTTGATAATCGGGATGATCCCTCTCTCCAACAGCACGTTCAACGTATTTTTCATATTGTTGTATCGATTCTCATTCGCGAAGTCGCTTCTCGTGATCAAAATCTGGGAAGCCACATACCCATGAGATAAAAAGAGTTCTGAGTAAGATTCCATCAACAAGCCCTGGCCAATCGAAGCTGCTGCCTGTTTTTCCGGCAATGAAGTCGGCCGCTCGATGCATCCAAGCTTGCGGTAGCCTGCTGCCACAGCGCCTGATGAAACCACCGCCGTTTCATACCCCGCATCCTTCAAGGCAACAATCTGGTTCGCCAGGTTTTCCAGCTTCCTGCGGCTGATTTCCCCGTGCATACTCGTTAGTGAACTGCTGCCAATCTTAATTACAACTCTTTTTATCTTCCTGTCTTGCTCTAACATCCAATACCTCCTTGTAAATCTGCCTGAGCACCTCATTCAAAAAGTGTTCGTAAACCGTTCTTTTTTTACCAACGTTATCTATGGTAACATCCTCAGAATGACATTCAAGGGATGCGGAGCCATTCGCGAGCATAAGGCCGAGATAGTGAATGGAAGCGGTAACATTCCAAAGAAATACTGGGTTAAATCTGGATGAGCCAGACTCACGACTGCTGAGGGAAGAATATGAAGAAATATCGGAAGTTTCGTAGGCTTACAAAATGATATCCTTTTAAAACCACTTGAATTAACAATGAAGAACGCCTACTTTGGTAAAATGCTTTCCTAAGAGCAACAGGGTCTATTTCGACTTAGTAAATCATATTGTGATTTAACTGAATATCCTGTGGGTCATCAAATTACGGTACATTTTTACCGAGAAAATCAAAAATCACTTAACGTTGACGTTAAGCGATTTTCATCAATGAGGATGTTTAGCTAAGAACCCTTTACTTTAAGTACATTGTTTCACAAAGTTAGGACAAATAATGTTATTTAATACACTTTATCATTGAACTACTAATTAAACTTCTTGTATGAATTTTATTTACAATAAAAAATTTTTTCACTCTAATAAATGTCCAAACCTTTCTATGTTAATCGCATTTAATAATAACAAGAAAGGTGGTGGACAAGATGAACAGTAAGGATAATTTTATAAATGGAGCACATAAACTAGTAGGTGAAGATGTTGAAGTTATTACAACAGAAGGCACCTATAGAGGTACCCTTTTATCTGTTGGAAGTGATTCTCTTGTTTTAGAAACACGCATTAGAGGTCGTTTAGTACGATTACTTATTCGATTAGCTCTAATTGTTGCTCTTTTTAGGTTATTTTTCTAAAATAACCTTATAAACTAGGATTCGCAACTAAAAGTTATAAGAATAGGTACCCCCCTTTGCCAGAAGAAATTCTGGCTTTTTCATTTTGCAATAACGGCCTATTACGCATTACACAAATGACGATTTTCTTATTCCACATTACTGCCCCTTTAGTTGATGAAACTTAGTAAATCAATAATGTTACTCCATTACCTTTCACTTGAGCTCCGCAAGGGTAATTACCCGATTCATACAATTTTAGTAATTCTTTAAAAAAGCTGACTTCATTTTCTTTTATGCTAAATGAACTTTCCATAATTGCATTTACAATATCCCATTTCACACAATCAATAAAAACTTGATCTAGGTTGTTCTGTTCCTTTATCATCTCTATCATATTTAGGACGAAATACTTTTCATCATATTTTGCGATTAACTTATGATCCTTTACATATCCTGAACCCCATGCCGGATACATCGTGATCAAATCCCTATCGATCCTGGCTAGTATCCTTTTACACAAAAAACGCCCATCCCGAGGGATAGGCATTCTTGAATTTTTTAAAATATTTATGACGGTAAGCGACTTCGTTCTTCTAAAATTCGTCCAAATTGCTTCTCTTTAAAATCTATCTAACTACTTTTTCTTTCTTCTTGCTTTCATCAATTGGAGCAGGAGCAACGCTCTGGTCATTTGCGGTTAAATCGATGCCATAGTCCTTTGCGAAGACCATATGTGTTTCAACCAGCACGTTTTCATTATTTTCATCCAGATTGAAAACCCTTGCGCCTCTTAACCGGTTGCGGTCGGCTCCAGGCAGGCCATAGGTGCCAAAACCTGTACTGCCTCCATATCCAAGCATGACTCCATAATAGTTTCCTGAATACGTATTGATGTGGTCATGCCCGCAAAATACGCCTTTGACATCACCGCGGTCAAGAATGGCAGAGAACATGCCGCTGTTGATCGGACCGGGACATTCGTCTTCATTTCTTTCGCCAGTGATTCCATGCTTTTCCACAGCGTTCGCATGATGTGCATCCGTTCTACCATCGACGCTTGCGAACCACATAAAACGATGCTCCCAAAGTGGAATATGGATGAACATAAGGGAAGGGACTTTATGGCCGACTTGCTGTTCGAGACTCTTTGATGTTTCATAGTACCAATTCACCTGATTGAAACGCAGCCAGTCCCATGTTGGGTAGCCGCTGAAGTCCTGTCCGGCAATCGTTTTCGGCGCATACCGTCCGCTGTCAAGCAGCCAAAGATTGAAGGCAGCTTTTTTTCCGTGGGAATTCTTGATCAGGAGATTCATATTGCCTGTTCCAGTAATTCCCTTCGGACCCGGCTGATTCATATTGAATTTGTAGGACATATAAATATTGAGCATGTCATCCTCATTCAGGCCGCTTTTTGGTGTGGAATCCTCGTCGTGATTCCCATATGTAATAGCCCATTTGATTCCCCTTTTTTCCATTGGCTGGGCTACATTGTTGATGGCCTGCTTCATTTCATCAGGGGTATCACAGCCGCCTGTTATATTGTCTCCGTTCAGCACCACAAAGTCCGGCTTTTCTTCATCAAGGACTTTTCCCATTAATTCAATCGTCCTTCTATCAATATTCTCATCATCCTGCGTATCATTGAACTGGACAATCTTAAATTTACCATCAGGTTTGAATTGAAGCTTCATTTCCACATTTGCCGCCGCATATGCCTTTGGTTCAAACAAATTAGCCGGAATTCCCGTGGATGCCAGTGTCAATGCAAGAGCACCCACTCCTCCCGCCTTTAAAAAATCTCGCCTTTCAATTCCTTTACCTAATCCCTTATTCGACATAAAGATCCCTCCCCTATTCAATCTATTGATAGAATAGCAAAGAGATTTTAAAAGTCTGCTTTGTTTATGTAAAAAAACATGAAGAGAATGTAAAATGAAATTCTTCTGGAGGAACCAGCTTTTCCATGTATGCTTTCAAGGAGATTGAAGAAGCAGGTGACCATACTAACTAGAGCCAATATAGATGGACCGCTTACCGGAATCGGGAATGGAGAGTTTAAGTACATAGCCTACGGTTCATAAGGGAATCTGGTGCAGCTCGTTCAAAATGCAGGCTATACAAAAAAGGCCTGCCTCCTCAATTGGAAGGCAAGCCCGGATGCAAAACTTAATTACTGATCAAAATATCATCGAAATTGAGCCTTTTTCCGGAAGTTCCAGAAACAACGATCCTGAACCTTACAGGTGAGGTTAGGTTTAATGTAAAAGTTTTAACCGCTAATGCCGATCCGCTGGTATTCGAGCTGCCGACGTTGGTCCAAGACGTTCCTCCATTCGTCGACATTTGCAGCTGCCATGAGGCACCAGTGTCGGTTCCAAAGTTCGCGTGGGAAACTTGTACACTTTTTGCCCCGTTTACATCAAATTTCATTGTAAGGGTCCCATATGACCGGACGCGCGCAGACTGTATACCATTTTTCTTATCACTGGATAAATTGCCAAGCAACGCATTGTCAAAATACCAGGATCCACTTGATAGCGACACATTCCCTGCAGAATACGCTCCCTTTGTCCCTGACTCAAAATCCTCATCCACTGTTGCTGGTCCCACAGTGCCGCCATCATCGTAACCATATGATCCCGACTTGAAGGTTGATGGGTCATACTACTTGTAGTCCGCTGAAGGCTGTGACCAAGGCTCCGCTTCTGGTTCAGTGGAAGTCTCAGGTGTTTCCATCGCTAACAGGTCTGTTGGCTGATCAAGCTGCAATCCGCTAACCTGTGATAAAGAAGTATAATTTTCCTGCTTGGCTAGCCAATCAATCAAATTGACAAGCAAAGTACTGTCGTTCTGCTCTTTAAATCCATCATAGGTAGTTTTCGTACCGCCCGTTTCTTCACGCAGGTATTTTGGAGTTGAATCTTCTACCGGGGAAGAATCCCCAATGAACGCAGCCTTCCCTAATCCAACCTTGGAAACCGCTGCATAAGGTCCCTCTGCCCTGCCGCCCCCATTATAGACACCCTGGTCAACAGCATGTGTCCAGGCCGCTGTAGTTTGAGGCAAGTAGACAACACCTTTTGCCTTGTTTGGGTCCATAATCGCCAAAGTTGACCCTGCATGCATCGCCACAGTCCCGACTCCGGATGTAATCCCGAACGCCTGACTCGGCGCAACAATGTCATTCGCCGTTACGTCGCCAATTGCGTTGTAGCGGAATCGCACCCCAAAGTTGTCTCCAAGCCAGTCAGAACCCGTGACTCCCTGCATGGCTGAAGATGAAGCTTCCTCTGAACCCATTCCTTTTGCCGGATCATAGTAAGCACCGCGGCGGTATCCGTTAAAAATCTCAGAAGCATCCCAGCGGTTCTTGTTTCGGTCCGCATTATAATGATCACCGATGAAAAATATGCTTCCGCCATCTTGCACATACTGAAGCATCGCAGCCTGTTCAGACGATTTGTATGGTATATTCGCTTCGCCGATGATAAAGACATCATAGGCTTTTAAATCCTCGTACGTAATGGAAGTGTTTTTCCTCAGTTCTTTCGCATAGTATCCCTTATTCGCCAGGGCGCTGGCAAAATCAGAGAAGGCCCCATCGAGAACCCAGTCGGCAGCACCTGCCGTTTGGCCATGAGTATTGTCGAATAGCACCCTCTTGCCATTCGCAGTTCCGTAGGGCTGAAGCTCAGGCGCCTGGTCAAGCGCATTTTCCGCAGACACTTCGGAGGCGAAATGAAACAAAGTTGGAGACAGCAGCATCAAAATCAAGGCAAAAACAGAAAACTTTTGACGGAACATTTTCTCACTCCTTATTGGTGTTTTCCTCACTAACTTACCACACCAATATTGACAGAATGTTAAGAAACCATTAATTTGAAAATTTCCCAACATAGGGTACGTCACCATGCTTTCGAGGCCAGTTCAAGTAAATAATGGCTCCTTTACTTGAATAACACTTTTACAGTTCACTTATGGATAGTTTTTAGAAGTCAATCAACTTTCTGTGAAATCCTTCTAATTAATTTTTAGTTCGTATATCATTTGTTCACCTATCTTACCCATTTTTCGTCTCCCAGTATCAACGAATCCTACCTTTCCATATAGCTTTTGAGCAGGGATATTTCTGCTGTTAACTGCTAAAACAACCTCATTTGAATTTGGGTAGTTTCTGAGTACAAAATCGTTTAATAGGTTCATTCCTAACTTCGCATAACCCTTGCCTTGCTCAGAAGAGTTAATTGATAATGCTATTAAGAGCAATGCTCGTGGATTTTCAGTAAACTCCAATATTTCATCTCCTGTACGTAATACGAAGAAGCCGACTGGTTCTTCTTCGCTCAAGATTACTATCGGGTGTCTACTCTTATCAGTCTTTGCTTTTTCTAACATCTCTATAGGCAGTGCTGTAAATTGCTGTTGAGAGCCAGGTAAGAAAAATTCACTTAACGCCAACTCATACTCCGAATTATAGAATTCCAATTTAACACCATTATCTTTCATTGGTTCTTTGTTTTGTGTACCCATCAGTCCTCATCCCCAATAATACGAATATGCATTCTCAATAAGTGTTATTGCTAATTACAATCCATTCCATTATCGTGCTTACATAGTCCAATTCGAGAGACGTGTTATCATTTCATCTAGGTATTAATTTTCATTTGAAAGGGATTTCCGTGATCCTTTGAATTTAAAGATAATAAAAAGAGTGAGATGAATGATTAGTATTACGGGGAAATATATTGAATTTATAATTTCTAAATTCAATGCTTTTTTAGCTGCCTCCAGACTTCCGTCAAACTTTGCATACTCATCTGCTTTTATATATTCAATATGCAATATTCCGGCAACAACACAAAATCCCAAAAAGCTTATCACTAGAAATAGGTATTTGATCTTCCTCATTATTTCCTCCCAAAAAAGGTGGTCGATCTCCTTCCTGGATCAACGCACCCATTACTTCAATAGAGATTGGGACTTGTATTCTTTCGTTATGTAGTCCATTAAAAAATCTCTATCTTCTGGAAATGATAATTCTAAAGTCTTTATTTCATCAACGTTTTTCCAAGCAATATCATAAATCAGATTATCTGGATCTTGGAAATTTCTTTTTCCACCGACTGTCTTTACTAAAAAATAATGGACTTCAAATGAAATATTAAGGTGTTCATAAATTCCTCTTTTAACCTTTATTTCTTCAACTATTTCGGCAATATAACCTGTTTCTTCCTCAATTTCTCTAACACAACATTCTTGGAATGTTTCGTTATGTTCCTTTCCACCCGATGGAATAGACCACGTTTTTTTCTCTTCGGGTTTTCCTTGCAAAACCATTAACAAATCACCATTTTCATTAATACATACACCTGAAGAACCAAACCATTTTTGCACTTTATAGTACCTCTTTATTTAATATGAAAACCAATAGAGTGGCTGATCCGACTATCGAAGGTTTGTTTTTCTTACCTATTCCATAGATTATACCTATAATTGCAGCTATTGTAAGAGTGAGAACAAGGACCATTCCAAACACTCCTTTTTTATACAATTATTGCCAAACACTGATGGATGCTTACCTTCTATTGAATCCAAGTTTTAACCTTCTTCGCTGTATTCTAACATTTAGTTTCTATATATAAATTGTCCTTCTATTGAACTTTGCTGCGTAAATAGTTCAATAAAAAACAGTTTCTGTTAAGAAAGTTGAAATGACTTGTTTAAACAACAACTTTTCTTCTAGGAAAGGGTAATGATTGCTCTCATTAAAAACAATTAGTTGGGATCTTGGGATTAACTCGCTCATTTCTACGGAGAAAGAATACGGGCATTGTACATCATGTCGGCCACTCAAAATTAAGGTAGGAGTTGAGAGCTTTTCTAACTCACGGGTTACATCAAAAATCATTTCTTCCCTAATAAAAAAATTCATTCTTGAAGCAGACATCTTTTTATGTATGCCTAAAGGAAAATATTCATCATACTTATCTGGATGAAATAAAGACAGTTTAGTTCTCTCTTTTGAGAAACGCTCTCTTTCACTAGGTGTTAATTCAGTGCTTTTTAAAGTCTCTATAAGCTGCTGCATTCGGTCGAACTGTGGGTGGTCAGGATGATAGATACATTTAGAGGATGAATTAGCATATTTCCTTGCAGCTGCCCCGACAATTATTAGTGAAGTGAGTGACTCAGAAAAATGAATACCGTAAATGACCCCTATCATACCTCCTGTTGAGTGACCGGCAAAGCTCCACTGGGAATAACCCAGGGCCTCCCGGATTGCTTCAAGATCGTATACAGCATCAAACATACTCAACTCATGAGCCTCATTTGCCTTACTTGAATTTCCGGCCTGCTTTAAATTCACGAGATAGACCATATTATTCTCTGTAAAAGTATCTGCGAAGTAATCACCTGTATGGTTAAACTCTGAATAATGATGAGTAACGCAAATCGGACTGCCCTCTCCCTTAACAAAAACCTCAAAGTATCCACGTGCGGTATTAATTAATCTCGTTTCCCAATAGGACATTATTGAATCTCCTTACTTTCCTAGTTATCTTTACATTGATCGTCCTGGAACAAACATTTCATTGCTTTTAAATACTTTCTATAAAACATTCAATAATCCCTCTTAGTATCCAACTATATGGAAGAGATTTGTTTGTTAAATCACTATATCAATGATTCTAAATTACTGGTTGAAGATGTTAATCCAGCGTCATTATTTTGACAGGTTCGGCGGTTGAAGCCGATAAGCTGTCAAGATAGCATCGGTATTTTGACAGGTCCGAGGGTTGAAGCCGATAAGTTGTCAAGATAGCATCATTATTTTGACAGGTTCGGGGCTAGAAGCCGAAAAGTTGTCAAGATAACATCGGTATTTTGACAGGTCCGAGGGCAGAAGCCGATAAGCTGTCAAGAAAGCATCGTTTTTTGGACAGGTCCGAGGGCAGAAGCCGAAAAGTTGTCAAGAAAGCATCGGTATTTTGACAGGTTCGGGGGTTGAAGCCGATAAGCTGTCAAGAAAGCATCGGTATTTTGACAGGTTCTGGAGTTGAAGCCGATAAGCTGTCAAGAAAGCATCGTTTTTTAGACAGGTCCGAGGGCAGGAGCCGAAAAGTTGTCAAGAATACATCGGTATTTTGACAGGTTCGGGGGTTGAAGCCGAAAAGTTGTCAAGATAGCATTGTTATTTTGACAGGTTCGGGGGTTGAAGCCGAAAAGTTGTCAAGAATACATAGTTATTTTGACAGGTTCTGGGGCAGAAGCTGATAAGCTGTCAAGATAGCATCGGTATTTTGACAGGTTCGGGGGTTGAAGCCGAAAAGTTGTCAAGAATACATAGTTATTTTGACAGGTTCTGGGGCAGAAGCTGATAAGCTGTCAAGATAGCATCGGTATTTTGACAGGTTCGGGGGTTGAAGCCAAAAAGCTATCAATCATCCAGGATGATGCGGGTAGTTAGTGGCTAGTTCTTGACTCAAAACATCGTTCAGAAACCATGTTGCCATATCTGCTGCTATTTCCCACGCTAAAACCTAGCAAGCCTTTTCCTTATAATAAAAAAACAAGCGAATTATGAAAAATTCGCTTGCAAATAAATCCGTATCCTAAGTTTTGAACCGGGCCACTAACAATCTTCACCGGCTCCTTTTTTTACGCTTTTGTAGTTTCTCTTTTTCCTTCCGTCTCTGCTACAATCACGGCACAGGCAGCATCACCTGTGATGTTTACAGCCGTGCGAGTCATGTCTAGCAAACGGTCAATTCCGATAATCAGGGCGATCCCTTCCACTGGCAGGTTAACGGATTGGAGGACCATCGCCAGCATGATCAGCCCTACTCCCGGAACACCCGCTGTTCCTATGCTGGCCAGAACAGCTGTCAGGACAACGGTGATCAGTTGGGTTAAGGTCAGATCCACGTTAAATACCTGTGCGATAAAAATTGTCGCTACCCCTTGCATGATGGCCGTACCATCCATGTTGATTGTCGCACCGAGCGGTTGAACGAAACTGCTGATTGACTCAGGGACTTTTAGATTTTTCTGTGCGGTGCTCATGGAAAGCGGCAGGGTAGCATTGCTGCTCGAAGTACTGAAAGCAACGCCCATCGCCGGGGCAAACCCTTTAAAGAACCAAATCGGACTTTTCTTTGCCAACAGTGCCACCGAAGATCCGTAAACGAAAATGGAATGAATCAGAAGTGCCAGCAGGACAACAGACATGTAAAGGCCCATGGCTTTGATGGCATCGAGTCCCTGGCTGCCCACTGCTGAAACAATCAGTCCGAATGTACCATATGGTGCAAACTTCATCACCAGGTTGACTAAGTACATTAACAGGTCATTCCCCTGTTCAACGAGGTTCAGTATCCCTTTCGTTTTGTTGCCAAGCATGGTCAGGGCGAAGCCGACAAAGACGGAGAAGGTGATGATTTGGAGCATGTTTCCTTCTGCAAAGGCTTGGATAGGATTTTTAGGGATAATATTTAACAGCGTATCAGAAACCGGCGGAGCTTCTTTTGACTGGAACTCCGCATTGGCGGTGTCAAAAGTACCGACATTACCAGGCTGGAAAACATAGCTCAGAGAGATGCCGATGATGAGAGCCATAGTCGTAGTCATAAGGAAATAAGAAATGGTTTTAAGGCCGATCCTGCCAAGCTTCTTCGGATCGCCAAGTCCCGCGGTTCCAAGTGTAATCGAAAAGAAGACAATTGGCACTACGAGCATATTGATAAGGTTTAAAAAGATTTTCCCCAGCGGTGTGAACACAAACTGATCGAGCTGCGGAAAAATGCCGGGTGCAAACAGATTGATCAGCAGCCCAGTGATTCCGCCGGCTATAAGGGCTATGATAATTTTGGTAGACAGTTTCATAAAGGTAACCTCCAAGTTGTGAATATTTTCCTGAAAAAGGCAATAAAAATACACAGAGGCAAAAACCACTGTGCATGAATGCAGTGTTTTCCTCTCAACACGCCTACGAGGTTAGCTGTCGGGTTCGGGTTTTGAGAGTACCCTACCTGTTAAGGATTCACCCCAATTACTAAAAAAAGTAACAATTGGTTCCCCCGCTCAAAGGATTAAGCGATTATGTATTATTTTTTTAATATAATATCAGGTTTATCCGATTTTGGGAACAAAAAAAATTTTCCTGATTCATCCCGTTGGCAATCTTCCCCCCTTGGAACCGACTAAATAACTAATTGATCCTTATGGCCTTTTAACTAATTTTATTGTTTGCAATTTTGACCAAAATCCCTATAAAACCTAAATCTAAAACGTATGACGAAATCTGATAGTCACGATATATCAGTTTTTTTCACAACAAAAATGCCGGGTGAATTCCCTCCGTTTACAACTCCATTGTAATTATCTTCTTTTCCCCATTTTTCTAAAATGTTACTTCTTCCTGCCAATATAAAGTAAGTGTGTTGAAACCCCAAGAATACTAGGGTCAGTAGCTTTTTCTTTTATTAAATCAATAATTTTTCTTACTTCTTGATCACCTTTATCTCTCCAATAACTCCAACTATCATTGTTAAGTATCGCTCCTGGATTCGAACCTATTAAATCCAATGTTTCAAATCCTTGTGATTCCATAAAAGGATTGATGTCTGCAATATTAAAATAATACGCCCCTGTAAAACGTCCCTCATCAGCGTGGTTAAAGCAACCTGTTTGAGAAAACCGATTAATGGTATCCATATTATCATTCGGCTTCCAATTCATCGGATTTATCAGCGATGTAAGTATGTGCCTAATTCTGGGCATAAAAGCAACGAAAACTAGTCCGCCTTTTTTGGTTACTCTATTTAACTCTTCGACAGCCTGGATACGTTCATCTTCTTTTTGTAAATGATACATAGGACCAAGCATTAACGATGCGTCGAATTGTTCATCTTTAATCATATTAAGCTCTCTGGCATCCGCTGCATAAAACCCTTCGAATTGCCCTTCTAATTTCAATTCCTTAGCTTTATCTTTTGCGATTTCAACTAATCGTGGGGTTAAATCCGTGAGTGTTACCTTATAACCTTCTTTTGCAAGTTCCATTGAATACTTGCCGGGTCCAGCACCATTATCAAGGACGTAACCATTTTGGGGCATATGTTTTTTTATAAAATGCCAATTCACTTGGAATTCAATTGGTTCACGCTCTAATCTTCCCCACTCATCAAATTGATTGTAATAGTTAATGATTTTATTCATTATTTCACCCATATTCCACTTTTTATCTAATGAAAAGCCTTCATATCCTTTTAAGCTAAACTCCCTCGTTATTCAATAAGACCTTCATAAGAGTGCTTTAATCCTTCTTGCAAGTTTATTTTCCTTTAAAATCCTGCAGATCTTTTAAAAGACCGGAATTACATCCATGATTAACCGAGCGTCACAAATAAGGGAGATAATAAACCCAATATAACGAAATGCTTAATCGTAATCATCCATCCAATACAACACATCTGGTACTGGGGTAAATTATATCTCCATAGAAAAGTGGTCTTTGTCTATCCATCGTTATAATTCATCTTTTCATAAACTTTACTAAACTGTATTATTCTTCCTGATAAGGAATAATCCTTCTATAAATTAACCTACTTCCTTAATTTAATAAAAGAATTCAATAAAAAGCGGCCGCTCAGGCTACAGGTTTCCCACCTGAAATGCACTAAGAGAGACCGAGAATACCCAGTTATAATGAAGCTTTTTCAGCATTCCTTTTCGTCATCACTCCTTGCATTTTCCTGGCTGAAAAGTTTTTATTAACTGCTTTACATGTGTCTTCCACGTTGAACCTAAAAAAAAGAAGCGCCTATGATCAGGCGCTTCCCTGTGAACATTGCTACTCTTCCCCTTTAATGAGCTTTTCCCGATCCACAAACATCGGAGGCTGCTCGAGCCAGCCTCTTTCAATAATCATCTGGGCTCCATCTTCGGAATAGGCTAAAGCTCTTAAAATAAAACCGCTGTACATGGCTCCTACATCTCTTCTCATACTCAGGGACAAAGCCATTCCATAAGCAGCTATTCCCAATTGGGAAAGGATGCCAACCACAAAGAGCATCAGCCGGTCAGAATATGGCGCATCAGTTGAATCACTGACGATAGCATCCCAGGTCATCGAGTTGGGGACATTGCTTTCCATCAAAACATGATGGCTCTCCCTCAAGATTTTGTCGCAAAATTGGACACCTGAATAAAAATAAGATTTCAGATCACGATCCTGGGTTACCTGGGCAAAGCCTAATAGTGTGGATTTCCCCAACTCATTATGAAGCGAGGTCAAATAGAGATGATTTACCTCATTCCCCAGAAGCGGCCGCTTTTTCCCGAACCAGCCTGTCAGAAAGTTTTGCTTTTCCACGAAGTCCACCTTCTTGGGATAGTTCATGTATGGAGGCCGGATGTAAACCCCTTTCTTCTTCATCAGTGTGGTAATCTCACGATAAAGCTCCGTCGCCTGTTTGTGGAATTTTTCAAAAAGGGCTCGGATATCATCCCTGGATGAAGTCGCAATGGCACTGGAATGGCTCGTCAAGCCAAACTTGCTCATATGCTGCATGTACTCCATGTAAAAAATATCAGAAAAGAGCCGTGGAGCAGACAGATTCACATGCTTTTCAACCGGGAATCCTTCTGGCCTGGCGATGCCCTCCTGCTTATAAATTTCACTAATGTCTTCCAAATGAGAGTCCGCCACTTCGATCGTGAATTCAAGAAGTGGTTTTACTTCCGGATCATCAACCATTTGAAGGAAATGAGTCAGTATACATTTAACAACACTGTCGTTAATATATGTATCCCATAAATTCGAAATCTCCGCACAGGTTAAATGAGCCTTTTGATTTGATGCTTCCATACATACCCCTCCAGAAAAACAACAAGATGTTATTATAGTTTTTCCTGTTCCATCCAAATAATGTATTTGAATTCTTAGGACCTCCTTGAAAAAAAGAGCCCGAATAAAAACATATAAAACAAGTTTCACAAATGCCCATTTCCTATAAACTAAACTGTAGATTTTATTGAAATCGGGGAGTGAAAAAAATGAATGAGGAACTTCAAAGCTTGTTTAATGATTTAATTCAACTGGAGCATGTTTCTTCAACCTTATACCTCGCGATGTCCGCTGCTATGGCCAGACAGAATTATACAGGTATTGCTCATTGGTTAAGGCTGCAATCAGAAGAAGAGAGAACCCATATGCTGACCTTAGTTGATTTTGTCCTGGACCGGGATGGTACAGTCCAAATAAACAGCATTCCTGCCCAGCCAACCGACTTCGGAACTCCGCTTGAGACATTTCAAAAGGTATTGAGCCATGAACAGTATGTCACCAATACTTACCGCCAGGCCTATAACTATGTGAATCCAATCGACCCTCAGGCTGCTTTGATCGTCCAGGACCTTTTAAGGGAACAAATAGATGAAGAAGCACAAGCCAAAACCATCATTGATCGCCTTAAACTTGCGGGAAATAACCCTTCCGCTCTTTTACTGATTGATCAAGAATTAGGGGCCAGAGCGGCTGCCCCGGCAGCAGGCTAAACTTTGGTATAGGTACGATTTAGCTGGCTGATAACTATCTCAATTTCACGTTAAAAGGCAAAGGGACATCCCCTTTGCCTTTTTGGATTTTAAACGGAAGGATACAAGGGGAACTTTCCAAAGCCCCTCACTGTCCTTTCTTTATGATCGCCGTTCTGTCCTCCATCTGCGGTGGCTCCTCAAAGCAGCCGTTCTTAATTTTTTTCTATAGCTTCCATAGAAATGAATACCTTTAGCGAACACGATGGATTTCATGGCAAGTTCATTTCTTAAGCTAGAAAATGCCCCGCTCACTGCCCTTAAGAAAATCCAAAACCATTAAGGTGTAAATGCAGGAAATGGCAAAGAGTTAGAATCGGGCACCAAGGGATCTGCTCTGTATTTTTCCAAAGCATGATATCTCTACTGAAAAACACAGCCAATCAATCCTCCAATTTTAATCAAACGTTTGATTAAATAAACTAAACCCTTATTAAACGGGCTTCCTAACAAAAAAATCACACTGAGCCCAACTCATAACCCATAAGGTTAATCTCTCTTCTGCTTTGAACTTACAGTCTTCTTAAACAGTGCAACAGTCACTAATCCATTTTGACTACATATGAAATTATCTCTTTTACTGTCTTTTTCCCTGTACTTACAAAAGTGTACACGTTACAAAAAGAGGAAATATCCTCAAATTTCACAGTACACAGATGCCGTTTTACCAGGTGCAATGATATTTGATATTTTGTTTCAGAATTTCTCAAAGAAAATCTAATGCTCAACAGAAACTTTTTCGAATCAGCATTTATCAGCATAAAAGAAGCTTCCCATTCCTGGGAAGCTATTGTTTATTTGTCTTTAACTCCGAGAAGTCTTAGGCTGTTCAAGGTAACAAGTAAAGTTGCGCCCATATCAGCGAATATTGCAATCCAAAGGGTGAGCCACCCTGGAATCACCAGCAATAACGCGATAAGCTTTAAGCCTAAAGCGAAGGTTATATTTTGTTTAATGATCGCTAAAGCTGTTCTGCTTAGTTTTACCGTATAGGGAAGCTTTCCTAAGTCATCGGCCATCAGGGCAATATCAGCGGTTTCTAATGCTGTGTCTGTTCCCGCACCTCCCATTGCCACCCCAACAGTGGAGGCTGCAAGAGCAGGAGCATCGTTCACTCCATCACCGACCATGGATACGCGGTTAAATTCATTTCTGAGGTCTTTGATGTAGTTAAGCTTATCCTGCGGTAAAAGCTCTGCTTTAATATCCGAAACGCCTACTTGCTGTCCAATGGCATTCGCAGTCCTTGAGTTATCTCCTGTTAACATGATTGTTTTCTCGATACCTAAGGAGTGAAGTTTTTGTATCACTTTTTGACTATTTTCCCTCACTTCATCTGCAACAGCGATCAATGCGGTAATTTTCGTTGACGTTCCAGCAACCATTACAGTCTTACCCTGATTTTGCAGGGCTTCCACTTTCTTCTTTAGTTCGGCGCTAATCCCCCCAGCAAGGATTTCGTCCAACAAATTCGGACTGCCGACAAAATAGGTCTCACCATTGATATTCCCTTTAATCCCTTTCCCAGTTATCGAGGTGAAATCAGTAATATCAACACTTTGATAATCCAGGCTTTCCTCCTCTGCCTTTTTCATGATCGCCGAAGCCAACGGGTGTTGTGATCCATTTTCCAGGGCAGCAATGATTTTTAATTGTTCGTTTGAGGCTCCATCTTGCGGAAGGTAATCGGTGACGACAGGAACCCCTTTTGTCAATGTTCCTGTCTTATCGAAAGCAATGGCTTTTATCGATCCCAATTCTTCCAGATGAATTCCACCCTTAATTAATACACCGTTCCGGGCTGCATTTCCGATTGCAGTAACAATTGAAACAGGAGTAGAAACTACAAGGGCGCAAGGGCAACCGACCACCAGTACAGCCAACCCTTGATAAATCCAGGTGCTCCAATCAGCTCCGAAAAGCGGGGGAAGTACGGCAACTCCAAGGGCGATTAACATGATGACAGGCGTATAGTACTTAGCAAAGCGGTCAACAAACGCCTGTGAAGGTGCTCGCTCACCTTGAGCTTCTTCAACCAGATGAATGATTTTCGCAATGGTCGTGTCGTCTACATGCTTGGTTACTTTAACCTCTAGCAGTCCTTCTTCATTAAGAGTTCCGGCAAAAACTTCATCATCGATTTTTTTAGCCACTGGTACGGACTCTCCAGTGATCGCTGCCTGGTTAACAGCAGAAGTTCCCTTTAAAACGATGCCATCCATCGCAATTTTTTGCCCGGGTTTGACAATCATGATGTCTCCAATTTGAATTTCATCGACCTGGATCATCAGTTCCTGACTGCCTCTTCTGATCAGGGCTTCCCTTGGTGCAATGTCCATTAATGACCGAATGGATTGACGGGCTTTATCCATCGAGTAGGTTTCAAGGGCTTCACTGATGGCAAACAGGATGACAACCGTAGCACCTTCTCCCCATTCACCAATGACTGCTGCACCAATGACGGCAATGGTCATTAAGGTTTTCATATCAAAATTTAATCGAAACAGGTTTTTCAATCCTGTGTTAAACAGACGATAGCCCCCTATTAAGATAGAGGCTGCGTATGCAATAATGGACGCAATATTCTCTTCACCGTTCAATTGTCCGGAAATCCATCCCATCAGCAAGAAAACAAATGAGCTGATGACTGTAGCATGCTTTTTCAAAAATGGCTCTTTCTTTTCTTCAAATCGTTCCTTCTCCGGTATGACTTTAAGATTCTCGAAAGCCCCGGCCTTTTCAAGTTGTTCAATGGAAACATTCCCGTATAAAACAAGTTTGGAAGCGCCAAAGTTAACACTTGCATCTGAAACACCCTCCAGGTGTTTTACGTTCTTTTCGAACGTAGTAGCACAGCCTGCTCAGGAGAATCCCTGTACACGGTAAACATGTTTTTCGGCTGATTGCTCAATCGCTTTATCCATGCACTTTCCCCTCCTTTTCATGAGTGAAGGCTAGTTGAATCAGTTGTTTGACATGTTCATCATCCAGCGAGTAAAACACAAGCTTTCCATCTTTACGATGTTTTGCCAGCCCCATGTTGCGGAGCAGGCGTAAATGATGAGAAGCAGTTGCTGTTGTACACTCTACAATATTGGCGACGTCACACACACAAAGCTCATCTTCTTCACTTAATGCAAAAGCTATTTTTAGTCTTGTATCGTCTGCCAATGCCTTGAACATTTTAGAAACAGAAACTGTATTATGTTTAGATAAAGATTCCTTTACCCTGTTCACTTTTGGTCCATCAAAACATGTTATTTCACACACATCATCATGTTTCAAACGATTCTCACCTCTCATTCAAACATTCATTTGAGTATCAGTATATGCAATGGATTTCAAATAGTCAAACGATTATTAGAATATTATAAGATCTGATCCGGTTGGATATGGTCAGATTTTAAGGGACTGCATTTTACGGGTCGATTCTAGAAGGATGTACTGTTTCAATTACTGGTGTAATTACTTAAGAAGTACAGGCTAGTTAAACAATTAACAATTAAAAAAAGAATGGAAGCCCATTCTTTTCTGTGTACCAATTATTCTCTGTTTTTTAAAGTTTTCATACCTTTTTGGGGCTGGTCCAGAGCCTTCGCATCATGTTGTATAGCAACCAGGTAAACCATATTGTGCACAGCCAATTTCTTTAGCTGCAAAAATCTTAATATATTCTTCCACTTATCAGTCAAAAAATAAGCCTGTAATTGAGCTTGTTATTTAACTGCCCTTCCATTCACTTTTCAACTGCCTATTATGCCGCGTACAAAACCGGATTCCTGGTTTTTTTAAAAAACCTCAGGGTAAAGAAATACTAATACCATGACATAAGGAGATGTAGCAATGAGCATTAAAGCGCTAGTTTTGAATTGCAGTTTGAAAGACAGCACGCAGCAATCCAATACCCGTGCGCTGATCGACGAGATTGTAAAGATTTTTGATGAAAACGGAGTGGAGACGGAAGTACTCAGGATGGCAGACTACCATATCGGCTTTGGGATTACCCATGAGGCAGTTAATGAAAAGGATCACTGGCCAGAAATCTTTGAAAAAGTGAAGCAGGCGGATATCCTTTTGCTTGGCTCGCCGGTTTGGCTTGGCGAACAGAGCAGTCTGGCCACTTTAGTGGTGGAAAGATTGTATGGCGGAAGCAGCCTTACGAACGAAAAAGGCCAGTATATCTACTATAACAAGGTAGGCGGAGTGGCAGTGACCGGGAATGAAGACGGAGCGAAAAATGTCTCTAGCTACCTAATTTACGCCTTGTCCCATATTGGGTTTACAATACCTCCAAATGTCGATACCTATTGGGTAGGTGAAGCGGGCCCTGGCCCTTCCTTTATCGAGGCAAACGGGAGAGAGAACGAATTTACGATGCAACACGTAAAAACCACTGCCTACAATTTACTGCATTTTGCCCGGCTGCTGAAGGAACATCCGATTCCGGCAGAAGGAAATGTGAGTGACAGCCAATAATAAGATGTCTAGAAACAATGGAGTGAAAAATCAACTAGCATGCTAAATTAGCAATCCAATTCAAACAGAACTGGATTGCTTTTTTTATAAGTATTTACTTAATAATTCATCTGGAATATGACAATAATCATTTGGACATTTAGCTAAGCGATCTTGGTGCTCTTCCGCACTTCTTACATAATTTGTAAGAGGTAAAACTTCCACAACGATAAGGTCATAATCATCTCTCTCATTAAGGAACGCCTTCACTTCGGTTAAGTGTTCAGGCTTTTCACTATACACTCCAGTTCTGTATTTCTCCCCAACATCCTGTCCTTGTTTATTCAAACTATAGGGATCAATAATTTCAAAAAAATACCCCATCAATTCCCGGACCGTTACAATCTTTGGATCAAATCCAGTTTTCACACATTCGGCGTAGCCATCATAATCACCATCAAGTGTTTGACTGGTCCCATTCGCTCTTCCCGCTTCTGTAAACTTGACTCCAGGCAAAGTTTTTATAAAAGTCTGTACCCCCCATAAACAACCACCAGCAAAATAGATTATTTCCATATTGACTCTCCTCTTTGTTTAAAAGTGAAATAGGGTCTTATTTTACCGAAAGGTCCTTAAAGAACATTTATATAATAGAATGATAGGAAAATAGCAAAAGTAAGCATCCCTATAAATAAACATAAGAAAATTATAAATAACCGATCAACACTTTTCAAAAATCCCCCACACTGAATATTCCCTTCTCCTTGTACAAAACAAGATGGAGCCGTCCCCAGCAACAAAAATAAAAAGCATCCCGAAGGATACTCAAACATAGATTTTAAGCGGTTCAACGCTGATTTTCAGGACAACGGTTGATGGGTCATGGACCATATTGATTTTCTCTACCATATATTCTTTCTTGTTGATTGTTACCGTATTACTCGCCCTCAATGCTGCAATATAGTGCTCCCAATGTTTTACATTGGCACTTAAAAGACATTTTTCTTTCAGATAATAATCCACCCTGTTAGGTATGCGGTTCAACTCTACACCCCCTTTTGATAGAGTCTATGAACAATGGTACCTAATCATGACAAGCTGTTAACCTTAGTTTTTCGATATCGAGAATGGTGGGATTACGATATAATCAGATTAAAAACCTTGTAAGAAAGGGCGTTGAATGATGGCAATTCGTTACGAGTTAATCCCTGATGAGCAGATGGATACTGTGAAACATCTTTGCAATGAGCTGATGGCCTACCAAAAGTCACTAGCCACTATACGTCCCGAGCTCTTTGATGGCATGAGCTTTGAAACCAGAATGATCCCTTCGGTTAAAAACGCGAAGGCGAATCAAATCATTGCTGCGATGGACGGTGATGAGCTGGTCGGATACGTGTACAGCAATGTTTCCCCAAAAGAAGTTTATTCGAATGATTTCGCTGTTTTTTTCGATATGGATTCGGTAAAGGGAAGTGATGTCGGCTGCCTTTCGCAATTTTATATCAAAGACGGATATCGCAGCATGGGAATCGGAACTGTTCTCTTTGAAAAATCAAAGCGCTGGCTCGATTCATATGACGGCATCGACGACCAGTTCATCTATGTTTCCAATGGGAATGATGCGGCGCTAAATTTCTACATAAGTAAAGGCTTTAAAATAAGCCATCAAATTCTGGATGGATTCATTACCGTTCTCAGGAATACAAAAAGTGATTCCAAATAGAGGACGTTCCATTCGCATTTTTTCTTCTTCCAATGATATTAATCATGATGCATTCGATTTCCCGGATCCGGAAAAACAACGTGAAATTGAACTACTTTTTTAAAATAATCTGGAGGTTCGAAATGGAAATTAAAGCGGATGATCTAACAAGTCCTAAGGTGACAGCATTAATCGGGGAGCACTTGCATGGAATGACACTTCACTCCCCGCCGGAGAGCATACACGCCCTCGGACTTGAGGCGTTGAAAAAACCTGAAATTACATTCTGGACAGTCTGGGATGGAGACCAGTTGATGGGCTGCGGTGCATTGAAGGAGCTCGATCGCGAGCATGGTGAAGTGAAATCGATGAGAACCGCAGCTGCCCATCTTCGTAAAGGTGTCGCGCAGGCCATGCTTCAGCACATCATTTCAGAAGCCAAAGGCCGCGGCTATAAAAAACTGAGCCTGGAAACAGGTTCAATGGAAGCGTTCATACCAGCAAGGAAACTTTATGAAAAATACGGCTTTGATTATTGCCCGCCTTTTGCAGATTATACCGAGGACCCGAATAGCTTATTTATGAAGAAAGAATTGTAAAGTAACGCCGCTGGAGAAACAGGCGACCTGGTTTTGCGGCAGTTAAAGAGCCATAAAACCGGGCCGTTGTTATACTGATTGATTATTAGCACCAATTCTTATATGTTCTGTCCCCCTTATTCATTTGAAAAATAACATCCCCCTCATCGAGAGAATGGGGATGAATCGCCCTGCCTTCATTTCTGGACGTAAGGAATTCCCTCCCTATCTAATAATTTTTACTTTTCCAATAAAAAACATCTTTTAGCAATAACTTCCTCCCTGCTATAATACTATCGATAACTTAATAAAGGGGAATGAGAATGACAATTCAAGAGTTTGAAACACTGGTGAACAAGCTTGAAAAACAGGCTTCTGCCAACCCTAAGCTTTACAGATTCAAGGTCATCATGCTCACTGGTCTTGGTTTTGGTTATGTCGCATTATTTTTGTCGTTATTTTTATTTTTAATGGCGATTTCAGCAGCCATGATTGTGGATGGGAATTTCACCTTTGGGAATGTGAAAGTTCTGCTCTTGACGGGGACCTTGTCATTCTTCATTATCAGAGCCCTGATTGTGAAAATGGAAATGCCTGAAGGGTATTATCTGCAACAGGAGGAAGCTCCTAAGCTGTTTGAGATGATTGACTCTTTGCGCCTAAAAATGAATACACCACCGATTGATGAAATTGTACTCGACAGCGAATTCAATGCCTCCGTCGCCCAAATTTCACGCTATGGATTCATCGGGAAAAAGCGGAACGTCCTGGTCATCGGCATCCCGCTACTGTCGACTCTTTCCCAGGAACAATTTACGGCTGTTCTTGCCCACGAACTTGCCCATATTTCGAATTCCGATACGGCCCTGGGTGCAAGAATATACCGTTTGAGAATGAGCTGGGGGCGCTTAATGCATTCCCTTGAGGAAAACGAACAATTTGGCACTTTTATTTTCAGGAAGTTTTTTCAGTGGTATTACCCGAGGTTTGATGCCTATTCATTCGCCATGGCCAGGCAGGAAGAATACGATGCAGACCGCTCCGCAGCATCGGTCACATCCCAGCAGGCAATGGGAGAAGCGTTAGCTATGATCTCTGTGGCGGCCCCCTATTACTACCGTGATTTTTACAGTGAATTGTTTGAAGAATGTGCGAAGACCAATAGTGTACCTCAGCCATATTCAAACTTTGCCGAGCAGTACCGGTCACTTAGCGAGCAAAAAGCAACTAAATATTTCAGCGAACAGCTGGAAGTTGAGAGTTATGTGACGGATACCCATCCTTGTTTAAAAGACAGACTTTCAGCACTGGGGGCAGAAGCACTGTTACCAGAGAGACAACAAGCTTCTGCGCTTGATTACTTCTTCGCCTACCCAGGCCGGATCCTGAATGACTTCAATAAAATGTGGGTGGACCACAATCAGGATGACTGGAAACAAGAAATTGAAAACTTCAATGATTCTAAGCTGCGATTCAAAGAATTATCGGCCAAACAAGTTGCCAACCTTGAAGAATTGCTGGAAAAAGCTTTTTTGACAGTAGAGTTTAATAGTCTGGAAGCCGCGATTCCATTGTATGAAGAAATAGCGAAAAAACACTCGGAAGATCAGCGAACCGCAGGAGCATTAATGACTTTAGGTGAGTATTATCTGGATTCCAGGGACACAGCGGAAAAAGGAATCCAATTGATCAACCTGGCTATGTCGTACGATTGGGAATTGCGTTTGCCAGGGCTTGACCTATTATGCGGATACTATTATGAAACAGAACAGAGCGAGTTATTCGAAAAGACGAGAGAGGAACTGGAAAAGTGGGAAGAAATCGTAGAAGCTTCCAACGAAGAATGCGACTTTATCCAGCCAAAGGACCGCTTTATCACTCACGACAAAGAAAGCAAAGAAATCATCGCAGGAATGAATCAACTCGCACAGTACAAAGAAATCACAAATGCTTACCTTGTACGAAAGCAGCTCAACTCAATTCCTGAGCGTAAACAGTACGTGCTTGGACTTGATCTGTCACTTCCGAAAACCACGGATCTAGATGAAGCTGAAGAAGCTTTATATGAAAAGTATATTAATGGTCTAGGCGAGTTCGAGGATACATGTGTGATTATCCTCAACGATAAGAAGGACTTGCGAAAAAGCATGCTAAGCGTGGAACATTCCTTGATTTATACTGTAGAGGATAACGAACTAGTCTCTTAATAACGGAAGCAGCGAAGCTAATGGACTTCGCTGCTTTTCTGTTAAATTGAATTCGATCATAATGGAACAATGAACAGAGATAGAACGAATATCACCATTCCTGAGTATCCAAGAGAGTCTAATATTATATTGGTTTTACCTTCCTCATCAAAACGTTCTTCTTTTTCGATTTGTTTAAGGACCTTTTGCTGCAGATGTTCATCTGGAAAATTCTCATTTGCTTGTTTAGCTCGGCCTCCAAAGAAAAATAGCCGATGTATTTTAACAGATGGCAGCATTAAAATAATACCTGCCGCAATTCCTCCCAGACCAATCACATCTCTGTTGATGCTGGAAGTAAACAAAACCGATATCAGGACCAAAAGAGAAAATACGATTAAGCTGATGACTAAAACGTACTTTATTTTGCCCAGAACGTTCCCTCCATTCTTATAACATCAGGCTACTTCATGAACCAGACAATCAATATGATAATCAGTACAAAAACAAAACAACCACCCTTTGTAGGACTTCCGTATACAGCCCTATTCCAGCCGTCATCACCGTCTATTTTACTTTTATCATCATCTCGGCCATGCCTGGACATTAAATCACTCCTTTGAATGGTTGGATATATTAGATGGTTTTTAAAACCTGTTAAGAGCAGAAGTATAAAGAATTTCTTACTAACACTTACGTTTTAAACAAAAAAAATGTTTCAATAAAACACAAAAGGACGGTTCACCCGTCTCATAAAGTTTTTTATATTCCTTTTCCAGGACACCAGAACCTTCCCCATGTCCCACCTTTTTATCCATTTAAATAAAGGTATATAATCAGAAAGATGATCAATCCAATCATGAAAACTGAACCAAGACTTGCACTAAACACGACATAGACCTTTGTGTGGAGTATGACATGAACAATTAAAACTATAAGCAAACCTAGAAGCAAATAGATGGCTAATTGCAAATTCTTATTCCTATTCAAACGATCAGCACCTTATAGTTCCAATTTATCGAAAAGCAGTAGTTGTCCATATTCTTTATATATTTGATCGTGGCAAATTTTATACCAATCACGCCAAAAAAGAAAAGGACGGTTATCCCGCCCCCTCTAAATTACTTCTTATTTACTTTCTTCCGCTGCCAGAACCGTCTCCAATTCACTATACTGTTCGGATGGGACAAGCTCATCCTCCAGCAGGACATAAGGATGTGTTTCCATCAGGATTTTTCTGAGGTGCTCTGGCATTTTCACCCCTTGATAAGCGCAAATCAATGGAAAGAATAGTTCGTTTACAGCATCGTCTACTATTCTCTCAAAATCTTCAATAATATTCAGAGGCTCTTTTATAGAAGCCCACTCGACATGTGCCCATGACCGGAAAGAAATTTCATTTTCCACATATGGCTGGACTGTTTTTTGAAAATACTCCGTAATCGCAGGAGGATGGTAACTTCCACTTGAATAATAAAAATCGAAGTTATTGACCCAGTGAACCAATTCCATTTGGACTGATGTTAACCGTTTGTTCAGTTCTGCATGCAGGATTTTGTAAATCCGATCATTTTCAATCAGGATCACATAATCCCCCGACAGAACACCTTCTTCTATATATCTTATGGCCTGTTCTATGTAATTTCTCATACCATCATATGAGTATAGGATATGAACATTCTTTTGGTCCCCTAACATCTGAGCCATTTTATATTTCAAGTGATCACTCCTTTTTTTGTTTGCTTCCATTTTACGCGGTTTCCGAAGAGAATACTATTTGTTTTTTTTTTGAAAAACTTACCCTTAAAAAACAAAAAGGGACGGTTCTCCCATCCCCTCAAAACACATGTTCACTCCTGTTCTCCGGGACACCAGAATCCTCACGAAGTCCATCCCGTGCCACAGTATGCTTATTCCCCTTTTTTCTCGGACAGCTTAACCGGCGCCAGGTCCCAGACTTCTTTCACATATTTCAAAGCATTATACCCCGTTATCTTTAGTTTCATATCATTCTTTTCGAGGCCATCGATTCCCAGTGTCTGTTCGGTGACAAAATAGCGGGGCTCCACCAATTTTTCATAATCGACCGGCCCTTTATTCTCATCGTATTCGATGCCATTTTTATCAATGAGCACTCCTTTAGATTCCATATGGTTGATGATTGGCTGATCTGCATAACCGTCGTTAAAATCGAACTGAAGCGAGTCGTATTCCCGATTTTTGATTTCGTTATCTGTTATTACGACATTGGTCATCTGCCCATTTTCAACCTTATCGATGCTGATGTCACTGCCTGCATACTTGATTGTCTGGGGGAATTGCCGGGTTTCGCCAAGGTCGATGGTTTTAGGTTGGATTACGGATAAATACACCGATTTTAACTTGGCTCTCACCTCTTTTGGCTTTTCCCCATGAACGGGATCGAAGTAAGTTTGAAAAGCAATCCAATCATTGTCCTGCTGGTAGTCCATAAAGTAGCTGCTATACATGTCAGCCTCCACTTCGTTCTTGTTGACTTCAAGAGTACGGAAATCAATCCTATCAATCCGTTTCTCCAGTTTTTCTGTATTGATCGCATACTGTAAAATCGTTGTCGTTGGAGCAATCGTCAATTTATCAATCCTGATTGGGACTCCCTCGATTTCTTTTTGTTGATTGACAGAGTATTCCAGGGAAGGCTGTTTGGTTGCCGGGAATTCGAAGGACCAATCCCCTGTTTTATACTCACCAGGAGTGAAACCAAATCTCAATGCAGTGTCGTTCGTCAATTCCTGGATCTTGGTGATCCTCAGCTTGATCAGCCCCTCCTCCTCTTTTAGCGGACTGAGAGCAACCTTGCCGTAAAACACATTCTTCTCCCTTTTGTTCATTCCCGCTTCAGCATCAGGAATAGAAAACCGCGGATAGCTTTGCGTTTCCATAATGTCCTGTTCATTCTCAACGGAAACTCCATCATCAAAGCCCATGAAATATTGCTTATTCTCCTCCGTAGCATGAATCTCATAAAAAACCAGCGTCTGGATGTCATCAGCAACCACCCCGTTGATTTTCACCGTTACTCCTGCACTTTCCGCTTCCAGGCTCAGCCTTTTACCAAGGCCTTGCTGCAAAAAGGAACGTAATTGTTCATCATCTTCCGCCCATGCATAGTAGACCTTCGGCAGCGCACCCGTCATGAAACCAAACGCCATTACAAATGCAAATACACTTGCAAAAATAAGGGCCAGCTTGTTACGCTTTTTATTCTTCTTTTGCCGGTTTTCCTTTTTTTCTGACAGCCTTTTCCTGACGTTTTCCAGGAGTTGAGAAGGTATCGTAAGTCCTTGCACCTCCTCGACCTGGTTCAGACTGGTCATTGCCATTTCCTGAAAGCTCCCTAAATCAGCCTGGCATTCCGGGCAGTAATAAAGGTGCATTTCAAATTCAATCTTTGCCTGACGATCCATCAATTTTTCCAGATAATCGATATAATGCTTATGGTATTCTTCACAGCCATGATAGTCATCTCCATACAGCTGGTCCCGGACAGACTGAATCCCTGAGAACAGATGTCCCTTTATTTTATCCACGGCAATCCCAAGGATTTGTGATGCCTCCTCAAGGGAAAAGCTCGCTGCATAAGTAAGGATAAGCGCTTCCTTATCATCATTATTAAGATGGTCAATCGCTTTGAATAAGTCCTCCCTTGTTTTCTCAGAGTCTTGCAAACCGCCATCTTTAGAAAGCTCCCGTGCGTTCTGAACAAAAATCGTTGTCACCCACATTTTAAAAGAGATATCCCCTTTATACCTCGGCCACTCCTTATGCACCCTCACAATTGACCGGTAAAAGAGATTCTCCATCTGCTGCTGGTTTTGAACATAGAACCAGCCCAGCGTATAAAAATATTTCTTATACTGATCAAACCAATCAACGACAGATTCAATCCCTTTCTCCTGGATCGCCGCTATCGAAATCGGCTCTAGTTTTTCCAGTATCATCTATATTCCCCCCAGGGACAGCGATCCCGAGCATAATTTTTGAATAATCAGTCACCTTTAAAAACACCTTGCCTTCAAGAACATCAAGCCATGACTTTCTTTAAGTCTTTCTCTCTAACCCAAATCTGGGCATCTCTGATTTCATATTTGATCTTCGCTTCATCCAGACGCGGTAACTGATTTTCGGTAGTGTCTGTCCAATTTGTAAGTGATTCATTAGGATTACAAGAAGCTAAAGTGATCAATAGGAAAATGATTATTTTCTTCAAGCTGACCACCCTTTTCTTATAACTGTCTACCACTTCAACAATACCACAAATTGGCAAATAGAGACATAGGTTTTGGAGCTCTTTCTGACCGTCCTAATAAAAAAGCAGCCAGGATTGATTTTGCTCCTGGCTGCTTCTTTTCAGACTAATCTGGCTGGATGACATTATCAATCTCAGACCAGTCGAAGGTTCCTGCACGAATCTTTTCGCGGCGGTCTTTGGTAATGATATCTGTCGGTCTGCCGCCATTTGGCCAATCTTTATCATGGCCTTCCCAGACCGGACGATCCTGGGAAAGGATAAAAGCTGCAAGATTTGCTGCTTCCTGATCCGTTAAGGTTCCGCCATTCGGCGGCATATTATTCTGGATATACCCTGCTATTTTTGACAATCTTCCCATTCCTGCCCCATCGTTGAAGGAGTTTTCTCCCCATAGGGACGGTCCAATTGTCGCACCTTTCCCTTCGCCATTTTCACCGTGGCAGGCGACACAGCCTTTTTCGGTATACAGTCTCTCGCCATCCTCGACTTTCGGCAGCGGGATTTCTTTCATCGTGTTCTGCATTCTCCACGGGAGCTCAGTGCCAACTTCAATCCCCTCTGAGATATAAGTCAGATAGGAAATCATCGACCGCATCTCTTTGCTGTCATTAGGCAGCTTTTTTCCATTCATGCTTCGGACCATACAGCCATTTACTCGGTCTTCAAGCGTATAAACAACACCTTCCCTCGGCCGGTATTGAGGAAATTGAGTGGTCACCCCCACCATCGAAGCAGACTTCGCAAGCCCTGCATCGGCATGGCAGCTGGAACAGGACAACTGGTTCCCGACATATCCATCCAGAACAGTATCCGTTTCATGGAATACTTTTTGCCCATATGTAATGTATTCGGTCATGGGATTTTTCGGATCGAGATCGTCCATTGACGGCGGATTATAAGCCGCATCCCCGCCTTCATTTTCTCCCCCGCCCTTTTTACTGTCAGCGGCCTGCTCATTCGTCTTTCCTTCCGTATTCTTGCTTTGACTCTCTTCAGGATCTTTATGGGCATTATCATTGCTGCAGGCTGCAAATGAAAACACAAGCGCCAACATCAAAAAAACTACCCAAATTGGCTTCTTCCGCATTTTTTCAACTCCTAAAATAATTTCATATAATAGCTTCTTAATTTTTTATCGAAATTATTCGCCGAGAAGTTTTTAACCCTTGCATTGCAAGATACCGTAATGTAGAGTATATGTATATCTTGTAATACAAGGTACCACTCTTCGCATCAAATACCTTGCAATACAAGCTACTGAAAGGAGCCTTCTATATGGCTGATACGACACAAATGCTCAAAGGGATCCTGGATGGATGCCTTTTATCCATCATCAAAGAGGGCGAAATCTATGGGTATGAATTGGCCGCCAAGCTAGAGTCCTATGGCTTCCATTCTTTTAGCGAAGGGACGATCTATCCCCTGCTGCTGAGGATGCAAAAAGAAGGCCTGGTGAGCACAACGCTAAGGAAATCCACTGCTGGGCCGAAACGTAAATATTACACATTGACCGAAAAAGGTGAGCAGGAATTGGAGCAATTCATCATCCGGTGGACGCAGCTGAGCGCCTCGGTGAACAATGTATTGAATAAAGGCTATTTTCGTAATGATAGTTGTTAAAATCCTAAAGCCAATTTTAACGTAATACAAAGCTATTTTGTAGGTCGGTATTAAGTTGGTATGCTCTTTTCTCATAGCAAGAATCTACTTAAAGAAGAAGCATAGTTCATTCACTTCTATGGTGTAGCCAATAGCAAAAAAGTTTGAGAAAAGAGCCTAAACAAAAGGGGGAAACGATGGGATGGTCTCGAAAAAAGCGGAACAATTTTTAGTGGAACTGCGGATGTATTTGATCTCAAAGGGGAAAAACGACCAGGAAATCAATGAAATCACCGAAGAACTTGAAGTGCATTTAATGGAGGCAGAAGCTGCCGGCAAGGATGTCAGCCATATCATCGGAGACAGTCCGAAGAATTATATGAAGAGCATCGGCGAATCAATGAAGACCGATTATGGTCAGTTGGCCGGCCTTGTTCCATTGATGATCCTGATGATCACAGCCTATTTAAGCATTGGGCCGGCAATCGAAGGGACGTTTTCCGTTTCTCAAGGCACCATCTGGTTTGCAATTATCATTAGCGGCATAGGCATCCTGACCTACGGTTTATTCTTATTCAAGGTGCTGCCAAAATTCTTTCATTCTAAATGGGGCTATGTTATTTTTTTCGGTATCTCTATAGCGACAACCAGTTTAATCGTGGTATTCCTGCTCTGGTACAAAGCACAGGATTTCGAACCCACCTTTATTGCAACCCCAGCGCAAAACAACTGGATCATCGTCCTCTGTGCTGTGATTTTCATTGGTGCAGCTCTTTACACCAAAACCTGGTTCACTGTCCTGATTCCTTTATTTATATCCATTGGTTCAATTGCCACCCGATTCATCCCGGATGAAACAAACAATGATTCCCTGTACATCACGATTATTATCCTTACATTTTTACTTGCATCAGCTGTGTTAATCGCCATCTATTTTTACCAGAGAAAAAAAGAGCAAAAGAAAATTTAATATTTCAAAGGAGCTCAACTAAGTTAAGCTCCTTTCTGTATTTTAGTGGATCTCATGCTCAGGATAAATCAATTCATTGTCAACAAAAATCCTGCACTCAACGGTTATTGCACCGCCGAGGCTGACTTTAATATGCTGGTTGTTCCAAGAAAAATTGGATGCACCTATGCACAGCCGAACTGGTAAAAATCAAAGAAAATTTCCAAGTCGCCAAAAAAGTTGTGAACATCGCCAATAAAATTATTTTTTCGCCAAAAACATGGCAAGCAGGTCCAAATAGGAACGCTAATGCCTTTCAAACAAGGATGTAAACAGATTCTATACTGAAATAGAACGACATTTTTTAAAAATACAGTCTTGAGCACCCTTTTCATGGTCAAACTGCAGATAATGATGGCATTAACCAATTAGCAGGGTTTCACCAAGAAGGACTTCGTGAACAATTGTCGTATATAATAAGGCTAAAATCTATAGTCATTTTGAGAGGGTGAACGCATGGCGCTGAGCTTTAAAATCGCTGACGAAATGGAGCTGCACGAAATCTATGAATATGCTGGAGTCAACCGTAAAGAAGCAACAAATCACGATTCAGAAGATAATCAGCAAAAAATGATTGAAGCATATGAGCATTCTGCGAAATATAATGCTTATTTTGTTTGCTTGATGGATGCCGACACACTTATTGGCTGGGTTCAAATTGATAAAGCATTCGATTACTTAACGGGGGATGAAATCGGCTGGATCAATGATTTATATGTAAAAGCGCCCTACAGAGGCAAAGGCTATTCCAAATTATTGATGGAAGAAGCGTTTAAGGAGTTTCGTAAAAACGGATATAGCGATGTAAGGCTGAACGTCTATTCACACAATGAAAAAGCAATAAAGTTATATGAGAAAATGGGATTTAAGGATGTCAGCAAATTCATGAAGATTTCTTTATAATATCAAAAAAAACGCTGTTGAGGCTCAACAGCGTTTTTTTACTTTTACCCCACAATCAATCTTTCTTTCGGATAATGGCATTTAGGCTCTGCTTTTCCACGGTTAAACAAGAAAATGAAGGACAGGATCCCGATTCTTCCGATAAACATCATGGCAATGATGACGACCTTCCCTGCGTAACTCAGATCAGGTGTTATCCCCATTGACAAGCCAGTTGTTCCGAAAGCAGAACTGACCTCGAACATGATTTCCATCATCGAGAACTTCTCTGTTGCATTCAAAATGACCACCGCAGCAAAACAGAGGATGATCGCCAAAAAGCTTACGACCACTGATTTCCGGATATCTTCTTCATGCAATTCACGGCCAAATACCTTGATCGAGTTATGCCCTTTTGCAAAGTTGATAATGACCAATAATATTACAGCGAAAGTCGTCGTCCGTATTCCCCCGCCCACCGAGCTTGGCGAAGCCCCGATGAACATTAAGAAGCAAAGAAGCAGCAATGTCGGGTCAGAAAAATCACTGACATTCATCGTAGCAAGGCCGCCATTCCTGGTGGATGACGATTGAAACCAGGCAAAGAAGAAGGATTCATGCCAATTATAATCTTTAAAAAAGTGATTATACTCAAACAGCAAGATGGCGAATGCACCGAAGAACATCAGTGCAAAAAAGGTCAAGGAAGTCACCTTGGTATACAAAGAAAAATGGGTTCGATTGTGTTTTTTGCGATTCAGGAAAAATTCCTTCAATTCGACCAAGACAGGGAATCCAATCGCACCCAGGGTCAGCAGAATAATGTTCACAGTCTGCACAAAGTAATCATTCGCAAACGGAATCATCGAGCTTCCCGTAATATCAAATCCCGCATTGGTCGTTGCACTGACAGCCGCAAACGCTCCCTGAAGATACGCTTCCTCCCATGTCGGAAAATACCCTAGAAAATAAGTCCCTAAAATCAACGCTCCCAGTGCTTCAATCAACAGGATGATAATCAAAATCTGCCTCATCAGTTTGACCAGGCCCGACATTTGGGATTGGTTCTGGTCCGTCATGATTAACTGCCGGTCTTTAAGGCCGATTTTTTTTCGCAGCACCAGCCAAAAAAATGTACCGAGCGTCATGATTCCGATTCCACCAAACTGGAGGATGAACATTAGGATAAAAATGCCGGTTGTGCTGAAGGTATCCGGCGTAGACACGACAGCAAGACCGGTTACACTCACCGCACTCACTGCTGTAAACAAGACATCAATGAATGTCCAGCTCACCCCCGGCTTCAACGCGATTGGCAAGCTAAGTAACGCAGCCGAGATCAAAACAGCGAAAACATAAAACAAAACAATGATCTGAGCCGGCTTTAAGCGATTCCTTCTCAAAATATTGACCAAAGATACCCCTTCTTTACTTTTCAACTTATACGGGATAGAATCCCCATCCCTTAAAAAACCACAAAAAAACCATCCCAAATAAAGAATGGCCATAAGACCCTTCTCCCAACCGCGCTTACGGAGTTAGCTGTCGGATTAGGGATTGAGAGCATCCCCTTTTAGCTGCACACGCTAAAATTCACCCCAAGATAAAATCAATTTATCCAAAAATGGTTCCCCCGCTCATAGGATTCAGCAAAAAGGTTTGTTATTAAAATGAATACATATAAATTACTCCTATATCATTTTGGTGTCAATGCCCATTTTACAGTTTAGCCCAGATTGGAGGCGATAGGACAGTTCTTCCGTCTAACTTAGGCAAGATACGAGCACATATTGATACTACTTTAGTAAATACTAATGCTGATAAAACGATAACTGAGGAGGAATCCATAATATGCAACAGAATCAACAAAAAGCAAAAAGCGGCAATGCTGCAACTGCCGGATTTGCAGGCACAGATGCACAGCAAGTAAAACAGCAAATCCAAAAAGATGTACAGGCAGGCCAGGGAGCGATGACCTCCCGGGAAGCAGGAGCCATGCGGGATTAAAAAACCACTTTAGAGTGGTTTTTTCTATGTTCATAATCGTTTTGTCCATTTTTGTACTTCTCATTGCTCCACTTTTTCTAGCTTCTTTCTTAATACCCTTAGCCCTGATTAATCCCAGGACTATTTTTGACAGCTATTACTCTTAGCACCCCAAACCTGTCTAAATCCAGAGCTTTTTTTGACAGCTTTTACCCTTCCACCTTCAAACCTGTCTAAATCACGCGCTTTTTTTGACAGCTTTTCCGCCTTCAGCATCAAACCTGTCTAAATCCAGAGCTTTTTTTGACAGCTTTTCCTCTTAGCACCCCAAACCTGTCTAAATCACGCGCTTTTTTTGACAGCTTTTCCTCTTAGCACCCCAAACCTGTCTAAATCACGCGCTTTTCTTGACAGCTTTTCCCCTTTCACCATCAAACCTGTCTAAATCACGAGCTTTTCTTGACAGCTTTTCCGCCTTCAGCATCAAACCTGTCTAAATCACGGGCGTTTTTTGACAGCTTTTCCCCTTAGCACCCCAAACCTGTCTAAATCACGCGCTTTTTTTGACAGCTTTTCCTCCTCCACCCTCAAACCTGTCTAAATCACGGGCTTATTTTGACAGCTTTTCCGCCTTCAGCATCAAACCTGTCTAAATCACGGGAGTTTTTTGACAGCTTTTCCCCTTCCACCCTCAAACCTGTCTAAATCACGCGCTTTTCTTGACAGCTTTTCCCCTTCCACCCTCAAACCTGTCTAAATCACGGGCTTATTCTGACAACATTTCCTCAAAACACCGCAAACTTGTCTGAATCCTTAATCGGGAGATCAAGTCACGTAAAATATTAAGGGACACGAGAACGTCTCGTGTCCCATCCAAACCTACATATTCTTGCTCTGCTGAAGAAGTTGGGACTTTCCTGTGCGTTCCCATTCTTCTACTGTCTCATATGCTTTTTCTGGTGTGTATCCTTTTCCGACAAGCACACCCATTAGAATGAATTCCTGCAGGATGTGTGTAGCGTTGATTCCTCTTTTCACGTCCTCCAGTCCTTCTTGCACTAAAAACTCGGTGTGTTTTACCCATTCGTCCGGGGTCTTTCCAAAAACCTCTGGAACTCCATTGCTCGCTACTGGTCTTTCCATTGCATCTGCATGGGTCACATGCACTGTACCAAATGGATGGTTTGGCGGAGCATAAATGGAGTATAACTTGAGTGGAGTATTGCCTGTGTTGGTCACGTTATGCCATGTTCCTGCGGGAATCATGATGGCGGAATCATCGGCGACATTGGTTTGGAAGGTCAGGTTATCTCTGCTTTTGCCCATTTGGACAACTCCCTGGCCTTTCTCAATCCGCAAAAATTGATCGACCTTCGGATGGATTTCCAAACCGATATCGTCGCCAACCTCGATGCTCATCAAGGTGACCTGCAGATGTTTCCCTGTCCACAAGGCTGTCCGATAATTCTGGTTTTGAATCGATGCTTCATTGATATTCACCACATACGGGTTTGGACCATAATCCTTTAAAACAAGTTCCCTGTAAGGATAGTGGAAAGAATGATAACCATTCGCCTGGTCCCAGTTTACGCATTGTCTTCCATTATTGTAGTACATCGGCCCATTGACATAATAAGGGTAAGGATTTGAATATCCATAGTACATTTTTGCTCAATCCCTTCACAATTTCTCAGAATATCCTATGCACTTGTGACAGGAATGTACTTAGCAGAAAAAAGGACTGCCTAAAAACTGCATGTATTTCTGGCCCTCGAAAAAAGCCCCGACAAAAAGTCAGGGCTCCTCGTTATTTCCTATGCATCTTGAACTCTAAAAACAACTCATTGTAAAAAGCAAGGTTTGCCTGGCCGAGATTTTCATAGACCTCAAGCTTCTCTGTCAGCTCTGCCGATGGATAGAATCTTTCATCCGTCACCATCTCTTCTGGCATAAACTCAAGTGCTGCTTTGTTCGGCGTCGAGTAGCTCACCCACTCAGTATTGAGCGCAGATACTTCCGCATCCAGGATGAAGTTGATGAACTGGTGCGCTCCGTCAACGTTCTTGGCTGTCTTCGGGATGACCATATTATCGAACCAGAGATTGGAACCTTCTTCCGGAACGACATAGTCCAGTTTTTCATTTTCGGACATGATGTCGGCGGCGTCACCAGACCAGACGAGACCGATCGGTGCTTCTTCGTTCGCTAACAAGATCTTTATTTCATCACCGACGATGGCTTTGATGTTCGGCGTCAGTGTGTCGAGCTTCTCTTTCGCCTCACGGAGATGGGTTTTGTTTGTATCGTTCAAGGAATAGCCGAGGCTGTTCAAGCCCATACCCATTACTTCGCGGGCTCCGTCGACTAACAGGATTTCATTTTTTAGCTCAGGGTCCCAGAGGTCATTCCAGCTTTTAAATTCCTTTCCGTCCAGCAATTCGGGATTATACACAATCCCAACTGTTCCCCAAAAATAAGGAATCGAGTACTTATTGTCGGGATCGAAGGGTAGATCCATGAAGCGTTCGTCGATATTTTTCAAATTCGGCAGCTTCGAATGATCAATCGGAATCAGCAGGTCCTCTTCCCGCATTTTTTCAATCATATATTCGGAAGGGACAGCAATATCATACGATGTTCCGCCCTGCTTGACCTTCGTCATCATCGCTTCGTTCGAATCGAATGTTTCATATACGACGCTGATGCCTGTTTCTTTTTCAAAGCGTTTGATGAGATCCGGGTCGATATAATCTCCCCAGTTGTAAATTGTCAACGTATTGTCACCTGAGTATCCCTGGGTGTCATTCAGCTTCGAAATCGCCACAAGCAGCAGTGCTGATACGATGGCAATCGCGATAAACACGCGGACTAATTGCTTCATTTCTTCACCCCCACTGCGTTCAGCTTCTGGCGCTGCGTGATGAAGTAGTAGACCACGACCAGCAGGATCGTGAACAGGAATAACAATGCTGATAACGCGTTAATATTCAGGGATACGCCGCGGCGTGCCAGCGAGTAAATTTCGACGGACAGTGTACTGAAGCCGTTGCCTGTCACGAAGAACGTCACGGCAAAATCGTCCAGTGAATAGGTCAGCGCCATGAAAAAGCCAGCCATGATGCCAGGCGAGATGAACGGCAGGATGACCTTAATCAATACTTCCCAGGTGCTTGCCCCCAAATCCCTCGCAGCGTCCACGAGCGATGAGCTCATTTCCGACAGCTTCGGCAGTACCATCAAGACAACAATCGGCACGCTAAAAGCAATATGGGACAGCAGCACGGAATAAAATCCGAGCTTATAACCGGAAATCGTGAACAGAATCAGGAACGAGGCCCCGATGATGACATCCGGACTGACGATCAGGACATTGTTCAATGACAGCAGCCCATTGCGGATGGATCGTTTTTTCACCTCATGGATCGCCAGTGCCCCTATCACGCCAATAATCGTCGCAAACAGCGCGGACAACAAGGCGACGACCAGTGTATTCAGCACAATGATCAGCAGTCGCATATCTGAGAACAATTCCTTGTACCAATCAAGGGTAAAGCTCTCGAAATGATACATCGTTCCGCCGCTATTGAATGAGTAATAAATCAGGAAAAAGATCGGTGCGTATAAGATAAAGAAAATAATCATCAAGAAAACGTTCGTTAGTTTAGATGTTTTTCGCTCCACCTTACACACCTCTCTTTCTTGTACCAGTAACAGCCATGATGGCAAACATGATGATGATTAAGAATACCGCAATCGTCGAACCCATTCCCCAGTCCTGCGTCACAAGAAAATGCTGCTCGATCGCCGTACCAAGCGTGATGACACGGTTTCCGGCAATCAGGCGCGTCAGCATGAAGAGGGACAGCGCCGGAATGAACGTGACCTGGATTCCTGATTTTACCCCTTCAATCGTCATCGGAAAAATAACCCTCGTGAATGTCGTCCACTTTGATGCACCCAGATCATTGGCCGCATCGATCAGCGTCGGATTCAATTCATTCAGCGAATTGAAAATCGGCAGGATCATGAACGGGATAAAAATATAGACCGATATGAAAATAAAACTGAAATCGGTGAACAGGATCTGCTGCGTGCCAATCCCGATTGCTTCCAACAATTGATTGCTGATGCCGTATGTCCCGAAAATCCCCAGGAAAGCGTACGCTTTTAACAAAAGATTGATCCATGAAGGAACAATGATCAGCAGCAGCCAGAGCTGTTTATGCTTTGTTTTTGTTAAAAGATAGGCAGTTGGATAAGCAACCAAAAATGAGAAAAAGGTAATTAAGAATGCGTACCAGAAGGAGCTCAGGGTCATCGTCAAATAGACCGGCGTGAAGAACTTCTGGTAGTTTACAAACGAAAAATCACCGTTGATGTCCAGGAATGAATAGTAGACTACAAGCACTATAGGCGCGATAACGAAAAACACTATCCAGAGTGTATAAGGCAGCGTGTACCATGAACGTGTCAGTCTCGTGTTCATTTCACTTCTCCATCCTCATATGCTTCGAGACGCGCATCGAACTCCTCTTCCGTTTCGCCAAGGCGCATGACGTGGATCGCCTCCGGGTCGAAATAGAGTCCAATCTGGTCACCCACTGCCGCTTTTTTAGTAGAATGGACGAGCCATTCATTGCCCTCGTTGTCGTAGCAGCTAAGCTCATAGTGCACGCCGCGGAACAGCTGGGAATCGACTTTTACCTGAAGCTTGCCATTCTCCGTCTTCGTGATCTCAAGATCCTCAGGACGGATGACGATTTCAACCGGCTCACTCGGGTTGAAGCCCCTGTCGACACACTCGAAACGCTTGCCGGTGAACTCGACGAGATTGTCTTCAATCATCGTGCCTTTGACGATGTTCGACTCACCGATGAAATCAGCGACAAAACGGTTGATCGGTTCATCGTAAATATCCGTAGGGCTGCCGCTCTGCATGATTTTCCCCTGGTTGATGACGAAAATCTCATCCGACATCGCGAGCGCTTCCTCCTGGTCATGCGTGACAAAAATGAACGTAATGCCAAGACGCTGCTGCAGCTCGCGAAGCTCATACTGCATCTCCGTCCGCAGCTTCAGGTCAAGCGCCGATAAAGGCTCATCCAACAGGATAACCTCCGGCTCGTTGACAATCGCCCTGGCGATCGCCACACGCTGTCGCTGTCCGCCTGACATTTCACGAATTTCACGAGTCTCATAGCCTGATAGATTCACAAACTGCAAAGCCTCTTTTACCTTCGCTTCAATGACAGCATTCTTCATCTTCTTGATCCGCAAGCCGAACGCGACATTCTCAAACACATTCAAGTGAGGGAACAGCGCGTAATCCTGGAAAACCGTATTCACCTGGCGCTTATTCGCAGGCAGATCATTGATCCTCTTTCCATTGAAAAAGATGTCCCCAGACGTCGCCTCCGTAAAACCAGCGATTAATCTAAGAATCGTCGTTTTCCCACAGCCCGACGGCCCCAGCAGTGTATAGAACTTCCCCCGCTCAATCTCAAAACTAACATCGTCCAGAACTGGCGGGTCATTGTCATATTGCTTTGTTACATTGTTGAATTGAATAATCGTAGAATGTCTCATTATCGAACCCCCTTCTCATTTTGCTTCATTCCAATAAAAAAAGGCCTAAAAGCCTTGGTAAATAAATAAGTAATTTGGCATTCGAAATAATTATACAATAGGGCGAGGAAAATACAATGGCCGAAAAATTACGGGCTTTTCTTGACAGCTTTTCCTCCTAACACCGCTAACCTGTCAAAATCCAGACCTTTTCTTGACAGCTTTTCCTCCTAACACTGCTAACCTGTCAAAATCCTGACCTTTTCTTGACAGCTTTTCCTCCTAACAACGCTAACCTGTCAAAATCACGACCTTTTCTTGACAGCTTTTCCTCCTAACACCGCTAACCTGTCAATATCCAGACCTTTTCTTGACAGCTTTTCCTCTTAACACTGCTAACCTGTCAATATCCAGGCCTTTTCTTGACAGCTTTTCCTCCTAACACTGCAAACCTGTCAAAATCACGACCGTTTCTTGACAGCTTTTCCTCCTAACACCGCTAACCTGTCAATATCCAGGCCTTTTCTTGACAGCTTTTCCTCCTAACACCGCCAATCTGTCATAATCCAGGCCTTTTCTTGACAGCTTTTCCTCCTAACACCGCAAACCTGTCAAAATTCCGAGCGTTTCTTGACAGCTTTTCCTCCTTACACCGCTAACCTGTCAAAATCACGACCTTTTCTTGACAGCTTTTCCTCCTTACACCGCTAACCTGTCAAAATTACGAGCGTTTCTTGACAGCTTTTCCTCTTAACACTGCTAACCTGTCAAAATCCAGACCTTTTCTTGACAGCTTTTCTTCCTAACAACGCTAACCTGTCAAAATCCTGACCTTTTCTTGACAGCTTTTCCTCCTTCACCATCAAACCTGTCAAAATCCAATAAGAGTTCAAATCCCAAACAAAAAAGCTGCCTAAATGACAGCTTCAAACCAAAACAACCCGATTACTCCTGATCATCGAGTTCTACGAAGTACTGGTCTTTCCTGTAAGCTACGGCTTCCATGGTGGCGACAGGATTTTCTTCGTGGAAAATCTCGATTCTGTAGAATCCTGTCCGGAAGTTCCGCCTTGTTTCTGTCGCCCTTGCCACAATTCTCTCGCCCGGTTTTACCGCTTCAATGAACTGGATGGTGGTGGATAGCCCTACCGACGTTTTCCCATAGGCATTGCAGGCTACGGAAAAAGCGTGATCGGCTAATGCGTAAATCACCGCGCCATGGACGGTTCCGTGTGCGTTGACCATATGGCTTTGCACATCGAGCACAGCTTCCGCGAAGCCCGCTTCGAATTTTGTTAACTGAATGCCTAATGACTGCGCGTATGGATCGTTTTTTACCCGCTCCAAAATTTGTTTATAGTGCTTGTCATGGATTTGGTATTCATCAATTCTTTTCTTCACAATGGCCTCCCCTTAAAATCAGTCCCTCTCTCTTGCTCTTTGTGTGTCCCTGATATTCTTCTGAACCGTGATTGCTGCAAATAGGCTAAGCACAAATGACATGCCGTAGAATCCTTTTTCGCTTAGGACGATACTTCCTGCATTATACAAGCCAATGGCCATCAATGAAATCGATACGATCAGGGCGAACCAGCTGATGCCATAATAGATGCTGGTAACCGGTATTCCCTCTTCCTTGTCCCGGACCGCTTTTTGCAATGATACTGATGCATAAAGTCCAAATATCAAAACAGCAAAATAATAGCCTTTTTCATTCAACTCCATCGCTGCGTTGAACAATCCGATCAAATAAGCAGATACTCCAACCACGAGTGCCGCCCAGGAAGCCCCCTTGAACGCCGAAGTCGGCTCTCCCTCTTTCCTTTCCACTCTTACCTTCGGCTTACTTTGCTCGCCTTTATTCAATAAAATCTCCTGATCATTAGACATTGTTGCTCTCCCCCTCTTTTACCTATAAAAATAGTGCTTATGCATAAATTTATTATATAGAAATTTATGACAAATAATAGATAAAATTCTCAAATTTGTGATTTTACAGAAAGGACAGGAAAAAATCATATTTATTCCAAAAGAGGAGATAATACGTTGCGAGGTGAGAATATGGATAATGACAAAGTAAAGCTTACTTCGTCTGAGATAGGTTCCTTGTGGGGCGAGTATGTAAACGGGACAATGATCGATACTGTAAACAGATATATGATTTCCATCATTGAAGATGAGGCAATAAAGGGCATCTTTGAGGACGCGATCAGTACATTCGCCCGCCAAAAGAAGCAGCTCACAGAATTCATCGAGAATGAAGGGTTTCCTGTTCCAATTGGATTTGGTGAAAATGATATCAATATCGGGGCTGACAGGCTGTTCTCTGATATTTTCTGCTTGAATTATTTACATATCATGACATTGCACGGATTGATCGGGCACACCACCGCACTAAGCGTATCAGTCAGAAAAGATTTACGGGAATTCTATGATTCGTGTGATAACGATGCCAAGAACATGTATCACCAGACAATTGAACTATTGCTTGAAAAAGGCAATTTCCAGAGAGATCCTCTATTTTATCCTGATAAAAACCCTAGCTTTATTGAGAGTGAAGATTTTACCGATGGAATTTTTGGAAAAGGAAGATGTTTATCTGCCACGGAAGTGATCAGCATTTCTTTCAACATCAAGAAGAATATTATGGCCAAAACACTTTCGATTGCTTTTAGCCAAGTGGCTCAATCAAAAGAAGTCAGAAAGTTCCTAGTGGAATCAGAGAAAACCGCGGACCAGCACATCCAAAAGTTTACCAGCATTATGCATCATGATAACTTGCCAGTTCCCCGTTCATGGGAAACAGAAGTGACAACTTCTACAGATTCCCCATTTTCAGACAAGCTCATGATGTATCACACAGGATTCCTGTTCCAAGCCTCGCAAGTCTACTACGGAACAGGATTGGCATCTGCCATGCGGACGGATTTAGTCACAACGTACGAAAGCATCATCCTAAAAAATATAATGGTGACCAAAAAGTGGTTTGATATCATGAAAAAGCACAAGTGGCTGGAACAACCCCCGCTAGCGCCAAATCGAAAAGAACTCTCGGGTGAAAATTAACGATCAAATGTCCTTCCGTATCGGTTGGACATTTTTTATCGCTTTAAATTCAGGTTCAACCCGGCACTGATCTCTATCGCTGAATCGTGACATGCGGCTTACTGAAATGGCTCGTTCCTCCGCTCCCTACCAGGATGTACCCGTTTTTAGGGAAAAGAGCCAGCCTATTTGAACCATCAGAAAGGATCAGCTCAACCGACGCTTTATTCTTCAGCGCGATATATTTAACATAGCCAGTCTCCGTAATCGTCGTCTCCCAGTTGTCGTCAAATTCCGCCCTCAACACACGGTTGGAATACGTTTGATTCGTTATCTCCCTGTCCATTTACATCACCCCTCCCTTTTAAAAAAATGCTCTCGATATTTTATTCACGATTTAAATATTAGAATAGACAGGTACACACTTCAGTCCACAAAAATAAAGGAAGCCACCTTTAACGGCAGCTTCCCTTCCATTTCACTATTTCATCTTAGCCAGCTTACTGTTGATTTCCGAAATCTCCTTCTCCACCTCATAAAGATTCTTCTGCATCCGATCCCTGCGAGCCGTCAGCACACTCAACTGCTGCTTAAGCTCCTCTTTGGTTTCACTCAAATCATACAGACCTCCAATGCATTTAAAAAATAAACCACGACGCTCGATTCCCGAGGGATCCCCTTTTTCAGAAATCCCATCTTATTATTTACATTTATTTAATGTAAAGCAGCATTGAAAAACGGAAATACCTTACTAAAAAATGGACCATCCTCTAGATATTAAAAGTCAGCTTTTATAAAGAGGCCCTGTCAGTTTTTTTGTCAACACTCTGTTTTTTGACGGTCATCTGAAACAGGTGGCTCTTCTTGCCAGCCATTTTTAATCAGGAGTCGGGCAAACTGTGATAACACTTTAAGGTCTCTGGAAATTGCTACCTCACAATGAACGATTAAATCAGCTCTCATGCTGGTAATCGCAGCATAACTGTAATAGGATACTGCCATATTAAATAGGCTGCCTGCATGAAACAGCATTAGTTTGTCTGAAAACGGTGCAATCGAAGAATCAGTTATCTCCGAATCCAAGCTCGGAGGAATTCGAAGGTTATTTGCTTGCAAGAGTGATGAAAATAACCCAATATGTTTATTGGTTACTTGCATACCCTTTTCCATGAACTTTCGTACTTCATTTGATTTACATACTTTACTGAACCCCAGCATAAGTCCCTTTTGCAATATCGTTTTTTTCAGATTAAAGAAAATGTTTCCACTTTCAATTGTATTTAGTTGTCTCTGTTTCCCAATAACATCCGTCACATAATTGATATCTTTTATGTAACTTACTTTTTTTGGAGTCGAAAAATAGGGTGATTTCTCATATAAACCCTTTGATAGCAGAATATCAACCGTGATGTTATAGAGATCCATTGCTTCGTTTAAGCATCTGTAATAAAAATCCCTTACATCTTTTCTTGACGATGAATTAAATGCCATTGGATATAAGGAACATCCATGCATGGACATACTATAAATATATATTAACCAAAAATTTTCAGAAAATAATGGAGGAGCGTCTAAATTCACGTCATCTTTGGTAAAACCGTGAGGAATCGGAAAGTTTTCTTTATTGAAAAAATCTTGGAGATCTTTAATATGTTGAATTGATAACTTCATAGCGAATTCAAGAGTTGAAACTATTTCCTTATCTTTTACACACTTCAATGCATATTCTAAGACGCAAATTGACATTGTTTCACGAATATAATGAATCCATAAATTCGTTATTTCCGCTGATGTCATCCTATTTTGGTCCACTGAAATAACTTCCTTTCTTTAGAAGATACTTCATTTAAATTCCCCCAAAAATGGAAATCCATTCATCGCCGTACCGGTTTTTCCTGCCCAATAAACGAAGTAAAAGGAACCTCCTATATAGAAAGTTCCCCGGCCAACGCATATTTAGAGAGTAGTATTTACAAGCATCGCAATCTGTACAAGCCAAAAAGACAGGCGTGTGATGGTTCCATTGACTTGATAGTAGGTCGAATCCTCTGGTGAGGAATACAACCCATTCGTATAAATAATAATAGCCTTCACTCACTCCCTGCTTTTCAGGATAAGCTATCCTTCTTACGCGGCACGATTTTTAAAAAACCGATAATGCAAAGGGCACCGATTCCTTTTACAATACTATTTCCAATTAATGAATCCTCCACCGTTACGCCAATAAGCAGACTTCCTATAAGCAACAGTATAAAACTGACCAAGGCTCTCATATTACATCCTCTCCTACTGCGAACACGCCCGGATTAATAAAACAACACCCAAAACCATCACGACCGAAATGATATTCACCAGACACCCACTGCTTGGGGAGCCTGTAACCCCTCGTGCCCACGCGTTGTTCAGGGCGGCCCCTGGATTTTTCCGCTGCTCCTTTAATTTCAACCGCTCTCTATTTTCTTCTGACATATAGAGCCCCCCGATTTGTATAAAAAGGCGATAGCGGCCAAAACACAGCCCTATCGCCCATTGAACAGCATCATTTCACGCCTGCGGAAATACTTGCTCTTTTTCTCGCCCGTAAAAATCTGACGAGATTCAAAATGATTGTTTTTATGACAGCATATGTCGGCACAGCCAGCACCATTCCCAGCACGCCGGCCAGATTCCCGGCAGCCAGTAAAATAATGATGATGGTTGCCGGATGGGTATCCAGTGTTTTACCGAGGATCAGCGGAGAAAGCAGGTTTCCTTCGATTTGCTGAGCCACCAGGATGACCACTACGACCAGCAAAGCCTTCGTCGGTGAATCGAAGAAACCAACCAGCACGGCCGGCGCTCCGCCGATAATCGGCCCGACATACGGGATGATATTTGTAAAAGCGACGATCAACGCCATGATCAGCGCATAGCGCAAATCGATGATCATATAGCCGATAAATGCCAAAATCCCAACCGCCGAAGCAACTGTCACCTGTCCCTGGATGTAGGCAGACAGGGTTTCGCCCGTTTCCTTCAGAATCTTCAGCCCCTCATCACGGTACTCTTTCGGAATAAACTTTGACACAGCTTGAGGGAATCTGTGTCCATCCTTGAACATGTAAAATAATAAAAACGGCACGGTCACAAGAATAATTGCTATGTTGGTAACGACACCGAGGAAGCCTTTCAATCCACTCGTCAGCTTGTTTGGCAAAGTATTCGCATACTCTATCAAGCGCTCCTGCACCGTATCAATCATTTCCCGCTGCTCATCCCTGAAGCTTTTAAACTCAGAAGAACGGACAACATCATAAAAATACTCAGTCGTCTTGTTAGCAAATTCAGGAAGGTCATTAGCAAGCTCGGTTGCCTGCTTGGAAACCGCCGGAACCAGATTCCCGATTGCCAGGACAAAAAGCGCTCCGAACACAACATAAATGATCAAGATCGCAAGCACGCGCGGAACCTTCTTGCGCTGCAGAAAGTCAACCACCGGATTCAGCAGGAAATAGAGAAAACCGGTAATCAAAATCGGAAAAAAGATAGTCGAGATAAAGATTCCGATTGGTTCAAACATAAAGGAGATCTTCGTTGAAACATAAATAATGGATGTGATAAGCAAAATTTGAATCAGCCAAAACTGCACTTTCGATTTATTCAATGTATGTACCTCTTGCCTTAGATTATTTTGGTAAAATTATAGCAAAATTCAGAGCTAAAGTATATCCATGTCTCGATTTTGAGCTTCGATCTCCACACTCAATTTCTTCCTTAGCATCGAAATGGAAATTGGCGTAATGATCGTCATGACACCAATAGTCGTGAATGCAATCCCCCAATTAAAATAATCGAGCAGGAACCCAAAAATCATCGGTGAAAAAATCGTTGCGCTAAAACCCATAACAGATTGGATTCCCAGTGCGATTCCTGTGATTTCCGGATCGGAAATCTCTGTAATCATCGTGTTATAGATAGGGGAATCGGCGATGATCGTAAATCCATAGACGAAAACAAGCGGAAGCAAAATCCACATGCTTGCGTGTGTCAGCCAGCCAATCGACAGCGAACAGGCGATGCTGATATAGATGAACAACTTGATTGATTTTAACCGGCCAAACGAATCAGACATCCTGCCCCCAATGAAACTGGCAACCCCGCCAATCATCACCACAAACGCTCCAATAAAATTGCCAACCGAAATCGCATTCGCGACACTATGGGTCTGGAAGTAATACACCATAAAAGGTCCAATCCACGCCCACATCGCATATAGCTCCCAGCAGTGCCCCGTGTAACTGAAATTCACCAGCAAATTTCTTCTGGCCAGGACCCGTTTTAACAGCGCCATACTCAAACGCTGATTATGAATATGGATATTTTCCGGAATCCTTGAAAAGTAAATAAGCGAAGCAGCAAGGATAGCAGAACATGAAGTAATGAAAATAACACCCTTCCACCCCACCAAGTTAATGAACAAACCAGAAACCAGCAGGGAAAATCCCGAGCCCACCACAAGTGAACCAACAAAAAGTCCCAGGGCCGCCCCACGCGCCCGGTCGCTCGAAGTCTGCGCGACAATCTTCATTCCCGGCACATAAATCCCCGCAATCCCCACCCCCGAAATAAATCGCAATAATAAAGCCGACCAAAACCCTTGCGCCAAAACGCTAAAAAGAATACCCGATAGCCCAGCTATCAGAGCTCCATACATAAACGAGTACTTCGGATTATAACGATCACTCAAGAAGCTGTAAAAAAACACCGCCGCCACATAGCCAATATGAAAAAAACCAACGATTATTCCCGATTGCGTCGAGGACAACCCCCACTCCCTCTCCACAACCGGCATCACCGCAGAAAAATTAAACCACACCTGCATTGCCAGAAATTGAGCAAACGATAAAGTCCATAACAAACGAGTCAAACCCATTACCGCCTCTCTCTTTTAATATTAAAATACCGAATTTTCGGAATTTTAACAAGGTGAGTTTTTCCTAGGGCAGTTACCCATCAAACCTGTCCGAACCCCGGCTTACTTCGGACAGCTTTCCTCCGTTTACCACTAAAGCTGTCTGAACTCCGACTTACTTCGGACAGCTTTTCTTCGTTTCGCACTAAACCTGTCCGAACTTCGGCTTACTTCGGACAGCTTTTCTGCATTTCCCGCTAAACCTGTCCGAACTTCGACTTACTTCGGACAGCTTTTCTGCATTTCCCGCTAAACCTGTCCGAACTTCGACTTACTTCGGACAGCTTTTCACCTCCAGCACCCAAACCTGTCAAAATTACCTCACTTTCTTGACAACTTTTCACCTCCAACACCCAAACCTGTCAAGATCCCCTCGATATCCTCCCACCAACCACAATCCAAAGCAAACAAAAAAAACCGTTCAGAGTATCTCCTGAACGGTTTCCAAATCGTAATTATGCTGCTGGGTTTACTTCTAGTTCTACTTTGATCTTGATGTCTTTACCAACCAGAACGCCGCCTGTTTCTAGTGCTGCATTCCATGTAAGACCGAAGTCTTCACGGTTTACCTTTGCTTCTGCTTCGAAACCGTACACTTCGACGCCCCATGGGTTTGTACCTTTGCCGCCGTATTCTACATCGAATGTAACCGGCTTTGTTACATCTTTGATTGTCAGGTCGCCAGTTACTTTGTAATCGTCGCCATCGCGAGTGATGTTTGTTGATTTGAAATCGATTGTTGGGTAGTTCTCAACATCAAAGAAGTCTGCTGATTTCAGGTGGTTCTCGCGGTCCTCGCTGCGTGTGTCGATGCTTGCAACATCAATTTTGAATGCGATTGAAGCTGTTGTTAAATCTGCCAGGTCTGCTGCCTCAACGTCAGCTGTATAAGAGCCGAATTGTCCTTTTACTTTTGATACCATCATGTGTTTCACTTCAAATCCGATTGCTGAGTGTGCCTGGTCTACTGCAAATTTAGCCATTATTAATTCCCCCTGTTTTGTTTTTATCTCGAATTCGAGATATGATTCTAAAAAAATATCTCAAAACTAATTATTTTTAATTCGAGATAAATTTATCATGAAATGAACTTGATTGTCAACACCATTTCGCAAAAAAATTTACATTTAGGCGTACCAAAATTTACAACGCCTGCCCCTCTTTCCCTTTCAGCCTGATCTCTTCGATCCTCCACTTTTCCGTCATATCGTAAAAGCCCCCACCTTTTGACATGACGAATTGATAATTGTTTTCCAAATCGTCAACGGTAAGATAAGTAAGGACAATTTTTCTTTTTTCAACATTAAACTCGCTAAGGTCCAGGACTACACCAGGGTTCCAATCATGAGTACGATATTTAAAAGTAATAGTGCATGGACAATTGCCAGCACCATCAAAAGTGCCATAACCTATGAAATTTTGATGCAATATTAATTCCATCGCTTCTTCAATATTCCCCGCCGCTTTAAAAGCTTCAACAACTTCGATCGCATCCAAAAAGTCCTGGTATGAAACAGCGGATTGCGCTGCGGCCATTTCATCCTCCAAGGTTGAAAGATTCCCGGCCAAAGTATCATTCTCATTCTTCAGATCATCCGCGATCCTCGACCGGTTTTCGACCTCTTTTTCCAGACTGGCAACCTTCTCTTCTAACCACTTTTTGTCCTCCGCCAACCTCGAAGCCGAATCTGCTGTTCTGGCATTATCCAAAAGAGCAATCACTGTGATGACCAATAAAATAATGAGACTGAGGTTACGTAATTTTTCTTCCCGCCCACCATTTTCACCCCAATTGCCTTTTTAAAATTTCATAGTGACTTCTTCTGCGTCCTCCCAATTCGGATCAACTTGAGGAATGTATTTTTTCAATTCATCAGAGTAATCTTCAGGCTCTACCATGTTGAAAAGCTCAATATTCACCTCGGTATCATCTTTTTTCAATAATCCAAGGTAGCTCGATGACCCTCTCCAGAAATGGTAAAAGCCTTTAATTGACTTAATCTCTGCCGATTCCAGGTCTGATTTGATCCATCCATCCTCAACTACAAAAACCACTTTCGGCTTGATTAAATAAATCGTCGCACGAATGAAAATCGGGACAAAGAACAAACACCCGATTCCAAATGCTATCAAAATCCAATTAAGATTTAGGACGCCAAACAACAATGCCAGCAAACCCGGAACTGCGAAAACCGCTGACGCTAAAAATTTTACAACCAGCCTTCTCCGCCTCATCACTACCTTCATACTTTTGCCACCTTCCCATAGACATTTATAGGAAAATTATAAACTCTCATCCTTCCATTTTCAAAAATTTTCCACAACATCTACAGTAAAAGCATCCGCCCTCGTGTCGAAGGCGGATGCTTTTACGATCTCAGTTCAAAATAATCCATCGTGGAAGTCTCTTCAAAACCGCATGATTTATAGAGGTTAAGCGCATTGGAATTGTCTGCCGCTACCTGCAGCATGATTTCCTCTGTGTTTGCCTCTTTCAGTTTTTCGATTGCCAGCAATAAAAGTGCCCGTCCGTATCCTTTGCGGCGGTGCTCCGGCAGTACGCCAAGGCCAAAAATCGCGCCAAGCTTCGAGGTCACCTGCAGATTCACTTTCCCGATGATTTGTCCGTCTTTTTCAACAAGGTACGAAGTCATCCCCCGCTTTTCCTCTTCCTCGGGAAGAATCATATCCTCGGCTTCGACACTTTCTTCGTCATCATTAAAATAAATCACATTTTGCCTGGCAATCTCCTTCGCGTCCGCATTCGTCGCTTTCCTGAAAGCGAGACCTCCCCGCTTCTCTGTCGCAAAGCCCAGCGCCTCATTTTTCAAAAACATCTCATATTCCGTGTGCTTATATTGCGCTCCACTCCCGGCAATAAACCCTTGACCGGCAGCCGAATCGCGGTCACTTAACAGCAGCATGCTTCCTGAACCCCTGCGTTTCCACTCATTGACAACAAGCTCAAACAATTTTGAAAAAATCCCCTGGCGCCGATACTCTGGATCGACCATCCCATTTACTTCCCATGGTCCGCCAAAGCTGCCAATGCCAATATACCCAATCAGTCTCTCCCCATCGAAGTACATGAATTCATTTACTGCCTGAATGCCTTTTTCATTCCCGCCTACGCCCAGTTTATAATCAAGCTCGAGCTTCAAAGCAGTACGGTCATGTTCCATGCATCGCTCCTGGAGTTGGCCGACTATTTCATAATCATCTTCATCAATTCCCTCTTTTAATTTGATCCACGGTTTCCCGATTTTCCTCACAAGCAGCACCCCATCTGTATAAAATCCCCACAATAAAGGATGTAACCATGATAACAAGCGGAACCGCCATACTGCGGTCTACCCCTTCCATGATCCCAGCCACCATGATTCCCAACAGCATAAAACCTGATAGGGTAAAATAGACTAAAGACTGATCCTTCTTCTGTTTGGTCGTATATTTTATTCGCTTAAACACCGGTTCACACCTCTTTCTCCCAAGAAAATTCTAACAAACCATCATGTAAAAATAACATCCAGAATATTTTTTTAAAAAACCAGTCTAAAACAGTGAAAAAAATAAAAACAGCATGCTAAATCTCATATGATTTTTAGCATGCTGTTATTGTTGCCATAAGAATTTATGCCATTTGAACATTAGAGTTTGCACTATCATTAATACGCCATGATCTTGATGCACAACAAATGGTCCGGCTTTAGATGACAGTCCTTGTCCAACAAAGCACCCTCTAAATTAATAATGAAAATGAATACGTATTGTATATTGTCTTCTTACTCACGAGCAGCTTAATTGAAACCAGAGATAAAGATTGTAAATCCAATGTATTAGTGATAGCCTGTACAGACATAGTGTCTTTTCCTATGTAAAGGAGTAAATACACTATGCTTAGTAAGGATGAACACTTACTATTTATAAGAGAACTTGGACGTTTACAGAACGAGTTAAAATACTGTAGCGATGACCAAGTAGGGAATGCTATTCAACAGGACATTCTACTACTCCTAAACGTATTATCTTTGACTGCTAGAAATTAGCAGTTTTTTTAATTCCGTCCATATGTATAAATACACTATCTTACTAAACATTCCTGCTTTGTATGTTCAATATGACTCTTTAGCTTCTGTTTCTAAAATTATGGAGTGACATTAGGATTAGAGATGATGTGGCAAATAAGAGGCTAATCCCTACCCATAGTCACATTCCATCATAAATACCTCGTATACTCCTTCAACAAATAAAAAAATGGCTCCCAGTCATACTGGCAGCCATTTCTATTTAAAAGGGGGATTTTACAAAGGTTAAGCAGCGTTGCGTTCGACGGCTTCTCCGCGTTTGAATACAGTTTTGCGGATGAATGGAACAACCCAGCGGTCCAATCCGTATTTACCGGCGTTGAAGCCAGCAGCCAGGATGATGAACCCGAAGAAGATGTCAGTTGGGTTGTGAGATACGGTTCCGGCAAGGAAGAAGCTGAAGTTCATCACAAGTCCAAAGAACATCGCGGCAGTTGTCAGTGTTCCAAGCAGCAATCCAAGTCCGACAAGGAATTCCCCCAGCGGGACGATTGTATTGAAAATATCAACATTCGGGATCGCGAAGTTTTCAAGGAAGTTCACGTACCAGCCATACACCATATTTCCATCTGGACCTTTAACCGGGTTTGCGACAGCTCCTTTTAAAAAGCCAGTAGCGTCGAATCCAGGGCCTGTTAATTTACCCCAGCCAGCAGTCATCCAGTTGTATCCAAGCCATACCCTAATGACAGTCAATATACCAGCAGCAACATTGTTTTCTCTTAACCATTTAGCAAACATGTTCCTCACTCCAATAAGTTAATTATTATTATTACACTTATAAGATATCAAATTTATCTTGAAAATAGGGTGTTTTGTGAATGAATTCACAATTCCGTTGAAATCTTTTGAACGAATGGTGACAATGGCGTTTTTAGAGGGCAATTTTTAAAAAGGCTGCCTTCTCTTGACTATTGCTGATCATCTTTCTTCCGCAATTCAACCAACTTCCGTACTACAGGAAGAAGCAAAACTTCCTTTCTGCCCCCTGCATATCGCTCCAAAATTTAGACATCATAAAGATGACTAAACCAAACTAGGAGTGATCTGGATGAAAAAATCAATCATCATTGCAGGATGTGCAGTTTTTACAATGGGCCTGGCCGGATGCGGAGCGAATAATAATGCAGCCGAAAACAATCGTGACCAGCAGGTAGAAATCAACCAGGTTAGACGTGGTCCTGTAGCTACCGAGGATAACAGACTTCAGCTTGCTGACCGTACGGAACGCCAAATTGAGCAGATGCCGGAGGTTGATGATGCACGGGTCATCATCTCCGATAACAATGCGTATGTTGGAGTAAGACTGGCGGACAATAACCTCGACAACTATGGAAATGCCCAGGTCAATGATGCACTGGATGGCAATGGAAGGACTTTTGCCAAAAATGGCTGCGTTGACCAGGATGAAAGCTCAGCCGGGAATGATGGCATTATTGACGGGCAGGGCGATGCTGGAAAAGACCGCAGGAATGATGGCAATAATGGTGCCAATATATTGGGCAATGGAAATGACAATGACATGAATGGAACAGTCGGCAATAATGGCGAGGACGTTACTTTATTGGAAAAGCAGATTGAGCAAAGAGTCCGCCAGACTAACAAAGGGATCGACAGAGTTTATGTTTCTGTTGACCGCACCGCTTATAACAGAATGGGAACCTTCGCCGATGATATCCGCACCGACAGAAACAGGGACGGTCTGTTCGAAGATTTCCGCAATTCGATGGACGATCTCTTCAGAAGATAAAATCAAAAGCATAGGATTTGCTTCCTATGCTTTTTTTGCTGCCCATTAAAAACAGGAATTTCTCCCTTTCCTCGCGAAATATATCTTAGATCTATACTAAGGGAGATTAACATGGTAGTTGACACTGAGATAAAAGAGGAGATCTTTGAAGCGGTCACACGCTTGTTTGGAATCGAAATTCAAAGCTGGAATCCAATCCATTTAGGATATAAAAACTTAAAATGGCAGGTCAAAACAACTGCCGGCGATTTATTTGTAAAGCAATATAACAAGCAGCGATATCCGGAGGAAAGGGTTCCCGGCCTGGAAAAAGCACTGCAGATTCAAAACATGTTGTACGAGGAGGGCCTGCCGTGTCCTAAGCTTTTTCCCTATAAAGGGAATTTCGTCTTAAATACGGAGAATGGCGAACGCTTCGTTCTCATGGGTTTTAATAAGGGATTCACCCTCCCTCCAGGCAGCGCTAACTCCTATCAAATGTACAGTCTGGGAAAGGTCATTGGCAGGATGCACGTGCTGCTTGAGAAAAATATAGCCAGGGAACCGCTTCATTGGGATCTTTTATCAAAACCTGAAATGCTGGAAAACTGGAATGAGAGATATGAAGAAGCCATTGCTCTTGATTGCAGCAAAACCCTTCAAAATCTGGAGATACAAAGAAGGATTCTCGCGGAAAACGATACATCCTTATTTACTCAATGTGATAAAGGCTGGGCACATTGGGACTTGTTTGCGGATAATATTTTATTCAGCGAGAATGGGGTTTCTTCAATTCTTGATTTTGACCGGATGAATGTTGTCTATACCGATTTTGATATTTCACGGCCGATCTTGTCATGCTGCGTTGATGAAAATCGAATGAACGTGGATGGCGTTTCGGCATTTGTCAGAGGTTATCGGAAGTACAAGCCCCTGCCTTTTGCACAACTGATAAAATCGATAAAACTAACCTGGTGGAGAGAAGCTGAATGGGTCCGGGTTGAGAAGCCTGGAGACTCCACGCCCCTTAAACGGTTCAGTGAAGAGAATGTGTGGATAGCGGAAAATTGGGATTGCCTGGAGGACTTGTTTTCAGGAATATAAAAATGCTGCCAGGATTTCCCGGCAGCACGATTTATGAATATGGGGGGAGTTAACTCTGGTTATGCTGCGTTTCGGACACCATCTTCACCGCGTTTGAATACTGTTTTGCGGATGAATGGAACAACCCAGCGGTCTAATCCATATTTACCAGCGTTGAAACCAGCAGCCAGGATGATGAATCCGAAGAAGATGTCAGTTGGGTTGTGAGATACAGTTCCGGCTAAGAAGAAACTGAAGTTCATCACTAGGCCGAAGAACATTGCGGCAGTTGTCAGTGTTCCAAGCAGCAATCCAAGGCCAACAAGGAATTCCCCTAGTGGCACGATTGTATTGAAAATATCGACATTCGGGATCGCGAAGTTTTCAAGGAAGTTCACGTACCAGCCATATACCATGTGTCCATCTGGACCTTTAACCGGGTTTGCGACTGCTCCTTTTAAAAATCCAGTAGCGTCGAATCCAGGACCAGTCAACTTGCCCCAGCCAGCAGTCATCCAGTTGTATCCAAGCCATACCCTAATCACAGTCAAGATACCAGCGGCAATATTGTTCTCTCTTAACCATTTTGCAATCATGTTCCTCACTCCAATAATTTAATTATTATTATTACACTCTTAAGATATCAAATATATCTCGAAAATAGGGTTATTTGTGAAACTGTTCACATTTCTGTTGAAATGTTTTGAACGAATTTTGACAGCCTTTCATTTTAGGGATCCTTTTGCTTCTAAAAGCACCTTTATGATTGCGATTCCAGCCGCATAAGGGTCCCTTTCTTCTCTAAATACATCCCCTTTCTTGCCTCATAAGGGTTCCTCTCCTCACGAAACCCACCTTTCTTTCCCTTTCCAGTCATATAAAGAGGATTTAAGTCGGCTGTTCTAGAATGTAGAATTACGAGTCATGCTTAGTAAATGGAGGGAGGATTTTTAAAGTGTACGAACTAAAAACAAAAGAAAATGATCATAGTGTCATCAGCTTTATCGAGAGTGTAGAAAGCCCAAAGAAGCGTGACGAGGCTTACAAATTATTAGATATTTTTACAGAAACGACAGGGTATCAAGCTAAAATGTGGGGGCCAAGCATCATTGGTTTCGGATCCTACCACTATAAATATGAATCCGGCCATGATGGAGATGCCCCGCTTGTCGGCTTTTCACCGCGCAAAGCCAAAATCAGCTTGTATTTTGCCACTGGCGACACCGAAAGAGAGGCTTTGTTGAAGGATTTCGGCAAACACACCTCAGGAAAAGCATGTGTGTACATCAACAAAGTGGACGATATTGATACTGAAATATTGAAAGCACTGATTCATCAGTCTGTTGCCTTTTTAAAAGAAAGATACCCTGCAAGATAAGGAGGAATACGAATGGAACCTGTAACAATCCCAGATCTTACTGCCAGGCCATATGGCTTCACCGTTGAAAGGATCATGAGTTCCCCGCCTGAGGTTCTTTTTGAAGCGTGGACCGAAAAGTTCGACGAATGGTTTGCGGCCCCCGGCACGCTAATTATGAAGGCCGAGGTCAATTCAGTTTTTTTCTTTGAAACAGTGTTTAAATTGGACGAAAAAAGTGAGATACAGCGGCATCCTCATTACGGAAGATTTCTGCAAATCGTACCGAATCGCCTGATTGAATTCACCTGGCTGACAGGTGCAGGTGGAACAGAGGGTGCAGAAACAGTGGTCACGATTGAATTAACATCTCATCAAAATGGGACACTTTTAACCCTGTCACACAAAGGTTTCCCTAATGAAGAATCAAAAAGCCGCCATGATTCGGCTTGGGAAATGATCCTTGAACATCTTGATGAGAAAATGAGATAAATGGTTCCCAATCTCCCCTCCTGCAACAAAAATGTAAATAACTGGTCTTTTTAAAGACATATAAAACGGGAATTAAAAGGGCAAGAGTAGTTATTTTCAGATGGAGGGACCGATGATGAAAAAATCGACCAAAAATTTTGTACTGGCTTCCTTGCTATCAGCGGGCGGCGCTGTACTTCTGACAGCTGCCTACCGCAAGAGCCAGCGGGATGCGATACGCTTCCTTGAGGATACCGACATGAGGAACAGCGCGAAAATTGACCAGATGGAAAGTGTCGATGCGGGCATCGATCCCGCGGAAAAAGGGCTTACCCAGCTAGACTCTGCGATGCGCGCTGAGTGGATCGCCAATGGATTCCCGCAGACTCATATGGAAATGGAAGTATTGGAGAAGGAAACAGATGTTGAAAACAACACGAACTATGCACCGATGTAAAAGGTATAAAAAGAACCTCACCATTGTCTGGTGAGGTTCCTTTTACGCATCATGCACAAGCCTGTTTTCTTTTTTACCATGTAAAAAGTAATAGAAAATAAACCCTACAAGAATCAGTGGCACCATGGCAAGATACAAGCCGTTATAACCATAATTCGGCACCATGAAGCCGAGCAAGAATGGCCCAACACCTATGCCCATGTCCATTGCAATGAAAAACGTGGAGGTTGCGAGTCCCATGCGGTGCGGCGGTGTCATTTTGATGGCAACCGTCTGGGCGATGGATTGAAAGTTTCCATATCCTAAACCGATCAGCGCTGCAGCTGCCAGGAAAATCAGACTGGAACTGACCTGGCTCAGGGCATACATTCCGACCGCAAATAAAAGCAATGCAGGGTATGCCACGCTGTTTGCGCCTCTGGCATCCATCAGTTTGCCAGTGAATGGCCGTGAGAATAAAACGGCGATCGCATAAACGAAGAAGTACATGCTGCCCACCTCAACAAGGCCTGCCTCTTTCGCATATGATGCGATAAAAGAAAGCGTTCCTGAATACGCAAGCGCGATGATGAACATGACAATCGATACCGGAAGGGCATTGGGCTCAAAATAATTAGCCAGGCTGAACCTTCTGCTTTTCGTTCCATCGGCCTGGTAGTCCACGACCGGTTCTTTGATTGTGAGTGCAATCGGCAAACACGCAGCACCGACGACCAGGGAGAATATGAACATGCTCATATAACCAAACTCATTGATCATCGCCAGGCCAATCAGCGGGCCAATGGCTGTAGATAAAATCACACTCAAGCTAAAATAGCTGATCCCTTCCCCTTTCCTGCTGGCAGGAACAACCTGCGCCACAATCGTTCCGGTTGCTGTCGAAGCAAACCCGATCCCAATCCCATGCATGAAACGGATGACAAGCAGAAAATAGATGTTAGAAGGAATGAGATAAAGAGCAGATATAAGAACAAAAAACTGAATTCCTCCAAGCAACATCTTTTTGCTGCCAATCCTTGCAATTTCTTTACCGCCATACAATCTGGCAAAAAGAACCCCAATGATGAAAATACTCGAGGCCAGCCCCGCCATACTGCTGGTAGCGTCGTATGTATCGGCAGCGTATGAGGCCATTGTCACAATCAAAAGATACATCGACAACATAATGACGAAGTTCACGACCGAGATTGAAATAAAATCCTTCGTCCAAAGTTTTTCTTTTGGCATCAAGCTTCCTCCTCGCTTTACTTGTTGAATGCAATAGTCTATTTTGCTTGATAAAATTATTTCGGAAAACGAATTAAATTATAACGCTTTAACATGGATGTGTCCAGAGCCTTAAGTATCTGCCTGCATGCAACCATACTTTTAAAAATGCTATAAACCTTGTAGAGGTGGAGTTACCATGATCAAAAACATCACGGACAGCGCCACTAACCTCCCTTCCGAGCTGATGGCGAGATATGACATAACCGTTGTTTAGGATTATCTGAAAAAAGCAGAGCTGACTCCACAGGAATTTTTTCATAAAATGTTTGCTTCTAACGAGCTGCCAAAGACGTCAAAGATTACTCGGTACATATGCCGGGAAAATGGGATGATAATATCTTTTTAGACGGGATAAAATAAGAATACTTCAGCCACGCCTCCCCTCACACCACAGTTTTGTTCCAATCATAAGCGGGTAGTTTTATTTATTATGAAAGGGGAGTACATATGTGGAATGCAGCATTTTGGGGAGCAGTGTCAGGATCTGCAGTATTGCTAGGTTCCCTGGCAGCAATGATTTTTTCCATTCCTAAAAAGGTCATTGGTTGGATCATGGCCTTTGGCACAGGTGTCCTCATTGGCGCCGCTTCCTATGAACTTTTAGGAGATGCGGTTTACGAAGGCGGAATTTTCGCAAGCAGCATCGGGTTTGTCGCAGGTGCTTCTATCTTCACTCTGCTAGATATACTAGTATCCAGAAAAGGAGCATCCGACCGGAAACGTTCCGGCAAGCAGGCAGCTGAAAATGCAGGAATTGCGATCTTTATAGGGACAGTCATGGATGCCATACCAGAGTCGATCATGATTGGCGCAAGCCTTCTTGAACAAAATACTGTTAGCTTCCTTCTCGTCATCGCCATTTTCGTCAGCAACATTCCTGAAGGACTTTCCAGTACAGCAGGATTGAGGAAAAGTGGATATTCACGCCTGAAAATCTCAGTGATGTGGGTTTCCGTCCTGGTGATTGCCACGCTTTCTTCCTGGTCTGGCTACTTTTTTCTCAAAGATGCCTCGGAGGCTTTCATGTCTGGAATCTCAGGATTCGCAGGCGGCGGCATTATTGCCATGATCGCATCCACGATGATGCCAGAAGCTTACGAAGAAAGCGGACCCGTCACCGGCCTGATCACCGCGCTTGGTCTGCTGGCTTCATTGGTTCTGCATCATCTGTCATAAACTATGCCGGGCGACAAGCCCGGTCGTTTTCTTGGAACTTTTCCTCTTTCTCGGGCACATATTCTTCGTTTATGTTACCGAACTCTTCTACTTTTCTCTTTTACGGACACATATTCCCCTTTTATCTGACCCAACTCCTTCACTTTCCTCTTTTACGGTCACATAATCCCTTTTTATGTGACCCAACTCCTTCACTTTCCTCTTTTACGGGCACATATTCCCCTTTTATCTGACCCAACTCCTTCACTTTCCTCTTTTACGGGCACATATTCCCCTTTTATGTGACCCAACTCCTTCACTTTCCTCTTTTACGGTCACATAATCCCTTTTTATGTGACCCAACTCCTTCACTTTCCTCTTTTACGGGCACATAATCCCCTTTTATCTGACCCAACTCCTTCACTTTCCTCTTTTACGGGCACATAATCCCTTTTTATGTGACCCAACTCTTCCACTTTGCTCTTTTACGGGCACATAATCCCCTTTTATGTTACCGAAATCCTTCACTTTGCTCTTTTTCGGGCACATAATCCCTTTTTATGTGATCCAACTCTTCCACTTTGCTCTTTTACGGGCACATAATCCCCTTTTATGTTACCGAAATCCTTCACTTCGCTCTTTTTCGGGCACATAATCCCTTTTTATGTGATCCAACTCTTCCACTTTGCTCTTTTACGGGCACATAATCCCCTTTTATGTTACCGAAATCCTTCACTTTGCTCTTTTTCGGGCACATAGGACTCTTCAGCATTACCGTTCCCTTATGTATCTTCCAAATCAAAAACCTATGAAGCTTCATCATCGAGAGCTATGTCAAGAAGCCGGGAAAGTTCAAATAAAGGCTGCCAGCATCATACCGGCAGCCTTCACTCTTTTATTCAGTCATAATGTTTTCCATTTCATTGAATTCTTCTTTTACCGCTTTGCCTGGTCCTGTTGTGATTTTACTTACAACGATCACGGCAATCAGGCTCAGGAAGAATCCTGGGATCATTTCATACATGAACTCTGATAGTCCATCGATGCTGATCCAGATGATGACGGTTAGCGCACCGACAATGATTCCGGAGAGTGCCCCCCATCGGTTCATGTTCTTCCAGTATAGGCTCAGGAGCATGACCGGTCCGAATGCAGCACCGAAACCAGCCCATGCGTTACCGACCAATGAAAGTATTGTATCGTTTGGAGTGTATGAAAGCGCGATTCCGACCAATGCTACAAGCAGCACGGCTGCACGTCCAACAAATACTAATTCCTTGTCCGATGCTTCGCGGCGGAAGAACGCTTTGTAAAAGTCCTCCGTCAGCGCACTTGATGTAACAAGCAGCTGAGAAGAAATCGTACTCATGATCGCAGCTAAGATCGCAGCGAGCAAGAATCCCGTGATATATGGGTTAAACAGGATGTTTGCAAACATGATGAATACTGTTTCAGGGTTATCAAGTGCAACATCATTTACCTGAACATAAGCTATCCCAACCAGTCCTACTGCCAAAGCACCGATAATCGATACGATCATCCAAGTCATCGCGATTCTTCGTGCAGGCTTAAGCTCTTCTACAGAATTGATTGCCATAAAGCGTACAATGATGTGAGGCTGGCCAAAGTAACCAAGACCCCATGCCAATAGTGAAATGATTCCAAGGAAAGTCGTCCCCTTGAAGAGATCCATCATTGTAGGATCAATTGCACTTACTGTTTCCATGACATTTGTTGGTCCTCCAAGTTCTGTGAAAGCAACCACAGGCACCAAGACAAGCGCAAGGAACATGATGACACCTTGTACGAAGTCAGTCAAACTAACAGCAAGAAAGCCGCCGAATAGCGTATAAATGATGACGACACCAGCTGTCACGAACAATCCCGTACGATAATCAAGCCCGAATGCCGATTCGAACAAAGTACCGCCCGAAACAAAACCCGCTGAGGTGTACAGCGTGAAGAAAATGATAATAACAACTGCAGAGACAGAACGCAGAATTTTAGTTTTATCTGAAAAGCGGTTTTCAAGGAAATCGGGGATTGTAATTGAATCATTTGCCAACTCCGTATAAGTTCGAAGTCTTGGAGCTAAAATGAGGTAGTTCAAATAGGCACCAATCGATAGCCCAATTGCGATCCAGGCGCTGGAAATACCCGAGGCGTACATTGCTCCAGGCAAGCCCATCATCATCCAGCCGCTCATATCAGACGCACCTGCTGAAAGAGCAGTTACCGACGGCCCAAGACCTCGCCCTCCAAGCATATAGTCTGACAGATCAGACGTTTTGCGGTATGCATACAATCCAATGAGGATCATTGCAATAAAGTAAATCCCTAAAGATATAAATACTTCAAAAGTCATGAAATCTCTCCTTTTCGTTTTCCCTAAACGAAATAATTAACATAGTGGTAATATACTCAGGCATACAAAAAAATTCAGCCGAACCACACTGAAAAAATCTTTATGTTAATTATGCCGTCCAAGTTTTTTTTGCCCTCAGGGGGCTTACGGTTATCTAACCTAACAAACATCCTGAATTGTTTCAAGGATGTTACACCTTATTTTGAACAGGCAAAAACCGCGCCCTGACTAGTCCGTTGGGAATGGAAGCGCTTCCAAAATTAATAGAAGTAAATATATTTAAAAAATTCAGAAATGCTTATTCAGCGACTGTGCAAGTAATATTTATCCAAATTAAAACTCCATGAAAGCAAGGAGTTTTGATTATAATCCACAATTGAACAGTCATTTGCAATCACGGCACTTTCACATCAAGACAGACAAAATAAGGCTGCTCAATGTGATGAATGACTAACCAGGTAAAGCACCATGAACAAACTGCCCATTCCAAGAACAATCAGACTTGCATAAAACAATTTTCGCGCTAAACCTCCGATGAAATAGATGTTCAGCAGAACATAATAAATAAAGGCACTGCCCGCGATGAAAAGCAAATATTCTTTAAGGTACCCGACTGGCATTGGGTTAGTGATACTTGTCAGTACTAGCCCTCCAAATATGAATAGACCGATTATATTCATTACCTTTTTCAAATCTGAGTCCCGGTCCTTCTCATTTTTCGCATTTAGCTGAGTTTTCATCTTCCACCCCATTAATCAGACTTACTAAGTTCTACGATTTCAAACATCAAAGGTTCCAGTAAAAAAGAAAAACTACCCTCTTCCCAAGACAGGCACCCTTACCAATACATTTCCCCAGCATATCCTATATGGAAAGCAAATTATAAAGGAGGGAGTTTGATGAAACTATATTTAGATCCTGGCCACGGCGGCTCGGATCCTGGCGCGCAGGGAAATGGTCTCCGTGAAAAGGATTTGACCCTCGATATTGCGCTTAAACTCCGTTCAATACTGGAAAATAACTATAAAAACGTTGAAATCAGGATGAGCAGGACAGGCGATGTCACGAAAAGTCTGGTTCAGCGTACTGATGAAGCCAATTCATGGGATGCTGATTTTTATCTGTCGATCCACATAAACTCTGACAATGGTTCAGCCAGCGGGTACGAGGATTATATCTATAGCAGCCTTTCAAATAATTCATCAACCGCGAATTACCGCGATACCATCCACACTGAAGTCATGAAACTGAACCAGCTCAATGACCGCGGCAAGAAGAATGCCGATTTTCATGTTCTACGAGAATCAAAGATGGATGCCATGCTCTCAGAAAACGGCTTTATCGATAATGCCCAGGATGCCGCCCTCATGAAGCAGGAATCCTGGCGACGCGATGTTGCCCGGGGACATGCCAATGGCATTGCGAAAGCATCCAATCTGACACCGAAGGATAATGTCGATCGGGAAGAATCAGCGACCGATAGCGTACAATCTCTACACAAAGTGATTGCCGGTTCTTTTAAGGATAGATCGAATGCTGATCAGCTAGCCGCAGACCTGAAAGCAAAAAGGTTTGAAAGCTTCGTAACAACTGATGAGATTTCAGGCGAGACCTGGTACCGTGTACAAGCTGGGGCCTTTTCGAATCGTGAAAATGCAGAAACTCTGATCAAGCAGATTGAAAGCCAGGGAATCGATGCATTTATCACGACAGACTAATATGTATGAACAGCCGGATCCTTCCCGGATTCGGCTGTTTTCATGCAGTTACTGCTCGTAGCTTTCTTCCAGCTCGGTGATGAGCTTACCGACATATTCAACTGCCTCATGGATTGGTTCCGGCCTGGACATGTCGACTCCTGCCTTTTTGATTAAGTCCAATGGCTTCATCGTACCTCCAGCCTTCAACACTTCGAGCCATTTTTCCACTGCCGGCTTGCCTTCTTCAAGTATTTGCCGGGAAACCAGCGTGGAGATGGTTAATCCGGCAGAATACGTATATGGATATAAGCCCATATAGTAGTGTGGCTGATGCATCCAGGTCAGGCCGGCTCCTTCATCCATTTCAACAGAATTTCCCCAGAAATTTTTCAAAACCTCCAATTTTAACTTGGATAATAAATCTGCTGTCAACGGTTCTCCCTTTTCGGCCAGATTGTATACCCTGCGTTGGAGCTCTCCCTCAAGCAGGTGGGTAACAAAATTATGATAATATGTCCCCAATAACTGCAGGATGACCCAGCGCCTTTTACGAGTGTCGTTTGTGTTTTTCAATAAATGATTTCCAAGAAGCATCTCGTTCATCGTTGACGGCGCTTCGATAAAGTACCTAGAGGGGCGGGTGTTCGTCATCCTCTGATTTTTACCTGCCAGGTAAAAATGGCCGGCATGGCCCAATTCATGGGCGAGTGTGAATGCGCCGCGCATCGTATCTGGCCATGTCATCAAAACGTATGGATGTGCGCCATATGGACTCGAGCAAAAAGCACCCGTACTTTTCCCTACATTGTCCGCATAATCAACCCATCTCTCGGAAAAAGCCATCTTGATCATCTCGCTGTACTCTGGCCCCATTATTTCTAACGCTTCTTTCACTGTTTCAGCCGCTTCCTCGTAGCTAGTCTCTATTTTATAATCCGGGTCCAAAGGGGCTTTAAGATCGGCGTTTTTCATCTTTTCCAGGCCTAAGACACGCTTTTTTAAATTTGCATAGCGCCTCATATGCGGAGCCAATTCTTTCTGAATGACATCCAGCTGGTTATCGTACATCTCCTGGGTGACCTGCTGATCATGCAGAAGCATTGCCGTGGCAGACTCATAATTCCTTAGCCTGGCCATGGTCACTTCTTGATTCACCTGGGTTGCGTAGGTTGCAGCAAAGGTATGTTTATAACGGTTCAAGGTCTTGTTAAAAGATTCATATGAATTCCGCCTTACCGTGCTGGAAGGTGATGAGGCATATTTTCCTGCATACAAAGCAAAAGATAAAGGAATTTCATTTTCCTCATCATCAATAAAAGGAACGAATTGCATATCAGACAATTTGCCGCGATTATAAATATTGTAAGGCGAACTGAACAATGAACCGAGAGCTGCCAGCGTTCCCTCCGTTTCCTCACTAAGTGCATACTGCTTCCGATCCTGCAGGTCGCTTAAATACTTTTTGAAAGGGTCTAATCCTGGCTCCTCATTTAAAAAACTCTCTAGTTTCCCTTTCGGAAGCTTGATGATTTCCGTCTCTGCAAAAGCCAGCTCCGCATTGACAATCGACTGGGCATCACTTGCGAAAGCCGCATCCTTCTGCCTTTCAGAATCGGAATGGTCAACCGATTGCCGCAAATCTGCATACATCGAGACAAGGTTAAGACGCTCCAACAGCTTCTCTCTTGCCTCAAGGCATTCGAGCAGTTCAGCTGCACTATTCCCAAGCTTCCCCTTATATTGAGTAACTTTCGGCAAATCTTCCTTGACAGCCTTCAGTTCCCTCTCCCAGTCCTCTCTCGTTTCAAAAAGAGCCGTCAAATCCCATGTCTGTTCTTGATCCACATCCTGCCTTTTCAATCGTTCATTTGATTTCGTCATTTGCTCCCCTCCTCATTATTTTTCGTCTATTACAGCTATACCACAACAAAAAATCAATACACTTGGAATCTTTGGACGTCTCAGAGCAGTAAAAAGCCTGGCACTCAAACAAATGCCAGGCTTTGTCTCCACTGTCAGATGTCCATCGTCCATCTCTCTTCTTGCGTCTTTTTAAGCTGCTTTTCCGTCTCCTCTGGATAGACCGTCCGGAATTTATGATGGTCGGCAGGAATGACCTCAACCATTTTTGCGATCATGTCCTCAGGATCAAACTGATCCTTCAGTCCTTCTTCCTGCTTTTCCATATCCTCTTTCCTGGTAAAATTCTTCTCCTCATCGTACCACTTCCATTTCTCCTCAGCTGCACGCTTATTGAAGCCCGTTTCAAATGCTCCAGGGTTAATCGTCGCCACTTTCACATTGAATTCCGCAAGCTCTGACTTCATTGTTTGCGCGATTCCTTCAATTGCATGCTTGGTAGCCGTATAAGGTCCAACATAAGGCGTAGCCGATATGCCAGCCATCGAGCTCATGAAAATGATTTTCCCGCTGCCTTTCTCCACCAGCTTTCGCGCTGCGATTTGCACCGTTTCAAGCGTGGCAAACACGTTCACTTCAAAAAGCGCGCGGATCCGATCCATCGGCACCTCGGCCAGCGGTCCGCCCTCATTGATCGCCGCATTCGCGACAAACACATCAAAATCATATTCACGGATCTGTTCACGATCCCGCGCATTGGTTATATCAAGCTTGAACACTTCCATATCAAGTCCAAGATCCTCAGCCTCTCGCATCAAATCCGTCTTCTGCGAAGTCAGCTCCGTCGTCGCAATCACACGGTGACCCTTTTTCGCCAGGCCCAGAGACGCTCCTCGGCCAAGACCGCTCCCGGCACCCGTGATGAAAATCGTTTTCGCCATTTCCGATTCCTCCAATCCTATAACAATAGTTCCCTCTTCCCACGATAATGTCAGGCGAAACATAGAAGTCTTACATGTAAAAAAAGCCCAGAGCATTAACTCTGAGCCTGTTGCTGCTTGCAATCAATATAGTGACTTGAATTGGGATACCGGTCACTCTTCGAAAACCCAATGGAACAATAAAATAGATCCCCCTGTTCCGTGTCAGTATGAAGCACCAGAACCTTATAATGTTTATTCGCTTCATCCATGATCCTTTTTACCAGAAGGCTTCCGATCCCGTGTCTCCTATACGCCTTCCTTACATAAAACCTTCTCAGCCTGCCAATTTCCTTTTCATTCGAAAACGGGTCTTGATTCAAGCCGCCAATCGCAATCAGAGTACCTTCCTCACTGAAAACGCCAAACAACCCTTCCCCAGCATCGCTGAACGTATTACTGCCATATTTATAGTCATTGATCAACCTTTCCACAAACCGAAAGCCCTCTTGCTTGCTTTCAGTCACCAGGTCATCCAGCTCAATATCCAGCAGGTTATTTATTTGCTTGATCTCATATTTTCCGATTAAGTCCCCCTCCCGTTCAATCAATCATTTATTTGTTCCGCTTCACAACGCAGGCTATAAAAATACTGAATAATCTCCAGTTCGTTTTTGATCGATTCCCTCAGCTTTATTAAAGTTCGCTTCCCTGCCCTCCGGTCGATCAACGCAAGAATTTTCACGACCATATCTTCGGATTTCAAAGCCTGATCTATTGGCAGATTCAAAAATTCTTCTACACTATCGTAAAAATCGTACTGTGCATAGATTCCTTCTTTTTTTACCAATTCGTGTGCTGTAACACCTATCTCACGATTAATTCCGGGATCATCATAGCCCATTTCATTCAGTCTGTGTAATTCACGATCCTTTCTATGAAGTCTTATATCAGAAGTAATCGTACACATATTAAGAACTTCCTTTTTATCCACTGTGACAAATGCCCTTCCCATCTGATCGTGTGCCCTTCGATAGTTAGTGACTGTAAAATTCACTCTCCCTTTAAGAGAATCGCATATTAAACTATCCAATCTTTTCTTCAACTTACTCCATAGTTGGCTGCGCAATTATGCAAGCTCCTCCTCCATAACCTCTTGTATTAACTCTTCCAAACTCCCAATACATTTCTGCACTTCAGGCAAATGATAGAACGTACTGGTTGTTTCGAAATGATCCACTTCGCCATTTGGTGAATATAGATAGATTCGTTTCCCAAGTCCAAGTGCTATCCCCATTTCGATATGGCTGCCTTTTCCTGCTGGCAAAAGAACGATCACGACATCGGCCTCCATGACTGCGGCCTTTTCTTTTTGGCCTATTTCTTTTAAGTCTTTAAATGTAGAGGCTCTTTCATTCCTCGTCCAATCATATGTCTGAATATAACCTCTATCGATCAGCTGCTTGCTGATATACCGAACTGCCTCTATGTTCTTAAAGCTCGATGCAGCGTAAAACTTTTTCACTTTCCTTTTCCCCCTCTAAAAAAAGACCGCCGTCCAAAGGCAGCCTACGCTATAAAACTCACTTCCAAACTTCCTCCAGCGTATCCCTGAAAAGCTGGTCCAGCTTTGGGGTGAAATCAGGCAAATCAATTTCAAGTGTTGATGCATATTCTCTTAATCGTGTAATCTCTTCGTTCAGGAATTCGTTGATGACATCAATTTTCGGTTCAAAATCCAGTTCATCCCCGCTTATTTTCCTTTTCAGCAAGGTATCAATCTCGCCCTTCAATTCCCCTTCAGGCAAAAGGTCCTCGAGTAGTTTCGGAAATTCTAATGGCGGGAACTCGTTGTACTTTTCAATCCATCGGGCAGCCAGGACCGGCCTTAGGACATAAAAATACTTTTTGATTTTCACTTGATCTCCCTGCAAGTACTCCCTGAAATTATTGCTCGCCATATTCAAATAATGGTGCAGGCAGGAATTCGGCGCGAAAACCTCTTTGCTTAGCTCCTTCATCTTGTCGACAGTTGAAAAATCCTCATAGTACACGATCCCTGATCGCAGCCATTCCATTAACGGCGGATTTGATTTTCTGAATAACTTCAGGGCCTTGGTCAGTTCCCACCCGGTGATATCCAGCAAATCATTGATCGGCAATTCGATCACATCTCTTTTCTTGCCGATCCCCATCTGGTCAATCGTCAGATAGTCTTCTTTTTTATGAACATAGATGAAACGGACATCATAATCACTATCCTTTGAAGGAAATTCCCAGGCCCTGCTGCCGGATTCAACCGCATAAAGGATTTTCACATCAAAGTCTTCTTCGATTTTTGTAAGGGATTTTAAAATGGTCTCTTTCAAAACGATTCTCTCCATTCACTTTGCTGTTTTCACGGCCCATCTGATGGCCAAAAATAGATACAGGATTGCGGCATATATAATGACGCTGATCATATAAAAAACTGGACTATCATATTCCCTGTTGATTCCGTGCATCCTGTCATACTCTTCAGCTGATATAAAATATGACCTGATGCTCATCACCGTAAACAATAACAGCAGCAAAGCAAGAATGGCCATTTTATGTAAAATCAACCTCTTCAAACTCACCCGGAAAGCCTTTGAAAACGCCACATTACCATCCAAACGATATCGATCGTTAAAAGGAGTCAGGAAATAGACCATCAGCCCGCCCCAGACAACTGCAAAGACCACTATTGCTGTGAGTTGCATTCAGATCCCCCGCTCGGTTGCTTTCCTGCCAGGTGTTTTTTATACGCAACCGGACTTTGCAAATGCTCCGGAATGATTTCTGACACCTGCTTCTGCTCCGAAACCTCCTTTATATCCGGCGACATGATCACCAGCCTTTTACGAATATCATTCAGCAAGTAAACCGCTCTGAATAAACTGCCTGCAATCACCCCAAATGCAATTACACCGCCAAAAATCGGCCCGATCACTAGTAAAAAATATCCCAGAACCAGGCTTAGTAAGATCGCTAATAACAAATACATGCCCGCTCTCTCCTAATTCAATAAAATGAAATTCCCTCGAAACTCTCTCTCATTGACCGCAATCCTCGTCGTCAAATCTTTAGTGCGCAGCACATACTCTTTTACACCGATGAATTCGGAATCAGCTATCAAATAGAATTGCGTCCCTTTCTTCAATCCCCTGAAATTCTTTTTAAGCATATATCTCTTCATTCTCTTTGCTCCTGTAGTTTCTCTTCGTTTATTTCAACAAAAAGAAGCGTGAATCCTGCTGATTGACGCTTCTGCTGGTAATATTCAATTACTCTAAAAGAAAAAATGCTGCCAGGATTGGCAGCATACATTCTATTCAATTAACGTGAAGCTTTCGGCGGCTGGCACACTTCGCATTTGCGCTGATGATTATCCTTGAACTTCTTGAATGATTTTTCGAAATTGTTGCCGCATTCGCATTTAAACAGTAGTTTTTGCGAAAAGCCATGGTACTCCGTCGTCAAAAGCTTACTCGCTGAATTTTTCTCTACAAACTCTTTAATCTTATCGATCGTCCATCGCTTGTTCATCTTTATACCTCCATATTTGAATCGCCAGGCGGAGGCTTATCAGGCATCCGTGCAATTTTGGTGAAATTCATATAATCCTGAGTTCCTCATTATACCATGTGCAGACATACAATTATATAAACTGTTTATTCCTTATTATCCTTTTCAAGCAGCTCTATAATCCGATCCAGTTTTTGTTCCATGCTCTACTGCTTGTCAGGCCCTATGACCAGTGACCGAACTGCATAGAAAACCGCCGCGAACATTCCGATTAGAAAAATGAAAAATAATAGTTGAAATAACAGATCCCCAATATTCATATTATCCACCCTTTTTTGCCCAATTTTATCATAATTTAGTGATAAATAGACCTAATCCATTTACATTCCACCCCTGCTGGATTTACTATTAAACTAAATTCTGGACAGGGGTGGTAATTTTGGGAAAGTTTAGAGTGGGAATAATCGGAACGGGTTTTGGCGCAAAAGTCCATGCACCAATGATGGACTACCACGTAGGGTTCGAGGTTGTAGCTGTATCGAGTGTATCGAGGGGCAATATTGAGGAAGCAAGGAACGCAAGCGGGATTGAAAATATCTATACTGACTGGCGGCAAATGCTTGAAGAGGAAGCTCTCGATTTAGTAGTGGTCGCATCTGCAGTTAATTTACATAAGGAAATGGTTAAAGCTGCCTTTGAGAAGGGCGTCCATGTAGTATGTGAAAAACCAATGGCTCTGAATGTTGCCGAAACAGAAGAAATGATTACGGAGAGAGACAAGGCGGGAAAACTTGGGCTGATCAACCATGAATTTCGCTTCCTTCCGGCCCGTACAAGGGTAAAGGAAATCCTTGAGAGTGGGAAACTCGGGGAAGTTTTACATGTCCGTTACTTGTGCTCATTTGCGAGCTATACTGGCCTGGTATCAAAACCCCGCGGCTGGCTGGGACAGGAAGAAAAAGGCGGCGGCATGCTTGGCGCGATTGGCTCCCATATGACAGACTCCCTTCAATGGTGGCTTGATAGCAAATTTAAAGAGGTGTTTGCGCAGCTCCCAATCCATGTTCCCAATCAGACGGATGATAACGGGAATACAGAACACCGGACAGCGGATGATGCTTTCCAGATCATCGGCTCACTGGAAAACGGCGCGACTGTAACACTGGAACTCATTTCTGCTGCGCGCAAAACCGAGAACACATGGCGTCTTGAAATATTCGGTACGGAAGGCACCCTTGTAATGCTGGATGACAATAAGGTCCTGCTTTCCGCCGGAGATTCACCACTCGAAGAAGTTGACCTGGTGCCGGATATAGAAGCTCCTTCTGGTATGCCAGAGGTTGCAGCCCGATATTATAACGGCTTCCAGAGGGCTTTGGATGCGCTACATGAAACGCTGGTTTCCGGAGAAAAGCACCCCTATCTCGCAGATTTTGAGCAGGCACATTCGACACAAAAAGTATTGGACGCAGTCAGGGCCTCTGCTCGCGAAGGCAGGAAAGCAGAAGTGAAATAAACGATCCCAGTTTGGAATTACAGCCACAAGTATGTGAGGAAAAGTCTAAAGATGGCTCACATCCAAATTATTAATCAAACGTTTGATTAATAATGCCTAACGCTGTGGCCGATGGGAAAAATGGGTTTAATCAACCCTGTGGTTTTGCAAAATAACCAGGCATGAGTCCCATATCCAATTGGACTCATGCCTTTTATATCCCGAGAAAGAAACCTAATCAAATATTAGGCTGTCGTTCTACATCTCACGAAGCATAGTATTCAATGTGCTTAATTCCTCTTCAATCGCGGCAAGACGCTTTTCCAGCGGATGGAGATTGCCTTTTACGGATTCCAATTTCTCGAGATTATGCTGGAGCTGCAGGTACTCATCCTTTAGTTCGACGATTTTGTATTCAATTTCTCTTTTATCCATTTCCATTCCCCCTGCTTTGACGTTTTCTTCCTATAGGATAGCATTCTCCAAGCTTTTGGGCACACAAAAAGGCGTACAGCATTGTACGCCCTTCCATCTGATTATTTATTCACTTTTGATAAAAGCGTGATGCTGTAGATAGCTGCGAGACCTACAAGAATGTAGACTACCTTTGCGATTGGGCTGTCCATGCCGCCGAAGATTCCTCCGACTAGGTCCCATTCAAATAATCCAACTAAAAGCCAATTTAGACCGCCGACAATAAGCAATACTAATGATAACAGATTTAAAGTTTTCAAGATAACACCGCCTAATGTATAATTTTTGTATAACCTTTCAAAATTAATTATACAAAACCTATACAAATAATGCAAACATTTTAGATAATATTTTCAGAAAGTTGATTTAACAACATTTTGTCTGTGTAATTTTTGTATAACTTATCTATAATGAGGAGTGGAGGTGAATAGTTTGTATAGCATTAAACAGGTTTCTGAACGATTGGATATTCCTGCGGTCACAATCAGGGCTTGGGAAAACCGCTACAATGTCGTTACGCCTAAAAGGACGGAGGGCGGCCACCGGTTATATAGCGAAAAAGATGTTGAAACACTCAAATGGATCAAGAAACAGGTGCATGAAAAAGACATGAAAATCAGTGATGCAGTCCGGCTTTTACAGGAATCTGCGCCAGCACCTGCCACACCTCCATCTGAAAATAGTAAATTCAGCGAGTTGAAAGATGAGCTCTACAATGCCCTGGTCAATCTAGATTCCCAGAAAGCGAATCAGCTTACGGATCTCGCTTTTTCTTTATATGACTTTGAAGAGGTCTTCCATTTTATCCTGGTTCAGGTTTTGTATAAGGTCGGGGATGAGTGGGAGAAGGACGTTATCAGTGTCGCCCAGGAGCATTTTGCTTCGCAGTTCATCCTTAACCGCTGCAGCCAATTTTTGCGGGTCCTCCCTGTTCACCCCGCACTCCCAAAAGTACTGGCCTTTTGTCCAGAGGGGGAACACCACCAAATCGGACTGATGGTCTTCAGCTTATTCTTGAAAAAGAAAGGCCATGACGTCATCTATTTAGGCCCTAACACCCCTCTTGAGGGATTGGCGGGTTTGATAAAAATGAAGGACATCAGCATTGTGGCCATCTCGATGACCAACCCTGCTCCGATTGCCAAGGTGGAGGATTGGATTCGCTCTAGTCTCAAAATGGATCCATCCCTGAAATTCATCGTTGGAGGAAGCTGCATCAAAGACTGTCCGAAGCTTGAATCCAAATCGGTCACCTACTCGCTCGGTTCTGATTGGGATGAATGGTATGCCTCATATATGCGATGATGTTTAACAAAAATGCCTTAGACAAGCTGACACTATAGAAAAGCGAAATGATAAGCTTGAACTGTAGTATTATGAGGGAGGATTATTTGTGAAAAAACTTTTACATCCAATTACCGATTGGGTCTCAACAAAGCGCGGCATGTGGATCACACTTATCGCCTGGCTTGTCCTGATGGTCGGCTTAAGTGCTGGTCCGATGCTTAGCGAGTACAAAACGACCAACTTTCAATCGCTTCCTGATGAAGCAAAATCGATGATTGCCGAGAAAAAGACGGAAAAACTTTTCCCGAACGAACAGGGAACGCCGGGAATCCTGGTTTTTCATAATAAAAATGGTGACATCAACCTGGATGAAGTCAAAGAAATATTGAACGGAATCATCGCTGAAGATATTGATGGAATCGACAATATTGTCAATATCAGCGCGCTCCCGCCTCAGGCATTGGGCGGTTTCATCTCTGAGGATGGGTCGACGATCATCGTCCCGATGGAGCTGGAAAAGGGACTCGGAAACAGCGAGTATTCCGAGATCAACGACAAGACACTCGAAACCGGCAATAAGATTGCTAAAAATCTTGAAAGCACCGAGTTTTATATTACAGGACCAGCCGGGATTGCCGGAGATACCGTCAAGCTGTTTGAACAAGCTGACTTTGTCCTGCTGATCGCAACAGTCCTTATCATTTTGATTTTGCTGATTGTCATTTACCGCTCACCCCTGCTCGCGATCATCCCGCTGCTTGCGACGGTCATCGTCTATCAGGTCGTGAACCAAACTGTAGCGCTCATGGGTGCAGGTGGCCTGGAGGTCAGCAGCCAGACTTCTTCGATCATGAGTATCCTGCTTTTTGCAGCGGTCATTGACTATTCCTTGTTTGTTTTCTCCCGCTATCGCGAGGAGCTGAACAAATATGAAAGCAAATATGAAGCAATGAAATATGCGATGCGTGCAACTGGCGAGCCTGTGTTCTTTGCAGGTGGCACTGTTCTCGCTGCCATGCTTATCCTGTTCTTTGCCGATTTCCGTGATTACCTGAATTTCGCACCCGTTTTCGGGACGGCCATGTTCTTCATCATAATTGCATCGGTCACGCTGCTGCCGGCGCTGTTCACGTTATTCGGACGCAAAGCATTCTGGCCGAAGGTTCCAAAATACGGTCAGGAAACCGAAGTAAAGCATGGGATCTGGGGGCCGGTCGCCAGATTCGTTGTCAACAAGCCTGTCATCTCGGGCGGACTCGTCGCTGTTTTCCTGGTTATCACCGCATTCAATGTCCTCAACCTCGACTTTGAATTCGATACGGTAAAAAAATTCCCTGAAGACCTGCCGTCACGAGTCGGGTATGAAATCGTCGAGGCCCGGTACGATAAAGGGGAACTGGCACCAACAACCATGCTTGTTGAAAGTGATGACGCTTTTACAGAGGAAGATACAAATGCCATCATCGAACAATGGCAAAAATATGATGAAATTGCGTCCGTCCGGGTTTCTGCACAATCCGAAGATCAGAAGGCCCTGAAGCTCAGCGTTGCTTTATCGATGAATCCATATTCCATAGAAGCTATTGATTTCATCGGGAAACTGCGCGAAGAAACGCCTGGGTTATTGAAGGATCTTTCGATTGACGGCGAAGCTTATTATAGCGGAGTCACAGCAAAGCTTCTGGACGAACGCGAAATCAATAACAGAGATATCGTAAAAATCGTACTCCTTGAAACCATTTTGATTTTGGCTTTATTATTCGCTCTCACTCGATCACTGAAGATGTCCATCTACATGATGGGGACTATTCTGCTGTCCTATTTATCAGCGCTGGGACTGGGAATCTTCCTCGTCGACGTCCTATTCGGCTTCGACGCATTAAGCTCCCGCGTCCCTGTCTATGCCTTCATCTTCCTGGTGGCACTGGGAATCGACTATAATATCATCCTTGCCTCCCGATTCATGGAAGAGCGAAAAACACACAGAGTGAAGGATGCCCTGGAAATCGCGATCCGCAATACCGGCGGCGTGATCTCATCAGCCGGTGTCATCCTGGCCGCAACCTTCGCAGCCCTTACGACAATGCCAATCGCCGACTTGTTCGTATTCGGCTTCATCGTCGCCGTCGGCATCCTGCTCGACACCTTCCTGGTACGCGGCATGCTGCTGCCGGCTCTGATCCTATTCTTTGAAAAAGAACAGAAAACAGCTGCAGTGCAGGAAAGATAAGAAAAGGCCGTCCCGTTTTAATATGGGACTGCCTTTTTTCATGACCAGAGGTGTGTTCGTTTTTCGATACCGATGACGGACATTTTTTCTCGATTCACTCATGTTTCTGTCCATCATCACCTTGATGACGGACACTTTTTCTCGATTCCCTCGTGTTTCTGTCCGTCATAGCCTTGATGACGGACACTTTTTCTCGATTTCATCTTGTTTCTGTCCATCATCGCCTTGATGACGGACACTTTTTCTCGATTCCCTCGTGTTTCTGTCCGTCATAGCCTTGATGACGGACATTTTCCCACGATTTCCTCGTGTTTCTGTCCGTCATAGCCTTAAAGCAAAAGCACATCAACCCAATTCATGTTCCGCAAAACGTCCGATATGGCTTAGCTGTTGGCGGTGCGGGCTGGCAGAATTCGGCCTGCTCAGGTGAATGTTCGTATGGGTTTGCCAGGATTTCAAGCAATTTCAGCATGACGCTCATGTCACCTTTTACCGCGGCATTCAGTGCTTCCTCTACCCTGTGGTTGCGCGGAATGACTGCTGGATTGTTATTGCGCATCAGTTCATGGACATCTTCCTTTGATTCTTCCTGGCGCCCAAGCCTTTCTTGCCATTTTTCATGCCACTGATTAAATTCGTCACCCTTAAATAACTCGGATCCTTCAAGCTTTCCGAAGGTCAGGGCTTTGAACGTATTCGTAAAGTCGGCTTCTGACTTATTCATGAGATTAAGGAGTTCGGAAATTAGTTCTTTGTCTTCTTTTTCCTCAGTAAAAAGCCCAAGCTTCAGCCTCATACCCAACAGGAACTCTGTTTCAAAACTCCCCGGATATTCAGAGAGGGCTTCCTCGGCCAGTTTTACCGCTTCATCTTCATCCTCATGTAACAATGGCAATAAAGCCTCGGCAAATCGAGAAAGATTCCAGCCGCCAATATACGGCTGATTTCCATAGGCATACCGTCCCTCCCGATCAATCGAGCTGAATACAGTTGCCGGGTCGTAGGTATCCATAAAAGCACAAGGACCGTAATCAATCGTCTCACCGCTAATTGTCATGTTATCCGTGTTCATGACACCGTGGATAAAGCCGACATGCTGCCACTTCGCGATCAGGGCTGCCTGTTTCTTGATCACTTTTTTCAAGAATAAGAGGTATCGGTTACCCTCCCCTTCGAGTTCAAGATAATGGCGTTTGATTGCATAATCAGCCAGCTCCCGGAGGTCTTCCTTCTTCCCCCAGTTGGCAGCAAATTGGAATGTTCCTACTCTCAGATGGCTCGCTGCCACGCGTGTCAAAACTGCTCCGGTCTGCATCGTTTCCCGGATGATTTCCTCTCCCGTCACAGCCACAGCGAGGCTTCTTGTTGTTGGGATCCCTAAGCCCGTCATCGCTTCACAAATGATAAACTCGCGCAGCATCGGCCCAAGTCCTGCACGGCCATCGCCGCCTCGTGAATACGGAGTCCGGCCTGAACCCTTCAGCTGGATGTCAAACCTGTCGCCGTCAGGGGTGATTTGCTCACCAAGCAGGACAGCCCGGCCATCCCCCAGCATCGTAAAATGTCCAAACTGGTGTCCCGCATATGCCTGGGAAAGGGGAGTTCCTCCTTGTGGAATCTCGTTCCCGCCAAAGATTGCAGCCCCTTCGTCACCTTGAAGTGCCTCGCTGTTCAAACCCAGTTCTTCCGCAAGTGACTCATTAAAAATCACTACCTCAGGTGCTTTCACTGGAGTCGGTGTTTGCAGACTATAAAATATGTTCGGCAGCCGCGAATAGCTATTATCCATTTTCCAGCCAGCATGGTTGTCAGTCATTGGATTACCTCCCTTTGTTCGTACTGTTTAGCTTTAATATACCCTCGCCTGAAAAAGGAAAGCGGTGTTTCGGCAGAAAGGAATATATAACCAGCAGAATCCATATATACATTTTACCATCATCTAGGGAGTGATAATGATATAGCAGCTTATCAAACTGCAGGGAAAGTCAGCTTCGCCTTTCCGTTGCCGCAGCGGTTATTGCCAGCCTGCATGGGGAGCCTGGGTGTTTATTAGGCCTGATTTAGAAGATATTCCCGGAGATTAAAATGGACCTCAATGAAAAAAGCCTAATTCCCCAAGGAATTAGACTTTTGCCATTGCTTATTGATTCCCGTTCTTTACCCAGCCGGCAACGGTCACAGTGCGTTTTGCCTGATGTTTTACCGCTGCTTCTACATCCTCGACCATATTGCCGTCCTGGTCGACTGTTACGCTAGTGCCGTATGGGTTGCCGCCAGCTCCGAAAGTGACTGGATCGGTATAGCCAGGAGCTGCGACGATGGCGCCCCAATGGTACATAGTTGTGTATAGTGACAGAATGGTTGCTTCTTGTCCGCCATGCGGATTCTGAGCAGAGGACATCGCACTGACGACTTTGTTCACCAGCTTGCCCTGTGCCCACAGACCGCCTGTCGTATCAAGGAATTGTTTCATTTGCGATGGCATGTTCCCGAAACGTGTAGGGACACTGAAAATGATGGCATCTGCCCATTCAAGATCATTCGGAGTCACTTCAGGGATATCCTTTGTTGCCTCAACTGTCGCTTTCCATGCTTTATTGCCTTCGATAGCTGATTCAGGAGCCAATTCTTTCACCTTAAAAACTTTGACTTCCGCTCCTGCTTCCTTCGCGCCTTCTGCAGCCCATTTGGATAGCTGCACATTCGTTCCACCCATGCTGTAAAAAATAACTGCCAATTTAACCATTTTATCTGCCTCCTTTAGTAGTATGATTCCACACTTGTCCAAACTGCAAACTCGGCTTACAGGTATTCTTTTTCGATTTTACGCATGCTTCGTACAGTATCAATCGGACGCACGAAATCCTCGATCTGCTCCCGCTTTGATTCAAGGAACGGCGGAAGGGATAGCTTTTCACCAAGGGTTTCATATGGCTCATCACCCATGAAGCCCGGTCCGTCAGTTGCCCATTCGAACAGGATTCCCGGTGCCACACGGGCGTACAATGATTCAAAGAAGAACCGATCAACATAACCGGATGTACCGAATCCTGCAGCTTTCATATGATCGATCCACTCATAAAGAACCGATGTGTCAGCAACACGGAATGCCGCATGGTGCACAGTTCCGAATCCCTGGCGGCCAGCAGGCAGCACTTTATTGTCTTCAACAATGACCTGCGCGCCGTTCCCGCCTTCACCCATTTCAAACAGATGCAGGGAACCCTCTTTTCCCACTTCACGCATATGCATCACTTTTTCAAGTACCTCTTTAAAATAATCGAAACGTGAAATGCGGACATGAAGCGGTCCAAGACCAGTAATCGCGTACTCCAGCGGTACAGGTCCATTTTGCCATGGCGTACCCGAAGCTACACCTTCATTATGCTCATCGGATACCAGCATATACTGCTGATCGTCAAAATCGATGAATGAAATCGTCTTCTTGCCGAACAACTCCTTGATGCCAGTGTGTTTGACTTCATATTTATCAAAGCGTTTGACCCAGTATTCCAGCGCGGCATCTGTCGGCACACGGAAACCGGTTTTGTAAATCTCATCAGTTCCGTGAGATCCTTTAGGAATCCCAGGGAAATCAAAGAATGTCATATCCGTGCCAGCAGACCCTTTATCATCCGCAAAAAATAAATGATACGTACGGATATCATCCTGATTGACCGTTTTTTTCACAAGACGCATTCCGAGTACATAGGTGAAAAACTCGTAGTTTTTTTCAGCACTGCTCGTAATCGCTGTTACATGGTGTATTCCTCTTAATTCGTTCATGGTCTCTCTCCTTTATCTTGAAATCGAGATATATTTTCAAAAAAATATCTATCCTTACTATAACCTGTTTTCATCTCGAAAAAACAAATTATCTTGAATTCGAGATAATTTTATCACGCAACAGCACAAAGTGCAAGAAAGAAGTCTCCAACAAAAAAGCCTTTGGGGTATCCCAAAGACTCAACCCTTTAATACCCCGCTGTATTCAGGCTTCCTCTCAAGCTCTTTTTTTGCATAAGAACAAACAGGATCAATCTTCAAGCCCTCATTCTTCGCTTTTTCAGCAACATGGCGGACCAGCTCCTCCGCTATGCCTTTACCTCGGTAATCTGGATCCACACCAGTGTGATTGACCACGAGAAAATCATCGCCATCCCTCGTAAACGTCACTTCCCCAACCTCGAGTCCATCTGCATCCTTCGCAACAAAACGGCCATCTTCTTCAGAAAATTCAAATGCCATCCTTACACCTCCGCAGTTTCATTCAAGATACCTAATTATACCCTTATAACCCTCAATCATGCATATATCAAGCCCCAAATCGGTAATCTAAGAAAAAACAGAACGGATGATACAAGTGGAAAAAGTGAGGATAAGTGAGTTTGACAAGATCGTCGAGCTGGGGAAACAAGGTCAAAAGGCCTTGAACCAATATTGGCTCGATTACACCCTTTATGCTTCAGTTGAATATTGGCTGATGGTTCTATTCCTTATCGGCCCGCTTATCTTATTGTTTTTTAAAATCGACCGGACAAAGATCTTCAGAATCGCTTTCTATGGTTACAGTGTCCATGTTTTCTTCGGATATGAAGATCTTTATGGAAGAAATATGGGGTTCTGGAATTATCCCTTTCCAGTTCTCCCGGTTTTACCAGGAATCTCGCTCGACTCAAGTCTGATCCCTGTAACTTTTATGCTCGTGTATCAATGGTCTATTAACCACAAAAAGAACTATTATCTTTATGCAATCCTGACTGCAGTCATCCTCTCATTTGCATTCAAACCAATGTTGGTCGGTTTGGGGCTGTTTAAAATGTATGGAAACCTCCACTATGTCCACTTATTTTTGAGTTATTTATCTGTGCTCATTTTAGCGAAATTATTGACAAATTTTTTTGTATGGATGAAGTCACGGCCAAAAAGAGGTCACGACCTGAGCACCTCAAAAACCGAAAGAAGGCCCGATTCTACATAAGGATTCGGGCCTTCACCGAAAGACACTTCCCGGCACATCAAACTGATTCCATAAAAACAATATAAACACCGCAGAGGCTATCCAGGCAAACAATGGATTGTGAAAATGAAGCTTTAAAATAAGGAACATGACCGAATTGAATAACGCAGACCACCACAAGTTCCAGCCATTGAAGTATTTTATCAGCTGAAAATTAATGTCTACCAGCTCATTCACAAAATAGACAACCACCCATGCAAGATAATAAAGAATTTTTTTTATGATCCCATGCCTCGGAAAATGCGCCAAATAAGCCAGGCATGTGGCCGGATACTTGATCGCCATGATGGAAAAAGAAATATGGGTATTCGTGATTCCAGCACCTTCATCCCCGGGTGAAGGATTATACTTCCACATTGGATAATGATCGGATAATAAGTACATGTAGAGAAAGTCGCCCAGAATAAAAAAGAGAACGGTTGGATAGTACTTTCTCCAGTTCTTCCAGTCTCCCCATTTCACTAATATGCCTGCCCAAACCAGCCCATAAATTGTATTTACCATAAATTCTCCTCTTTTTTACAAATAAAGGAAATCGAACTTAGTATAACCAAGAAGCCCTATTGACAATCATCGAATAACGTAAAAGTAGACAAGATACAAAATAGCTGTGAGCTGGTTAACAAAAATCACTTTGGAGGTGGCTGCTTTGAAGAGGAAAGCAGAACAGAACACACTTAGGGCCCTATTGGCCATTGGCATCCTGGCTTTTTACAGGCTGATGCGGAAACCGCCTGTCAAAGACTGGATGCTGATCTTCTTTTTAAAAAGCTATATAGCCTCCATCCTTGATAACCTGCTCGTGAAAAAAGGCTACCCTAAGTATCCTGTATCCCTATTCAGGACATTTGATATCAGCCTGATGAGGAAAAAAGTTCCCTACTTTCTGCCATCGAACGGCTGCCCAATAACACCCAAAAGCGCCATAAACCCATGGCGGCATTGGAAGGCAAATAACAGTGGATCTCACTGTTATTTTTTTGCCCATTAAAAAAGAAGAACAGGGACGCCCCCATTCTTCTTTCACTTCCTTATTTCAGTTCTTCCAGTTCAGTTAATGTTCCCTGGATGTCTTCATCTGTCAATGGTGCGAAACCAGTTTCCGATGCGACTTCCTGTGCATTTTTCATAGTGTAGAATGCGTAGTCAAGTACTTGGGCCTTCTCTTTAGCCATGTTTACATTCAAGTATGTGAACACTGGGCGTGTGAATGGTCCGTATTCGCCATCTTCCTTGATCGTTGAAAGAGATGGTTCAACAGGTCCGTTGCCGAAATCGACGTTCACTGCTGCCAATTTATCTTTGTTGTTCGCATAATATCCGTAGCCGAAGAATCCAATGCCGTTCTTATCCTTGGAAACAAGATCAACCAGTGTTGAATAATCCTGTTGCAGGTTGATGCCTTCAACCAGGTCTTTTTCTTCTAAAATATTTTCAAACATGAATTCGTATGTGCCATGGTTTTCATTCGGGCCATATGTGTTGATGGCTTCATCCGGGAAATCAGGGCGTACATCAGACCATTTCTTCTTGCCGCCTTCAGCAAGGAAGATGTCGATGACTTCTTCTTTCGTCAATTCCTTCGCCCATTCATTGTCCTTATTGATGACAATCGTCAAACCATCCAAAGCGACCTTCATTTCTTTTACATCGATGCCAAGCTCTTCAGCTTTTGCCTTTTCTTCGTCTTTGATCTGGCGAGATGCATCGTTATAGTCTGTTCCATTTTCAACAAGGAATTTCTTGAAACCAGCCGAAGTCCCTGAGCGGCTTACTTCCACAGAAACATCTTCCTGCTTGCCCATGTAGTTTTCAGCCATTTTAGCCATGAATGGATAAACCGTACCAGAACCATCAATCACTACGCTGCCTTCAAGTTGAGTTTCATTTCCATTAGATCCATTCTTTGCTTCAGCGTTGCTTTCACCATCCGAACAAGCTGTTCCGAAAGCCATTACTCCAGCAAGCATTGTAAACATCGCTAACTTTTTAAAACCCTTCATTCCATAATTCCCCCTAATATGATGTCCGTTGCTACAAGTACAAGATTACTAGAGAGTTATTAATGGGGTTTTAAGGAGTTGTAAATATATTGAAAAGGATTGTTAAGAATTGTGAACCTCTTTGATCATCCATACCTGTTCTTCCCACTGTTTGAATCCAATAGCGGTTAATAACTCTAATAACTCAGCATCTTCTTCTGGCGTATTGACCGTCGTCTTTTTGAATGACCGGTCCAGCGGCGAGAAAGAGTGCTTCAGCAGCGTTTTCATCACATCAGCCCGGTCTTCACGGGCTTCTGCCACTTCCAGCTGCAGCAGCCCGATGTTTGCCACTTCTCCCTCTTTATAAAACTTTTTAAAAAGAGAGTAACCGGCAATCTCGTTCTGTTCATCACGCAGGATGACCGCATTTCCACCGTTGACATTATCCTTGTGGTTTTGCCAAGGAGTTTTATTGCGGTAAAAATGGATCTGACTCAATTCATTTGGTGCCACATGCTCGACTTGATAGTTAGGAGTGGCATCCAAAGTACCTGCTGGAAATGGCTCATTGTACTGGAGGAATTTCAGCTTTTTCACCAGCCTAAAACCAAGAGATTGATATAGTTGAATGGCATCTTCATTTCTTGAGATCGCCTCGAGAGTTGCGTACTTCACCTTATTCTCACGGTAAATATCCAATGCCGCATTCATCAACTGCTTTCCGATACCTTTTCCCCGCAGCTCCTTCGCGATCCCGGTCCCTCCATTCCAGGCAATCACTTCACCATTAATCTTCTTGATGCCGCTCAGCACAATCCCGGCAGGCCTGCCTTCATAGTAAGCAATCACCGAGTGCTCCGGAGAAATACCATCTAGCCCAAAACGGTTCGCGAATGTCTCTATCGTTTTCGACTGGTCGTAAAAATAACCCTCAAACCCTCGATTATAGGCTTCCACCCCGTCTTTTAACGGACAATCACTCAGTCTTTTGATCTCAACTTTCATGAAGAATCTCCTCTTTTCTTTATAAAATAAACCGACTGTTTAGTTTATTTTATGCTTTGTTTTCATAAAATTGCAAAAACTTTTTTCGACAGTATCCAAACTTTTATGCTTTACAAAAAGGGATGTCTACATCCAGGGAGGAACATGGCTCTATTCAGCCGAAGGAAAACTCTTGTGGAAGCATATCGATGAATCACCAGAAGATCACGCAAAATCGATGAAGTTTTGGAGCAAATAAAAAAACGCTGATCAGCCTGCTGCGATCAGCGTTTCTTCTCGTCTTTTTTATCAGATGCTTCTTCAAATAGTTGAGAAAGATAACCTTTAAGCTCAAAACCTTCTTCATTCATAAACTCAGTGATTTGTTTCATTGTAATCTACCTCCGTTTTAATTTGTTGTTAGAAATAGTATTCCCAATCTAGCAAACTTTTAATCAGCCAAAGATTGGCAGTCTATTATTTTAGACGGATAATAGTTAGAAAAGTTGCATAAAATTTAGAAAAAAGAGGGCTGAATCAATGCCCTCTCACTTATTTAACTTCCACATGCTGTAATTGAGCTGAAGAGCGTACGACACCCAGGCAATATAAGGCAGCATCAACCTGCCTGCTATTTTATCCTTTTGATAGTATTGATAGGTTGTCAACGTAATCATACCGAGCAGCAATCCGATCTCCGCAAAAGCCGTCCCGCGCAGATTCCACTTAAAAAACAAGAAAGACCAGAGAAAGTTCAATCCGAGCTGGATATCATAAAGGGTTTCCGCCGCAGCCGTCGGTTCCTTTTTCATCGAAACCCGGTAATTAGCAAGTCCCATCGTAGCATACAGACCGGTCCACATAACCGGAAACACCCACGACGGAGGCGCATAATCAGGCTGCCTCAGCTTCCTGTATTTCTCCTTCGCATTCCGCGTCGCAAGCATCCCTGTTACCATGCCGCCAACCACCGGAATCAATATCTCCTTCACTAATTTTCCCTTGTCGACTCTTCCATTCACCGATAACACACTCATCTTTGTTTCTCACCTTCCTTTTTCTTACTTTTACCTAATGCTAGAGAAAAAAACATTTGAATGTGCAAAAATAAATGGTGGTTTGATGACTATTTTGACAGCCTTTCTCCTTGAGACCTTGTCCCTGTCTTAATTACAGGCTTTTCTTGACAGCTTTTCTCCTTGAGGCCTTATACATGTCAAGATTCCAGGCTTTTCTTGACAGCTTTACTGCTTGAGACCTTAAACCTGTCAAAATTACGGGCTTTTCTTGACAACTTTTCGCCTTGAGGCCTTAAACCTGTCTTAATTACAGTTTTTTTTTGACAGCTTTTCTCCTTGTGACCTTATACCTGTCAAGATTCCGGGCTTTTCTTGACAGCTTTTCCCCTTGAGACCTTGTACCTGTCTTAATTACAGGCTTATCTTGACAGCTTATCTCCTTGTGACCTTATACCTGTCAGGATTCCGGGCTTTTCTTGACAACTTTTCTCCTTGAGACCTTGTCCCTGTCTTAATTACAGGCTTATCTTGACAGCTTTTCTCCTTGAGACCTTGTACCTGTCTTAATTACAGGCTTATCTTGACAGCTTTTCTCCTTGTGACCTTAAACCTGTCAGGATTCCGGACTTTCCTTGACAGCTTTTCTCCTTGAGGCCTTAAACCTGTCTTAATTACGGGCTTTTCTTGACAGCTTTTCTCCTTGAGGCCTTTAACCTGTCAAAATTGCAGGCCATTCTTGACAGCTTTTCTCCTTAAAATCTCAAACCTGTCATAATACCGCTTTTACCTTGACAGCTTTTCCTCCGATTATCCTCAAACTTGTCCAAAGGCAATACTATAAAAAAAACGCCAGCCAAATGGCTGACGCTATCTCCAATCTTCCTATTTCACAAACACATAAGGGTTGCCGCTGAGGGATTTTCTAATCTCTGGAGTAAGAGTGACGCTGACTTCCTGCGGGTTTGCAGAACTAGTAACCTGTTTTTTTTCTCCGATCCCATCGTAGAACATTGGCTCTGTAGGCATTTCTTGTCCCCCTATAATCGTTTTGTTGACATGAGTACGATTAACCATGACAGTTGCCTCATGTTTGATGCCGTTTACTGCTTTTTGACAAGCTCCCGATACTAAGCCCGCAGTTTGCCGTCACCATACAGCGGCTTGCTTTTCAATAGTCTTTGATAACATTGCTGGGACAGCCGCCTGAAGCACAACCCGAATAGAGCTTTGTGCCTATATATATTTTATAACATATATACTCGACTAATGTATAGAAAATTCTAACTATTAAGACTGCATTATTGTTCCTTCCCTCTATACCACCTAAAAAGGGAAGCATGAACACCATGCTTCCTCTCAATTACTCCCCGGCACTAAGCCACATTTCCATCGCCAGCTCGAGTTCGTTATTAAGCTGCTGCTTCCTGCTGTACAACTGATCCAACTCGACATAATCCTGTTGAACACCCATCACCAGATCAAGCTCCGAAATTTCTTTTTCCAGGCTTTCGATTTTCTTTAAGAGCTTTGCATCCGGTCCCGCTTTCGCAGGATGCGGCTCTTTCTTCTTTAAAACAGGAACCTGCTCGGCTACGGCCTGCTCCCTTTTATAATCATCGTAATTCCCCTCATAGCTCTTCAAGCCAAAGTCCTCGACCGCAATCACGCGCTCTCCGATTTTATTGATAAAATAGCGGTCGTGTGAAATGAAGAAAATCGTGCCTTTGAAATCCTCAAGAGCGGCCTCAAGGGTTTCAATCGAATCAATATCCAGATGGTTCGTCGGCTCATCGAGGATCAGCAAATTGATATCCTGGAACATCAGCATTGCCAGCTTCAGCCTGATCCGCTCGCCCCCTGAAAGGATTTTCACTTTTTTGAAGACACTCTTTTTATAAAACATGAACTTCGCCAGGTACTCGCGCGCTTTTCCCTCGACAATCGAGATATCCTCCCGGAAGCATTCAAGCACGGTCAGCTCTTCGTTTGCAAACACAATCTTCTGAGGCAGATAGGCAGCCATTACATTCGCTCCCAATTCAACCATACCTGCATCAGGCCGTTCCTTGCCGAGAAGCATCTTAAGGAACGTCGTCTTTCCGCTCCCATTCGGGCCAACGAGACCCACTCGTTCACCATAATGGACCATCAAATCAGCACCATTAAAAATCACCTTATCCTCATACCGCTTAGAAACACCAACCGCCTTGATCGTTTCATTCCCGGACCTCATCGTTTCGTTAAAATGAAGCCTCATGTTGCGTCGCTCAAAAACCGGCTTATCAATGCGCTCCAGCTTATCAAGATTCTTCTGGATGCTTGCCGCGCGCCTGAAAAATTTGTTATTGTCCGCCCTCAGCGCCCAGTCACGCAGGCTCGTCACCTGCTTCTCCATTTTATTGACCTTCTTTTGCTGCTCGCGGAACTGCTCATATTGCACCCGCATATTTTCTTCCTTTTGGCTGATAAAACTTGAATAGTTTCCCCTGTAGCAGATGGTCTCCATGTCTTCGATCTCGACGATTTTGTTCACAACGTTATCGAGGAAATACCGGTCATGCGAAACAATCAGCACGATGGCTTTATAATTTTTCAAAAAGCCCTCCAGCCATTCGATCGATTCCATATCAAGATGGTTGGTCGGCTCATCGAGAAGCAGGATATCCGGCTGGTGAACCAGGATTTTCCCGAGACCAACAGTCGTTTTCTCCCCGCCGCTCAGCAAATCGAAATCCCTCTGTAAAAAGTCCTCGGAAAACTTTAGCCCGGTACAAACCTTGCTCAGCTTCTCCTCCTGTTCGTACCCGCCTCTTGCTTCATATAAATTCACAAGATCACTATATTTATTGAGCGCTTTTTCCAGAGCCGCCTCTTCCAAGACCTGCATCTGCCCCTCTAGCTCGCGCATCTGTTTTTCAATCCCGTGGACCTCTTCAAAGGCAAGGTTCAGCACATCGATCACTTTCAAGCCAGCCGGATATGAAGGCATTTGCTCCAGGTAAGCAAATGAGGCTCCCCGCGGGCGATGAATCAGCCCCTCATCATATCCCGGGCTCGAGGTCTGCGGATAGCCTGGATAATAATGCATCCTCTCGATCCCGGCAATCACTTTAAGAACTGTGCTTTTGCCGCTGCCATTCGCGCCAACGATCCCGACCTTATCCCCTTCAAAAGCTTCCAATGTAAAACTGTTCACGACCAGCGTCGCTTCCATATATTTTTTTATTCCATGCACTTTCAGTTCTAACATACAAATTCCTTCTTTCATCCATAATGAAGCTACGCTTTTTATGGACAGCACAAAGAAGAACTTATCTACTATTCAATTTTTGACTCACACAGCTTTCCCGCTGCCAAAATAAAAAAGACTGCAGAAATCCCTACAGTCTTGAATCAACATCTTCAGCAGGCCAAAATAAGCCATGCGAAAATACACCTATCCCGATTCAGTAAAGTAAGTTTTCTTCTAATTGCCGTAATTCCATAAAGAGCATAACGAAATAAACCTATGCAAATAGGCTTTGTACACTCAATACAAAATTCTTATTAATAAAATTAATAATCAGCAATTAGATGTTGGTTCCATAAACTTACTTTCCCTCCTAAACCATTTGCTTTATTATCTCAGCTTTGCATAATTTTGTAAATGTAGTATTTTTCACACTTCTTCTTTCATTAGGACAGGCATAGGATGATAGAAAACTTGTCCTTCAGAAAGGATTCCGTGTTATGTTACCGTTTCGAACCAGGCTTACTGCTTCTTTTTATGCTTTACTATCAGTCAGTTTTTGGGGAGTTTCCTTTGTTTCTGCGAAAGCCGTTCTCGGAAAGCTTGACCCCTATTCCCTGTTGGTGCTTCGCTTTGGCATCGGTGCTTTGTTTCTGCTGATGATTTTGCTGCTCAATCGTTCCCGGCTCCGTATTTCGATTGGTTACATCCCTCATCTGGTTGTCCTCGGGATTCTGGGTGTGTTCATTCATCAGGTCCTGCAGGCAACGTCTTTGTTGACGATCAATGCCTCTTCTGCCGGATGGCTGATTTCGTTCTCACCGATTTTCACCGTCCTTCTTTCAGTGTTATTTTTGCATGAAAAGATGGATTTAAAAAAAGCGCTTGGAATGCTGGTGGCAATCTCAGGCGTTTTTATCGTCACGACCACCCGAAGCGGTCATTCGTTCGAATTCGCCCTTAACATCGGCTTCATCCTGATGATCATTAGTACGCTGAACTGGGCAGTATATTCGATCCTTTTAAAAAAGCTGCAAATCCCCTATCCCGCTCTCGTTGTTACATTCTACATGAGCTTGATCGGCTTCATTCTCACTCTCCCTTTTATGGTCCGGAACAAAGGCTGGGAGTCGATTCCTCTGCTGACACAGACAGAGTGGGCCCACCTTTTGTTCCTCGGGATATTCGTTTCTGGAATTGGGTATTGGTATTGGGGAAAGGCGCTTGAGGTATTGGATGCATCAAGGGTATCTATTTTCATTTACCTTGAACCGCTGGTCACCCTGATTGCGGCCATTATTCTTTTACATGAAAAATTTATCCTCATAAGTGCGGCCGGCGGAATCATAATTATGATAGGAGTGGCCATTGTCAATGGCGGTCTTGCACGTTTAGTAGCGAGTGTCATTTTTAAAAAATGAAGAAGGTGGGAGTGCCCATGAATTTGAATCATAAGGCAAGGAATGTGTTAGATTCTTTAAAGAATCCTTCCAGGCAAGAGATGAAGGAAGCGCTGGCTAAAATCAATATGACGATTGAAGAGTTGGAGACATTCCTTGAATCGCCATCCGGAAAGCCTTATTACCGCAAGCTTCTGTACAAAAGTGAGGATGTCGAGCTGCTTGTGATGAACTGGTCGGATTTAGAATGTGCTCCCCATGACCACGGCGATTCCCATGGTTGGATCCACGTCCTGAACGGGACTTCCATCAACTACGTCTACGAAGTCAAGAACAGCAAGCTTCCGAAGGAGTTGTTCAAGGAGTACCATCATCGAGATCAGCTTTTTTTCGCGCCTAAAAATGGTGTCCATAAAATGCAGGGTGATGGTACAGAGGGACTCGTTACCCTCCATCTCTATTCCCCGCCAATCAGCGGAATGAAAGTCTACGACCTCGAAAAATGCGCAGCCTGTGTTGTTTCAGATGATTGCGGAGCATGGTGGCCAGATGAACAGCACCAAAAACTGAAAGAAATCAAGCTAAAAAAAGAAGCATAGGGACGCTGAACTGCACCACGTCCCCATGCTTTCCTTATTCCCTATTCTTCAAGGTCAGGCCTTTCAGGAAATTACGGGCGAACTTATCACCGCATTCACGGTAATTCTTATGCCCTTCCTTCCGCAAAATCGCTCCAAGCTCGCCTTTGGAAACCCGGACACCGGCAAGATCGAAAAGCTCAAGGATGTCCTCGCTCGTCAGCGACAGGGCAATTTTCACCTTCTTTAACAGCTGGTTATTCACACTTTCCCCAGTCAAAGGCGGAGCACCCGTTTCCCCAGGCCGTTTCCCTCTTTTAAACGTAACCAGGCCATTCAAGAACTGCTCCATCATCGCATTGTTGACCCTTATGTAATCCTCGGGCAGTTCATCGTACTCATCTTCATCCACTTTCTTCAGCATCAGCTGCACATCTTCTTTCCTCATGTCCACGCCGCCAAGCCTGAACATCTCCGCCATATCGGTATCCTTGATATCCAGGGCGTAACGTAAACGGATCAATATATCATTGTTTAGCATTGGAAGTCCTCCTATAGCTTGCCTCATCACTAGTATTGTTCAATTGTAGCATATTTACTTCATGTGCTGGAAAGTAGGATAAAAACGGTTTTGCAGCCAAAGAAGCATAGGAACGGACTTTTCCCCTCTCAAAAAGAAGCACAGGTACTTATTTATTCATGTCTTAAAACGGAAAAAACAGCTTCCCTGATTTCTTTATAACCTGTGCAGCGGCATATGTTTGATTCGAGCCAGTCTTTTATTTCAGCTTCGTCTGCCCCTGGTTTTTTATTGACGAGTCCATGGCAGTTCATCAGAAATCCGGATGTACAGTAGCCGCATTGAAAGCCAAATTTTTCAATAAAAGCTCTCTGAATCGGTGTGTCTTCAAGACCTTCAATGGTGGTGATTTCTTTCCCCTCTGCTTCGACGGCGAGCATCAGACAGGATTTCATTGGAACGCCATCTGCCAGTATCGTGCAGGCTCCGCAATCGCCATTCAAGCATCCAGGCTTTGCACCTGTTAGCCCAAGTCTTACTCTGATGACATACAACAGCGTATCAGCTGGTCTAATAGTCAGGTTATTTTCATCGTTGTTAACTATGAGCGAAACACTAGTAACTGCATCATTGGACATATTAATCACCCTCCAACTGCCTGAATCGCATCAATAATCGTATTTTTCAACACAAATAAGCGGTACTCTGCTGAACCCTCCACATCATTCAGGACAGGTCCAGGGACGAATGGCATTGCTTTCTCTGCTCTCTCCTCAACTGAGAGGGCCAAGTCATTCAGCACAAGCTCCATTTCTTTTGAACGGAACGGGAATGGACAGACTCCGCTGAATGCCATCCTGATTTCATCTTCTATTTTAATGGCGGCTACTGTCACAAGCGGATAGCCAATGTTCCATTGTTTCCGTCTTTTAATGCTTACATATGGTTTGGTTAAATACTTCTTTTCAATCAGGATCGAAAAAATAAATTCTTCTTCGTTTAATTGGATTTCACCATTAAAAATATTATTGATCGGCTTATAGACGATTCCTTCCGCTCCGGCAATTACACAAATGCACTCTGAAACTAGCAGGGGCAAAATCGCTTCCCGGTAAAAAATCTGACCGCATATATTTCCCGCAAGAGTGATTTTATTGCGTGCGGTCCTGTCTGCAATCCCGCTGACTGTTTTGCCGAGCAGCGGAAATTGATTGGACTCTTCAATGGAGGTCAAGGTCGCTCCTCCTCCAATGACTAAATAATTCTCGTGGAGGAATAGAGCAGAATAGTCAGGAATTCCTTTTAAGTCAATCGCCGCATCAGTATAGACAAGATTTAATCTTCCTAAAGTAATCAACTCGGTTCCGCCTGAAAAGTACATTGGCTTTTTCTTATCCCTTCTCAAATCCTGAAAAATCCTGACAGCCTCCTGAAACGTTTGTGGTTTAACATATTCAAAATTAAATGGGATCATTGCTTTACACCTTCACGCATGCGCCATAATTGTTCCGGAATTAGCGGAAGATGCTGCAGCTGAACACCAAGTCCCACAGATAAACAATTCGCCAGCGCCGCAGGCATTCCCAGCAATCCATGCTCACCGGCTCCTCTAGCCCCGTATGGTGCCGCAAGATGAGGGGTTTCGATGAAGTCGATGATATAATCAGGTTCCTCACCATAACGAAGTGGCCGATAGGTCCGAAGCTGCGGATTCAGTACTCTGCCATACTCATCAAATACAAATGTTTCCCTTCCCGCGAATGCAATACCCATGCTCATCGCCCCCATTACCTGGCCTAAAGCAGCTTTTTCATTCATTACTTTACCTATGTCAATCACAGAATAGGCTTTCAGGATCCGGTAAGTATAGTCACGGGTATCCAGCTCCACTTCGATTCCCTGGGCTGCTACTGTCCATTCGGGTCCCGGGTTTCCTTTCCCCGTTTCCCGATCCAAATAGGTGATCCGGGTTAATGTATAGGTACCAGTGGCGATGATCTGTCCTCCAAGTGTGTTTCCGGCCGGATACTTATATCCATAAGCTAAATCCTTTATTTCCAGGCTGATAGTCGGATTATCGATAAAATACACCTTCTCATTGGCGACCTCCAGATCCACAGCAGGAACTCTTAAAACACAGGCCGCACGCTCCTTGAGCTGCCGGATTGCATCCTCCGCCGCCTCGAGAACTGCCCTCCCTGCCATGAAGACCCCCCGGCTACCGACCGTCTTCCAATGTTCAGGTGTGGTTTGAGTATCAACGAGCATTTTCACATGGATCCTGTTTATATCCATCTTCATCCGTTCAGCCAGTATCTGCGCAAGCACAGTTTTCGTCCCCGTTCCAATTTCCACCACACCGGACATCAGGTTAATGCTTCCGTCAGAGTTAAAAGTAAGGAGCACACCGGAGGATGCATCGGTATCAAAGGTCGATGTTTTCCAGATGCAGCATGCTCCCTTCACTCTGATTCTTCGGCTATCTATTTGAATCCGCTGCCCCTCTTGCCAATTCATCAATTCCCGCAATCGATGGATGCATTCAGGCAGGTTGCCGACCGTGCTTGAAGTAAGCTGAACCTGTGTTGGCGTGGTATCTCCAGGAAGGATCGAATTTATATAGCGCAGCTCAAGCGGATCCATCGATAATTTTTCAGCCAGTACATCCATTGTCCGTTCAAAGGCAAACAGTACTTCAGAATGGCTATAGCCCCGATAGGCCCCGGCATAAGGGTGGTTAGTATAAATACAGTAAGAGTTGCACCATATATTTTCGATCTCATATGGACCCGTACAATCCACCGCTCCTGCTCGGCTTATGTCCACTGCTTTGTCGGAATAGGCACCGCCATCGAACAGGAATTGGATTTGCGCCGCCTTCAGCTTTCCATCGCTTGTCGCACCTAATTTTACAGTTGCGTCAAGCCCGATATGTACGGGTGAAGTAATCATATCCTCTTCTCTTGTGTTGACAAGTTTGACAGGGCGACCGCTGACTGCTTTTGAAGCTAAGTAAGCAAGCACCTCTAATTGGACCGAGGCTTTCCCGCCATAGGCACCGCCGACGAATGGCGTATTGACGATGACTTTACCAGGCTCAATTCCAAAATACCAATCCATTAGTTTTTTTATGGCATAAGGAGCCTGGGTTGAAGCCATAAAAACGACTGTTCCGTCCGGACGGATTTCGGCTATTGTACTCCGGGTTTCCATCGCTGCATGGTCGGATGGGCTGAAGGATATGGCGAACTCGGCAACCACATCGCTTTCGCCAAAACCCTTTTCTATGTTTCCTTTTCGTATTTTGTTCAGATTTGCAATATTAGTATTGGGAACAGGGTAAACACCCGGCATCTTTTCATAGCTTGCGATATTTTCATGGACAAGGGGGGCATCCTTTTTGATTGCTTCTGTCGGGGAATTGACAACTGGAAGAGGCTCATAGGTAACTCTGATTGCATCCACAGCCATTTTCGCACTAACGGGCGTCTCAGCGACCACCAACGCAACAGGCTCGCCGTGATATCTCACCTTCTTGCAGGCGAGTGGGGGTCTGTCCTTAATTTCCTCCCCTGCCAGAGGATATGGTTCGCCACCTAATATCGCTTTTACTCCGGGGATTTTCCAGGCTTCCGAAAAATCGATCGAAATAATCGTGGCATGGGCATACGGACTAATCAGCATTTTTGCGTGCAACGTTCGCGGAGATCCAAAATCACCGGTATATTTTGCCGCTCCCGTTACTTTTTCATATGCGTCCTTGCGAATGACACTCTTCCCAATATACTCCAACTAAACTCCCCCCTTTGTTCATTCCAAGGCTTGCAAAGTAAAATAATCCTCTTCAGTATCCACATCGAAAAAAAGCAGCGGCTCATGGAAATCAATAATTTTGCCTTTAGTAAAAAGCTCCCCACGGATGATGTTCCTTGCTCCTTGATCCCCCTTCAATTTTTGGAGATACGGAAAGCATTCGGAAGAAAACAACACCGGCGGCATAGGAATCTGCCCCTTCCCCGCCGCTATATAAAAACAGCCGGGCTCTGTTTTATACGACTCTATTAAATTATTTATTACCTCTCTATTAATAAAAGGCTGGTCTGCCAGAAGGATCATGACAGCATTCGCTTTTGCTTCAAGGGCTTTCTTCAGGCCGCATTGAATCGAGAATCCCTGGCCTTCGCTCGCATGGAGACAATCCACTCGGCTCCATTTATCAGGTAGTGACTTGCACTGAAGCCAGTCAAGCGAATCCTCCGTTCTTGTCACCACAATTATATGGTCGAGATGCGACTCCAAAGCTTCTTTCAGGGCAATGGACCCTAAAGGAAGCTGATGATAAGGCAAGTACCGTTTGTCCCTGCCCATGCGTCTGCTTTCGCCAGCTGCCAGATAGATTCCGATAATGTTCATGAATCAGCCTTCCCCGTTGTCCTCATTTTTCCGATCATCTCAGCCACTATGCTGACGGCTATTTCCTCAGGACCCTCTGCCCCGATCGTAAGTCCAACTGGTGAGGAAACATGATTAGGGATACGCTCACTTCCTAATAGTCGCTGCGTACGTTTCCGGGAACCTAACACACCTAAATAAAACAACGGTTTGTTCAGCAACCGCGAAAGGATATATTGATCTTTTTGGAATTGATGGGTCATCACCACCACAAAATCCTTTTCAGTAAAACTGAGGGTTTTCATAACTTCTTCCGGAGGACCTACAATAAGTTCCTTTGCCTCCGGGAAACTATCATGATGGCAAAAAGCAGGGCGCCAATCAATCACACAAACTTCAAAGCCAGTACGTGACGCCAATGAAACTAGCGGTTTCGCATCCTTTCCTGCCCCAAAGACATATAACAGCGGCTTCGGGGCGATTTCATGAATGAAAAATAAATCGGAGTCATGCTTGCTCCTAATTAAGCCATTTTTTAGATCGTAAGGATGGACTCCTTCATCAATGGCTTCAAAAAACTCGCCGATTCCGAAGTTTGAACCATCTTCAACCGCATAGAAGTCTTCCAATTGCTCGAGGCTTTTGGTGAAGCGGGTGATTCTGGCTACTTTCTGTTTTTCCTCCAGTCTATTTTTTAACAACAGAAGGTTTTGCCGCAATTCTCCTGCCACAGGCTCCAATAAAACCGTGATCACCCCATTGCAGCCTGCTCCCTGACCCCATGACGAATCGTCTTCAGCGCTCAAATCATATTCAACGGTACATGTTCGCCCTTCACACCAGACTTGTTTCGCTCTTTCATTAAGATCCTCTTCCAGGCAGCCTGCTGTCAATGTTCCTACTGTCCGATTGTTATCCAGTATCAGCATCATGGATCCTTCCTTCTTATAGGCGGACCCTTTTACAAGAATAATAGTCGCGAGCACCATAGGCTGTTGATCGGAACAACCGATTGTTTCCAAAATCCGATATAGATCCTCCACGAGTTCCCCCCACTTTATATACACATCTCTATATGAATATTCTGCATCACAAAATTTTATATTAATTCTTTTAAGAAATTCCTGGTTGCGACATAGAATGATCCCTTAAATCCCTCGTGGGAAACCTGCGGTAATGCCTGCAATTCGGAATTAAGCACATTATACAGGGTTGCTTGTTCTGTTTTGTCCCACTTATCCGCCTCAATTTGAAGGGAATTCCCAAGATTCTTGAAATGCTTGCTGAAATTCTTTATTTGCCTTCCCATATCCGCTTGCTCTTCAGGCATTAAAAGGAGCTCTTTCTCCCAATTTTTAAAAGTACCGGTGACTGTAGATAGATAGGTATGTGCTTTCTCTAGCTTTTTCATTTCTGATTGGCATCTGGAAATGTTGAATTTATGCTTTTTTCCAAAAGGATTGAACTTCAGGCTTTTGGAGGCGCTCTTCAACAAGGTCTTGGCGGTGCTTAGCTCTTGCTGGAATTGGTTTATGCTGTTCTCGACTTCAGTCGATTTCCCCTGTCCCCATTCAAATTCAATCCAGTGCGAAACTTCCGCAAATATGTCTGATATCTGCCGTGTCAGTCTTCCAACGGACGCAGCTGCCTGTTTTGTGTAATCCGGAGGATAGAAAAACATGTGAATCAATAAAGCAATCACTGCCCCAACAATGGTATCTACAATCCGGTCCATCGCATAATCCTTTGAATTCCGTTCAAAAACGAAAATAAATAAAATCGTGAGGGCTACCTGATGCAATACCGTTTCATCACGCCTCAGCCATTTTGCGATGAATGTCCCACCTAACATCAATAGCCCCAGCATCCAGCCATTCATGCTTAAACGGCTGACAAGGTATACGGTTTTTATGACACCAATCACTGTCCCGATAACACGGTGAATCGAAAAAAAGATCGATTGATAGACGGTCGTCTGTAAGCATAAAACAACGGAAAGCGGCGCCAGGTAAGGGTGATCTGAGCCAACCAGCTTGGCTACCTCCCAGGAAATTGCCGAGGCAATAGCCATTTTCCAAATCAAAACGGTTTTATTTTCTAATTCTTTTAGTTGCATGCCATCATTCTCTCATTCGTTTTTCCGTTATTTTTCTATTTTCCATAGGTTCTTATACAGAGGAGGAAAGTCACTTTCTTATCAATTTGAAATTTCATTTAACAAGTGGAAAACTTTTCGAAAATCAGCTCGTCATTTTTCGTCACCCAGATGCCAGCATCATGAGTCATGGGCACAAAAAAGCCATGATCAGAATCATGGCTTTTTCCGTAAAATATATTTCTGGTAATTTTCCAAGGTCATTGCGTTTTCGGCCAAAACTCGGAATAATAGCCAGTTCGAAGCTAAAGGCTCTATTATATGCACTAGATACCAGGACCAATAGCCACCTCTAAAGCTCATCAAACCCATTTTCATCCGATGTTTTCGTGTACTGTCTTGATTTTTGCTCAAAGAAATCGGTCTTGCCAAGGTCTACCTCCTGATAAGCGATGATCCATCTTAGCGGATTGGTGCGATGTCCTTCGAATGGCGCTGCAAATCCCAGCTGTTCTGCCCGTTTGTTGGCCATGAATTTTATATAAGCCTCCACGTCTGACATCAGCAGGCCATCGATATTGTTGCCGATAATATATTCAGCCCATTCAATCTCCAGCCGGGCAGCTTCCCGGAAGGCTGCAGTCCCAAACTCCCTCAATGATTGTGAGTCATACTTAGGGTTTTCACGGAGAATCTCTTTGAAAATCTTCTCAAATAATCCTACATGGAGCTGTTCATCACGGTTGATGTAGTTGATCATCGTGCTGGTGCCGACCATTTTCTGATTCCGCGCCAGATTATAAAAGAAGGCGAATCCCGAGTAGAAGAACAGGCCTTCAAGGATGACGTCATAAACGATGGAATGCAGCAGATTCTCGACATCAGGATTTTCAGCAAAATCCTTATACCCATCTGTTATAAACTCATTCCGCTTGCGCAGGATTGGTTCTGTCCTCCAATAGTCGAAGACTTCCTCTTGTTTCGATTTGGATACGATGCTTGACAGCACATAGCTGTAGGAATGATTATGGATCACTTCCTGCTGCGCCAGGATGATCATCAGCGCATTTAGACTAGAGTCGGTCAGGTAATCAGCCACCTTGCCGGCATAGTCTGTCTGAATGCTGTCAAGGAGGGCCAGAAGCCCAATTATTTTTAAAAAGGCGTCCCTTTCCTTTTCAGACAGCTGGGAAAATTGCTTGATATCCTTTGACATATTGATCTCAAAAGGGGTCCAGAAATTCCCCAGCATTCGCTTGTATTTTGGATATGCCCATGGAAAGCGGACATCATCCCAATTCAGGATATTTGAACTTTGCCCATTTATAATCCCTGTCGAAGCATTCGGTGCCCCAACATCTACAAGTGATCTTTTCTTTAATTGGGTCATGATTTTCCCTCCTCCCTTAGCTATGGCAGCTTTCACATTCATCAAAATCACTGCTCGACGTGGAGCGGACATAATATGTCGTCTTCAGCCCTGATTTCCAGGCATCCATATGCAGGTCCAGCAGCGCTTTTGCCTTGATTGTATTTTTCACATAAAAATTAAATGAAATCGATTGGTCGATATGGCGCTGGCGCCGCGCATTCTGTTTGATGCTCCAATGCTGGTCAACATTGTAGGCCGTCTTGTAAAACCACATTGTTTCTGCTGATAGATCAGGTGCAGTCACTGGAATCTTGTAATCTTTCTTTTCCTCAGAATATTCGAGCCTGAAAATTGGATCAATACTTGCTGTCGAACCCGCCAGAATCGATGTTGAAGAGTTAGGTGCCACCGCCATCAGGTAACCGTTCCGGATGCCATTCTGCTTTACCTCTTCGGCTAAATCATCCCATCTTTCACCGTTGTACTGTCTCTTCTCGAAAAACTGTCCTGTCGACCAATCGGAACCTTCAAAATAAGGATATGCCCCTTTTCCTTTTGCCAGCTCAAGGCTTGCGCTGATGGTTAAGCAGGCAATCTCTTCATAGAGGGCATCACAATATTCTGCCGCCTCTTCGCTTTCCCATTTGATTCCTTTCAGAGCCAGAAGATGATGCCAGCCGAATGTTCCCAGACCGATTCCCCGATAATTCTTGTTGGTTATTTGTGCCTGCAGCACAGGGATTTCATTGATATCGATGACATTATCCAGCATCCTGACTTGAATATTGATCACTCGTTCAAGTACATCATCCATTACACTTTTGGCAAGGGAAATCGAGGACAGGTTGCAGACGACAAAATCACCCGGCTTTTTATAAATTAAAATTCTTCCGTCCTCGATTGTTTCTTCTTCAAGGAGAGTTGGGCTCATGTTCTGGGTGATTTCCGTGCATAGGTTGCTGCAGTAAATCATCCCTTTATGGTGATTGGCATTCAGCCTGTTGACCTGATCCCTGTAAAACATGTAAGGCGTGCCGGTTTCTAGCTGAGAGACCATGATCGATTTAAAGATTTCAATTGCCGGCACCACTTCACGTGACAACCCTGGATGGTTGACGCATGCCCAATACTTTTCCCGGAATGAACCTGCACCCTTTTCCTCATCAAAATGATCTTCAAGCGAAAATCCCATTACCCGCCTTACTTCATGTGGATCAAACAGATACCAGTCGCCCCGTTTTTCTACCTGTTCCATAAATAAATCAGGAATGCAAATGCCTGTGAATATATCATGGGTCCGCTGGCGCTCGTCACCATTGTTCAGCTTTGCATCAAGGAACGGGAAGATATCTTTATGCCAGACATCAAGGTAAACAGCAATTGCACCCTGCCGCTGCCCTAATTGATCGACCGAAACCGCGGTGTTATTCAGCTGTTTCATCCACGGGATCACTCCGGAACTGATTCCTTTGAAACCTTTGATATCACTGCCGCGGCTTCTGATTTTGCCCAGGTACACGCCTATGCCGCCGCCATTCTTGCTCAAGGTTGAGATATCCGTGTTGGAATCATAGATGCTTCTTAAATCATCCGCTACCGTATCAATAAAGCAGCTCGACAGCTGGCCATAGCTTTTGCCAGCATTCGCAAGTGTCGGTGTTGCTACGGTCATATAGAGATTGGACAGCGCCCAGTATGCCTCCTCTACCAATCCAAGCCGCTTTTCCATCGGTTCTTCTGCCAGCAAGGTCATCGCGATGATCATGAATCTCTCCTGCGGCAGCTCCGCAAAATCGCCTTTTTGAGTGCGTGCAAGATACCTTTCCGCCATCGTGGCAAGCCCTATGTAGGTAAATAATTTGTCTCTCTCGGGATCGATCACTTTTTCAAGATATTCGATTTCTTCCTGGGAATAAGCCTTTACTATTCGGCTATCATAAATCCCAATTCCTATCAGTCTATTGATTAAATCATAGAAGGATCCATAACCAACTCCTTCCCGAAATCCTGCACTAAGCTTGTACAATTTCTTCAAGTAAAAGCGTGCTGCCACATAGGTCCAGTCAGGTTCAATACGGCCGATTCGTTCGACTGCTGTCAAAATTAACATGTTCTCGAGTTGATCGTCTGTCATATTCTTGGCTTCAAGGACCTGGTCGACCTTTTCTTTGAATGGTGAAAAATTTAATTGAGGGAACGATTGTTCAATTTCTGCAATCCGTTTGGCTGAATGATCATCCTTTACTTGAATTTTCATCGATGACTCCTCCTGCTTGTTTACTTTTTTTCTTTTCCAGCCTATGCTGCTTTCTCATGTCCGCCGTGTTGAACAGCTCCCATTCTTCAATACTTTCCGGAATGACCCCGGCGACCGGAACGGGCACACCTTTTTCATCCTTTGCCACCATGGTTAAAATCGAGGTGGTCGTCAAAGTCTTTTTACGCGTATTCAAGTTCTCGCTTTCCACTTTCACGAACACTTCCATCGACGTCCTCCCTGTTGAAATCACCACAGCTTCAAGCGTTAAGATATCGCCCACTACTGCCGATGACAGGAAATTCACTGAGTCAATCGAAGCCGTAACAACTGCCATCCTGCTGTGCTTCATCGCTGCAATCGCTGCGATTTCATCAATATAGGACAACACGGTGCCGCCAAAAATCGTTCCAAGATGATTCGTGTCCGGAGGCAAAACCAGCCGGTTCTGCAAAGTCCTGGACACATTTGTAGATAATCCTTCCATTCCTGACCTCCTGTTTGAAAAATGCTCCCTGAAAATGAGAAAAACCCATCTCGAAAGATGGGTTTAAGTAACGTTGATCAATTAACACCTCATATGTATCTGCAAAACTACATGAGCCTATCAATTTATCCCCGTAATACCTTCCCAATTCCCGAAGAAGATAACACGCATAAATATGGCAGGTCTCCTGACTTGTGCTTCACCCTACTTTAAGGCCTTCCCATCCATTTTTAAGACAGTGGTTCATCCTTATTTCGTCAGCACTTACAGTTGCGGGAACAGTTCTGGACTTTCACCAGATTCCCTATTAAGTCTTGTTCAGACACCATACTTACCGGCAATTTCAATATTTAGTTATATTAATCTCTTTCCAACACAATATATCGTGTTATGAATTGATAGTAAATCATCTCTGAGGGTTTTTCAACTATTTTCATAACAGCACGCCAATTATGAGTGTGGTCGATATATTGCGAAATGTGGTCGATAAATCTTTAAATGTGGTCGATAAAATCAAAAATCCGCTGATATATTTGGAAATATGGCCGATATAATTAAATTTTCGCCAATAAATTGAAACGCTGATGCTTGGAACATAACCCCGCAAGCGGAGAATCCCATGGGGGCCGGCCACGCTCAACCTGAATTCGCTTATTATCAATAAATTTAATCAAACGTTTGATTAAACATTACGGGCACAAAAAAAATCCACAAGAAGAAGTCTTTTGTGGATTTAAGTTTTGGCCATGCCTCGAGCGCACTTATTCAATCATCTCGGATATTGTTCACCTACCAAAGATTCTATTTCGCATTCTCATCAGGTTGATGAATTCCGAAGACATTTCCTTCAGTATCGTTATAATATCCTTGCCACGCCATTCCAGGGAGGGCATATTTCGGTATTGACACATTGCCGCCGTTTTCGAGAATTTTCGCTTCAGTTTCATCATAGTTTTCTACTCCCATTGTGCATGCAAATCCATTTAATGCTTGGTTAGCTTCTGGAGGAGCACTCTGCCGCTGCATTAATGCACCATTGATTCCAGGCTCTTTTTCATCGCCAGTCACAGCACCGAAGTATGGCATTCCTGCATATTCACTCCAATCTTGAAATGACCATCCGAATACCTCTCCATAAAACTTCTTAGCCCGATCCATATCACTCACATGAATTTCAAAATGAACTAATCTACCCATGATAACCTCCTGAATAAAAATTAGATGCTATTTATGTATATCGTGAGGACAAACTTATCTCCCTTTATTATAGGATATCCAAACAAATATATTCAATATTTTTAAAAATCTAACTTTTTATTCATCACCATGTATTGGCAAAACGGTAGAATCCTTAATTTCCCTCAAAGCAAGGCTTGTTTGTATCCTGGTGACCCCCAGCTCATTCAGCTTTCTAATAAATATCTCCAGGCCTTTGCGATCCTTGCAGGCAACCTTTAGCAGATAATCATACTCGCCTGATAAGCAATGACACTCGAGGACTTCCTTCATTGCTTCCAATGAACCTTCCAGTGATGCGAGCTTTTCAGCCTGGTGCATATTGGTGCTTATAAATACAAAGCATAGCAAATCAAAACCAAGCTTCTCATGATTTAAAATCGCGACCTGCTTTTTGATATATCCTTCAGACTCCAATCTCTTGATTCTTGCATGAACCGCCGGTGCCGATAAATTCACACGCTTTGACAGTTCAAGATTGCTTAGCTGTGCATCCTTTTGCAGTAAATCCAAAATTCTAATATCCACATTGTCCAAAACTTTGCTGACAATCGACTCCATGACTCATCACCCTTTTCAATTATTCAAAAAACAGATCTAACCACTATTCGAAAATGAATTTTTTAAACTAAAAACCTATATTACTTTCATTTATTTCAAATAATATAAATTATACAAAATATCATTATGTTTTTTAACTAAAATGTTAAAATAATTCATATGAACAATGTCATTGTGCACAATGGCTCTTTTAGAAGGGGAGCTAAATGACGTGAAATATTATATCTTATTGCTACTGACCAGCTTTCTTTGGGGCGGTAATTTTATCGTGGGAAAAACGCTAGTTGAGCATGCTTCCCCTGCCACCCTGACCATCCTAAGATGGGCTATTGCAATCATCTTCCTGATCCCGCTTGTCTGGCGGATAGAAAAAAAGCTGATTCCTCCAAAGGAATCGATCCTCCCGTTATTTTTGATGGGGGTCACTGGCGTGGCCTTGTTTCAGGCATTGCAATTCATGGCCCTGGAAAAGACGTCGGCTACCAACGTCGGTTTAATATCGACGTTAAACATGTTTTCAATTGCTGCATTCTCTTTCTTTTTTCTAAAGGAAAAAATAAACTCTCTTCAGGTCCTTTCAATGGTCGTCTCATTATTTGGCGTTTTGCTTGTTCTTTCAAAAGGAAATTTCGAGTCATTGTTTGCCTTGAAGGTCAACACTGGGGATATCTATATGCTGGCAGCAGTGGGCATGTGGGGAATGTATTCGGTCTTTAGCAAATGGGCGATGGCATCCGTTACACCGATGATGTCCACCCTTTATTCTGGCATTTTCGGTTTGCTGGTCCTTCTGCCTTTTACGATTTCAGATTTCACAGTCACAAACGTAAATGCATCATTCATCCAATCTATTTTATATACAGGCCTGATCTCCACAGTCCTTTGCATGGTCCTATGGAATATCGGGGTAAATAAACTCGGCCCAAGTGCCGCCGGGCTGTTTCTGAATTTCAACCCAGTATTCACAGCTGTTTTAGCCTTTGCTTTTTTGGGTGAAAAAATGACATGGACCCAGGGCGCCGGCAGTATCATCGTCATCGCAGGCTGCTTCTTATTTACCTTTTTGAAAAACAAGCCTGCTCCTTTAAAAGAAAAGCAGCTGGCAATTTCTAGACCTATTTTAGCTGGAGAGCCAATCAAGCAAAGAAATTAACAAAGAACAGCCTTATCCATAACCGAATAAGGCTTTTTTATGTTTCTGGATTCCATAATGAGTTGGTCGATATATTGCGAAATGTGGTCGATATAATCTTAAATGTGGCCGATAAAATCAAAAATCCGCTGATATATTTTAAAATGTGGTCGATATATTGGAATTTTCGCCAATAACATGAATTAGTGAGGCGCCCGGACATGCTTTTTGCCTCTATTTCGAGGCTAACCCCGATCTCGTTGTCATGTATCGCAGACTTTTTATGTTTTCTCCATGTAAATTAATCCGTTTGAGCGCCATAAATCAAAATAGACTCCCCATGCCCAAACACCCCTATAGGTGTTTTCCCTCAGACTTACACTGCTCCTTGTCAAAATTTGTTCAAGACTTTTTGACAGAATTGTGATGGTGTCTCCAGATGTGAGGTTCGTCACAACTGATGTGTGATATAAATGGTTTATTAATCTTGTAAACACTCATATCACATATGGAGGAATTAAAATGGCTCGCATAAATACATGGAACCCTGAAGACGATCGTTTCTGGCAATCTGAAGGAAAAAAACATGCCCAACGTAACTTATGGATTTCGGTACCTTCCTTGATGCTCGCATTCATTGTCTGGCAAATCTGGTCTGTGGTTGCAATTCGCCTTAATGATATTGGTTTTAATTTTACTGATCAACAGCTTTTCGCATTGGCAGCCATGCCTGGTCTTGTTGGTGCCACGCTGCGCTTTGTGTACACATTTGGAGTAGGAATGATGGGCGGACGCAACTGGACAGTCCTGACAACTGCAGTGCTCGCAATTCCGGCTGTCGGCATCGGCTTCGCGGTGCAGAATCCTGACACACCTTACTCAGTGATGCTTTTACTCGCTGCACTGTGCGGCCTGGGTGGCGGTAACTTTTCAAGTTCTTCATCCAACATCAGTTTCTTTTTCCCGAAAAAAGCACGTGGAACGGCGCTCGGCATCAATGGCGGTTTAGGCAACATGGGTGTATCTGTCGTTCAATTCGTAACACCATTAATCATTACAACTGGAACATTCGCTTTCATCGCTGGTGATGGACAGAAATTGTCTAACGGTCAGGAAGTATGGCTTCAAAACGCAGCATTCATCTGGCTGATCCCAATCGCCATCGTCACAATCGCTGCATGGTTCGGCATGGATAACCTGCCTGGCACAAAGCAATCATTCGCTGATCAATTCGTCATTGTAAAAAGAAAGCACACTTGGATCATGACATGGCTTTACGTTGCAACATTCGGATCTTTCATCGGTTACTCAGCGGCATTCCCGCTTTTATTGAAAACACAGTTCCCTGAATATATCTCACTTGCCTTCCTTGGCGCCTTCCTTGCTGCAGGTGCACGCCCTATCGGCGGATGGATGGCTGATAAGATGGGCGGAGCCAAGCTGACATCCATCGTCCTTGTTGTGATGATGGCTGGTGCTGGAAGCGTCATTTACTTCCTTGGCACGAAGCAATTCGGCGGCTTCCTGGCTTCATTCATGGTTCTGTTCATCGCTTCTGGCATCGGTTCTGGTTCAACATTCCAGATGATTCCTGGAATCTTTATTCCGAAAGAAGCGGCTCCAGTACTCGGCTTTACGGCAGCATTCGCAGCGTACGGATCCTTCCTGATTCCAAAGCTGTTCGGCTGGTCCGTAAAAATTTCCGGAGGATATGTACCAGCATTCTCCATCTTCATCGGCTTCTATGTGATTTCAATCGTCCTCAACTGGTACTACTACCAGAGGAAAGAATCTGTGGCCGTATTTGAAGCACAAAAGACAACAGCGTAAATTTGAAAGCCTCTCCCATAATGCGGGGAGGCTTTTTACCATATTTTATGTTTTAAAACTAAGAAACTTGGGTATATAGAACTATACAGATAGAGAGGATGATTATTTTTCCAAAGGGGGAGATTAAGCTGCTCACACTTTTTCTATTCCAAAGGGAACTGATCCAACTGAAAATTGAATATCAATTAAGTGCCGACACAGTCATCAAACAGCAAATTCTTAAAGACATTGCGCTCCTGACAGAAGCAATAAATGAAATGAAAGAGATGTTGGAAGCAAAACGCTCCATGCATTATGCCGATGATATATAGCAAAAAGAAACCGTATTTTGCACGGTTTCTTTTCTTTATTATTCTTCTGCTGATTTTTCAATTGGCGCAGGTTTGCCAAAAAAGTACCCCTGGAACAGCTGATATCCTTTTTCCTTTAGCCACTCAAAATCTTCCGCAGATTCAATTCCTTCCGCAAGCGGAACAGATCCCAGTTTCTTCGCTTCAGTTAAGAATGCAGAAGCAGTCCGCTGCTTTTGAAGATTTGCAGCCACTCCCTGTACATACTTCATATCTAGTTTCATATAATGCGGCTGCAGGTCGGAAAGCAGCTCCAATGTGCTGTACCCTTCACCCACATCATCAAGCGCGTAACGGAAACCTTTTTCTTTGTAAAAAGTGAGGATTCTTTTCAGATGATCCGTATCCTCGACATTTTCTGTTTCAACGACTTCAAAAACAAGCCGTCCCGGATCGACTCCCAGTCGGTCAGCCAGCATCGTCGTCGACTTCAGGCAGAATTCTGGAGAATAAATCGATGTCGGAATAAAATTGATGAACGCCTTCTTATCCGTAAATGAGGCGGCCCTGACGGCGGCCATACGGCAAATCCGATCAAGAGCATACAACCGGTCACGCTTTTTGGCAGCTCTGAAAATTGCACCAGGATAAATCACCGAACCATCCTCTCGGTAAAATCTGGCTAGCATCTCATGGGCGTAAACCTTGCCTCCAGCATCAACTATCGGTTGGGCATGGCAAGTAACCAGCTCTTTTCGGATAACCTCGTCGATCCATTCACTTTCGAGGATTTCTTCTGCTTCCGAGAGAAGCCTCCATTTTTCTTCATCCAGCCGAAAAAACACCTTGCCCGGCTCCATATGATCATGGCAAAAATCAAGGAAATCCCTCATCCCTGCTTCGCTAACAACCAGTGAACCCCCTTCCGACCGCACCAGTTCACCGTTACGCTCCATGTGACGAACCACTTCAGGAAAAATGGTAACATTCTGCTCCCCTTCTACCCTTATCTCAAACTGTAAATTTCTAACCACACACGCATTGCAACTCATAGTATATAGCGTCCTCTCAAGTTAGGTAATTCTTACTATATCACTGTGTTAATAATAGGTAAATTTAATAGTTAAATTAAACCAGATTTCTGCTGAGGCATGGTCCTGTTCCACTAACTACAGTTGCGCAAACAAAAAAGCGCCTCATCCGTTTTATCGGAAAAGGCACGCTTTCGTTTTATATCTATCGTTACAGTTTATTCTCATCAACCAGTTTCATCAAAACAGATGCCGCTCGCTCCGCTGACAGAAGAGCTCCTTCAAGATGCCCGCCATGACCAGGCGCTGTCTCAGTACCTGCAAAAATAACCCTCTTGCCCCACGAACTTATTCCTGCCGGGAGGCCATAGTCCGGAAAGCTGGTCAACGGAGGAAGATCTTGTTCCACTGCTGTTTGAGGATCACCTGCCCAATCTTTATACAGGAAAGCCATCGGTTTTTCAGCCGACGGGCCAAAAAGACGTGTCAATTGGTCAATGACAAGATAATGTAAATGTTCTTCACCAAGTTCTTGCCGAATTTTTGCCGGAATGCCGAAAAAGCCAAAAAGTGCGCCGTACCCTGTTTCTGGCGATGCATCATGGATCTCCTGCAAAGGACCAGACCAGCTGGTGACCTGGCCGGAAAGACCGTCTTCCCTCCAGAATGGACGGTCATAAATCGCAACCGCTTTGGCCTGGCCCGCCATCCATGTGCGCTTGTCTTTCATGCTCGCTAAAATTCCATCTGGAAGAGAAGGTGAAAAGTCGATCCTTTCAGCGATGATCCGAGGCGGCAATGCCAGGATTACCGCTCCAGCATGAATGCTCTTCTTTTTCCCTGTAAGTTCTTCCGCTTCAATTGTCACTTGATCATCGAGTTGGATAGCCGTAACCCGTGTATTCAGCTCGATCGTGCCCGAAGGAAGCGTGGATGCGATGGCATCAATAAGGGATTGGATACCGCCAGCCAGACGCACAGACCTCTCAACAGCACCTTCTGGCAAAACATGCCGCTGGATGGGGCCAGTTTTCGATTGCTCATAAAGCATTTCGCCCGAAGTATACTGTTCAGTAGTTGACAATCCAAGTTCTTTGACCAAATTAGTGATGACAGGTTCATGATCCGGCCAGAACCAGGTAGGACCCAGATCAAACTTGCCAAGCTCCGGCATGTCCTGGGCCTCCATGCTCAAAACCCTGCCTCCAATTCGATCACGCGCCTCCAACACCCGGCAGCTGATTCCATTAGATTGAAGCAAAGCAGCAGCACGAAGCCCAGCCAGGCCCGCTCCGACAATGACGACCGGTTCATTCATAGTGGTTCCCTCCAGTAATTAACACTTGTTCGGATTCGGGTACAGATTCGGAAATTTCTCCCGCTCTTAACGTTGATTTTGTCCGAAGTTGACCCAGGTTCGGACGTTTCTCCGGCTCTTCCCGTTGACTTTGTCCGAAGTTGACCCGGGTTGGACATTTCTCCGGCTTTTCTTGATGACTTTGTCCGAAGTCAGACCAGGTTCGGACATTTCACGAACTCTTTACGATGATTTTGTCCGAAGTCAGACCAGGTTCGGACATTTCTCTGGCTCTTCCCGTTGATTTTGTCCGAAGTTGACCCAGGTTCGGACATTTCTCAGGCTCTTACCGATGACTTTGTCCGAAGTCAGACCAGGTTCGGACATTTCTGTAGCTCTTACCGATGACTTTGTCCGAAGTCAGACCAGGTTCGGACATTTCTCCGGCTCTTTCCGTTGATTTTGTCTGAAGTTGACCCCGATTCAGACATTTCTCCGGCTTTCCACACTGATTTTGTCCGAAGTTGACCCAAGTTCAGATATTTCTCCGGCTTTCAATACTGATTTTGTCCGATGTTGACCCAGGTTCGGACATTTCTGTAGCTCTTACTGATGACTTTGTCCGAAGTCAGATCAGGTTCGGACATTTCTGTAGCTCTTACCGTGAATTTGTCCGAAGTCAGACCAGGTTCGGACATTTCACGAGCTCTTCACGATGATTTTGTCCGAAAGTAGCCCCAAGTTCGGGCATTTAGACTTGTCCGAAAAAAAGCATAATCTCCCCCACAACACTTCAACTTCAAAACCTTCCGACTTACAACTCAATCCGTTTAATCACTTTAGCCGGGTTGCCGCCAACGACGACATTATCCGGGACATCCTTCGTCACGACCGCTCCTGATGCAATCACCACATTGTCTCCTACGGTAACTCCTGGATTGATGATGGCACCCCCGCCAATCCATACATTGTTTCCAATCGTGATTGGCTTCGCATATTCCCTGCCAGAGTTACGTTCCTTCGGATGGAGCGGATGTGTGGCCGTATAGATTTGCACGCCAGGGGCGAGCATACAATTATCGCCAAAGCGGACTTCACTCACATCAAGGATGGTACAGTCGAAATTGGCATAAAAATTTTCTCCTACATGTGTGTTATAGCCATAATCAAATCGGATATTCGGCTCCATAAAAACAGCGTCTCCCGTAGAACCTAGCAATTCCTTTAGTAACTGCGTTCTTTTTTCGCCTTCCGTTTCCAGTGTTTGATTATAGATCCTGACTTTGCGTCTGGCTTCCTCACGATCTTTTACCAGTACCGGATCAGCAGGGTTGTACATTTCCCCGGCCACCATCTTCTCTTTTTCCGTTTTCATTTTATATGACCTTCTTTCGCTTTTATCAAATTGCCTATTTCCCGCAGCATTTCTTATACTTTTTCCCGCTTCCGCAAGGGCAGGGATCGTTGCGTCCAACTTTTTGTCTGGTGCTAAAATCGATTACATTTGAAGGACTGTGAGGCTGTAGAAAAGGATGCGCAGGCTTGGAGTTCAAATGGTTCTCTCTTTCTTTTCTCAGTTCCGTCGGTTTGTAACCTTTCAGAGCCCACTTGCGCGTATTGTTGTAGACCTCCATGACATGTGCGGTCAGCTGCTGCACAAATTCGAAGGTAGGAAACTCTAAAGCACTTTGTAAATACTCAATCAATTTTGATGGAGGATCATTTGAATTGATCATATAAATTAATGCTTCCGCAATTTCATCTTTATCCTCTGCTGTCATGTCATATGATTCAGATAAAAAACGGAGGAATTTCACCATTTCGGGAGATTTATCAATGAATCCGGGTTGACCGGCAATAAAAAACTGCTTCTTGGTGAACGGATAATAATCAACATCCGGCCTTGAACGATGTTCCTCAATAATTTCTTCAACATTATTTATACTCTCATCTACGAGATATCCGTCCAAGCGATGGTAGTAAACACCCATTAGCTGATAATAGTCACTAGCCAGCCTGACTACCTGCGAGTATTTTCTAATATCCACTTCATTCTTCGTTAAATCTTCAAGCTTATCAATCATTTTTGAAGATTCGATGACACCATAATAATAGGTCATCCCGTGAATCAGCCGGATCCATTCTGAATTTCGCTGGATGCATTCCTGCAGCTTAGCCTGGTCAATTTGATTAAATTGATCTAAAAGCTCAACCGGCATCGCGTATTGCTTTTGACCATTCAGCATGACCGGAAAAACGATTCCCAGGTTCGTGAGCGAGTTTATGTTGTAATCGAGAGACACATCTTCAATTGGCAATAAGCCGGATTTCTTAATTAGTTTTTTTATCAGGTTGTACATTTCTTGATCAAATATTGATAACACCCTTTCAAGGTGTGCAGGAATGACCTGTGCAAGTTCAGCTGCAAGCTCTGCCTTTTTCAGGGTGCTCATTCCGCCAAGTTCAAGTTGTTTACGGATTGCGTCTAATTCAACTTTTGTCAGCACTGATAAAACATCAATCAGACGGACAGGTGCCTCAGCCTTCTTCCAGAACTTTTTTTCCATTTTCCCAAACTGACGATAAGATACCCCCAGATCTTCCAGGGCATTCATAAGATTTTTGTTTTTTTCATCTATTTTAGACATCTTTGACTCCTTTTTATCTCATTTTCATGCTATGTAACTATGATTACGTGTCTTCTGCTTACACAGAAAAAGCGCACCTCAATTGATGTGCACTTTTATCTTATCTTAATATAAGCTCCAACTGGAAGCAAAGGGACTTCCCCTTGCCACCAGTGGATGTGGTCGATATCTTGCGAAAAGTGGTCGATATAGCTGAAAATGTGGTCGATAAAATCGAAAATCCGCTGATATATCTGAGAGTATGGTCGATATGTTTTAACTTTCGCCAATAAGTGAAAAGCAGCCAATTATGATGCTTTTTTGATGTTGATGACTTTTCCTTCCTGGCGCCATTTCTTGAATTCTACTGCAGCCGTGAATAGAACGTCTGTCGATGAGTTAAGCGCTGTTTCAAAGGAGTCCTGAAGAACGCCAATGATAAAGCCTACTGCAACCACTTGCATCGCGACATCATTCGGGATGCCGAATAAGCTGGATGCAAGAGGGATCAGCAATAACGAACCGCCTGCAACACCCGAAGCACCGGCAGCACTGATGGCGGCCATCACACTCAGAAGGATGGCAGTCGGAATATCCACCTGAATGCCAAGTGTATGGACTGCAGCAAGTGTCATGACGGAGATCGTCACGGCAGCTCCAGCCATATTAATCGTTGCGCCTAATGGAATTGAAACAGAATAGGAGTCCTTATCAAGCCCTAATTCTTCGCAGATTTTAATATTCACAGGGATATTTGAAGCTGAACTTCGTGTAAAGAAGGCTGTAATCCCGCTTTCCTTCAAGCATTTAAAAACAAGCGGATATGGATTTTGCCTGATTAAAGTGAACACGATGATTGGATTGACGATAAGTGCAACTGCAAGCATGCATCCAATCAGGACAGCAAGCAATTTTCCATAGCCAAGCAAAGAACTGAGACCGTTTGTCGTGATCGATTCAAATACCAGGCCCATGATGCCAAGCGGAGCGAATTTTATCACCCATGCGACGATTTTGGACATCGCATCGGCAAAATTCCCAATTATCGTTTTTGTAGAATCTGCTGCACTCTTCAGGGCAAGACCGATCAGGACAGCCCAGGCTAAAATACCGATATAATTAGCATTTATAATAGCGTTAACCGGATTATCTACAATGTTGAGCAATAAGGTTTTAAGTACCTCGACGACACTTCCTGGAGGCGTCACACCCTCAGCGCCAGCCGTAAGCTTTAAGCTGACCGGGAACATAAAGCTGGCAATAACGGCAATAAGTCCTGCCGCAAACGTTCCAAAAAGATACAGGAAAAGGATTGTTTTCATGTTTGTTTTCTGCCCGCGCCTATGCTGGGCAATCGCCGACATAACCAGGAATAATACCAAAACAGGAGCAACTGCTTTCAGGGCCCCTACAAATAATGACCCAAAGATAGCAACCGGCTTTGCAATTCCAGGGATTGTCAGTGCCAGGATCACACCAATTAATAGACCCGCAATAATTTGTTTCACCAGGCTTACTCGGTTCAACTTCTTCAGTAAATCGTTCATCGTCATCTCCCCCACAAGTAAGTTCTCTTTTTGAGTGCATAAGGTCAGTTAAAGGACAATCATTAACTGTCCTCTTTAAAAATACAACTGTCCGCGTACTAAGTATTATAGAGGCTGAAATATTATATTACAATACAAAGATTTTAACACATAAAAATCTCAACTTTCTAAATACTCAATAATCATACCTTAACTATTAGCAGGTTGTTAATAGATAATTGTTCCCAGAAAATCAGGTTTTTTAACCACTGCGCTCATGCCATATTGAATCTTTCACTCGCGCCCCGGTTCGAGCGCAGAAAAAATAGCAGATCATTTTACTGACCTGCTATCTTACAAACTATTAATTTATTGCTAATTCTGAAGTCTCATCAACTTTTGCATGCAGGTCAAAACGATCTGCGTTCATGACCTTGACCCACGCAGAAATAAAGTCGCGCACAAACTTCACTTTGTTATCGTCCTGGGCATACACTTCCGCAATCGCACGCAGCTGTGAGTTGGAACCAAAGACGAGGTCTACTCTGGTAGCTGTTCGTACAACATCACCCGTTTTACGGTCACGACCCTCATATACTCCGCCCTCCGCAGGCTTCCATTCCACTCCCATATCGAGCAGGTTCACAAAGAAATCATTGGTGAGCATGCCGACACGGTCAGTGAATACACCGTGTTTTGTCCCGCCATGGTTTGTGCCGAGGACGCGCATACCGCCAATCAGGACCGTCATTTCAGGTGCACTGAGGTTTAATAGCTGCGCCTTATCCAGCAACAGCTCTTCCGGACTTACGCCATACTGCTTTTTCTGATAGTTGCGGAAGCCATCGGCAAAGGGCTCAAGCACTGCAAAGCCTTCAGCATCAGTTTGCTCTTCTGTTGCATCCCCGCGCCCCGGAGCAAACGGAACAATTACATCAAAGCCTTCGTCATGTGCAGCTTTCTCGATCGCTGCACTGCCGCCAAGTACGATCAAATCGGCAAGGCTGACTTCCTGGTCCAGCTGGCTTTGAATGTCTTCCAGTGTATTTAGTACCTTTAAAAGCTGCTCCGGCTGATTCACTTCCCAGTCCTTTTGCGGAGCCAGTCGTACGCGGGCACCGTTTGCTCCTCCGCGGAAGTCAGATCCGCGGAAGGTACTTGCCGATGCCCAGGCCGTTGTCACTAACTCACTGACGGAAAGCCCGGTGTCAAGTATCAATTCCTTTATCTTTTTTACTTCCCCATCCGTTAATTCATAATCTACAGCGGGAACAGGGTCTTGCCAGACGAAATCTTCTTTTGGAACTTCGGGACCGATATACCTTGATTTAGGGCCCATGTCACGATGCAATAGTTTGAACCAGGCTTTGGCAAAAGCATCCGCAAACTCATCCGGATTCTGATGGAATCGGCGGGCGACTTTTTCATATCCCGGATCATGGCGTAATGCAATATCGGTTGTAAGCATCATGGTTGGAACTTTAACAGAAGGATCTTCTGCATCCGGAGCAAGATCTTTCTCGGCAGGATCCACAGCCAGCCACTGATAGGCACCAGCCGGACTCTTTGTCAGCCACCATTCATAGCCAAACAGTAAATCAAAGTAGCCATTATCCCACTGTGTCGGATTTGCCGTCCAGGCTCCTTCGAGGCCGCTGGTGATGGTATCACGTCCTCTGCCGCTGCCATATGCGTTATTCCAGCCCAAACCCATCTCTTCAATCGGAGCTGCTTCCGGTTCGGGACCTACTTTGGCTGCGTCCCCTGCACCATGGGCTTTTCCAAAAGTATGCCCGCCAGCGATCAATGCTACTGTTTCTTCATCGTTCATTCCCATCCTTGCAAAAGTTTCGCGAATATCCCGGGCTGCTGCCAGTGGGTCCGGCTTGCCATTTGGTCCTTCAGGATTCACATAAATAAGGCCCATTTGTACCGCAGCAAGCGGGTTCTCCAGCTCGCGGTCGCCTGTATACCGTTTATCCCCGAGCCACTCTGATTCAACACCCCAGTAAGTGTCTTCTTCCGGATGCCAGATATCGGAGCGTCCCGCGCCAAAGCCGATTGTCTTGCCGCCCATCGACTCAATTGCCACATTGCCTGCCAGTAAAATCAAGTCAGCCCAGGAAATCTTGTTGCCATACTTTTGCTTGACCGGCCATAGCAGTCGGCGGGCTTTATCAAGGTTGCCGTTATCAGGCCAGCTGTTCAGCGGCGCAAAACGCTGTGAACCCGTTCCGCCACCGCCCCGGCCATCGCCAATACGATACGTTCCTGCTGAGTGCCAGGCCATCCGGATGAACAATGGGCCATAATGACCGTAGTCAGCCGGCCACCAGTCCTGACTTGTTGTCATGAGTTCTTGAAGATCCTGCTTAAGTGCATCATAGTCCAGCTTTTTAAATTCTTCATTATAATTAAAATCTTCTCCCATAGGGTTGGATTTGCGGTCATGCTGATGAAGGATGTTCAATTGCAGCTGATTTGGCCACCAGTCTCTATTTGCCGTACCACTCGTTTTTTGACTAGTAGCACCCCCGTGCATCACCGGGCATTTTCCAACCTTTGCAGTATCCTTGTCCATTTTCGTTCCCCTTTCGCAAAAATAAAAATAATTAAGCTTTCAACATTAATAACTATGAAAGGGACAAGGGATTTAGTATTTATAATTGGAATCTTTTATGAATAGGGGCATCTGAGGGGGATAGGGGAGTGGATTTAGGTGGAAGACTACTAACCAAAATACACTTCGACGCTATCTTCTTTTTGTGCTGTTGCCAAACAACTTTGGATAAATTTCAGGATTTGTTTTTGATCCCAGGATGTACAATCACTTTCCGACGGGGTATCACCAGTTTTAAAAAACTTCTTGTAGTCATTCATTGCCATTTCTATTTGTTGTAACGAAAAAGTCGAGAACTTTCCTGACCCACTTACTCCAGCATAAAATTGAAGTGAATCAAGCAAATTGTAAAGCAGCAGTGCATTACGATTCCCCATGCTAAAACGCGCATAAGCAATTTCTTCCCTTGCTTTATTCAATCCGTATATATCATGGCCCATTGATTGATAATCCTCCCTCAAAAGTAAAATATGAATTGATTACGGAACCTTAGTGAAACTGATAAACAGTTACATGGCTAATCACTCCTTTCACGTTTGAAGGATTTTATTTTAAAAATAATATGAGAGAGTTAGAGATATTCGAATGGCGATCTGAGGGTTCATTTAAAAGGTATTCATGAAAGGTTAGAAATCAAGGATTTTAAATAGGGAGAAAATAATGAGCGGCGTACGAGGGAAATCTGAAAGAAAGCTGTCTGTCTAAGAAAAAATATACCACACCTCGTATTATATCTATCCGGTTTTTTTCAAACTTAATCAACAATTATGTGAACGCCTTCTTTGGATACAGAGGTGGCTACGCTATTGATCTGATAATTAAAAATCCCTCAAACTAACAGTCTGAGGGATTTCAATGTACCATTCAAAAGTATTAATAGATTCCGACTGCGTCGAATCCAGCGTTAGCGGCTGCTTCTTCCTCGCTGCCTTCCCCATAAAGATCGATTGCTGACTGGACAACTGCCTGTCGTGCATCGCTAAAATCGGAATTCGAAGTTAGGTAAACCGTTAAAGCACGATAATAAATCTTCCCTAATTTCTCTCTTCCAAGATCCTGGGCGATCAGGTATGCCGCATGGTTCGTAATTGAAGAGTTAACATGGACCCCACCGCCATCTACTGTGGTTGGCATATGATAAAACTCGTCCATGTGGTCAGGATAGACTCCGCCATTTGTGCTGTATGCCCTTCTTTGCTCGTTGCTGACAACAACACCGTTTGGATTGCTTAAGCTGCGCAATACTGTTGCTCCGCTAGCCTTAGCCTCCGGTGCCATAATATCCTCGCCCATTTCCCAATCGCTGTCGTCAATGAGTGCACCAAAGACATCAGCGAAGGATTCATTCAGAGCTCCGGATTGATTTCGATACACCAAATTTGCAGAATGAGTGATGACGCCATGAGTCATCTCATGTGCAGCAACATCAAGGCCAGCTGATAGCGAAATCATGAATTTCCCATCGCCATCACCATAGGTCATCCAGCGCCCATTCCAGGAAGCATTGTTATAATTGTTGCCATAGTGGACTCTCGAAACAATCGCCATTCCTTCTCCATCAAGAGAATTACGGCCGTGTTCATTTAAATAATACTCATATACCTTTTCAGAATTATAGTGTGCATCGACAGCCGCGCGGTCATAGTCACTGATAAAGGCTGCCGAATTCCCAACATAGACAGTATCGTTACTGAAGCTATTATCATTTTTGACATCATAGGTTATTATGCCTCCAAGGTTCTCATGAGAGTAATCTGCCAGCGCAAATTTAGTTCCGGCATTCGCCTCTTTCACCTGGGTAATGTGCAGCTCCCTGTGATCGCCATGCACGCCTTTCCCTGCACCTTTTTGCGTCTGCTCATCAGCATGCATCAAGCCATTGTACTGATCGATTACCTCTCCCGTTTTCGCATCCACAAAAACAAACCAGTTGCCAGGCGCATCTCCCATGAAGTTGACATTCACCTTGTAAGCTGTGTAATTTTTTCCCTCAAAAGGAAGGACAACGAGCTCAGAAGCAGGCTCGTATGTCAGCTCTTCCGGTGCATTGACAGAAGCCAGTGCCGCTTTCAAAGCTTCATCGCTGCTTACTGAGGCATTTGTGTCGACTGAACCCTCAGCAATTGTCTGATTGGTTCTTCCGTTGACGGATACGATTTCATTATTCTTATTAAAGTGAACAACAACTTCGGCTCCTTCAACTTTTACACCATTTATAGATTGGTTGAAACGAACGTGAGTCATACCAAGTTCATCTTTTTGAGTGCTCTTTACCTTGAGGTTTTTGTCAGGATGAGGAATTCCTGTTTTGTCTTGGTTCTGTTTCAGATAACTTAACGCTTCAGAAGCTGTGCTGGAAGAAAACTTTTCCGCATATCGCTCCTTCACAAATAAAGGAACGCTTGCTTTCTCATTCCACGCCTTGGAAGCTTGTCCACTGCTGGAATCGGATGGCTGTGCGAATACACTGCTCATCGGGATCGAACTTACCAACATTGCCGACGACAGAACTACGGGTAAAATCAATTTCTTCTTCAAAAATACCATTCCTCCCATCAATTTCCATTGGATGGGTCTATTATATATTTCTATGCACGAAATATCATGAATAATTGGAATTATTTGAATAAATTAAAATCATAAACAAAACTACCTAAATCTGGAATACGGAAGCATGCTGCGTGCTTCTATTTTCCTTAATAGACTCAGGCATTTTGGATTATAAACTTTATAACTGGATGGTGTGAAGTTCATTCCCCTCGCTTTTCATATACCTCATCTCGCCGATGAAATCCATCTGCAATAATCGTGTCATCTATATTATTTTTATCTACAGCAATGGGTGCAAGAAGGAGCGATGGTATTTCCATTTTTCCGTTGTTCATCTTTCTATTCGCAGTAATGATCTCACCTTCCGCCATTTTGATCGCTGCTCTTGCTGCTTCGTAGGCCAATGTTTTAATAGGTTTATAAATAGTCATTGTTTGAGTCCCTTGCACAATATGCTGGGCCGCTGCTAAGTCCGCATCCTGTCCGGCAACCGGAATTTTCCCCTCAAGCCCTTGCGCTTCAAGTGCTTTTATGACTCCGCCTGCCGTCGCATCGTTTGCAGCAATAACAGCATCTATCTCGTTATTATTTATTTCCAGGGCGGCTTTCATATTGGCATAAGCGTTTTCTGGAGTCCAATTCTCAGTCCATTGATCATATACAATCTGTATGTCCCCCTTATCTATGAAGGGCTGGAGGACATTAAAAACTCCCTTTTTCAATAAATGGGCATTATTGTCTGTATTTGCCCCGCCAATATATACATACTTCCCTTTTGGAACTAATTTTGTTATTGCCTTAGCTTGAAGTTCCCCGACTAACTCATTGTCAAAAGAGATGTATAAATCTACAGAAGAATTTTTGACTAATCGGTCATAGGAAATCACTTTAATGCCTGCAGAATGGGCTTTATTCACGATGGTTGCTACCGCCTCGGCGTTATGCGGAACGATTACAAGCAAGTCCACTCCCTCGCTGATTAACGTTTCTGCCTGCACAATTTGCAAGGTATCGTCACCCTTTGCTTCACGTATCACGACTTCCGCCCCTAATGATTCGACCGCTTCTTTAAAAAAGTCACGATCTCTTGGCCAACGCTCCTCTTCTAACGTGTCCATCGAAAAACCAATTTTAAGCTTTGTATCAAAATCAGCAACACTTTCATTCTCTGATCCCTGGTCCTCTTTATGTTTTGGAGATCCACCTTCTTCGCATGCCGCCAATAACATTAGAAGGAAGATAAGATTCAATATACCAACTTTCCTAAACTTTGTTATCACTATTTCCCCTCCCTTCCCTGTGGAACTTCAGTTTAAGCTTTGCATTATTCTAATAGATTGCATTTTTTATAGGAAAGAGACTAATCTTTTATTCCAAGCAATGTTTTCCGATATTCTCTCGGCGTAACATTGCACATCTTTTTAAAAACTTTACTGAAGTAATTGGGTTCATGATAGCCAACTTCAATGGTAATTTCTTTAATGCTCTTGTCCGGTTCTGCTAACATTTTCTTTGCTTTTTCAATACGGCACTCGGTTAAAAAATCAATGTAATTAATCCCTAGCTTTTCCTTGAACATCTTACTGATATAAATTGGGCTTAAACCTACTTTATTACTAAGTGTTTCTAAAGAAATATTCTGCTGCGAATTCTCCATGATATATTGTTTAATCCGATAAATTGTATCCGCTTCCAAACTAATGTAATGTTGATCATAAAAATCTTTCATCTCCGCGAGAAGATTGGCGGTTTCAAACCGCAATTGACGGTAATTTGACGCTTGATACTGGTAAATTGGTGTTGCTGCCTCAATCCCCAGATCGTTTATGATCGACCAGATTGACCATAATGATTCTAATACGAATTGTTGTGCTTGCTGGATTTCTATGCCTTCCATCTCGTAAGCTTGAATAAGATGGCTAAGATTCGATTTTATATGTTCCCACTGCCCTAGCCGTACCTGGTCGGTTAGATCCTTTTTTAAGTATTTTGCCTGCTGCCAGCTGCCTGTTTCATTCAAGACAGGAATATCTTGATAAAACCGGTATTTTACCGGAAGTGTCTTATTGCTCGAAGCAATGATTGCCTCTTGATAAGATTGGCGGATTTTCTCCAATGAATTGCAATCATCCCCAATCCCTATGAACCAGCCTGATTTCTGCTCCTTATTTACTTCAAATAAAATATCTCTTGCCAGGGAAGTCGCTTGTGCCCGATAAGACTGGCCGTTTCTGAAGATAATGATCGGCAGCTGTCCATCGTAAAGGGCACCCATCCATCCGCTTCTTGTTTTCCTGACTTTTTCTTTAATCCTGGAGTAAAGATGTTCCATTCCCTCTGGTACAATCACATTCATGACGAATACCTGACTTGTTGATTGAATATCGAGCATCTCAATGAGCATGTTTAAATGAACTTCATGCACATGGTCGAATAGCAGCTGTGTTACAACATCCGTTTCAACGAGAGCTAATGTTTTCTGTAACATTTCCCGTTGTAAGCTGCTTTCTGCCTGCAGTTCCCTCTCACTTTCTATTTCGTGCAATACCTTCCCTACCGTTGCCCTAATTTCACTCACCTTACTGGGTTTTAAGATATAGTCTTTTGCTCCAAGCTTTAAGGCTGACTGCACATAATTAAATGTGTCATATGCTGTTACCATTATGAATTTAATATGAGGAAAATCAGTGAGTATCTGCTCTACTGCTTCCAGGCCGTTCATTCCAGGCATTTGAATATCCATTAATATTAAATCTGGTTTAAAGCTTGCTGCTAATTCTACTGCTCTGTTCCCATTACTGGCTTGTTCAACAATCAGGTCCGGGAATGCCCGATTTAAAATCGCTTCCATTCCTTCCCGTTCTATTTGTTCGTCATCCACAATTAAAATTCTAATCATGCTTCTCGCCTCTTTGTTCCGGGATTTTTAATAGAACGGCAGTGCCGCTGCCTAATTTGCTTTCAAGTTGAATGACGTCGTCGCTCTCATAAAATAGACGCAGACGCTTAACAACGTTGCTGAAACCTATTCCTGTTGAATGTCCAGCTGTTTGCACTTGACGTTCCATTAAAATTTGAGAAATGATCTCATCAGACATGCCAATTCCGTCATCTTCAATTCGAACTTCGACATAACCATCCTTCTGTTTCACATGAATGGTGATGACACCCCCATTAATATTGGGCTCTATTGCATGAATGACTGCATTTTCAACAATCGGCTGCAGGGTAAGTGCGGGAATAGCAACATCCAGGCATGAGTCATCAATGTCTAATCGCAATTGCAGCCTATCCGTAAAGCGCGCCTTTTGAATCTGCATATATTGATTGACAACAACCAATTCATCTCTTAATGTGACGGACCGGTCAATTTGTTTTAAATTGTAACGCAGAAGGTCTGCCACGCTGACGAGCAAATCACTGATTTCTTCAGACCCTTCCAAGTAAGCTTTTTTCGAAAGCGTATTAAGGGTATTAAACAGGAAATGCGGATTCATCTGGCTTTGCAGACTGCGGAAATGGCTTTCCTGAAGCAAAATCTTGTTTTGCTGCAGTTCGTGTTCCAGCTTTGCTTTTTCCTTTATTTGCTGTATTAAATTATTGATATTCGTACGCATATGATCAAATGTTTTAGCAAGAAAGGCAATTTCATCATTCGATTTGACTGTTATTTCATTATCGAATTTTCCTTTCGCCAGTTCACTTGCAGCCTTCGTTAGCTGCTGGACTGGCCTTGTGATGCTTAAGGAGAACCAATAAGTAGCCAATAATAGCAGCAAGGATGTTAATAAAACCATCCATATCGCAAGTTTCACCAACTCAATGGATTGTTCCATAATGCCGCGATAAAACGGCTCATGTGTTTTAAGTTCCATATCGATTAAGGTAAGCGTCATATCGGAAATATAATTGCTGATACGTGTAATTTCGGCAAGGTCTTTTACCGCTGCCTCGGAATCTCGTTCAAGTCCCATTAATCTGTCAGTTGTTTCAATTAAGCTGCCCATTAAATTTATGTAATTTGTTAATGTAAAATCATTTACTTCATTTCTCACCTGAAATACTTCGTATCTAGAAGATTCCAGCTCCTTTTTGCTGCTCTCTAATTTTTGTAAGTTTCCTGGTGTCGATTGGTTCATGTAATTATTCAAGTCCGTAATCACTTGATTGCTGGACCTTGAAACATCACTTAATATTAAGTATCGGTTTAAAATATCATTGTATTTTACTTGTGTTTTATAGTTATAAAATGTCAGAGCAATCCAAATGATGGACATAATGATAATGACTATAGTTGTAAATGATAATATTTTCTTTCTGATGCTATTCATTTCTGCTGTCCTTCAATATGCGTGTGTTTGTGAAGTAACCATTAATATCAAGCGGAACCGTTTCTCCATTCAGCCATTTAACAATTTGCTGTACACTGACTTCACCCATTGTTTCCGGATCTTGCTCAACGACTCCGTCAATCTTCCCCTCTTCAAAGAGCGGTAACGATTCTGGTCCATCATCAAACGTATAGATAAAATATGGTTCAACCCGGGAACGTTTCCCTATTTCCTGTACCATCGGACCAATCATCTTTGCGTTTACAGCGATAAACCCATCCACATCCGGCACCTGATTTAACTGGTCTCTCATCGTCGTAATGACCTGATCTTTTGACTCTCCTGTTTCGGCATATTGTATCTTAATTTTTGGATACACTTTCAACGTGGCATAGATGCCCTTTAATCTTTCGTTCTGGTAAAACTCTTTCTGCTTGTCAGACAGCAGTACAACTTTCCCTTCAGTTCCCATATCACTCAACAACTGCCTTGCTATTAAACCTCCGGCACGGAATTGATCGGAACCAACGTAGGTTCTTCTTAGACTTTCCTTCATTGGCACATCATTCGCTACTGTGATAATCGGAATTCCATTAAAAGCGGCCTTTACTTTTGTAAGTTCTTTAAATTCGTCTGTATCAAGTCCTTGTATGATGATTCCATCCACTTTGGAATGGATAGCCAGTTCTAATTTTTTTAAAAACTGTTCTGAATTATTGCTATAGCTTCCCCAAATTTCAAGGCTGACCCCTTCTTTCACTGCCTGCCTCGATGCCCCCATGCCAACCTTATTCCAAAACGTCGTGTCCATGTCTCTCGTGATGAGAACTAAGCGATAGCGAGAGTCCGTTTGATTTTTTGCTTTAGGCAAAGCTATGTCATTGCTAAAGACAATATTGGCTGATACAAAAATGAGATAACAAAGGGAGACAAATACAAGACCCAATATGGCATACATATACTTTTTCATATTGCTCTCTCCCCTTTTTCTTTCTTTAGCCGTTTGGTGTCATTTAACTTGATTCTATCAGCCTCGTTAGTAAACTGCATTAAAAAAATAGGCAGTCATTCAGGCAGCAATCGCACGGGACAGCCCTGCCAGCACAGGAGCTATACAAGATTCCTGAATTCTTATATGGCAAAAAAGGCTTCCCCAATGATCTTGGTGAAAGCCCGCAAGAAGAGGCAATTAGTTTCCTTTTCTTCTTGTCATAACGTCGAAGATTACTGCTAAGGCTAAAACGCCGCCCTTAATGATATATTGATAGGAAATCCCTACACCCAGCAAATTCATCCCGCTCGTTAAGGATGCCATTACGATCGCCCCGATAATCGCTCCTGTTACTTTACCTACTCCGCCAGCTGCAGATACGCCACCAACGTAGGCAGCTGCGATGGCATCAAGTTCGAATAGGGTTCCAGCGGTCGTCGTTGCTGACTGAAGGCGAGAGGTAAATAGAATGCCTGATAAAGCAGATAGCAAACCCATTGAGCCGAATACGATGTATGTTATCTTGTTTACGTTAATTCCGCTTAAATGTGCAGCTTCTGGATTACTGCCGACAGCATAAATATGTCTTCCCATTACTGTCTTCGTTGTCAAGAAATGATAGACGAGCACGACTAATAAAATAATCATCACTGTCCAGGAGAAACCATTATAGCCAGCTAGGATCCAAGTGATTGCAGCGATGATAGCCGAAACGAACACAAGCTGCAAAATGAAGATCTGTTTTGAGACCACTTCGAAATTATACTTAATTTTGTTTCGGCGGTTGGATACTGCACTAAAATTGTAAAATACTATGCCAAGTACACCGATTAATAAAGAGAGTAAATGCAACCCGCTAATTTGCATAATAGATGGGATGTACCCATTTCCAATCGCATTAAAAGCGTCGTTTTGAACGATAATGGTTCCGGACTTTTCTGTTACTTGCAGAATCGCACCGCGGTAAATCAGCCAGCCTGCAAGTGTTGCTACAAAGGCAGGAATTCCTACTTTTGCAACAAGGAAGCCTGTAAACAAACCGGCAATCGTTCCAAGTACCAAAATGACAGGAATCACAATATAAACAGGTAAACCATGCTGCATTAAAAGGATGGCCGCAATCGCTCCAAGGAACCCTGCTAAGAATCCGATCGATAAGTCAATATGCCTGATGACAATGACCAGCATGACACCGACTGCCAGAACTGCAATATAACCTGCAGAGTCTAGTAAGTTACTAATATTACGGGAAGAGATAAATAAGCCATCCGTTAAAATAGTAAAGATGAGAAAGATGACAAATAAAGCAATATACATCCCGTAGTCACGAATATTTTTACTGATTAACGTTTTCACGTCATTTATTAAAGTCATTGGTTTAGCCTCCTATTGTGTTGCCAGTTGCATTATTTTTTCCTGGTCGGCGTTTTCTATTGGCAATTCGCCTTTGATTTCTCCTTCGGCCATGACATAAACTCTGTCACTCATTCCCAATACTTCACCAAGCTCAGAAGAAATCATGATAATACTCATTCCCTCTTCAATCAGCTTGTTCATCACCGTGTAAATTTCGAATTTTGCGCCCACGTCAATACCTCGGGTAGGCTCATCTAATATTAGGAGTTTAGGGCCAACAAACAGCCACTTGCCTAACGAAACTTTTTGCTGGTTACCGCCACTTAGTTTTCCAACAAGCTGTTCTAAAGAAGCAGCTTTTATGTGCAATGAAGATTTATAGCTATCTGCTACTTTAATCTCTTCATTGTCATTAATAACTCCGTTGGCAGAAATTCCTTGTAAATTCGCGGCAGAAATATTGCTTTTAATATCTTGCAGTAAAAACAACCCATCCCCTTTGCGATCCTCCGTAACATACGCAATTCCAGCCTTTATTGCATCACTAGTATGTTTCAATGCTTTTGGCATTCCATCCAATAGCAAGTCACCTTGAAGCTTATAGGCTTTCGCGTTACCAAAGATACTAAGGGCAAGTTCCGTCCGGCCAGAGCCCATTAAGCCTGCCAAACCAATGATTTCACCTTTTTTAACGTTCAGGTTTGCATTTTTCACAACATGTCTGCCAAGCTTTTGGTCATATGCAGACCAATTCTTTAACTCAAGCACCTTTTCTCCATAAGATTTCTTCGGGCGTTTCGGATAAATATCTTGAATTTCGCGTCCAACCATATTTTTTATAATCGTATTTTCGGTTATCTCCCCCTTGGACGCATCCAGGGTCGTGATCGTTTGTCCATCACGAATAACAGTTGCACTATCTGCTATTGAAATAACTTCCTTCAATTTATGGGAAATCATAATGCAGGTAATTCCTTGTTTTCTGAGATCGTCCAGTAATTTTAATAAATTTTCACTGTCGTCCTCATTTAACGCTGCAGTCGGTTCATCGAGAATGAGAAGCTTTACGTCTTTACTTAACGCTTTGGCAATTTCAATTAACTGACGTTTCCCTACTCCTAAATCTTTTACAAGAGTCTCCGGGTTAATGTCGAGGTTAACTTTTTCAAGCAGTTTTTTCGCTTCAACAATCGTCTCATTCCAGTCAATAAAAGCCCCTTGCTTGATTTCATTGCCAGCAAATATATTTTCATAAACTGTGAGATCAGGAAACAAAGCCAGCTCCTGGTAAATGATTACGATACCTGTATTAACACTATCGTTAATCTTATTGAATTGCTGTACCTTACCTTCGTAAACAATATCCCCATCATAAGTCCCGTAAGGATAAACCCCGCTCAGCACTTTCATCAGAGTGGATTTCCCAGCCCCATTTTCGCCAACTAAGCAGTGTATTTCACCCTTCTTCACTTTGAAATTGACATTGTCGAGCGCCTTGACTCCTGTAAATTCCTTTGAAATCTGCTTCATCTCCAGAATATATTCGCTCATCCTCATTCCCTCCAACCAAAACTGCTATAATAACTGCGTGATCGTAAGCAAAATGAATACGATCACGCAGTTTTATTTTTTTAAAGTCCTTTAAACTCACTAGCTTCATAGTATTCTGAATCAATTAGTTCTTTCTTAACGTTCTCTTCGTCTACCACGATAACGTCTGTTTGTTTCGCTTTCACATCAACTTTTCCATTGTTGTAAGAGCCAGTTGTTTCTGGTTTTTTGTCATCCAGGATGTCGATCGCCATATCAATTGCGTCTGCAACCAGTGTTCTTACATCTTTAAATACCGTCATAGATTGCTTGCCATCAATGATGTATTGAATAGAAGCTTTCTCAGCATCTTGGCCTGTTACGACGAAACTAGAAATATCAGAGTCTGTTCCGAAAACATCAGCAATAGAACGAGCCGTTCCATCGTTTGGAGCTAAAACAGCTACATCACCTTTTAAATCTGCACCCGCTGCTGTTAAGTGTGTTTGTGCTTTATTTTTCGCTTCGTTTGGATCCCAGTTTGTTGTTACCTGACCGAGGATTTTTCCTAGCTCATCACGAGTAAGCTCTTGCTTATCTTTCAATGCCACTGCTTCTGTAGAGTTAGCAATTACAAACGTGCCGTCCGCAATCTTCGGCTGAAGAACTTTCCATGCACCTTCAAAGAATAAAAATGCGTTGTTATCAGATGAAGCACCAGCATAAAGGTATAACGGGACATTTGTGCCTTTTACATGGTCGATTAAGTATTGGCCTTGAGCAGCACCTACTGCCAAACTATCAAACGTTACATAATAATCAACTGCATCTGTCTCTGTAATTAAGCGGTCATAAGAAATAACGGTTACGCCTTCCTTTTTCGCCGCTTCTACCGCAGAGCCAGCTGCTGCGCCGTCGTGAGGAGCAATAATCAATACTTCGATTCCTTTGTTAAGCAAAGTTTCCACATTTTCTTTTTCCTTCGCAGAAGAACCCTGGCTGAATAAAATTTCTGTCGTGTAATCAGAATCAGCTAAGGCATCTTTAAAGCGCTGCTCATCTTGCACCCATCTTGGCTCATCCTTCGTTGGAAGAACGATTCCCACGCTCACTTTACTGCTTCCGCCAGTTTTCCCGCTGCATGCACCCAGCATTCCAGTCAACACTGTCATAACGATCAAAACAGAAAATAATTTCCAAGCTTTTTTCACTAATATTTCCCCCTTTAAAGATGAAATTAATTTGCTACAACTCCATCTTATAGCGGACCATTCGCTTTGAAAGCGTTAACATATAGTAATCTTTTATTATCTTCTGTACTTTTTTATCCTTTCTAAAAAGTGCACGGCCGTTTTATGCAGTTTCTTAAGCGGCTGCAAAGTTACTTGCCCCCAGTCTTAAGCCATGGGCGAAGTAAAAAGGAGCAAGGGAACGTACCCCCTGCTCCCTCAATGTAAAACCAACCTGAACATCTGCCCAAAATGTTTCATATTATATATTCTGACAAATGAACAGTTAGGAGTAATGGTATGCCAAATGAAATGGATAAACAGACAATTGAAGTGGTGAATGTAACCAGTCCAGCCTTAAATTCAAGGCGCGGAAAATACTTTATCGGCAAAACCGGATTGCTGAATTTCGGGGGCGGATATTACGCGTGGGGCGGAATCGTCAATCCAGCTGATTCTGGGGTCAATGTGTACATCGATATTTTTACGATCACAAACCTTTCAAACCAAAACTTCATCAGTGAAATCTGGTTAAACGCTGTTCCACCGAGAAATGTAGCGGTCTCGTCCCATGTAACTCCAACCAATCAGGCGATTTCACCTTCTCCACATCCAAAGGCAATCTTGAAATATGCTGGATATTCTGCTGAGCCCATGGCCAAAGGTGTGAATATTTTTGATAGAATCGTTGCTCAAAATTCCACCCTTGTCAGCGATTCACACAATGGTTCCATCATTATTGGTCCCGGAGACTCATTCTCCATACTTCTAAGGCCGCCGGGTTATCAATACATCTCAGGGACAATCGTTTTGACCTGGTGGGAGGAAGCGGCCAATGCATGAGCAGGAGATAGCTGGCATGAACTTCAAGTCAATGGACAGCGAGAAACACCTCAATGAGGTCACCGTACTGCCCGAAAATGTATATCACTCCTATCTCGGTGAATACTTTCTTGGTCAAACAGATCTCATATCCTTCGGTGGTGGTTACAACGGATGGGGCGGACTGGTCAACCCGGCGGACTCCAATGTGAATCTATTCTTAAACGCCTATACCATCAGCAACTATTCAAATGAGGCATTAACCACTGAAGCCTGGATAGGCAGCATCCTTCCCGGAAACGGAAAAACATCGCCGCATTTCGCTTCAGGGAACCAGGCCTTAAAGCCCCCGCCAATGCCGAAGACTGATATCAAAAACGCCAGCTTCATTTCAGGAAAGCCAAGTCGGGGTACTAACGCCTTTGTACGGAGGGTTGAGCCAACTACAACCCTCACAAAGCATGACTTTCAAGGTATGTTCATCATCCCGCCTGGAAGTTCTATTTCCTTATTCTTTCGATCCCCAGGAAAAAGTCAGGTACATGCAAGAGTCGCGTTTGGCTGGTGGGAGGAAAAAGTATAACCCCTTTTGATTTCTTTTAGCGGGCATGGCATTAAAATAACAGACTTTTATCGATAAGACTTTTTCACTTTGAACAAAATGAATTTGGAGAAAACACTTAATTTATACGTGGTGAGCTAGCGGCTTTTTTTAAAATTACTGAGGTAATTAGAAAGTGGCAAATTAAGCGGGATATGATTTTAAAGCAAAAACAAATTACATTCTCTTGATGAAGACGGCCTTTCTTACAATAAAAAGCCGTCCTCACTTTGCTATCTCTGATTCCATGGCGGTGCCGGCCACACGACCGGGGTTTCGGCAACTGAGAGCGGCCATATAATTTTATATTCCTGATTGATAATTTGAGCCAGTAAAGCATCCGCCAATATATTTTGCCCGTTTGAATCAAATCGGACACCTCGCCATGGCATTATTAAATTTTTTCCTGGCATGTTGGTTTGACGCAGAGATTGAACTATTTTATCTTTATTTATACTTCCAGCTCTATTAATGGCATCAGCCAGGACGAGTAATCCTGTAAAACTGCGTGCATTGGTCTCATTCATATCTTCTTTATATTTTGAGCGATAAAGTTCATTGACTTCCGTTACAATAGGTTTGACTCTGCCCAAACCGAGTGCCCAGGCAACACGACTAATAATATAATTGCCATCCTTCCCGACCGTTTCAAGGAATTCAGGTATGGTGTAACCTGCATTTTGGACCACCAGCCCTTCTGGAAACCAATTTAACCTTTTAAGACCTTGAACGACATTTATAGCATCAGAAAGGAACTGGTGACCAAAAACGGCTTGAGCTTTGCTTTTTCGAATCCGGGTGAGTTCATTCACTAGCGATGTAACAGGCGGGGTATATATTTCAAAAGCTGCAAGCTCTCCAGAGAACTTCCGGATAAGACTTTTTTCGATCACAGCTGCTTCTAATCCAAAAATAGAGTCCTCGGTCAAAATAGCAAAGTTGTTGATCTCTCTGCCTCTTGATCTTAGAAAATGAAATAGTTCAAAGAAAAGATTTGTATATAGATGATCATTAGGTGCTGTTCTGAAAAAAAACTGAAAATCCCTCTCTGTAAGCGACGGGGCAGATGCATCTGGTGTTAAGAAAGGCACTTTTCTTGCTTCAGCTATAGCAGAAGCTTGCAAAGTCACACTACTTTGATATGAACCAATTAGGGCCGCAACCTTCTCTTTTACAATTAATCGTTTGGCTTCTTCCCGCCCAATTTCCGGTATACCCTCTGAATCTCCATAAATCACTTTAAATTTTCGATTTTCTAATATAGGAAGGCCTATAGTACGAGCTAAAGGCAAATCCAAATCATATCGATTATTTACAATTTCAACAGCCAAATCGATGGCCTGGCGAATATCCTTCCCAACTGCTGACTGTGAGCCTGTAAAAGGATAGATGGCTCCAATCCTTATTTCTTTTCCCTCTTTCATTACTTCTTCCCCCCAGACCTTTAAAAGAAAAAGTCAGCTGCTTATTTCTACTTAATATATAAAAGATGGCTTATACAAAATCCTCATTTTTTCAAAGAAGTCATAAATACTTCGAGTTCAATTTATTTATTATCTTATGGCCCGGACTACAACCGTCCTGCTTTGGCTATCCGAGTTGTACCATCACGACCCTGAAGTTTACTTAAAATATCGCACTATAAAGTTTGGGAACGGGAAACCTAATATAGAATACTAAAATAACAAACAAAAAAAATTGGCAGGCATGAGTCCGGTTTACCCTAGACTCCACACCAGCCAATTAACTGTTTATTATTGAATCTGACTCTTTGAAAGTCATCGAGTCATTTTGATTTTCAACTCACTCCTACTGCTCTCCCACTCCACCCAAATCCTTGGACGCAAACTGATCAAGCAATTCACGCACTTCATCCGTTGATTTAGTGTTCATTAATTGATTTCTTAACCCACTCGCCCCGGGGAACCCTTTGACATAGATTTTGAAAAAGCGATGCAAAGCCGTGAACGGCCGCAGTTCTAAATGCGAGTACTTATCATGAAGATCCATATGCAGGTTTAAAAGATCAAGCAATTCCTGACTGCTATGCTCCTTCTTCTCCTTTTCAAAAGCAAATGGATTATGGAAAATACCACGGCCGATCATCACACCATCGACACCATATTGTTCCACGAGCTTGAGGCCGGTCTGTCGGTCAGGAATATCCCCATTGATCGTCAAAAGTGTATCCGGAGCGACCTCGTCACGAAGCTTCTTGATCTCCGGAATCAGTTCCCAGTGAGCATCCACTTTGCTCATTTCATCCCTTGTGCGCAGATGAATGGAAAGGTTGACAATATCCTGTTCCAATATGTGTTTCAGCCAGGGCTTCCACTCGTCTAAGTCTGAGAAGCCAAGCCTTGTTTTGACACTTACCGGCAATCCTCCCGCTTTTGCTGCCTGAATCAGATCTGCTGCAACGTCCGGACGACGGATCAAGCCGCTTCCCTTTCCATTCTGCACCACATTGGGCACGGGACAGCCCATATTGATATCCAGGCCCTTGAATCCCATTTCTGCCATCCCGATGCTCATTTGCCGGAAATATTCAGGCTTGTCCCCCCATATATGCGCGACAATCGGCTGTTCATCCTCTGTAAAAGTCAAACGCCCCTGCACACTTTTGATGCCATCCGGGTGACAATAACTATCACTGTTTGTAAACTCGGTAAAGAATACATCAGGTCTTGCTGCTTCACTCACTACATGACGGAAAACAACATCCGTCACTTCTTCCATTGGTGCCAGTATAAAAAACGGCCGTGGTAAATCACGCCAGAAATTTTCTTTCATAATCGTTCAGTCCCTCTCATCATGGGATACCAGAGCTTACCCATGATCCCAAAATTAAAAAGCAGAATGCTCCTGCTCCTTTTACACTTATACCATGCTTGAGCACTTTTTATCAAACTGATTGAAATGGTAATTTTAACTTTCCGCCACTTAGCATCCCACTGGGCTATTTAAAATAAAGTATTTGCCTGGCGGCCTATATTGCACATCCGGATTCGAAGGGGTTTCACATCGTTATCCTTTTACATAAAATGTGAAGAAAATCTTTTACAGGAGGGAAATCAATGCCCACCATCAGTCTCTGCATGATTGTTAAAAATGAAGAAGAAGTATTGGAGAACTGTCTCAGGAGTGTACAGGATATCTGTGATGAAATCGTCATTGTGGATACCGGGTCGACTGATCGGACAAAGGAAATAGCCAGGCAGTACAGTGATAAAGTACTCGATTTCGAGTGGATTGACGACTTTTCCGCAGCCCGCAATTTTGCCTTCAGCAACGCAACGATGGACTATATCCTTTGGCTCGATGCCGACGATATTCTGCTGCCGGCTGACCAGCAAAAGTTCAAAAAGCTGAAAACCTCCCTGAAAAAGGATGTTGATGGTGTCTCCATGATCTATGTCATCCTCAGAGATGAATTTGGGAACCCGACTTTCCATTACAGAAGGAACCGCCTGGTGAAGAGGAGCAAGAACTTCAAATGGATCGGACCCGTCCATGAATATCTTGATGTGAGCGGCAATATTTTATCTTCTGATATATCAGTTGAGCATAAAAAGAATGAAAAACAATCGACCGGCCATTCATCTGACAGGAATTTAAGAATTTATGAGAAGCGGATTAAAAGAGGAGAGGACTTCACTCCAAGGGACTTATATTATTATGCCAATGAGCTGCGTGATCACAGGCAATATGAAAAAGCGATCATTTATTATCATGAGTTCCTTGGAGGCAAAAAAGGCTGGGTGGGGGACAACATAAGAGCGTGTTTGAATCTGGCTGATTGCCATGTCCATCTAGGAGAAAAAGACGAAGAAATGGAAGCTTTGCTGAAGTCACTATCATACGATGCACCCCGGCCTGAACCGTGCTGCCGGATTGGCGACATTTTCAAGGCCAAAAAGGATTATCAAACAGCTATCTACTGGTATACTACCGCGATACAGATGAATAAGGACACAGCCGGATTCCAGAACCAGGCTTATTCCACATGGTATCCGCATCTTCAGCTATGCGTATGCCATTGGGAACTAGGCAATGTAGAAAAATCGATTGAACACAATCAGAACGCCAAAAAATACCGGCCAGATGACAAGCAGGTCTTGTTCAATGAGAAATTTTTTAATGATTTCATGAAAAATAGCGGCAAAAAATAAGAGGGAATCATGAAGATTTCCTCTTTCCTCTTGCCATTTAATTGCCGGCTATTTAACTCCAATTCCAAGATAATGAATGCCCTGCTGCATAATGGCCTGTTTATCCAGCACATTCCTTCCGTCCAGAACCAGGCTGCAGTTTTTGAATGCTGAAAAGTCCATGTTCTTATATTCATCATGGTATGCCTGCAGGATGATCAGTTCAATTTCTTCCGCCTGCTGTTTTGAAAATGGAACAACACCATATTTTGAAATCTCCCCTGCCTCGAATAAAGGATCATCGACATATACTGCAGCTCCCTTTTCCTTCAATTCATCAATCAGAAGCAATGTGGATGATTTTGTTGGCTCCTTCACATTTCCCCGGAATGACAGGCCTAAGATCAAGACCCTTTTGTTCTTTAACGAATCCAGATGTTCTTCTGCCAGCCGTAAAGCGTATTTGGCCATGTCATCGTTAATCCTTCTTGATAAAGTGGTCAAGCCCTCCTCAAGGTCATTATTGATAAAGAAGTATGGATACACAGGAATGCAGTGCCCGCCAACGCCAATACCCGGCAGGTGAATATTCGAATAGGGCTCGCTGTTTGCTGCCTTTATGACCTCCATGATGTCAATGTCCAGCTTGTTTGCATACATCGCAAGTTCATTGGCAAGAGCGATGTTCACATCACGATAAACACATTCGGCAACCTTGGTAAATTCAGCTGCCTCCAGGCTGCTGACCGGTAAAATATCGCAGTTTAACCCTTTTTGATAAAAATCAGCTGCTAACTCCAGGCTTTTGGCGTTCAATCCGCTCACTACCTTTGGATAGGCAGACAAGTCCTTGATGATCCGGTTGGAGTACACACGTTCAGGACTGTAGGATAAGAAAAAATCGACCCCCATCTTCAATCCTGAAATCTTTTCGATCGTCCGGCCGAACCTGTTTCTCGTATCACCGGCAGGCAAAGTCGTTTCAAAGCTTACAAGCGTTCCTTTTTTAATCCCTCTTGCTATATCCTCTACAGCAGAATCGATATATTGATAGTTTGTGGCGCCGTTTCCCTTTGTTAATACCGGCACAATCACCACTACCACCTCGGATTTACTCACCGCTTCTGACGTATTTACTGTTGCTTCCAGGGTTTTGGACTCATATGCTTTTGAAACCAGCTCATCAAGTCCCGGTTCGTTATCCACATGGGAAATCCCCTGATTCACTTTGTCCACCACTGCTTTATTGATATCTGCTCCGTACACATGAAAATGTCCGCAATTCGCAAAAATTGCGGCTAAGGGCAAACCAATCTTTCCTAAACCAACAACTGTAACATTTTTCATCTTAACAATCCTTTCTGGCCTTTTTAGCTGAAATCCCCCGAAATCATGGAAATCTTCTGGCAATTACTCTCCGTTATTTTATGTAGTCGCAGTTTGTTTGTGTAAATAAAATGACCATTCCGCCGTTCAATTGTGACAATTGACCAGGCATCGGGAAAAAGAGTGAATAAGCTAAAATAAACAAGTCCTTACACCGATATGGAGGTGTTTTTCATGGAAGAAAAAGAGAAACTTAAGATTCTTGTTTTGATCAAGTCTTTCAACAAATCGGCACCAAAGCATCAACCAAAGTTCGATACAATCAAAGCAATCGAAAAATTCGCCGACGTACGGTACTGGCATAAAGACGGCAACATCAATGATATTTTAGTTGCATTGAATTTCACCCCGGATTTCATTCTGCACTATGATCATGCCTGGAACAGCCCCCTGACCCCAAGGATAAAGGGATTAGGCAAAATCAACATCCCAAAAGGGTGCTTCGTGATTGATATCCACTATAGTCCCTCTGAACGAGTTAAATTTTTTAATCGAAATAAAATTGATTTGATTTTTTCTGTAACAAAGTCACCATTCTTGAAAAAATTCCCTCAATATAAGGACCAGTTCCGCTGGCTCCCCTTTGCCATCAATCCTGAAGTTTTTAAAGATTGGCAGATTGAGAAGAATATTAATTTCCTGCTGATGGGGCAGGTTTTTGACAGGGAACGAAAAAGCAGGAATGTGACTGGTACTCCAAAGGGCAAGTACCCATTTAGAGAGGAAGTTTTAGTGCGGATGAGGAAAGAAGAAGGCTTTCTATTTCACCATCACCCTGGACACTACGCAAAGAATACTTCAAAAAACTATCTTAATGAAAAATATGCGAAAGAACTAAACCGGGCAAAAATGTTCTTTACCTGCGGGTCCAAGTTTCAATATCCTGTACTGAAATACTTTGAAGCTCCCGCGTGCCGAACGCTGCTCCTGGCAAAACCTGTTCCGGACCTTACCGAATTGGGATTCGTAGATGGTGAAAACTTTATTGCCTGTAATGAATCCAATTTCTATGAAAAAGCGATGTATTATCTGGAAAACGAGGCAGAAAGAAAAAAAATAACAGATACAGGCTACGAGTTTATCCATACCCACCATACAAACGATGTAAGGGCACAGCAATTTATTGAATATGTGGAAGAATATCTAGCCAGTTATCATGGATCATCAAGATCGGAATAAACCAGCATAGCCATTGATTTTCCAGAGGATTTTTTTCATTTGTAGGCACCCCCCCATACACTTCCATTTTCAGAACATATACCATAAAGAGACTGATTATGAATCGGTGATCCCCCTCTTTAAAAATGATAGATATGGGTGTGTGTTATATGAGTGATAAAAGCAATTTAAACAATGTAAAGCTAGGTGAGAACGTCAAGATTTATGATTTCGTAAATGCCTATGGCTGCGAAATAGGAGACGGAACAAAGGTTGGCACATTCGTTGAGATCCAAAAAGGAGTTAAAATCGGAAAAAATTGCAAAATCTCAAGCCACTCTTTTTTATGTGAAGGAGTGCATATAGCAGATGGAGTTTTTATCGGCCACGGGGTGATGTTCACGAACGATATGTTCCCCCGCTCCACCAATCCGGATGGCTCCTTGCAAAATGATGGAGAATGGACTCTCCTGGAAACGATTGTAGAAGAACGGGCTTCCATCGGATCCGGCAGTACCATCCTTCCCGGACTCACGATCGGTAAAGGCGCAATAGTCGGTGCTGGCAGTGTTGTCACCAGGAATGTGCCGGAATTCTCGATCGTTGCCGGAAACCCGGCTAAAGTCATTCGATACATCCAGGAATAATGTATCCTATCCCGCTGCAGGAAAATTTTTCAAGGAGGGATCAATGTATGTTAAAAGCAGGAGTCATAGGCTGCGGCTATTGGGGACCAAATATTATCCGCAATCTGGATGCCCTGCCTGGAGTTGAGTTAATCTATGTTGCAGATTTGAATACTGAGCAGCTGGCAAAACAAAAAGCCTTATACCCTTACATTAAAACCACCACAAACTACCTTGACATCATCATGGACCCCGCAATAGATCTCGTACTGATTGTGACCCCAGTGAATACCCATTATCGATTTGCAAAAGAAGCCCTCACTAACGGCAAGCATGTCTTTGTTGAAAAACCTCTCACCGACTCTGTTCAAACTTCAGAAGAACTTTGTAAACTTGCAGACTCCAGGAACCTAACACTTATGGTCGGGCATACCTTTGTATACACTGGCGCCGTCAAAAAAATGAAGGAAATTATTGATTCAGGTGAAATAGGGACCATTCGGTATATTACATCCCAGCGTCTGAATTTAGGTTTATACCAAAAGGATATCAATGTCTTATGGGATTTGGCTCCTCATGACTTATCGATTGCGGACTATCTGATCGGCAGCCAGATCACCAAGGTCAAAGCATATGGGCATCGAGATATCAATCCACAGCTCGAAGATACCGCTTTTCTTAACTTAACATATTCAACCGGAGAGAAAGTCTATATTATGAACAGCTGGCTATACCCGGAAAAGGTCCGGAAAATGACGGTGGTCGGAACAAAAGGCATGATGATTTATGACGACATGGAGCCCGAGAAGAAAATAAAGGTATTTCATAAGCATGCAGACTTCTCAAAAAATGAAGATGGCACTATTTCCTACCAGTATGAGAATGAAAAAGAGTATTTTCCCGAGCTTATTTTAAAAGAAGCATTGAGTGTTGAGCTTTCCCATTTCACAGATTGCGTCCTGAACAACAAAGAGCCTTTGAGCAGCGGAAATAAAGGTTTGAATGTTGTAAAAGTACTCGAGGAAAGTGATCTTTTATTAAGGAGAAACCAAGAATGATCCCACTTTTAGATTTGAAGGCCCAGTATAAAAGCATCGAAGGTGAAGTGAAGAAAGCCGTCGAAAAAATTTTCGAGGATTGTGCATTTGTAGGCGGCAAAGAGGTCGAAACTTTCGAAAAAAACTTCGCTGATTATTGCCATGCGTCTTATTGTATTGGTGTCGGAAATGGAACGGACGCTTTGTGGCTTACCTTAAAGGCAATGGGCATCGGACATGGGGACGAGGTAATTGTCCCTGCCAATACTTTCATTGCCTCTGCAGAAGCGATTACAGCCGTAGGTGCACGGCCGGTATTCGTCGATCATGACAAAGAGACGTATACGATCAATCCAGAAGAGATTCCCTCCAGGATTACCGAAAAAACGAAAGCAATTATTGCAGTCCATTTATATGGACAGCCTGCAGATATGGACCCAATCCTCGAAATCGCAGCCCAGCGTGGACTTAAAGTGATTGAAGATGCAGCCCAGGCTCATGGCGCTGAATATAAGGGAAGACGGGTTGGGTCGATCGGTGATGCCGCATGCTTCAGCTTTTACCCTGGCAAGAATTTAGGGGCATATGGTGATGGCGGTGCCGTGGTGACGAATGACCAGGAACTTGCTGGCAGCGTGCGCCTCTTGAGCCAGCATGGCAGCAAAGTGAAATACATTCATGAAATTGCCGGTTATAACAGCAGATTAGATGGAATCCAGGCTGCCATCCTGAATGTAAAAATGAACTATATCGAACAGTGGACTGAAGCCAGAAGGAAAAATGCTTCTCTATACAAGGAGATGCTGAAAGATACAAATATCATTCTTCCAATTGAAAAAGAAGATGTCAGGCATGTGTACCACCTGTTTGTAATACGCATCAAGGATCGTGAAGATGCCCAAAAGAAGCTGCTCGACAAAGGCATCCAAACAGGTATCCATTATCCGGCGCCAATCCATCTCACCGAAGCCTATGGAGACCCTGGAATTCCTGAAGGGACATTTCCGCTCAGCGAAGAATATGCCGGCAGCCTTTTATCCCTGCCGATGTACGCTGAGTTAACCAAGGATCAAATCCGGGAAATATGTGAGGCTTTAAAGGAGATCATCAGTTGATCACAAACCACTTTCTTTTTCCTAAGCTTCTTTCCAGCCATCATGCAGTCACCGATTCTTGTCATCACAATCATATGCAAGACCATTCATAAGTATAATGTACAAACCAACTAATTATTGGAGGAAGGCTAGTGAAAAAAGTACGCAAAGCCATCATTCCTGCTGCAGGCTTAGGTACCCGGTTCCTGCCGGCTACCAAAGCCATGCCAAAGGAAATGCTTCCGATCGTCGATAAACCGACCATTGAATACATTGTAGAAGAAGCAGTAGCATCGGGAATTGAGGATATTATCATTGTGACCGGGAAAGGCAAAAGAGCCATTGAAGACCATTTTGATATTGCACATGAACTTGAACGAAATCTTCTCGAAAAGGGAAAGCTCGATTTACTCGAGCGGGTTCAGCACCCCTCTAAACTGGCTGATATCCATTACATCCGCCAGAAAGAACCAAAGGGTTTAGGACATGCCGTATGGTGCGCGAGGAATTTTATCGGAGATGAACCGTTTGCCGTTCTGCTCGGAGATGATATCGTGCAAAGCGAAACCCCCTGCTTAAAGCAGCTGATCACCCAATATGAAGAGACACACTCAAGTATCATCGGTGTTCAGCGAGTCCCGGCTGAGGAGACACATCGGTATGGCATCATTGATCCTTCCGCACAGGATGGACGGAGATATCATGTTCAAAACTTTGTCGAGAAGCCTCCTGCGGGAACCGCCCCCTCTAACCTAGCGATCATCGGCCGTTATATCTTGAACCCTGAAATATTCAAGTTTCTTGATTTGCAGAAAGTGGGTGCAGGAGGCGAAGTACAATTGACTGATTCCATTCAGCAATTGAATCAAATCCAAAGAGTGTTCGCATACGAATTCGAAGGGAATCGCTATGACGTTGGCGAAAAATTAGGCTTTGTCCAGACAACGATTGATTTTGCCCTTCAAAGAGATGAACTGAAGGAAGATGTAATAGCTTATCTTGAAAAGGTTTTAAAAGAAGTTAAAACCGAAAAAAATTAAGCAAAAAAGACGAGATTTCGATACCTCGTCTTTTTTATCTTTCATGGATTCATTTTTTCTTTCCATCTGAAAACTCCTGAATATATTGAACCATTTGCCTGGCTCTGGCTTCATTCGTATGGTTTTCATGGATAAACCTATATCCATTATCAGCTATGAGCTGCCGTTCTTTTTCATGGTCCCGATAATATTGCGCTTTTTCCTGGAAGTTTGAAAGATCGCATGCCACGAAATGATGGCCATCTTTAAAACCTAGATCCAGTATATCCTGTACCGGCTCGGCAAGCAGCAGGGTCCTGCATGCCAGGGCTTCAAAATATTTCAGAACAGGGTATTTATACTGCCCCCCGCAAGTGAAGAAAATTTTAGACCGGTTTAATTCACGGGCATACTTTTCATTCAGGATCGCAGATTCAGGGGCATCATGCCCTGGATGAGCGTGATGGACAAAGCCATCAATCCCCTTCATCATCTTTAAAACTTCCTCCCTGAAAGGGTATCTCCCATTTGGGGTATTTGTGTTGTTCTGTCCGTCGGGGTCATACACCTGGCCCATCAGTAAGTAATCGATGTCTTTTTCAAGCTGCCAATCTTTAAAAATAGATGGATTAATAGAAAACGGCCACCACCTGAACTTCTCCTGATATTCGGGGAATGTTTTCAAAAAGGGTGACTTTGTGAGGGAAAAAATCATATCCATATTGGTATCTTCAAAATATTGTCTTCTTACATAGGGAAAGTAATGGATGTCGATTACAATTGACCCTTTAGGGATGTCGATTTGCCCCAGGCCGCTGATGATCGGTGAAAAGGCATATCCCCACGCCACATCATACTGAAGAATGAAATCCGGTTTAAAATCGATTCTTCGCAAGATATCTTTTATGTTTCCGTCTTTATGCCAGTACCTGACCTCAGCATGGCTCTCCAGGGCAGCAATCGTTTCATACTTTGGCTTATGCTTCGGAAACTTAATCCAGAACGGCTTGACCAGCAGTAAAATTTTCAATTTCTCCTTCAATGGATTCCACTCCTTCGTGTTCTGTAAAACCCGGGTATCTGAATAGAAGAACCCCCTGGATCTGGGGGTCTATTTATACTTATTGACATGTTTATCAATGACATTAAGCCCTCTTAAAGTGCCGATTGCTTTGAGGTTCTGAACAGGAGAATGATAATCCGGACTCCGTTCCAATGCTTTAAGGAAATGTGGGTACGCCTCGTTATATTTCTTTAAAAGCATCAAGGCTTCACCCAAATAATTTTCCTCCAGATGGGTCCTGTTCTCGAGCTTGGTGAAGTGCTTAACCGCACGCGGATAGTCTTTTTCAATCAATCCCTTCATTCCTTCAAAAAAAATACGGTCACGGTCACTCTTGATTAATGGGATGGCCTCATTAAAGAGGATAAATGCTTCATTCATCATCCATCTCCGGGATAATGCGAGCCCGGCAATTAATTTAGCAGCAAAAAGATTGTGACCTGTACCATCAGGACCCCCATTTGCTTCGTGAATATTCTTCAGGTCATCATCGGAAAGATTCAATTTCACATGCCGAGCCAGTACAGCCGGGTTTTTCTGGTTCGTCACATTTGTCTGATGCCTTCTGTAAAGATACAAAGGCTCCGGGATATGATAGGACAGGCAGTCACTCTGTAAAGCCTTCAAAATAAAATCCGTATCGGACCCAACTTTAATAGTAGGATCATATTTTACTTCGCTTTTGAGCACATCTCTTTTAAAAATCATCGTTGGGTTATTGAATGGAGTTCCTACATTCAGGAAAAAAGAATACAGGTCTTCAGACAGCACATTTCCCGATTGCCAATAGCCCATCGGTGAGCCCCCAGCAGTAATCAGGAGCATATCAGAATGCACAACTCCAATCCCGCTGTGCTGAAGGATCTTGAGCATCCGCTCAAAACGGTTTATAAGGGAGATATCGTCGGCCCCATGGAAGGTAATATAGTCTCCTTTGGCCTCTGATAATCCCTTGTTAAAAGCCTCCGCCACTCCCTTGTTCTCTTGTTTACAATATTTTATTCTTTCATCAGTAAAGGTCAGCACTACCTCTTCACTGTTATCTGTTGAACCATCATTTACGATGATAAGCTCCAGATTTTTATGTGTCTGATTCAAGATGCTGCTGATGGTTTCCTTAAGGAAATCCCCCCCGTTGTACACTGGCAAAATGACACTAATCATAAAAACACCCCGGTTATGTGATTGAGAAAAGAGATAATCGTCATCCTCATTCGGTCCTGATCACCCTCCGGCCTGATAAATACCAATCGAGCAAATGTCCAAAATCTATTGCCACCTTATCCCTCTTGGCAATCTCCACACAGATGATGTTGGCAGCTACCCCTGCTGAAACGAAGGCAATATCATACTCATATCGATCGGCTTCTTCCAACACTTTTTCAATCGAATCAAATCCCGGAACCTTTATAGTGCCTGCAATGGATTTATATCCCTTTTTAATGAAAAATTCTTCTCCATCAGCCGAACGGTTTCCAATCAGCAGGACTCGATAATTCTCTAACACATGATGATAAAAAGCAGTTTCCTGATTGAGCTGATAATTGATCAGCGAAGTGGCCAATTTCATAGACTGCAATGGCAAACTATACTCCTTAGCGACTTGATTAAACATCCTCTGATAGACAGGATATCTCGCTTCTGGTATGCCAACAATATCAGCCTCTAGCAGATTCTTAGCCAATAAATCTCTTTTCTCATGGTTCGGGGCCTTAAATCCCCCCATACCCTTAAGCCTTCTGTTTTGATTAATTTCCTTTGATGTAACCAGGATATCATGTGATAAAGCCAATATTTCGCCATCACCAATCCTTATTACACTGAACCCCTTCTTTTCTCGCAAAGCCTCTAACAGCTGAACTTCTACTTCGCTTGCTGTTTGCAGGCAGATTATATCCTTCGAAAGGTCCTTCATGCCTTCCTCGATGATATCTTCAAGATTATAAGGAAGATATTGATTTTTTAATAGTTTGCTTTTAACAATTGCCTCTCCGCCTCTGTAAATAGCCTCCGAGGCCATTGACTCCTTATCCCAGGGACCCGGATAGCCAAGCCTGAACAACTTTTCCCATTGTTCCGGCGAAAATGAATAGGTCAATTGAAAAACTCCTTTTTACCTTCAAATTTCTTTCAGTCATTTTAGGTATATTCAAATATACGAAAGAAGTGTTTGTTTACTTTTCCAACAGGGTTTCAGGTTGGTTTTTCGGCTGAATTTTCACGATTCACTTGATAGAAAAATTCAGGAAGTGACGTGGCATCACCTAAAAGCTTAACTGTTTCAATTGAACTGGCTTTTTCCTTCGCATTTTCATCAAGCTGTGATTTCAGCCAATAAAAATCAGCATGATCAGGGAATTGTTTGATATACTCCATTAATCTCTTCTTTGCCTGCTGTTTTCTTTGCAGTCTCAAAAGACTCAGAATGACCCAGCGGCCTATTGCGGCTTTTTCCTTTTCAATTTCTTCCCGATCATACAGAAATTGAAATTCAGCCAGGGCATTTTCATATTCTTTAACTAAAAATGACCTGTACCCAGGAAAATTAAACAGCTGAAGCTTGTTAAACGGCAATAATGGTGTGAAGCAATGCTCCGTTATTCCCTCATCCACGTGTTTGCGACAAGCAACGACTTCCCACCTGGCTATTGCCGGTGCTTTTTCAACAGCGTAAACCACAGGAGCTTTCACAATATCGGCACTGGTAACCCGCAAAAAACTTTTCAGCTTCGCTAAATCTTCCTTTGCGAGAAAATACTCTGCTTTTACGGCTATTTCCCAGTCGGAAAGCCGATTCTGCCCCTTTACTTTATGCGCAGCCACTTTTTTATAAAAATCCAACAGTTCCTCGATTATTGTATTCCATTTATATTTTTCAACTGTTATGAGACCATTGGCCGTTAATCTTTTTTGTATTTCTTCACTTGATAATACACAGGCCATTTTCTCTGCCATTTCAACAGGATCTTTCATTTGGCATATAACAGCATTCTCCTGATCGACTGCATACTCAAGTACCCCAATATTATTAGTCGTAACAACAGGGCACCCGCAGGCCATAGCCTCTAAAGACGGAAGGGAAAAGCTTTCGTAGGTTGACCCACAAATATACAAAGAAGCCCCTCTGTATAAACTGCTGATTTTTTGCTGAGTGGGACCGACAAAAACCTTGGCCACCCTCTTCTTCATTGCTTCAGAAGGCTGTTCAGGAGTTATCCAATATAAATCTATATCAAATTCACTTTTCACTTTTTCATAAGCTGATATGATATCAGCGATTCCCTTGAACTTGGCTGACTCTGCGCCTACCATTAGCAGATAAGGCCTTTCTCCCCTTTCTTTTCCTCCATTCATCGTAAAAATATCTTCATTTACCGCATTGGGAATAACCTTTGCCTCCCTGCCATAAATACTGACAATCTGCTTTGATGCCTGATTGGAAACAGTAAAGATAAAAGGAGGAATTTCCAGTTGTCTCTGAATGAAATTCTTCAAAGTACCGTTCATTGAGTCATAATCAAACAAATGAAAATCACCCTGTTCAAAATAAACAACAGGTGCAATCCCCGTTTCAATGCACGCCTGAATATGATCCCAATAAGTCGCGACAATCACATCGCAATTTGGAATCCCTTTTGCCAGGTCAAGGTCAAATGGAACCTGGATATATTCTGTTTCAATCGGAAACCAGGACGGCTTCTGAAAATGAGATACCAGCGATACCCTCGCACCTGCTTTTTTCAGCCTGTTTGCATGCTCAAATATGACTTTGACTCCGCCAGAAATACCGACATGGGTCATAGCGTAAACAATATGCAGTTGATCATCTTCTTTTCTTCTTATACGCGTCAGCAGTTGTTTTTCAGCATCCGGAAGACGTGCCAGACGTCTATTGAATTCGTTTGTTCTTAGCGTTTGAATCATATCTTCACCTTCTAACAATGTTTCATATTGATACATTATGTATCAATATATTTAAGAACCAATCAATTGTTGAATTTGTAAAAGAATGAAAAAGGCTGTTCCTAAGAGATTCACTCTTAGGACAGCCTCATCTCGTTATGGTGTTAAGGGACAATCAGGTTTGGATTTATATCTGACAGAGCTGCTATGTGGCAAGTTGAGAGTACCCTGACATCATTTCCACTTCGGATCTTCACTAATCCTTCTTGAATTTCTAGAATGGTGAAATTCTGTAAGTTACCAAAGTCGCCAGAACCCTCGGTTAAGAAGTCTGCAGTCGCTGGCCTATCCTTGATCAATTGCAGAATTTCCCGTGTTGCTTGTTCACAGCACTCACAGAAGCCACCTTCTTCATCTTCAGATGATGGTAGTGGTGTTGTTAATAATGCAGAAGTAGCGCTTCCTCCTAGCCCGACAATCTTACAAATCGGTATTGCTGCATCCCCATTATTGATAATCACATAATCACCAACAACCCTATTTATGGTTGCATTAGTGAACCCACCCTGGGCGCTTTGTATCGTCGTTGCAATACTAATGTTCGTGGCGCCTTCTAATGATTCCAGGTATTCTTTCATTCGCTCAACACAGCAATCACATTCAGTTGCAGGCATTGGCCCCGTTGGTCCGGTTACTCCTGTCGGTCCCGTCGGTCCAGTTGGCCCTGTTGGTCCTGTTGGTCCTGTCGGCCCGGTTGGCCCTGTTGGTCCTGTCGGTCCGGTCGGTCCAGTTGGCCCCGTTGGTCCTGTTGGTCCGGTCGGCCCTGTTGGTCCCGTCGACCCTGTTGGCCCTGTTGGTCCCGTCGGCCCTGTTGGCCCTGTTGGTCCTGTTGGTCCTGTTGGTCCTGTCGGTCCTGTCGGTCCCGTCGGTCCCGTCGGTCCAGTTGGCCCTGTTGGTCCTGTTGGTCCGGTCGGCCCGGTTGGCCCTGTTGGTCCTGTTGGTCCGGTCGGTCCAGTTGGCCCCGTTGGTCCTGTTGGTCCGGTCGGCCCTGTTGGTCCCGTCTGCCCTGTTGGCCCTGTTGGTCCCGTCAGCCCTGTTGGCCCTGTTGGTCCTGTTGGTCCTGTTGGTCCTGTTGGTCCTGTCGGTCCTGTCGGTCCCGTCGGTCCTGTTGGCCCTGTTGGTCCTGTTGGTCCTGTTGGTCCTGTCGGCCCGGTTGGCCCTGTTGGTCCAGTTGGCCCCGTTGGTCCTGTTGGTCCCGTTGGTCCTGTTGGTCCCGTCGGTCCTGTTGGTCCGGTCGGTCCGGTCGGTCCAGTTGGCCCCGTTGGTCCTGTTGGTCCGGTCGGCCCTGTTGGCCCTGTTGGCCCTGTTGGTCCTGTTGGTCCTGTTGGTCCTGTTGGTCCTGTTGGTCCTGTTGGTCCTGTCGGTCCTGTCGGTCCCGTCGGTCCTGTTGGCCCTGTCGGCCCGGTTGGCCCTGTTGGTCCCGTTGGCCCCGTTGGTCCCGTCGGTCCTGTTGGTCCTGTTGGTCCCGTTGGTCCTGTTGGTCCTGTTGGTCCTGTTGGTCCTGTTGGTCCTGTTGGTCCCGTTGGCCCGGTTGGCCCAGTCGGTCCCGTTGGTCCCGTTGGTCCTGTTGGTCCTGTTGGTCCCGTTGGTCCTGTTGGTCCCGTTGGTCCTGTTGGTCCAGTCGGTCCAGTCGGTCCCGTTGGCCCCGTTGGTCCCGTTGGTCCTGTTGGTCCTGTTGGTCCTGTTGGTCCTGTTGGTCCCGTTGGCCCCGTTGGTCCTGTTGGTCCCGTCGGTCCTGTTGGTCCGGTCGGTCCTGTTGGCCCCGTTGGTCCTGTTGGTCCGGTCGGCCCTGTTGGTCCCGTTGGTCCTGTTGGTCCTGTTGGTCCCGTCGGTCCTGTTGGTCCAGTAGGTCCGGTCGGTCCTGTTGGTCCTGTTGGTCCCGTTGGCCCGGTTGGCCCAGTCGGTCCTGTTGGTCCTGTTGGTCCCGTTGGCCCCGTTGGTCCCGTTGGTCCTGTTGGTCCTGTTGGTCCCGTCGGTCCGGTTGCTCCGGTTGCACCTGTTTCTCCAGTCGGTCCTGTTGGTCCGGTTGGTCCCGTTGGCCCGGTTGGCCCCGTCGCACCTCCGCCAATTGGGACTTGTTGTTTCTGAAGCAGTTTGATTGTAAACCTGACGATCATCTTTTCAACGATGTTCCTAAAGGTTCCTTCGAATATTGCTCCCTCTTGTAACGTTACCCTGTCTGTAGCTTCATCCCATTCTATAATACGGCTGGACACCAAGTCACAGTATGGAAGTTCATTATAGTGCTGAGTACTATCTTGGTGAAATTGTGAAAGGTCGCTCGTTAGCAGTTCATCTTTTTCAGGAAACCCTTCCGGTAATGGTTTCTTAATCAAAAAATCAAATTCACTGCGCTGGTTGAATTGGACGTTTACTGGACGAGTAATGAACTCCCTAATTGGAGTTGAACACTCAAAAGGAACTTTCACGGTAAGTGATCGGATATTTGAATCAATAGACTTCCGCTTCCATCCCGTTGGTGCTGCAGCGTATCTAATATTTTTTTCCACATATCCTTTTATGAATAGCTGATTCGTTGGCACCAGAAGACGACATTGAACAAGGACTACTCGTTTTTTGATATCCTTGATTTCCAAGACATCCTCCGGAAAGGTAATATCAGCTGTAACCGAGGTACTAACTTCAATCTCAGCTAAGACTACAGGTACCTTGCTTATCCTGGCATCAAAATTCACGTCTGGTTCTACGTTTCTGTTTGAGCAGCTGTTGATATTTGCTGAAAAATCCTTCTTGTGATTCTCTTTATCTCCCAATAATCTCACTCCTTTATTTTTTATTGAGAACACAATATATTATGGGAATTTATTCATAGGGGATTGGACTATTTATGCAAAAACAGGAAGCGTTGGGGAAATTCCACTTATGCCTTAGTTGGAATCTTTAAGGGAGGAAAAGTTTTATAAACAATCTTCAAATAAATTTATTTAGAAATATCGTTATTTCACATAACATGAAAAAACGTAAAAAATAACCCGTTCCTTTTTTCCTTGGGATATAAATGATATCTTTATTCACATTACAGTTTTATAAATTTTTTAAAAAGTAAAAAAGGCAACTCCCACACTGGGTCAGTTGCCTTTTTTGTATAATGTTTTGCTACATATTTCACCTGTGCTGATATAATATGACAATACATGGAATGCAAATGAAGTTTACATGCTCTAGAATGGCCATTCTTGTTTGTATGGTGTCGGCTGCTATTGACGAAGATCAATCCACCAACGATCTTTCGCATTCATATTTTCAGTACTGCCAACTCCACTATAATGGAAAGCATCAAGGAAGATTGAATCCAGTTTATCCTCATCAACAAAATACCCTAAATTTATCTTCTTCGTTTGGCCTGGTTGGATAATGCCAATATTGTAAAAGCTTTTTCCTCTTCCGTGAGGTTCCAAATAATCAACTTCGCCCGTCATAATACTTTCTTCGTTAATTCCAGTTTTTCCATCATAGTTCCATGCATTGTTTTCAGATCGAAGTATTCGTAAAGACGGGTGCATGTAGATTTCTTCGGTTGCCTGTTTACCGGTATTTTTCACTGTTGTGGTCAAGTAAACAAATTTAGGGTTAACTAATTTTGACTCTATTATTTCGTCAATTGAATCTTTACCATCTCCAACTTTATAAACATCCCGCTTGTAAGGCAAGAATGTCTTAGTTTCATCAATAGCCTTATTCTTACTCAGAACTTGTAGTCCTACCTCATTAAAGTTACCTTGTTTTAAATCCTTAATTGAATCAAAGACTTCAACTTTTTCTATAACATATTCAATCCTGTCTTTCTTGCTTGTGGAACCAGTAACTATCTGTTCTATTGTTACCGGAACCTTTTGTCCTACACGAAACAGTTGCTTGCTGTCCTTTTTCAAAGGAATTACCCTAGGTTCGGTTGAATCCTCCAATTTGTTTAAATGCGAACTATCATAATCTGCTATATATGATGCCAATTCTTTTGAAGTTGTCTCAAGAGAAATATTCTCAATGACCTTCACCATCTGTTCTTCGCTTACATCTTTTCCTATATAACTTTCTAACATGATTCCCTCTTTCTTAAATAAGAGAAATACCTGCCTGTTAAAGGCTAAATTGTCGTTTCCAGTGTCCTTATTAACAATCAAAATTTTCCTGCCATTGATCTCTTTTTCTTCGTAGTTGTTTGAGTACAAAGTTTGAAAATCTGACTTTTCTCCCAACCTCCAAAGGATGAATGAAAACCCACCTTTGGCATAGTTATCTTTAAAAGAGTATTTCATTGCAGTCTCATCGATTGCCTCCATATTTTCCGGCAAATAATTGAGTTTTAATTTGTACCAATTGTTATTCTTTGAGGCATTATTTGTTACTGATACATTTACTTCATAATTTTGTTTTTGCACAATCATATCATAGACTTTAACTGCCCCAAATGCGGTAGTTGGAATGCCAATCAATAAGCAGGCTACAGTGATTAAAATACGATTCCTTTTGCGCCTGGCCAGCGGCTGTTCACCTTTCATCTTGATTCCCTGCATAAACAACCTTTTCCTGCGCAGGTATGTATGTGAAAATTCATGATGTTCTTCCAGTTGTTTTTCAAAATCGTCCATAGCAATTTTTTCAGCTACTTCATCCATTCTTTTTAAGTTTTTTGAATTCATCACTCTGTCTACCTCCTAAAATAGTCAGTATACTTTTTCGAGCCCGTTCAAATTGCTTGCGGACATTCGCTTCAGTGATTCCTATTAACTCGGAAATTTCATGATAACTCAGGTCATAGAAGACTTTGTATTTAAAAACAAGTTTGTAAGGATTCTTTAAAGTTGTTAACAACGTATCAATTTGGGCTTCAGAGATTACACCCTGTTCCCAATCTTTAATATTCTCATTTGCTGCTTCTGTCGTCTCTTTTTGATATTCATCCAAGATTATTCCAAGCCGTTTGTTTTTCCTATAGCTATCAATTGCCTTGTTTTTTGCAATTCTCAATATGTAACGTTTAAGCTCTAGCTTGTTCAAACAGTGGACTTTATCTATATGCTGATAGAGAGTAATAAACGTTTCTTGAACGGTGTCTTCCGCCTGCTGAATATTATTCAAAACCGAATATGCCAAATAATAAATTTTCTGTTCATAGAGGTCGTATAACTCTTCCATCTTTTCATAATCCTTATTGGGATCATTCATGTTACTGCTCCCTCCTTTCACTCTTTATAACGAATGCACCTAAGCTTTTGTGACACTCTAAAATAAGAAAAGAAAAAAACATTGGTTCTTCCCTCCAACCCAGGGGCAGAAGTATCAGATCAAATAGCGGAATTTCTTGCTGCTGAAAGAGCCTTATCCCACCAAAGGATAAGGCTCTTCTATTATTCCAGACTATTTTCGCCACCGCTTACAATGAAGGTAGATGGTATATGTGCACGTATATACGATGACAAATCACTTTAGGCTCCCTTTGGATATAGGTCGGGGATGGCTTTTGTTTTATTTTATATTCGCTTCATAATGCTCTTCATTAAGTCTAACTGCTTCAAGCCCTTTTACGTTTTCAATCAATTTCATGGCCAGGCTTTCAATTCCAAAAAGTTCTGTAAAAGTATGACTTCCAATGATAAGATTGATCCCTTTAAACTGAGCATATTGAATCGTATACAAGTTACACTCACCTGTAATGTAGACATCGCACTTATTTTCAACTGCTTCTTTAAGACAAGCTGTTGGCGCTCCGTTACCACAGACTAAGCCTACTCGCTTTACCTTATTGTCATTAAAGCGCCAGTATTTAACTGGCTCTTCAAGCAGATTCTCTATATTTTCCACTAAATCATTTAATTCGATTTCTTCTGCGTACTCTGCGACTCTGCCAAAGAATAACCCTTCCCATTCGTGGGTTCTTTTAACAATTTCTAAATTCAATTTTTCTAATAAACTATCATTTGTTCCAAATTTACAGTCATCAAGCGGCAAGTGATTATAGTAGTGACTGATACCATATTCCGCTAGTTTTTCGATGCATGCCACTTTTAATCCATATATTTCATCCCAGGCATCGTGGTGTGTCACCATCATATCAACACCATGAAGTCTTGCTTCCTCTATGGTTTCAAGGGTGAGGTTCACACAGTAGCCTACCTTTTCAACTTTTTTATCTGCATGGTATGTAAGCCCGGATTCCATTGAATAAATTTCATTATTTGTTATATTGAACAGGGCATTAATTCTTTCAGCAACATTTGCAGCATCCATTTACTTTTCCTCCTCAATTCCATCATATTTTTTCTTCATTTTTTATTAATACCTTGGTTGTAATCTAAGATGGATAAGTTGAAGCAACTGATGAATAAGAAATACCAACTAACAAACCTGGCGTATTTCCAATACATACAGCCAACTACGCTGAATTTAACAGCAATAGTCATAAGGATGCAGCGGAGGAGAAGCCCGGTAAATCCATTTTGGATTATGGGCAGGATCCTTCCAATGCCATGCACCTAACGCAGCTGCACATGCATCGATGGAATGGCTTTCTCTTTCGATTTCAATAGGTAATTGAGCAAGTCCCTGCTCCATAAGCCAATTTCGGATATAACTTCTAGCTGATTGTTCTTGTTTGTAAGCCAACACAAATTCAATATTTTGTTTGGACAGTCTTGATCCAATTACGGCCCCTGGATGGACTTCTACTAAAGAAATGGGATTCGCAGTATTTAAATTCTCTATTTCTCTACTAAGCTTTATTCCTCTTAAAGTTAAATACACCATTCTATTAAAGGTTGGCGGCATGATGGACCCTGATCTCATCCCTAAATTCACAATAAACTTTCTTAGTTCCCGGTCACTTTTTCTATCTCCGCCACCGTCTTCATAGGATAATGGTGCATCAATTCCGATTGTTACCTCATCTAATTGACTTTGCTCAAAAATCTCGTTCAATATGTCCTGATCACTCATATTATTTGCCCACTTAACCAATTGCAGGTGGTTTCCCTTTTGGTTAAAAATAGTGAGGACTGTATCCTTATGATTTCTTGGACCTGATAAGTCAATTCCGATTACTCTCATACAAAACCCTCACTTTCGTCATTACAACTGCTAGCATAATCTTAAAAGTTCTTCAAAGCTTTTAACTTTCATATCATATTCACTTACTTGGCCAAATCCGTATTCAGCATATATAAAGGGAATGTTAGCAAATCTGGCTGCATCTAAATCACCTTGAGTGTCGCCCACATAAACTGGATTTGATAAGTTGTTTCTCTCAATAATTAATTTAATATTTTCACCTTTTGACAAACCAGTTCTGCCTGGGTTTTCAAAGTCCAAAAAATACTGATCAAGCCTATGATACTTATAAAACGCTTCTATGTAACCATCCTGGCAGTTACTGACGATGAATAGTTTGTATTTTCGAGAAAGCTCTTTTAAGACATTCTCTACATTGTCAAAAAGAACCCCTCCGCTTTTTTCTATGACAGAATGTTCTACTTCGCAACAATCTTTTATTATTTCTTGACGCTCATTATCATTAAGGGTAGGGAAGAACTTCCTGGTTATTTCATTCATCTGTAAACCCATCGTACCTTCAAAGTCTTTCCGGGTTAATTCACTATTTAAGTGATTACTTTTTCTTATAACGCTGTTCCAGGCACTAAGGACCGTATCTATTGGATCCCAAATAGTTCCATCCAGATCAAAAATAATGCTATCCAATTCAGATCACTCCCATTTATGTTAACCCTCTCCTTCAAGGGCTTCCAAAGACTCATACCAATATATCACACCAAAAGATGGAAATAAAACATACTGCTAAAAGAGCCTTATCCTCCAAGGGATAAGACTCTCTAATTTCGAAACAGCTTCACAGTAAGTTGATTGTATATGCCAATACAAAAGGTGCTTGGTGAGTTTACACCTTCATCAAAATAGCACCCTTGCCTTCAGCTAATGGTTTGTATATCCTAACTCCCATAGCGGACTCTTACCGCCAAGTTAATGAACCTGCCTGGCATACAAAAAACGACGGGAGCATTTCCCGTCGTGAGTAACAAGAGATTAAAAGTAAAAGATAAATAGATTCAAAACTTTCTAGCTAGGAGCTCAAATCGCCTTGAATTAAGATATTCAGCACAGGCGCTTTTAAGTAATGGGTTTAGCTAAGATTTTATTTTTACTCAAAGTCCTTGGGAGCCAAGTAGTTCTTAGGCAGTTCCATGCTATGCTGCTCCATGACCTTACGAAGCATGTCCGGGTAGTCGGTGATGATCCCGTCAACGCCGTCATTGATAAGCTTATTCATCGTCGGCTCGTCGTCTACTGTCCACGGTATAACCTTCATACCGTAATTATGCGCTTCCTGCACCATACTCTTAGTTACATAGGGTTCATAGTTCTCATCTGTGACTTTGCCATTCTGCGGAAAACCGTGTACAGGGGAGATGGCATCTGCACCGAATGAGTGGGCAGCGGCAACAAGGTCGCCACTAAAGTCGTCAATATCAATTCCACCCAACCAAGGAGAGGCACCAGGCTGTCCAGGCTGGAGGAACTGCGGACCGTTAGTCAAAGCGACGATAGGCAGGCGAGGCTCAACCTCACGCATTCGCATAAGTGCGCCCCAGTCAAAGCTTTGAATTGACACCCGGTTAATCATCCCTGCCTCGCGAACCTCCCGGGCAACAATCTGTACGAATTCTTCACGTGGAGCAGTCTCCTCAGGTGCCCCGGCCTCCACTTTCGTCTCGATGTTCATCCACACTTTGTTTGCGTGGTAGAACTTGACAAGATCAAACACCTCGCTAAGCAGGGGCATCTTTGCTCCAGGACTCAGCTCCTGCCCCGGGAATTGCTGCAGTTTAAGAGAGCCACAGTCCAATGTACGCACCTGGTCAAGGGTAAGGTCCTTTATGTATTTTCCTACGTAAGGATATTCAGGATCTCCTTCGAAGGCCGGTCCTGTGTCCTGGCACTTGGCACCTGATATCTTACGGTCGTGCGTGACAACAGCTTGATGATCCTCGGTGATCTGCACGTCGAGCTCAAGGGTACTCACACCGACTTCAAGTGCTTTGGAAAACGAGGCAATCGTTGACTCAACAGTTAGTCCAATTCCTCCGCGGTGGGCCTGCAGGTCGAACTCCTTTGGACCAAAGCTCTTTGAGTTATGTGACCAAGTCGGGTTCTCAGCCGCCGAAACAGACTGTGTTGATACCTGGCTGGCAGCTGTACTCACCATCAGAGCAGCCAATGTTGCTAATATGAACTTTTTTTTCTTCATTCTCTCAACTCCCTTAATCTTGTAAAATAAATAACTATTATAAGTTTAGATAGGAGTTGTAAAATTTCATCTAGTATTATGATAATAAACCGTAAATAAAAACCAGTAAAATCCTCATAGGTATTTGGTCAATCAAAGAGGAACATAAAATCTCCCAGCACTGATTACTTCGACTTCTTGCACTATCGAGAATCCTATAAAGCTATCTGTCATTTTACTCAGCAAAAAAGTAAAGATATAAAAGTACGGTTTTTTTTTAAGATTTTCACTGGATTTCTTTAATAAATCAAAATTTGGTAAAGAGATTGTTAATATAGCTTTTTCAAAATTTAAATAGTCTATTATTAGAAAGAATCACACATACTTCTTGCAGGAAAAGGAAAGGGGAATTTTTATGTTAAATGGACAAACAACAAAGAAGAAACTAGGAATAAACCTAAAAGGCCTGGTAACCGCTTCTGCACTTGCGATTTCCCTTGCTGCAGTCAGCCCCACAACTTCAGCGTTCGCAAAAACGGAAGAAAAGCCAAAATTTACATTTGGTATTGTACCGGATATTCAGTACTGTGACTGTACCGATAACGGAACCCGCTTTTACCGCAATTCGATCGACAAGTTAATGGAGGCTTCACAAACATTTAATGAGCAAGATGTAGATTTCACTGTACAAACAGGTGATTTGATTGACCGCAATATATCCAGCTTTTCAACCATTCTTCCATACTTCAACACAATTGAGGGTCCGAAATATCATCTTCTTGGCAATCATGACTTTCCTGTAACAACAGATCAAGTCGTTGATATCCTCGGCATGCCGAATCAATATTATGATTTCAAATACAAGAACTGGCGATTTATCGCACTAGACACCAATGACCTTAGCCTTTACGCAAATTCAGCAGGATCTGAGAAATATCAGCAGGCTGAAAAAATGTATACCGAATTAAAAGAAAAGAATGCCATCAACGCTCAAACCTGGAACGGCGGGGTAAGCGAAGAACAGCTAAAATGGCTTCACGATGTGCTTGAAAAGGCTGCGAAATCACATGAAAAAGTCGTTGTCTTCTCCCATATGCCTGTTTACCCTGAAAATGAGCATAATGTGTGGAATTCCGAAGCAGTAATGGCAGAACTCGAGGCAGCCGGCAATGTTGTTGCATTCTTTAATGGACATAACCATGCGGGAAATTATGAATATAAAAATGGAATTCATTATTTAAACCTTAAGGGAATGGTAGAAACCGCTGATACAAATGCATATTCCATATTAAAGGTTTATAAAGACCGTCTGGAAGTAGATGGTTTTGGACGTGAAACCGATCGCACTCTAACAATCCGATAAGACAGTAAACCTTTTTATGATTCAACCTTCCCGATTCTTTTTACTTGAGTGGGCATTAACAGTTCTTTCCTTTCCATAAAACACTGCGCTAAAGAAATAGAGATGGTCTTACGTCTCATTCGGGAAGCGAAATATCATTCCAATTAGTAAAGTATCGCTTCTTAAAGAGCCCTATCCGCCAAATGGATAGGGCTCTCTTATTTATGCTAATACAATTTCTACCACAGCTTCACAGTGCACTAAGAGTATATGACAACACAGGATGCTGGTAAGTTACTATCTCGTTTTGTCAAAATCCCCCCTCAACTCCAGGTCATCTCCACTCCCACCTGTCGTCTTTTTGCACCTCCTACATTGCCTTCTAAGCTCTTATTTACCTGTTCTCATATGGCAAGGTATAATAATGCTTATAGGATAATAGATATTTGCATTTCCAACTTTATTACACCCTATTAACAAGGCAGTTATAGCAGCCTGGTTTAACATTAAGAATGTGAATATATTCTACTTCTTTATTATCAAAAATTCCATCTATATTTTCTCTCAAATTTACCCCTTCTATAACCCTTGCTTCTACAATCATTGAGTCAGTATTGTAGCCGCGTACGGAAAGATACCTATGATGTAACATATCCGGAATTTCATTTACATCCAGCTTAGCGGTAGTTGCACCCTTTCGTATAAATATAGGCCCACTTGCTTTATAAGGCGAATTAACAGAATGATATTGGTAATTCAGTAAGATTACCTCTTCTCCTACCTCTGCATCCTTCAAACTTACCCTGCAGGGATATCCAGGCTTTTTATTTGCGATCATTTTGACTGCCCCGATACTTTTTAATGCTTCTTCATTCAACAAAAATAGGTTATTAAATTCCTTCTCTTGTAACGCAACGATTTGAAAGTTATTTCTCATATTATCCCTCCCTAGTTTTAAGAAGCATCTCTTGAAATAATTATCTTATAGACTCTTCAATCTATATTCTTTTGGGGTTAAACCAGTTCTTTCTTTAAAAATTTTGTAAAAGTTAGACATGCTTTTAACCCCTGTTTTAAGTGCAACTTCAGTAATTTCTATGTCTGTATGTGTCAAGAGCCTGGTTGCTTCTTCCATTCTTATCTCAATAATATATTCAGATATGGTCATACCATAATAATGTTTAAATAATCTAGCTAGATGATTATTGCTTACACCAAGCTTCTCGGCTATTTTTTTACGATTAAGAGGCTCGTTATAACTGCTAATAATTATTTCTTTTGCCCTTTCTATTAATTCTTTATTAGGTTCATACGTTGTTCCATTAAGATCAGGCCTGCACATTTTGCATGGCCTAAATCCATCTTTCAGTGCATCCTCTATATAATCAAAGAAAATAATGTTCTTTTTCAAAGGTGTCTTGGCCCTACAGGATGGTCTGCAAAAGATTCCAGTTGTTATGACTGCATAATAAAACAATCCATCATATGAATGATTACAGGTACTAACTGCTTTCCATTTTTCTTCGCTTGTAATAGACCTTCACCTCTCTATCTCACATCTATTGTAATTATATATCTACATGTTCAAAAATTTCTTCCTGTTTTTCACCAACATATTCTCTCTCGAGCATGGCTGTTCTTAATTCGAATTTTATTGGAACGCCATCGCAAATATCCTAGTTTCTTCCTCATAGCAAGATTCTACAAAACAAAATCCCCCAAACCAACAGTCTGAGGGAACATAAAACATACTTTAATTTTTTAATTTAAAGGCTTAAAACCTTTGATACCAAGCTACTTTAACTCTATTTGCGCAACACACTCTACAATCATTGATTGAATGGCAACACTTTAAGTTTTTAAAACCCCTTTATAGGAATATGTGATGTCTACATTTCATGGGCTAGTATTTCTTTATTAAAAGATTTACACTTCCCTTTGTCACTCTTAATATTTCCACTTACAATCCCAATTAAAATGAGTAATACTCCCACCCACTGAGTCCAGCTTATATGCTCCAGCAAAACGAATGAAGACAATGTAACGGCTACCGGAAGTTCAGAAGCTACTAATATGGTGCCAAGTCCTGGTCCAATATGCGGCATTCCAATTGAAAATAAAAGTGGCGGAAGAGCTACTCCAAACAAACCAAGCAGCAGCCCATATGGTGCCAAGTTCGATAACACAGAAACGTCGAATAGAAATGTTGGCGGATACAATGCAAAAACAACTATTAATGCACCAGTTGAAAGAAGAGCACTTTTTTGCACTGGCGGAATATCCTTCTCGACTGAACCACTCAAAAAAACCGAAGCAGTAAATGAAACAGCAGCAAGCAATCCCCAAATTCCCCCTTGCCATGAGGGAACACTTCCCTCTTGTAAAACAATATTTGCTGCTAAAACTGAACCAATTAAGAGAATGGTTATAGAAACAAGCTTTTCTTTGGAAGGCCTTTTCTTATTAAATATCCAATCAAAAACTGTACCAATCCAGACAAACTGAAATAAAAAAACGATGGCTAATGCAGCATCAAGTCTTTGAAGAGACTGGTAATAAAATAAAGATGTTAAGCCAAATGGAATTCCGGATAATAGCAATTTAGATGTTTGAGTAAAAGTAAATTTTATCTTTTTAGTAAATAGGAAAATGATCCAAATCAATACTGCTCCAAAAAAATATTGTCCACCTGTAACCTCAGGTGCTGAAAGGTTAGCTGAGTATGCAAATTTGACAAATGTTGATAATACTCCATAACAACTTCCTCCTATAAAAACAATTAATGCATAATGCCAATGTTTCAAAATCTTCCCCTCCTTTTTTACAAATAAAAAGCCACACAACTGCCAAAAAGGCAATTGTGTGGCGAAAATAGAGTTTCTCTAGAAAAATCCACAAACTAAAAAAAGTTTTATTATTCAATTCAGTAAAAGTATATAATCAGCCAAGTAAAATTGTCAACAAGTATAATGATGGTAGGATTCTCAGTAACATTTCATAAAAAAACACACACTCGGCAGCCCAGTTCAGAATACTTTCTAGTCAGCGAAGCACCTAGCCCGCTGCCTGCACCTGTAATAACGACAATAATAACTTCCAATAAAGACGGCGATATTCATATCCATTAAAGCCTCGTTAATCCTTTACAGGACATGTAAAGGCAACTCCAGTAAGGGTTAGTTGCCTTCTTGTAAAATGAGTTGCGCCACACACTCCACATGCGTTGAGTGTATGTGGCAACAGTTGAGGTGCCTGGTGAGTTTTTTAATATTTTACGAATATGATCTCCGAATACATCACTGCTAGGTTGTCACCATTCAAGTCGATCAAGTATCAACAAAAACCGAAGTCTTCTATTCTCCGCAACTGTACTTGCACGGAATCTCGATGAATACCTCATTATTGAACTGTAGTACTCGGTGAATTTGGGGGTGCATCCCAGATGCTAGCAGCGTAGTAAGATTATGGCGTAAAAAGTATCCAATTCCCTTCAGTGACAACTTCGACCTCTCCGTCAATCACTTTGATGGCGGTTTGATCATCAATTGCATATGCCGGCCCCTGCATCCCAGCGGCCCATCTCTCTGCAGCAGCCATCGTGTTATACGGCAGCATCTCGTGATCCAGATGCGGGAACATTGCAAAATCGACCATACTCAGCGTTTCATCGCCACCGCTCGGCGAAGTCCAGCTAACGAAGAAGTCCCCAATTCTAGGTGCCATCACCATGCTACCGGCGCTCATCCCCACATAGACTGCGTTGAGTGACGGCAAGAGGTCCGCCAATCCGGACTGCTTCATCCAGTAACCCAGGTAGAGGGCGTCGCCTCCCGCGACCAGCAGGACGTCCGTCTCCTGTAACAACGGCACCCAGCGGTCTTCACTAATACTTGGTAGTGCTGTGAGTTCCAGAATGCCGACAGATTTCCAGCCCAGGTCGACCATAGGATTATCTTCTTTCCCGCTGATGAACTCCCAAGCTTTGACGCCGGGGCCAACCCAGGGGTGTCCGTACATCGCGGTGGGGATGCACAGGGCGTTAGAGTCGGCGATCGGCTTGTCCAGCATGTCAACCAACGCTTCATGTATACTTTTGTTATTAATGCCTGCAGATGTAAGCAAAAATTTCACAATTCAACTCCTCCTCTTTGGGTGTGTCTGACCTTTATTTGTTCTGACTTCTAAAATGTGGCTGCAGACTCTATTAAAACAGTTTTGCCTGGTCAAGAGCCAATCTGAGATTAGGTGACATAGGGACATTTCATCAATAATTTTAAGAATATTCTGTACTTATTTCAAATAATTAGATTATAATTTTCTTATCAACCATTAAGGAGGAATTTCAATGAGAAACATCATGAACAAAACCGTACAAACATATAAGGGGGAAACACTTCTTTAATTGTTACGGTGTACTCCCTTATATGTGTTTATTTAAATAACACATAAAGGGGTAACTCATGGATTCTTCAGTCAAAAAATTTTTCTCTTATTATAAACCTTATCAAAAATTGTTTTTGTCCGTATTGGCATGTGCCTTTATCGTCTCCGCCTTGTCTTTGTTGTTTCCACTTCTCGTAAGGTATATTACAAAGGACGTCCTTGAAGGGAACCTATCAATCGCATTAAATAAAGTGTTTTGGATTGGCGGGCTGATGCTTGTTCTAACCGCAATCCAAAATCTTGCGAATTACTTTGTTGACTTTAAAGGACATGAATTAGGCGCTCGCATGGAAAGCGACCTGCGCAGCGAACTGTTTGAGCACATGCAAAAACTCTCTTTCAGTTTTTACGATAAAGAAAAAATCGGCAAGCTCATGTCGAGGATTACGAACGACCTGTTGATGCTTTCAGAGCTATACCATCATGCACCTGAAGATTATCTAAAATACCTGGTTCGTTTAGTCGGGGCGTTTGTCATCTTGTTCTTCATTAATGCCCCCTTGACGATTATTGTATTTTGCTTTTTGCCGTTCTTGGGTTTTTTTATTTTTCAGCTCAACAAGATTGAAAACAGGATATTAAGAAGAAACAAAGAAAGGATTGCCGACGTAAACGCTCAGGTGGAGGATAGTCTGGCTGGCATCCGCGTTGTAAAATCGTTCACCAATGAAAAGGTGGAAATTAAGAAGTTTACTCGTGAAAATAACCTCTTCCTTGAAAGCAGGATAGCCTTCTATAAAGCAGAAGCGATTTTTTACAATGGGGTACAAACATTTATCCAGCTGATTACGATTGCAGTTATTATTTTCGGCAGTGCCAGTATTGTAAAAAACACACTTGATTTAGCAGATTTACTTACTTTTTTGTTGTATATAAATTTTATGCTGGAACCGATTCAAAAAATGGTTCATATGAGCACACAACTCCAGGAAGGCATCACCGGCTTTCAGCGCTTTATGGAAATTATGAATCTAAAGCCCGCAATCGAAAGCAAACCGAATGCCGTGAGCCTCCAGAAAGTCCTTGGTGAAATTGAATTCAGGCATGTTCAATTCCGTTATGAAGACCATTTGGATCATGTTTTGGAAAATATGTCGCTTAAAATAAAACCGGGAGAATATGTTGCCTTGGTCGGCCCTTCGGGTGCAGGAAAAACGACTTTCTGCTCTCTTATCCCCCGCTTTTATGATGTCACTGACGGCAAGGTAATGCTGGACGGAATTGATATCCGTGAAATCGATCTTTATTCATTAAGAAAAAACATCGGTATCGTTCAACAGGATATGTACCTGTTTGCAGGAACGGTAATGGAAAATATCCGATACGGGAATCCCAATGCAAGTGATGAGGAAATTATCTTTGCGGCCCAGTCCGCTAATGCACATGACTTTATCATGAAGCTGCCGAACGGTTACCAATCTGAAATTGGTCAGCGGGGGGTCAGGCTTTCGGGCGGACAAAAGCAGCGGCTTAGCATTGCCCGCGTGTTCCTTAAGAATCCCCCAATCCTTATCTTGGATGAAGCAACGAGTGCACTAGATAACGAAAGCGAAAGCATCATTAAGGACTCACTGGAATTGCTCGCAAAAGGGCGAACAACCCTCGTTATTGCTCATCGCCTTTCAACAATTCGGAACGCACAGCGGATTATCGTTTTGACTGAGGAGGGTATTGTCGAAGAAGGAACACATGATGTGCTGCTTGAAAAGCATGGAGCATATTCAAACCTCTACTCCAAACAGTTTGAATCGATATGGTAATTTTCTTGTTAACTCGGCTCTATAAAAAACGGCCGAGTTTTTTCCAGCTTATAAAGCCTAAGATCTAAAAACGAAAATTTCTTAGTCGGAATTCCATTCAACAAACAAAAAGACAACGCCCAGAGGGTTAGTTGCCTTCTTTCAAAATTATTTTCGCAACAGCTTCACAGTGCGTCGTCTGTGGAAACATATCAACTGGCTGGACTTCAACCGTCATGTACCCGCCATCTTCGAGGATTCGCAAGTCTCTCGCGAGGGTGGCTGGGTTACATGACACATAAACTACTTTCTTCGGTTTCATGTCGATGATGGTCTGCAGCAGTGCTTCATCGCAGCCTTTGCGTGGCGGGTCAACTACTAATACATCTGCAGAGTTGCCTTCTTCGTACCATGCCGGGATGACTTTTTCGGCTTCTCCGACTGCGAATTCAGCGTTTGTGATGCCGTTCAGCTGGGCATTGCGTTTTGCGTCTTCGATGGCTTCGGGAACGATTTCCACGCCGAATACTTTTTTTGCTTTTTGCGCTAAAAATAACGAAATTGTGCCAATGCCGCAGTAGGCGTCGATGACAGATTCTTCCCCTGTCAACTCGGCGTATTCGAGCGCTTTGTCGTAAAGCACCTTTGTCTGCTCAGGGTTCACCTGATAGAATGATCGCGCTGAGATCGCGAATTTTATGTCACCGATATAGTCGTAGATAACTTCACTGCCCCATAATAAGTTCGTTTGATCTCCCATAATTACATTCGTTTTCATCGAGTTGATGTTATGGACGATTGATTTTACCTTAGGCAGCTTTGCGATAATCTTTTCAATTAGCTGGTTTTTATGCGGGATTTCATTGGTCCTCGTCACAATAACAACCATCAACTCACCAGTTTGGCGTCCATATCTCGTCATGATGTGGCGAAGCACACCTTTATGATTTTCCTCATTATATGGCTGGATTCCCAAATCGCTGGCGATTTCTTTTACTGCCTGGACAGCTTCGTTAATTTCATGGAGATGCAGTAGGCTTTCATTCGTATCGACAATTTCATGGCTGCGCGGCTTGAAGAAGCCTGCGATCAGCTTGCCATCTTTCTCGCCAACTGGAACCTGTGCTTTATTCCGATAATGCCACGGGTTGTCCATTCCAAGAATCGGATGAACTACAACATCCTCAAGCTTGCCGATCCGCATTAGTACCTGTTTCACCTGGTTTTCCTTATACTTCAGCTGGCCTTCATAGCTGATATGCTGCAGCTGGCAGCCTCCATATTTATGGGCATCCTCTGCCGGACACTCAACACGGAAGGTGCTTCTTACAAGAATCTCCATCAGGCGCCCAAAACCGTAGCCCTTGTTCACCTTGGTCACTTTGATTGTTGCCTTTTCGCCAGGGAGTCCGCCCTGGACAAAAATCGGGTAGCCATCGACCTTGGCCACACCCGCTCCTTCATGCGTCAAATCTTCAAATTCTACATCTATATAATCATTTTTTTTAACAGGAATTGTTTTGCTCATCATTTCAAGTCCTTTGCTGTGAATTAGCTTAGTCAGATTTTATCATATTGCTGGTGTGATTGCGAAACGCCGGCCCGCAACTTTCATACTTTGCATTTATACCAAGACCCATTAGTCACTCATAGATATCTACTTTAACACCTAAGTAAAAAAGCACAACGAATGGGAATAGATTCGCTGTGCTTTTCTTCAGGGTTTTCAACTTAATCTCTATTCGAAAGTTTTAAAATCAATATCGGCCATACCAATGGCCGCCAAACCACGGCTGGTCCCCATGCCATGGTCCTCCAGGGTATCCGGGACCTCCTCCATGCCATGGTCCTCCATGCCAATGGTGATGGTGTCCAAATCCGCCGTGCCACGGCATTCCATGGTATGGACCCAATCCTCCATATTGGCCATATCCCGGATAGCCGAATCCGCCACCATAGCCTGGTCCTCCTTGGTAACCGTATCCTCCAGGCTGCATTAACCCAGTTAACGATCCCAGTCCACCACCAGCTACGAAGGTTCTCACTTCTGGTACAAAATGGGCATTCATTGTATCTGTATACATGCAAGCACTCCTCTCAATGGGTCTTAAATATGTTCCCTTAACACCTTATGTTGATTTAGGCAAATCACATAGTGCAATCGCCTAAATTTGTTGAAATTGGGCACTATGTTGTAATTATGAATTTGCTTTCTTCCTGCTCCTTACTGAACACGCATTACCTTTTAGGCACTTCCCTATATAGCCGATTTCCTTCATATGAATATAATTGAGTATCCGCACGATGGACTGGAGGAAATGCAAAATGGATTACTTTTATTAAGAGAAGAGCGATTTGAGCAAAGAGGAGTTGATTGCCCAAATTGAAAAGCAGATTTCTATCTCCCTCTGCATTCAGGCAGCAGCCCAAATTACAGAAGCGGTTTTATTTTCCAGGTTATATGCCCTGAAAGACGACAGAGATGGAGAAAGCGAAATTGTTGCTGGTGTATGGATCCAATCAATCGGCCAGACAATCGAAGCTTTAGCTGTCAGCAAAGAACTGTCTACCTTCAATCAGGATGAACTGAGAGAATTGCAGAAAATCATCATCTCTTCGGACTTTATACAATCCATCGGTGCAGCAATAGAAGGAGCGGGCGGAATCAAAGTCCTGACAAAAACAACGGAATCTTTCATTCCATAAAAAAAGAAAGCCAACTTTTTGATCAGCTTTCGATTTCACATCTTATTTATGTTCTATTTTCTTTGCAGTGGCTTGCTCTGGATAACTTTTCCTGATACTGCCTTCAATCCAGAACTCAATATGGTCGCCTTTTTGTAACCTATCCGCTGCCTCATATTCCAGCCAGATTAACTCCAATCCTCCTTGGTCGATTAATGAGTCACCGGGAACATCTTTGATTTCATTATATCTTTCCTGATTTATGTTTTTTACGACTAGAATTGCCTCATCGCTTACCTCTAAAATATAACCCTCGCCAGATATCAGCTCATTCGAGCAGGCTGCAAGGCTTAAAGCCAGCAGAAACAGCATTAGAATCCCCTTTTTTATTGTTCTCATTTCGATTCTCCCTTTTTATCTGAAGGCCGCAGTTTGGGCATTTCTAAAACGGTTCGATTAGGTACAAGCCCCGTCTTTATCTCTTTTTACGAATAGAATATGGAAAAAGCAAAGGATGAATACTATGGATAATTTAAAGCTTAAAATAAAAGAACTAGAGTTAAAAATAGAGGAACTGGAAGCCTTGATCGATCATATTCAAGACTCCTCACAACCACAATTGGATCATGATGATGTTCGGGCCCTGGTAAACCAGATCCTGGCTGATAAAGAAGTCGTAGCCGCTGCAGACCTTGAAAAAAGACTGAGCCAAAACCAGATCCAATTGATCAAATGGATTGTTGGAACTGGAATTAGCATCATCTCCATCACATTCGCCATGATTCAATTTTTAATGTAACTTGGAGATTCATCACTCAACAGAAAATTCCTTTGTCACCCTGAACTTTTTTCCTTCCTTCGGCGTCATCCAGACAGAAAGGATATAGTCACCTTTATCCAGGGATAGCTCATGAAGGTCGATTTCATAGCTCAACGTCTCCCCCTGCTTTACTTTTTCTTCTCCTAAAGCCTGTAAGAAGTTGGCGACACTTGAGAATAGGAAGATTTCCTTTCCATCCTTTGTCTCGACCGAATAATCGTAACGTTGGGAACTCGTAAATTCCAGGGTCACTTCCTGTTCCGTCTGATTTTTCACTTCATATTGAAAAACCAGCGGACTATCCTCTTTTATACTTGCAGCCATTTCTCCCGCCACGATTCCGGCACCTCCTTTTTCTTCATTATTGTTATTCGATACCTGGTTTCCTGTACCACAGCCGGTCACCAGCAAACCCATCAGCAATATTATCCATAACTTTCTCATTGTCCGATCCTCCTGTTGATGAAACTCTTTATTTATTTGTCAGGAGAACGGTTAAAAAGGTTACACTCTTTGATTAACTTAATGAATCCTTTTTAAACAAGGCTCTTTTCTCAAACTTTGTTGTTCTTGGCTGCAAAATTGGATTGAATGATATATATTTCTTCACAAAATTAAAACCGATTAAGAGAAAAGAGCCTGCACACTTAATTCCGAACTACAAAATGACTTATTCTCACGTTAAAATCGGCTTTAGGATTTTAACAACAATCATTACGAAAACAGCCTTAAACAAAAAGAGAAGTGCATTTGCACCTCTCCCTCGTTTAACCTCTCTTATACTTTTTGTCAAAATACTTCTGGAGCCCGCTGCTGGTCATGGAGAATGCAAAAATGGTAATCCCGATGGCAACAGTTCCGGTAATCGGCAGCCATGGATGTGACCAGATATGGTTGGTAATGTTCACGAAGTAGGTTGGCCAGACATTGGACGTGTTCACCGCCTGATAGGCACCATCGAGCTGGGAAACGAATTTGACACTAAGAAAAATTCCGACGATGCCCAGCTGGCCGATGAGAAACAATGTTCTTCCAAGGTCAGAGAAAAACTGGACGATAAAAAATGGTCTTAACGGCGGCCAGTAGTATTTTTTCAGCATCGTCAACGGTGAAGAGCCCGAGACGATCCCCGCTTCGACATAAGGTTTCTTCGAGATATCCACCATGCCCTGATAAAAAATATCCGCAACCCGCCCTACTTCAATTACCGCGAGAACGAGCAAGATCCAAAGATATCGATTACCTGAAAACACAATGAACGGAGTGCCGAGAATAAGAATCACAAAGAAAATCGGCGGCATGAAGGAGAATAACCGATTCCAAAGAATCAGGACCCTCCGGAAAAACCGCGAATAAAAACTCGCCATCGCCAGCGGAACCGCGATGATATAGCGAATCAAGACAATCGCCAGGATCGTTAACAGCGTTTCTTTCGTACCCAGCAGCACCCTGCTCAATAAATCCACGCCATTCGCATCCGAGCCGATTGGATGATCCTCAGATGGCGCGAACGGAGGAAGCTCAAACCCTCCTCCTTCCTTCTGCCTCATCACTGTTTCCTTTAACGAGGTATCCACGAACGGAAGATATGGAGCGATAAATGAAATGACCACTAGAAAAGACAAAATGAATAAGCCAAAAAGTAGTGATCTATTCATGGTCCACCTCTTGCGAAACCGGAGTGACCAGACTTTTAAAGATCTGGGTTACCAGATTCGAGACCAAAATGATGGAGGCAAAAAAGACTGTGTAACCTGCTGCCGAGATCCCGTCCACCATGATTTCCATCCCGACCTTGAAGCCTGTGCCCCTCAGGACAGCATTAAACAGGCCATCCGCCGCCCCTTGAAAATCCATCAATTTTTCTACAATAAATAGATTCGATAATACATAGAGTGTAATCGTATTCGCATGCGCCAGAATCCTTGGAAACGAATTTTTCAGAATATGTATGAACAATATTTTCACGCCGGATGTCCCTTTGGATCTCGCAGTCCGGATATAATCATTCCCCGACTGCTCCTGTAGGCTCACATTCGTGATATTCGCAAGGTAGAATACAGGATAAATGAGCAAAAATAGAATGCCAACAATATAGGTTTCCAGCTTTTCACTTCCATATAACGTTACATGGAAAAACAGACCTTTTTCATATAAAAACATCAATCCAATCTGGATGATGATGATGAAAAAGAGATCCGGCATGGAGATGAACAGCCAAGTCGTCCCATTCCCAAGGAAGTTCAGCTTCTTTTTTTGCATCCGGAAATCAAAAATCCCTTTTAGGATGCCAAAAATATAAGCAAAAATCAAAGTCGGAACAATCAAAAGCAGGCTTTTCCAGGCCTTGCCCGCAATCCGGTGGCCATACGATTCGCCAGGGACAAACTCTCCAAGGTCAGGGTTTTCTTTTATATACGTAAAGAAACCTTTGATATTAGCAATGTGCTTGTCCAATTCATACTGATAGCTTGCGGATTCAAACTGTCCGCCCTGACCAGTCTGGTATTCCGTCGTAACCGGCAAAAACAAAATCCCGATGAACAAAAATACACAGACAATCCACAATACAAACTGCTCGATTGCCTTTTTAAAATAAACCATGAAGCCTCCTGATGGACTTAATTTTAATATATTCCAACTATCTTTCTCTCAATCTCCCAAATCCTCATAATGATCGCCTTCTTCCGGCAGCTCCACATCGGGAACCCCAATATCCACCTGCTTGATTTCATCCTTATTGACAAAATAAGAGTAAATCCAGCCTGGCTCATTGGCGAACCTGACTTGCATCTGATATGGACTATAGCTCCTGCTGGTCGGATAACTGATCTCGAACTTTTCCCCCGGATACCTTTTGTTTAGATATTCAGACAGCTGCTCCGTCTTGATCTCACGATGATAGTCAATCCATAATGGACGGACTCCAAAAAAGGCCAGCTCTAGCACTATTACAATCAAGACAATCTTGATTACAGTTTTTCTCCTGTTCCGCGGCAAAAAATAACCTACACCTAAAATCAGCAAAAGCAGACCCAATGCCAACAAAATCTCAATAACAGTAATCGGATGCATTCTCACACCAGCCCTATATTAGTCATCAGTTATATTTTACCATTTTTAATTTTTCTGAAAAGTGTTATTTTCTTTTGACCTTGTTAGAGTAATAGGATTCTTGCTGTTGGAGAGTAGGTTTGACTGGAAATCAACTGTATTTTATTTGCATTATTTTGACCTGTTTTTCTTCACCTAAATGAACACATATCGTTTCTTTATGTGCCCCGTTTCTCCTTTCCACACCTAACCGGGCACATATCCGGCATTTATGTGCTCCGTTTTCCCCTTTCCGCTCCTGACCGGGCACATATCCAGCATTTATGTGCCCCGTTTTCCCTTTTCCTCCCCTGACCGAGCACATATCCGGCATTTATATGACCCGTTTCTCCCTTTCCTCCCCTGACCGGGCACATATCTTCTTTTTATGTGACCCGTTTCCTATTCTCCTCAATTAACGGGGAACATTTCACTTCTTTATGTTACCGAACTGACAACAAAACCCCTGGATAAAGTGGATAACATGAAAAAAGACGAAGCCCCCTGGCTTCGTCTCATCTTAATGTACCTTCTTTTTTGACATATACAAAAATGCCTTGATCATAAAATAACTGACCTCTTCTGGCAGCAGTTCCTTGATTGGCTTTAACCTGTCGCGGCCGGCTTCTGCCACGGCTTGCTCCAGGTCAGCTATAAACTCAGCAGGAATCAGCACGTCATAGTCGACTTCCATTCCCTGCTGGATGCATTGAATCAAGTGATTTTCGACCGTGCTTTCCACCAATTCACGCTTGGCGGCAATTTCAGCCACTGACAGTTTCTCCTGATGCAGCTTGTAGGTTTCGAGATGAGAATCGCCAACAGCTTTTTTCGCCGGTTTCTTCACCGGCTCAGCTACTGCATTCATCACGGGCTGACGCTCTGGGTGCTCCTCGCAGAACTCGATGATCCGCTGAATGAATGGTGCGCCATACTTCTGCAGCTTATGCTCTCCAACTCCAGCCACACCAAGGAATTCTCCATCCGTCAGCGGCAGCTTCAGGCACATATCCTTCAGTGAGGAATCTGAGAAAATCACAAATGGCGGCACTTTTTCAGCAGAAGCAATCTCTCGCCGCAATTCCCGCAGTTCTTCAAATAACGGATCATCATTTGAAACCTGCTTGACCCGGACCGCTTCCTTCCTGAACACCTTGGTCTTGCCGAGCAAAACATCCTTCCCCTTTTCCGGGACATAAATCGTCGGATAAGTTCCGTGCTCTACACCAATCAGTTCCTGCGAAATCAGGAACTCGATCAGGTCATTCGCCTGCTTCGTGCTCTTATTCTTCATCAATCCGTACGTCGGCAGTTTATCTAGCCGGAATTCGAGCACCTTCTTATTTCGCGAACCGGTCAAAACATTCGCCGTCATTGCCTTGCCGTATTTCTGGCCCATCCGGATGATGCACGACAGCACCATTTGCGCATCCTTCGTGACATCCTCCGTTTCACGGGAGTCGGTACAATTGCCGCAGCGACCGCACGGCTCCGCATCACTCTCGCCAAAGTAATGGAGGATATAGGATTGCAGACATTCCTCCGTATGGCAGTAGCCGACCATTTGCTGCAGTTTTTCCAGTTCAGGCGCAATCCGTTCACGATCCGCAGACTGGTCAATCAAAAAGCGTTGCACTTGGACATCCTGGGACGAATACAGCACCACACATTCACTGTCCAGGCCATCACGACCGGCACGGCCAGCCTCCTGATAGTAGCTCTCCATATTTTTAGGGAGCTGAAAATGGAGGACATAGCGAATATTGCTTTTGTCGATGCCCATCCCGAATGCCGACGTCGCGACCATCACAGTGGCTTCGTCCTGTAAAAAACGCTCCTGTTCGCGGTTCCGGTCATCATCATTCATTCCTGCGTGATAGCGGGCGGCATTGAAGCCTTCCTTCTGCAGCCACTCATATAGCTGGTCGACATTCTTCCGTGTCGCCGCATAGATGATGCCTGCTTCCTTCTCATTTTTTTTGATAAAATCTCTTAAATAGGCCTGTCGGTCCTGGCCCTTTACGACAGAAAAACTCAGGTTGCTGCGCTCGAACCCTGTAATCACTGTATTCTCAGGGTTTATTTTCAGCGAGGCGCAAATGTCTTCCCTTACCTTTGGTGTCGCGGTTGCCGTCAAGGCGAGCACAATCGGTTTTCTAGGCAGGCGGTCAGCCAGGCCGGAAATCTGCAGATAGCTCGGTCGGAAATCGTGTCCCCACTGGGAAATACAGTGCGCTTCGTCGACAGCGATCAGCGGGATTTCCATGTCCTGCAAGTCATCGATGAACTCCCAGGATCCAAGCCGCTCGGGAGCGATATATAACAGCTTGTACTTTCCGTTCCTGGCGTCATCCATCCGGCTGGCGGCTTCGCCGGCAGTCAGCGAACTGTTGATATACGTCGCCGGAATTCCGTGCTGGATGAGTGTGTCCACCTGGTCCTTCATCAAAGAAATCAACGGAGAGATGACAATGGTCGTTCCTGGCAGCACGAGTGCCGGGATTTGATAGACGATCGACTTGCCTCCGCCGGTCGGCATGACGCAGACCGTATTGTTCCCTTCCAGCACCGAGGTGATTGCCTGGTCCTGCCCTCGGCGGAATGAGGAATAGCCAAAATGGTTTTGCAATAATTCATGGGCTTTTTGCAGCATTTTGCGGGCTCCTTTCAGTGAAAAAAAGTGGGGGAATGATGGGGAAATACTCTTTCATTGTAACAGATATACAGCAAAAGTGCCCTGCCCCGAATAGGAGCAAAGCACTTTTTATTTTACGATTTTCCATCCAGTAACCTTGGTAAACAAATCCTGATGGTTGTTCCTTCGCCAAGCTTGCTCTTGATATCAATACGGCCCTGGTGGAGGTCGATGATTCTCTTGCAGGTAATCAGCCCTAGCCCAGTCCCTTTTTCTTTTGTTGAATAAAACGGTTCGAACAACCGGTTGAACCTTGAATTTTCAATTCCGCAGCCCTTATCGATGATTGTTACCGAAACAGAATCCGTGCCCATTTCTTCGAGCCTTACTTCGATAAAATGTCCGTTGTCCTCTGTCGCCTCGATTGAGTTTTGCAGCAAATTAATCAGCACCTGTTTCATTTGCTTGCGGTCGCAATTCAAGAAAACTTCGGAATCGGAATTCAGCTCTATTTCAATACTTTTAAGGTTGGCCTGAGGTGCCATAAAGTGAATGCATTCCTGTAATAGCTTATTAAAATTTGTTTGCTGAAAATTGACATGTTCACTTGGTTTCGCAATGAACATGAACTCATTGACGATTTCATTGATCCTGTCCATCTCATCCAGCATAATGTCCAGGTACGGCAATAAAGTTTGGTCCGACACACTTTCTTTGATGATTTTCGCAAAACCTTTAAGTGATGTTAGAGGATTCCGGATTTCATGTGCTATGCCTGCCGCCAATTCACCAACTACGGAAAGCTTCTCCATCTGCTGGACCTGCTTTTCTCTCGTTTTTTCCTTGGTAATGTCGATCGACGTCCCGATTACCTCCACCGTCACTCCGTTTTGCAGGACAGGATTCAAGACAGCCAAGTAGTGGATTCCTCCTATGCTCCCTTCATAGTTGACATGCTCCCCGTTCCAAGCTTTTTCATAAAAAGCTGCCTTACGGAGAGCATGTTCAGCCGGAAGGAACTCAAATAAAGTTTTTCCCTCAATTAATTCTGGGCAAAGACCCATTTTTCCGAGAAGTTTGCCTTCAATAAACGTATGAATGAAGGTATTGTCTTTCTTTTCGAACTTGAAAATAAAGCCCGTTTCTCTTGGAATGAACTGTTCGTAATCCACCTTGCACTTCTGGTCATTCACACGGCAACACCCTTAGCAGAAGATTCGTTCTCTAATAATTCTTTATTCCTAGGGGAAATCCTTCATATTCGCAGGATATATTTAAAAAGCTGCCTCCCCCTCAGGAAGCAGCCCTCACCATTACATTTTCTCGCCAGTCATCTCCATGACCTTTTCTCTCACTTCTTCTATATTGCGCATCTTGTTGTCCCAGCATTTCTGGCTGAGGTCCACTGGGTATTCTTCTGGATTAAGCATGCGTGTGTATTCTTCCCAAAGAACGCCGAGGCAGTATGTTGAATGCTTGCGGACTTCATCCAGGCTTGGCTGTTCATACACAAGCTTGCCCTCCTTAAAAATATCATGATGCAAATCTCTTGCATCAAAATTGGTGACAAACTTACTGATGAACGTGTGGACCGGGTGGAACATCTTCAAGCGCTTTTCCTGCTGCGGATTTTCGCCTTCAAGTGTGATGTAGTCCCCCTCAGAACGATTATTGGCTTTGTTGATGATTCTGTACACATTTTTGATTCCAGGCGTTGTCACTTTTTCAGGATTCGAGGAAATCTTGATGGTGTCCTCCATTCTTCCATCAGACTGCTCGACTGAAACGATTTTATAAACAGCGCCGAGCGCAGCTTGTTCATAGGCGGTAATGAGCTTTGTGCCCACTCCCCAAATATCAATTTTTGCGCCCTGGGCTTTCAGGTTCATGATTGTGTATTCATCCAAATCGCTGGAGGCCACGATTTTTGCATCCTTAAATCCTGCTTCATCCAGCAATTTGCGTGCTTCCTTGGAAAGATACGCAAGGTCACCGCTGTCGAGGCGGATCCCGATAAAGTTGATTTTGTCGCCAAATTCCCTGGCAACCTTAATTGCGTTTGGCACACCGGACCTTAGAGTATCATACGTATCAACAAGGAATACGCAGTCCTTATGCGTTTCGGCGTATTTTTTAAAAGCGGTATAGTCATCCTTGTAAGCCTGAACCATGGAATGCGCATGAGTCCCAGCGGTTGGAATTCCAAACAGCTTGCCGGCACGTACGTTACTGGTCGAATCAAAACCTCCGATATAGGCAGCGCGAGTGCCCCAGAGCGCCGCATCCAGTTCATGCGCCCGGCGCGTACCGAACTCCATCGCCACTTCATCCTTCACCACCTGCTTGATACGGGAAGCCTTTGTCGCGATCAATGTCTGGTAGTTGACAATGTTCAGCAGCGCAGTTTCAATCAGCTGCGCTTCAGCAAGCGGAGCATCCACCCGAATCAGCGGCTCATTGGCAAAAACAATCTCCCCCTCCTGCATAGAACGGATCGAGCCAGTGAATTTCATATCTTGTAAAAAAGCAAGGAAATCTTCTCCGAACTTTCCTTCCTCTCTTAAATACTGAATATCATCCTCTGTGAAGCCAAAGTTCTCGATGTACTGGATGATTTTTTCTAGGCCTGCAAAAACGGCATATCCATTGCCGAAAGGAAGCTTGCGGAAAAACAAATCAAACACCGCGCGGCGATTATGGACGCCGTCACGCCAGTAAGTTTCCATCATATTTAACTGATATAAGTCCGTATGGAGCATTAAACTATCATCTGTGAATTTCGTACTCATCAAAAAACCTCCAAATTAACTGCATCTAATTCATCATGGATATTGCACGGATGCTTTTAAAAACACGGAAAACCGACTTACCTTTTTACCGTTTTCCCTGCCAAAACCACGTATTCAATATCCTACCTGACCTCTGCCCCAATCGTGTTCTCAAAATGACGAAGTGACCATTCATGCCCGACCTGGTCAAAAGAAGCCACCGCATTCTTATACACAATAACCTTAAATCCCTTATTGTAAGCATCGACCGCTGTATGCAGCACGCAAATATCCGTACATACCCCGACAAGATGGACTTCCGTGATGCCCCGCTCGCGCAGCTTTATTTCCAGGTCCGTACCGGCAAACGCAGAATACCTTGTCTTGTCGATAAAATACACATGGTCCAGATGTTTGTTCTCGTCATAAACTTCTTGAAGGCTGCCGAACAAATCTCTGCCCTTTGTGCCGCGGATATTATGTGGCGGGTACAATTTTGTTTCCGGATGGAACTCGTCCCCCTCATCATGGACATCAATCGCGAAAACAACATAATCGCCATTCTTGATGAATTCCTGCGTCACGCCAACCAGATTCTCTTCAATTGCCTGGCCAGGCACACCGCAAGTCAGCCGCCCATCATCCGCCACGAAGTCATACGTATAGTCGATATTGATCAACGCTTTCTTCCCCATTATGTATCCACATCCTTTTATCTTATTATCTTTTATTTTCATCCAAATATGATTTTCAGGCAAATTTTTCATTTCGAATGGCGGGCTTTTGGTACATCTATATTGGCTTGCCTGATTTAGTTATCAGAGGTTGTCAGTAAAAATGGTTGATCACAGCTAAATATTGATCAGCATACATCGATTTATTTTGATATAGGAATAAAACCAAAATCTAAGGAATATATCCTGCTTTCTCAGGAATAAATCGATAGGTTTAAGGAATATATTTTCATTTTTAAGGAATATAATCATTTTCCAAGGAATATCCTCCTATACCCTACTCCAAACCACAAAAAAACCACTCCAACCAGGAGTGGTTTCCAATCATTCTGCTTTAAAGTTCAATTCCAGGTTCTCCGGACGGTCTTCTGGACGGATTTCGTCGAGCGGCACGTAGACTTCGATGTGCCTGAACAGGTTTTCGAATTCGGCTGGAAGGTTTCCGCCGTATTCTCCGTCGAGATTCAGCTGGACTGTTTCCTTCGAATGCACCTTGATCCGGTTGGCTTGTGTGTATATTACACCCGGGTCATTGATGTGCTCGCCACGGACTGCAAGTGAAGCAATCCTGATAAAATCAGCCAGGTTAGTCTTTTTCAAAATCAACAGCGAGAACATCCCGTCATTGATTGATGAGTTCGGTGCCAGACGCTCAAATCCGCCGACAGAGTTCGTCAGCCCGACGAGGAACATCATGACCTCGCCTTCATACAGCTTGCCATCATACTCAATTGTCACTTCAGATGCTCTGATCGATGGCAGCATCTCGATTCCTTTTAAATAGTATGCGAGCTGGCCGAGCATCGTCTTGAGCTTGCTTGGAACTTCGTATGTCAGCTCAGTCAGCCTGCCGCCGCCTGCGATATTTATGAAATATTTATCGTTGATCCGGCCAACGTCGACCGGGATCGTTTCGCCTTTTACAATGATGTCGACCGCTGCCTCGATATCCCGCGGAATATGCAGTGCGCGGGCAAAGTCGTTCGTTGTGCCAACTGGAATGACGCCAATTTTCGGGCGGTATTCCTGCTCGGCGATTCCATTGACCACTTCATTGATCGTTCCATCGCCACCAGCCGCAATCACGAGGTCATATTTCCGCTCGACTGCAATCCTGGCAGCCTGCGTCGCATCACCCTCGCATGTCGTTGCATGGCATGATGTTTCATAGCCGGCATTCTCCAGCTTCACCAGAACTTCCGCAAGATGCTTTTTAAAAACTTCACGGCCCGAAGTCGGATTATAAATGATTCTTGCTCTTTTCATACCCATCATCCTACTTAATATGGTTTTTGATTCCATCATTTTACATCATAGCTCATATTTCTCATCCAGGCAATCTCCCGGATACTACCGGATATATCATAAACTACTTTACACCTATTTGCCAAAAAGAAACTCAGTATTTAATCAAAGTGTTAACTATCGTATTTTTCAGAAAAACTCTTTCAATCATACCATTTATTTTTTACAATACAGAAAGGATGGTTACATAATTTTACAATACACCAGAACCTCTAATCTTGACTAAAAGGGTGACTTTTTATGATCTGGCTGATTCTCCTGGCTGCTTATTTAATTGGCTCGATTCCGACCGCATTATTGGTCGGCAAATACTTTTTCCATGTGGATATCAGGGATCACGGCAGCAAAAATCCCGGCGCCACCAATACACTGCGGGTAATGGGCAAAAGAGCTGCAATCATTGTCCTGTTGATTGATGTGGCAAAAGGAATGCTGGCGGCCTCACTTCCGCTAACTTTCAATGTACCGCTTGAACCTTTGTATGCGGGATTGATTGCGGTCGTTGGCCACTGTTTCCCCATCTTCGCCGGATTCCGCGGTGGCAAGGCAATCGCCACGACAGCTGGTGCCCTGCTGATTGTTAATATCGGGATGTTCCTGGCCGTCTATGTGACATTTTTTGCCGTTATTTTCCTTACCAAATATGTATTTATGGGCTCTATTTCAGTTGGAATCGCGATGCTGATTTATTCGTTCTTCTCTCCCGATATCAATGAGCCGCTTCTTTTCACTGCTTTTATTATTTTATTAATTTTCCTGCACCGTTCAAACTTGCAGAACTTCTTTAACGGCATAGAACCAAAGATCAATGATAAAAAAGTGAAGGGAGACCGCATTCCCCCTAAGAACTTTTGACGAAAGGCCATGGTTGCCCAACCATGGTCTCTTATTTTTATAAATATATTAATAAAGTAAATTACTATTTATGGAATAACTTTTTTAGCGAAAAAATAGATTGTTAATCATTTACGTAAAATGATAGAATATTAATTGTATTAGCAATATTTTTTTAATATTTTTTCACAATAACAAAGGGGGAAAGACTATGTCCAATGAAATGTATCAAATCATTGCCATCGGAATCTACATGGCCGCGATGCTTTATATCGGCTGGTATTCCTACAAAAAGACAAGCAATCTGACTGATTACATGCTTGGCGGCAGATCGCTCGGTCCGGCAGTCACAGCGCTAAGCGCCGGTGCGGCTGATATGAGCGGCTGGCTTTTGATGGGCCTTCCTGGGGGAATTTATGTAAGCGGTTTAGCAAGTGCATGGATTGCCATCGGATTGACCGTAGGCGCGTATCTCAACTGGCTTTATGTAGCACCTCGACTCCGCTCATACACACATGTTGCGAATGACTCCATCACGATTCCAAGCTTCCTTGAAAACCGTTTTAAAGATGATACAAAGCTTTTAAGAATTGTATCCGGTATTGTTATTCTTCTATTCTTTACTTTCTACGTTTCCTCCGGAATGGTCGCCGGGGCTGTTTTCTTCGAGAGTTCGTTCGGCCTTAATTATCATACCGGCTTATTGCTTGTTTCTGCGGTAGTTGTGGCGTACACACTATTCGGCGGATTCCTGGCTGTAAGTTACACAGATTTCATCCAGGGTATGATGATGCTTCTCGCCCTGCTGCTAGTGCCGATTATCGGTTTCACGAAAACAGGGGGACCTGCAGAAACGTTCGATACAATCCGATCGATCGACCCTGCATTGCTTGATTTATTTAAAGGTACAACTGTGCTGGGCATCATTTCAACGGCAGCATGGGGGCTTGGTTATTTTGGTCAGCCACATATCATCACCCGTTTCATGGCAATCACATCAATAAAAGAAACAACAAGTGCGAGAAGAATCGGAATGGGCTGGATGATCTTCTCCTTGATCGGAGCGGTGTTGACAGCGTTGATCGGTCTTGCTTATTTCACGCAGAATCCGGATGTCAAGCTTGATAACCCTGAGGCAGTCTTCATCGTGCTAGGGCAAATCTTCTTCCATCCATTGTTTGCCGGACTTATGCTCGCAGCCGTCCTTGCCGCAATCATGAGCACGATTTCGTCCCAGCTGATCGTTACTTCCAGCGCACTGACGGAGGATTTATACAAGATTTTATTCAAAAAAGAAAAATCTGATAAACAATACGTATTTTTCGGACGTATCGCGGTACTGGTTGTAGCGATTATCGCTGCTGCCCTTGCCTGGGTTCAGAACGATACAATCCTTGGACTTGTTGCATACGCATGGGCAGGCTTCGGTGCAGCGTTCGGACCGATCATCTTGCTAAGCCTCTACTGGAAAAAGATGACCAACTGGGGCGCGATCTTCGGTATGGTTGCCGGTGCAGCAACAGTAGTTATCTGGAGTAATCTCGGCCTGAGCGATGTCATGTACGAAATCGTACCGGGCTTTATCATCAACCTGGTTATTTCCGTAGTCATCAGCCTTGTTACTTATAGACCAAACCCTGAAATCGAAAAAGAATTCGATATGAGTGTTAAAAATTTAAAATCGTAAAATCTGGTACCACAGAGATCTTTCTCTGTGGTTTTTTTACATTCCGATAAAATCTTACAGGAAATTACATATTCTTAATAGAATTCATATAGTGACCACTTAAGCGTGAGGGGAAAATGATGAAGAGAAAGCTGCTATTCTATGGAACATCAACCATATTGCTTTTGACCGTATTGATCGCCATGGACCGCTACAAATTATATAAAGAGGAAAAGCCGCCTGTACCAATCGTAACGGTGAATGGACAGGAGATTCCACAAATTCTCGGCCAATATGATTGGCATGGCACCAAGACGGAGAAAATGGATCCGCTCAAAGCCATGGCTGGCATGAATCCATCAAAGGTCAAGGAAAGAGAAACACTCGAAGTCTCATTTCCTCCAGAAATAGAGCCTGATTCTATTTTAATCAGCCAGATAATTACATTACCAGGCATGGAAAAGAAGATTGTTAAAGGGACCAGCATTCCCATTCCAAAAAACCCGTACATGGAAAGAACCTATTTTAAGATAAAAGCAATATGGAGAAAGGAATTTAGTACTTACTATGTGAAGCTAGATATCGAAGAACTTCCACCCCTATATGATTTTTTATCAAAGGATCCTGAAAAACTTGCTGTCCTTGCAATTGTTCCACGTGGAGAGTCAGAAAAGTTCGACATTCCTGAAGAGGTAAAGGAAAAGCTTGATTCCTTTCAGATATCAGATAATATGGAGGAATTGAAAAAGACACATTATCCAGAGCTTCGAATATATACAGCACCAATATACTTGATCTTTAATACAGAATTTCTTCAGCAGACAGTCGAGGATAAGGAATCTTTGATCAGAATATTGACGCATGGTGACCGGCAATAATCTAAATCAGGCCCTGATTGAAGGGCCTTTTGTTTTCTTATTCAAAATCCAGATATTCTTTGTTAATAACCAGCCTCTCGCCTGCCTCGTATACTGCTTCAAGCAATTCCATCAGAGTTTGATAGGTATTAATAGGCTTAAAGTTCCTTAATTCTAATTGAAGTATCTGACCTTCTTCGTTAATGCGAAAAATGTGCCTGTGAGCATCGAATCCGCAAATACAAATAAGCCATCCAGGTGTTTTGTATTGCGTGAGTAAGGCGAAATATTCCGAAATGAGATTGGCTGATGAATCTGTTCCTCAATGGTCATACCTCTATAACCATTCTGTTTACCAGCGACCCTTAAAATATCAAACAAGTAGCATCCATTCGACGTTAACAGGAATTCTTTAAAGTGATTCGGCATATTGCCTATTTCGTCTTCGAGTGAATGTAATTCTTCAAGATTCAAAGGCTTTTGGATATTTGTTTGCCACCAGTCTTCATACAGAATCGTGCCAGTCCAGAGTTTTTTCCGGTCATCATTATAAAGCTTGTCTATTTTTTGCAGAAATCCCTTATACATGAGCACAACTCCTGAATTTTAATCAACGTTATTGAACCGGCCCAATGACTTTTCCAGACTGCTTTTCTTAAAATATTCCATAGACCACTTCATTCGGAACCTCTTCAACCAAAATCTTCTGTAATATCATCGTCAAGCACCAGACCGGCTTCCCACGTTTTATCATCAATGAACTCGAATAATTCTTCACGTTCCAGTGTTTCTATGAAATGATCGTATTCGTCGTTGAGCCTGTTAAATTCGATTACGACTTCTTTTACCTTCTTCAGGATGGTCTTTGATCCAGCTCAACATTAGTAATCTTTTCTTTTTTTATGTAAGGCAGATCAAGGTCAATATCTCTTAATAAAATAACGGCCAGCACCTGTTGCGTTCTTATACTAATATTAGCATCAGTGTATTTATAGGACTATTTTTCGGTGTACATTTCCCTTTTTCCCGGGAAATATCGACAAAAAAGCTGGCGATTGGTTCGCCAGCTTTCGCTATTATCTCTTATTCAATTCCTCAACAAGCAATTTGTTTACTAACGGCGGATTCGCCTGGCCTTTGGTTGCTTTCATGATCTGGCCGACAAGGAAGCCCTTTGCCTTGTCCTTCCCGCCCTTGAAGTCTTCGACGGATTGCGGGTTGGCGTCGATAATTTCGGTGATGATTTTTAGCAGTGCACCTTCGTCGGAAATTTGGACGAGTCCCTTTTCCTTGACGACTTTCTCAGGGTCGCCGCCTTTTTCAACCAATTCCTTGAATACCTGCTTGGCGATCTTGGAAGAGATTGTGCCGTTCTCAATCAGCTTGATCAACCCGGCAAGCCCTTCAGGAGTCAATGCTGTTTCATGCAGCTCTTTCGATTCAGCCTTCAGGTAGGCAGAGAATTCACCCATAAGCCAGTTTGACGCCTGTTTAGGGTCTGCTCCTGCCTTCACAGCCGATTCAAAGAAATCAGCCATTTCCTTAGAAACAGTTAACACTTCAGCATCATAAGCTGGCAGTCCCATCTCTTCAACATATCGCTTCTTGCGCTCGTCCGGTAGTTCTGGAATCTCCGCACGGACTCTTGCTTTCCACTCTTCATCAATGTAAAGGTCAGGCAGGTCCGGTTCAGGGAAATAACGATAGTCATCCGACCCTTCTTTTACACGCATTAAGATCGTAGTGTTTGTTGACTCATCATATCGCCTTGTTTCCTGCTGAATTTCACGTCCAGCAAGGATTTCCTCTTCCTGACGCTTTTCTTCATACTCGAGGCCCCTGCGAACGAAGTTGAAGGAGTTCAGGTTCTTCAGCTCGGTTTTCGTGCCGAATTCCTCCTGGCCAACCGGCCTGATGGAAATATTCGCATCACAGCGGAGTGAACCTTCTTCCATCTTGCAATCCGATACGCCCGTATACTGGATGATGGACTTAAGCTTTTCAAGATAAGCATATGCCTCATCCGGAGTGCGTATATCGGGCTCCGATACGATCTCCACGAGCGGCGTTCCCTGGCGGTTGTAGTCCACTAGTGAATAGCCATTGCCGTGTGTCAATTTGCCGGCATCCTCTTCCATATGGATGCGGGTGATGCCGATTTTCTTTTTATAGCCATTTACCTCAATCTCAATCCAGCCGTTCTCACCGATTGGCTTATCGAACTGGGAAATCTGGTAGGCCTTCGGGTTATCCGGGTAAAAATAGTTTTTGCGGTCGAATTTCGTGTGCTCTGCAATTTCACAATTCAGAGCCATAGCGGCTTTCATAGCGTAATCGACTGCTTTCTTATTCACGACCGGCAGTACTCCTGGATAGCCAAGGTCGATCACGGTTGTATTTGTATTCGGCTCGGCACCAAAATGGTTCGGACTCGCCGAAAAGATTTTCGAATCTGTTTTTAATTCAACATGGACCTCAAGCCCAATTACCGTTTCAAACTTCATCGTTTTCACCCCTTTACAATTCAGGTTGTTGTTTATGGAATTCTGTTGCCTGCTCGAATGCATGGGCAACTTTATATACTGTGCTTTCATCAAAATGGCGTCCGATGATTTGCAAACCTAGCGGGAGACCTTTATCAAGTCCGCACGGAACCGAAATGGCCGGCACACCTGCCAGGTTGACCGGGATCGTTAAAATATCATTTACGTACATTGTCATCGGGTCTCTTGTATTCTCGCCAAGTTTGAAGGCTGGCGTTGGTGTTGTTGGTCCAACAATGACATCATATTGTTCGAATACTTTTTCAAAGTCCTGCTTGATCAGCGTACGGACCTTCTGGGCCTTTTTATAGTAAGCATCATAATAACCAGAGCTTAGCGCAAAAGTACCAAGCATAATCCGGCGTTTTACTTCCTCACCGAAGCCTTCTGCACGAGTCTTTTTATACATTTCGATCAGATTCTCCGCATTCGGTGTACGATAGCCATAGCGGACACCATCAAAGCGCGCCAGGTTAGCGGACGCTTCGGATGAAGATAAAAGATAATAAGTAGCTAGAGCATACTTGGAGTGCGGCAGGGAAACCTCTTCCCATGTAGCTCCAAGGCGTTCAAGTACTTTAAGTGCGTCCATGACAGATTTGCGCACCTCTTCATTTACTCCCTCGCCGAGATATTCCTTTGGAACGGCGATCTTCAATCCTTTTATATCGCCAGTCAGGGAACCGATATAGTCCGGGATATCTACTTTTGCAGAAGTTGAATCCATCTGGTCGTGACCCGCGATCGCTTTTAACAGAAAGGCATTGTCTTCAACATTTCGGGTGATTGGGCCAATTTGGTCCAAAGATGACGCGAACGCAATCAATCCGAAACGGGATACAAGGCCATATGTAGGCTTCATGCCGACCACACCACAGAATGATGCCGGCTGCCGGATAGATCCGCCTGTATCAGAACCCAAAGAGAACAGCACTTCACCTGCTGCAACCGAAGCAGCGGAACCGCCTGAAGATCCACCTGGAACACGCTCAAGGTCCCAAGGGTTGAGCGTTTTTTGGAAGCCAGAGTTTTCATTGGATGATCCCATCGCGAACTCGTCCATGTTCAGCTTGCCGATAGTCACCGTTTCAGCCTGCTTCAGCTTCTGGATGACAGTTGCATCGTAAATAGGATTGAAGTTTTCGAGAATCTTGCTCGCTGCCGTCGTGCGCAATCCGTTCGTGACGATATTATCTTTAATGCCGATTGGCAAGCCGTATAATTTATTGGCTGGAGCGTTTTTCACGGCTTTCTCATCCAATGCCTTCGCTGTTGCCCTTGCATTGTCTTCATCCAATGTCAAGAACGACTGTACCTTGCCTTCAACCTCGCCAATCCGCTTGAATGATTCATCGACCAGGTCGGAAACACTCAGGTCTCTCTTATGTAAAAGCTCATGAAGCTCCGAAATCTTATGTTCAAATAAACCCATCGCCGATCCTCCTACTCCATAATTCCAGGTACTTTGATCTGCCCACCCTGGTGTTCAGGCGCATTCTTTAAAACTTCTTCGCGCGGAAGGCCCTTTTCGGCACGGTCCTCGCGCATAACATTCTTTATTTCAAGCACATGAGCAGTCGGCTCAACATTATCCGTATTCAGTTCATTCAACTGTTCTGCATATGTAATGATTTTATCCAGCTGGTCTGTCAGCATTTGCGCCTCTTCCTCAGTAATCGCCAGTCTCGCCAGGTGTGCGACATGCTTCACCTGATCTTCTGAAATCCTTGACATAATAGCACCTCCATTTTTAAATCGTCAGACAATAATAATGATCATAGCAAAGTTTTCCGCGTTAAAGCAATACAAGCCTTGCTTTTTGTACTATTTTAACAGAAGTGAAGGAAGATCGCAGATATATAATGTCATTTTGCAAATGTGTTCTTCTTTTCATAGTTTGCGGCTGATTTACAGAGGGAAGGAAAAGCCTAAGGAGGGTAAAAAAAACTTGGCTATTTTGACTTTTTTTCTGGTAATCCTGTTAGCAGGAGTCCATCTATCTGTAAAATACTACTCCAAATTGATGGAGCAGCCGCGAAAACCAATTCTAAGCTTTGCCGGCGGTGCATCCGTTGCCTATGTCATCATTCATCTTTTACCTGAATTCCAAAAGATCCAGAAGGAGTTCAATATCCTTATCCCCATCCCAAAAAAATTTGAAGATTATAGTTTGTACTTAGTTGCGACTGTTGGCTTTATTGCCTTTTATTCTATAAATCATTTTGTGAAATCATCAAAACCGGATACAACCGTCTTTACTTTTCATATAGGAGCCTTCGTTCTCTATAACTCATTTATAGGCTATTACCTGATTAAAGGGTTGAAGCAGGAGCCTAAATCCTTAATCATTTTCACGGTCGCTTTCATTCTACACCTGATGGTTAATGATGTGGGGCTTCGGCTGGACCATCAAAAGCGATATGACCCATGGGGTTCGCTGCTACTGGCTCTTTCTGTTTTTGCGGGTTGGCTGCTCGGCTTCTTCGTCACACTCCCTACCACCTTGTTTGCTCTTTGGTTCAGTTGGCTCGCAGGAGGCATCTTATTAAACACCGTTAAGGAAGAACTGCCAAAAGAACGCAAAAGCAAGCTGCTTCCGTTTATTTTAGGAGTTGGCATTTCTACATTATTGTTCATTTTTATTTAAAACTTTTTGATTATTGCTGCCGCATCATCCAGCGTCCACACAACAAACGGGATGGAATCCATCTCCACCCCGTTTATCTTTTATAATTCCATAAAGCCAGAAGCCCTCTAAAATGCGTTATTTTCTATCCTCGGCAATCAATTCCAAGTGCCATTTTTAAATAGTCCACAAACAATATCGATTGCTCCTTGATTTTCAGGTCTGCCCTCGATAACATGGCATCGTCTACAGCTAAGCCATCGATAAACGTAATGATTGAACGCGCAATAATTTCATGACCAAACCTCGAGCTGAATTCACCGCTTTTTTGGCCTTGTTCAATAATGTTCGCAAATATCTTCACACCATTACCATATCGGGTCGAGCCGTATTCTCTCCTGTGTTCATCATTTCTTCCAATAATAAAATACTCAAGTTTTGCCGGCGCTAAAGGATCCATTTCATCATCAGGCTCCCCATCGTTCCCAAACATGGTTTTCATCAGCATATTCCAATAAGAGGTAGCATGTTGTTTTACCATATCCAGCGTTACCTCTAATTCTATATCTAAAGCTTCTTCAAGGATTGTTTCAAACACATCTTCTTTACTAGAAAAATATTGATACAGACCGCCTCTGCTGACACTCGCAGCATCCATGATGTGCTTCATCGTGGCCCGCTCGTAACCATGCTCAATGAACACCTCCTTAGCCGCCTGCAGTATCTCAGCTCGACGCTGTTTCATGTGCTCCTGACTTACTTTCGGAGACATTCGTTCTCCCCCGTTCTATGCTGCTTTTAAAGATTAACCCAACGATTGAGACTGCAATCAGCAAAAGGGCGGTAATCACAAATGTCGGGACAACTCCGAGCACCGTTGCAAGCAAGCCTCCAGCCAATGGGCCAATGATCGTTGCCGTTGTGGTCACGCTATTCATAACGCCGAATACCCTGCCTGTCATGTGGACAGGAGTTTCAGTCTGGACAGCAGCCTGAAACGGAATAAAGACGAAACCGGCTGAAAACCCCGCTAACAACCCCAGCCCTGATCCCCATAAAGCTGGCAGTGCTAAATCAAATCGTGTCAATACAGCCATCATACTAAAACTGACGCCAATTCCGCAAACCCCAATAAACAACAGGATTAGCGCATTATAGTCCGTTTTTTTAGCCAAAAGCAGTCCGGTTAAAAACATCCCGACCCCAGATGCTGTAACAATATAACCAAACAAATCGGGAGAGGCATTCGGTAATTCCCTCAATAAAACGATGATTTGAGAGTCAGACAGTTGCAAAATCAAGAGGCTGACCCCTAAAACAATCATACCAACGATTAAGTAACGACTTCCTTTGATGAACCTGATTCCTTCCATGAAATCCTCTTTAAATGTAGAAGCTTCCTTAGTTTCCGATTCAGTCGGCTTTGCGATTGACTTTGGCAAAGCAAACAGCAGCAGCGCCGAAATGATAAAGGTACCTGAATCGATAAAAAACACTAGCTGTGTTCCAAAAGCCGAGACCAGCAGGCCGCTTAACAATGGGCCCAACACCTTCGTCCCGGAATCAATCATGGAGGTGATGGACATTGCGCTTTTCATATTTTCCTGGTCGACCAGTTCTTTAAGCTTGCCATTCTTTGCCGGTACAAATACCGCCGAGAGCATGCCGACGATGAACAAGCATGTATAAACAGTCCATAAAGACTCAGCAAAGGCAAGCGCAAGAATAAGTCCGGCCCTAATCAAATCCGAAAATATCATTAATGACTTTCTGTTAAACCTATCAGCAATCGTTCCAGTAAATGGCCCAAGAAGCGCCATCGGGACTGCCAAACACAGAATGATAAGAGAAACCTCCATCGGCGATGCTTCCCACTTCAATCCAACCATCGTGATGATCGCCACAACACTTAACCAGTCACCAATGCTAGAAATTAACTGTGCCACCATTAATGTGATAAAGCCTTTATTTTTTAAAAGACCGTCCATTGTCATCCCTCCGAATTAAAACGACATCGGTGTCGTTTTACTTGTTTTTATTATAACGACAACATTGTCGTTTTTCAATGTTATTTTTGTGAATTTTTTGAAAAGTATGATGGTCATAAAAAAATGAGCTAACCCTGCAGGGCTGCTCATTTCCTAAATAACTTACCAAATCCAGATAAGAAACCCTTTTTCTTGGCCGGTGCCGCTTGGATAACAGGTTTCTTTTTACCGAGATAAATTTCCTCCTTATCGATTGCATGGTCATGCGCTAAAACAAGTCCCAACTCGGAATCATAATCTTTATTGGTCACGATTGTAAACTCGATACCCCGTTTTTCTGCTGCTTTAATGTATTCTGATAAATATCGATATGATATATTGCCATTTAAAAAAAGATGGGCATTGCGATTTTCATCCATCAGCTGCTCAACTTCCGGTTCAACGCCTTTCCTCATGACCTCTCCCTGTGTAAGCGCGATAACAACCCTTTCACGCAAAGTCGTCAGGAACCTTCTTCTTTCATCAGGCTTCGTCTGCTTCGCACCATGGATCCCCTGCTGCAAATAATCGTCCAACTTGCTGTTGCTCAATCGGTTCACCCCTAACTTATTGTAACTTCCGTTTAACTTTTCATGGTATCCTTTATATTACTCCTTCGTCCTCACTTGGGCTAACCTTCTACCTTCCCAAGCATCGATGATGGACAGTTCTTTCGCTTTTCCCTCAATTTTTGTCCATCATAGGCTCGATGACGGACACTTTTTTCGTATTTCCTTCGATTTTTGTCCGCATAGCCTTGTTGACGGACACTTTTTTCGATTTTCCTTCGATTTTTGTCCATCATAGCCTCGGTGACGGACACTTTTTTCGATTTTCCTTCGATTTTTGTCCGTCATAACCTTGATGACGGACACTTTTTTCGTGTTTCCTTGGATTTTTGTCCATCATAGCTTTGATGACGGACAGTTTTTTCACTTTTCCTTCGATTTTTGTCCATCATTGCCTTGTTGACGGACAGTTCTTTCGTTTTCAGTACTATTTTTGTCCGTCATAGCCTTGGTGACGGACACATATTTCTTTTTCCACAGTTTTTTTGTCCGTCATTACCTCAATGACACTCAAAAACCATAAAACCATGCTGATCCTTCATTTTCTGTCTATGATGGCAAAAAACAGCGGCATCTTTCCACTAATACTATGTATGTTCCCGCCCATTTGTCTGTGCTAGTTTAAGGTTAACCTATTTTGAGCAAAAAAAACCTTCTCTTCGCAGCGAAGAGAAGGACACAAATAGGAGAATGCAAGGTAAAAAAATCAAAAACTAATATGGTAAATCCACGCCTGAGTTGGAGGGCCCAGGCATGGAGAAAACCCGTTAAGCTCAGCCGATGGACCTGGCTGACAGACTAGTTTAAGAAGCGGTAAACTGTGCTTCTTCCGTAGATCCTTTCAGGGCAGTAGTTGAGGAAGTTCCTCCGGAAATGACCATTGATACATCATCGAAATAGCCTGTTCCGACTTCACGCTGGTGTCTTGTTGCTGTGTAGCCGTGCTGCTCGCTTGCGAACTCAGCTTGCTGAAGCTCGGAGTATGCAGCCATGCCGCGCTCTTTGTAGCCGCGAGCCAGTTCGAACATGCTGTGGTTCAGTGCATGGAAGCCTGCAAGTGTAACGAATTGGAACTTGTAGCCCATTTTGCCAAGCTCGACCTGGAACTTTGCGATGGTTTCGTCATCCAGCTTCTTTTTCCAGTTGAATGATGGTGAGCAGTTGTATGCAAGCAGCTTGCCAGGGAACTTTTCATGGATAGCTTCTGCAAAGCGGCGAGCTTCTTCTAGATCAGGCTCGGACGTTTCACACCAGACAAGGTCAGCATATGGAGCATAAGCAAGGCCGCGGGCGATTGCCTGGTCAAGGCCAGCCTTCACGCGGAAGAAACCTTCAGGCGTCCGGTCACCTGTGATGAACGGTGCATCATATGGATCGACATCGCTTGTGATCAAATCTGCTGCATTCGCATCAGTACGGGCAACTATCAGGGTTGGCGTACCCATGACATCTGCCGCAAGTCGGGCGGCAATCAGGTTACGTACAGCTGTCTGTGTCGGAAGAAGTACTTTTCCGCCAAGGTGTCCGCATTTCTTTTCAGAAGAAAGCTGGTCCTCAAAGTGTACGCCTGCTGCTCCAGCTTCAATCATGCCCTTCATTAGTTCGAACACGTTCAGCTGGCCGCCGAAGCCTGCTTCTGCATCTGCCACGATCGGTGCGAACCAGTCGATTGAATCGTCTCCCTCACCATGAGTGATCTGGTCAGCACGCTGCAAAGCTTGGTTGATGCGCTTAACTACCGCCGGAACACTATTCGCAGGGTACAAACTCTGGTCAGGATACATATTCCCAGAAAGGTTCGCATCCGCTGCAACCTGCCATCCACTCAGGTAGATTGCCTTCAAGCCTGCTTTTACCTGCTGGACTGCCTGATTCCCAGTTAACGCTCCAAGTGCATTGACGAAGTCTTCTTCATTTACAAGCTTCCAAAGCTTCTCTGCGCCGCGGCGTGCCAGTGTATATTCAATATCAATCGAACCGCGAAGCTTAATGACATCCTCCGCTGAATACGTTCTCTCTACTCCAGCCCATCTGTTATCCATTTCCCAGCTTTCCTGTAATTGCTTTACACGATCTTGAGTCATTTTTTGTTCCTCCTAATGGTTGTTTTATATGAATCTATCAATCTATTAAGCTAAAGCCTGATAGCCAGGCAATGTTAAAAACTCAACAAAGTCATCATTTAAAATCAGCTGATCAAACAGCTCTGCTGCCTGCTCGAATTTTCCGTTCGCAAATACCGCTTCGCCGACTTCCAGCTTAATTTTTTCAAGTTCTTCTTCCTTTAGTTCATGGTACATTTCAACTGTCACTTTGCGCCCATCGTCGAGAACGCCTTTTGGATGACGGATCCATTGCCATAGCTGGGCCCTGGAGATTTCTGCTGTAGCTGCGTCCTCCATGAGGTTATGGATTGGAGCTGCGCCTCTTCCATTCAGCCAGGAGGCTACATATTGGATGCCGACATTGATATTCATGCGCACGCCCGCTTCTGTTATCGTGCCTTCTGGTACAGCAAGCAGGTCAGCTCCTTTTACCTCAACATCCATTTGCTTTCCAGAATCAATCTGGTTCGGCTGTGGCATCTCTTTATTGAAAGCATCCTTGGCTACAGGTACCAGCCCTGGATGTGCGACCCATGTGCCATCATGACCGTCGCGGGCTTCGCGTTCTTTGTCGGCCTGTACCTTTGCGAATGCTTCAGCATTTGCTTCCTCATCGTTTTTAATCGGGATTTGCGCCGCCATGCCGCCCATTGCCGGTGCCTTGCGGCGGTGGCAAGTCTGGATGGTCAGCAAGGAATACGACCTCATGAATGGTACTGTCATCGTGACCTGTGAGCGGTCCGGTAAAATCACATCATCTTGTGAACGCAGTTTTTTCAGATAGCTGAAAATATAATCCCATCGTCCGCAGTTCAAACCAGCGGAGTGCTCTTTCAGTTCATATAAAATCTCATTCATTTCGAATGAAGCCAAGATCGTTTCGATCAAAACAGTTGCTTTAATCGTTCCCTGTGGAATGCCGAGGTGATTCTGTGCATAAACGAACACATCATTCCATAGGCGCGCTTCAAGGTGGCTCTCCATCTTAGGAAGGTAAAAGTATGGGCCTGTGCCCTGCTTCACCAGCATTTTCGCATTATGGAAAAAGTACATCGCGAAATCGAATAATCCGCCGGAAATCGGGTTGCCATCGAGCAATACATGTTTTTCCTCCAGGTGCCAACCTCTTGGGCGAACCATTAAAACAGCTGTTTTTTCGTTCAGTTGATACTTTTTTCCGTTGGGATTTTCAAAAGAGATTGTCCGGTTGACTGCATCTCTTAGATTGATCTGGCCTTCCACAATCGCTTCCCATGTCGGCGAAGTTGAATCTTCACAGTCTGCCATGAAAATTTTTGCTCCGGAATTAAGTGCGTTGATGACCATCTTTCTGTCAGTTGGGCCTGTGATTTCTACCCGCCGGTCCTGCAGGTCTTTCGGCAGCGGCGCGATTGTCCACCCGCTTTCCCGAATATGCTTTGTTTCTGGCAGGAAATCCGGAAGCTTGCCGGAATTGATTTCTACCTGGCGCTTTTGCCGTGCCGCCAGAAGGTCCACCCGACGTTCACCGAAGTGCCGTTCAAGCCGCTCTGCAAAATCAAGAGCCTCTGGTGTCAAAATTTCTTCGTATCCGCTTTTCATGGTGCCAACAATTTCAATCCCTGTAGTTTGTGTCGGCATTTACTGTCTTCACCCCTTTTTGTTATAGTACAGTATCAATATCTCTAATATGTATTATATAACAGACTTTTAAGATTGCAACTATTTTGCGGGATTTTTCTGAAAAATTTTTAAAATAGGTCTATAGTCCTTATCCATAAATAGGTAAACAGTGCAATTTTGCTTATGAAGCGTGCGATTATGTAGTCTTATCGTGCAATTCGTCCTCTTTTCGGTGCAATTAATAGCGGGGATAGTGCAATTCCTGGTCTTTACCGTGCAATTAATGTTTCCAACACAAAAAATCCCCCTCTCTCAACGAGAAGGGGATTCCAAATCTGTATTAGTACATCTCAGAAGTAGTCTTTGCTTGCACGTGAAGCGTTAGATAGTCAGGTCCGCCAGCTTTTGAATCTGTTCCTGACATGTTGAAGCCGCCGAATGGCTGGTAGCCGACGATTGCGCCTGTGCAGCCGCGGTTGAAGTAAAGGTTTCCGACATGGAAATCTTCGCGTGCCTTCTGGATGTTTTCACGGTTGCGCGTGATAACAGCTCCAGTCAGGCCGTATTCAGTGTTGTTTGCGATTTCAAGCGCATGGTCGAAGTCCTTCGCTTTTGCGAATGCGACAACTGGTCCGAAGATTTCTTCCTGCATGATGCGAGCCTTTGGATCGACATCAGCGAAGATGGTCGGCTTGATGAAGTAGCCTTTAGAGCTGTCTCCTTCGCCGCCAGTCATCAAACGGCCTTCTTCCTTGCCGATTTCGATGTAGCTCATGATCTTGTCGAAAGCACCCTGGTCATTAACAGGACCCATGAATGTGCTCTGATCTGTAGGATCATCAAGCTTAAGCTCATTTGTAAGTTCAACGACACGGTTAAGAACTTGATCATAAACATCTTCAACGATTACTGCACGTGAACATGCAGAGCATTTTTGTCCAGAGAAACCGAAAGCTGAAGCAGTGATCGCTTGGGCTGCTAACTCAAGATCAGCATCTTTGTCGACAACCATAGTATCTTTTCCGCCCATTTCAGCGATTACACGCTTTAGCCAGATTTGGCCTTCGCTCAATTTTGAAGCGCGCTCGTAAATGCGCAGACCCACGTCACGTGAACCTGTGAAGCTTACGAAGCGAGTGTCCTTGTGGTCAACAAGGTAGTCGCCCACTTCTGCGCCGCTTCCTGGCACGAAGTTAAGAACACCTGCAGGAAGACCTGCTTCTTCCATAACTTCGACGAACTTAGCTGCAACTACTGGAGTAGTTGAAGCTGGCTTCAATAGAACTGTGTTCCCTGTTACGATTGCTGCTACCGTTGTACCAGCCATGATTGCTAACGGGAAGTTCCATGGAGAGATGATGATACCAACTCCAAGAGGAATATAGTCATAACGGTTATATTCATTTGGACGGCTTTCTACTGGTACACCGTCTTTGATTCGCAGCATTTGGCGAGCATAGAACTCAAGGAAGTCGATTGCTTCTGCTGTATCAGCATCTGCTTCGTTCCAAGGCTTGCCTGCTTCTTTGGTTAAGAGTGCTGAGAACTCATGCTTGCGGCGGCGAATGATCGCTGCAGCTTTGAATAATACATCTGCACGTGTTTCAGGCTTTACTTTCTTCCAAGTTTTGAACGCTTCAACAGCAGCCTGCATCGCTTTTTCAGCTAAATCGCGGTTTGCCTTTGAAACGCGACCAATAACTTCTTCTTTATTGGATGGGTTATAAGATACAATCTTGTCTTCAGTTGAGATCCTCTCTCCGCCAATTACCAAATCGTAATCCTGGCCAAGATAGCCCTCTACAGTTTTTAGTCCTGTTAAGTATCCTTCACGGTTTTCATTAACTTTAAAATTCGTGAAAGGCTCGTGTTTGTATGCCTGAACCATTCTATCCCCTCCTATGTATTAAAACGTTTTCATTCCTTTCCCATTCTATCATGAGAATCTCATAGTGTTCAATGCCAACGTACTAGCAAGTATTGGATTGCGAATTTTCTTGATATTTATTATGGCAATATTGTAATTTGGGTAGATTTACGGACTTGGTCGATATATTTTGGAAAGTGGTCGATATAATCGTAAATGTGGTCGATATATCTCATTTTCCGCTGATATATTCAAAAATGCGGTCGATATAATCTGATTTCCGCCAATAAAAAGGATTAACTACACTAACTCCCAGCAGGGAATCCCCAAAATCTAGCGAATAATTATCTATCTTTCAAAAAAGGGGTCTATTTTACATGAAAAAACGTCATGAAGTGTTGTTCAATCAACTCGAATCCTATCGCAGCGAGATTTTAAGCGTGGTGGATGCCGTTTCTATAGAAGATGCGGAGAAAATTCCCGCTGGATTCAAAAATAATATCCGCTGGAACCTCGGACATATCTACCTTGACCAATATTTATGGATTCAGGCAGTGACAAAGGAGACAGCTGATGTTCCGGAAAACTTCAATAAGTGGTTCGGCTATGGCACCTCACCAGCCAATTTTACCGAAGAGACACCTTCCGTCACTGAGCTGAAAAAATTGCTCAGAATACAGCCTGCAAGCATTAAAGAAACATATGGCGAGCGTCTTGAAGAGGAATTCCCGCAAACCGAGATGGGCATGCACACCATCGAACAGGTACTCATCCGGACGATTTTCCATGAAGGAATGCATCTTCAAACGATACTTGATCTAAAGAAATACATGTAAAAAGCAAAGAGCTGCCTCTTTGCTTTTTCCTCACCACTCTCCAGCTACCTCTGCTTCAATTTTCTTAATCAATTTATCTACATAGATTGAGGGATAATCAAGGGCTTTTATCTCAGCAAAGTAAGGAAACATGTCTTTTATATCATTCGCATAATAGCTTCCATCCCTTGGAATTGAGTGGCTGATGACTTGCAGGGAATCTTCTGTCTGATCCACCTTGAGAACCATCGGAACTGACATACCTGTGCCCTGCTCTATTTTGGAATCTTCCTTATAGTACTCCTCGATTAACGCCCAGATGTATAATTCACCTTTCTTCTCGTTAGATCCCAGTATCTCATGTGCACTAAAAATCTCACCCCTGAAGTTTGGCGACATCACTTCTTCCCGGATGTACTTTTCAATCTCCTGTTGACTTTCCGCAGTGAAAGAGATTGAACCGGACGACCTCGCATAGCCCGCCAATACTAAAATAAGGAGCAGTCCTCCCACAACCCATAGCCTCACCATGTATTTCCTCCCCAAAGTGTTTCTCATTAAGACGATAATCAGAGACTGATAGATACAACTTTTTTTTCGGTAATTTTTGAAACACCTAGGTTTCACGAAACTGCAAGGCACTTTAATAACTCCACACAGCTGATGAAGAATGCAAAAAAGCAAAGAGCCAGTATGCTCTTTGCTTCGCTTTTACTCATAAATATGGACAAATGGTTCATCCTGATCCGGCTTCTTGACAATCAGCGCTTCCTGGCCAAGAACGGAGGAGACGCTGACCTGCACGGAGATATAGTTAGGGAAATGCTCCATGACGAGACCGGTTACGTACTGGGTGAACCCGATTGCTTCTGCTTTTCCGTAAAATTGGATAGGGATCTCAATGTTCAGTTCCTGCAGCTGGCCATCGACATAAAAGCCTTTGCCGATGACGCCGTTGAAGTTAGGGAAATATTCTTCGACATCCTGTTTGAAGTTCTCGAAGAATGTCAGGTCATCCCTGTGTTCCTTCTCGGCTTTGCCGGATGGGAATAGAATATACTCTTCTTTAACATCTTTCCAGCTGCCGATATCGTTGCTGCCCTGGGAAACTTCGGTATATGCGAAAAAATTCCCTGGTACAACCGAAGAACGGCTTTCCTGCTCAAACAATCCGACGGTGATCGGCACATTCTTCAACTCGTCAATGTTCCGGAGCCTGCTTACGACTTGTTTGGCGATTTTCTTCCCTTCTGCCTCAAGGACGGAACGGGGAATGTTTTTCTCGAACACAGCCCCAAATGCTTCTTCACGATAATAGTGGACGGAATTCAAGGCCAGGCCAATGGCGATGCCGCCAAGCTGGTACGTATCCTTTTTCCCGGATTGGACGAGATAATCATGCTCGATAATATGAGCCAGATAAATAGGATTCTTTTCGTTCCGTTTGTGGACATCTCCCTTGCCTGTGTCGATTGGGTTCAGTCCAAGATTCTTTACTGTGACCTTCTTATTGCTTTTTTCTTTTTTAGCCTTTGCCTGCAGCTCTTCTTCCTTTGCCTTTACCTGCGCCGGAGTCATTTCACGTTCCAGCCAGGCTGACACAGTGCCTCCATCAAGGTACTGGCCTTCCTTGAACACATACTTGTCGGTTGGAAAAGAGTTTTGCGCAATCCGCATCAGTCCCGTTTCGAACTCTGTGATGTCGTAGCGCGTATTCAAATTATTGACGACCATGCCTCTGGCTTCCCCTGGCTCGAATGGCATGATGGTACGGTAATATTTTTCCGAAATTTTATATTTCGGGATAATCGCTTTTTCTTTTGTATCATCATCCTTTTTCTGGACGACCTCTTCCTGTTTTTGAAAATTAGGGGCGCAGGCCGTCAGCAAAAGGACAAGAGAGAGAGCGACCATTGAGAGTTTTCTCATGGCGTGTACACCTCTTATTTATTTAATTCTTCAAGCATTTTCTCCTCATTCCACACTTCAATCCCAAGGCTTTCTGCTTTTGTCAGTTTTGAACCGGCATCTTCTCCGGCAATGACCAGGTCGGTTTTCTTGCTGACGCTGCCGGCTACATTGCCGCCAAGCGCTTCGATCTTTTCTTTCGCTTCGTTTCGGCCCATTTGCTCTAGTTTTCCAGTCAATACAATCGTTTTACCGGCAAAAAATGAATCCGATTCTTCCGCGGTCACTTTTTTAGGTCCTTTGTATTCCATATTGACGCCAACAGCCTTCAGTTCGGAGATCAGTTCCTTCACTTCATCATTGTCAAAATACGTGACGATGGAGTCGGCCATTTTGTCGCCGATTTCGTTGATGGCAGTCAGTTCTTCCTTCGATGCTTCCATAAGATGATCCATCGTTCCAAATTCCTGGGCTAACGTCTTCGCAGCTTTTGCGCCAACGAGGCGGATCCCGAGTCCGAACAATAGCTTCTCCAATGAATTATCCTTTGTGGCTTCAATAGCGGACAGCAGATTATTGACGGATTTCTCGCCCATCCGTTCAAGAGCCAGCAGCTGCTCGCGTGTCAACTTGTAAATGTCGGCAACATCCTTGATCAGCTCCTGGGCAAACAACTGGCTGACCACTCTTTCACCAAGCCCGTCGATGTTCATCGCATCACGGGAAACGAAATGGATCAAGCCTTCCCTGATTTGGGCAGGACATTTCGGATTGATGCAGCGAAGCGCGACCTCACCCTCTATCCTGACAAGCTCGCTTTCACATTCAGGGCAATGAGTTGGCATATGGAACTCGACTTCCTCACCAGTCCGCTGCTCAACAAGAACATTCACGACTTCAGGAATGATGTCGCCCGCTTTTTTGACAACGACCTTATCACCAATTTTGATATCTTTCTCACGAATCAAGTCTTCATTGTGCAAGGAAGCACGTCCAACGGTTGTACCTGCTACCTGTACAGGCTCAAGGATGGCTGTCGGTGTAACAACTCCCGTCCGGCCAACACTCAGCTCGATATCCTTCAGAGTCGTCACAACTTCTTCGGCAGGGAACTTATAAGCGATTGCCCAGCGAGGGCTTTTCGCCGTCGTGCCCAGCTCTGCCTGCTGGTCAAGTGAATCGACCTTGATGACGATGCCATCAATATCATACGGAAGGTCCGGGCGTTTTTCTACCCAACCGTTCACATACTCGATAACACCTTCGATACTGTCAACCTTGCGGCGTTCTTTATTTGTTTTAAACCCAAGCTGTTGCAGATAGTCCAGTCCCTCACTATGCGCCCGGATTCCTGTATCACCGACATTCGCAATTCCATAGAGGAAAACATCAAGATTCCTTGAAGCGGCAATCTTCGGATCAAGCTGACGCAAAGAACCTGCCGCCGCATTGCGGGGATTGGCAAATGGCTCTTCTTCCTTTTCTTCTCGCTTCCTGTTCAAAGCTTCAAATGATTTCTTCGGCATGAACGCTTCGCCTCGGACTTCCAGCGAAACCGGCTCCTTCAGGCGGATTGGCAGGGAACGGATCGTCCTCAGATTAGACGTAATATCCTCCCCTGTCGTTCCATCTCCGCGAGTCGCACCGCGCACGAGCATGCCATCCTCATAAATCAGGGCGACGGCAAGTCCATCGATCTTCAGCTCGCAAACATAGGAAACATTGTCGCCCACACCCTGGCGCACCCGACGGTCAAAATCGCGAAGATCCTGGTCGTCAAATGCATTCCCGAGGCTTAGCATCGGAATCGTATGCTGCACCTTATTGAACATCGTTAATATTTCGCCGCCGACACGCTGTGTAGGGGAATCAGGAGTCTGCAATTCAGGGAATTGCTCCTCGATTTCAATCAGTTCCCGAAGCAGCCTGTCGTATTCCGCATCCGGAACCGATGGTTGGTCAAGAACATGATATTCATAAGAATATTGATTCAGCAGGTTTTGCAAATCCTTGGCTTTTTTCTCAGCACTTTGAAAATCCATAAATCCAACCCTTTCATAACTGAAAAGCGGAAGCGCCTTGGTCAGCTCCGACAAGCGGTGGAGGGCCTGACAGTGAAGTCGTTCTTTGACTTCATTGGCAGGACCGAAGCGTCTCGAGGGGCTAGGCGCTGGAGCTAGACAGAAATTTAATTGTAAGAATGGTATAGATTAAGCCTTAGTAATCGGCGCGAACTTGGCCAGCAATCGCTTGATTCCTGTTGGGCTTGGGAAGGCTATATCCAGCTCGGTTCCTTCACCGGAGCCTTTCACGCTGACTACCGTTCCTGTTCCCCACTTGCCATGCTGCGCTTTGTCTCCAACCTTCCAGTCAATGCCTTCACCGCCGCTTGCAGCTGCGACTGGACGGGTAACAGCGCCGCGGGCTGGCATGGACGGTCTTGCAGAAGCGCCTGGTCTGCCGCCGCTGGCTGATGCTGGTCTGCCGCCGCTTGTTGGAGCAGGCCTTCTGACTTTCGGCACGGCATCTTCAATTAAATCACCAGGAATTTCTTTGATAAAACGTGATTCCGGGTTCATATTCGTGCGGCCGAAAAGCGTACGCATCTGTGCATTCGTGATGAATAACTCTTCTTCAGCACGGGTGATTCCCACGTAGGCAAGACGGCGCTCTTCCTCCATCTCATCCTCTTCCATCAAGGAGCGGCTATGCGGGAAGACTCCTTCTTCCATACCGATCAGGAAGACAACCGGGAACTCAAGTCCCTTGGCTGAGTGCAGGGTCATCAGTGTGACAAAATCGGTTTTTTGTTCGCCATCATCGTCAAGACGGTCGATATCGGCAACAAGAGCCAAATCCGTCAGGAATGCAACGAGGCTCTTATCTTCACTGCTTTCTTCAAAGCTTTTTGTTACGGTTAAAAATTCATCTATATTTTCAAGCCTGCTCTGTGATTCCAGCGATTTTTCCGCCTTCAGCATATCGCGGTAGCCCGTCTTATCAAGCACTTCTTCCACAAGCTCGGTCACCGACAGGTATTCCTGTTGGTGTGTGTAATTGCTGATCAGGTTGCGGAACTCGGCTGCTGCTTTTTCCGCCTTTGGGCTGAGTCCGATCATTTCAATCGTCTCTAGCGCCTGGAACATCGACAGGTCATGCATCGTCGCGAAGTTGGCGATTTTATCAATCGAAGTTGAACCGATCGCTCGCTTCGGAACATTGATAATCCTCTGCAAGCTGATATCATCATCCGGATTGGAAATCAGGCGCAGATAGGCCAGGATGTCCTTAATTTCTTTTCTGTCATAGAACTTGATGCCGCCGACAATCGAGTAATCGATGTTCGACTTCAGGAAAGATTCCTCGATCACACGCGACTGGGCGTTTGTCCGGTACAGGATTGCGATATCAGACAACTTGCGGCCCTGGCGCATGAGCTCCTGGATTTTGCCGATCACGAACTGAGCTTCGCCCTGCTCGCTATCCGCACGATAATACATTATTTTGTTGCCGTCGGCATTTTCAGTCCATAGGTTCTTCGGCTTACGGTTCATATTGTTCTGGATGACCATATTAGCCGCCAGCAAAATCTTCTTTGTTGAGCGGTAATTCTGCTCCAGCAAAATCACACTCGCTCTTGGGTAGTCCTTTTCAAAAGAAAGGATATTCGCTATGTCAGCACCGCGCCAGCGATAGATCGACTGATCGGAGTCCCCGACGACACAAAGGTTCTGGAAGCGCTGCGCAAGCAGTTTTACCAGCATGTATTGTGCCCTGTTCGTATCCTGGTACTCATCGACGTGGATGTACTGGAACTTGCGCTGATAGTACTCAAGCACTTCAGGAACGCGGATGAACAGCGTGATTGTCGACATAATCAAGTCATCGAAATCAAGCGCGTTATTTTTGCGAAGCCTGCGCTGATACTCTTCGTACACATCGCTTACCTTCTGTGAAAAATAATCCCCGGCTGTTTTTGCATACTCTTCCGGCGTGATCAATTCGTTTTTCGCCGAGCTGATCGTTCCCAGAATCGCACGCGGGTCGAACTTTTTCGGATCCATATTTTTGTCCTTCAAGATCGACTTAATGACCGATTGCTGGTCTGTTGAGTCAAGGATCGTGAAGTTCCGGTTATAGCCGAGACGGTCAATGTCTCTGCGCAAAATCCGCACACACATCGAGTGGAACGTTGAAATCCAGATATCATCTGCCGCTCCGCCCATCATTTTCTGAATCCTCTCGCGCATCTCGCGCGCCGCTTTATTCGTAAACGTGATCGCCAGGATGTTATAAGGATTTACCCCTTTTTCCACCATTAAATACGCAATCCTGTGTGTCAAAACTCTTGTTTTACCAGAGCCTGCCCCTGCCATCAGAAGCAGCGGTCCGTCGACTGTCTTGACAGCCTTCTGCTGCTCCGGATTTAGGCCGTTCAATAATTTATCCGTTAAAAATTGCACACTCTTCACCACCATACAAACATTTGTTCTTATTTTATCTTATAATATATTTCCATACAACTGGATTATTGCTTTACTGAAGCAACTGTCTTCAATGCCTCGTCCAGGTTGCTGTAGATTACATTCCCAACAACGATGACATCGGCATGTGCAGCCATTTCCGCTGACTGCTGCGCCGTTTCGATCCCACCACCGTAAAAGAGGACGGTTTGATCGAGAACTTCTTTTGCAGCTTTTACATATTCAGGATTGCCGTACGTGCCGCTGTATTCCAAATAGAAAATTGGCAGGTTGAACATTTTTTCCGCCATCATCGCGTAGGCTTGTACATCTTCGACTGAAAGCTCGGTCTTCGCCTCGGTCAATCTGGCTGCCTTGCAATCCGGATTGAGGATGCAATAGCCTTCCATTTTTAGCTCGTCCCAATCCATCAGATCGCCATATTCCTTGACTGCTTTATGATGCAGCCCGGTAATCCACTCCGGATTGCCGCTGTTCAGCACCGTCGGGATAAAATAAAAATCAAAACCCGGCGTAATCGAGTCGATTGTCGAAACCTCGAGAATGCACGGAACCGTATAGCGGCGGACGCGGGCCATTAAATCGAGGACGCCTTCTAGCGTGACTCCATCCGTTCCCCCAACCAGGATTGCGTCGGTTCCAGACTCGCAAATTCTTTCTAATTCTTCATCAGTGATCTCTTTATTTGGATCGAGTTTGAACACATGTCTCCACTCGCGAACATCGTACATCCCAGAATTGCCCCCATTCTATCTATCCATTCCACCATTATAGCATTTGTTGCCGGTATATAAAAAAGGAAACATAAGGTTGTTTGCGAGAAATCCGCAAGCGCTGACGCCAGGCTTTTTTCAAAGCGAAAAATAGATGAATGCTCCTAAATATGCGCAAAAAAGCGTCCCGCCTTCCGGAACGCTTTCAGCAATTTTTTACAAATCACGGTGTTCGTATTGCTCTTTGAACAATTTTGAAAAAACATAGAAACTGATTCCGCTCACAACCAATGCGAGATAAATAGGATCAAGCCCGAAGAAGCTGATGAACTCCTTTTCGCCAAGATAGACTGCGAGACTCCCAAGGAACAAGGACGCCAGGCTGCCTGCCGGGGTCGCTTTTTCCCAGACATGCCCGAGCACATAAGGAATGAACGCGCCTCCCGCTCTCAATGTAAAAGAGAACATTAATAGCGTGATAATATCCGAAACATTCCAGATTGCTGTCAGCAAGGCGAAGCCGGAAACCACATACATCGTGTAGCGGACCATTTTTAACAGCTTACCATCCGCTGCATCCTTGTTGATATATTGATGGTAAATATCATTTGTGAAAATGGATCCAGCCGCCAATAGATTACTAGATGCGCTCGACATCGTCGCCGAAATCAGTGCGGCGAACAGGATACCGGTCACGACATCCGGCAGCACCTCCATCGCCAACACTGGCAATGCGTACTGCGCACCTCTTTCCATCAGCATCGCCCCGTCAATCTGGCCGTTCTCGACCATTCCGTACATGAATAGACCGATCATCGCAGGGATGAATGCGAACAGCACGTAGACGAAAGAAGTAATATAGGAAGCTTGCTTCGCTGCCTTGCCGTCCTTGGCGGAATAATAGCGCTGGACCGCCTCCTGGCCAACCGTGAAGGAAGCGATATACATAACGACCAGTGCAAGAATCGTCCCCCAGCCAGCACCATCCACGAGACTCCACTTCGCATCCGGTATATTGGCCGTCACTTGCTCGAAACCACCGCCTGCCTGAAGCGTGAATGGAATGATCAGCCCCATCCCGACGATGATGAAGATCCACTGGACCACATCGGTGTAAACAACACTGTACATGCCGCCCATCACACTATATAACGTAACAACAACGGTGACGATGATGACAGAAACAGTGTAGCTCCAGCCGGTCATGACTGACAGGATCGTCGCCGATGCGATGAACTGAACCGCCGTCAGACCGACCATCGGCAGCAGCATGATAATGGATGTTACCAGTGAATTCGCTTTCCCGTACCGCCTGCGAAAGTATTCAGGTACCGTTTTTACAGCAGCTTCCCGCAGCATAGGCGCGAGGAACGCCAGCACGACGAAGGCAATCGCCATTGTGATGACATACCAGACTGCCGACAGCCCCCAATCTCCATAAGCTTTTTCAACCACCCCGAGTGACGACCCGCCGCCAACCTCAGTCGCTGCAAGGCTTCCCGCCAGCAGCCACGGACCCATCTTACGGCCCGCAACCAAAAAGTCCTCATTATCATTGATTTTTTTCGAAGATATGTACCCAATCATGATCATAATACCTAAATAAATAATCACAATCGCAATGACCGTCAAGCTTGCCCCCATCAACTCACTCCAAAGTTTATATTTTACCTACCCCCTACCCTTTTAAAATAACTGGTAACCTGGTTTATTGGCGATTTTAGATTTTTATTGGCGATTTCACCCTGTTTTTTGGCGATTTTTCATTTTTTTGGCGAAAATACCTGCTTTTTTGGCGATAATCAGATTTTATTGGCGAACTGGAAAATAACCTGGTTTTTTTCCATCTTATTTAGCGACAATTTCTTTATATAGCGAAAAATCCATTTTTATAGCGACTTTCTGATTTTTATAGCGAAAAGTTCATTTATATAGCGACTTTTTCATTTTTATAGCGAATTGGGAATTATCCGTAGTTTTTACCAATTTACCAGCCAGCCCCAAAAAAAGAACAGAACCAGATCTGGTTCCGTCCCATGTCATAAACTAATTCGCTTTTTCAGCATTTTCCTGTTCTTTCAATCTTTCGAGCGCCATTTCGTAGGCGTCGTTTCCATAGTTCAGGCAGCGCTTGACACGGGAAATCGTTGCCGTGCTTGCGCCTGTTTCTGTTTCGATTTTATGGTATGTCTTGCCTTCGCGAAGCATGCGGGCTACTTCAAGACGCTGTGCGAGTGACTGGATTTCATTCACCGTTGCCAGGTCATCGAAGAATCGGTACGCTTCATCAAGGTCCTTCAGCGATAAAATCGCCTTGAACAATTGGTCTAGTTCCTTGCCTCTTAATTTATCAATTTGCATATATTCTACCCCTTAATTCACTCAGAATTTTATTGTTGAGAGTCGAATGAGACATCGCTGATTGATGGGACAATGTTGATCCATGTTTTCCCGGGAACGAAACCAGCTTTTGCTCCATCCTTATAAGGGACGATCCTGCCAGCTTCATTTTTCCATTGTATCTCATTCACTTTGCCTTTTTGGAACAAATATCCCTTGCCGCCGGAATTCATGTCGATTACCCTGCGCCCGGCATCATCAACGATCTTGTGGTTCATTTGCACGACAAGGATGTTGTCGAGCAGAACAGATTCCTTCGATTCAAGATCCACTGTTTCTTCGCTTCCATTGAAACGGTGGTATTTCTGCTTGTCAGCATCATACTCGTAAATTACATCGAACGACGGCGAACCATAAGATACCATGAAATCTTCCGCCGAAGTTCCCTCCAGCTGATCGGCTTCCTCACCGCTCAAGAATACAGCAGGTTCAGGAGCTTTGTCCATTCCGTAGCCTTTCATTTCCGCACCCTTCACGATATTCTTATAAGTGATATACGAATTATGAGGTGCCTTACGGAAATCAGCACGCTTGAACAATGTTCCGTCATATTGCATTCCGTTGATGTTATCAATTTCGCCATGTTCAAGCATTTCCTTCGCTTCAGGACTATATCCATGGGCGACGAAAAAGCTGTCAAACCCGGATGCCAGTCCGATGAAGTATTCACGCGCACTGCGTACCGGTCCAATCTTTTCAGGCTTCTCGCTCTGGAAAATCGCCACGAATCTTGTTACGCCGCCTTCAGCCAAAACTTCGTGAACAACGTCTGCTTTATTAAGCCCGGATTGTGGTCTTGCTTTCGGGTGGTTATTGACAACCACTGCTACTGCCCTATCTGAGGATTCTTCTTTGGTGCCCACTCCAGTAAGCGGAAATTTGAACTGAAACTCTTCTGCTTCCTTGCCAACAGTTTCCACTTCTTTTTCTTTATGTTCTTTAACTGTTTCTTTTTTCTCTGTCTCTTTACTGCTGCACCCGCCTGCAAGCACGATTGCTGCAATCAGCACAGCGATCCATGTTTTTCTCATTTTCGCCACCCCTTGAACCCAGTTCATTCATGGCTGTCTATCTCTAGATGCACTTTTATATTTTAACGCATTATCGTTGGAAAGAGTACCGTTTTTTTCATCACGTCATAGATGCCCTGCTGGGTGATGCGGATGTATGGCAAGTGCGTTGATGAGAAGAATAGCAGGGAATAGATCGGATCAGCAAATTTGTAGCCCTTATCCTTCAGATATTCCAGCAAATGCTTTTCCTCCGCCATCAGCTCCGTCACAGGATGGCTCGACATGATCCCCTGAAGTCTCAGTGGGATTTCCCTGACAGGAACCCCATTTTCACAGGCAACAATTCCGCCTCCAAGCTCTTTCATCCTGTTAAAAGCAGCCATCATATCCTGTTTATCTTTACCGATTAAAATGATGTCACCGGTATTTGAGAACGAGCTCGCAAGCCCCTGCAAACCGGTGGCGAAGCCCTTTAGGACTGTATTGATGCGCCAGTTCCCATGGCGGTCGATCAGAGTGAAAAAACATTCATCATGTTTTGAGGACAATTGATCTTCAGACACATCGATCGAGATGGAATAAGGTTTCGTGATCACCGAATTCTCCATCTTGATTCCAAATGGCATTGAAAACTGCAGATCGTCCATCGTTAAATCCCAGTCCATTTCTAGCGGAGCGAAACCCATCTCGGGCCAATTCAATTCTTTCGCTGCATCAATTGTCTCACCGTCGCGCTTCACCCACTGGCCCTTCGCCAGCACCGAAACAGGTGTCGGATTCAGTTCATCGCTCAGGATATTGATATTCGCGATTCGTCCGGTGGCGATGTTCCCGTGCAGATGCTCGAAATTATAATAACGCGCCACATTGATTGTCGCCATATTGTAGGCATCAATAACCGGTACGCCATGATCGATGGCAATCCGGATCAATTCATCGATGACACCATTTTCGTAAAACGCCGTCGATGCCCCGTCCGTTGTCATCATAAACCGGTCATACACTGCGATGTCCAGCTCATGGATTTCATCAAGCAGCTTCGGTAAATCAGGACGGATTGAGGAATGCCGCAGCGAAACCATATATCCCTGCATCAACCTCCTTCTGACTTCCTCGCCTGTCATCGCCTCATGGTCGCAATCCGCGCCGAACAGCATCATTTTTGCCAGCGTTTTCTCTGATGCACCCGGGAAATGCCCTTCGATTTTCTTGTGCATCCGCTTCGTTTCCTGCATCCAGTGAAGGATCATGTCATCGCCATTCATCAGCTTCGGCCAGCAAGTCAACTCGCCGCCCTGGACAACATTCTCATGCTCAAGCCATGACCTGACATTGCTGTTGGAGAATACCTCCTCCTCATGCTGGATTTCCGTCTGAGCGTCAAAACGGCTCCACCAGTACATGGTGACCGGGTTGTCATTCAGTTCATTTATAAAGGAAAACGCTTTCTTTTTACCCAATTGTAAAGCAAGCACCATATTATCATTGATCAGTGTGGTCGTCCCCGTCTGTGATGCATAGGCAGCGAAAGAATGGGGATTATAAAGTTGAAATGGGTGGGCGTGAGGTTCAATATAACCTGGCACCAGTTTCATTCCAGCGCAATCCACTATTTCGCACCGCTTCGTGTTTTCCGGCAGGTTTTCACCAACATACACAATCCTGTCATTGTAAATCCATATGTTCGCAGTCATCCACTTGCGGAATGTCTGGTTCAAATACGTTGCATTTTTCAATAAGATCGTCGGTGAAAGGGTGCCGTCCAAAACAGCAGCATGGTTGCGCAATTGTTTGTTTTTCCATCGATAACGTTGTTCCATACCATGTTCCCCTTTTCTCTATGTTAGGCTCTGTTATACTTGGCTGTTGATTTTCGTTCCAGGCGCTTCGCTTTCCGCGGGGCCGGCGCTGAGCCTCCTCGTCGCAAGCTCCTGCGGGGTCTCACCTCCCGGCTGATCCCGCAGGACACTGAAATGCTTCTGCGAATTGACCCACGCACGAGGAAATTGCGTCAGCATTTTCCGAGGAGTCTACGCGCCTTCCACTACAATCAACAGGGTGATTAGACAAGATGCGGATTGAACAGAGCCTTATATTTAAATTCAAATTCTTTACCAAAAAGAAAGCCCTTACATTATTGTACTATCGTAACATATTTCACTGTTTAACGCATTAAAGAATTTCAAATTTATTGTAAATAGCTGTATAAAGGAGCGATGGAAAATGAAGGTACGTCCGAATATCGGTATCATCAATGCACTTGTGAGAATTACGGCGGGGCTGACGATCCTGGCATGGTCGACTTCCAAAATGGTGAAGCGTCCTTGGAAGGATTCCTACCTTTTCATTGCGATGCTTGGCGCGATGAAAGTCGGGGAAGGAATTGTCCGCTACTGTCCGCTCACTGCTGCCTATGAAAAAGGCCAGGACATGATGGAGCAAAAGAATTCTGAGGATGAGGACTCTGAAGGATGGATCCAGTATAACCCTAGTTGACTGTTGTATGGTTCAAAGCAAGAACAAAAAGCGCAAGCGCCTTGTTCAGCCCCGACAAGCGCTGGAGGGCCTGACAGTGAAGTCGTTCTTTGACTTCATTGGCAGGACCGAAGCGTCTCGAGGGGCTAGGCGCTGGAGCTGGATTAAGACACCCATATTCAGTTATCCACACAAAAATGCTTTTATAATTTCCTATACAATAAAATAAAGCCCCCAGACCCGGGGGCTTCCAAAAAGGAGATGATTCAATGTTCTGGGAATATATCATGGACGTCAGCTTCGTCTGGATTGCACTGATCGGAAGCATCATTGCCCTGCTTCTTGTCTATATTAAGGGTTCTAGCAAGAGACGTGCCCGATAGCTCTGCTGCCGATATCCTTGCGATAAAAGGTTTCCGGGCAGTCCAGCTTTTCGAGCTCAGCATATACTTTTTGCTGCGCTTCCTTTAGCGAGTCCGCTTTTGCACCGACAAGCAGCACCCTGCCGCCGTTTGTCACGAACTTACCCTGGACGTTTTTCGCCGTGCCTGCATGGAAAACATCTGACATGCTCTCAATGCCTTTGAGTTCAGCCCCTTTTCCATACTCCTCCGGATAGCCATTGGCCGCGACCACTACGCCGACCATCGCTTCCTTATGCCATTCAATTTCAGGTTTGCGCCCTTCAAGCAGTTCGAGGATCACCTCGACCAAATCCGATTTCATCCTCGGCAGGATCACCTGTGTTTCCGGGTCGCCGAATCTTGCATTGAATTCAATCACTTTTGGACCTTCTGCCGTCTCTATCAGCCCGGCATACAGAATACCTGTAAAGCTCCGGCCTTCCATTTCCATTGCGATTGCTGCAGGAATGAGGATTTTCTGCACTGCTTCTTCGATCGAATCCTTTTTGATATGCGGCACCGGGGAGTACGCTCCCATCCCGCCGGTGTTAGGCCCCTTGTCGCCATCGAATGCACGCTTATGGTCCTGGGCGATTTCAAGCGGGATCACAGTTTCTCCGTTCACGAACGCCATCAGCGAAAACTCTTCCCCAGGTAAAAATTGCTCCATGACCACGCTTGCGGAGGCTTCGCCAAATTTGCCGTCTAGCAACATTTCCTGCAGCGCCTGTTCCGCTTGCTGCATCGTCATCGCGACAACGACGCCTTTTCCCGCTGCCAGTCCGTCCGCTTTGATGACAATCGGAGCTCCTACCTTCGCAAGATAATCCCTTGCCTCGGCATAGTCCGTGAATGTCTCGTAAGCAGCAGTAGGAATGCCGTACTTTTTCATCAAGTCCTTTGCAAACGATTTGCTGCCCTCGATGATCGCTGCTGCTTTTCGGGGACCAAAAACTTTGAGTCCCTCTTCAATGAAAATATCAGCCAGCCCTTCCAACAAGGGAACCTCCGGACCGATGATTGTCAGCCCGATTTGCTGCTCCTTCGCAAATGAAACAAGACCCTCTGTATCCATTTCATTTATCGAGACCAATTTCGCGCAATCCTCCATACCCGGATTGCCCGGGGCCACTAAAACCTCTGTAACCAGCGGACTCTCACTGACCTTCTTGCAAATCGCATGCTCCCGGCCGCCTTTGCCAACCACCAGAACCTTCATAACACGCACCCCCGTTAATTTCAGAACTGCTTTTTTCTGACCTGCATCCTGTCAATTCACACAAAATTAATGCCTGAAATGTCTTACTCCGGTAAATACCATCGCAATACCGTATTCATCCGCCTTTTTAATTGAATCCTCGTCACGGACTGATCCACCCGGCTGAATGATGGCGGTGATCCCTGCTTTTGCCGCCGCTTCGACAGTGTCATCCATCGGGAAGAACGCATCAGATGCAAGCGCCGCTCCCTCCGCTTTTGAACCAGCCTGTTCAAGGGCGATTTTCGCAGCTCCGACACGGTTCATCTGCCCGGCACCGATCCCCAGTGTCATATCCTTATCGGTTACGACTATTGCGTTGGATTTAACATGCTTAACAACCTTCCAGCCCAGTTTCAGCGCTTCCCACTCAGCATCCGTCGGTTCGCGTTTCGTCGGCACAGAAATTTCAGCGTCTTCGAATCCAAATGCATCCTGCTCCTGGACAAGCAAGCCGCCCTCGATCGAGGAAAGGGTATTTTCCCTGGCTTCATTCCCATCAAATCCAACCTTCAACAAGCGCAGATTCTTCTTAGCTGTTAAAATCTCAAGAGCTTCGTCGCTAAAAGAAGGCGCAATGATGATTTCCAGGAAGATTTCATACAGCTTGCGTGCCGTCTCTCCATCGACCTCGCGATTCAGCGCGATGATGCCTCCAAAGATTGAGACAGGATCCGCTTCAAACGCTTTTCCAAAAGCATCAAAAACATCTTTTCCAGTGCCGACACCACATGGGTTCATATGCTTGACGGCAACCGCAGCAGGCTCAGAGAATTCTTTTACAATCTGCAAAGCCGCATTGGCATCATTGATATTATTGTAAGACAGCTCTTTCCCATGAAGCTGTGCAGCAGCCGCAACCGAAAATGCTGAACCAAGCGGCTTCTGATAAAAAGCAGCTTTCTGATGTGGGTTCTCGCCATATCGAAGGCTTTGCTTCAACTCGTAAGTAACCGTCATTTTTTCCGGCTGTTCCACGCCTGCGAGATTCGTCATGTATTCTGCAATCAGCGCATCGTAGGCTGCCGTATGGCGGAACACCTTCGATGCAAGGGTGCGGCGGGTTTCCAGAGTGGTTTCATTGTTATTTTTGTATTCTTCGATGACCTGCTGGTAGTCGGCAGGATCGACGAGCACGGTTATGTATTGATGGTTTTTCGCTGAGGCGCGCAGCATAGCCGGACCGCCAATATCGATATTCTCGATCGCATCTTCCGGTGTCACGTCTGGCTTTGAAATGGTTTCTTTGAAAGGATACAAGTTGACGCAGACAAGTTCGATTTTTCCAATTTCATTCTCAGACAGCTGAGCCTGATGGGAGGGATCATCATGCTTTGCCAGCAATCCGCCATGTATTTTTGGATGGAGCGTCTTGACCCGGCCTTCGAGAATTTCCGGGAATCCGGTTACGTCGCTGATGCCGATGACAGGAACTCCGCCTTCTTTCAAGGCATTCTTCGTACCGCCAGTCGAGATGATTTCAAATCCAAGCTCAACAAGCTCCTTTGCTAATTCAACTATTCCTTCTTTATTCGAAACACTGATCAGTGCACGCTTTTTTCCCATTGTACTGCCTCCTCTTTTCCGTTCAGCAGCTCCACCAGAACCTCTGGATATAAGCTGTGTTCGATCCGCTGTATTTTCTTCTGGAGTGACTCGTGTGTCTCACCAGCAATGATGTTCACTGCCGCGCTTGCAATGACCGGGCCCGTATCCATCCCTTCATCGACATAGTGAATCGTCACTCCCGTTGTCTTGACTCCCGCTGCCAGCGCCTGGCCGATTGCATCCTTGCCGGGAAAAGCTGGCAGCAACGACGGATGGATATTGATGATTTTCCCCTCAAACGCATTCAGCAATGTCGACCCAATCAGGCGCATATAGCCTGCAAGAACAATCATGTCTACTTCCAGGCTGGTTAGTTTTTGTAAAATTTCTTCCTCATATTCTATCTTGGATAGATAGCTTTTCGGGCTGATGACCAGGGCAGGAATCCCCAGCATTTCAGCACGGTCAACTGCAAACGCACCCGGCTTGTCGCATACAAGCAGGCTGATTTCAGCATTCAGGCTTCCAGACTGGGCAGCAACCGCAATCGCCTGGAAATTGCTCCCGCTTCCAGATGCAAACACCGCGATTTTCTTCATATTGCTTCACCAGCCGTCTTTACCTTAATTCCTTCAGAAACAGTGACTGTACCAATCACTGAAGCTCGCTCACCATTTTCGTTAAAAAACCCAACAAGTTCTGGTGCGATTTTCGGATCAACAGCCACAACCATGCCAACGCCCATATTAAAAGTATTATACATGTCCTGGCGGTCGAGTTGTGCTAATGATTCCAGTGTCTTGAACACATGAGGTATTTCCCAGCTGCCTTCTTCGATCTCAGCGCCAAGTCCTTCCGGCAGCATCCTCGGGATGTTTTCAATAAAGCCGCCTCCTGTGATGTGGGCAAGCCCTTTAAGCTCAAATTGCTTCATAGCGGCAAGTACTGATTTTACATAAATGCGGGTCGGCTTCAGCAGCTCTTCGCCAAGTGTACAGCCGAACTCCTCCACATGTCGGTCAAGCTTCCAGCCGGCCTGCTCAAGAAACACTTTGCGAACAAGCGAGTATCCATTGCTGTGGATCCCGCTTGAAGCCAGCCCGATCAGCACGTCGCCTTCCTTGATTTGCTGGCCTGTAATGATATCAGTTTTTTCACAGGCCCCCACCGAAAAACCAGCCAAATCGTATTCTTCCGGAGAGTACATTCCTGGCATTTCCGCAGTTTCCCCTCCTACGAGGGCGCAGCCTGCCTGCTCGCAGCCATCGGCAATCCCTTTGACAATCGCTTCGATTTTCTCAGGCTGGGCTTTGCCGCAAGCAATGTAATCAAGGAAGTAGAGTGGTTCTGCTCCCTGGACAACGATGTCGTTCACGCACATCGCGACCGCATCAATGCCAATTGTATCATGGCGGTCCATCATGAAAGCCAGCATCAGCTTCGTGCCGACACCATCCGTACCTGAAACGAGTACCGGTTCTTTCAGTCCGAGACTGGAAAGGTCGAACATCCCCCCGAATCCGCCCAGCGCCCCGAACACACCCGGCCTGCCCGTCCGATTCACATGCTTTTTGATCCGTTCGACCGCCTCATACCCGGCCTCTATATCCACACCAGCCTGCTTATACGCATTTGCCATGTTCACTACCTCCGATTTGGCTGTTTTTCTAGTATTCAACTTCTACATTTCTTCTCAACCATGTTTTCCATCGCCAGACTACAGGAGAATTCTACGAATAGTAGCCTTCTATTGACGGTCATTCGAGTTAATTGCACGAATGGAACTCATAATTGCACGATCATTCAGGTTAATTGCACCAACAGAAACTATAATTGCACAGTTCTATCGCATAATTGCGCGTTAACCTTATATAATTGCACCTTCATCCTAATTTTGGTGAAACCCATCAGCACTTCTGCCCGGCAGGTACTGCCTGCGGATAGATTTCCGTCGGATACTTACCTGTAAAACATGCCAGGCACTGGCCTCGCGTTTCGCCAGGTTCATTGCGTCCGATTGCCTCCAGCATGCCCTCGACACTTAAAAACGTCAGCGAGTCAGCGCCAATCAACTCACGAATCTCTTCGACGGAATGTTCAGAAGCAATCAGCTCTTCGCGAGTAGATGTATCGATCCCGTAAAAGCACGGGTTCTGGATTGGCGGCGAGCTGATGACGACATGGACCTCAGTGGCACCGGCATCCTTAAGCATTTTCACAATCCGGCGGCTTGTTGTGCCGCGCACGATCGAGTCATCCACCATAATGACACGCTTGCCTTCAACAATACCGCGCACCGGCGAAAGCTTCATTTTCACACCCTGCTCCCTTAAGCTTTGGGAAGGCTGGATGAATGTCCGGCCGACATAACGGTTCTTGATCAAGCCCATTTCGTACGGAATGCCTGATTCCTCCGCATAGCCGATGGCCGCAGAAATACTTGAATCAGGTACACCTGTGACAACATCAGCCTCAATCGGTACTTCTTTTGCCAGCTGCTTGCCGAGATTCTTGCGGGCCGCATGGACGTTGATGCCGTGAATATTGCTGTCTGGGCGGGAAAAATAAATATATTCCATCGTGCAGATTGCCGTTGAGGAGCTCATTGAATACATCTCGGAATGAAGGCCGTCTGCATCGATCACGAGCAGCTCTCCAGGAAGGATGTCCCTGATAAACTCTGCCCCGACGATATCGAATGCACAAGTCTCAGACGCAACCACATACGCATCGCCAAGTCTGCCCAATGACAAAGGTCGCAGTCCATGCGGGTCCAGCGCCACCATGAATTCTGTCTCGGTCATGATTAGAAAGGCGTAAGCACCCTTCAGCATTGGCAAGGCATTTTTCACACGATCCCTCAGCTGGCTGAAGCCGCCGCGCTTGACCAAATGTGCCAGCACCTCAGTGTCTGAGCTTGTCTGGAAAATGCTGCCCTGTGCCTCAAGCTGATTCCTTAACGCATCGGCATTAACAAGATTGCCGTTATGTGCAAGGGCCAGTCCGCCGCTCTGTGATTGGAACAGCAGCGGCTGAACATTCTCGTAGCCGCCTCCTCCTGCAGTCGCATAGCGGACATGACCGATGGCGCCGACACCCTGTAGATCTTCCATGGCATCTGCTGTAAAAATTTCCGTCACAAGACCTTCGCCTTTCCGGCCCTTAAGCTGCTGGCCGTCACTGACAACGATGCCTGTGCCTTCCTGGCCGCGATGCTGCAGGCTATGGAGACCGTAGTAAGTAATTTGTGCTGCCTCTGGATGTCCCCAGATACCAAAAACGCCGCATTCCTCATTCAAGCCTTTTAATTCAGCAAGCATGGGATGGCTCCTTTCCAGGCCTTTTTCAGCCCCTCTGCATCTTGATTGATCACATTCTCACCGTTGACATCAACTTTTAAGACTGGCGTTTCAACGACTTTCCCGATCAGCACTGCGTCTGTTATACTTTCAAACTCAATCTGGTTCTCAGGTTTTACCGATAAAATGAAGCGGGATTGCGATTCGCTGAACAATGCTGATACTGCGTTGCCTTCGAGCTCAACTGCTGCTCCGAGCCCCTTGCTTCCGATTACGGATTCAGCAAGCGCAACCGCTGCGCCGCCCTCGGCAACATCATGAGCAGAGGCAACAAGGCCATTTTTAATCACTGTTAAAATTTGCGCTTGATAGCTAGCTTCCACTTCCAAATCGAGCTCAGGCGCCTTGCCGAAAATCTTGCCATACACAAGCTTCTGCAGCTCGCTGCCGCCAAACTCATCCTTCGTGTCTCCCAACAAATAAATCAAATCGCCGGCCTTTTTAAAATGCTGAGTCATTACATGCTTTAAATTTTCAACCAGACCAACCATACCGACCACTGGTGTCGGATAGATAGCTGTTCCATTCGTTTCGTTATACAAACTCACGTTTCCGCCGATGACTGGCGTGCTCAATGTCCGGCACGCTTCACTCATGCCATCGACTACTTTTTCAAACTGCCAGAAAATCTCTGGCTTCTCCGGATTCCCGAAATTCAGGCAGTCCGTGATTGCCAGCGGCTCACCGCCAGAGCAGACGATGTTGCGCGCCGCTTCGGCAACAGCAATCTTCCCGCCCGTTTCCGGATCAAGATAGATATACCGAGAGTTACAGTCCGTCGTCATCGCCAGACCTTTTTCCGTACCGCGGATTCTGACGACAGCAGCATCAGACCCAGGCGAAACGACCGTACTTGTGCGTACCATATGGTCATACTGATCATAAACCCACTCTTTGCTTGCAATGGTCGGCTGCTGAAGCAGCTGCAAAAGAGTAGTTTCATAGTTTTCTACATTAGGAATTTTGTTGTCCATTGCCTGGAACTCACGGAAATACGCAGGTTCGCTGGAAGGCTTGTAATAGACAGGCGCCTCTTCAGCCAGTGCATCTGCCGGAACATCCGCAACCACTTCCCCTTTATGTAAAAGGCGAAGCATCTTGTCATCCGTTACTTTTCCGATTGCAACGGCTTCAAGCTCATACTTTGAAAAAAGATCGATGATTTCCTGCTCGCGGCCTTTTTCCACGACGATCAGCATACGCTCCTGGGACTCTGACAGCATCATTTCATAAGCCGTCATGCCTGTTTCACGCTGAGGCACAAGGTCAAGATTCATCTCGATCCCAGAGCCCGCCTTGCTCGCCATCTCAGCAGAAGAACTTGTCAAACCGGCTGCGCCCATGTCCTGGATGCCGACAAGCGCGTCATTTTTCACAAGCTCAAGGCAAGCTTCCAACAGCAATTTTTCCATGAATGGATCGCCGACCTGTACGGCAGGACGCTTTTCTTCTGACGCCTCATTCAATTCCTCGGACGCGAATGTCGCACCGTGAATTCCGTCACGGCCAGTCTTAGCGCCAACGTACATGACGGTATTTCCAACGCCATGCGCCTGGCCGTTTTTAATGTCCTCATGGTTGATCAAACCGACGCACATTGCGTTAACAAGCGGATTTCCCTCATAAGCACCATCAAACTGAACCTCGCCGCCAACCGTTGGAATGCCGATGCAGTTCCCGTAACCGGCAATACCGGCAACAACTTGTTCAAACAAATATTTCACCCGTGGCGATTCCAACTCGCCAAAACGGAGGGAATTCAATAATGCAATTGGCCTTGCTCCCATCGAAAATACATCGCGGATGATTCCGCCGACACCCGTAGCAGCACCCTGGTATGGCTCGATCGCAGAAGGATGGTTATGGCTCTCGATCTTGAAAACGACCGCCTGGCCATCCCCAATATCCACGATTCCTGCACCCTCGCCCGGTCCCTGAAGCACGCGCTCGCCTGTGACAGGGAACTTTTTCAGGACAGGCTTGGAGTTCTTGTAGCTGCAATGCTCTGACCACATAACCGAGAACAAGCCAGTCTCTGTATAGTTAGGAGTACGTCCAAGGATCTGTTCGGCAGAAGCAAACTCGCTGTCTGAAAGTCCCATTTCACGATAGATTTTTTCCTGTTTAATTTGCTCTGGGCTTGGTTCAAGCATTAACCGCATTTGCTTCCCTCCATTGTTTGACGATTGATTTGAAAAGCTTCAGGCCGTCCGCGCCGCCAAGCAGCTCATCGACTGCACGCTCCGGATGCGGCATCATCCCGAGGACGTTTCCTCGTTCATTGATGATCCCGGCAATATTCCCAAGGCTTCCGTTCGGGTTCTCGCCTTCGTATGTGAACACGATTTGATTGTTTGCCTTCAAATTAGCCAGCGTCTTTTCATCGCAATAATAATTGCCTTCACCATGCGCAACCGGAACCGTGATGATCTCGCCTTTTTCATAGCCAGCTGAAAACATTGTTTCGTTATTCTCCACCTTCAGCTCGGCCTGCTTGCAGATGAACTTCAGGCTGTCATTTCTGCGCATTGCACCTGGAAGAAGGCCTGCTTCAAGCAAAATCTGAAATCCGTTGCAGACGCCAAGTACAGGCTTTCCGGCTTCGGCCGCTTTGACAACTTCCTTCATCACATTGCTGAACTGCGCAATCGCGCCTGATCTCAAGTAATCTCCATATGAGAAACCGCCAGGCAAAAGCACAGCATCATAGTCTTCAAGGCTTTCAGCATCATGCCAGACATATTCTGCTTCTTCGCCAAGCTCATCTTTTACCGCATGGTACATGTCGATGTCACAGTTTGAACCCGGAAAAACGATCACCGCAAATTTCACTGTGCAACAACCTCCTCGACTTCATACCTGTAATCCTCAATCACCGGATTCGCCAGCAGGCGCTCGCACATTTCCATAACAGCGCCGTCAACATCCTTTACACTCTCATCCAAAGTAAGTTCCATATACTTGCCGATTCGGACATCCTGGATGCCTTCGTAACCATGAGTCGCAAGCGATTTTTTAACAGCCGTCCCCTGTGGATCCAAAACACTTTCCCTTAACGTGACATACACCTTCACTTTATACATGCAATTGTCCTCCCAATCTCGTTAAAATGGTTTCGTAAGCATCTGTCAGATTCCCTAAATCGCGGCGGAACACATCTTTGTCTAGCTTTTGTTGCGTCTCCATATCCCAGAGGCGGCATGTATCAGGCGAAATCTCATCCGCCAGCAGGATCTTCCCGTCAGTATCCTTGCCGAACTCTAGCTTAAAATCTATTAATCTCACACCTATTTCAGCGAAAAATCCGCCAAGCACTTCATTAATTTTCAAAGCCGCTGCCTTCAGTTCAGCCACTTCTTCTGCAGCTGCCAAATTCAGCACATCAATATGTTCATCGGTAATCAGCGGGTCGCCTAGCGCATCATCCTTCAGGTAAAACTCGACGATTGGCCTTGAAAGCTTGTTGCCTTCCTCAATGCCAAGGCGCTTTGAAAAACTGCCCGCAGCGAAATTCCTGACAACCACTTCGAGCGGGATGATCTGTACACGCTTCACCAGCTGCTCATTCTCGGAAATTTTCTCGATAAAATGCGATTGGATACCAGCTTTGCCAAGCTTTGAGAATAATAGACTCGTAATCTCGTTATTCAGCCTGCCCTTGCCGACAATCTCTGCCTTTTTCTCGCCATTAAATGCCGTCGCAGAATCCTTGTATTGAACCCTTACTACATCCTCTTGATCTGTCGCGTAAATCCGCTTCGCTTTCCCTTCGTATAACAGCTCTTCCATTTCAACGCCCTCCGATTGAGATAATTGGCAATCTTCAGTCTCCTAGAGATAAAAGAAGGGCAAGAAACCTTGCCCTTTTGTATTAAAGTCCCAGTCTTTCAAAAATCATATCCACATGCTTGATATGGTAGTTGTAATCAAAGCAGTCATCGATTTCTGCTTCACTCAGCAGTCCGGCAATCTTTTCATCCTGTTCGATCAGGCTGCGGAACTGCACCTGCTTTTCCCATGCTTCCATCGCGCGAGGCTGGACCGTATCATATGCTTCTTCACGCGACATCCCTTTGTCGATCAAAGCAAGCAGCACACGCTGGGAGTAAATCAAGCCAAGTGTCCGATCCATATTACGCTTCATGTTCTCCGGATACACCGTCAGGTTCTTGACGATATTTCCAAAGCGATTCAGCATATAATTCAAAGCAATCGTTGCGTCGGGTAAAATAATTCTCTCAGCAGATGAATGTGAGATATCGCGCTCATGCCACAGTGGCACATTCTCATAGGCTGTTGTCATGTATCCGCGGATGACCCTCGCCATCCCAGTCATGTTTTCAGAGCCAATCGGGTTGCGCTTATGCGGCATCGCCGATGAACCCTTCTGTCCTTTCGCAAAGAACTCCTCAACTTCACGAGTTTCGCTTTTTTGCAAGCCGCGGATCTCCACCGCGAATTTTTCAATGGAAGTCGCAATTAACGCAAGTGTCCCCATATAGAACGCATGGCGGTCCCGCTGCAAGGTTTGAGTGGAAATCGGTGCCGGCTGCAGTCCTAATTTTTCACAGACATACGATTCAACGAATGGATCGATATTCGCGTACGTTCCAACCGCACCGGAAATCTTGCCGAATTCTACGTCGCTGGAAGCCATTTTGAATCGCTCAAGATTGCGCTTCATTTCCTCAAGCCATAGCGCCAGCTTCAAGCCAAAAGTCGTCGGTTCAGCATGGACACCATGCGTACGTCCCATCATCACTGTGTATTTATGTTCTTTAGCCTTATTCGCCAAAATCTCAACAAAGTTCTCAATATCCTTCAGCAAAATCGCATTCGCCTGTTTAAGCACATACGATAATGCTGTATCGACCACATCCGTCGAAGTCAGGCCATAATGCACCCATTTACGTTCCTCTCCAAGCGTTTCAGATACTGCTCTTGTAAAAGCAACGACATCATGGCGTGTCTCTTCCTCGATTTCCTTGATCCGGTTAATATCAAATGAAGCATTTTCCCTGAGCTTCTTCACATCTTCTTTAGGAATCTCGCCAAGCTCTGCCCATGCTTCACATGCGAGGATCTCGACCTCAAGCCACGCTTTGAAGCGATTCTCCTCCGTCCAGATTGCTCCCATTTCCGGTCTTGTATAACGATCTATCATTTCTTTTGTCCTCCGATCATTTCTGCTGCGCCTTCCCAGATGCCGCTTTGCTCTGCTTCCTCCAGCGCACTCTCTACTGTCTCTCGTAAAAGGGTCACATGCCCCATTTTCCGTTTATGCTTTGCTTCTTTTTTGCCATATAAGTGAATCTTCCAATCCTGCACTTCTGCGATTTTTTCCAGCAGTGGCTGCTGGTGCTCACCCAGGATATTCACCATCACAGCAGGCTTAAGCAAGTTCGTGCTGCCCAGTGGCCAGCCGCAGACTGCCCTGACATGCTGCTCAAACTGCGACGTCTCACAGGCCTCGATCGTATAATGTCCCGAGTTATGCGGCCGCGGTGCCAGTTCATTTATGTAAAGCTCATCATTCGCTCCTAAAAACATCTCAACCGCCAGCGTCCCGATTAAACCTAACGCCTCGGCAATCTGCTTTGCAGCTCTTATTGCCTTTGCTTCAGCCTGAAAACTGATTCTCGCCGGCACAATGGTTTGATGCAGGATATTTTCCTTATGGATATTTTCCCCGACTGGAAAAACAGCAGTCTCACCGTTCGTCCCGCGGGTAATGATCACAGAGATCTCTTTTTCAAACGGTATCCATTTTTCCAGTACACACGAGCCCTGGCTGACCAATGTTTCCGCCAAAGGGATGTCTTCAACAGACCTGATGACCAGCTGCCCTTTGCCATCATAACCGCCCCGTGCCGTCTTCAATACTGCCGGCAAACCCAGCTCCTCAACACCATTCCTTACATCTTCCACACTTGTCACTGCCACATATGGGGCCACTCTCACCCCGGCAGCCTCGATATGGCGCTTCTCTTCTATCCTGTCCTGAGTGACCCGAAGCAATTCGGTCCCCTGCGGCACATAAGCGTATTTATTTAACCATTCAAGAGCATCCGCATCAATGTTCTCAAACTCGTACGTGATGACATCACTTTGTTCAGATAGCTGCTTTATTTTTTCAAGATCATCATAGCTGCCGACAATCTGCTCGTCAGCTATCTGGCCGCATGGGCAATCATCGGTCGGGTCAAGCACAATCACCCTGAAACCCATCGCTTTTGCCGACAGTGCCATCATCTTGCCAAGCTGCCCGCCGCCAATGATTCCGATCGTCTCTCCTGGTAAAATCAATTTAGACAAGCTCATCACTGCTTTCCATCACTGACATTTTTGTTTCTTCACGTAATCGCGCCAGCATTTCTGCTACTTTACCATCAAATGCACCTAAAATCTGAGCAGCGAGCAATCCTGCGTTCGTTGCCCCAGCTTTTCCGATCGCCACCGTCGCAACCGGTACGCCGCCAGGCATCTGGACAATCGATAACAATGAATCCAAGCCGTTGAGCGCTCTCGACTGTACAGGCACGCCGATAACCGGAAGCGTCGTTTTCGCTGCAACCATCCCCGGCAAATGAGCTGCTCCGCCCGCTCCGGCGATGATGACTTTAATTCCTTCATTTCTAGCATTTTCGGCAAACTCAAACATTAAATCCGGTGTCCGATGAGCGGAAACTACCTTCTTTATATAAGAAATCTCTAAGCGATCCAGCATGTCACACGCATGCTTCATCGTTTCCCAATCCGACTTGCTCCCCATAATAACTGCAACGGTCATATACCTAAACCTCCCTTTGGAGTTTTAAAAACAAAAAACCCGGATAGACTGCTTCCTCTGATAGAAGAGAAAGTAGTCCGTCCGGGTGCAAACGCAAAGAAACCCACAAGTAAATGTGATTTCTTTTCCCTTCACTTTAAAAAAACTACTTTCCCTCATAGTCCGGCGATTTACGGTTACCGGGTAGAGACTCATGGGCCATATCCCCATTATTATACGAGGGAGTAACTGATTTCACTTTCGACAACTACATCTTAACAACCATTTAGACTTTTTGTCAATCAATAATCGAACGTTAAATAATTTCCATTTTAAATCGTTCGTGTTTAGGACTTTAAATAACTAACGCAATTTAGCTTTCAATCAGCTTTGCTTCAAAGATAATCTGCCTTCCAGCAGGCTCATATTCAACGGTGCCATTCTTTTCTACTTCCTTGAAAATCGGCTTTTCCATCCTGCGGACAGGGGCAAATCCGTCCTTTTTCATTCTATTTAGGCAATCATCGATTGATTCATGCTCGCCGACTTCATACATCTGTTTCTTTTTTACCTTGCTCATGAGAACAGCTTTCCTTTCCGAACTGATTTTACCCAGAACCCGCCATGAATCGCTTTCGGTTCATACGCAATGATGAAAGCCTTTGGATCCAGCTCCTTGATTGTCTGGTAAAGCTTTAATTCATATTTCCTCGGAGTCAGAATCTGCATAGCCATCCGGTTACCCTCAAGCCCGTGAGCGGCCCAGTCCGTCACACCATACCCCTGATCCCGTAATGCCTTAGGAAGATCTCGATCATATTCCTTTGTAATGACATTTATCGTAATATATCCAAGCGCCAGCTTCTCTTCAATTTTCATCCCAACGATGACACCAATACCATAGCCCACAGCATAGGCAACCAGGTTCTGAATCTGATTCAAATTCTCAAGTACCAGCCCGAGTCCGACTACATAAATCACTACTTCGATCATGCTCAGACCTGCAGCCAGATAACGCTGACCCTTCAACGTCAGGATCATCCTGATTGTAAAAAAAGACACATACACAATATTGATGATTAAGATGATGGCAACCATGACAAAACTATTCTCCAGCATTCAATAACCCCTCCAGACATCTCATCTAATAAGCCTTAATGTTCGCATTAATCAAATCACTTGTAAAGCAACTTGCAAAATAACGAGAGAAAGGAATTCTTATCTTAAGGTTTCCTCAAGCACAGCATTTGAAACTATTTGAAAATTATTTTTATAAATCTTTTCCACAATTGACACGGCAATGAACAAGCCATAAAAAAACCATCAGGCCAGCATCCGTTCCAGGAAGGGCTTGATGGTTCTCCATTATATTTTAAATCGGCTAACTGTATCTTTTAACGTTTCTGCCATTGTAGACAAGTTATTGGCTGATGCTGTTATTTCCTCCATGGAAGCTAATTGTTCCTCAGCTGAAGCCGCGACATTTTGAGTATGGACAGAAGAATCTTTTGAGACCGTCGAGACCTCATTCACGGTTGCGGAGATTTCCTCTGTGCTCGCAGACATTTGTTCCGCAGTGGCTGCCATCTCTTCGATCCGTGCACTCATATTTTCCATGGAATGAAGGATTTCCTGGAAGCTCTTTTGGGTCCCTTCAACAATTCCCAGGCCGCTTAATACTTCTTTTTTTACAGTCTCAATCGAATCATTGGACTGCTCCATATCCATTTGTATCTGTCCGATCAAATCGGAAATTTGGGAAGAGGATTTCTGTGATTGTTCAGCCAGCTTCCTGACCTCTGCCGCAACAACGGCAAATCCTTTGCCATGTTCCCCTGCCCTCGCTGCTTCAATGGCCGCATTCAAGGCGAGCAAATTGGTCTGGTCTGCAATCTCTGTAATCACCTTAGAGATATTGTCGATTTCCCTGGACCTTTCATTCAGCAGATTGAAAACTTCTCCTGTTTCTTCTACAGAAGCATGGATCATATTCATTTGACTTGCAGTTTCCTCGACAAACGCCCCACCCTGTTTGGCATGGTCACTTGCTTCTGAACTTGACTCAGCAATCAATGAGGAAGTTTCCGCAATCTCTGCCACTCCCCTTGCCAGTTCCTCCAACGCCCTTGCACTCTCTTCTACCCCTTGTGTTTGTGTGTCAGAACCGCTGGCAACCTGCTGGATCGCTTCTGTTATTTGCTCGGTCGCCCTGCTTGTCTGTTCAGCACCTGCAGTCAGCTGTTCAGACGAAGCGGCAACCTGTTCTGAAGTTTCAAGCACATCATGCAACATAGTGCTCAAGTTTTCTTTCATGTGATTATAGCTATCCGCAAGGTCACTAAGCTCATCTCCACTCCGGTCTTCAACAACAGCCGTGAAGTCCCCGGCTCCTGCTTTGACCATGGCTGCCGATATGGCGTCAAGCCTTCTTCTCAAATTCCGGGTAAACCAATAGATTCCGATAAATGCGATGATTAATACGATTGCAATCTGGATTAAAAATTTCGTCATAAAAGAACTCAGAATTTGAACGATGATCTTTTCTGAAGCACCAACGTAAAGAATTCCAAT